>NZ_JBIOSX010000001.1:972500-2267500 GCF_051714965.1 Enterococcus sp. AZ077
CGGCGTGGCGGAATTGGCAGACGCGCTGGACTCAAAATCCAGTGCCCGTTGAGGGCGTGCCGGTTCGACCCCGGCCGCCGGTATTGACTAAGATGTGCTCATCTTAGTTTTTTATTGAGAAATAAAATAACATTGTTTATAATGGCGAATGTGGCGAAGTGGTTAACGCACCGGATTGTGGCTCCGGCATTCGTGGGTTCGATTCCCATCATTCGCCCTTTCTTATTGGGGTATAGCCAAGCGGTAAGGCAAGGGACTTTGACTCCCTCATGCGTTGGTTCGAATCCAGCTACCCCAGTTTTTTTACGCCGGCGTGGCGGAATTGGCAGACGCGCTGGACTCAAAATCCAGTGCCCGTTAAGGGCGTGCCGGTTCGACCCCGGCCGCCGGTATCATAATGAACTCCTAATGTGTCTTACATTAGGGGTTTTCTTTGGCTCTTTGTCAATAAGAACTGATGAGTGGTGTAAAAACAAATCTGGGTCAGAATGAACCTCATTCTGTCTCAGATTTTTTTGTTATAGAGCCATTTTCTTTTTGAAGCGGACTATTGTCCTACTCTCTATACAGAAAATCATTCCACATCATGAAAAGAACCGTACCTACTGCCGTATAAGAAGCTAAAATGAATAGAGGTAATGAAGATGAAGAAAACGTTTTTCTATCTGATGATTTTTATGAGTTGCTATCGCTACTGCAAAGAGCAGAAAATGGTCATTATCATGGGTGAGGGTTCTACAGGGATTCAAACGTTAGATAGCCTATGATTCTTCTGGCTTCTAGGTATAGTGAAAGTCGTTTTTACCCACTCATCTGTGTTTGAAATGATTCATCTAATCAAATTGAGTAAAGAAAATACAATAATGGTAATCATCTAATTAAAAAAAACAGGGATCTATCTATTGTTTTTTTGAATACCTTAATAGTTTAAAATTGCTCCCACTCTATACAATTATGAATTAAATGAATTGGACTTTAGTCTAATGTTTTTTACATTAATCAATACTATAATTAATATAGTATTGTGGATTTAAGAAATTAAAGAGGAAAGAGAAAATATAGATGTTAGAGTTAATTATCTCCAAATTTTTTTTGGTACATATTCTATTTTTATTTCTAGCCTATTAAAGTCAAATTTGCTTGTTGGAGGGATTATGGATAATAAGAATCAAAAACTATTTATTGCTCAGTTTATTGCGACGATTTGTGTTGTTGTTATTCATTGTGGGACCATTACTAGTCACCTGATAGTGCATTTTTTTCTAAAAAGTATGGTTTGTCGTATTGCTGTTCCATTCTTTTTTGTAAATAATGCATATTTCTTTCGGATAAATAGTAAGAGGGAAGGCTATTCGAAGATGTGGCTAAGAAGAATAGTACGTCTATATACTATAGTGTTTTTGCTGTACATTCCGTTTGGTGTTCAACTGTTACAAGATACAGTTGATATTCAGTGGAATTTATGGTCAATATTATTGGCATTGGTAGTTAGTTTCCTATATACTGGAAGCTTCTATCACTTATGGTATTTTCCTGCTTTGATAAGTTCATTAGCTATAGTTAAATATATGTTTCAAAGATTTAGATATAAATGGATTTTTCTGATTTGCTTTTTATTTTTTTCTGTTGGTTCCCTTGAAACGTATTCCTTATTTATATCAAATCCAATGGTCATATCAGTTATGGAAAAATACTTTAATATTTTTTTTACTACAAGAAATGGGTTATTCTTTAGTCCACTCTTTATTTCCATAGGATTTGTTTTGGCTGATAATGTACATAATTTAGAAAAGCATCGAAAGTTATTCATATATGGACTAGTCGCTGCGTGTTTTTTAGGAGGAGTCGAAGGGATAATCACATTTTATAATCAAGGAATCGATAAGAATTTTATGTATTTCACAATCCCTTTTATTTTTAGTTTGTATGGACTGTTGGTTATTTCTAAAAGTAAAATCAAAAGTTTTGAAAATTTAAATTCCTATAGTAAGAATATATTCTTGTTTCATATGATACCTATTCAAATCTTTAATATGAGGCATGGCGAAATAACACCTATAAATGGATTATTCCGCTTGATGTTAGGGGTGTTTGTTCCAATAAGTATTGTTTTATTTTACAATAAAATTGTGAAACAAATATCAATTTTTTACAAAATTAAAATGTTAGATGAATTGATGCAGCATATTTGTTTGATTATGCTGAATTAGGATTTAAGTCAGCAATCTTGTTTTGAAATAAATCATCTAGTTAAACTGAACTAAGAAAATACGAGATGGGTAATCATCTAATTAAAATAATCAGGGTTCTAGCTAAACCCCAGCCTTCGGGTATCATAGAACCACTAATGAATCTTACATTTTTGGTCTCTTTGTCAAATGATGTTGGTAAAGAAAATTCTTAGAATCATTTGGACAGAAAGAAGAAAATTTCTTTCTGTTCTTTTTATTTGGTTAAAATAGTATTACCAGGACAGATAATGATTCGTCGTTTGAAATGATAAAAATTTCGAAAACCATAAACTATGGTATGAAATAATGAGGGAGAAGTAAGAAGTAGTTAGTCTCTAAGGATAAACGATCACCTGTGATAGCTGGGTTATTAATAGGTAGTATGATAAAGTACGAGTAACATATAAAGGATGGTGAATCATATGAAAGTTTTTAAGTTTCTCGTTAAAATGTTCTTAGCTATAGTAATTCCTGCTTATGCCACTTATGGTTTGTTATCTGATAGGAATAAGTCAGACAGTAAGAAATCAAAACGCACTTAGATTGATTTGATGATTTTACTCGTTGTACCCTGATCCAGGGGAATCGAAAAGCTAAAAAGGAGCAAATATCAATTTTTCATACTGCAAATCAGTCTATCTTCATTTTTCTTTTAGCTTTTTTCCTAAAATCATCTGAGCTGATAGGTGAAAGCTTAAAGGAGCAAAACTATCAGAGGATGGAATGATTGTCGAACTTTATTTTTGACCTTATTAATATATAATAATGTAAAGGTATTCATTGGAAGGTGAGTTAAAATGAAGAACATTATTGAGTATAAGATGCCCTTTAGTTCTAAAAATATTGAAATACAAGTCAGAGAATTTTTGAATTATTATGGGAAAGATAAAACCGTCTTTCACTTGTATGAAGTAGCCAACAAGGCGAAAGAACTTGCAGAAAAATTTAACGTACCAAAAGATAAAGCCTATCTTGCTGGTTTGTTACATGATATTAGCGTAGTCATTCCTAATGATGAAAGGATAGAACTACAAAAGAGTTTAGGGGAGAAAGTTCTAAAAGAAGAAGAGAAACTACCTATGATTCTCCACCAAAAACAATCAGTATGTATAGCAAAAGAACTATTCAATATCAAGGATAGAGAAATATTATCAGCTATTGAATGTCATACAACGCTTAAAAAAAATGCTTCTAGTTTAGATAAAGTTGTTTTCATTGCAGATAAGATTAAATGGGATAGAGACCATAGTGCTCCTTATTTAAAACAATTGAACAAAGCTTTAGACATCTCTTTAGATCAAGGGTGTAAAACCTATATTGAATGGGCTTTAACGGATATTTTCGTTTTACATCCTTGGTTAAAAGACGCAATGTGTGACTTAGGAATGTGAGTTTATGAGAAAATTCTATTTGGTTCAATAAAGAATTTGTGCTTTTTTATGATTATATTTTCGTCAGTTAATTTTATAGAGAGATTACTATTTTTTATGTCGAATGAGTGCAATCACCGATGAGGACTAGACAAACGGTTATTCTCAAAGCAGTAAAAGACATACACAATTTTACTTAGTAGTTTGGCGTGATCAAATAAGTTCTTTCAGATTGATGGGTTGAATAACTTCATCTTAGCGGTAGTGTGGTAGTTTTTTATAAAAAAATCAGGACCGATAGAATACTCTATCCGCCCTACAATGGTTGAGTGTTCGTCTGGTATAGAGATTAAAAGGTGAGTGTCCTAGACTTAACATGTTTTACTAGATCTGCTTTAAACGAAAGCAGAAGAAGTTGTCTACTGAGATCACTATACAATTTATTCTGATAATGGAATCAGATTCATTTCTTCATGATAAGACATTTCCCAAAAAAGATACTCAAATTCCAAACTTGATATAAAAATTTGTTTTATTTTTTGTTGTTCCTTCGCACTTTTCATTTCGACTAATTCATCCAACAGGTCAAACATCCACTCAAATGATTTTTCAAAATCAGGATCTGCATATAAATCAATCCAGGAGCGATAGGGGTTCTTTTCTAAACTCGATTGATATCGTTTTTTTAAACGACTCGCATAATCGTAATAGGTCCAAGCACAGGGAAGGATAGCTGCGATGATTTCAGCGACACCTCCACTATGGCCAATCGCTAGCATATTTGTTGTATAAGAGCGATTGTAAAAAGAAGGTTGTACAGTTCTAAATTCTTCTTTTTCAATAGCATAATCCAACATATATTGGCGATGTAAGTCAAGTTCTGTTGCTAGAATACTGTATTGTGCTTCAACAAAATGAAATAATTGATGTTCATTGTCTGATTTGGTGGCAGCTAATGCGAATACTTTAGCATATTCAAATAAATACAAGTAATCTTGTAGTAAATAAAATTGAAATGTCTTTTTAGCAAGAATACCTTTTCCTAATTCTTGAATAAATGGATGATTAAATCCTTTTTCCCAGCTGTCATAAGCTTCGATTTTTAAATTTTTTGAAAATGACATTGATTTACCTCCCAATCGTCTGATCAATCAATCCTAAAAGTTCCTGACTGGCTTTTTTGATATCTTTTTTTGACAAAATAGCAGATACGACAGCAAAACCTTGAATGGGAAGTGAGTGAAAAGCTGGGATTGTTTGCTGATTGATTCCACCGATCACAATGATTGGAAGCGAGATTTGCGCACAGATTTTTTCTAATTCTTCAGTTGTGACATGTATTGCATCTGGTTTGGTATCTGTAGGAAACATTGCACCGACTCCTAGATAATCCGCACCATTTTTTTCTGCTTCGATGGCTTCTTCAACCGTTTGTACTGAAACACCGATTAGTTTATCTGGTCCAAGATGCTTACGAGCTATAGTTAAGGGTAAGTCATTTTGACCTATATGGAGACCGTCTGCATCACATGCCAGAGCAATATCAAGGCGGTCATTGATGATCAAGGGAACGTTATATCTTTTGGTTAATCGTTTTATCTGTATGGCTTCTTCGTAAAACTTTCTAGAATCTAACTGTTTTTCTCGGAGTTGAACAGCAGTAACGCCTCCTTCAAGTGCTTGTGAGACAGCTTCTAGCAGTGTATTGGTAGTGAACAAGAGTGGATCTGTTACTAGGTAGAGCCGGTAATCAATCATCGAATGCAATATAGTCACCTCGTTCTGATAAGGTTTGATCCGTTAGTTTACTTATTTCATCTATTAAATGGGTGCGTAAACTACCTGTTCCTTTGGTTTTTGCCTTTTCAAAAGCTAATTCACCAGCAACTCCCATTGCAATCACGCTACTTACGGCTGCTTCAAAAAAATCATCGGAATAACCACCACAAAAAGTAGCAATTAGAGAATCTAACATACAACCAGTACCAGTAACATGGCGCATTGCAGCACAACCATTTTTTACCTGCATCGTTCGAACACCATCTGAAACGATATCGATTGCGCCGGTTATGACGATGATACAGTGAAAAGAAGAAGCTAGTGTTCGTGCAATATTGATGACTTCAGTTTCTTTTTTTTGATTCACAAGCGAAGTGTCTACTCCTTTAGCTGAAGTTTGAATACCTGCTAGACAAAGGATTTCTGAATAATTTCCACGAATGACTGTAAAATGGATACTGTTTAATAACTTTTTAGTCACATCCATACGAAATTGAGAAATACCCACACCGACTGGATCGAATATGACCGGAATTCCATGCTTGTTCGCTTCTTTGCCAGCAAGAATCATCGAATCGACGGTTTGTTCATTCAAGGTTCCTATATTGAGAACGAGTGCATCCGTTTTAGCTGTTATTTCTGCTACTTCTTGAATCGCATCAGCCATTATCGGAGAACCACCAATAGCTAAAGTAATATTGGCACAATCATTGACTGTTACATAGTTCGTTAGATGGTGAACCAACGGATTGCATGCACGAATCTGTTGGATAATCGTTTTGAATGATGACATAAAATTACTCCTCTTCAACGGTATTTTGGTAAAGCGAGTAGAAATGATTCGTAGGACCATGTCCTTGACCGATCGCCAACGAATGTTGGATTGCAAGTGTAACGTATTTCTTTGCTTCACAGACAGCCTGCTCTAAAGATTTTCCTAGAGCTAATTCAGAAGCAATAGCAGAAGATAACGTACACCCTGTCCCATGAGTATTTTTGGTTTCGATTCGTTCTGCAGTAAAATGATAGAATTTATTTCCATCAAAGAGCACATCGGTAGCTTCGCCAGATTTATGCCCACCTTTGATTAAAACAGCTGTTCCACTATTTTCGTAGATGGTTCGTCCGACTTGTTCCATATCTGCTATTGATGAGATCGTACATTGAGCAATTTTTTCTGCTTCTGGGATATTAGGTGTAATCAAGTTAGCTAAGGGAAGAACCGTCTGAATCAGTGTATCAATCGCAGTTGGCTCCATCAACGCATTGCCGTTTTTAGCGTACATCACTGGGTCTAAAACAATATTTTGTGGTTGCCATTTTTTTAAACTTTCAGTCACTGCAAGCATTGTTTCTTGGCTAGAAAGCATCCCAATTTTTACGGCATCGGGAAAAATGTCTTCAAAAACCGCATCCATTTGATCTTTGATGATTTGAGGGGAAATATCTTGGTAGGTCAATACACGAACCGTATTTTCAGCTACGACTGAGGTGATAACCGACATTCCATACACTCGATGAGCAGAAAAAGTCTTTAAATCGGCTTGTATACCCGCGCCACCACTACAATCTGATCCTGCAATACTAAGCACTTTTTTCATCTGTAATCCTCCTTAAAATAGAAAAAGACATTCCCCTAGAAAGAAGAATGTCTTGTTTGTTTTGATTTCGCATCAACAAAAAGGACATTTGCTCCCTACGCTGGTATCAACCAAACAGGTTCAAAGGGTCAGGTTTTACCTTCTCAACGCAACAGCGTCCCCCTGCAAACAAAATCATATTTTATTACTTTTTAATCATAGCGGAAATAGTTAGGAGATTCAAGAGCAGATAAAGGAAACAGGTGAGAAGCGGAACTGCTCTTACGTAACTTCCGTTTTTGTCATTGCTAAATATCCATATGAATCAAGTGATCCGCAATGGTGTCGGTAGTAATGATGGAGTCAATCAGTTGATTTTTACAAGCATAATAGATTCCTTGCCATTTCGCATCATCATAAGCAATAGCGATGGTTTCAGGAATCGCTTTAAGCTCTTCAAGACTTAGGCCAACCACATGCTTATTGATTGGATGATTTACTTCTTGACCATCTTTATCATAAAAACGGGAGTTGATGTCCCCAACTGCACCAATCCCTCTTAATTGTGCCATTTCTTTTTTATTAGTATACCCGATTTCTTCCATCGTGTTGAAATGATCAGGGGAGGAGATACCGACAAGTGCTAATTCGACTTTTTTGGCTTCAGAGAGAATTTTATCAATGTAGATATTACCTTCAAATTCTTGACGAATTATCTCATTAGAAACCAGTGCTGGAGTGTAAAGATATTTTGAAGAACCACGTGTCTTTCGAGCAAATTCATGGCAAAGTTGATTGGAGTGGATATCAAAATGATCATATCCCATGCCGCCGATTAATGGAATGAATGTTGTATCAGGATAATTCTCAAATGGAAATTGAGTAACTAAGCTTTTGATTGACTTTCCCCATGAAATCCCGATTGTTTTCGCAGCTGCAATCTTATCTTTTAAAGAAATTGATGCAATTTGTCCAACCATTTTCTCGATTTCTGGATAAGATAGATTCGTTGTGTCCACCACTTTAACAAAAGATAAGGCAAATTTTTTCTCTAGTTCGGTTTCTAATTCAATGGCATAGATATTTTCACTATTAATAAAAAATTCAATGAAACCTGCTTTTCGAGCATCAATTAACCATTTAGAAATGAGTGAACGAGAGACTCCCATTTTCTTAGCAATCTGTGCTTGTGTCAGACCTTCTTTATAATATAAAGTTGCTACTTTCACCATGTTTCTTTCTTCAGATTTACTCATTTTTTCCTCCAATTGATCGTTTCACTCCAGTTATTCACTTCACTTAAATAGATCAAGTCGATCGGGTAATCATAACTGTCATACATTTAAT
This sequence comes from Enterococcus sp. AZ077, assembly GCF_051714965.1. Classification (NCBI taxonomy): domain Bacteria; kingdom Bacillati; phylum Bacillota; class Bacilli; order Lactobacillales; family Enterococcaceae; genus Enterococcus; species Enterococcus sp. AZ077. The sequence continues at coordinate 980,808 of NZ_JBIOSX010000001.1, forward strand.
AAAAAACATTTCCATTTTTAGTGTACTTTATTTTTTCGAAAAAATCAATTGACATTAATTTTGTCAAATGATATATTCTTGGTGTGGTATCATATGACAAATGGATTGTCTTTTGATAAAAGCGCGCAATTTGATCTTAAAAGGAGGAATGGGATTTGAATTTTCTGGTGAAGTTGTCAGATGGCTTTATGGGAATGTTTCAAGCTGGAGCAGATACTTTTGTTGGATTTTTAACGACGATCGTTCCGCTGTTGATTTCTTTGATTCTTTTTGTAAACGCTCTAATAAAAATTATCGGAGAAAAAAGAGTATTTGGATTCATGCAACGATGTACGAAATTCACGTTATTACGTTATACATTGATTCCGTTTTTAGCGTGTTTCTTTTTAACAAATCCAATGTGTTATACATTTGGACGATTTTTAAAAGAAGAGCACAAGGCAGCTTACTATGATGCAACGGTGTCAATGCTTCATCCCATCGTGGGATTATTTCCTCATGCAAATTCAGCTGAACTATTTGTTTATCTTGGTGTAGCAGCTGGCTTTGGTAAAGTGGGAAATCAAAGTGAATTAGGTCTAAGGTATTTATTGGCAGCTTTTATGATTATCTTAGTACGAGGAATCATTACAGAAAAAATTGCTCGTTTCTTAACACAAAGAGAAGCAAAAAAAACAACAGAGGCATAGACGAAACTGAGAATGGAGGTAGAGATGGAAGCGAAAAAACTAATTATCCATAAAGGAAATGGAGGCTGGGGAGGACCATTAACCATTCCGTTAAATGATGAACGTAAGAAGTACGTTATCAGTGTAACCGGTGGTGGTATTCATCCCGTCGCTGAAAAGATTGCGGAATTAGCTGGGGTAACAGCGGTTGATGCATTTAAAAATCCAGTGGAAAAAGAAGAAACCTTGTGTGCAGTCATTGATTGTGGCGGAACAGCACGCTGTGGAACGTATCCAAGAATGAAGATCCCGACAATCAACGTAAAATTGCAAGCGCCTTCTGGGCCGTTGGCGAAATTTATGACAGAAGATATTTTTGTTTCAGGAACAACGATTACAAACATAGAAATTATTAGTGAAAGCGAAGCTGCACAAGTACATAATAAAGAAGATAAGAATGAAAAAACATCAAATATCAACACAAATAAACCGGAAACAACTACAGAAATAACAAAAGAAACCACTGAAAAGAAAAATCATAGCAATAAAAAAGGTGGGATTTTTGGCTTGATCGATACCATCGGACGTGGTGCGGGGAGCTTTATCAATATCATGTATCAAGCAGGGCGTGAAACGATCGATACCGTGCTAACAAATATTATTCCATTTATGGCTTTTGTTGCAACTTTGATTGGTATTATCAACTATACAGGAATTGGGGATATTATTGCGAAGTTTTTGTCACCTTTAGGCGGTAGCTTACTTGGCTTAGTTCTATTAGGTGCTATTACTAGTTTGCCGTTTTTATCTCCTTTATTAGCACCAGGGGCGGTGATTGCTTCGGTGATTGGTTTATTGATCGGAACAGAGATCGCCAATGGTACAATCCCGCCACATTACGCTCTACCAGCACTGTTTGCTATCAATTCACAAGTTGGCTGTGATTTTGCACCCGTAGGAATGACTTTGGGAGAAGCAAAACCAGAAACGATTTCTAATGGTGTGCCAGCTGTGTTGTTTTCGCGAATTTTAACTGGTCCGATCGCAGTTATCATTGCGTATGCTTTTTCAATTGGATTATAGAATAGGAGTGAAAAAATGCAACCTAAAAACATAACGTTTGGCTATTTAGCTGAGAAGAAGAATGCAAAGATCAAGGAAATACCGATGCCTGAATTGGCAGAAGATGAATTGTTAGTAAAATAAGAAGCTTGTAACATTTGTACAACTGACTATCAACAATGGTTAGGACTTAGAGAACATCAAGGCTATCCTATGGCTGGCGGACATGAATGTTCAGGAATTGTCGTAGCAAAAGGCAAAGCTGTCGGCGATACCTACCAGATCGGCGATCGTGTCAGTGTACTTTATGATTATTGTGGTTACTGTGATGAGTGTAAATTTGGTGAAATTACGAATTGTGAAAACAAACGGCAATTTGGAAAGAATTATTCAAAAGAGTTTTATGGGATTTTTGGATTTGCGAATTATTTTGTTCGTAAAGCCAAAAGCTTCGTAAAGATGAGACCAACTTTATCTGCCTCAGAAGCTGCTTTTGTTGAACCCTTATCCTCCGTCGTTCAAAATATGAAAAAATTACGAATAGTGCCTGGAAAAGAAACGATCGTGGTCATCGGTGGAGGAACAATGGGACTTCTTAATGGATTAACAGCACGAGCAATGGGCGCAAGGGTCATCATTTCTGAGGTCATGCCTAAAAAGTTAGCTCTGATCAAAGAATTAGGATTTGAACCGATTGATGCAAGTCAAACCGATCCAGTTCAAAAAGTCAAAGAACTCACAAATGGAAAAGGGGCTGACAGCGTTATTGTCGCAGTTGGATCAACTTTGGCGATGAATCAATCCCTTGAGATGGTGAAAGAAAAAGATGGGAAAATCTCGATTTATGCTGCGGGTTATCCTGCGCCTGAAATGGCTATCCAGCCAAATATGATTCATTATATGCGTCTCGAAGTGATCGGTACGTATGCTTCCACATTAGAAGATTTTTATGACGCAGCTACACTCCTGAATGAAGGACGAGTGGATGTATCAAAATTGATCGAAACCAAAGTTCCATTAATGGATATCCAAAAAGCATTCGAGATCGCTAGTACCCCAGGAAGCTATCGGGTATCAGTTGTATTAAATGAGGAGGGGAATAAAGAATGATCAAATGTTTAGCAATCGCAGATTTATTTATTGATCGAGAAATGATGGAAGAAGGCTTGAAAGATTTAGCCACAAAAGGAATTTCTGTAGACATCAAAGAATGGCGACATTCTGATTTAGATAGTCTGCAAAAAGATAATATCAAGGTTGAAAAACAAGGGTGTGATGCAGTCGAATTACCAGAGTATCTCTTAGAAAATATTGAAGAGTATCAGTGGATCATTACTCAATTTGCACCGATTGGTAAAAAAGTGATCGAACGGGCGGAAAATTTGGAATTAGTTGGCGTACTGCGAGCAGGTACAGAAAATGTCGCTGTTAGCTATGCCGAAGAAAAAGGAATTGCTGTTTATAATACTCCTGGCAGAAGTAAGACTAGTGTGTCGGAATTTACTGTTGGTTTGATTTTGACAGAAATTCGAAATATCGCACGAGGAAATCAAAAATTAAGAGAGCATCAGTGGCAAAAGTACTATCCTAATGGGCTATTAGCACCTGAATTAAAAGAGTCAACGATTGGGTTAATTGGTTATGGCGAAATTGGCCAACGAGTTGCTCATTTGTTGCGACCTTTTGGATGTAACATTCTTTTCTTTGATGATTATTTTGATGGTACGTCCCCTGATACTCAAGTTAGCTTAGAGGAACTGGTGGAAAAAGCAGATATCTTTTCGATGCATTATCGATTGACTCCTCAAACAAAACATATGATCAATGAGTCGCATTTCAAGAAAATGAAACCTTCTGCTGTTTTCATCAATAGTGCCCGTGCTGGATTAGTCAATGAACAAGATTTGATTCAAGCATTAAGAAACAAAGAGATTACGGGAGCGGCAGTGGATGTTTTTGAACAGGAACCATTAACCGCAGACCATCCTTATCTAACATTAGATAATCTCACGATCACCCCTCATATTGCGGGCTCGACAATTGGTAATTTTGCCAATTCGCCTAAAATATTAGTGAACCGAATCTTTAGAGAATATTTATAAAAAAACATAAAAAATTGAATGAGTGGAGGAAATACATAAGATGACTTTATATGGTGAATTACAATTAAGAGAAAAAACAGGAAATCCAATCAAAGTGGGTGTAATTGGTGCAGGACAAATGGGCAGGGGAATGATTGCACAAATAGCGTCAATTCCAGGGATGATCGTAACAGGGATCAGTGACTTGTCCCTTGATTATGCACAAAAAGCGAAAGAAGCGTATCTAGCTTCGGCAAAAGTTAAAAATGATGTCCTTATTTCAACAGATGCTAAAGAAATTATTCACTCTGATTGGAATGAAGTAATCGTAGATGCTACTGGTGTACCTGAAGCAGGAGCAAAAATTGCGCTTGAAGCGTTATTAGCAAAAAAACATCTTGTCTTATTAAATGTTGAAATCGATATCACTATTGGACCTTTGATGCATAAACTCTATGATTCAGCAGGGTTGATCTATACAGGATCAGATGGCGATGAACCTGCAGCAACCACCGAATTATTTGAATTTGCTTCGTCTATGGGGATGGAAGTCTTAGTTGCGGGAAAAGGGAAGAATAATCAATTGAATATTTCCGCAAATCCGGCAACTGCTGAAAAAGAAGCTCAGAAAAAACAAATGGCTCCTCACATGCTAGCTGCTTTCCAAGATGGAACAAAAACAATGGCTGAAATGAATCTTTTATCAAATGCGATTGGCTATATCCCTGACAAGGTAGGTATGCATGGTTTGAAAGGGGATCTAGATTCTGTCATTACTTCGTTAGATTTAAAGGAAAATGGTGGGGTCTTATCTCAATTTGGTGTAGTGGAATATGTGGATGGTTTAGCGCCAGGCGTCTTTGTTATCGTTAAGGGGCAAAATAGCGAAGTAGCTGAAGAAATGAATTACTTGATGAAGAAAGGGGAACGGGATCATCATATCTTATATCGCCCGTATCATTTAGCAAGCTTAGAAACACCAATTACGATTGCAAAAGCTGTCTTACAACAAGATCATGCCATTGTTCCATTAGGCGCTCCAATTTCAGAAACCGTTGCGGTAGCGAAAAAAGATATTCAACCTGGGGATCATTTAGATGGAATCGGTGGTTTTTGTGTCCGAGGAGTACTTGAGACCCACGAAGAAATGAAGCGAGAGGGACATATCCCGATTGGACTGATCTCTGGAGAAGTAGTAGCAAAACGTTTTATACGGGCGGGTTCTTTCTTAACTGAAGATGACGTTGAACTAGATGCCAGTACCACTGTTTGGCAGTTACGTCATTTACAAGATACGACGTTATCATAGAAGGAGGAGAAAACCATGCACACAACAAAGATTGTTGAGGTTGGTTCTTTAGTGGAAGAATTTGCGGCAGAGTACTTAATGATTCTTTTCGGACAACAGGTACCACCTGAATTAAAAGACATCTGTGTGGTCCATGACAATCATGAAACGGCTAAAAATGTCATCAAAACAGGGGAAATACTGACCATCGGCAACCAAGAATATGAAATCAAAGAAGTTGGCAGTGAAGCCAATCATAACTTTGAAACCCTCGGTCATATCTCCATTTATTTCCGCACAGGAGAAAACGAAGTCTTGCCAGGAGCAATCGTTGTAGAGCCTCAAATCTTTCCAGAGTTTGCGATTGGAGATACCATTCGATTTGGAGAATCACAATAAGTAGTCGCTAGTTGTTGAGGAACGGCTGGGATTGTTCCTGATCGTAGTAAAGAACTAATGTGTTTGATAGTATATCAATAACAGCTAGATCAGAAGAAAAAAACTAACTCTGCCTCGTGAAAATTTAGGTAGAGTTAGTTTTTGTTTGATAACAGTTATCGTTTTTTCTTTTTTACAATATACAGTAAAAAGACAATAATGAGGACGAGAGCGAAAATAATACCTCCAGCTAGCCAAAGGAGCCAATTGTTTTGCGGCTCATCCTTTGTAGTAGATATATTTTGTTCATTATAAGTTGCAGCTGTTTTTTGCGAAATAGTAAAATTTATCTTTTGCTGCCAATTGATTTCCTTGTTTTTGACATTCGTCATTAGCTGATAGGTTCCTGGTTCGAATTCTTTTCCTTCTAAAAAAATCAAATAGTCCGTGCCGCTGTTAGGGGCGAACGAAATGGGTTGAGTCCCAGTTAGTACTGGGGTTTGTTGTTGTTCTTTTTTGATCTCATAGTGTATACGAGCACTAGATAGATAAGCAGCATTAGTATTTTCCAAAGTTGCTTTGATGGCATTTCTCTGGTTGATTTGGGTAGGTGCTGCTTTTTTTAGTTCTAAGTTCGGTTGGATTTTGTTTAGTTGTGTTTTAAGTAAGACAGCAATCTCCCGAGAAAAGACATGTTGGATATTTCCTTGTATATCTTTTTTTGGTTCTTCTTGGAGATAGAGCCCACCCGCAATTACTCCATCAAAATCTTTTTCTGGCATTTTGATGGTTAAAGGAATCTTTTTTTGTTCATGTCCCGCAAGAGTAAACTTTTGCTTATCAACAGAAACAATTTTCTCGATATCAATGGGCAAATTATTAGGACGATCTTGATTTCTACCAGAATATTCAACAACGCCTAGTTGATTGGTCTTTGCACGATTAAAGGACGGAATGATCGTGATCTCAGTTTCTTTTAGATTCGTGACTAAGACATTCAAAGTCGATTCCTGTCCAGGTTTTAGTTGTAGATCAAAATAATTGTCGTTTGTTGATGGTGTTGATTCATTGACTTGTATTTGTGCATCAAAACTTTGTAAGGATTCGCCGTAGATGTTAAGATTTCCCATCAGTAGAAAGAAGAAGGGTAGTATCCAAAACCACTTTTTCACGATCATTCCTCCTTTCTTAGTTGGTTGGACTGAATGAGAAAGTCCAATTTAATATAGTAGTATATTGTTCGGCTACTTTATTTGTATTCGCTGGAACAGATAAGCTGAATTGATTGATCGCTAGTGCAGTATCACCCGAGTTTTGACCTGCGGTTGCATCTAAAATCGTAGCATCTTGATTGAATACTTGGATCGCTAATTCATCGTTTTCATAGGCACTGGTAGGGGCTAACCCTAAATTATTTGTAAGTCCGCCAAAAGATAAATTGAGCTGTGCACCTGATAGCTCAACATCATCCGCTGTTTTGAACTGGTCAGTTTGAGATAACTTGACTGTCCATGTAGCTGCCGGATTTCCTCGGTTGTCTCGAACAGCTACGGTTCCAGTAGTAGGTGTAGAGCCGGTTTGTTCACCTGTAGCAGTAGCAATCCAGTTTTCAGCAGCTGCAGTTTGCAAGGGATGATCCCCAAAGTCTAAATTAGTTGGTATACCGCCAGCATAGTCAAATTCAAGTGCGCCTTCCACATAGGCCACTTCTCCTTGGGTTTGTGAATCAGCAAAAACGAGAGAACTTGAAAACAAGCTGACCCCCAAGACAAAAAAAGATAACGTTTTCTTTTTCATTTCTTCTTCCTCCTAAATAAATTACGGTGTATCCGATAAGAGCCATTCCACCATTGTTTGGTAGGTTCCCTTTGTTTTCAGACTTTCTTTGGGAACCGCTAATGAGAACTGATTGATTGCTAATTGGACTTGACCAGGATCAGTTACACCATTTAATTTGAGTAATGTTTGTTGCGTGCCTATAGATAGAGGGACCATTTGATTAGCAGTACTTGTGATCCCAGTGATAGGAAAGGTAGTTGTTAAATCTGCTGTTGAGATTTGTAATTGGGACGTTAATTGATTGGTTCCGTTTTGCCAAGGACTAAGTTGTTGGACTTTTATTTGCCAATTTTTTACAACTGTCCGTGTATCAGTAATCGAAATCGATCCGGTAGTTACTTGATTGTTATTGGTGGCTACTAAGTGCTCATCCTGTTGGGTCTGAATCAAGTGCTGACCAAAGTTCAAGTGAGTCGGCAAGCTTGTGGTCTGCCAAGTGAGTGCTCCAGCTGAAAAATAAACAGGTGTTGTACCAGTAGTAGGTCCTAACTGAATCGTCGACTGATCTGTTTGAATAAAACCGCCCTTAAAATTAGCTGTTAGATCTTGGGTCAATTTGGGCGAAGATAAAAGAAATGGTAGCGAAACACTCGTATTACCTAAAATCGAAGCAGCAACCAAATTTTTACTATTATCAGAAGTTGGTGAATTTAAACTCGTAATAAATTGAGACAAAGCTGTGACAAAGGGGGACAATAATGTTCCTAAAACAGTCCCAATCAGCGGTAAAGCTTGGACGATCGTTAATAAATTTTGAATCCGATTTTTTAATGTCGTTGTCAGGATGGGTAATAGCCCTTGACTAATCGCTACGCCATACTGAGTGCTCGACCGTGGGACGATAGCTAGAGTAAGATTCTGGGCACCAAAAGTTTCCGAACGTAATTCTGACAATGCCTGATTAACCGCTGTTTTATTTTGTGTGGAAACTAAAGGTGAGTTGACGATCAACGAAATCACAGAGGTTATGGTCGGCAAAATCAATTGTAAAGGGGACTGACTAAGTGGCACAGTAACAGTAGTTTGAACAGTCGCATTCCCATTAGGTTGGATATACCCGACCATTTCAGTCGGTGCTTCTAAAATGGCATATTTATCGCCAGTTGTGATAACCCCAGCGCTGATGCCATTTTTTCCTTCAATGAGAAAAGTGACAGGGACATTTACTCGGTTTAAAAAAGGCGCATTTGGACTGGTTTGACTGTTATTAGTTGCGGTAGTCGTACCAAATAAATTTAACGAAACTGCTTGAACAACATTTGTTTGTGCAAGCACTGACAGAAGTGTCAATAACAGAAAGATTACTTGTTGAATCTGTTTTCTTTTTTTGTGAAGCATCGTGCCCCCTCCCTAATGAGTGAACCATATTAACTCGACAAAAAAATGGCGAACGCTAAAATGATTGCAACTCTGATTAATTAAACTATAGCAATTTTTCGGAAATCTAGCTAATCAAAAACTCATTTTTTTCTAATTTTTATAATAGAAATCCATATTCTACAGTTTTTTCAAATGAGGAATGTTTCTATTTATCTTTAATATGATGCGTTTAAAATGAGGGGGAGCCAAGAAGGATTTTCCAAAATGAAAATTAAAAGAGAGGATTTGAGAAAAATGGATAGTTGGATCTAGCACTTACATTCATTTTTCTGTTTCGTGCGTAATGGTCGAAACAAAAAAATACGCCCTAAAAATTGTCGTTTTCACGTACAACTTTTGGAGCGTACCTCATTATAGAGTCTTTGAAAAAGAGACTTTGAAAAATAATCCGATGCATCACAACCTTCGTCCAATATTAGTTAACCGAAAGCGAAGAAAGCCAACTTTTCGCGGCAATTAATTCAGCCTTTGTTAATTGATGACCAGTAAATGTTTCTTGTAATGTGAGGTCAGCTTTTTGCATTTCAAAATCTTTGATCAGATTCGTAATCGCTATAGAGGAGACGATTGGATCGGTCTTGCTGTAAGAAAGCCAGATATGAGTATCAGTCATTACTTTTGCTGGATAATTGACGTTTAAAGACATTGGATGAAAAAGGATTCCTTTTCGCAGCTCAGTATTTCTTGATAATAGCAAGTGAGCAGCGATATTCGCTCCATTGGAATAGCCTACGATCACCCAGTCATGTAACGAGATGTTTTCTTTTTGGCTAACTGCTGAGATTTTATGATACAGAAGCGCTGTTTCTTCTGCTAAACTCTGGTAATCGAATTGATTCAACCCATTCCGTCGAAAGAAGCGATTCATTCCGTCTTCTTTGATTGAACCACGAAAAGAAAGAATCGTAGCATCCGGTTCAAGGAACTGGGCGGTTTCAAGTAAAGAATATTCATCGCCACCTGTACCATGAAGAAGGAGTAAATTTCTACTTGTTTGTTTTCCCGCTTGAAAAAAATATTCCATGATTTGACCTCTTTTTCTTGAAAGATATGCTTCTTGGAATCGACTGTCTGGATAGAAAGAAGATCATTCTCGTTGTTGGTTGGCATCCTGAGTATCGAAGGGACGAATGTACGCTTCGATTTCTTCTCTTTTACTTTCGAGTTGTGGTGGGAGTGATAGTTTTTCGCCAGCTGTATCTGCAGATTCATCGCCAAAAAAACCAGGTCCATCTGTTGCTAATTCAAAGAGAACGTGGGTGGCAGCTAAGAAGTATTCTGATTGGAAGTAGAAGCGATCCACAAACCCTGAACTTGGTACGTTTATCTGATTGATCACATGGATCCAGTGACGTAAGGCTTCTTCATCAGCGACACGCAAGGCAAGGTGATGGATATTGCCGAATCCTTCGATTGCTTTTGGTAAATCTGCTCGCTGTTCAACAATGATGCTTGCTCCATTACCGCCTTGACCGACTTCAAAGAGCGAAAAAGCTGCTGTTTGATCAGTAAGTTTAAACTCTAAAGTCTGTTCTAATAGTAACTGTAATGGTTCCATTTGACTCACTCGGACAAAAACTGGTCCCAAGCCTGTAATTGCATATTCTGATGGAATATTGCTGTTCTTCCAAGGAGTACCACCAGCAACACCTGTATTGTTTTCATCAGAAATCAATTGATAGAATTGATGGTCAAAGTCTTCAAACTCCAGATATTTTTTTGAAAAACGTTCCTTGATCGCAGAGTGAAGAACATTCTTTTCTTCAAAGCGTTTGAACCAATAAGTCAATGCTTCATCAGTTGGTACTCGAAAAGACACTCTAGAAATCGTATCCGTTCCTTTACTTCCTTGAGGTTGATTAGGAAAAGCGAAAAAAGTCATGTCAGTTCCAGGGGAGCCGTATTCATCTGTAAAATAAAGGTGATACGTTTCGATATCATCTTGGTTGATCGTTTTTTTTACTAAGCGCATTCCTAAAATATCCGTAAAAAAACGATAAATTTTAGTGGGACTTGAAGTCATAGCGGTAACATGGTGGATGCCTTTGATTTGAGTATCCATGGGAGTTCCTCCTTTGAACTTACAAAAAGTAAGTATTGTGTTAGTTACAGTATAGTGAGTGGGAACGTTTCTGGCAATTATTCTGTTTGACTCTGCTCTTTTGTAAACACCAAAAAATCCGTTTCACAATAGTTTCCTATTTTTGAAACGGATTTTTTTAGTTTGAACGGACATCAAGTAAGGAATAGTTGCGGACATCAAACCGATTTCTACTAGATGAATATTCGATGGGCTGACCATCTTTTAGATAAACGACTTGTTGCACATCCAAAACAGGATCTATTTCCGAACAATTCAAGTATTCCTGATCAAAGTGCGTACTTTTATCTGCTGAAATTGCTCGATAGGCGCCTGCAAAATGAAGATTTAGATCTTGGTGCAAGTAATCATAGATAGAAGAAAGCAGATGTTCTTTTTTTAGCCCTGGAACTAAATGTACAGGCATAAATGTATGTTCCAAAATATAAGGTTCGTTGTCTAAAATTCGTAAACGGTGAATATTATAAACAGGTTGTTCGGCACCAATCATTAATTTTTCTTGAATAAATGGGTTCGGAAACTCGACATCAAATTGAATGATTTGACTCGTCAGTGAACGATGACGACGCTTCATTTGATGACTGAGTCCCTCATACTCATTGGCAGGGGAGGTATCTTTCTCGATAAAAGGATGATCTAAAATTTTGGTTCCAGCCCCTCTTTGCGAATAAACTAATCCTTCCATAGCCAGAATATTGATGGCTTTTTTGATGGTCATTCGACTTGCGCCAAATTCTTCGACTAAAGTGATCTGATTAGGCAAAAAGCTGTTTGGTGGATATTCTTTTGAACGGATTCTTTCCCTTAAAACATTTGCGATTTCTTCATATTTTGGCACGTTATTCACCTCGTATTGAGTATAACGAAAGTTATTTCGTTCGACAAGAAAGAAATAACGAAGTTTAGTTGTTGAATCACTCATTTCAATGAAACAAGCATGAACAAATCAATTCACATCATTCCATGTTTTGACTGTTCATGCTAGATTATAAAATTTGCTTAATCTCTATTAGAAAGAAGATGATTTGCTTCACAGGTGAGTAGATAAGGCTTTACACAACGTCTAAATCAGGTTGTTTATCTAATACTTTTAAGAATGGGTACCAAATAAAAGCGACGATCACAAAATCGACTACTTGTAAGAGACCGCCTAGCCATGAATTGGTAGCTAAAACACCACTAGCAATGATCGGCACAGTCCACGGAACTGAAACACCTGTAGGCGGAGGAACGATGCCAGCTGCCATCATCAAGTAGTTGAACGTTGTCACGACCAAAGGAGCAACGACCCAAGGAATCAAAATGGTTGCGTTCAATACGATTGGTAGACCAAAAATTGCAGGTTCATTGACATTGAAGATTCCAGGTGCTAGCGCTAAACGACCAACATCACGGTATTGTTTTTTCTTCAAGACAAAAGCCATCAATAATACTACTGCTAACGTCATTCCAGAGCCACCGATACCAACGGTAAAGGTTTCCATAAATGGTTTTGTGATGATATGTGGTAGTTCTTTCCCATGCTGATAAGCTTCTAAATTATCAAGCATCAATGTATTCCAGATAGGGTCCATAACAGAATTAACAATAATTTGACCGTGAAGACCAAAGAACCACAAAAATTGAACAAAGAATAAGGCAATCAACGTGGCAGGTAAACTACTACCTAAACCAGTTAGAGGTTTTTGGATAACTTCATAGACTAAGTCATGAAGGTTCGCATTAAATACGCCAGTCATGACAGCGTTGATGATCAAGAAAACAGTCAATGTGACTACAGCTGGAATCAAAGCAGCAAAAGATTTCGTTACTGCAGGTGGTACGCCATCAGGCATTTTAATTTGCCAACCACGTTTGGTGATTCGACAGTAGATTTCCGCAGCTAAAAAGGCAGCAATCATTCCAATGAACATTCCTTTAGCACCTAGACGATCAAGTGATAGGACACCCGAAACTTCTTCACCACCAGCTGTTGTCATCACAAAAGGTGTGAGAATCAAAAAGCTTGCGAATGAAACAGCGCCACCAAAAATACCTTCTACATCATATGATTTTGATAAATAATAGCCGATACCAAATGTAACAAAAACGGACATGATACTCATCGTCGCATTTTGACCATTACCAAAAAGGGTGCTTAACGTGCCTTTGGTACCATCACTGAAGAACGGTAGATTATTCACAACGACCACAATTGATCCAAACATTGTTAGCGGAAATGACAACATAAATGCATCCCGTAACACAGTTAAGTAACGGTTTTGCCCTAAAAGATTGGCTAAGGGCATAATTTTTTGAGAAAGTTTATCCATAAAACCATTCATTTTTTTCACCTCAAATTTATTTTGCAATCGATTACAAACGTAGTATAACGTCTGTCTGTTTAAATGTCTAGTCATTTTTATCAAAAGTATTGATTTATTTTCAGTGATTGTTTATGATTACGGTAATTACTAAAAGAATTGAGGGATTATGAAATGAAACACTACGATTTTCCAAAGAATTTTTGGTGGGGAACCGCCGCAAGTGGACCACAAACAGAAGGCAGAATCAAAGGAGATGGGAAAGGAGAAAACATTTGGGACTATTGGTATGATCTAGAGCCAGAAAAATTTTTCAATCAAGTTGGTCCTGAGAAAACCTCTCAAGTTTACACGAAATATCGAGAAGACGTTCAATTGATGAAAGAGACAGGACATAATACTTTCCGAACATCCATTCAATGGAGTCGTCTATTCCCTAAAGGAAAAGGAGAAGTGAATCAACAGGCTGTATCATTTTACCGTTCATATTTTACAGAATTACTGGAGCAGGGAATTGAACCATTTGTCAATTTATATCATTTTGATATGCCTTTAGAATTACAACAAACAGGTGGCTGGTTATCTCGTGATACGGTTGACGCGTATGTGGCCTATGCAAAAACCTGTTTTGAGTTATTTGGGGATTTAGTAAAGAAATGGTTTACCCATAATGAACCGATTGTTCCAGTAGAAGGCGGTTATCTCTATCAGTTTCATTATCCTAACCATATCAATCTAAAAGAGGCTATTCAAGTTGGTTTCCACGAAAATTTGGCAAGTGCCAAAGCAATTGAAGCCTATCATAAGATGGGACAAAAAGGAGAAATTGGAATCATTTTGAATTTAACTCCTAGCTACCCGCGAGACGAAACAAACCCTGAGGATGTCAAGGCTGCTAGAATCGCTGATGCTTTTTTCAATCGTTCTTTTCTTGATCCTGCAGTAAAAGGAGAGTTTCCATCAGAGTTGGTTGCTATTGTGAAAGAATTAGCGATAATGCCAGAGATGGGGCCCGATGACTTAACGATTATCAAAGAAAATACGATTGATCTATTAGGAATCAATTATTATCAACCTCGGAGAATCAAGGCAAAAGAAACACCGATTGATCATCAGAATGGACCAATGCCAGAAGATTATTTTGATTATTATGATATGCCTAATAAAAAAATGAATATCTATCGTGGTTGGGAAATTTATGAAAAAGGGATCTATGATATCTTGACGAATACGAGAGAGAACTATGGCAATATCAAATGTTATATCTCTGAAAATGGTATGGGTGTAGAAGGGGAAGAACGTTTCGTTAACTCGGAAGGCGTGATTGAAGATGATTATCGGATCACTTTTGTCACAGACCATCTGAAATATGTGCATCAGGCAATCCAAGAAGGAACGAATTGTGTGGGTTACCACATGTGGACTTGCATGGATAACTGGTCTTGGACGAACGCTTATAAAAACCGTTATGGACTGATTGCTGTCGATCTAAACCAAGACGGTAAACGGACGATTAAAAAGTCGGGCCATTGGTTTAAAACCGTAGCCATGAAAAATGGGTTTGAAGCCTAAAAAGTTTTGTATATAGTTTTTAGAATAAAAACGAATGAAACTGGGACAAAAAGTTGTGAAGTACAAAGGTCATAATCGCAATAAACGATTTTATTATTTTTACCAATCTTCAGAAATTTCAGCTTATCGGCTTATTTCTTGAGAATAAAAACTTTTTGTCTCAATTTCATTGGTTTATTACATAAAAAATGGTAGGAAACAATACTAAAAAGCAGTGTGAACCGACACAGTTATCCATACTAGTAAGAACAAGGATACGAGTGATTAAAATTTGTTGCAATTTACAAAAACGGACGATAAAGAAAAGGAGATCGAATGGAAAAAAATGAAGGTTTATTTAATGTATATTTTAAGGCAGATCGAGTGGACTATGGAAAAAATGGCTATGAATCGATCAATTTAAAGAATAACCCGAATTTGATGTCAGATAGTATTTATTTATATAATCTTTTATTCATGAATAAGCCGGCATTTGTTCCAAGGGATTGGGAACAACACCAAGTTAACTTTGAAAGATATGTTATGCCGCGTTTAACTGTGAACGAACAATCAATAGTTAGAGAATGGATAAATACTCTTCATAAAAATGAATTGTTACAGTACAGATCTTTAGAGGGAATGGCGAAAATTTACGTTACTTTTCATAAGCTGTTAAAAAAAATAACTAATGAAGCGGACCAAGCTTTTGAAGATCAGTTTAAAGATGTTCAGTCATTAGATCAGCAATCACGAAAGAAAACAATCGATATCTATAGTTTTTATCATAAGATTTCTAATGAAAAAACAGCAGAATCAACTAAAAGACTAGAAGCGCAGGTCAGTGATTTGTTGATCAAACCAGTGGTAAATAAAGGTGAAAATAGTCCTAATTGGTTTAATGATTTAGTGAGAGCAGTTATGGTTCTGGAGCGAGGGATAGAGTCAGAGAAACTAAAAACAAAAATATTTACTGAAATAAAAAAATCCGGTAATCAACCTGTTCTTGAAGAAAAATGGGATTCATTCATCAAAAACCATGCGATTCCACGCATGCAAAAAAATAATGGTTTGGATAAAGTCTATTATGAATTATCTCAAACAATCAATGTTTTGAACAAGAAAATTAAGGTATCTGTAGAAGAAGCACAGTCTGTTTCTTCTGTTTTTTATAATAAAATATTTCCCAATTTACTCCGTTTGCCTGACATGTCTCATCTGGAAAAAATAGCAATTTATGAAATTTATATCGATGAAAGTAACTTATTACCGAAAACCAAAAATAAAATAAAAAAAACTTTGGAGAAAAATTTATTAAAAAAAGAAAAAAAGAAACTTGAAGAAGTCAAGCTTTTAAAAAAACAAAATATTCAGATGATAGAAGAGGTAGGACCGCATGATTTATTAGCCCTTGAAGAAATACAGCGAGGAAAGCAAAAAGCAACAGTAGATTTTTTTACAGCTATTTATAAAAAGTATGGTGCATTAAATAGAACAACAATGACTAGAGAAAAATATTTAAGTGAAGAAGTACAGCGAGGAAAGCAAAAAGCAACGGGGGATCTTTTTACAGTTATTTATGAAAAGAATGGTGCATTGAATAGAACAGCAATTTCTAGAGAAGCGAAGAAATATTTAAGCAAAGTAGGCTATTTAGAATTTGAATTTATAGTACATAATAGTGAACAAAAAAATCATATAATAAAACAAGAATCCACTTCTTTAAGTGTACTTAAATCTATGCTTAAACGGAAAGATTTATCTCCTTATGCAGTGAAAGCTTATTGTTTAGCCTATTTAGAAGAGCGACAACTGGAAAGCAATATCAAAAAACTTTGGAGAAAACCTTTTTTGAAAGATTTAACACCAGAAGAGATTAAAGTAGTGGAGAATCTAGTTTCTGAAAAAAGATTATGTCTACAATTGGGGAAGGAAGTAGGACCAGAACTTGCAGTCAGATATGAAAGAAGCAATCAAGATAATCAAGTAGAACGACTGAAATTGTTCAATGAAATGGATCAAAAGGTTTTTTCAGTGACTTGTCGCCAATTCATCAAAGAGCAAGCTAAAAAAAGGTTAAGTGAAGAAAACTATGAGTGAAGAAAACTATGTTCGATATAAAGTAATTCGAATGGTACGAGCTGTAGAGAGAAAAAAAGCGTTACAGAGAGAGGATAAAACAGAATTTCTTGATCCATTTATTAGAAATGTAAATTTATCTCCTAACGAAATTAGAGCTTATGGGTTAGCTTATTTAGAAGAGCAACAAATAAACCGAAATAGCAAAGAAAAGTTAAAAAACACTTTTTTGAACGGTTTAACACCAGAAAATATTATAGAAGTGAAGGATCTAATTTCAGAAAAAAGATTATATTTACAATTAGGAAAAGAAGTAGGTCCAGAACTTGCAGCTAAGCTTGACAATAGCAAGGAAAGCAACCAAGTAGTCCTATCTCAATTGTTCAAAGAGATGGATCAAAAAGCTTTTTCAGTGACTTGTCGCCAATTCATCAAAGAGCAAGCTAAAAAACATTTAAGTGAAGAAAACTATGTGAGATTTGAAATAGGTCACGTGATACGAGAAGGAGAGAGTAAAAAAAATTTACAGGAATGGGAAGAAACAGATTTTCTTAATCCATTTCTTAGTCGCAAAAATTTATCTCCTAACGAAATTAGAGCTTATGAGTTAGCTTATCTAGAAATGAAATACGAACCACTTAGCCGAATGAATAGTTGGAAAAAGAGTTTACAACAATATTTTGAGAAAAACTTAACAAATGAAGAAAGAAATGAAGTGCAAGCCTTAGTTCCTCAAAAAAGAAGCCTTATCCAATTGTCAAAAGAACTAGACTTAAAAACTGTATTTCAGCTTGAAGAAATACAGCAAGGAAAACAAGAAGGAAGGCTTGGTTTTTTCACAGATATTTATGAAAAATCCTATTCAACGACTAACCAAGAATACATCAAAGCACAAGCAAAAATATATTTAAGTCCTGCTGATCATGCTGAATTTGCAGTGAAAAGTCAGATGCAAGATGCATTGAGAGAAAAAGGATTAAAGCTAGCGAATATTAAGTTTAGCGAAAATAAAATTCGGGTGTTTCTTGATCAAAAAATGCAATCATCACATGAAATTAGAGCATATTACTTAGCCTGTATAGAAGAACAAGTGATACCAATGGATATCAAAAAAAGTTTGATATACGATTTGAAAAAAGATTTAACTGTAGACGAAAATCTGAAATTATCAGAACTCATTTCAGAACAACAAAGACTTATCCACTTGTCTGAAGAAATAGGCCCAGAACGTACATTGGAATTCTTAAAAATAAAAAAAGAAAACAAAGCAGCAACAATTGATTTCTTTACAGATATATATAACAACGTATCACCCTATACCCAACAATGGATAAAAGAACAGGCATCGTTACATTTAAATCAAAAAGAACATTTAGAGTTTACTAAACAAGTCAAACTACAAGAAATAATCAAAGAAGGTGGGAAAGATTTAAAAGCATCTGCAGTCTATAACCAACTTAAACGAGTATTTGGGAAAACAATGAGTCTTCCAGTCATTGAAGAGTTACAAGTGAGAAGCGGGCTGCATCAAGTCAATGCTAATCTTTTAGATCCTCTTGAACTTAGGCGATTAAACAAGGAACAACTAATCGATTCTTTGGTCAAAGTCCAAGTGAGATTTCCACATTGGGAACAACGTTTAAAAGATCAAGCAATCGACCGCTCCATCGCGCATCTAAACGATTTAGAAAAAAAAGAGATCAAGACTTCTTTAAAAGTTGAAGAATTGGAAGGATTTATAATTAAAGTTAAGTTTCATGATTCTGATACATTTAACTCAATTTGGGGTGATGCTAAATTTCACGTTGACAATGATCGTAGGATTATTAAACTCCAAAAAATTAAAGAACAACTAGATGAGATTGCACCAGCCAATTTACTTCAGCCAGTTGTTGTAAAAATATTAACGAACAATAAGTGTGATTATCAAGATCTAAAACTAAGAGAAGCTATTGTGTCCTATGATAAAACAGCGATTGAAATCAATCGTCAATTAAAAAGTGAATTTAGAGCAATGGGTGTAACGTTTAAAGAGGTAAGTAGAGATCAAATACTAAGAAGAATATTCAAAAATCTTGATAAAGGACTAAATTCAGAAAAAGAACAAATTGCGGAGGTTCTGTCAGATTCCAACTTAAATTATAATAATAAACTAAATACATTGCTCGTTCAGTTTGAAAAGAAGGTACATGAGTATATTCCATATTTAGATACGTTGATTCAAAAGGAATATGAGGATAAAGGTGACGTGTCATTAACGAATAAACGGATTTTAGAACTTGTAGAAAACGAACCGGGCCTTAAAGATTTACTCGTTTGTTGCCAAAATATGCTGCCTTCTTATCCTTTAAAAAATTATGCTCAGACGATTCCAATGGTGTCTACCTATTTTGCCAATTTAGCGCATCAAATTGAGGAAACATATCAAAGTCCAGGAAAAAAATTAGCAAAGCAAATTTTCATGCTAGGGAAACTGGATCCATTATATTGTGCAAAAATGATTCAGTACTTGAGCGCACAATACACTAATAAGCAACCTAACCCTTTACCAATACATCCAAATATTTTAATACAAAATAAAATGGAGAAGATAGTAGAAAGATATCATGACCTATACCCACTTCCGTCCTTTCGTAGCGAATTGACTGGCAAAAAAGTAGTTAATAAAGTGGCTAATGAAGTAGTTGGAAATGTTGAAAGGCCAATCTCAACACCAATCATAGAGCAATCAAGTCAGCCGTTTGATTGGAGTCCTTCTGTCATTTTAAATCAGGAAGTAAGACCGACTGAAACAGCTAAGGCAATTGTTGCGTTTCACAATAAAAACCGTAATCTAGAGATGACTAAGCAGCTTGTCGATTATGCGGGTATACCAAAGATACTTCCGAAAGAATTACAAGAATTGCAGAAAAACATTCCAACTCAAACAAAAAGTACTATGAGCTCATTTGATTTTATCACGCAAAATGATCAATCAGTGAAGGGCAATCAAAGAACGCAAGTTAGCATGCAACAAATAATGGAAAAAGCAGGAAATCACCCTATTAATTCACCAATGGTATCAGAAAGAACACACGGCACGTCAATAAACAGAGGTGAAAGCACAAATGAGAGGAGCATGCCTAACGATAGACAATTATCAGAAAAACTTAGTTATAATCGATGAATTTGGAAATCATCTTTCTTGAGTTCAGTATTCTTCCTGATTGCCATCTGACTTGAAGAAAAAGTCAGTCAATCTATTGATTGATAGAAAATTAGATAGATAAAAACATAATGAGGGCAAATTCTGAATAAAAGGAGCAAAACAAATGGGAAGAGACTCTTATAAGAAAGACTATATGCAGATTAAAGGAAGTAAAGTAACTTGTAAAGAAAATGAAGAGTGGATCACAATTAACCTAGACAGTAATCCCAACTTATTGGCGGATAGTATTTATTTATTGAATAAATTATTAGATGAACAAGATGTACTACCTCGAAAGGATACGGAGGAGAAAAAAGAAATTTTAAAAACAAGTATATCAGAACGATTGGTAGGAGATCAGAAAAAAATTTTTTTAGATTGGCAAGAAGTCACCCAGGCAATCTCTGAAGGCAATCTTACAACACGACAAAAACTTATGGAGGTGTTCCATAAGAAAAGATTATTTTCTTTAGAAGAAAAGGCGAAAGTTTGTGTGCTTTTTCAAGAGTTGATAAACGATATCAAAGATAAAAAGGAAAAAAAGTTTAAAGAGCAATTTTATGCTAATTATTCATTAAATGATAACGAACTAAGTGAATCCATAGAAGTTTATCATTATCTACATCCATTCGAGAATGAGAAAATAGCCAAATCAATGAATAATATCGAACAACTATTTATTGATTTGGTGTCTCCTTCCAGTAGTACAGACAAAAGACGTAAAATGTATGATGTAGTCAGAGCCAGTTTGATTTTAAAACGGAAATTATCCTCGACACAATTGAAAAATGATTTACTCAAAAAAATGGTGGAACCTCAGGTTTTTTCCCATGAACAACCCGAGTTTGATACGTTTATGGAGATAATCGTTAACCCCTATCTTAAGAAAAATCCTGCCACAGATCCTGACTATAGTCGTTTTCCAAGTGAAAACGAACAGGAACAAGTTGAATTATCCCTGACAAACGAGGTAGAACCATACTACTTATTAGCATTGAAAGAAGTCCGAAAAGGATTTAGAAAAGCATCAACAGAGCTATTCACACATATCTATTTACAGACAACAATTGAAGAGAAAAGAGATATTATTGATGAGTATGCAAAACAGTATTTAACTAAATTTGATTATTTGGATTTTATGTTCAGGATAAGACAGCAACATATTCAGAAAAAATGGAATAAAAACAATTCTTTACAAGAAAATCTCCATCTACTTGTAGATGGGAAAAGCAGAACGGCTTACGAGGAACGAGCGTATTATTTGGCTTATCTTGAAGAGACGACATTACCAAAGTCTCTAAAAGATACTTTGAAATACCTTTTATTGAACGAGCTATTTTCTGGTGAATACAGACAAGTGATAGAGCTTGTTCCTGAGAAAAGACAATTGTTGCTGTTGGCAAAAGAAATAGATATAGAGACTGTATATGAATTTGAAGCAATCCAACAAGGCAAAAAAAGGGTGACGTACGCTTATTTCTTAGAGTTATATGAAAAAACCAATTCGAAAAAGGTTCAAGAAATTATCACAGAACAAGCTAAAAAACACTTAACTGAAAGTAAGTATGTTGAATTTGAAATTTATACCTATTTTCAAGAAGAATTTAGAAGAAAATCAGTTACACAACCGAATGTAGAAAAAGTATTCAGACGATTTATTGAGAGGGAAGGCTTATCTGCTAATGACATTCGAGCTTTTTACTTGGCGTATATAGATGCACAAAAATTTCCGAATGATATCCAAGTAATTATTGCAGAACGCTTAACAAAAAATTTAACGGATAAAGAAAAAAAAGAAGTGATAACGCAATCTTTAGAAAAAAAACAATTGTTACTGATGGGGAAATACTTAGAAAGCGACATTATATTAGAACTTGAAGCAATCCAAAAAGGTAAAAAAAAGGGAACAGATGAATATTTTTTAGCGATATATAAAAAGAGTGACTCGATATTGGCTCGAGAAATGATTAAAGAGCAAGCTCAAAAATATTTGACTGAAAGTAATTATCTGGAATTTGACATAAAGATCCAACTCCAAGAGGAAAGTAGAAAAATGGATTTGACTTTACCGACAGTGGACTTTAAAGATGAAGCGCTACGGTATTTTGTTGACCATAAAGTATTATCCAAAAATGAAATGATCATTTATTGTCTAGCCTATCTTGAATTTAAAGAAATACCCAGTGATTTAGAAACAATAAGAAATTTAAAAAAAGCTGTCGTAACTCCAAGTCAAATCGATGTCGAGGATTTGGTTTTAGAAAAAAAACAACTTTTATCAATAGCTAACAAAATAGATCCAAGTGTATATGAAAAATTAAGAACTAACGCAGGAATATCAATCGGTGTCTTTACGGAGATGTATGAAAATGTGAAGTCTAATGAGCATCATCAGTTTATCAACAAACAAGCATCATTGTATTTAGATTCTGAAAAACATTTAGAATTTAAAAAACGCATTGCACTTTATGAATTAAGCAAGTCTGACGAACTAACCTCTGAAGTTGCTTTTTTTATTGGACTGCAACGTCATTATCAACAAAAAAATGGGGAGAACCATCGAACGAAAGTCAGTCTCCAAGACATAGAAGAATTGAGGAAGCAAAACCTGTCTTTTCTAGCTAAGACGATGGTTTTAGATCAGAAATCTACCGAAGGAATAGAAAGCAAAAAAAACGATGAACAAAAAACTGTCAAGGAAGAATTAAAAGATTTCATTACTTTAATTTCTCGTTTTGATAGTAATGATTCATATACATTTATAGATAGTAATTTGAAAGATATATTCAGGTACGTCAGACATTATGCTCATCTGAGGAACCAAGTTTATTCTATACCACAATCAGTTAGAACGTTTAATAAATTGAAACATCTGAGGGTACCATTTATTGAAGAAAATAGAAGCAACTGGCTGTTCGTGTTAGATCTGAATGACAAGAAACAATCGAAGTATATCAAAATAATTAAACAATTCATTTTATTGCCTGAATGGCAATTTGTAGCTGAAATTGATCCTTTATTTATCGCTGTAAAGAAGAGAATAGAGAAAAAATTAGAACGATTTAGCCAAGAGGTGGAAGCAAGTCAACTGAAAACGGATGAAGAAATTTTAGCGCTCGCAGAAAAAGACCCTAAAGTCAAAGAACTACTTACATACTATCAAAAAATTGCTCCGGCAGTTCCGTTGAAAGATTTTGCAAAGGCGACGCCAACCGTCGTTGCTCATTTTAACAATTCAGCACATCAACTTGCAAGAGAATACTTTGGAAAAGATGCGGAATTATCTCAACAAATTTATGAACTGGGAAAGCGAGACCTACCGTTTTGTGTAGATGTAATTAAGTATCTGCTATCAACTGACAAAAATGAGAAAGCGAAAGGTATTCCGAAATCTTTTGATAAGGAAAGTCAAGACAGAGCCGAGTATATAATAGAAAATTATCATCAAAAGTTCATAAAGCTACGGCAAACTAAGCAGTCAAAAAAAGTTCTACAAAAGGAAAGGAAAGAAAAGCAGATTGCAAATGACACCCAACTGAAAGAATTAGTAAGACATGGCGTTTATAATTATCAAATGGGTGAGGGGAAAGAAATACATATAGGACAGGCTAATATTGGTTCTGTTTCGGGCAACACTCGATTACAGCAATTTATAAATGAACTAGCTGAAAAGTTAGATACAGATATGCAAAGAGAAGCAGCGATTCAAACAGTAATGAAACCAAATTTAAGTTTAGAAGAAAGGGAAGAGTTTTACGATTACCTAAAAAAAGATCCTTATCTTTCAATATTTTTGCAGAAGGATAACTTATCAAAGCTTGAATTAAAAGCTTATGTAGACGTTTGTCTTAAAAAAACAGACTTATCTTTTAAAGGGAAAATCTCTGGCAATTTGAGGGCTTGTTTAACGATAACTGAAAAAAAAGAATTAAATAAATTGATTACTGAAAAAGAAGTTATCCGTGCAGTTGCAGAAGAAATCGATCATCAAACAGCTTTAGAATTGGAGCGAGTAGTAAACCAAAACAAACAAGAGATTGATCCACTCGTAGCAGTTTATCGTCAAACGTCCTTTACACCAATTAAAGAGTTTGTCCTACAACATGTTGATTCATCATTGACTGATGAAAATCGCTCTGAATTTTATCAGAAAATTGGTTCTGCAGCTTCTATAAAGCATCTAGATCAGACTAATTTTGGGGCACACTTAACAAACAAAGAGGAATTAGGACAAGAAACTAAAATAGGCTTTCTTTCACTAATTAATGAAATGAAAGAAACATTAGAACAACAAAAAATCGCCTATTACTTTCCTGAAATAGTCGGAGAATTTAATTCTCATCAAGTAACGAGAGAAAGTTTGGAAAAATTAGGTATCCATTTTACAGACGATCAAATGAAAAATTGGGAAGCTACATATAAAAAAGGCCCGATAGTAACCGATAATATTCAAATATCCATACTTCAAACAATCGCAAAAGTAATTGAAAAACATATGGAACGAAAAGGAACTCTAATAGAAAATATCCCCACCGAAAAAGAAGAAAAAAATAGCATAAAAGAAAGACTGAAAAAAGAAATCGAACAATCAGTAGCTAAGATTAATAAGAATGACCCTAGGATCAGTATAGAAGAGCAGTTTATAAGTCATCTTTCGACTCAGCCAATCTTCAACCATTTAGTAAGGAAAGAACCTAAAATAGGGGAGAAATTATTGAAAAAATGTCAGAACAGACTTCCTTTTATTTCGCTACCTTCTTCAAAAGAATTTCTTCAGATGATGAATAGAGAGTTCCTCAAAAAACATACCGGGATTAGACGTTTTGCATTAGAATATGCGAGAGAAAAAAGAGCACGATTGTTTGAAGAAAGAAAAATTTATAAGTTGTATCAAGAAAATCCATTCTGGTGTTGTGAAAATTTACGAGTGATCCTCGTCAATTATGCTGGGTTCAAGAAGAAAAATTTAAACCCAATATATAGACCTGAATTATACTCTTTTCAAGTGGATAGGAGTTTTAGTCAGCAGAGATTACTAAATAAAGCCAAAAAAATAACCGATTTTTATATAGATATCTCTTTAGATTTAAAAAAAGTATTACCTAAGGAACTTCAAAAAAAAGAATCAACGAATAAGGAAAGCCAAACTGAAGTATCATTTGAGTCAATAGTAAGCGACCAAGAGAAGTTAAATAATGATATGGCTTTAACAGAGGCGAGAGAAAAGAAGAGGTTATTTCCTGCCACAAATCATTTTGAACCGAAAAGTAATTTAGGACAAATGGAGCCGTTAGACAAAAAACTGCGTTTGACTCAGATAAAAGAATCAGCGAATAAGGAAAGTCAAACTGAAATATCATTAGAATCAATAGTGAGCAAGCATGAGAAGTTAAATAATGATATGGATGTAACAGAGACGAACGAAAAGAAGAGACTATATCCTTTTCTTGGTCAATCCGAATCAGAAAGTAATGTAGGACAAATGAAGTCGCTAGAAAAAAAGCTGCGTATGACTCAGATAGAAAAAGCAAGCCAAGAAGGTTACAGCTCTAATGAGAGAAAAACGCATGAACAAGTTCAAAGACAAGCGAATCGCTAAGTTTGGTCAGTGCTAGTAAATTAGTTGTTCCCTAAAAAACTAAGTATATTAATGAAGAACGGAGAAATGCAAATGGAAAGAGACTTTTATGAGAAAGAATATATGGAGATTAGAGGAAATGAAGTATCTTGTAAAGAAAATGAAGAGTGGATCACAATTAACCTATACAACAATCCCAACTTATTGGCGGATAGTATTTATTTATTGAATAAATTATTAGATGAACAAGATGTACTATATGGACATGTTTTTCAGAATAAAAAGGAAATTTTAGAAAAAAGTATATTGAAACGATTGCCAGAAAATCAAAAAAAATATTTTTAGACTGGCAAGAGGTTACACAGTTAATCGCTAAGGCTGACTATGGAACAAGACAAAATTTTAGGGAGTTGTTCCTTAAAAAAAAATTATTTTCTTTAGAAGAAAAGGCAAATTTTTGTGTGGCTTTTCAAGAGTTGATAAACGATATCAAAGATAAAAAGGAAAAAAAGTTTAAAGAGCAATTTTATGCTAGTTATTCATTAGATGATAGCGAACTAAGTGAATCCATGGAAATTTATCATTATTTACATCCATTCGAGAATGAAAAAATAGTTAAATCAATGAATAATATCGAACAAATATTTATTGATTTGGTGTCTCCTTCTAGTAGTACAAAAAGAAAATGGGGGAATCAAATGGATGATGTAGTCCGAGCCAGTTTGATTTTAAAACGGAAATTATCCTCGACACAATTGAAAAATGATTTATTTAAAAGAATGGTGGAGCCCTATGTTTTTTCTGATAACCACCCCAACTTTAATACGTTTATGGAGACAACCGTTAACTCCTATCTTAAGGAACATCCCACCACAGATCCTGACTATAGTTATTTGCCAATTAAAAAAGAACAGGAACAAGTTGAATTATCTCTGACAAACGAGGTAGAACCATACTACTTATTTGCATTGAAAGAAATCCGAAAAGGATTTAGAAAAGCATCAACAGATCTATTCACACATATCTACTTACATACAACGATTGAAGAAAAACGATATATCATTGATGACTATGCAAAACAGTATTTAACTACATTTGATTATTTGGATTTTATGCTCAGGACAAGACAACAACGATCTCAGGGAAAATGGAATGAAAATGATCGTTTACAAGAAAGTCTCCATCTACTCGTGGATGGAAAAAGCAGAAGGGCTTACGAGGAACGAGCGTATTATTTGGCTTATCTTGAAGAGACGACATTACCAAATTCTCTAAAAGATACTTTGAAATACCTCTTATTGAACGAGCTAACTTCTGCTGAAAAAGCACAAGCGTTAGAGCTTGTTCCTGAGAAAAGACAATTGTTACTACTGACAAAAGAATTAGATAGAAAGACTGTATATGAACTTGAAGCAATCCAACAAGGCAAAAAACAGGTAACAGATGATTATTTTTTAGTGGCCTTAGCGGCGTATAAAAAGACCGATTCGAAAAAGCATCAAGAAAGAATCAAAGAACAAGCCAAAAAATACCTAACGGAAAGTAAGTATGTTGAATTTGAAATTCATACCCAATTTCAAGATGAATTTAGAAAAAAATCAGTCACACAACCAAATGTAGATTTTCAAGAAAATGGACTAAGTCGTTTTCTTAAGAGGGAATACTTATCTGCTAATGAAGTTCGGGCTTTTTACTTGGCGTATCTTGATGCACAAAAATTACCGAATAATATCCAAATAATTTTTGAAAAAGTTTTGATTAAAGATTTAACGGATAAAGAAAAAAAAGAAGTGATAACGCTATACTCAGAGAAAAGACAATTATTATTGCTGGCAAAATACTTAGAAAGCGATATTGTGTTCGAACTTGAAAAAATCCAACAAGGGAAAAAAAGGGGAACAGATGATTATTTCAGAGCGATATATAATAACAGTGATTCGATACTAGCTCGAGAAATGATTAAAGAACAAGCTCAAAAATATTTGACTGAAAGTAATTACCTAGCATTTGATATA
The DNA here is from genome assembly GCF_051714965.1 of Enterococcus sp. AZ077. Lineage (NCBI taxonomy): Bacteria > Bacillati > Bacillota > Bacilli > Lactobacillales > Enterococcaceae > Enterococcus > Enterococcus sp. AZ077. The sequence continues at coordinate 1,008,315 of NZ_JBIOSX010000001.1, forward strand.
AACAACCAACTCCAAGAGGAAAGTAGAAAAACGGACTTTACTTTACCGACAGTTGACTTTAAAGATGAAGTACTACGGTATTTTATTGACCATGAAGTATCATCAAAAAGTGAAATGATCATTTATTATCTAGCCTACCTTGAAGCTAAAGAAATACCAAGTGATTTAGAAACAATAAAAAACTTGAAAAAAAATGTCGCAACCCCAAACCAAATCGATATTGATGAATTGATTTTAGAAAAAAAACAACTTCTAACAATAGTTAACGAAATAGGCCCAAGCGCATATGAAAGATTAAGATATGACATAGGAGTATCAATCGGCTTCTTTACGGAGATGTATGAAAAAGTGAATTCAGTTGATACTCAGCAGTTCATCAAAAATCAAGCACAATTGTCTTTAGATGCTGAAAAACATTTAGAATTTAAAAAACGTATTGCACTTTATGAACTAAGCAAATCTAGTAAATTAACCTTTGAAGTGGACTCTTTTATTCAAAGACAACGTCATTCTCAACAAAAAAATGGGGAGAACTATCGAACAAAAATCAGCCTTGAAGACATAGGAAGATTGAGAGAGCATAATCTGTCTTCTCTAGCTGAGAGGATGGTTTATGTCCAGAAGTCTACCGAAGAAATAGAAAGCAAAAAAAACGATGAACCAAAAAGTGTCAAGGAAGAATTACAAGTTTTTCTTGCTCTAATTTCTCGTTTTGATGATGATGATAAATATAGATATATGGACAGTCATTTTGAAAATATATATAGTTCAGTCAAAAAAAAATCTCATAATGGGAAACACATTTTATCTCTACCAAAAAAAAAATAAGGCTTTAAATAAATTAAAGGATAAGTGGGTACTGTATGATAAAGAAAAGGGAAGAAACTGGCAGTCAGTATTAGAACTTAATAAACAGAAACAATCGAATATTACCGGTTTTATTAGCCGAATCATTTTATTACCTACATGGCAATCTGTAGCCGAAATTGAGCCTTTATTTATCGCTGTAAAGAAGAGAATAGAGAAAAGATTAGAACGATTTAGCCAAGAAGTGAAAGCAAGTCAATCGAAAACGGATGAAGAAATTTTAGCGCTCGCAGAAAAAGACTATAGAGTCAAAAAACTATTTACATACTATCAAAAAATTGCTCCGGCAGTTCCGTTGAAAGATTTTGCAAAGATAACGCCAACCGTCGTTGCTCATTTTAAAAATTCAGCACATCAACTTGCAAGAGAAGATTTAGGGGAAGATACAGAGTTATCTGAACAAATTTATGAGCTAGGTAAGCAAGACCTCCCGTTTTGCGCAGATTTAATCCAATATTTGGCATCAACTGGTATCAATGAAAAAGCGAAAGATATTCTAATATCTCCTAATGAGGAAAGTCAAAGAAGAGCCAAACAAATAATAGAAATTTATAATCAAAAGCTCGACATGGCGCAGCAAAAAAATATTTTGGAAACTGAAAAGAAGCAGCAGCAGATTGAGAATGATAACCAACTGAAAGAATTAGTAAGGAATGGCGTTTATAACTATCAAAAGGATGGGAGTAAAGGAATACAGATAGGTCAGGCTAATGCTGATTCTTTTCCGAGCAAAAATCAATTACAGCAATTTATCAAAGAACTAGCTGAAAAATTAGACACCAATATGCAAAGAGAAGCAGCGATTCAAACAGTAATGAAACCAAATTTAAGTTTGGAGGAAAGGGAAAAGTTTTACGCTTACCTAAAAAACGACCCGTTTCTTCCATTATTCTTACAGAAGGATAACTTATCAAAACTTGAATTAAAAGCTTATGTAGATGTTTGTCTTAAAAAAACAGACTTATCTTTTAAAGGGAAAATTTCTAGCTGTTTGAGGGATTATTTAACAGTAACTGAAAAAGAAAAGCTAAACAAATTGATTACTGAAAAAGAAGTCATCCGTGCAGTTGCAGAAGAAATCAATCATCAAACAGCATTGGAATTGGAGCGAGTAGTAAACCAAAAAAAACAAGAGATTGATCCACTCGTAGCAGTTTATCGTCAAACATCCTTTACACCAATTAGAGAGTTTGTCCTACAACATGTTGATTCATCATTGACTGATGAAAATCGCTCTGAATTTTATCAGAAAATTGATTCTGTAGCTCCTATAAATCAACTAGATCAGACTAAATGGAAGGCCCCCTCAACAAATAAAAATGTAAAACAAGAAAAGGATAGATTCTTATTTTCATTGATGGATGAAATGAAAGAAACATTAGAGCAGCAAAAACTTGTCTATTACTTTCCAGAAATAGTTAAACAAATTTTGCCTCCTAAAATTAGGAATTTGGAGGAAATAGATAAAGAATATCAAATAACAAGAGAAAGATTAGAGGAAACGGGTATCCATTTTACATACGGGCAAATGCAAAAGTGGATAGACACTTTTGATGAAGGTCCTATAGTAAACGATAATAATCATATATCAATACTTAAAACAATTGCAAAAGTAATTGAAAAACATATGGAACGAAAAGGAATTCTAATAGAGAATATTCCAACCGACAAAGCGGAAAATAATATAGTAAAAGAAGAATTAATAGCAGCAATCGAACAATCAGTAGTCAAGATTAACAAGGATGACTCCGATAAAAGTGTAGAAGAAAAGTTTAGGGATCATCTTTCGAATTATCCAATTATTCTAAATTTAATAAAGGAACAACCTGAAATAGGGAAAAAATTACTGAAAAAATGTCAGGACAGACTTCCTTTTGTTTCGCTAACTTCTTCAAAAGAATTTCGTGAAATTGTCGATAATGAGTTCGCTATAAGAAATACTAACATTAGGAAGTTTGCACGAAAACATGCCCCGCAAGTAAGAAGCCAAATGACAGTAGAAAAACAAATCTATGATTTGTATCAAGAAAATCCAGCTTGGTGCTGTGAAAATTTACGAGCGATCCTCGTCGATTATGTTGGGTTCAAGAATATAAATTTAAACCCAATTTATAGACCTAAATTATACTCTTTTCAAGCGTGTGGTAATTTTGATCAATGGAGATTACGGGGTAAAGCACAAAAAATAATCAATTTTTATACAGGTATCGCTTCAAATTTAGAAAGAGTATTACCTAAAGAACTTCAAGAAAAAGAACCAGTGAATAAGGAAAGACAGACTGAAATATCATTAGAGTCAATAGTGACCAAGCATGAGAATTTAAATAATGATATGGTTTTAACAGAGACGAACGAAAAGAAGAAGTTATTTCCTGCCACGGATTATTTTGAATCGAAAAGTAATTTAAGGCAAAGGGAGCCACTAATAAAAAAATTGCATATGACTCAGATAAAAGAAAAAGCAAGCCAAGAAGGTTACAGCTCTAATGAGAGAAAAACGCATGAACAAGTTCAAAGACAAGCGAATCGCTAAGTTTGGTCAGTGCTAGTAAATTAGTTGTTCCCTTAAAATAATCGTGCTACACTGATTGTAAAGGAGGCGGTTTCAATGGCAGACACCTATAAAAATATATTAGTAGCAATTGATGGATCAGAAAAAGCAGAAAAAGCCTTTTCTGAAGCAGTTACAATTGCAAAAAGAAATCAGGCAAAGCTACACATTTTGTACGTAAACGAAGTAACGGGTAACTATTTCGGTGATTTTGCATTTGTTACAACGAACTTACAAGAGGAATTAGATGAAGTTGCAGAAAACCAAATGAAAGAGCATCGCAACTTAGCAATTGAAAAGGGACTAACAGATATCGAGACGTATATTTTGTATGGATATCCGAAAACATTGATTGCAAATTTCAATGAATCAAAGGAAAAAATTGATTTGATTGTTATGGGGGCTACAGGATTGAATGCCGTGGAACGTGTCTTAGTTGGGTCAACTACTTCTTATGTAGTCACACATGCACCGTGCAATGTGTTGGTAGTAAAATAACGTCACTCGCTAGTTAGTGAGAGGATGCTAGACCTGAGCTGTGCACTGAAGAAGCAAATAAAAAAGTAAGCCGAAGAAGCTGAGCATCATCTCTTTTATGTCAGTATTCTTCGGTTTTTTTTATGCTGTATTTTGCTTATTTCATCTTTTTAACTAATTAGTAAGTGATTAGTTAAAAAGATCACTATTCTTAAGGAGATATCTTGAATATTACTAATTTGACAAAAGCTGCAATCAACAATTGTCCATCCACTACGATTTGATTCCTTAAAGTAAGAAGTGGTATAGTTGTGTAGAATAGGGAATGAGTTGGAAAAATAAAAAAGGGAATGAAGTGTATGAACGACCAATATGTACAAGTCATGACGATCGCGGGATCAGACAGTGATGGAAGTGCAGGAATGCAAGCAGATATGCATACTTTCTTTACCCGTGGCGTCTATGGTGTATCAGTTATGACGGCTTGTGTGGCAGGAAATTCTTATGGGATCGGAGCAAGTGTGACCTTACCAAGTGCGTTCATTGATAAAGAATTTTCTTTGATCGCTGAAGACTATCAAATAAGAGCGGCTAAAACAGGTATGCTAGCTGATGCAGAATTGATTGAAACAGTAGTTAAAAATTATCAACAGTATAACTTTGGTCCATTAGTGGTCGACCCGGTAATCGTGACGAAGCATGGAAATCTATTATTAGAAGAGGCTGCTTTAAGTAGTCTGAAAGAAAAACTAGTACCGTTAGCGACTGTCTTGACGCCGAATTTCTATGAAGCAGAGAAATTAACTGGACGAACCTTAACGACAGATGAAGATTATGTTCAGGCCGCTGTTGACTTACAAGCAATGGGTGCCAAAAATGTGATGATCAAAGGATTTCATACGAAAGAAAGTAATCAAGAAGAAGTAAGAGATTATGTGTTGCTGGAATCTGGACGATCATTTTGGTTAAGTGCAGTCTTTTACCCAACAGATCGAATCAACGGTACAGGAGACACATTGTCGGCTTGCATTGCTGCAGAATTAGCGAAAGGAAAAACAGTAGAAGAAGCAATCCGAACGGCAAAAGACTATGTCAATCTTGCAATTGGTGAAGAAATCATTGTCGGTCACAAGTATGGACCCATCAATCATTGGGCAGCAGAAAAGCAACTCTCAGCAAAAAACTGTTCTTCAAAGAAGAATCAATAGCTATCTAAAAGAATCGTTTTTTTTTGCTTTTATAATTTTTCAAAAAAGTATAAGTGAATCATAATGTTTTTAATAGTAAAAATGAAAATGGGACTGAAAAAATCAATTCTGATTCTTCAGTCCCATAAATTATAGAGCCTTTTTTGTGGATCAAGCAAAAAACTCATTTTAAATTTGAATGTTTATGATTTATAAGATAGGTGAAAACAAACGAGAAATTTGTTGTTTGAATAACAACCAGCCAGACATTTCTTTGACTGTTTCCGTGGTCATCGGTGTACATTGTTTTTCATCTTGTAAAAATTGATCTGCTAACTGGGTTAAAAAGGCTGGATCATAAATGACAGCACTGGTTTCGAAGTTCAACCGATAACTTCGAACATCTTGATTGGCAGAGCCGACCATACAAATTTCATCATCCATGATCAATGTTTTCGCATGTAAAAAACCATTCTCATAAACCAAGATTTGAACGTTTTCTTTGATCAATTGACGTGCATAATATTGGGTTGCTCGGTAAATAAACGGATGATCAGGTTTATTAGGAATCATGATCTTGACTTCTACGCCAGAAGAAGCGGCAATTTTTAAGGCAGCGATCACACTTTCATCTGGAACCAGGTAAGGTGTTTGAATCCATACCCGTTTTTTAGCAGCTGTGATCAATTTAATAAAGGATAATTTAATTTGTTCACGTTCGTTGTTAGGACCGCTTGATACTAGTTGAATCGAAGTATTTTCATGCTTGTCGTCTTTCTCAAGTTCTTTTTGAAAAAAGTAATCAAGATGATAGGCAACCTTCTTTTGTTCGGGTACTGAAACATTCCAATCCGTTAGAAAACGTAGCTGTAATAATGAAGCAGCAGCGCCATAGATTCGAATATGAGTATCACGCCAATAACCAAACTTTTTGGTTGGATTGACATATTGATTGGCGATGTTAAAGCCACCGGTATAGCCGATTTTACCATCGATCACGACGATTTTACGATGGTCGTGATAATTTAAGCGGAATCGAAGTAATGCTCTTTGTGACGTGACGAATGTATGGACGTGACCACCATTTTGGATCAAACGGTTAAAGTCTTTCGGTTTAGTGCCGTGTGAGCCAAACGCATCATATAATAAGCGGACTTCAACCCCTTCAGCAGCTTTTTCTTCAAGTAATGTCAAGATTTGTTGTCCGATGTTGTCCGTGACGAATGCATAATATTCGATATGAATTGAATGCTTTGCCTGCCGAATATCACTTAATAGAGAAGTTAATTTTTGTTGACCATCTGTTAATAAAGTGACGGAATTACGTCGGGTTAATGGCATACGATTTAAAGAAGAGAAGAAGTCAACGAATTGTTGATGCTCTTCATTATCCATGACGGGATCATAGTGATCGATCGTATCTCCTTTGAAATCTTGAAAATTTTCTAGTTCTTTCAAGTCGCTTTGTCTCAAATAAAATTTTTTCTTATCAGTCAATCCGCGACCGAAGAAGAGATATAGGATAAATCCAAGACCTGGAAGAGCAAATAGTACGAGCAACCACGCCCAGATTGCAGCTACGTCACGAGGTTTGATTAAAATAGTTACTAAAGCAATTAGTGCATTGATGAAATAAAGGATCGTGAGAATAGTGATAACCAAAATAGCTTCCTCCTTATTTAGAATAACAAACAGTATTATATCATGAGAATCCTTAGAATCCTAAATTTGAAGTTGCAGAGATTATAAAGTGGTTTGAAAAAATAAAGAACCACAAGGCAAAGTGGTTGCAATTTTCTATTCATTCATGTAGGATAAGAATATAGTTGAATATCTCCTTAGGGGAGTAACCGACAACGTTTGTTGTGATAATATCAACAGTAAGTTAACCATTTGGTTTTCTGGTATTGTATGAAATGGTGAGACCTAAGACAAATCCGCATTTGTCTTAGGTCTCTTTTTTTTCAGTCAGAAAACTTTTTGGTAACGAAAAACAAAATGGGGGATGGAATTTGGAAAACAAAGAACAGGCTCAGCAAGTTGTCTATAAAGAACCAATTGACTCGCTGATGCAAAAAACACAGAGCTCAATCGATGGTTTGAGTACATCACAAGCAAAAGAAAAGTTAGAAAGAGACGGATTGAATCAGTTAAAAGAAGCACCTAAGAAGCCAACGTGGAAATTGTTTTTAGAAACTTTTAAAGATGCAATGGTTATTGTCTTGTTGATTGTCGCTTTGATTCAAATGGTCATGGGAGATTATATCGAATTTTTCGTTATTTTTGCCGTATTGATGTTGAACTCCGTGATTAGTGTGATCCAAACGAAGAAAGCAGAAGGTTCTTTAGAGGCATTGAAAAATCTTTCTGCACCTGATGCACGTGTGATTCGTGATGGAAAAGAAAAAACGATCCCTGCGAATGAACTGGTTGTAGGAGATATCGTTTTATTGGAAGCAGGAGATTATGTCCCTGCCGATGGTCGGTTGTTAGAAGCTGGATCATTGAAAGTGGATGAAGGAATGCTAACTGGTGAATCGACAGCATCGGAAAAAGAAGTAACTGATATTAGTCAGACAGTGCCGATTGGTGATCGTATCAACATGGTATTTAGTGGAACAATCATTACTTATGGTCGTGGGAAATTCTTAGTTACCGCTACTGGAAATAACACAGAAATCGGTGAGGTGGCAGGGTTACTTGAATCAACAACTGAACAAGTAACACCACTACAGCGTGGATTAGATAAATTTAGTAAGAAGTTAAGTTTAGCGATTTTAGCTTTATCGTTAGTTATTTTAGGTATCCAATTGTTCCGAATCTATCTTGGCGGCACAGGTGATTTAACTGCTGATATCGTTAGTGCAGTAATGTTTGCAGTCGCTGTTGCGGTTGCTGCCATCCCAGAAGCATTACAATCAATCGTAACGATCGTTTTATCCTTGGGAACCAATAAAATGGCGAAACGACATGCTATTATCCGAAAATTACCAGCAGTGGAAACACTGGGTTCGACTAGTATTATTTGTACAGATAAAACTGGGACATTGACCCAAAATAAGATGACGGTAGTTGATTATTATCTAGCGAACGGTTCGACTGGAGATTTTACCGATGATCCAAAAAAATGGACAGACGATGAAAGACGGTTGATTGAAATCAGTGTATTAGCCAATGATGCTTCCATCAGTGAAGATGGTACGAAACTTGGAGATCCGACAGAGGTAGCGTTTATTGATTTTAGTGAAAAATTGAATCAACCGTATCAAGAAATCCGTAACAACTATCCAAGAAAAGCTGAATTACCATTTGATTCTGACCGAAAATTAATGTCGACTGCTCATAACATTGATCAGGGACACTATCTTTTTGTTAAAGGTGGACCAGATATCGTGTTTGCTCGCAGTAAAAAGGTCTTGCTAAATGGTGAAGTTGTACCAATGACAGAGGAATTGATGAAACAATTCAAAGAACAAAATGAAGCTTTCTCAAACAAGGCATTGCGTGTTTTAGCCTTTGCTTATCGCCCAATTGAAAGTCCAGAGTTGTCATTTGAAGATGAAAATGACTTGATTCTAGTTGGATTACTTGCCATGATCGATCCTCCAAGAGCAGAAGTCACACAAGCAGTTAAAGAAGCTCGAAGCGCTGGAATTAAAACAATTATGATCACTGGAGACCACAAAACGACTGCTGTTGCGATCGCGAAAGAAATTGGGATCTTTGCAGAAGGAGATCAAGCACTTACAGGGACAGAGTTAGATGAATTGACCGAAGATCAATTAAACGAAGTCTTGGAAAAAGTGACTGTATACGCACGTGTATCTCCTGAAAACAAGATCCGAATCGTACGTGCATGGCAAACAAAAGGACACATTTCTGCGATGACAGGCGATGGTGTTAATGATGCTCCGGCCTTGAAACAAGCGGATATCGGTATTGCCATGGGTACGGGTACGGATGTATCGAAAGATGCGGCAGCGATGGTCTTGACCGATGATAACTTTGCTTCAATCGTTAGTGCCGTAGAAGTAGGACGTAATGTTTTTGATAATATCAAAAAGGCGATTGCCTATTTATTCTCTGGAAACTTAGGTGCGATCATTGCGATTGTCTTCGCTTTAGTTGCTGATTGGTCCAATCCATTTACAGCATTACAATTATTGTTTATCAACTTAGTCAACGACTCATTACCAGCGATTGCTTTAGGAACAGAAAAAGCCGAACCAGCTACAATGAAACGTCCACCAAGAGATCCAAATTCAGGAATCTTTACCGATAAAACATTGATCTCGGTTACTTATCGTGGCGTACTAATCGGTATCGCAGTCATTTTTGCGCAGTGGTTAGGAATGCAACATTCACCAGAATTTGGCGTAGCAATGTCATTTTCTACATTGATCTGGTGTCGAACATTACAAACGTTCCCTGCGCGTTCTAACACACAAACAGCGATCCAAGCAGGTTTCTTCGCAAATCGAAGCGTATTGTTAGCTGTTGTAGTATGTAGTGCATTGTATTGCTTGACGATGATCCCAGGCTTGAAAGAAGTCTTTTCAATTCCAGCAGCATTTGGTTTGACAGAAGTCTTTACGTCAATCGGGATTGCCTTAGTAACGATCATTTTAATGGAAATCACAAAACTGATCCTTGTACACGTACAAAAAGAGAAATAAAAAGGAATACCTGGGATAATTTTTTGATGTGCTATTCAAAAGTTAATAGCAGAGTATTTCACCAACAGGCTGGTATGGCTTCGGGATTCAACCGAATGTATACCAGCCAGTTTTTTGTTCAATGACATCTTTATTCTTTACTTGATGATAGCTGTCTAATATACATAGTGAAGAACTATATCAGCAATTTAAAAATTTGGCTCTGATGAGATAGAAAGAAAGGAAAACACATGTGAATCATGTATAATGAAAGGATAGAAATTTTAAAAATAATTATTTCGATAAGCCTAAGAGCAGGTTGGTTTTGGTTATGAATTAGTCAGTGTACTATTTATTCCGAAAAGTGAAAATGCGATATAAAAATAGAGAAATAGAGGAATGAAAATGAACGAAGAAGAATGGGACGCCTTTGCAAGCGATTACTACATGAATCAAAAAGAATCAGACAAAACAATTGTCCGAGATGTCATTGAGTATCTAAAAAAAGAAGCTGCATTACCAACTGAGAAAATAGTGGATGTAGCAGGTGGCGCTGGACGCTATCTAGCGATGTCAAAAGAAGCAACTACATATGAATTGATAGATTTTTCGGATGAAATGTTGAAGTTTGCTACTGAAGAAGCAGCTAGATTGGGGAGGGAAAACATTCATCTAACGAAACAGACTTTTTCTGAATTTCTGGAAAATGGAAAAACGTATGATTTTATTTTCTCTGCTTCTAATCCGGCTTTAGACGATTCCGTTAAGTTAAGTAGAATGTTAACAAAGATGAAAAAATATTGTGTCATCCTAAGAGTTGTCTCTTCTAAAGAAGACCTGTTGACATCGTTGGAAAAAAAATTAGGAATTTTCGAAGAAGATGCTGTGACTTCACCAGTAATAATGGATCAATTGGAATCTTATTTAAAAGATGAAGAATGGTCCTATAAAAGAAAAGAATTTACGTATACGTTTAAAGAAGAAATTACGGAAGATTTTATGAGAGCTTATTATCAAGAATATCTAGAAGAAACATTTTTTAAAGAGTATATTCAAAAATATTTTGACCTAAAAGAAAAAATTGTTAGTACAACGATGTTGACCTATCGGCTACTACTAATCAAGAAGGAGTGACCCAAAATGGGCATGACTAGTTTTGTTTACTCTAAGAATATAGAGAAAAACGATTTATCTCTTAGGACGGATTGACGAGGAATGACTTTTTGACCACCGTTTATCCGTCTTTAGAGATATGATGAGAAGAGACTGAGGCAAGTTGTGATATGCTCCCCCTATACAGGACTTTTATTATTTCAGTGTCCTATATAGGGGGAGCATATCAGATTGGCTCAGTCTTTTTTTGTTGTGGCTAATGGAGTAATCGAAAATTAACGTAAAAGACAAAACACTTATATTTGATTGTGTCTTAACAATTCACTCTAAGAAATCGGCCTAAAACTATTTTTTGACTGTTGGTTATCTTTCTAAAATAATAAACGGAGAAAAATGAGTTGTCAGATATATTGGTATTATGTTTTCTTAACTGTTTTAAATCATTTTTATTATTTTATAAAATAACAAATCATCGAAATGTTTGTTTTGGAAAATTATAGCTTGCATCTTAATTATTTCTTTAAAAAAATAGTTTAATTGAAGTGAAAGTATAATTTTTATTGTGGTTGTTGACTATTTTATTTATACTTAAATGTATACGATTGCTTTGTTTGATTAGATGGCAATTTGTATAAAATTACATAACAGGAGTTTTTTTGTTTGAAAAATATTTTTTTGATAGGGTTATCAGTGTTATTTTTTGGTTGTTTGTTTTCTACGAATGTTCAGGCGCAAGAGGTAATTAAAAAAGAGATTTTTAGTATTCCTGAACCAACTTGGATCTTCAATGCAGGGATGAGTAAAGGGAAATACCACGATCGCCAGGATTTAGGTTTTATCTTAGGTGAAGATACTGAGTTGAGAGTGAGACAAGTAAATACCGACTTTAAAGGTGAGTTAACGCTTCGCTTACTGGGAAATGATAGTAAATACGAAAAAAGTGTAAAACTTGGTTCTGACTGGGTAAGTATTAGTGCAACACAAGCATTGGTTCCATTCATTGATACACCGTACGGAGACCAAGGAGCCCAAATCGAATATGAAGTGGCTTCTGATGGAAAAATCAACCGATTTCCAACGTATTCTTATAACCAAGATGAATCAATGTTTTTTGCTATGTGGGACAAGTTCGATGCTGAATTTGCACTAGTCAAAGGACCAGATTTTCAACTATTTATGCCTAAAAGGGATAAAGAATTATTGCGAAACTTAAAAGATTTTTCTTCTATTAATGAATTGATTGAATATTATAATGAGGTATTTGGTTTATTCAACAAAATAGCTGGTATTGATGGTTCAGCACCAGAAAATCAAAACGGAGCCAATCGTTACTTTTTAAAAGCAGATAAAAGTGGAGCAGGTGCTGCTTATTATGGAAGTAATTGGACAGCAAATAAAGAAGATACAACAGATATGTGGTTAGAAAAAGGACGTTGGGCAAGTCTTCACGAGATTGCACATGGCTATCAAGCTGGCTTCGATAACATAGGGATGTATACAGGAGAAGTCTCGAATAACTTATTTGGTGTGCAGTATCAATATCTTATCTATGGAAAAGAAGCAGATGAAAAAGGTTGGCTATTTAATTATGGTAAAAAAGAAGCGGTAGAAAACGCACTATACGAAAAGCTAATCAATCAGAATGGAACTTATGCTGATGCTGATCTGCGCGAAAAATTAATTTTATTAACAATGTTAAAACAAAAAGCAAATGATGATTCGTTTACAAAGATGTATCAGGAATACCGTAAAATAGCTAATCAATCAGATTTTAATCGCAACGATTATCCATTACCTGATTTAATGAATCGTATCTATAGTGAAAATAGTCAACTAGATTTTTCAGGTGTTTTAGAGAAATGGGGATTGACGCTTGATCAAGTACAAGTCCAAAAAAATCGTGCGCATGGTTATCCGGCAGTCGCTTCTTTAGCTGATGTCGTACCAGAAAGTGAGTTGGCACGTGCGCGTGAATTAGTTGACCCATCTTATTTGATCAATTCAAATTTTGAGATGGTGCAAAACGAGGAGATTGCTGCGCTAAATCTAAAAGGTGATCTTACGATTGAATTAAGTTTGAAAGATTTAAACCTATTAAAAGGTACCAAAATAACTTTAAAAGATGGAGCGAAAGAAATAGCTACTCAAGAAATCACTGGAGGAGTAGTCACTTTTAAAAACATTCCTAATGGCATCTATTGTGCAGAATTCTCTGGAAATCAAATGATGTATTTCATCCCACAGAATAGTTATGTTTACGTGAAAGAAGCAACAAATCATGCGGTTATTACGTTGGACGAAGTAAAAGATAGCCAAGTCATTGATTTTCATGGAGTGAATGACAGGAAGTTTGGCTCATTTACATTTAGAACAAACAAGAACAGTGATACTCAAGAAGCAATTGTTTCAGTTACGCATTCGAGACCTCATTATCGTTATGAGAATGAAACTTATGTAAAAGTAATGGTCAAAAGTAGTACAGGAGAACTGAAATACGAAAAAACGATCGAAGGCATAGAGTCTGTTACTGGTGAAGAAAATGTATCATTGAAAATAGGTGATATCGTTGAAATTTATCATGCAGAACCTAAAAACCGCTTCATTTCTTCTGAAGGGATCGTTGATACTACGCAATCGACCAATCGTTGGGTAGTAACCCAATTTGGATTAGAAAACCTAGCTTTGAAAAATGATGCCAAAGAGGATCTCAAAAAAAGAATTACGTCATTAGCCACACAACTTTGGGATAAAGAGTTAGTCAATCCGGTTCCAAGTGACCGATCACCTGAAAAAAAATTGTTATGGGTGATGATTGATCAAACATCATTAAGAGAAAAATCAGAATATCAAACTTTATATTATATACTATTCAAAAAATGGTTCTAAACATTAAGAAGCATCATATAGTTTATGTAATAGGATAGAAAATCAAATAGCGACTTACAGTTATTTATTGTCACAACAATGTTGACAAAAGTAATTGCAAGCCGCTATTTTTTGTTTTACTGCTTTTTGTAGCTATATGTCAAAAGTTGCTTTTTTGCAAACATTTTTGATTACCTATTAAATCAATCAGGCAGTTATCTCATATGGTTACTTGTAGTAACGAATATCATTTTCAACTTTATAGATTGAAAATGGTACATCGGAAGAATATTCGGCTGTTTCCCCATGTTCAGGTAATTTTTCCTTGAAGATTGTTTCATATTGATCGACTGTGACAGCTTCTCTACCTTCTAACATTTCTTGATGTAGTTCAGTCAATAGGAAATCTTGATAGCCGTCTTGTAAGTAACCTGTGAAAAATTCACTGACAGCACCCGAACCATAGCTGAATAAGCCAATTCGATCACCTGATTTTAACACTTGTGAGTTTTCTAAAAGAGAAATCAATCCTAGATAAAGAGAACCAGTATAAAGGTTACCAATTCGCCGACTATAACGAATACTTTCTTCATAGCGAGTCAATAAGCGATTTTGTGTTTCTTCATCTGTCTGATCCAAGACACTTTGTAAGGCTTTTTTCCCCATTTTTGTGTAAGGAATGTGAAAACTTAGTGCATCATAGTCTTCTAAAGTAAATCCTGTTACCTCTTTATGTCGATTCCAAACTTTTTGAAAAGATTCGATATAAGTGGAGTTGGATAAAGGACCATCAACCACTGGGTATTGCGCATAATCAGGACGCCAAAAATCATAAATATCTTCGGTTAAGAAAGTACTATCGTCTTCGATAGTGATGATTCGTGGATCTTTGGTAACCATCATAGCGACAGCACCCACACCTTGTGTCACTTCTCCACCACTAGCTAGACCATAACGGGCGATGTCACTAGCGATCACTAAAACTTTTCGATCTGGATGATTTTTTACATATTCTTTTGCCATGTGGAGAGCAGCAGTTCCACCATAACAAGCTTCTTTTACTTCAAACGAACGAGCAAAAGGTTGGACTTTCAATAAATGATGGATAATTACAGCACTCGCCTTTGAATGATCGATGCCAGATTCCGTTCCTACGATAACCATATCGATCAGCTCGCGATCTTCATTTGTGACGATCCTAGTAGCTGCATTTGCTCCTAAAGTCACGATATCTTCTGACACTCGGTTGATGGCCATTTGATCTTGGCCAATACCGATATGGTATTTAGCAGGATCATCTCCCCGACGTTCAGCTAACTCTGTCATATCTAAATATAAATTTGGAATAAAAAAGGAAAGACGATCAATCCCTACTTTCATTTCAACACCTCTTTACTCATGATAAAAAAACTTACTTTACTAAAGTATCATAAAAAGATTAAAAGAAATATAAAAAAGCGAATATTTAAGGATTTGTAAAATTTATTCCTAGATTTTTTTGAAGCTGTAGTGAGGTATTTGTTTTTAGCATAAACAATGGTATATTTTTCTAGGAGGTGACTGACTTGAAGGAAGTCGTTATTATAGATGCTGCGAGAACGCCAATTGGAAAGTATCGTGGCAGTTTAAGCAGTTTTTCTGCTGTAGAATTAGGAACAATCATTACAAAAGAACTGTTAGAAAAAACAGGTATCCATAAAGAAAACATCGATCAAGTAATATTTGGAAATGTATTACAAGCGGGGAATGGTCAGAATGTTGCCAGACAAATTTCTGTCAATAGTGGGATCCCTGTTCAGGTTCCTGCCATGACAGTCAACGAAGTATGTGGCTCAGGAATGAAGGCGGTTATTTTGGCTCGCCAATTGATTCAGTTAGGTGAAGCTGATCTAGTAGTCGCAGGAGGCACTGAAAGCATGTCACGTGCGCCACTGCTTCAGCAATATGAAGAAGAAAATGCAACTTATGAAGAGCCGATCTCAAGTATGGTCAATGATGGGCTGACAGATGCGTTCTCAAATGCACATATGGGCTTAACTGCTGAAAAAGTAGCGAACGAATTTTCCGTTACGAGAACAGAACAAGATCAATATGCGCTCAACTCACAAAAAAAAGCAGCTCAAGCTAGTGAAAACGGGGTATTTGAAGCAGAAATTATTCCCGTTACTTTACCTGATCAAAGAATCATGGATAAAGACGAAGCCATCCGAGGGAATAGTACACTGGAAAAATTAGGGACTTTGAAAACTGTTTTTTCCGAAAATGGGACTGTGACAGCAGGGAATGCTTCTCCGTTAAATGATGGAGCATCGGTATTGATTTTAGCTTCAAAAGAATATGCGATCAAACATGGGCTTCCTTATCTTGCAACAATCAAGGCTGTTTCTGAAATTGGGATTGAACCGAGCATTATGGGAATTGCACCTATCTCAGCAATCCAAACATTATTGAAAAAAGCAGAAATTTCTATTGATCAAATCGATCGTTTTGAGATCAACGAAGCATTTGCGGCTTCATCGATCGTGGTCAATCGCAACTTAAAACTAGCTGAAGAAAAAGTCAATGTAGATGGTGGTGCCATCGCACTCGGTCATCCGATTGGTGCAAGTGGTGCTCGTATTTTGACAACATTAAGTTATGGCTTGAAACGAATGAACCAACAATATGGTGTGGCTTCTTTATGTATTGGTGGAGGCTTAGGACTAGCCATGTTACTTGAAGCAAATCTAGAAACGGAACAATCAAGTGACCAAAAAAAAAAGTTTTATCAACTGACGCCTGAACAACGTCGGAGTCAGTTGGTTAGTGAAGGAATCATCAGTCAATCACAAGCTGATGAATTAAAAGTAGGAACACTCTCTGAAGAAGTAGCCAATCATTTGATTGAAAATCAAATCAGTCAAGTTGAGATTCCTCTAGGGATTGCACCTAATTTTCAAATCAATGGAATCAAAAGACAAGTACCGATGGCGACAGAAGAACCGTCTGTAATTGCTGCAGCCAGTAACGGTGCAAAAATATGTGGAGACATTACAGCAATTACACCACAACGCTTGATGCGTGGTCAGATTGTACTATCAGGGGAACTGGATAATCGAGGCATAACTGATGCTGTCATCGCCAGACAAGATGAACTACTAGCATGTGCGAATGCAAGTTATCCCTCGATCGTGAGACGTGGTGGTGGAGTGCAGGAAATCGCAACAAGAAACTTTAAGGGCAATAATTTGGATTACTTATCGATCGATTTCTTGGTTGATGTAAAAGATGCGATGGGAGCTAATATCATCAACGCTATCTTAGAAGGTGTTGCCCAGAAAATACGTTCCTGGTTTCCTAAAGAAGAGATTTTATTTAGTATTTTAAGCAATTTCGCAACAGAATCATTAGTAACAGCTAGTTGTGAGATTCCCTTCGAGCGATTGGGAAAAACGATTGAAGCAGGAAAGAGAATTGCTGAAAAAATCCAACAAGCTTCCGAGTATGCTAAATTAGATGTTTATCGGGCAGCAACACATAATAAAGGGATCATGAATGGCATCGAAGCTGTCATTCTTGCTACTGGAAACGATACGAGAGCTTGTGCAGCTGCCGTTCATGCGTATGCTGCGAAAGATGGTGCTTACCAAGGCCTGTCAGACTGGCAAATGATTGGAGATAAGTTAGTTGGACAATTAACGGTACCTTTGGCAGTGGCAACAGTTGGAGGGGCTTCTAGGATTCTTCCAAAAGCAAAGATTGCACTAGACATGTTGAAGATTGAATCAGCAAAAGAATTAGCTCAAATCATTGCTGCCGTCGGTTTAGCACAAAATTTAGCTGCTTTGCGGGCATTAGTGACAGACGGTATCCAAAAGGGGCACATGTCGCTTCAAGCTAGAGCCTTAGCGATCACAGTCGGGGCACAAGGAACTGAAATTGAACAAGTCGCTGAATTTCTAAGAAAAGCCGAAGGAATGAATCAGGACGTAGCTAGAAAATTTTTGATGCAATTACGTAAAAAATAAGTATTTATAAAAAAGAGAGACTGATTGGGATAACAGCAGGATGGATAAAAAGCTACTATATATTTATTATATTTATTCATATATTTATTCATATTATTCCTAGTCAAAAGCTCTCTTTTTTTGCTAATTGCCGGTAAAATTAAGGAAAAGGTTAAATATGACTAAATTTTTGCGAACTTTCTACGGGATGCTATTGTGAAATTGTTCGTTAAAGGATATACTTTTTTCAAATTTAATACTTGTTAGGCGAGGCTCCTAAACAAACATAGGCTATTGCGCAGAAACGTCGAAAGACGCCAATGTGTAAAACAGGAATTGTCGAATTAAGGCTCTTCATAAGATAGCTAAGAGAAATCTTTACGTTGTTTAGTGTCAAAACTCACACGATGAGATAGTTGTTGATGTACGCAACTTTAACAAATAAGCCGAAACTTCTAAAAATCTTTGCTGATTTTTGTGAATTTTCGGCTTATTTTTTGGAGTTGGATATTTACACCACTTACTTGAAAATAAATCACAGCACATTTTGATCACGCTACTTTTATTTTTCCTCATGTGAAAGTGACTCCTTTTGCCTAATAGAAAGGATGGCAAAATGGATACTAGTTGATAACGGATGTTTTGATAAGAAGATTAGAGAAATTCTGGTTACGAAAACTTTCGTTTAAGAGGTGTTGTGTGTGAAATCAAAATCATTTGAGTTTAATTATGCGTTATTTTTGCCGATTTTTCTCTTTTATTTATTAAGTATCGGTGTGCAATATGGAGCAGCAGTCTACGACCAAGTGCCTTATAAAACTATTGTTTTAAAACAAGTAATCTTTTGCATTGCTTCATTAGGACTTTTGTTACTGACACAAAAAATCAAGACAGCGTTATTGTTACGATTGTCTCCTTATTTTTATGCTATTTCATTAGCAATTATGAGTTTGCTCTACAAATTTTATGATCCGGTGATGTACCAATTAACCGATACGAAACGTTGGCTGAGGATTGGTAGTTTTACTTTTCAACCTTCTGAATTGGTTAAATTGACTTTTGCATTAGTTCTCGTTTATTTCACCTTGCTTTATGAAAAGAAAGTCAGTGAACGTACCGTGAAAACGGATCTGATCTATGTCTTTCAAGTTCTGTTGATCAGTTTACCAACTTTCTTGTTGATGTATATGCAAAAAGATTTTGGGACAAGTTTGGTATTTATTATTTGTTTGGGGGCTCTGTTCATGATTGCAGGGGTCCATTGGAAGATCTTGGCCGTATGTGCTAGTTTTTTATTTATTATTGGGGTCATATTGATTTGTCTAGTTTTTACGAAATACGGTAATGAGATCCTTTATAGTCTGAACTTTAAGACGTATCAATTAGACCGGGTGAGAGCTTGGATCGATCCTTTTGCTTACAGTCAATCGATCGGATACCAACAATCACAAAGCTTATTGTCTGTTAGTGCAGGTGGATTTAGTGGACGACCAGCTGAAATACCACCAATCTATGTACCAGTACGTGAATCAGATATGGTATTTACTGTAATTGCCGAAACGTTTGGTTTTTTAGGTAGCGTGACCGTCGTTTTTCTATATTTCTATCTTTTCTACCAAGTTATTTACACTGCGATACAGACAAACAATAAAGGAAATCTATATCTAGCGGTAGTACTCGTATTTGGACTATTATTTCAAATCGTAGAAAATATCGGCGCTTCGATTGGTTTACTGCCTTTAACAGGAATTCCTTTGCCTTTTCTAAGTCAAGGAGGAACCTCCTTGTTGATCATGGGAGGCGGATTAGGTATGATCTTAGGTTTTAAAAAAGTAGAATAAGTCATTTGTTTAGTCAGATGAAGTTAGAAAGTAAGTGAAAGTTTTATGAGTGATTATCAACAAAAAGCACTGAAATTATCAATCGTTCCATTATGTCTTTTGATTGGATTGATTTTATGCGTAAAAATCAATCCTCCATGGTTCGAAACACTAGATTTAGCGGTTTATACAAAGATCGATTTACCTAATTTTCCACAACTAACAGCGATTGTTCGTTTGTTTGCTAAGTTAGCAACGATTGGTCCGACCTTATGTTTCGCCTTTCTTTTTGCTTTTTATATTTGGAAAAAGAATTACCATTTGTTAGCGATTTGGAATATCTGTAATATCTTTGCGGTTAGTTTTTTTGGGTATATTCTAAAAAAGCTCATTGCACGAATCAGACCTGCCGTTTCACAATTGGAAATACGTACGAGTTACTCGTTTCCTAGTGGACATTCTTTATTATCCTTTGCGCTTTTCCTAACAATTATCTTATCGTTAAGTATTATTTGGAGTCGTCAGGATACCAGAAGAGTTGCTTGGTATCTTATCAGCTATCCATTGCTGATTGCAGCAACTCGATTATATCTAAGAGTCCATTATCCAAGTGATATTTTAGCTGGATTTTCGTTAAGTGCAGTAGTAGTTTTATTGTCTTATGTTGTTTGTTTCTCTTTTATCTCCACAGATTCAATATTGAAAACAAGGCAACTAGAGAAGAAAAAAACGCTTTTTTCTAAAAAGCAAAAAGTAGTTTTAGGTCTTTTAGTCCTTTTACTAGCAGTAATTATTACTGGTGTCGCTTATGAACTGAATGTCTTTTATCATGCACATGGGTAAGCTGGAAAAACATAACCAATAAACTAAGGGGAAGAGACCGCTTGTTTTTTTGGTCCTATCTTTTTTAAGATTGGTGAAGATTATTGACAGCTTTTGGTGATTCAAAGTAATAGAAAAAATATTTTACTATAAAAAAATGAGCAGAGGGCAATTGCCTTTCTGCTCATTTAACATTTTATGATTTCTCATTACCGGCATCATTTGACAAAAATCCGTTTTTTGATGCGGTGGATAGATTTGTGAAACTGGTTATCTTTCTGAAATAGCTGTTGCAGCAAACTGTTCGATCAATGGGATCAATGTCAGTTTCACTTTGTATTTGCGTTCTAACGCTTTTTCAATTGTAAATTGGTTTTCTGCTGTCATTGAAATTTCAGCTAATTTACGTGGTTCATCTGAGGTTTTCTCATAGATGACTGCTGCATCAGCTTCTTTTTCTACATAAAATTTTGGATATTCCGCTACTGCGCTTGAAAAATCAGCGAAATTCAAAGCGGCAGTTTCAGTTGAGCGTTGTTTTTCAGTTGTTTCCGCTTTTGATACTTCAGCTGTTTTAGGTGATTCCACAGGTTTTGAGTCAGCAACTTTTGTTTCAGCAACAGGTGTAGAAACCTCTTGAGCAGTTGGTTCATCATTTTTAAGACGTTGATCATTCCAATAAGAAACGATTTCAATCAATAAGTTGTCACGGAAGCGTTCAAAGATGTCTTTTTCTCCTGAACGGATTCGTTTTAAGACAGTTGTGAAATTATCATCAATCGGTACATTGATGCGAGTATCTTCATTTGTTTTTCCTGCAAGTCCAATCGTTAAGATGTGGCGGTCTTTCGGATCAAGCATGACTTGTAAAGGTAAGCCGTAACGACGTAGACTTTCATCCTCTAAAGAATGAAATAATTGACTTCTGATTCCATCTAAAGAAGGACGGAATTGATTGAGTAATTTTTGTTTTTGTTTTTTCTTCATATGTTCTCTCCTTCGCTCATACCCTTTCGATTATAAGAAAAAAAAGATGAAATGAAAAGGATTATACGAAAAAAACTTAGATATGTATGTATTTATACGCATTTTTTTAGGAAAATATTTGTTTTTATCAGAAATGTTTCCTCTTTTTAGGTGTATATCAAAAGATAAGCCGATACGACACCGGCAAGAAAAACTCAGTGTGTATCGGCTTATCACGATCATTGAAGTCAGCTACGTTGTTTTGGAACAAGGAATCAAAGCAAAGACAGACAGTTCAGGTGAATAGATCACTTCATGTCCTTGCCAAGTCGTAACCATTAGCGAATGATCGAAACGGTTGGTTAGCTCTTGGATTTTTTGATCATGGGACCAGTTACGTGCTGGGAAGTGTTGGATCTTGTCTGGTCCGATCAAAAAGATAAAATCAGGATGAAAAGAACGAGTGATTTCTTCTGAGAGCCTTTCTAAACGTTCAATCGGAGTCATTATTATCAAACATCCTTAAATTAAAATTGGGTAGTATCTGGATCTTTTGCTTTACCAACTACGCCATCTAATTGATCGATTTGTTGCATTTCTTCTTCTGACAGTTCAAAATCAAAAAGTTCAGTATTTTCTTTGATCCGACTAGGAGTTACGGATTTTGGAAGAGGCAAGAAACCATGTTGTAAAGACCAGCGTAAAGCAACCTGAGCAATACTCTTTTGATGGGATTTGGCAATTTCCTGCATCTCTGGTACATCGAAAATTTTCCCTGTGCCAAGCGGGCTGTAAGCTTCCAGGATCATTTCGTGTTTTTTGGCATAGTCAACGACTGCTGGTTGTAATTCACCAGGAGCTAAGAAAATTTGGTTGACCATTGGCATGATCTTGGCTGTTTTTTGTAACGCATCTAGATGATGGGGCAAGAAGTTGCTGACGCCAATGGCTTTGATTTTTCCAGCTTCATACAGCTCTTCAAAAGCTCGCCAAGTTTGGGCGTTTGCTTCTTCCCAATTGTCACGGAAAGCCACAGGATTAGGCCAGTGGATCAAGAAAAGATCAATATAATCTGTTTGTAATTTTTGTAGTGATTCTTCAAACGAAGACATCACTAAGTCATAACTGTGATTGGCATTCCAAAGTTTTGTTGTTAGAAAAATCTCTTCTCTGGGAATCCCACTTTCTTTGATCGCTTGACCGACGCTTTCCTCATTTTTGTAACCTTGTGCTGTATCAATGTGGCGATAACCAGCAGCTAGCGCTTCTTTGACTGAAGAAACTGCGACATCGCCATCCGGTGTTTGCCAAGTACCAAAACCAACAATCGGAATTTCATAACCATTTGATAAACGATACGTATTTGTTAATGAATCCATATTCTCAACTCCTTAATTTTTAGTTCACTTTTAAGTGTAGCGCATTTTCTCAAAAAAGGAATCCATTTTGTTTAGGAGACAATTATTTTTTTCAAAAAAAGGAAAATAATGATTTTCGTTCTGGTATTTTGTATTGATTTTCCGTAAACTAAACCAGAAGGGAATGAGAACATGGATATTTATTTAAAAAAAGCAATTATGCATATTATTGATCGTGAAACGGGATCACCCGTATTTTCTCAACAAGAATTGGATCTGACTAAAGAGTTTATTCGAGATTTTTTACAAAAGAAGATCCAAAAAATTTCTTCTGCACAAACTAAAACAGGACAGCTGTCACCTGAAAGTATGATGGCGAAACAAGTTCAGGACTGTCAAGAAAACTTTGTAGCAGCAAGTGAAGGGATCGTTCAACGCTGGTTCGAGATCTATCAAGAAAGCGAAGAAGCACCAAGCGCTGATGTCTTTGTTGTTTTGTATGAAGTAGATACGGTGATGTATGTGGCTTTGTTAAAAGTCAATTACCGAGAATCCTATACACATTTTGTAGAGGCAGACGAAACAGGAATCGCCAATCAATTGATTTTGAATCGAGCGATATTGGGGGCAAAATCCCAAAAGGCAGATGAAGCGTTTGCGGTGGCGTTAACTGATTTAACCTATGAATTGATTGAAAAAAAATATGAGTTTTCTGGAAAAAAAGAACTCTATTTTTCGGGGAGAGTCATCGAAAGTGTTCCTGCGCCTTCATTAGAAGAGAATGTCAAAGTGATCCAAAAAGTAGCTAAAAGTTTAGGGAAAAAATTTGAAACTGAAGAATTTGATCTAGTGGCTGATTTAAAAGAGGCTGTTTATGATACGATCGAGGAAAAGGGCAGACTAGACCATGAAATGATTGCGGAAAAAGTCTTCAAAGAAAATATCACAGCGAAATTAGCTTTTCAAGAAGAAGTCCAAGAACAGGGATTTGTTGCTGAAGCTTTGCCAGTCAGAGAAGTCCAAGAAATTTCTGAGAAAAAATTTGGTAAACAAAAATTCAAGTTATCCAATGGAATCGAATTGATCGTCCCTGTAGACGTCTACCGAAATCCAGATTTGATCGAATTTGTTAATAACCCAGATGGAACAATCTCAGTCATGATCAAAAATGTAGACGAAGTATTAAATCGTTTATAATTATTAAAAGAATGCTTATTCAGAGAATACAATAAAATGTAGCAGACAAGAAAAGAGCCAAGAGAAACTATAGTGAACGTTAAAAGTTGGATTAAAAAGTTAACTTTTTTCGGTCAGTATAAAGTTTTCCTTGGTTTTTTTGCAGGTGTAAACTATATAAGTAGTGCATATCTTTAGATGTTTCAGAATGACAGCTTTCTTTTTACCAGATAACACCATTTCTTTTGTGAACTGATCACTAAGAGCAAAAGCCAAAATAATCACATCATTCTTTATCAAATAAAGAGAAAATGGTATAAAGGATAGGAAGAGATAACGAAAATATAAAGGAGTGTTACAAAATGAAAGTTGAACATATTGCTATTTGGGTTAATGATTTGGAAAAAATGAGAGCGTTTTACGAGAACTATTTTGCTGCAGAAAGTTCAGAGAAATACACGAATCCTAAAACCCGGTTTCAATCTTACTTCCTGAATTTCACCTCAGGAAGTCGGATTGAATTGATTACAAAGCCTTTTTTATCAGATCGTGCAGTCGATACTTTTGGTTATGCTCATTTAGCAATTTCAGTGGGAACAAAAACAGAGGTGGATTCATTTGCTGAAACATTTGTAAAAGAAGGCTTTCCACTGATCAGTGGACCAAGAACTACGGGCGACGGTTATTATGAAGCAGTTATCCAAGATCCTGAAGGAAATCTGATTGAGTTAACGACAGATTGAGACAGATTACATCATACAAAAATATAGCAAAGGATAGGAAGCACATGGAATTCAGCGAAGAGAAAAAAATTGACCTTGATGCATTGTTCGCGCTCTATACAGCTGTAGGATGGTCAGCCTATACGAAGGACATCCAACAATTAGCTATGGGAGTCCAACAATCTCTCAAAGTGATAACGGTATGGGACGAACAACAATTGATCGGATTGATCCGTAGTGTCGGAGATGGCGAAACGATTCTTTATATTCAAGATTTGCTTGTTCATCCTGCTTATCAAAACAAGGGGATCGGGACACAATTAATCGAAAAAATGGTACAAGCTTATCCAAAAGTCAGACAAAAAGTTTTATTGACAGAAAATGAACAACAAACCCGTCGATTTTATGAAAAATGCCAATTTCAGTCGGTAGCGACACAAAAAATGATTTGTTTTTATCGCGAATATTGATAGTTACGAAAGAGCCCATTGTAGTGAAAACAAGGAGATAGTCACAACAATTACGCATGGTTGGCTGATGAAAAATTAGTCATTAATCAGCATAAGTGTTCTTGGTTGACTTTGACCAAGTTTGACGTATAATACAAATTGTTCGATACTTACAAAAAGTAAGGCGGACAGATTCTTTTTGGATTTTTCCAAAGAAGTCTATAATGGACAACAGATGAGAGCAAAACTTTAAAGCTCTAAATTAATTAGGAGGTTTGTTAATTATGGCAAAAGAACATTATGATAGAAGTAAACCACACGTAAATATTGGAACCATTGGACACGTCGACCATGGGAAAACTACTTTAACTGCTGCGATCACTACAGTACTAGGTAAAAAAGGCTTAGCAAATCCTCAAGACTATGCTAGTATCGACGCAGCACCAGAAGAACGTGAACGTGGAATCACGATCAATACTGCTCATGTGGAATACGAAACAGACAAACGCCACTATGCACATATCGATGCACCAGGGCATGCGGATTACGTGAAAAACATGATCACTGGGGCAGCTCAAATGGACGGAGCAATCTTGGTTGTTTCTGCTACGGATGGCCCAATGCCTCAAACTCGTGAACACATTTTACTTTCTCGCCAAGTAGGCGTGAAATATTTGATTGTTTTCTTAAACAAAACAGATTTAGTCGATGATGAAGAATTAATTGATCTAGTAGAAATGGAAGTTCGTGAACTATTAAGCGAATATGGATTTCCAGGTGATGATACACCTGTAATCAAAGGATCAGCATTAAAAGCATTACAAGGTGATCCTGATGCAGAAGCAGCTATCATGGAATTGATGGACACAGTCGATGAATACATCCCAACACCAGAACGTGATACGGACAAACCATTATTGTTACCCGTCGAAGATGTATTTTCAATTACTGGACGTGGAACAGTAGCATCTGGTCGGATTGACCGTGGGGCTGTTCGAGTCGGTGACGAAATCGAAATCGTAGGGATCAAACCAGAAACGCAAAAAGCCGTAGTAACAGGAGTTGAAATGTTCCGCAAAACGCTTGATTACGGTGAAGCAGGGGATAACGTAGGTGTGTTATTACGTGGGATTCAAAGAGAAGACATCGAACGTGGCCAAGTGATTGCCAAACCTGGTTCAATTACACCTCATACTAAATTCAAAGCAGAAGTGTATGTTTTGACCAAAGAAGAAGGCGGACGTCATACACCATTCTTCAATAATTATCGACCACAATTTTATTTCCGCACAACTGACGTAACAGGAACAATTGTTTTGCCAGAAGGAACGGAAATGGTCATGCCTGGCGACAACGTAACGATCGATGTAGAATTGATTCATCCTGTTGCTATTGAAAACGGGACGACTTTCTCCATTCGTGAAGGTGGTCGTACAGTAGGTTCAGGTATCGTAACAGAAATCGAAGCCTAAGAACAAAGGATAGATAAATAAAAAAGACGCACGATTCAACAAGTCAGATGACTTTTAGAATCATGCGTCTTTTTTTCTTCCATCATTAGATATAAGTTGTCATATTCAGCGTTTTTGTAACCATTTCTTTAAACCTACTAATCGCTTTTTATGGTCAACTGGTGCATTATCAATGATCAATAATGCGATCATGACATAGGCAATCCAACTGTCACGTGAATAGGAAGTATAGCGGGAAGTCCAATGAGTCGCATATTTATCTTTATACTCACGCAAGCCGTGGAAAGAGTAAAAATGTGAACCAAATTCATAAACTAAGTAAGCGATTCGTTCTTGAATAAAACTTTTTCTTGAGGTTCCAACGTTGGATAATGGCGCCATCCCCAAGTTGAAAAACTCAATCTGTTCCTCTTTCATATACTCAAATAAATGAAGGAAAAGATAATCCATACTTCCAGCTGGTGCTTTCTCAGGATCATAACGCATCAAATCAATCGTGCCGATTTTGTTATCTGTGTAGGTTGGCATGATCGAAGCAAATGCTACTAAGTCTTGTTGTGGGTCTTTTAAAACAGCGATCGGTGCCCGCTGTAGATAATCTTCTGAGAAGAACCCCAGTGAAAAACCTTTTTCTTTTCGGCTTCCTAACCATTGATCAGAAATTTGTTTGAGTTCAGTCATCTGTGTCGCAGAAAAAGGTGGCTGAATAATCTCAAAAGTAAAACCTTCTCGGTCAATCCGATTCAAGATCGCACGTGACCCTTTCATTTTCTTTCCAGAAGTAGTGAAATTGGCTAATTCAACATGTGCTTCTTCGCCCATTTTGATGAAATCATAGCCAAATTCATGTAAAATCATCACGATTTCTTCACTCGTTTCATAAAAGACGGGGAGGTAACACAAACGATCAGTTTCTTCAATAAACGCTTCGATAGCAGCAGGAAAATCTTCTTTTTTACCCGAAGGATCGCCCATCACGATACATTTATTATTGTAACAAGCAAACTGTAATAAAACCGTTCCAACTTGGTCTTTTTCGTAAATAAACATGCGCTTGTCTTTTAAGAAAATCAATTGACTGTCAGAATTTCCGCCAAAGGTATGGAGGATATTTAACGCTTTTTCTTCATCCAACGGTTCGCCGACTTGCTGTTTCTTTCCTTGTAGGAAGTGGACGAAAAGAATGATGATAAAGCTTACTGCAATAATAGCAAATAATCCAGATAACCAAATCTTTTCTGACGGGAACAAAAAGAACGAAATAAAATGATGCTTACGATGAGGAAATGTTGGCAGATTATAAACGCCAATAATGATGTAAAGCAACGCTAAGGCACCAATAATCACACCATCAATCGTCAACCATTCCCATGAATAAATGATTTGTTCTCTAAATAATTCATTTTTCGAAGCAATTACGATCAACAACAGTAACAATAGGAAAATAGCTGCAGTAAAGCTAAAGTCAATAATCGTCACATAAGATGCTGCTAAAAAGATCAGTGCAATAGTTGGCCAATAGGCTCTTTTGACTCTTGCAGCAATCCCACGCCCCATGATGACAAAGAGAAATCCTAACAACATACTTGGGAATTGAATAATAAAATGCAACCTTAACGGATTGATACTATGCAGCCAACGAAACTCGGTAAAAGCTTGTGGGATCGTCGCTGAAAGAACCATCATGATACCAGAAAAATATAAAAGGACGACGACGGCTTTATGAGCAATCTCTGTTGCCAGCTGCTTAGGAATACCAGAATAACGTTGATCAAAGGTTGAGCCAATATTCTTAAAGAAAAAGACGATCCCGATCAAAAAAGGAATAATGTAATAAAAAATTCGGTACAGTAAGATCCAAACGACTACAGTTGCCTTTGGCACACCTATGGCAGAAAGACCGATAATCATCATGATATCAAAACTACCGATTTCACCAGGAATCATCGAGACGATTCCGATAACTGAAGCTGCGATAAAGAGCGGTATCGTTTGCCACAAATCGACTTTGATATCCATAAGTGCCCCAACTGCTAGAAAGGTGAACAAGACACCAGACCACTCTAAGATCGAGACAAGCAGCAATTGTCCTTGTGTTTTTAATGAGAGTCCTCCGAGGTAGCCCTCTTTTTTTAAGGTAGTGACTACAAAAACAAGTGGGAAGTATAACCCACCACCGATCAACCAAATCCAATACTGCTTAATAAAAGGCGCAACCGGTGCAAAAAAGACCATAAAAAAAGAAATCAAACTATAAATAGACAGTCCAGCCATTAGAAATAAAAAGATCTTCGACAAAGCTTGCATCAACTGCTTACTGTCTTTTTTATGACCGTATAATTCGGAGCGTAATCCGATGCTGACAAAGCCGCCAAAACCGGCAACATTGTTGATGGTATTGATCAACCAACTTGTTTCAAATAAATAACTCTTTTTTAATTTTTGTCCCAACAAGCGGTTAAGGATGATGTCATACCCAATCATCGGTGCAACAGATAGTAATCCAACAATGAGCATCAACCCCGTCTTCCAAAGTGGGATTGTTGCAAATGTTTCGGCTAATTGAGCGATCGATAGTGTTTTGCCAATATTGATCAATTCACTAACGATAATGACAACCACAGAAATTAAAAAGATTGTTTTAAAGAGACCTAAATGGTTTTTGAACCATTGTAAGGCTTGTTTTAACAAAAAAATCACCTACTATTCTTATTATTCAGACAAAAAATCTAATACTTCTTGATTGAAACGTTGAGGATCTTTTCTAGCTAACTGATGTCCTTGTTCGTTCACTAAAACAAAAGAAGCATTTGGGATCGTTTTTGCTAGGTAAAGGGAGTGTTGCAGTTTGATCACATCTTTTTTTCCAACAATAATCAATGTTTTACATTTAATTTTCTCTAAATCTGCTGTTGAAAGACCGATATCTTTTAACAACAATTTGATCACCAATAAATTTTTTCTAAGCGATGGGCAAACTAAAGAAAGCAACCACATACCAATATAATGACAGTAGCTAAGCAGTCTCGCTGAGAATAAAACCCCTTTAACTAAAGTATTTCCTGAATTTAATATTAATCGATGTACTTTCTCTGGATAATAACTTGAAAAGACCAATCCAAGATTAGCTCCATCACTAAAACCTAGTATATTTGCTTTTGTAATTCCTTCAAGTAGCATGATGGTATAAAGATCTTCTGCCATCAAACGAAAAGACAAGGTATTTGCTTGATTCGTTGAACGTCCGTGACCTCGACTATCAATGAGATAAACGGTATAAAACTGACTAAAGACAGGAACTTGCTCTGAGAAGAAACGACCACTGCCATCATTACCATGGAGTAAAAACAGAGGCATGCCATTTCCGCTTTTCTCATAATAGATCTCTGTTCCATCAGTCATTTTTGCATATTTCTTTTCTTTTTTCACATAATCACCTACTGGTTAAAGTATAACGACAATTCTCCTATAAGAGCAATTGTTTTCCTAAAAAAACAACGATCATTTTCGTAAGATAGTAAAAAATTCCGAAAATTTCAGTTTTTATTAAGGAAAGGAACAAATGATTAGTAAGAAATAGCCAAGAACGATAATAAATAGTAAGATAAAAAAAGATGTCAAAATAACTAGGTGAATGTTTATGAAAAAAAAGAAAAAATCAATCTTTCGAAGAATCGTCTCTTTTTTAGTGATTGTCTTGGTCATAGGAGTATTGATCATCTTAGGAAAAACCTATCAATCGATTAAAAGAGTAGAAAAGTACGAACCAGAAATAACAACAGCAATCAAAAAGTACCATATGGAAGAGTACGAGTCTTTGGTCAAGGGGATCATTTTAACAGAATCAAAAGGCAAGGGGATTGATTTGATGCAAAGTTCGGAAAGCGCCTATGGTAAAGCCAATGTGATCGATAATCAAAAAGAAAGTATCGATCAAGGAGTCAGCTACTTAGCAGAAATGATCAATGAAGCAAAAAAACAAGGATGTGATCTTGATACAGCTATACAAGCCTATAACTTCGGTAAGGATTATATTGTCTACGTAAAAAACCGAGGTGGGGAAAATACTATGGAGATAGCAGAAGAATATTCCAAAAATGTCTTGAGTCCACTTTTAGGTAATGAGAAAAAAACCAAGTATCGCTATTGGCGAGTCCCCTCATTGCTTTACAATGGCGGTTATCTTTATCATAATGGAGGGAACATGTTTTACACAAAAGTTGTCAAGATGAATGAAGACCTCATTGAGTTATATGACAAAGTTTTTAACTAATTGAGTGTAATGCTGAGATTTTTTGCTAGATCTTTATCTTAT
The DNA here is from genome assembly GCF_051714965.1 of Enterococcus sp. AZ077. Classification (NCBI taxonomy): domain Bacteria; kingdom Bacillati; phylum Bacillota; class Bacilli; order Lactobacillales; family Enterococcaceae; genus Enterococcus; species Enterococcus sp. AZ077. The sequence continues at coordinate 1,039,116 of NZ_JBIOSX010000001.1, forward strand.
CAGAAAGAAGGAGTGCTCAAAAAAGTGGAAAAAGAACAAATCATAACAGAAAAGGTAGCGAAAGATTCAGGGAAAGACTGGCTATTGCGCTTTGTAAAGGGAATGTTTATCGGTTCGGGTTTTATTTTACCGGGGGTAAGCGGAGGCGCTTTAGCAGCTGTTTTTGGGATGTACGAACGATTGATCTCTTTTTTAGCTCATCTAACCAGAAATTTTAAAGAAAACGTGCTTTTCTTTTTGCCTGTCGGATTAGGAGGCATCAGCGGAGTCTTTTTGCTTTCCTTTTTGGTGAGTTTCTTATTAGGGACATATGAAACGACGATTTTATGGTTTTTTGTTGGGTGTATTGTAGGTACTGTTCCAACGTTGTGGAAAGAAGCTGGAAAGAAAGGGCGGCAATCAGGTGATATCATCCTGATGATCGTCACATTGATCGTGGCTTATTTCTTTTTACTTTACGGATCACAACTATTTGATGGTCAAGTTGAACAAAACACAGTAACTTGGATCATCGCTGGCGGTCTAATCGGCTTAGGGATGATTGTTCCTGGACTGAGTCCCTCGAATTTTTTAGTCTATATGGGGTTATATAAGGCGATGGCTGATGGTTTCAAAGAAGCTCGCTTAGACGTGATTTTACCGATCGGTTTAGGTGCGGTAGTCTGCGTGTTGACGTTATCAAAGTTATTTGATTTTATCTTTTCTAAGGCATATAGTAAATTGTTCCATTTTATTTTAGGAGTTGTTTTTGCTTCGACGGTAATGATTGTTCCTACAGATTACACAAATTTAAGTTTACTAGGAATCATCTTTTGTCCCATTTTATTTTTTGCTGGTATCGCATTAGGTTGGTGGATGAGTCGTTTAGAAGAACAATATAAATAAAGGTTGAATGGCACATGATTTTTGCTGGGATTTCTCAGCGGCATAGAATCATGTGTTCTTATTTTGAATAAATTTGTAAAAAATAAGTTGTTTTTAATAATAGAACAAGCTAGACTTAAATATATTGATTATTTTTTGAAAGTTGGCGAAAAATGGAAACGAAAGAAATGAATGGTCTTACTCAGGAAGAAGTGAGACAAAAAATTTCCTCTGGGCAGCAAAATGATTACCAAGAGGATGCATCAAAAAGTACTAAGCAGATTCTTAGTGACAATATACTAACGCTGTTCAACTTTTTAAATTTTGGTATTGGGATTTGCTTACTATTGGTCGGTGCCTATTCCAATATGGCTTACCTGGCAATCATTGTCGTGAATATCATTATTGGTATCTATCAAGAAATCCATGCTAGAAATCTAGTAAGAAAGTTATCGATTGTTTCGCAATCAGAGGTACGAGTTGTCCGCGAAGGAAAAGAGCAGTCGATTTCAACGAAAGAATTAGTTTTAGGAGATGTCGTAAAGATTGGTGCAGGGGAACAGATCCCTTCTGATTTAAGAGTGATCTCAGGACGCGCAGAAGCCAATGAGGCACTATTGACAGGGGAGTCAGACCTGATTGTCAAAACCGAAGGAGATGAATTGCTTTCAGGTAGTTTCTTAACCAGTGGTTCTGTTTTAGCTCAAACGATTCGTGTTGGCGCAGACAACTATGCAGTTCGCCTAACGAGTGAGGCAAAAACCCATAAAGCGATTCATTCTGAACTTGTCGATTCTATTCGAAAAGTATCGAAATTTACTAGCTTCATTATCATTCCATTAGGTATTATTTTATTTTTAGAAGCGTTATTTATCCGTGATGCTTCCATTAAGATTTCTGTTATTGCTTCGGCAGCAGCATTACTAGGGATGTTGCCTAAAGGCTTAGTCCTTTTGATTAGTATTGCACTGACTACTGGTGTAACGAAATTAGCAAAGAAAAGAATCTTGGTCCAAGATATGTATTCGATTGAAACACTTGCTCATGTAGATACGCTTTGCTTGGATAAAACAGGGACGATCACTGAAGGAAAAATGAGTATCCAACGGGTCGAAGCCCTAAATCCTAAGTACGAAAAAGCGATTCCTGAAATCATGGGAACCTATCTAGCTGAAAGCAGTGACAATAATCTTACCATGCGGGCACTTAGAGATTACTTTCAAGTAGCTAATCGCTATACTGTGACTGAAAAGTTAGCTTTCTCTTCTGACCGAAAATGGGGAGCGATGGAGTTTCCTGAATTAGGTGTGATCTATGTAGGAGCTCCTGAACGTTTGGTTGAAAAATCACAACTGCCAGAAAGTTTGGTGGATGCTCAAGCAAATGGCTACCGTGTATTGATGCTGGGTGTCGCTCCTGAACAACATTTGACTGAAGGAGAGCCAAAAGGCGTTGAACCAATCGCGCTGTTTGAGATTGACGATCCAATACGTAAAAATGCAGAAGAAACATTAGCTTATTTACATGCTGAAGGTGTGAATCTAAAGGTTATTTCAGGTGATAATCCGTTCACAGTTTCAAATATTGCCCGCCGTGCAGGCTTACCAAATTATGATTCGTATGTTGATCTTTCTACGATGACAGAAGAAAAAGCTGTCCGGGAAGCCGCTCATGAGTACACGGTCTTTGGTCGTGTGAGTCCACAACAAAAGAAAACATTAGTGAATGAATTAAAACAAAGTGGTGGAACTGTGGCTATGACTGGGGATGGAGTCAATGACGTATTGGCACTGCGTGAAGCAGACTGCAGTATCGCCATGGCTGAAGGAGACGGTGCAACAAGACAAATTGCTAATCTCGTTTTACTTGATTCTGATTTTACGACTTTACCAGAAGTCTTATTCGAAGGGCGTCGTGTCGTAAACAATGTGACCAAAGTTTCAGGTATTTTCTTTATCAAGACGATCTATTCGTTTATTCTTTCTATCTTATGCGCAATTACTGCAATCGGGTTTCCATTCATCCCAATCCAGATCACATTGATTGACTTAGCTATTGAAGGTTATCCTTCTTTCTTCTTATCGTTTGAACAAGATAAACGAAAGATTACCTATCGTTATTTACCAACAGCATTGATCAATGCATTGCCAAATGCATTGCTAGTCGTATTGAATATTATTGTGGTTTATATTTTAGGAAAAGTTTTGCCATTTACCCAGTTGCAAACGACCACTTTAATGTATTATCTATTGATCGGAATCAGCTGTATGGCAGTAGTCAAAGCGTGTTATCCATTTAATCCGTTGCGAATTTTCTTAGCGGTAACTACTGTTGTAGGGATTTATGTAGCAGCGATGCTTTTCCATCATCTGTTAGAAGTTGATCTTGGGTTAGGAACGGCTTGGCCATATTTCATTGGTTTTATGATCGTTAATATCATTTTGAGACTGATTTATGGAAAGACCAATATTCGTGACTACTTATTGAATAAATTAGCAACAACGAAATAAACCGTTGCTTGTTCTTAGAATGACAAGTATTATACTTGAAAAAGTTTAGAATTGTGATAGAATGAAACATGTATAATTGTGTCCTTTAAAATCGCACTGATTTTCGTTAGTGCGATTTTTTACCGGTTATTCTCCTGAGGTATCTCTTTGACAGATGCCAATTAGCTATTTACAGGGGGTGAAAGCATGGCTCAACGGATTCCTCAAGAAGTCATTGAAACGATTCGTGGACAAACGAATATTGTTGAGGTGATTGGTCAATACGTCCAATTAAAAAAATCTGGAAAGAATTATTTAGGTTTGTGTCCTTTTCATGAAGAACGAACACCATCTTTCTCGGTGGCTGAAGATAAACAGATTTTTCATTGCTTTGGTTGCGGAAAAGGAGGAAACGTCTTTACTTTTCTTCAAGAACTAGAAGGACTTAGTTTCCCAGAAGCAGTCGTCAAAGTTGCTGATTTTGAACAAATTCAGTTAGAAGATCAATGGCGCAAACAAACACTTCCCTTCGAAAATAGCGATTCAATTACAGGAAAATTGATTTTAGCGCATGAAAAAGCCGCAGAAGTATATCATCATATGTTGCTACACACGAAAGTAGGCGAGCAAGCTTTAGATTACTTACTACAACGTGGTTTGACACTAGAATTGATTGAAGAATTTGCGATCGGATTTGCACCGAATGAACGTTCATTTTTGAAACAAGTATTTAAAACTGAAGCATACGATCAAGAAGTGTTGGAACGTTCTGGTTTGTTTATCTCTCATGAGGATGGAGGAATATCTGATCGGTTTTACCAACGTATCATGTTTCCTATCAGAAACCCTCAAGGGCGCACGATTGGTTTTTCTGGACGCTGGCTTGCACCAGAAAAAGGACAAGAAAAAGATCAACCCAAATATTTGAATAGTCCAGAAACAGAATTATTCAATAAAAGACAAGTGTTGTTCAACTTGGATAAAGCACGTAGTGATATCCGAAAAAGCGGTGAAGTTCTTTTATTTGAAGGTTTCATGGATGTCATTGCTTCTTGGCAAGCAGGTGTAAAAAATGGGATAGCTTCCATGGGAACGAGTTTAACGAATCAACAGATCCAGCAGATTGAACGAGTAACCAAAGAACTAGTTTTTTGTTACGATGGAGATAAGGCAGGATTTGAGGCAACGAATCGAGGGATCGAATTGTTACGACAAAATAGTCGATTGCAATTATCAATCGTTGTGATTCCGGAAAAACTTGATCCCGATGAATATTTACGTAAATATGGAAATGACTCCTTTAATGAACTGATCTTTCATGGTCGTGAAACGGTCTTTACTTTCAAGTCACGTTATTTGAAGCAAGACAAGAACCTGGAGAATGAAAAAGATAAAATCCAGTACTTAGAAGAGGTATCGAGAGAACTTAGTCAAGTTGTCTCGCCAATCGAACAAGATATGTATTTGTCGCAACTAGCGACCGAATTTCAACTTAGTCGTGAAACCCTGCAAAAGCAAATACGGGATTTTCGCAGGGAAAATCAAACGAATCGAACCAACCAACCAACGACATTGCCAGAACCAGCTATTTCACGGACGGCAATAACGAAAAAGAGACCGCTGACTCAAGTAGAAAAAGCGGAACAAATGCTCTTGTACAGAGTGTTCAAAGAGATATCTGTCCGTAATCTTTTGAAAGAACAGCAATTTCAGTTTATTCATGACATTTATGCAGAAGTATATTTTTTATTCGATGCATTTGTGTCACAACATGATGAATTCAACCTTGCGGAGTTTTTGGACTTTTTGCAAGATGAAAATTTAAGGCGTTTAGTGGTGGAAATCGAGTATTTGCGTGTAGCCGAAGAAAGCACACCAAGAGAAATCCAAGACTTATTGCGTGTAATCAGAAAGTCTAGTTTAGCTGATGAAATAACTTTAAAAAAACAAATGCAGCAAGAGGCTAGAAGAACTGGAAACAAGCAATTAGAATTGGAATTAACGATTGAGATCATTAATTTAACAAAACAGTTAAAACAAGCCGAATAGCTACTCAAGGGGGGCCTTCTTTTATGGCAAATGTAACAGAGAATAAAAAGTATGAAGCAGCAGTAGCAGCTTTTATCAAAGAAAACAAACCAAAAAGACAAGTCGTGTATGATGATCTTTCAAATAAACTTGCAACGCCATTCACATTGAATGCGGATGAGATGGATAAATTGATCCAAAAAGTCGAGGATGCTGGAATCAGCGTTGTTGATGAAAATGGAGATCCATCGATCCATAGCTTGAAGAGTGCAGAGAAAAAAGCGGAACAAGCAAAAACAGAAGATCTGTCAGCACCTACTGGTGTAAAAATCAACGATCCAGTTCGTATGTATTTAAAAGAGATTGGTCGTGTTTCCCTATTAACTGCGGAAGAAGAAGTAGCTCTTGCTTTAAAAATCGAAGAAGGTGATCAAGAAGCAAAACAGCGTTTAGCTGAAGCAAACCTTCGTTTGGTCGTAAGTATTGCTAAGAGATATGTTGGACGTGGCATGCAATTTCTTGATTTGATCCAAGAAGGAAATATGGGCTTGATGAAAGCTGTTGAAAAATTTGACTACCGTAAAGGATTCAAATTTTCAACTTATGCTACATGGTGGATCAGACAAGCAATCACTCGTGCCATCGCTGACCAAGCACGTACGATCCGTATCCCAGTGCATATGGTAGAAACCATCAATAAATTGATCCGTATCCAACGTCAATTACTTCAAGATTTAGGAAGAGAACCGACGCCAGAAGAAATTGGTGCAGAAATGGACCTTCCTACAGAAAAAGTACGTGAAATATTGAAAATTGCGCAAGAGCCAGTTTCTTTAGAAACACCAATTGGTGAAGAAGATGATTCTCATTTAGGAGACTTCATTGAAGACCAAGAAGCTACTAGTCCTGCAGAACATGCAGCTTATGAATTGCTAAAAGAACAATTAGAAGATGTTTTAGATACATTGACTGACCGTGAAGAGAATGTTCTCCGCTTACGTTTTGGTTTAGACGATGGTCGTACCAGAACACTCGAAGAAGTTGGGAAAGTATTCGGAGTAACACGTGAACGTATTCGACAAATCGAAGCGAAAGCGTTACGTAAATTACGCCATCCATCACGTTCAAAACAATTGAAAGATTTCTTAGAGTAAAAATAGGATTCAAATTTTGAATCTTATAGACAATGACTGTCTTTTAAAATAGCGAGTAGCCTTTAGTGAAAACAAAGTAGCACGGGATCAGAATAGATGATCCCGTGCTACTTTTTTAGTCAATAGCTGAGTCAAAAGCTTGAATCTGATCATAATAAACAAATAATTGATGCGCTATTAAGATTATGATGATGAAAACATAAATAATTGCGTAACTATGCGTAATTATAAGAAAATTTTTGTAAACTATTTGTTTTATTTTTACGAGTTATACTATTTGATATCCGTTTGATCAAAATAGGCTCTTGGCGAAACTTTCAGAATATGGTAGATTAAATGGTAGCGTAAACCTAACAAAAGGAGCCGATCGCTCAGTGATAAAAAAATGCCCAACGTGTGGATCAAAGAAAATCAAAGGAAAGTTGATTTGTCCTGATTGTGGTTACCAAATAAAAGAGCAAGACCAACACACGAATGAAGAAAAGAACAACAGTCAATTACCAATAGATTCTTCAGAAGAACATTTTCCTGACACGGAATTAAATGATCCAATCGAATGGTCAGAATTAACAGAGTTACCATTAGAATCGGTCATGGCCTTGTTTAAAGAAGAATCATCTGAAGAAACGAATCTAGCAGAAACTAATGATGCTGAAGATGTAGTCACTAAAAAGGCAAACAAAAAGCCGTCAACAAGCGAAGAAGGAACTGATTCGAAAAAACAAGTTAACGGCGATGAAATGACGGATGAACTCGAAGCAGAACAACAAAAAAGAGTAGCTGAACTAAAAGAATTTGTTGATCATGAAAAAGAAAATTCGATTTTATCTGCTTATATTAAAGCTCATAGAGAAGATACAACAGAAGAACATGCAGAAGAATTGATGCGAATGATCCAAGAGGAACTCGCAGCTAAAAATGCCAAAGAGACTGATTCAAAACAAGAAAGTACAGTGCCAGTAACTAACGAACGTGAAACGAAAGAAAAGGAAACAGTTGATACGAACGATAGCGTTGTTCAACCAACTGACCATCAAGTGATTGATCAAGAAGAAACGTTTGAAACGGCAACAGAAAAAAATAATGAACGCTTAACGGTAACCCAAACTTTAGAAGAAAATCAATTGCTTTCTTCTAAGGAACAAACTGAAGAACCAGTGCCCGCTTCAAAATCGACTCACGTCCAATCATCGTCAGAAAAACTTTTGATAGGAAAAAAAGAAGTCGAAGAAAAAGCGAGTGCGGAAGATGTCGATAAAAACTCAACCCATGAGGACGAAGCGTTAAACGAAATTTTGAAACCTGAAGTTTCAGAAAAAGATATTCCGAAAGCAGCTCCATCACAAGAGAATCAATCAAACGGAGAAGTTCTAAAAGAAGAAATATCGAAAGAAGAAACAGCAAAAGAAGAAATACCGAAAGAAGAAACAGCAAAAGAAGAAATACCGAAAGAAGAATCGGTAAAAGAAGAAGAACCAAAAGAAGAAATTCGTAAGAAAGATTCTTCAAAACCAGAAGCTATAGAAAAAACAGAATTATCAAATGAAATCGATCAAAGGACAGAAACGGAACAAAAAGAACCAGTTACATCAGCTAAGACTGATGAGGGGAAACGAAAAAGATCGAAAAAAGGACCGTATCTGGCTTTAGCAGCAATCGTCTTGCTCGGAGTCGGTGGTTGGGCTTATTATGACCATCAGCAAGATGTTCAGGCACAAATCGCTGCACAAGAAGAAAGACAAAAACAAAAGGTGGCAGATCTACAAACAGCCTTGAATGCTTTTTATACAGATCCGTCTCACCAGTTTATCCGTACTTCAATGATCAATCAAGACTTAGCTAAACTAAAGACTGATCTGAATGACGTAAAAAAAGAGAAAGAATACCCTGAATTAGAAAAAACATTCCAGGATATCCAAACCAAAATCAAAGATATTCAACGTGTCAACCAGTTATTTACTTCGGTAGTGATTGACGATGATCATTTAGCAGCTGATCCCAAACTAAAAGAGGATCAAGCCATTCAACCAATCACTACAAATGAAACTGCTTTTGGACGTCTGATCAAGCAAGCGCAAACCGAAGCAGAGGACCAATACAAACAATTGCAGACGGCTAAAGATAAAGTGAACGTTGTCTATCATGATAATCAAGTCGTAGACAGTGCGAACAGAGAGCAGTATGACGAAGCAAAAAATGCTGTAGAGCAAATCAAAAATGAAGAGCTAGCTGTCGCTTTAAAAGATCAACTAAAAAAAGTAGATGAAACCTTGACTGCGAAAGAGCAGAAAGAAGCACAAGCAAAAGAAGAAGCGAAAAAAGCTGAAGAAGCAAAAAAAGCAGCTGAAGCAGCCAAACAAGCTGCAGCTCTGGCTGCACAACAAGCAAAATCTAGTTCCACTACCAATAAGACTAATTCAGCCAATCAACCCATCATGTCAACTCGACAAAGTGATGTGGCTGATGCATCTAATCCAGCATGGAATTGGGCACCAGGAGTCCAACAAAGTGTTATTGCTACTTGTATTCAACGAGGCTACATTGTGGCAGGTGGATATAAACTAGAAAAAGCGAGAATCGAAAATGGTGAAGGTTACTATAATCTTTATGCTACTTCAACCCAATCTAATTTGATGCGTGGAATCGGTGAAAGTGCATTGCCATTTTATATTGTGACGATCAATTGTAAAACAGGCTGGTTTGGCGGAAATGGCAGCCATTAATCTGCTAGATAGGCAATGACCAAATACTACTCAGATATCGTAGATCGTATGGAACTAAGTGGATGACCATATAAGATCAGATACACGATGTCTGAGTTTTTTTGCGACGACTAAGACCAAACCAACTACTAATCATGGGAACATTATGTTATGATAGCTAAGAAAAGATGGCTGAATCTTTTATAAATAAGGAGAAATAAGATGAATGAATTATTGGCAACAATATTTACCGGAATGGTAATTGATGAAAATGAAAAAAATTACTTTGTCCAGAAAAATGGACAAACTTTTGGATTAAGTAAAACCGAAGGGACCTATCGTATCGGTGAAGCAGTCGAAGGGTTTGGTTATCAAAATCAAAAACATGAAAATCGTTTTACTACGTTGATTCCTAAAAGTCGAATTGGTCATTATGCTTTTGGTACAGTGACTGCTTCACGAAAAGATTTAGGAGTATTCGTAGATATTGGATTACCCGACAAAGATTTTGTAGTCTCATTAGATGAACTACCAACGATGACAGAACTTTGGCCTAAAAAAGGCGATCGTTTAATGGTTGCTTTAAGAGTCGATAGCAAAGACCGAATTTGGGGTAGTTTAGCCGATGAAAAGATTTTTAAATCATTGAGTAAACGAGGAACAGAAGAAATCAAAAATAAAGACATTACAGGTGTTGCTTACCGCTTGAAACTTACCGGAACGTACGTCTTAACAGATGATTATTATATCGGATTTATCCACCCATCCGAACGCTATAATGAGCCGCGCTTAGGTGAACAAGTCAAAGGACGAGTAATTGGTGTGAGACCTGATGGAGTATTGAATCTTTCATTAAAACCAAGAGCATATGAAGCAATCTCTGATGATGCACAAATGATTTTAACGATCATTGAACGATCAGCAGATGAGCAAATCTATTTTACTGACAAATCTGATCCGGAAGATATCATGAAAACTTTTGGTATAAGCAAGGGAGCTTTTAAACGAGCAATCGGCAATCTATTAAAACAAGGACTAGTCAAACAAGAAGCAGGCGTAACGAAACGAATTAGAAAATCTAATTGAGAATACCTTGCATGTTTTTCTTAACTAGCTTATAATTATTTTAATTTAGAAAGAGATTCCTTTTGTTTGATTATAATTATTATAAATTGTCGGGGTTGAATACATGGTTATGAATGCGATGTCAGTAATGAAAAAAACGAAACAACAATTGCACGAGTCGGGGTTCAAATTAACCCCACAAAGAGAAGCAACTTTACAAGTACTTTTAGAAAATGAGAAAGAACATTTATCGGCAGAAGAAGTCTTTTTTCTAGTGAAAAAAAAGAGTCCAGAAATTGGGTTAGCTACTGTCTATCGGACGTTAGAGATTTTGACCGATTTGAAAGTCATTGATAAAGTCAGCTTCAATGATGGTGTTGCTCGCTATGACTTGAGAAAAGAAGGAGCAAAACATTTCCATCATCATTTATTGTGTTTACGATGTGGCACGATTGAAGAGGTTGAAGAAGATTTATTGTGTGAAGTGGAAGAAATTGTGGAGCAACGGTATCACTTTTTGGTAAAAGATCATCGCTTAACATTTCATGGTATTTGTCAAAAATGTTACACTAAAGAAAAAGAAAGCAAAACCGTCTGATTGCTAGACGGCTTTTTCTTTGCCTAGCTGTAAAATAGACTATCGAAAATGAAGGGTATCTGATATGATAGAAGAGCACGAGGTGGATTATTATGAATGAAGAAATTAATGATTATCTCCACTATTTGACGATTGAACGTGGCTTGTCATTAAATACGAGAAAAAGTTATGAACGAGATTTGTTACAGTATCTTCACTATTTAGAAGATGAGCAAATCACTTCCTGGCAAGATGTCGATCGCTACGTCGTGATCAATTATCTGGAAAAGATGCATGATGAAAAGAAAGCTCCAGCAACCGTGACCAGAATGATTACTAGCTTGAGAAGATTTCATCAATTCTTACGTCAAGAACGATTGACTGATCATGACCCGATGCAACACATTGATACGCCTAAAAAGGTTCAAAAGTTACCTAGTACCTTATCCTTGACTGAGGTTGAACGATTGATCGAAACACCTGATACAACCAAAAATCTAGGGATCAGAGATCGAGCAATTCTAGAAGTCATGTATGCAACAGGTATGCGTGTCAGTGAACTCGTTGGTTTAAAGCTAAGTGATCTTCACTTGTCGCTCGGCTTGGTCCAAACACTTGGTAAAGGGGACAAAGAACGGATCATACCTCTAGGTGATTATGCGATCCAATGGTTGGAGCGGTATCTAGACGAAGCACGCCCCCTCCTTGTAGCGAATCCTTCTGAAACGCATGTATTTGTCAATCATCATGGTACAGGGTTATCACGGCAAGGTATCTGGAAAAACCTTAAACAATTAGTGCGTGAAGCAGGAATCAATAAAGAGGTCACCCCTCATACTTTAAGGCATAGTTTTGCGACACATTTGCTGGAAAATGGTGCAGATCTTCGAACGGTACAGGAATTATTAGGACATGCTGATATCTCAACAACACAAATTTATACACATATCACAAAGAAAAGAATGACGGATGTTTATAAGCAGCATTTTCCAAGGGCTTAGTCATAGGAAGGTGAAAAAATGTTAACACATTACCGAAAAGAAAATCGTAAAATTGCTATGGGACTGTTAAGTTTTCATAAGAAACTAACGGATAAATCGAATTTACTCAAAGAAATCAATACCTATGAAACAGAAGAAGGGTATGAACTTTTTTTCTTCACACCAGAAGGTTCAACGAATATTCAAGGGATTATTGGTGTTTATTGGGGTGAAAATCAGGAATTGATTATTCACGATGTTTCATTGAATCCATCTTATCGGGGAGATCAGATGGGCTTTCAAATGCTTGATGAACTTCAAGAAAAATACCCAGACTTTTCCATACGACCAACAGAGATTACCCGTCCATATCTCGCAAAATGGGTCGATCGAAACAAGAAGAAAGAGTGAATATGGTGACAGAAATCAATATCAAATTAGATATATTTGAAGGACCCTTAGATTTACTCCTTCATTTGATCCAGCAAATGGAGATCGATATTTATGATATCCCGATTGCAACGATCACTGAGCAATACATGAGTTATATCCATACGATGAAAACTCTTGAACTTGCTGTTGCTGGAGAATATCTAGTGATGGCTGCCACGTTGATGGCGATCAAAAGCAAAACTTTGTTACCTGTTCAAGAAGCAATCATTGAAGATGAGTATTGGGAAGAGGACCCGCGTGACGAATTAGTCAATCAATTATTGGAATATCGAAAGTATAAGTATGCTGCAGAGCAGTTAACCGAAAAAGCCCAAGAGAGAAGCTTATATTATACGAAAGAACCAGTTGCAGTAGACGATCTCATTGGACAAGAGAAACCATTGAAACGTGGACAAGTCAAAAAGATTGATTTGTTTCATGCGATGGAAAAAATCTTAGAGCGAAAGAAATTCTCAGAGAAAGTTGAAAAAACGATTACTCCTGATGATACAACAATTGAAGAACGTATCATCTTTATTGAAGAGCGTCTTAAGCAACATCATAAGGGATGCTCTTTTGAGTCTTTTTTTGAAACGCCTTCGAAAACAGAAGTAGTCACTACATTTATGGCTTTATTAGAAATGATGAAAAATGGTCAGATCGTTGCACAACAAGAAGGAAATTATGAAACAATTATGCTTTATCTAGCAGTAGGAGATACCAAAGATGACAAAATTAAGTGAACTTGAAGCCATTTTATTTATTGTTGGCGAGGAAGGAATCGGGTTAGAAGAAATCAGCTATCTGTTAACTATTACGAAAGAAGAGACAGTGGCTTTATTAACGGAATTAAAAACAAGATATGAAAATGATCCAGCTAGTGCTTTGCATATTTTGGAAACAGAGGCACATGTCGTTTTAACAACCAAAAAAGAGTTAGCGCCATTGTTGAAACGCTATGCCCAAGGGACGTCTAATACTCTCTCACAAGCAGCTGTCGAAACGTTGGCGATCATTGCATATAAACAACCGATTACCAGAGTAGAAATCGAACAAATTCGTGGGGTTCAAGTCTCAGGTGCCATTCAACGGCTAGCTGCTCATCAGTTGATTGAAGAAAAAGGACGCGTGGAAGGACCTGGACGACCTATTTTGTATGGGACGACTCCTTATTTTTTAGATTATTTTGGTCTCAACTCATTAAAAGACTTACCAGATATACAAGCAATGGAGCATTCATTAAACGAAGAGTCTTCACTCGACTTATTCTTTGATGAAATGGATGAAGGAGAACAGATATAATGGAAAGACTACAAAAAGTAATTGCGCATGCAGGGATTACTTCCAGACGTAAAGCGGAAGAATATATTTTGGCTGGACGAGTAAAAGTCAACGGCAAAGTAGTAAAAGAACTCGGAGTAAAAGTTAGCAAACGTGATTTGATCGAAGTAGATGAAGTGCCGATTTATCAAGAAGAATACAGGTACTATTTACTATATAAACCAAAAGGCGTGATTTCCGCTGTTGCTGATGACAAGGGGCGAAAAGTCGTAACTGATTTGCTTCCAATGGTGAAAGAACGAATTTATCCAGTAGGACGATTAGATTATGATACTTCGGGTATACTGCTCTTGACTAATGACGGTGATTTTGCGCAACGTTTGACCCACCCGAAACATGAAGTAGACAAAGTATATGTGGCGAAAGTCAAAGGGATTGCTACTAAAACAATGTTATCTCCCTTGACGAAAGGGATAAAAATCGAAGGGAAACGAACTTCACCAGCACGTTACCAAATATTATCTGTGGATCCTAAGACAAATCATAGTATCGTTGAATTGACTATCCATGAAGGTAGAAATCATCAGGTAAAAAATATGCTTCAAGCAGTTGGCTTACCTGTTCAAAAATTAAAACGAGAAAAATACGGCGATTTGACGCTTCAAGGCTTACGCCCTGGCGACTATCGTGAGTTGAACAAAAAAGAAGTCAGCAGTTTATTGAATCAATCAAAATGATTACTTACTTATTATAAGAATAAATGATTGCATTTTTTCTCAAGCGATGTATAATGTAAAGGTAAACAAAATTATAAATGGTTCGTCTTCAGGGGCAGGGTGAAATTCCCGACCGGTGGTTATAGTCCACGACCTACTTTACCTAAGTAGCTGAATCGGTGAAATTCCGATACCGACAGTATAGTCTGGATAAAGAAGATAGAGCTTATTTGACGTAGTTTTTTGCCAAATAACTCTAACTCTCCCTGTTATTGGAGAGTTTTTTTATTTGCAAAAAGTTCGTCGAAAAGTTCGCTGAAGAGGAGTCCTAACAGGAGGATTTCAAATGAAGAACACCCGTGTACAAAAAATGGTCGCTGTGGCATTATTTGCTGCGATCGGATTGGTTTTGCAATATATCGCATTTCCGATCATGCCAGCCTTTAGTTTTTTAAAGATCGATTTTAGTGATATCCCAGTACTGATCAGTATGTTTTTATTTGGTCCAGTTGCTGGATTGGTTACAGCTTTCTTACGATCGATCTTACACTTGATCACTACTGGCTTTTCACCAGATAATTTGGTAGGAGATACAGCCAGCTTTTTAGCAACAGCTATCTTTACCTTACCTATTTTCTACTTCTTCCGTAAGAAGACTCAAGTAGGGAAAAATAAGTTTTTAGGTGTGATTTCTGGTACGATCGCAATGACGATCTTCATGAGTGTCGCAAACTATTTTGTGATTACCCCATTGTACCTTATGTTTTTAGGTTTAAATGCTAATCAAATGTTAGGGATGCCGTTAGCTAATTATGTCCTGATCGGAATCGTCCCATTTAATATCATTAAAGGATTTATCGTCAGTGCTGCCTTTTTGGTTTTACACGCAAAATTATTGCCATGGTTAAGTCGGAAACAACACCAGTTGGCACAAAGACATACAGTGACGAATAACAAATAAATAGTACAGCAGCTCATGCTCGTTTATCCATTTTTAGAGGGAAGCATGAATTGATGCCACTTTCTTAATTATTTTATCATTAAAAAAATCAGTCAAGGCTCCTTAACTTTTACAATATAAAAAGTTAAGGAGCCGTTTTTGTCAGTACTAGTATTTCTGAAAAAGTAGTCCAACGATTAGAAAAAAAGGGGATGAGAAAATAAACATTGTTTTTTCTAAAAAGAATTCAAGGAAATAAAAAAATATCGGAAATTTTAATGAAAAAAAATTCATTAACCCACGTTGTGTAAGCGTTTTATAAACGGTGTTTGAGTATTTCTTTTGTTTATGCATAAAAATGTATTTTATGATTCAAAATGTGAAATTAATCACTTTTTGAATGATAAATAGTTTTGTTATAATGGAAGTGGAAAACGCTACAATTGTATTGAAAAAGCTTTACCTTAAATTTTATAGAGAAAGGAGTGAAAGCAGGATTTTTGAATAAAATTTGCCAAATCAATAGGTTATTGTTTTGGTTATCGTATTCTTTTTGATAAAATAACTGATGGAATCACTCTTATAAGATTCTAATGTTACAAGAAAGGGAGAAGAACATGGAACAAACAAAGAAGAAACAATTTCAAATGCCTTCAGCGTATACGGTCTTATTTATTATTATTGCGATTATCGCTGTACTAACTTGGTTCATACCAGCTGGACATTATAGTGTCAATGATGCAGGCAACATCATTGCTGGATCATATGAACGAGTAGAGCAAAATCCTCAGGGGCTATGGGATATCTTTATGGCACCGATTAATGGGATGCTAGGTGTACCTGCTGGGGAATTAACGAAAGAAACACCGGCTGCTATTCCAATTTCATTCTTTATTTTAGTTGTGGGTGGTTTCTTAGGTATTATCAATAAAACTGGTGCTTTGGATGCAGGGATTGCTTCCGTTGTAAAACGCTTTAAAGGGAAAGAAAAAATGTTGATCCCTGTGTTGATGATCTTATTTGCATTAGGTGGTTCAACTTATGGTATGGCGGAAGAAACTATTCCGTTCTATGCTTTATTGATTCCTGTTATGATGGCTGTTGGGTTTGATACAGTTGTTGCAGTAGCTATTGTTTTAGTAGGGTCACAAGTTGGTTGTTTAGCTTCAACCGTTAATCCATTTGCTACTGGGGTGGCTTCTCAAGCAGTTGGTATCTCAATGGGTGAAGGAATCGGGTTACGTTTCTTGATGTTCGTGGTACTATTGGCTATCTCAATTGCTTATGTCTACCGTTACGCATCTAAAGTGGAAAAAGACCCAACGAAATCACTTGTATATAAACAACGTGAAGAAGACATCAAACATTTTGATATCGATTCAATTGGTCGTCAAGAATCAATTACTAAAAGACAAAAACATGTAAATATCCTATTTTTCATTACCTTTGGTATTATGATCATTAGTTTGATTCCTTGGACAACATTGAATAAAAACTTTACGATTTTTGAATCATTAACTAACTGGTTAACAGGGTTACCTGTAGTCGGAACTGTTTTAGGTAAAAACATGCTTCCTTTAGGAGAATGGTATTTCCCAGAAATTACCATGTTGTTCTTAGTGATGGCTATTGTAGTGGCAATCACTTACGGAATGAAAGAATCAGTCTTTATTTCTGAATTCTTAGCAGGAGCTTCAGATTTGATCGGTGTTGCGATCGTGGTAGCTGTTGCACGTGGTATCCAAGTTGTGATGAATAATGGTTTAATTACTGATACGATCTTACATTGGGGTGAACAAGGATTAAGTTCATTGTCATCTAGTGTCTTCTTGATCTTAACGTTTATCTTCTATATCCCTATGTCATTCTTGATCCCATCAACTTCTGGACTAGCAGCAGCTACTATGGGAATCATGGGACCAATGGGTGAATTTGCAGGCGTTGGTAAAGATTTAGTTATCACTGCTTATCAATCAGCATCTGGTTTGGTCAACTTGATCACACCAACATCAGCAATCGTTATGGGGGCTGTTGCGATCGCTCGTTTTGATATTTCCGTTTGGTGGAAATTCACAGGAAAATTGATTGCTATCCTATTTGTAGCCATTTGTGTTATCTTAGGTGTAGCGGCAATGTTATAACAAAGTAGACAAAACCGTTGACTTAGAGTGTACATGGTTTTTTACTTGATGTGAATGGACAAGATCCAAGCTCAACTATTTATTGTTTGAAAAAAGAGGTTGTGTCTGTTGTTTTGACATAACCTTTTTATTATATTAGGAGGCTAGTAACATGAAACAATTTGTAACAAAACAACATCATGAACAAGCATTGGAATCTTTAAATGAATTGATTCGAATCCCTTCAGTTCTGGACGAATCAGATACTGGTGAAGGGCATCCTTTTGGGACAAAAGTGATCGAAGCATTGGATAAAGTGTTAGAAATCAGTGAAAATCTAGGATTTAAGACATTTAAAGATCCAGAAGGATATTATGGTTATGCGGAAGTCGGATCTGGCGATGAGCTATTTGGTATCTTGTGTCATATGGATGTCGTTCCAGCTGGCGATGAAAACAATTGGGATTCTAAACCATTTGAACCAACTGTCAAAGATGGTTGGTTGATTGGACGAGGATCACAAGATGACAAGGGACCTTCCATCGCTGCAATGTATGCTGTCAAATCTTTGATGGATGCAGGCGTTGAATTTAATACACGTATCCGATTTATTTTTGGAACCGATGAAGAAAACTTGTGGCGTTGTTTAGATAAATACAACGAAAAAGAAGAAGGTATTACGCAAGGATTCGCACCAGATGCAGAGTTTCCATTGATTTATGCTGAAAAAGGATTACTACAAGCTTACCTAACTGGACCGGGAACATCTGAATTTTCAGTTAAAGCTGGTGGCGCACTGAATGTCGTTCCAGATGCAGCTCCTTATGCTGGTGAAAAATTAGCTGAAGTCAAAGAAGCATTGAAAAAACATGGATTTGACTTTGAAGATCAAGGAGAATCAATTGTCGTTCTTGGAAAAAGTATCCATGCCAAAGATGCAGCAGAAGGTGTCAATGCAATCTCTCGTTTAGCGATTGCTCTTTCTGAAGTATTTGATTTTGCTCCAATCAACTTCTTAGGTCAATTAGTTCAAGAAAATGCTACTGGTGAAAACGTGGTAGGAAAAACGGTGGATGAACAATCTGGCGAATTGACAATGAACTTTGCTAGTCTGGAAATCACTCCTGAACAAACTAAAATCGGGGTCGACATGCGTATCCCAGTAACTTTCAAAAAAGATGAACTCGTAGAAAAACTAACAGAAACTGCTAAAAAGTATGACTTGACTTATGAAGAATTTGACTTTTTAGATTCCCTTTATGTTCCATTAGACAGTGAATTGATCAAAAATCTTTTAGGAACTTACCGTGATATTACTGGTGATATGACTGAACCATTTGTATCTGGCGGTGCAACTTTTGCACGGACGATGAACCAATGTGTAGCATTTGGTGCAATGTTCCCAGATACCCCTGATTTTATGCATCAGGCAAATGAACGTTGGGAACTAAGCAGCATGTACAAAGCAATGGAAATCTATGCAGAAGCTGTTTACCGTTTGTGTGGAAAATAATCATTTGAAATGCTCAACTAAATACACTTTAGTTCAATAGAGAACGAAACTGCTCTCTTACTGTTAAAGGCTGATGAAGGTCAATGTACATTCATCAGCCTTTTGTTTTGTTATAGTGGGTCTTGTAGAGGGGAAGAGTCAGGTCTAAGAAAGATCGCATTTAGTGCCACTGGCTAAACAAATTTATTCTTTTTCAAGAAAAAAGAGTTGCAATTTATTCGTATTTTATTTAGTGTGAATTTATAATCGATCAATAGGTACGATAAAAGGAGAATAGGTGAGAGATGTGAAGATATTTAAGCGAGTATTAATTGGTATAATTATTTTTTTGGGGCTAGCAGGAGGCGCTGGGTACTACTATTTACAACAAAATACCTATGAACCATCTAGTCAAGCAAGTCAAATAGCCCAAAATGGAAAAGATAAAAAAGATTATTTATTTTTTGAGACGAAAGAAAAAAGTCAAAAACCACTGGTTATTTTTTATCCAGGTGCTTTGGTTGAACCAGCTAGTTATAGTGTCTGGGCTGAACAATTAGCAAAAAGTGGGTACTCCGTAGCAATCGCTAAGATGCCTCTTGACTTAGCCATACTTAGTGGGAATAAGGCAGATAAGATCAAAGAAGACTTTTCAAATCGAAATTATGTGATTGGTGGACACTCATTGGGGGGCGTCATGGCGAGTCGCTATGCTAATCAGTATTCTTCTGACAAACACTTAAAAGGAATCTTTTTCTTAGCAAGCTATCCTGATGAAAAAGGTACATTGGCGAAAACGACATTACCTGTATTAAGCCTGACTGCTTCTAATGATAAAGTCTTGAATCAAAAAGCCTATGAATCAGCTAAAGAATATTTACCTGAGCAAACAGAATATGTTTCGATTAATGGAGGAAATCATGGCGGATTTGGCAGCTATGGGGAACAAAAGGGAGACGGTAAAGCTAAGATTACAAACGAAGACCAACAAACAGCGATTACCAATACGTTAATCAATTGGTTAGGAGAATAGAGTTCGAGACCTAAATCTTACAGCTCACTTTAAAAATGAGTAAAAAGTGTGCATCAGCTCTTTGAAATAAGCTTGAATTTTTTTAAACATGAGAAACTGTTAAAAAAATTCAAGCTTATTGTTATCGTAGCTTCCCGCTTCTTTCATGACTCTATCTAACGCAGTTCAGAAGTCCATTCAGAAACTTTGCCGAAGAGCTACATAAGTCACAATCTTTATATAAATAGACTAGAGATAAATCAACTCAAACTTTCACTTGAACATAGAAAGAAATTTGTTCAGACACCATTTCTAGGTCAACTGCCTACTTTTCAAATCATCATTGTTAGAAACACTTACATTGATCTATATTCATTTGGTTAACTAGTTTTCATGATTTCTCTAATAAAATAGCTCTTACTGGACATTTTTGATAAGCTTTTCTGACGGCTTCCTCGTCAGTTTGAGAAACAAATTGCTGATGAGCTTCTGGTTCTTGCGCAAATAAAACGATTCCTTCTTCATCATAATCAAAGATATCTGGGGCTTCGATTTGACAAAGACCACAAGCGATACAGCGCTCAGGTACTAATTTACATAGTAATGACATTTTGACCATCCTATTCTTAAGGGGAGTAATATGACTTCATTTATTTTAGCTTTATTTTCAACAAGAAACAAGTTAAGGATCAGCTCCTTATACCAAGTTATCACAGGAAAACGAACGAGTTCGGTATTGATTTATAGTTTTTTAAACCATTTATTATTTATACATGGTAGTTTTCCTAAAATGAATCAAGAAGAATTTACACGTATCATTGACCAATTAGTTGACCAAAAGTTCCTTATTCAGCTAGAAGATGGCGTGATGATCACTCATTTAGGTGAAAAAGCTTTAGCAGAAGAAATAATTGATCTAGAAGGGCTCCATTATGATCGTTATGGAAGAACCGCTGAGAATTGTTGGCGGTTGATCAAGTTTGCTGTTCAAGTTGTCTCTCATCTGGTAAATAATAAAAAGGAATACTTACCGATTGAAACTAGTCCCTATTATACTATCCAAGTAAAAAAATGGTTAGCTGACACACAACTAGATCGACAAACCTTAGCAAAAAAATTAAGCCAAGAACTGAGTGAAATCTTTTCAACGATGACATCTGAATCGGCTAACTTTCTGGCCAATCAATTTTCAGGTATCCGGTCACCTGGTCTATTAACTTATCAATTAACAGAAATAACCAATGAAGTGCAACGTGAATTGTATGAAGCAAAGCAAGTACACCTGCTGCTAAAAACAATCGAAGAAAAAAAAGATTCGTTGCTTTTTCAATTGGTTTCACCACTACTTATGCAAAACTTCAATCAAAGTATGTTAACGACGAGAAAATTGATTTTATCTGGATGCTCAATTGATGAAGTAATGAAGATACGTCATTTAAAAAGAGGAACAGTAACCGATCATTTGATCGAATGGCAACTTTATTTAACTGATTTTCCTTATCAAAAAATGATCACCAAGCAGACATTTAAGCGACTAAGTCAACTATCGAACATCAAAGAATGGAATTATCGAGAATTAAATGAAGTCGCACCACTAGATTACGGAGAGTTTCGTTTTTATCAAATTGGTGTATTGAAAGGGGAACTGAAGAATGTCGCTGAAGGATGAACTACAAAAACGTTTTGGATTTACTTCGTTTCGTTCAGGACAAGAAGAAATCATCCAGTCTTTATTGAATGACCAAGATGTCCTCGCAGTGTTACCGACAGGAAATGGAAAAAGTCTATGCTACCAACTGACCGGTTATCTGCGTGAAGGAATGGTTATCATTGTTTCACCTTTGCTTTCATTGATGGAGGATCAGGTGATGCAACTACAGAAACAAGGAGAAAAGCGAGTTGTTGCTTTCAATAGTTTACTATCTAGAACAGAACGATATTATGTGTTAAATCATTTGTCCAATTATAAATTTTTATTTTTAAGTCCAGAAATGTTGACGCAAAAAGATGTGATAGAACAATTACAAAAACAAAAAATTGGGTTATATGTGATCGATGAGGCGCATTGCGTTTCTCAGTGGGGGGTAGATTTCCGTCCGGAATACCAACAACTAGGAGAAATTGCTCAGAAATTAGGCTCTCCAGTAACGCTTGCCTTGACAGCAACCGCTACTACAGCCGTGCAACATGATATTGAAACTGTCTTGTTTCAAGAAGTGCCAGTTCGAATTATCCATTCGGTTAATCGACAAAATATTGCTTTATATGTCAAAAAGACTTCCCAAAAAGAAGCTGATCTAGAGGACCTGATGAAACAAGCAAAAGGCTCGATGATTATTTATTGTGCGACAAAGAAAGAGGTAGAGCGTTTGTATCAGCTATTTCGCTCACGTTTTACTATCGGCTATTATCATGGTGGATTAGAGGCATCACAAAGGCGACAGTTGCAACAACAATTTAGTCAAAATAAACTTCAATTTTTGATTGCGACGAATGCTTTTGGTATGGGCATCGATAAGCCAGATATCCGTTATGTTGTCCATTACGATTTACCAGATAGTTTAGAAAATTATGTTCAAGAAATCGGGCGTGCGGGAAGAGACCAACAGGCGAGTGAAGCGATTCTTTTATACAAAGAAAATGACGAACGCATTCATTATTTTTTTAATCAACTTTCTAGAGAACAACGACAAAGTTTTGAAATTTATCTGCAATATCATAGCAATGAACAAGAACAATTCGATGAGATTCAACAAAAATGGTTAGAAATAATTGCACAAACGAGCAATCCGCAAGAGTGGTTAAATCGGCTAAAACGTCAAGAAAAAGAAAAGGAATATCGACTACAACAAATGCTTCATTATGTCAATGCAAAGACTTGTCGAAGAGCGCTGATTCTTGAATACTTTGGGGAGAAACTGATAAAAAAACCAGAAAAATGTTGTGATATTGATGGAGCAGTCCTTACGAGTCAGGAAAATAGAGAAGTCAGCCCATCTGTAGAGCTAAAACAGTGGCAAGATATTTTACTAAATTTATTTTAAAAAAACATTGGATAGAAAATTTATAAGACAATCGCGTTCTGGCTATGGTATAATATTCACGATAGAAATTAGGAGGTTAATAAGGTGAGCAGAAAAGATAGACATCATTCATCAGAAAATAATGAAACACAAGAGCCATGGGAACAACCGATTTATGACACTGAAGACGAAGTTTCTTCAAGAAGTTCTCAACGACAACAAAAGAAAGGCAACACGCTATTTTTGTCTCTCTTCTTAGTATTATTAGTATTGTGTATTGCAATTCCAGCGGGAGCTTACTTCTGGATTAGAAATGGTTCTTCCAATGCTTCAAGTGCGTCATCAACTACAACAACATCTTCTGTAGTAGAAAGTACGACGTCATCAGAAGTATCATCAACAAAAGAATCAAGTACGGAACCAGAAAGTACTACTCAGACGGAATCAGTAGTAGCAAGTACACCACAAAGTACTACTGTACCAGAGGAAACAACGCCTTCGACAACGTCTACTTACCAACAAGAAACACAACCAACGAGCACGGTAGAAGAAGCGACAACACCATCCTCTTCGGCTGCTGCAGATGGATCAACAGTGACTGTTCAACCAGGTGACGGACCTAAACAAGTAGCTGAACGTGCCGGGATCACTATTGATCAATTATTTGCATTAAATGGTTTAGATCCAAATAATTATATGATTTATCCTGGACAACAATTAAAAGTTAAATAATCTTAGCCGCGATCTGCGGCTTTTTTTTTGAAAAGGGAGTTATAGCATGACACAAATCAGTATTGCAATAGATGGACCTGCTTCGTCAGGTAAAAGTACTGTTGCAAAAATTTTGGCAAAAGAATACAACTATATTTATACCGATACAGGCGCCATGTATCGTGCCATTACGTATCTAGCGATAAAACATCAAGTACCTTTTGGAGATGAAGAGCAACTCGTAAAGCTGATCCAAGCCTATCCAATCTCTTTTATCCAAGAGACAGACGGTCAACACGTTTTGGTGGCAGACCAAGATGTAACTACAGAAATTCGTCAGCCAGATGTGACCAAGGCAGTTTCTGAAGTTTCTGCTCATCAAAAAGTACGTGAAGCACTGGTTTCGATCCAACGTAAAATTGGTGAACATGGTGGGGTTGTAATGGACGGACGAGATATTGGTACTTCTGTTTTACCTCAGGCAGAAGTGAAAATATTTTTAGTAGCAAGTGTAACAGAACGGGCACAAAGACGCTATAAAGAAAATATTGAAAAAGGGATACCAACAGAGTTGGAAACTCTTACGAAGGAAATCCAAGAGAGAGATCATTATGATTCTACAAGAAAAGTATCCCCTTTAAGACAAGCGGATGATGCCATTCGAATCGACACTACTGGAAAATCGATTACGGAAGTTGTCCAATCCATCAAAAAAGTGGTCACAGAAAAAGGCTATCTTTTGTAAAAAGGGAAAAACTCAGGATTTTTAGGGTAAACCAAACGAAATCGCTTTATTTTTTTTTAATAATCAATTAAACTAAAATTAGTACCGTTGTTACGGCAGAATGTTGGTTAGGAGGACAAATGTTATGACAGAATTTGAACAAAATCAAACAGAAAACAGTCAATCAATGGAAGATGCAATGAATAGCGTCCAAGAAGTAAACGTTGGAGACGTTGTATCCGGCGAAGTTTTAGTAATCGAAGATAAACAAGTTGTGGTAGGGATCGAAGGTGCCGGAGTTGAAGGCGTCGTTCCTGCTAAAGAATTGTCTACTTCACCTGTTGAAGATATCAACGAGGTAGTAAAAGTAGGAGATACTCTAGAACTTGTAGTTATCAGTACTATCGGAAAAGATAAAGAAAACGGTAGCTATTTGCTTTCAAAACGCCGTTTGGATGCCAAAAAAGTTTGGGAAGATATCGAAAAAGATTTCCAAGCAGGTAATATCATCGAAGCACCTGTGACGAATGTCGTAAAAGGCGGCTTAGTCGTTGATGTAGGTGTTCGTGGTTTTGTACCAGCTTCAATGGTGGAAGATCATTTTGTTGCTGATTTTTCAGAATACAAAGGTCAAACATTGGCGTTCAAGATCGTTGAGATCGAACCTTCAGAAAACCGTTTAATTCTTTCACACAAAGCAGTTGTGGAAACGGAAAAAGAAGAAAAGAAAAAAGAAATTCTAGCCAATATTCACGAGGGAGACGTTATCGACGGACGAGTAGCTCGTATTACTGATTTTGGTGCTTTCGTTGATTTAGGTGGAATTGATGGATTGGTCCATGTTTCTGAGATCTCACATAGCCATGTGGCGAAGCCTAGTGATGCTTTAGCAGTTGGGGATGAAGTAAAAGTAAAAGTTCTTTCGATTAATCCTGAACAAGAACGTGTTTCTCTTTCAATTAAAGACACGTTGCCTGGGCCTTGGACTGATATTGAAGAAAAAGCCACTGTTGGTTCAGTTTTAGATGGAAAAGTGAAACGTTTGACAAGCTTTGGTGCATTTGTAGAAGTATTCCCAGGGGTAGAAGGTCTGGTTCATATTTCTCAAATCTCTCACAAGCACATCGCTACACCTCATGAAGTACTTCATGAAGGGGATGAAGTGCAAGTAAAAGTTTTAGAAGTACATCCTGAAGAACATCGTATTGCCCTTAGCATCAAGGCTTTAGAAGAAAAACCAGCATCGGAAGAAGAACCAAAAGATGTTGAAACCTATGAATTACCAGAAGAAAATACTGGTTTCACAATGGGTGATCTTTTAGGTGATGCTTTGAAAGAAGAAGTCGAAGAAACGACTACTGATGATTCAGAAAAATAAAATTTTTGAGTGTTCATTTTAAAAAGACTGAAATGAGACAAAAAGATCAATCAATGTTTACAACATTGATTGATCTTTTTCTGTTATTATCATTAGAACTAGTTAAACTCACAAATCGAGTGAAAGATAAAACCAACTGCTGTGAGAAGGGTTAAGGAATACCTAATAAAGTACATCGTTTAGACCATACCCAATGGCTGTGCAAATGCCATATTGTATTCACAATTGGAGATATTAGATAGATGATTTGCTTAAACTATTTATCAGAGCTGGAGATTTCTGTCAAACTACTATCAAAACTCTATCATTGTTTAATTAGAAGCTATTTTTTGGGCTAGCCCTAAACAACCGATAATTCCAGCTTGATCTCCTAATTTTGGAAAAACAATATATTCTTCTATTTTCGGATGAGCAACATAATTCTGATTAAGTTTTGAAAATTCACGATGAATTTTCTCTTGTAAGTGTACTTGTTTCATTACACCGCCACCTAGAATGATAATATCCGGTGAAAACATCATTGTAGTATTATGAATGCATTGGGCAATGTAAAAAGCTTCCATGTCCCAAAAAGGATGATCTTCCTTTAAATCTTGACCTTTAATTCCTATTCTCTTTTCGATAGCAGGTCCTGCTGCCATACCTTCTAAACAATTTTGATGATAAGGGCAGTTACCCTTAAAGTGATCGTCAGGGTGATTACGTACAATCATATGCCCCATTTCCGGATGACTGAATCCCTCGATAAATCTTCCATTTTGCAGTGCACCACCACCTATACCTGTGCCAACTGTATAATAAACAACTAATGAATGGCCTTGACCATGTCCAGCTATATATTCTCCATAAGCTGCAGCATTGACATCAGTTGTCCAATAAAAAGGAATTTTCTCAAAATTTCTTTTTAGATAACCAATAAAATCAAAATTTCTCCACGGTATTTTAGGTGTTGAGGTTATATATCCATATGTTTTCGATTCAGGATGGATATCAATAGGTCCGAAAGAACCAACAGCAATGCTGGACAATTCTGTTTCATATTTTTTGAAAAAAGAAACAACTTGTGGCATTGTTTCTCCTGGATTCAAAGTTTCAAAACTCACTCTCTCAATAACCTCTAATTGTGCATTACCAACTGCACAGACAAATTTTGTTCCTCCTGCTTCAATTGCACCGTATAGCATAAAACATTTCTCCTTATAGTTAAAGATGATTTCATGGGCAGTTATGCATTTAACCAATTTATTGTTCAGATTTTTAAAGAATTTAACTCGTTTATTTGTTATTTTCTTTTGAAAAATCCCTATTATTCCAGTTAATACATACATCAGATCGCGCATTGCCCTTTAAATTATCCGTTTATTGATGTTTTGGTTAGAAAGAATAATCAGTACTATTGACTATTCCATTATTCAACTTCAAGTAAATCAGTAGTAGCGGTAACTGTTCCTTTAATAAGTGGTGTCACTTTTGAATAATCTGCGGTATTTGTCACAATAACCATTGTTGTATCATCAAGTCCTGCTTCTTTAATTAGCGTACGATCAAACGTTCCAAGGATATCTCCTTTTTTTACTTTTTGATTAGCAGTAACTTTTTGTATAAATCCTTTACCGCCCATCGATACGGTGTCAATACCAATATGAATCAGTATTTCAGCGCCATCATTCGATTTAAGACCGTAAGCATGTCCAGTCTCAAATGTAACTTGAATAGTACCATCTACTGGAGAATAAACAGTGTCCCCAGTTGGTTTAATCGCAATACCTTTTCCCATAGTCTCTGAAGAAAATACTGGATCATTTACTGAATCAAGTCCAATCACTTCACCTGCAAGGGGACTAACGATTGTTTCTGAAGAATGATTTGTTTTAGTAGGTTCTCCAGAAGTAACTGTGGATTGTTGGGTGTTTTCTGAATGATTCGTCACTGTTTGATCCGTAAGAGCTTCTGCTGCAAAGATGCCTGAAGCTTTTGTTTTTCCATAAAAGTAAGTAATTGCAAAAGCAATCGCAAAGCTAATTAATTCACATAGTAAATAAAATGGGATAGAGGTTGCATTAATTGAAAGAAATCCAAGAAAACCTGCTGAACCAAGTGATACAGCAACTACTTTCAGTAGCCCTGCTACTGCAGCGGCAACTCCCGAACCAATTAAAGCACAGAAAAATGGGAAACGATATTTTAAATTGACACCAAACAGAGCTGGTTCAGTAATTCCAAGAAGAGCTGATACCCCTGCAGAGGAAGCAAGACTTTTTGTTTTAGCATTTTTAGTCAAGAACCAGATAGCAAATGTTGCAGCACCTTGGGCAACGTTCGCCATAGAAGCAACTACAAATATAAAGTCTCCATGTCCAATACCATTAGTCCATGCTGAAAGTAACTGCGTTTCAATTGAAGGAAATGATTGATGAAGACCTGTCATAACGATTAACGAGTAAGTTCCACCAAAAATACCCATTCCAATAAATCCGGTTGCATTATATAGCCAAACGATCGCATCTGTAATCCCGTTAGAAAGCAATAACATGACAGGGCCGATGACTGTGAAGGTTAGAAATCCGGTAATGATTACAGATAATAAGGGGGTAAATGTAAAGTCAACGGATGATGGAAGTTTTTTGTGAAAAAACTTTTCCAGTATTGATAATAGCCAAACAGCTGCTAACACAGGAATGACTTGATAAGCATAGTTAGTTTGTGAGACATGATAACCAAAAATATTCCAATATTCCATAGAACCACCAAGTTGTGGTGTTGTCATAATCATTCCAATTGCAGCACCAAGGAACTGATTGGCTCCAAAACGTTTAGCAGCGGAAATACCAACTAGAATAGGCAAAAACATAAATGGTGCAGCGGACATCAGTTGGATCATTGAGGAAATACCTTCAATCGCAGGATACATTTCTTCAATTGATTTTGGTCCAAAAAGTCCAGCAGCTGTTAAAAAGTTTTGTAATGCCATTAATAAACCACCTGCAACAAGGGCAGGTATAATTGGAACAAAAATATCTGATAATAATTTAATTAATGCCATAATGGGGTTGAATTTTTTATCTTTACTAGCAATTTGTTTTAAATCATCTGTTGAAATTTCTGAAAGTCCAGTTTTTTTGATAAGTTCGTCATAAACGAAATTAACATCACCTGCACCGATAATCACTTGATATTGCCCATCAATTTTAAATGTGCCTTTCACATCTGGATTTTCGTCTAAAGCTTTTTGATTCACTTTCGTGTCATCTTTTAGTACGAGACGAAGACGTGTAGCGCAGTGTGCAGCTGCAATAAGGTTATCTTTTCCGACCGCTTGTATTACGTCGGAAGCTACTTTACTGTAATTCATTCGAATCACTCCTTTTTTATTTTTACGTGAAAACGGTTCACTGAAATGCAAATTTATTTTAGCATATCTTAAAAATATGTCAAACGTTTGTCATATAATTTATTTTTTTAAATGAAATGATTGATTTTTCAACGGAAAACGTTTACCATACTAGTTGTAAAAAGATAAATTGAAGGAGTAAAATATGAACTTACCTCGAGAAATACGATATCGTGCTTATTCTGATTGGACTAAAGATGAGATGGATAAAGTTAAGGATAATGTAAAACGATCACCTTGGCGTGCTAGCTATCATATCGAACCTAAAACAGGATTGTTAAACGATCCTAATGGTTTTTCTTTTTTTAACGGAAAATATACGCTTTTTTATCAAAATTGGCCATTTGGAGCTGCTCATGGGTTGAAAGAATGGGTACACACTGAATCAGATGATTTAGTTCATTTTCATGTAACAGGAGCAGAACTTCTTCCAGACACAAAACGAGATAGCCACGGCGCTTATTCCGGTTCTGCATATGAAATAGAGGGGAATCTATTCTTACTCTATACAGGAAACGTTCGAAATGAAAATTGGGAACGTGATACACTTCAAATCGGAGCATGGATGGATAAAGACTACAACATTACGAAAGGTGAGAATGTTCTTATTCATCCACCTGCTGATGTAACTGATCATTTTCGTGATCCACAAATGTTTAATTATGAAGGACAATTGTATGCGATTGTTGGAGCACAAAATTTAGAAAAATCAGGCTTTATCAAACTTTACAAAGCGGATGACAATAACGTGGAAACATGGGAGGAAGTTGGCAACCTTGATTTTGGCGGCACTGGTTCAGAATACATGATTGAGTGTCCAAATCTAGTATTTGTAGACAAAAAACCTGTTCTCATTTATTGTCCTCAAGGGTTGGATAAATCTGAGCTAAATTATGGAAATATCTACCCAAATACTTTTAAGATCTGTCAATCGCTTGACATAGAAAAAGTAAAACTTGTGGGCGCTTCAGAAATTCAAAATCTTGATTATGGATTTGAAGCGTATGCGACTCAAGGATTCAATACTCCTGATGGTCGTGCTCTGATTGTCAGTTGGATTGGACTACCTGATATCGATTATCCAACTGATAAGTATGATTATCAGGGAGCAATGAGTCTTGTAAAAGAACTTTCAATAAAAGATGGTAAACTTTACCAATATCCAGTAGAAGCTATTACATCATTACGTGCTAGTTCTGAACAATTTACAGCAAAAGCAGAAACAAATAATACTTATGAGCTTGAACTAACTTTTCCTCCAAATCAGAAATCGGAGTTACTTCTTTTCTCTGATAGTAAAGGAAATGGACTTAGCTTGATTGTAGATACCAAAGAAGGAAAAATTATTTTAGATCGCAGCAAAGCAGGCATTCAATATGCCACTGACTTTGGTACGATTCGTGAATGCTCAATTGATACTAAAGAAACAATTGCTAACATTTTTGTAGATAATTCAATCATTGAGATTTTTATTAATAAAGGAGAAAAAGTATTTACTAGTCGCGTATTCCCTGAGAAACACCAAAATGGTATTCAACTTAAATCAGGTGAACCGACTGGAAAATACTTTGAATTAAAATATTAATATGGTAGCAAAATTATCTGATGTCGCTGAACTAGCTGGAGTTAGCCCAACTACCGTTTCACGTGTCATTAACAATAAGGGATATCTATCGGAAAAAACAAAACAAAAAGTTCATGAAGCTATGAAAACTCTTGGTTACAAACCTAATAATCTAGCACGTGGGCTTCAAGGAAAGTCACCCCAACTTATTGGGCTTATTTTTCCTAATATCAGTAATATCTTTTACTCTGAACTGATTGAGTATTTGGAAATCGAATTATTCAAACATGGCTATAAAACAATTATTTGCAATAGTCAGAACGATCCTGCTAAAGAGCGGGAATACATTGAAATGCTTGAAGCGAATCAAGTTGATGGGATTATCTCATCTAGTCATAATCTTGGAA
The DNA here is from genome assembly GCF_051714965.1 of Enterococcus sp. AZ077. Lineage (NCBI taxonomy): Bacteria > Bacillati > Bacillota > Bacilli > Lactobacillales > Enterococcaceae > Enterococcus > Enterococcus sp. AZ077. The sequence goes on from NZ_JBIOSX010000001.1 coordinate 1,070,166, forward strand.
TTGCTGATTATGAGCGTGTGGGAGCACCTATTGTCGCTTTTGATAGAAACTTAGCTCCCAATGTTTCCATTGTTTCTTCAGACAACTTTGAAGGTGGAAAACTGGCTGCTAAAACGTTACAAAAAAATGGTTGTCAAAATAGTATTATGATTACAGGAAATGACAATACGGATTCTCCAACAGGGTTACGTGCGCTTGGTTTTTCTTTTCAAAATCCAAATGGTAAAGTTTTCAAAATTCCTAATAATCTCTCTACGATTCGTCGAGAAATGGAAATCAAGTCGACGATCCTAAGTCACAAACCAGATGGTATTTTTGTTTCTGATGATCTAACAGCCATTCTTACTATGAAAATTGCTCATCAGCTTAAACTTAATATCCCAGAAGATCTAAAAATTATTGGCTATGATGGAACATCTTTTGTTGAGAAATTTTTCCCACAATTGACCACAATCAGACAACCAATTGATGAAATCGCAAGTTTGATTGTTGATGTTCTTCTGAAAAAAATGAAGAATGAAAAGACAAGCAAGGATTACATTTTGCCAATCTCATTACTTCCTGGAGGGAGCATTTAACGTCAAATTCTTTTCTTGATGTTTATCACATTCGTTCAAAAAAATTTGGAGCTGATCGCTTCTTTCATGACCTTATCCACATGGTTCAAGAAGTTGCTTTGACAAAAAATTGCCGAAGAATACCAAAAATAGGAGGAACTATTTTTGGATTCTTCGGCTTATTTCTCATAGCTAGATATGGCACAACCTTTCCGACTGTAGATTAATGAAATATGCATGTCCAGTTTTACAAGCTATTTAAAAGAAAAAGGACGTTAATAATTTCTAATAAGCATGGAAATGTTAATTTGAGTTTGAAAATCAACATTTTTGGGCATCAGGCTATATTGTAGGCACAGTGGGACTAATGAAGTGACCATAAGAAAATACAGGCTAGAATAAGGAATTAGGATATTGCGCTAGATAAACTGAGAGTTTGAGAATATGAAGATCGTGGAAAGAATGAGAGTGAAGAAAAGAGCTTTCACATATCATGAAACAATAAAAAGAGTAGAAAATGAAAACGAGAGAAACAAATTATGCTATAATCAAATGTCACTGATCGATTTTAAGTTCAGTAGTGTGTGAATATTTAGGCTAACGCTCATCTAGCGGTTCTGAATATGGTTTTTAGGGTTATTTGAACAATGTAGTTCTTTAACCAAAGAAACAAGAATAAAAGATGGTTTCCTAGGGTTCAATATTCACTTTGATGTTTTATGAAAAAAAGTTGTCCAATGAATAAATACTTGCGTAATTTTAGCGAACAATGCTTGAAAGTTCGCAAAGCTTTCGTTACACTAAGTAAGATTGGAAACTTGTGAGGAGGAAAAAATATGGCAAATCCAACAATTGCAATCGTTGGCCGCCCGAACGTCGGTAAGTCTACGATTTTTAACCGCATCGCTGGCGAGCGTATCTCGATTGTCGAAGATACTCCAGGAGTAACTCGCGATCGTATTTATGCTAAAGGCGAATGGTTAGGTCGAGAATTCAGTGTGATCGATACAGGTGGGATTGATTTAGGTGACGAACCATTCATGGATCAAATCAAGCATCAAGCAGAAATCGCGATTGAAGAAGCAGATGTCATCATCTGTGTTGTCAGCGGACGTGAAGGAGTCACCGATGCAGATGAAGTAGTAGCAAAAATTTTATACCGTAGTAATAAACCTGTGATTTTAGCAGTTAACAAAGTGGATAATCCCGAAATGCGAAATGATATTTACGAATTTTATTCATTAGGATTGGGTGATCCATATCCAGTGTCAGGGAGTCACGGTTTAGGGATCGGTGACGTATTAGATGAAGCAATTAAGCACTTTTCAAATGATGGGGAAGAAGAAGAGGATGATACGATCAAATTTAGTTTGATCGGCCGCCCAAATGTTGGGAAATCTTCATTGATTAATGCGATTCTAGGAGAAGAACGAGTGATCGTTTCGGATATAGAAGGAACAACTAGAGATGCTATCGATACTCACTTTGTATCTGATAACGGTCAGAAATTTTTAATGATCGATACTGCAGGAATGCGTAAGCGTGGAAAAGTATATGAAAATACCGAAAAATACAGTGTGATGCGTGCGATGCGTGCCATTGACCGTTCCGACATCGTTTTGATGGTTTTGAATGCTGAAGAAGGAATCCGTGAGCAAGACAAACGGGTAGCTGGATACGCTCATGAAGCAGGACGTGGTGTGATCATCGTGGTAAACAAATGGGATCTTGTCAAAAAAGAAACCAATACGATGCGTGATTTTGAGCAAGAAATTCGTGAAGAATTTCGTTATTTAGATTATGCGCCAATCGTCTTCGTATCAGCAGTCACAAAACAACGTTTAGAACGTTTACCTGAAATGATCGAAGAAGTAAGTATGAATCAAAACTTGCGTGTGCCGTCTGCTGTCTTGAATGATATCATCATGGATGCAGTAGCGATCAACCCGACTCCAACAGATAAAGGGAAGCGTTTGAAGATTTTCTATGCTACGCAAGTGGCTGTAAAATCACCAACCTTCGTCGTTTTTGTTAACGAAGAAGAGTTGATGCATTTTTCTTATGAACGTTTCTTAGAAAATCAAATTCGTAAAGCATTTACTTTCGAAGGAACTTCGATCCGAATCATTCCAAGAAGACGAAAATAGGCATTTTACCACATCGGCAGATTTTTTTCAAAAAAAATAGATGGTTTTGTTTATTACGTTTTTATGACTAAAAAAAGCACGTGAAAAATGGTAAAAACCTTGCTATTAAGCGGTTTATATGATATCGTGATAACAGAATATTGAACTAGATCAATATTTCTTTTAAACTTCTGGACCACTCAGAATGTTTTTAACTAAACTGATGTTTTACATCATATCTCTTGTGGAGGAGGTGAATCTATCCATGGCAAACAAAGCAGAATTAATCGAAAAAGTTGCTTCAGCTACTGACTTAACTAAAAAAGATGCAACTGCAGCAGTCGATGCTGTATTTTCAACTATTCAAGATGCTTTAGCTAACGGCGAAAAAGTTCAATTAATCGGTTTTGGTAACTTTGAAGTTCGCGAACGTGCTGCACGTAAAGGACGTAATCCACAAACTGGTGAAGAAATCGAAATCCCAGCTAGCAAAGTACCTGCATTCAAACCAGGTAAAGCATTAAAAGACGCTGTTAAATAATACGGCTGAATAAACGCCTGTGGCTCTAGAGCTACAGGCGTTTTTCTTATGTCGAAATATGAAAAAGGGGCAAAAAAGGGGCAATAATAATCAGAGCCCATCTTTTTCTAAGTCTTCTAAAATGTTAACTCGCATGCTCTTTGTAACGTGAGTGTAAATTTGATTTGTGATTTTAGAGTCTTCATGTCCAACTCTATCCATGATTGCTTTTAATGGGTATCCTTTTTCTGCCAACCACGAAACGTGCGTGTGGCGAAAAATATGAGATGATAAATTTTTATGGGCTAAATCAACACGTTCGCCGGCTTTCTTCAAAGCCAGGTTGAAAGAATTGTTTTGTACAGGAACCCCGTTCTTCGTTACAAATAGATAGTTGAGATTTTCGAACTTGTCGTTTTCCATAGAATCCCAAGTTACTTCTTCAATTGTCCGTTTAACCAAACAAAGAGTTCTGTTTGTTATATCAAGATTTCTGTATGATGCGTTTGTTTTAACAGATCCTTTGATCCCTCTTCGATATTCTCCAGAACGATCAATTGATCCGTTTACGAAAGCTTGACTATTTTCAAAATCAAAATCTTTCGCTTGCATTTCTATTGCTTCTCCGATGTGTGTGCCCGTCAAAAACATAAATTCAGCAAGTCGACCTAAACGATACGTTGAAGGTTTTCGATACAATTCTTTTATCAATTTCTCAGCAATAAGCGATAATTTTCTAAAATAGGAGAAGCTATTTCAAAAAATCTTTTCTTATTGTCATTGAAGCTCCGATGCTTTCACAACCTTACTTTAAACAATAATAAAAAATCTGAGGCAGAATACGGTTCATTCTGTCCCAGATTTTTTAATACAAAACTTATCAGTCATTATTGACGAAAAGCTATTTTTTCAAACTATCTTAATGAATAAGATAGTCGTTATTTTTACAACCTCTTATTTATTCAAAGTTGCTTGCTTCACTCATTGCCTCATTTTTCTATCTGGCTGTTTAGAAAAAATCTTTTGCTCATCGGTTATTGCGTGCGTTTGTTTTTACTGAAAAATTTGCATCGTTTGCTCATATAGTAAGCAATGATGATAACCACTGTTAATATTCGGATATAAATAGCTGATCTGAATAGTTTACCTGGTTTATATCCTACAATAATTTCATTTGTACCAATCTTTGGAGAAATTCTTAGAGCGCCTATTGAAGTCAGTGAATATTGTGCTTCACTTCTAGATTTTCCATTGATTATGAGAGAACTATTGTGGTAAATGATTACTGGTAAAGTTATTTTATTTGTATCTTTAGCAGTGAAAGTTAGATGTATATTCCCTTGTTTGTCAATTGATCTTTTAAGAGGGATAGAATTGTGTAAAACGTCCTCTTTATAAGCTTTGTAAGGATCTTCCAATTGTCCACCACTAGCAGGTAAATAGTCAGCCATCGGTTTTCTGTGTATTTGTAAAGCAGCAGATAGATCAGCATTGCCTCCAAATAGGTGACGAATATTACTTGCATTACTTTCTAAGGTTTCAGCAGCACTGGTGTCTTTAGAAAGTGGGGCATCACTATTCCAGATAGCTGCTGTATCCGAAATTAAAGCATAGCCACCTGTTAAATTTAACAATGAAAAAGTCAGTAATAGTGGCACACTGATTTTTAAAACTGATTGTTTCTCTAAAGTTACAAAGGCTTTTTGAATGGTAAAACCGAACCCTAGTATTAATAAGATACATGCGATGCAACCCAGTCTTTGTGGAAATTGCATTTTTCGAACAAATGTAAAATAATTGCCGATATCATTCCAAGGAATGTATTTAGAAGAGACAAGTAAAAAGAATGCTCCGACTAAGTTGATTGTTTTTTCCAACACACTGAGTTTATTAAAGTGGACGATAGTAAACACAAGTTGAAAAACAAATATCATAGAAAGGATTAGTCCAAAGTTTGTCCAGCCAATTGAACCAAACGAAAGTGAAGTACTATTCGATAATAGATCAGTTACTGCGTATGGTGGAATCAAGGTATCATTGGACAAATCCAGAAAAGCAGTAAACGTATTGAAAGAAAGACCGATAGCGATCACCACTGCTAGTAGAGCCTGTTTGATTATTACTAGTTTTTTGTTCGAGTGAAGAAAACCTACAAGGAAAAAGGGAATCAAAGCGGCTACGGCTAGTAATGTTGAAAACATATGGACAGATAGCAATAATGAAATGGTTCCTCCTAGCACCACAGGTTGGATTGGGCTTTCCTGATTTCTTATCATTCTAACAGCTGGAATAAAAATAAGAGGTAAAAAGGCAGCACCCCAACCAGAAAAATTTTGGGCAAGAGTGTAGTAAAAAATGGTAGGTGTACCCATGTATAAAATAGCCATCCCCGTAGCAATTTTTTGCTCTAAATGGCAGTACCGTCCAAGGAAATACATCGATGTACCGGCAGTTAAGTAACACAGAAAAGTAGATACAAGTTGGAATCTGAACCAAGTTTTAAAAATTAAAAGTAACAGTCCATGTAAATAGGCAAAGTCGGTTCCATAAAGGGCATTGATGACTCTTCCCGATTGGCTAAAACCGTAGATGGATTGGAAATAATTAAACGTGCCATTTTTTAATTGCATAGCCGTGTCATAGAAACGGTTCATATGAAATACCCAGTCATTTGAAACAATGAGTGCATGTTTATAAATTTGAGGTGAAACCATAAAAAAAGCACATAGGGAGATAATTAAAATTGCTGTAACTGATTTTTTATTTATTTTTGACAAAACTTATCCCTCATTTTTGATGAAATTTAGTTGAATAAAATTGCTTAATCCATTTCTCCGTTTTATAAAATGAAAAGCAAAGTCCTATATAATCTTTTACTTCGTATTACAGTATACCATGCCCGATTTATTACACAAGAATTCTTTAAATAGGTACTCCTAAATGTAGGTGAATTACGAAGTTTTTCTATATTCTCCCAAGAATTTACCCTATTCTTTTCCGATTTTACTTACTAATGGTAAAATAAAGAAAAGGAGGGGTGCTTATGGAAATCGACTATCAAGGACAAGAAGAACAAACAAAAATCTATTATGGGGAAACGTTGGTCAGCCAACTGAAAACAATAACGATTGATCAGCCTGTTTTATTTTTGACGAACCAACGGTATTACGATTTGTTTGTTGAGAAAATCAACCAACAGTTTCCTAACCCAAGTGAGATTGATTGGTATATCTGTGCCAATACTCAATGTAATCACTTAACAGAACTAAGTAATCTTGTGACATTTGCAAAACGATATCCTGAAAACCAATCCTTACTTATAATTGGGTTTGGGAATGAGGGAATCATGGATTTAGCAGGTTTTTTCCAGAAGCATACCTCACTTGCATCAACATTATGGCTAATACCGGTATCGATTCGTTCAATGGCCCGGGCATTAACTCCTCAACGAAATATTTTACAATTGCCAAATCAAGTCGTCTTGCGAACGACCAACCTTCCAGAACGAATTGTTTACGATCAAACAATCAGTGAAAAACAAGGAGAAGGGAAACAAATAGATTTTTTGACTTTGATAACATGTGGTTTAGTTTGTGATTATCATTTTTTACAAAATCTCTATAAAAACTATCCGCAACCAAGGCAGTTATCTCAGCGGGCTTTTACGGGGATGCTGGAAGAAATGATTAGTTTTTACCAAGTAGATGCGGAAAATCTCTCAAATTATGGTAAACTATTTGAACAAGCTTTTTACCTAACAGAAAATGGTCATTTGTTATCAGCTAGTATGAAAAAACTATTAGGAATGCTTTTTCATCTTACTTGGAATGTAGGACTAGCGGATATGTCCTTTCAATTGAAAAATTTTTTTATCTGGTTGAAACATCTGGGTTATCCTATCGATTGGCCAGAACAATTATCAAAAATTGATTATTTAGAAAATGTCTTACTTCTAGCGGAAAAAAGCAAAAAAATTCTTGTTTTGAAAAAAATTGGTATAATAGAGAAATATCAATCGCCAAAGGAACAAGAATTAATACAAACAATGAAATCTTATGACGAGATTATTAGTGAGATTAGAGGGATTTAAATGAATACAAATAGTGAAAAAATGTTACAAGCATTGTCAGAGGAAGATTTGGCGCAAGCTCAGTTATATCTGACACAAGCTTTGAAAGAAGATCCGGCCGATGTTTTGGCTGAATTAGGGGAAGAACTCTTAGCGATTGGTTTTTTAGAAGAAGCAAAGCAAATTTTTGAACAGTTAGTGAAACAGTACCCCGAAAATGATGAGTTGTTCATTCCATTGGCGGAAATTGCGATTGAAGATAATGAAATCGATCAAGCATTTGAATATCTGGAAAACATTTCAAAAGAAAGTGACTACTATCCTCAAGCTTTATTAGCAATTGCTGATTTATATCAAGTAATCGGTATTCCTGAAGTCAGTGAAGCGAAATTAAAGGAAGCAGCTGCGTTGTTGCCTGATGAACCATTGATCCAATTTGCTTTAGCCGAACTTTACTTTTCAGTCGATCGTTTTGCTGAAGCTGCAACGATCTATCAACTATTATTATCAAGTAATATTGATGAGATTTCTGGTATCTCTATGCAGGAACGTTTAGGACAATCTCTAAGCATGCAAGGAGAGTTCGAAGCAGCAATCGAACCATTGGAACAAGCATTGCAGGAAGAACGGACAGATGATCGCTTATTCCAGTTAGCTTTCACCAATCTGCAGCTAAAAGAAAATGAAAAAGCGATCAATTATTTACAAGAATTGAGAGAAGTAAATCCCCAATATCAATCTCTTTATCTTTATTTAGGTCAAGCATTGCAAGAAGAAGAATTGATTGAAGAAGCGCAGAAAGTTCTTGAAGATGGGATCAAAGAAAATCCTTATCAAGTAGAACTCTATCACTTAGCTTCTGAAAATGCGTATCGCCTACATGACAAAGAAAAAGCAGAAAAACTATTATTAAATGCGTTGGAATTAGGTGAAAAACAAGACGAAACATTATTAACATTAAGTAATTTGTATTTAGATGAAGAACGTTACGAAGATGTAATCAAGAGTATCGAGCAAATGGAAGAAACTGCAAATCCATATGCGGAATGGAATTTAGCCCATGCCTATAATGAATTAGAGGACTTCACGCTAGCAGCTGTTCATTATGAACAAGCGTATCACGAATTGGAGCATGAACCTGATTTTCTAAAAGAATACGCCTTATTCTTACGAGAAGAAGGACAATTGACAAAAACAAAAGATCTACTTACTCATTATTTAGAATTGGAACCTGGAGATTTGGAGGCATTGTCAGTATTAGACGACCTAGCAGAGAGGTGAGTAAAATGCTAATAGATGTAAAGGAAAAAAAGAATTTCTTAACTTGGATGGTCAATCATGTTTCATTTAGTCGCAGAGAGGTTTTTTGGATTTTGAATTACTTGGCTAATCATGAAGCAATCTTAAGTAATGTTCATTTTGTTGAAGGAGCGAATCAAGCAAATCGGGGATTACAAATCAGTGACCTTTCTTTCGATGGAGAACCAATGAAATTATTTCTCGAGGGGAAAGAGTTTACCGATACTGATCAAATTTTTCATGAAATTCGATTAAATTGGAAAAGACCGCTATATGTAGAATGCCTTTTTGAAAATGCTTGGCAGACAAAAGAGTATTTAATGGTTTTAGAAGAGAACCCCTTTGCATCTTGGAACGACTCTATTAGTGAAGAAGATCTTGAACTAGTCGAGCAATATCTCAAAGAGAAAGAACAAGCAGCCCATCTCAAAATGCTTTACTTACAGATTGATCAAGCGCTTGAAAAAGGGGATAAAGATGCTTTCCTGGAATTGTCCGATGAAGTTAATCGTGAAATATTAAGCAAGAACCAAGTAAAAGGCGAACATGCAGGAAAGAATCCTAACTAAGGATACTTTTATCTAACCGTTTATTCGTTTTTAAAGATACTAAAAGAGAATGAGGCAAGTTGATATGCTCCCCCTATATAGGACACTGAAATATAAAAGTCCTGTATAGGGGGATTTTGTATGCCAAAAAGAAAGATGAAACTCACTCCAGAAAAACGAGTAGAACTAGTAGAGAGCTATATTCGCTTAAATAACTTAGACTGTGGTTTAAGATAAGTGAATCCTTCTCCTTCGACCTCATGGACATTGATGATCGATAGAAAGGCTTTTTCATCGATTTCATGGACGATTCGTTTCACTTCATTCAATTCACTCGAACTAACCACCATATAGATAATTTTTTTAGAATGACCAGAAAACCCACCTTCACCACTTAAAAAAGTAACGCCGCGTTCTAATCCAGTCATCAACAGTGGGGCAATTTCTTCATTTTTGTTTGAGACGACTAAAATCCCTTTAGCTGAGTAACCGCCATCTAAGATTGAATCAATGACACGGCTGAAAACATAAGAAACAATTAACGTATACATCATGCGTTTCAAGTCAATGTAAGTCAATGAAGCCAACAAAACGATAACATCTAATACCAGTAAAGATCGACCCATTGAGATCCCATAATTCTTTTCTAATATACGAGCAATGATATCACTTCCACCGGTAGTTCCACCCATCCGATAGACCAGACCACTTCCAGTTCCGGCAATTAAGCCAGCCAATAATGAAACGATCAGTAAGTCATGTTGAAGATTGATTTGTAAAGGAACACGTTGCCAAATCCATAAAAATGCAGACAACGAAACTGTTCCTAAGACGGTATAAGCGAGTGAACGTTTTCCTAAAATTTTTCCCCCAATCAAAATCAAAGGTATATTGATCAAAAGTGTAGAGTAGGCAGGATCAATCCCAAAAAGTGCGCGTAAGATCAAAGTGATCCCTGAAACGCCACCTTCTGCTAAATGATTCGCAATATTTAAATAAACGAGTCCAAACGCATAAATACTTGTACCAACCATAATCATTACGACTTCTTTAACTGTTTTCATTGAGATCATCAAACCACTCCTTCGATAAACCGACTAATATTTTCGCAATATTTCATTCTTTTTACATCACATTACTCAATGTAGCACGTAATCTTTATTTTCTCAATCGCTCTTGCCTAGGATTTGGACGTAGTTTTTGGTAAGATAAATAGGAAAGGTGGAGAAGAAATGACAAAAGAACGTTCTTTAAGAAGTATGCAACAGGAAGTAGATGACTATATCCAACAGTTTAAAGTAGGCTATTTTTCTCCATTAGCTCAAATGGCACGCTTAACAGAAGAAGTCGGGGAGCTGGCTCGAGAAGTCAATCATACATACGGTGAAAAAGCGAAGAAAGAAACGGAGCCCAACAATTCTGTAGCAGAAGAATTAGGGGATGTTTTATTTGTCACTATGATCATGGCAAATTCCCTGGAAATCGATTTAACGGATGTATTTGAAAAAAATATGGAAAAATTTAATCGCAGAGATCACAATCGCTTTGAAAGAAAAGAAGCAAATAAGGATGATAAAAAAGCGTAAGCCATCAAGTTGGAAGAGGGAAAACAATGAAACTAAAACAATTACCAAGAGAATACCAAAAAGCGATTCCTGTCTTGAATAAATTGGAGCAAGCGGGTTTTGAAGCTTATTTTGTCGGGGGAAGTGTCAGAGATATCTTGTTGGATCAACCCATCCATGATGTAGATATCGCAACAAGTGCATTCCCAGAAGAAATCAAACAACTTTTTCCGAAAACCATTGATATCGGCATTGAACATGGCACCGTTTTGGTCTTGGCTGAAGAGGAACAATATGAAATCACGACCTTTCGGACAGAATCGACCTATCAAGATTATCGTCGTCCAGATCATGTCGAATTTGTCCGTTCACTTGAAGAGGATCTAAAAAGACGTGATTTTACGATCAATGCATTTGCATTAAAAGAAGATGGTCAAATCATTGATTTATTTGACGGGTTAGCTGATTTAGAAAACCAGATCCTTCGAGCAGTAGGCGATCCACAGGAACGGTTTCATGAAGATGCTTTGCGTATGATGCGTGGGATTCGATTTGTTAGTCAAATTGGGTTTACACTCGAGCAAGAAACGGCTGCGGCCATTCAGGCCAACCATTCATTATTAGGAAAAATTTCTGTCGAACGGATTAATGTGGAATTCATCAAAATGTTATTAGGGAAAGAGCGTTCTACAGGATTGAGAACATTCGTTGAGACGCAATGTTATATTTATTGTCCAGGTTTAAGAGACTATGGTGAAGCCTTGTTACGTTTTGCCGATTTACCAGATGAACCATTGCAAACTGAAAGTCAGGCGTGGGCATTGTTGATCGATCAGTTAGGACTTCAAGAAAGTGAGATCCGTCCTTTCTTAAAGGAATGGAAATGTTCCAACCAAATGATTCGAGAAGTTCAAATGATCGTTCATGGATTGATTCAACGTAAAAGACAGATGTTGGAACCAATGGTACTCTATTGTTTGGGAAAAGAGAACGCTTTGAAGACAGAAGAACTCATGATTTATTTTGGTGAAACACCTCAACTAGAACAAGTAGCAAAGCGCTATGATCAATTACCGATTACATCCATGCGAGAGTTAGCAATTGATGGGAAGAAACTTCTTAGTGTGAGTGACAAGAAACCAGGGAAATGGGTCAGTGATGCACTTCAAGCTGCAGAAAGAGCAGTGGTAGAGGGAAATTTAGCAAATGAAGCAAGTGCCCTTTTTGATTATCTCCAGCAAAATAACCATTTATAGATTTCGATGAATGTCGAAGTCGCGCTTTAATAGAGATTCTGAAAGAAGCAATCAGCTCTGAGTAATAAGTGAGGAATTTAAAAATTTCTCCTATTTAGAAAATCCTCGCTTATTGCTGGGGAGTTGCTTCCGGATTTTTTTGTCAATAGTGGAACGCTTCTAAAGTTTCACATCTTTGAAAAAACTTTAGATGTGACCTTCACGTGGGATGTGTGCTAAACTAAAAGGGAACCAGAATAAATGACGTCAAAAGGGGATTTTTTTATGAGTAAAGAAATGACAGCGCTAAAATTTTATTTCCGAAACGGCGAAACGTGGACGATCAATCGTCGCCATATTGGTGATTTGTGGATTAAACAAATAACAACGAGTTTTGGACGAATCAATGGTAGTGAATTTATGGAAATCCATCCTTGTGCTGGATTTAAGATCGAAATTTTTCACGAAGGTGATTCCGTAGCAACTCACGACATCAACTTAGGTGGATTAGAGATGGGCATGTTCAACCGCGCATTAAAATATGAAGATATTGAACGGATGGAGATCCTTTATCGCAATGGTACACCTGACCTAGTTTATTTCCCTTATCTTGATAAAGGAACAGAAGGATTGGATAATCAATACCAATCAACTAAAATCAGTGAAAAAACAGGTAATTTATACATCGTGATCAATCCGGATCAACGTGTTGAAGATATCTATGGCGAGTTTTTTGAATAAAACCAAAGTTTAATGGATAGCTGAGAAAGGAGCGGAAATGGTTTCCCAGCTCCTTTTTTGGTGTGTTTTCCGCACTTGATATTTTCTTCCATTTGGAATAGAATGAGTTTCTGAAATTCAAGCAAACTTATTCTTTGAATCCAGCTGAACTTGTCTAATAAAGGGGAATCCTTTTCCTTTTAACGTTCAGTGTTTCATGAAGATCAAGTTTGCATTTAGGAGATCTTAAAAATGAGGAAGAGCTTTGAAGAACAAAAGAAACTGTTGCATGATCGTTATGGTGCGTTTTCAATGGAAGATCGTCGGCAAATCCTTTGTAAGCTGCGAAAGAAAAATATCATCATGTATCGTCAGCTTGAGCGATTGAAACATGATTTGCTACGTTTAGAATCAAAGCGAGTACAGTGTGAATTAGAAGGAAACAATGTACAAGCAGAAGTGGTAGAAAACAAAATATTGAAGAAAAAAGAACAATTTCTAAAGGTACTCGCTCAAAATAAAAAATAAAGGGGACGGACCATGGAATTTGCTGAGTTAGTGATCGTATTTGCTGTAACGATCACCTTATCTAATATAGCTAGCCGCATTTTACCTATGATCCCAGCTCCACTGATCCAAATATTTCTTGGTATCATCTTAGGCTTAACAGAATGGGGCCAATCGATCAACTTTGAACCAGAACTCTTTTTAGTGATGATCATTGCGCCGTTGCTTTTTCGTGAAGGAGAAAAAGCCGATGTATCCTCGATCCTGAAAAACTTTGATACGATTTTATTTCTGGCTTTTGGAGGGGTAATCCTGACATTAGTCGGGGTTGGTTTTACGCTGTCGTTTTTATTACCCAGCGTGCCATTAGCTGCTTGTTTTGCTTTTGGAGCGGCTCTTGGACCAACCGATGCTGTCGCTGTCAGCTCGCTCTCTGGACGGGTGAATATCCCAAATAAAGCGATGCATATTTTAGAAGGCGAAGGATTATTGAATGATGCTTCAGGTGTTACCGCCTTTCAATTTGCATTAGCTGCATTGATCACGGGCTCTTTTTCTGCAGTCAACGCAGGATTTACACTTGTGTTTTCTAGTATAGGAGGAGCCGTCGTTGGCTTTTTACTTGTCTGGGTCAAACGAAAAGTGATTAATCTGATTGAGAAGGCTTCTGCCAGAGATGTGACAGGTTACTTGTTAATTGAATTGCTATTACCGTTTTTAGCGTATGTTTTAGCAGAAGTATTTGATGTTTCAGGGATTATTGCCGCAGTAGTAGCTGGGGTATTGCAAGCTTCGGGATTTAGAAAAATCTCGGTGTTTGATGCGGAGTTATCAAGTTTGTCCGATAGTACATGGACAACAATCACATTTACGCTGAATGCGTTAGTTTTTATCTTTTTAGGAATTGAATTAACCCAAGTATTTTCTCCAGTTTGGGGAGATGGGCTTTATTCAAATTGGTTGCTGTTAATCACTATTTTGTTGATCTCAATGATCTTATTTATGATTCGCTTTGTTTCGATCAGTCTTTTTTATTTATTTAAATATAAAGGAAAAGAATTCAAGGAACAATTGAATGAGATTTTGATTTTAACTTTTGGTGGTGTGAAAGGAACGGTTAGTTTAGCAACGATTTTCATCTTACCTTTTACGATTAACCAAATGATTTTTTATCAGCGCTCTTTATTATTATTTTTGACGGCAGGAGTTATTTTGGTAACACTGATCGTAGGCATTGTGGTTTTACCCCTGTTGACAGAAACGGAAGAGGTAGTGAAAACAGATTTGAATGCTTTAATGATCCTAGAAGAAGTCATTGAAGTATTGAAATCTGAAATCAAAACGTTAGATAAAGATTCAAAAGAATATTTAGCAACTGAAGCAGTGATCGAAAACTATCAAGAGCGTATCCGTGATCTTTATTTAAAAGATCTTTCTGATGATGAAAAGCAAGAAGTACAAGAAATTCAAGCATTGATTTTATCCATCGAACGTGATGGGTTAGACAAAAGTTATCGTTCTGGTAAGCTTTCCTCAAATGGCTATCGTTTTTATTCACGATTTCTTGCTAATTTTGAACACTCTATTACTAGTCAGGTACTGTCGTTTGTCGGCTTCTGGTTTATTTTTGTTCGACGGTTGATTCGGATCATCTTACATCCCAAAATGTTCTGGCAACGACAAAAATCAGATCGAAAGACACTGATTTCCGAAAAAGATATTCAAGAAATTCGGGAAACCTATCAAAAAAACACACAATTGATCATTGAGAGTTTAGAAAACCTAACCGATGTTTATGATGAAACAATGGTCAACTTTTTCATCCAACAACGAAAAATGGAAGGCATCAAAATGGCTTCAGGAAATTTGATCTCCTCTTGGATGATCCAACAAGACAGTCTTTATTCCAAAAAAATGTTGCGTGGCTATTACTTAGAGCGCAAAATCGTTGATGAGTATGAAGAAGCTGAGAAGATCACGACTTTTTCTGCTAATAGTTATCGGAAAAATATTAATTTACTGGAATCCTATACTATGAATAAGCCAGTTGATGATTTTTCATTTAAATTCGCATTGCGGGCAAGAAAACGTTCGCTTCCGGCTAAAAAAGTTGAGTAAGTGCTCAGCGTGATCAAATCTGGGTTAGAATGAACCTCATTCTGTCTCAGATTTTTTGTTATTTCACGTTGATTCATTGATGGTATGAATGATAACCCATGGTATAGTTTACTCTTGCAGCAAAAAGGCATACCAGTAAGTTTGTCCTTAGGTAGAGTCCAAACCCCAACAACATCTATGATTTACCAATTGCAAGAAAAGATTAGGAACATCAAGAAAAACCTTACTTTGAAGGAAAAGCCCAGATAATCGCTTAAAACGGAGAGTTTTGTGCCAAGCTTGATCCGAATGAAACTCAAATCACATAAGAAGCATTTGAAGCGTATTTAAAAGAAAATGGCTTTCAATTAGCAAAACAGCTTTAGTGATAGTAGAAGAGACTGAGACAAGTTTCGTCCCAGTCTCACAAATGACAATAGATTCTTCAATTTAATTAGCTAACTAGTTTTAGGCCAATCACAGAAAATAAAATAATAATCATGGAAGCAAATTGCAGCCAGTTCATTTTTTCTTTAAATAAAAATACTCCAAGGATCATTGAACCAATGGAACCAAAAGCTACCCAAATACTATAGCTGACCCCAGCTTCTAATGTATTCATTGAATGCGATAAAAGTAGTAAACTAGAGGCTGCAGAAATAATAGTTATAATACTCCAATTTATTTTTTTAAATCCGTGTGAATTTTTAAGAGAAAAGACCATTATGATCTCTGCTATTCCTGCTAGTATAAGATAAAGTATATCCACAGATTATTCCTCCTTTGTTGTGATTTTTAGACCCAAAATTCCTATAACTAATAATGCAGAAAACAATATTTTTTGCACAGATACACTTTCATTCAGAAATAAAATACCAAAAATGATTGTTCCAACTGCACCTATTCCAGTAAACACTGTATATGCTGCTCCAGTAGGTAAGCTTTCCATACCTTTAGCAAATAAATAAAAGCTAATAACAACGAGCAAAATCGTCAAAATGGAATAGAAAAAATGATGGAAATTCTCTGATTTTTTTAAACAAAGTACCCAAAAAATTTCTAAAAAACCTCCGAAGATAACGTAAAACCAGTTCTTCTCCATTTCGTACCTCCTTAAGAAAAATTAGATATCAGAAAACAAAAAAGGGATTGGATAAGAGTAATCTTATCCAATCCCTTAGGATCCTCCGATATTCGAAAAAATTGTAATATATTTTTCAATTAATGTAAAGAAGATATTTCTTCTAGTCTTGAAAAATCAAGTAAAGTATACTATGTTGGACTTCCACATTTTAAAATCAATAGGATAAATGACAGTTATTTTTCAAGATTTTCTTCACCTTTCTAATCGTTGTAAACTGATAAAAGCATCGTTCTTAACGTCTATTCTTAATTTAATGACATAATTCAATGATTGTCCATCAGATTATCACTATAAAAAATAAATTTAGGCACTTTAATCATACAAGGTTGTGTGCTTTTTGTGTACCATAAAAAAATGAGGCAATAATCAGATTTTTTCTAACTATTATCCCACTCTAATGAAAAAATCAACACTATCTTATTTTCTCCCTTTATTTTGTCTAAGATGACAATAGAAAAATATCCGTAATTAAATTATTTTATGATACAATAACCAAGATGAGGAGGGAATGGATTGAAAGAATTAAAAGTAACTGACCTCAATAAAACGTATGGTGAAAAAGAACTATTTAACCAGATTTCTTTTTTGATCCACGAAAAAGACCGAATCGGTTTGATTGGAACTAATGGAACTGGAAAAACAAGTTTATTAAATATTTTAGCAGGTATCGACAGTGGGGATGGAGATCGACCAACAGTTTTTTATCCGAATGATTATCGAATTGGATATTTGTCACAGACAACCGAATTTTCTGATGAATTGACTGTACTTCAAGCGGTTTTTCAAGGAAATAGTCCATTAATCCGTACCGTGAGAGAATATGAGGAAGCTTTGCTTGTATTAGCTGAGAATGGCGAGGACGAGAGCGTTCAGAGACGTTATGCCAAGGCAGAAGAACAAATGAACAAAGAAGATGCTTGGACCACAGATACAAATGCTAAGATTATCTTACAAAAATTAGGCATCAGTGAATTAGACAAAAAGATTGGCGCACTATCAGGTGGACAAAAAAAACGTGTAAGTTTAGCACAAGTCCTAATCGATGAGCCTGATTTATTATTATTAGATGAACCCACGAACCACTTGGATTATGAAGCGATTGAATGGTTAGAAAATTACTTAAAACAGTATCGTGGATCGTTATTAATGGTCACCCATGATCGTTATTTCTTGGATCGAGTGACGAATCGCATTTTTGAACTATCATTTGGACAACTACACGAGTATCGAGGGAATTATGAAGCTTATATTTTAGAAAAAGCTGAAAGAGATCGTGTGGAAGTGGAACAAGAAGAAAAACGAAAGCGCCTGTACAAACAAGAATTAGCCTGGATGAGAGCTGGAGTTCAAGCACGCGGAACGAAGCAACAAGCACGCATCAATCGTTTTGAGGATCTTAAAGAAAACTTGTATCAAGTCAATCATGAAGCAGACCTCGAATTGAATATCGCAACGAAACGTTTAGGAAAAAAAGTATTAGAGATCAAAGATGGAACATATGCTATTGAAGGGAAATTGCTGATCAACCATTTAGATTTGTTGATTCAATCACGAGAACGTTTAGGGATCACTGGGAAAAATGGTGCCGGTAAATCAACCTTACTGAATATTTTAGCGGGACGTATTCCTTTAGATAATGGTACGTTTACGGTTGGTGAGACTGTTCGTATCGCCTACTATACACAAGAAAATGAAGAGATGAATCCCGAAAAACGCATGATTGCTTATTTGCAAGAAGCAGCTGAAGAAGCTCAAACGGCAGAAGGTATGCAAATTGGTGTGGCTGAATTATTGGAAAGATTTTTATTTCCTCGATTTATGCATGGCACATTGATCAAAAAATTATCTGGTGGCGAAAAACGTCGACTATATCTATTGAAATTGCTGATCCAACAACCTAATGTTTTACTCTTGGATGAACCAACGAATGATTTAGATATCGCCACACTGACCATTTTAGAAGATTATTTTAAGAGTTTCCCAGGTGCCGTGATTACTGTATCACATGACCGTTATTTCTTAGACAAAGTAGCAGAAAAATTATTAGTTTTTCAAGGAAATGCTAAGCAAGAATTATATTATGGGAATATGTCGAGTTATTTATTGACACAAAAAGATGTAGCGCCTTTAGGTAAAGAAAAAATGAATGAACCAACGAAGCCGGCTGCTGACGATAAAAAGGAAACAAAAAAGAAACTTTCTTATTTAGAACAAAAAGAATGGGAAACGATCGAAGATGAAATTGCTGAATTAGAAGAACAGATTTCAGAGCTGCAAGAAGAAATGAATCATCAAGGAGATAACTTTACTCGTTTACAAGAATTACAAGCAAACGTTTCACAAGCAGAAAGCAAATTAGATGAGAAAATGGCTCGTTGGGAATACTTAAGCGAATGGGTAGAAGACTAGGAGGAAAAAAATGGAGCAAGCATATCTTGATTTAGGCAGGAAACTACTAGAAGAAGGACATGAAAAAGGCGACCGAACAGGCACCGGTACACGCAGCATTTTTGGCTATCAAATGCGGTTCGACCTACAAAAAGGATTTCCATTATTAACAACGAAACGGGTTCCTTTTGGGTTGATTAAGAGTGAATTGTTATGGTTTTTAAAAGGTGATACGAATATCCGTTATCTTTTACAAAATAACAATCATATCTGGGATGAATGGGCGTTTGAACGATATATCAAAAGCGATGAATACCATGGGCCAGATATGACTGATTTTGGCCATCGAAGCATCTCTGATCCTGAGTTTAATAAACAATATCAAGAACAAAGTCAGCTATTTTGTGAAAGAATTTTAACTGATGACGCATTTGCTGAAAAATATGGCGATTTAGGTCACATCTATGGGTACCAGTGGCGCCATTGGGAAACGAAAGATGGTGGGTTTATCGATCAAATCAAGGAAGTGGTCGAAGCAATCAAAAAAACACCTGATTCAAGACGTTTGATTGTGTCTGCTTGGAATCCAGAAGATGTTCCTAGTATGGCGTTACCGCCTTGCCACACGATGTTTCAATTTTATGTTCATGATGGTCGTTTAAGTTGTCAATTGTATCAACGGAGTGGTGATGTATTTCTAGGTGTGCCTTTCAATATTGCCAGTTATGCTTTGTTAACCCATCTGATTGCGCATGAAACTGGATTAGAAGTTGGTGAATTTATCCATACTTTAGGTGATGCTCATCTCTATTCAAATCATGTGGAACAAATGAAAGAACAACTTTCAAGAGAAATGCGTGCGTTTCCTAAATTAGTTTTAAATACAGAAAAAAAATCTGTGTTTGACTTTGAAATGGATGATATCAATGTTGAAGGCTATGAACCTCATCCAGCAATCAAAGCGCCAATCGCAGTATGAACACAGAAAGGATGATGAAATGTTAGCTGCTATCTGGGCACAAGATGAAAATGGGTTGATCGGTAAAGAAGACCAACTGCCTTGGCGATTACCCAATGATCTGAAGTTTTTTAAACAAATGACTGAAGCAAACACTTTAGTTATGGGAAGAAAAACATTTGAAGGTATGGGAAGTCGTCCGTTGCCTAACCGTCAAACAATCGTGATGACAAGAGATCGTGATTACCAAGCTGACAATGTCATGGTTATGCACGAGATTGAAGAAGTATTGGACTACGCAAAGGAAAACGATGGCATTTTGTTCGTTGCGGGAGGATCAGCTATTTATAAAGAATTTCTTCCTTTTTGTTCGGTGCTGTATCGCACAGTCATCCATCATTCTTTTACAGGGGATACTTATTTTCCAGAAGTTGATTGGGATCAATGGTCATTAATCAATATCAGCCAAGGGGAGATGGACGAAAAAAATCCTTATGCCCATCAATTTGAAACATATCAACGAAAAAGAAAATAAATAACCAATGAAAAAAGGTATTTCCTGAAAGCTTGTTTAGCACATTTTGGGAAATATCTTTTTTAATAAAGTTGAAATGATCAATACCACATCTTTGGATGAAAACGGAATCGTTCGTAGAGGTATTTAATGAAAAAACGTCTGTTGTCTGTTATACTTAAAAAAGAAATTGCCTTTATTAGTACTTGTTGTAAACCAAAAGGCATCTTGTTAAAGGAAGAGTGAGATAGTATGACAAATGTAAAAATCGTAACAGATTCTTCTTGTACAATGGAAAAAAGTGTGCGAGATAACTTAAATATCCAGGTGATGCCGCTAGCTATCATGATCGATGGCGTGGTCTATCCTGATGATGATCAATTAGGTGGAGAAAAATTCATGGATATGATGGCTCAAGCTAAATCATTACCAAAAACGAGTCAACCGCCAATCGGTGAATTTATTTCAACCTATGATCAACTTGGCGAAGATGGCAGTGAAGTTATCTCGATCCATATGACTAAAGGTTTGAGTGGAACGGTTGAAGCGGCCCGTCAGGCAAGCAATCTGACTAAAACGAAAGTGACTGTCATCGATAGTGATACAACCGATCAGGGGCTGTCCTTCCAAGTGATCCGTGCTGCTGAACTTGCACAAGCAGGAAAAAGTGCTGATGAGATTCTTGAAGAAATCAAAAAAGTACAAGAAAATACAAAATTATATATTGGGATCTCTACATTAGATAACTTAGTCAAAGGTGGGCGCATTAGCCGAGCAACTGGTTTATTGTCAAGTGTATTGAACATACGTGCTGTGATGAATTTCACTCATGGAGAGTTGATCCCAGTTGCTAAGGGTCGAGGAAAGAAAACTTTTGACAAATGGTTCAATAATTTGAAGAAAGAATTAAAAGAACTACCAAATGTTCGTCAAATTGGGATCTCTCATGCAGATGCTCAAGAGCTTGCTCAAGAATTTAAAGAAGGACTACAAGAATTATTTCCTGATATGACGATTCCTGTTCTACACACGAATCCAGTTATTGCAACACATACGGGGAAAAACGCCTTTGCAATCATGTATTACGTTGACTAAATCAAGAGGATAAATCATTGGTCAGTTAGCCATTGATTTTATCCTTTTTTTCTTTATAATAATTCTTATTTTTTTCAGAAACACTACCTTTTTATTTTAATTTTTGATAACATAAGAAACAATCGAATAATATGAGGTGAATGATATGAAATTAACAAAACGACAACTATTGCTCGTTTTGTTCCCATTACTTATCGCTATATTTGTATATTTAGGACTATCTTTATCGATTCCAAAAGCTAAACCGCTATTAAAACCAGCAGCGACAGTTAGTCAAAAGACGGATCAAAAAGAAAAAATCCATTATGTAGCTATCGGCGATTCGTTAACTGAAGGAATAGGAGATCAAACGAAACAAGGTGGTTTTGTTCCATTAGTAGCCAACGATTTAAAAGATCGCTATGATCTGACTGCTGTTGAAATTGAAAACTATGGGGTAAACGGTGAACGGAGCGATCAAATTTTAAAACGGCTCAAGAAAAATTCAGAGATTCAAACAAACATTAAATCAGCTGACTTTATCACTTTGACAGTGGGCGGAAATGACTTAATGAAAGTGATTCAAAACGATCTATTTGGGATCAGTATCCAATCATTTAAGCGACCATTACAAAAGTATCAGAAAAATGTTGAACAACTGATCGAAGAAATTAGGAAGTTAAATGGTCACGCACCGGTTTACATCTTAGGTATTTATAATCCATTCTATTTGAATTTCCCTGAGATTAAAGACATGCAGACGATTGTGAACAACTGGAATGCTGGGACTGAGTCTGTTGTCAAAAATGCGGACAACTGCTATTTTATCCCAATCAATGATTTACTATATCAAGGGTTAAACCAAAAAGTTGGCGTAACTGAAGAAGGAACGAATCAGTCAAGTACTAGCGAAAGTACGTCAAATAGCAAAAATAATGTATTGTATGAAGAAGATCATTTTCATCCTAATAACTTAGGCTATCAATTGATGGCCAATGCTGTACGAGATGAATTAATTGAAACGCAAGACCAATGGTTGCCAAGGGAGGATCAGAAATAATGGAAAAACGCTCAAAAAAGGTTTCGACACAAACGAATACTGAAATTCAAAAGAAAAATTATTGGAAATGGGCTTTTTTGATCCTTTTAGGAGTTGTTTTTGGATCAAGCATCTTTTTAGGTACTCGGATTTTTGCGAATCGAGAACCGGATTTTGCTAAGGTGCCAGCGATCACCCAAAGACAAGGAGATCCAGTCTTGACCATCAACACCAATAAAGAAAAGGTCAATCAAATGATCAGTTTTTTCTTGACAGATTATCAAAAAGACCAAGGTATTCAATATAAATTTTATCTTGAAAATGAAGCGATGTTGAATGGTACGTTTGAAGTATTAGGATTTCCAATCAACTTTTATCTGTACTTTGATCCATATGTGATGGAAAATGGAAATGTCCAATTAAAAGCGAAAAGTCTTTCGATCGGCACATTGAGTCTACCGATCAAAGATATCATGAATATGATCAAGCGAAATTATAAGTTGCCTGATTGGATTGAAATCAATACGGATGATTTGACGATCATGCTACGTTTAGATCGCTTCCGTATGCAAAATGGTATGTACATCAAAGCAGATAAAATTGATTTAGTGAATGATGACATTCGTTTTAGTCTATATCTACCTAAAGAAACTGGTGAAAAGACAACGAGCAATAAAACGACAAAGAATACTGATACCACCGACACGAGTGTAACGAAGCAAACAGTGGGTCATTGATGGGAGAGAGAAGGATGGAAAGAGCAATTTTTGCTGGAGGATGCTTTTGGTGTATGATTCAGCCCTTTGATACGCTACCAGGGATTCATACGATCATGTCTGGCTATACAGGTGGACATGTGCCATCTCCAACCTATGAACAAGTCAAATCTAAAACGACTGGTCATACAGAAGCGGTAGAGATCATCTACGATCCAGAGAAAATATCATATCAAGAATTAGTGGAAATTTATTGGCAGCAAACCGATCCAACGGATGCATTTGGACAATTTGAAGATCGTGGCGAGAATTATCGGCCGGTTATTTACTTTACGACAAATGAACAGAAGAGAATCGCGGAAGAAAGTAAAAATCGATTAGCGGCTAGTGGTCGGTTTACAAAACCGATCGTGACCACGATTGAAAAAGCACAACCATTTTATTTGGCTGAGCCAGAGCATCAAGATTATTATAAAAAAAATCCTGAAAATTTTGAGCGAAACCATGCAAGAAGAGCGGCTTTCGTCAAAGAAAACTGGGAGGAAAGAATGTGAATCAAAGCTTCTATCATTATTTAATGACTCTTCGTGGCGGTAAACAAGCAGATCAACAATCTGTTTTCGCCACAGAAGCAGGGAAAGATATCCAGTTTCCTAAACATAGTACGAGTTATGAAGAAATTTCCGATTATCTAGAATTGAATGTGGATTATTTGTCATCTATGGATATATTTGATGAGGTGTGGGAAAAATATTTAGAAAACAGCCATTGATTCTGCGTTTGTTTTCTTCATTTTTTAGAAAAGATCAAAAAGGAAACATCTAGTCGCATTTTTTGTTTTTTTTTTCTATAATAGAGAAAGAACGATAACCTTGAGAGTGGAATGATGGATATTGACAAAAAAACAACGCTATATCGACCGTTTTTGGCTTATAATCAAATATATACTTTGCTCCATCTTGATCGCTTTTATTTTAAGAGGATTTCTTCTTATTCCAGTGCCAGTGGAAGGTAATTCGATGGAAAACGTCTTGAAACAAGGTGACATGGTTGTAATGGAAAAATTTTCTGAAATCAGACGGTTTGACGTAGTTGTTTTTCAATTGGCTGATGGAACGATTTATATCAAACGAGTGATCGGGTTGCCAGGAGAGACAATTAGCTATGAGAATGATCAGCTGAAAGTGAATGGAAAAGTGGTCGAAGAACCTTTTCTAACGAAAAATAGAAAGTCAGATCATGAAAGTAGTCCTTATACAACGGACTTTACTCTGGAAGAATTAACGAATAAGACAAAGCTGCCAGCCGACAGTTACTTTGTTTTAGGGGACAATCGACGTGTTTCGAAAGACAGTCGCTCCTTTGGTATGATTACAGGAAGCGAAATATTGGGTAAGGCTCGCTTTGTTTACTATCCTTTGAACGAGATAAAATGGATTGGGTAAAGAAAAGAGATCATTCAGGATGATTTCAAGGCGCTAATGCCAGCGCTTATTTGTTTTAGAGTGAAGAGGAAAGCAACCTCCAAAAGTTAGATTTTTTGGTCTAACTTTTGGAGGTCGCTTTTTTACTTGATTAAAAGAGTACAATTAAGATATAAAATGATCTAATTTCTTGCCATTTTATGTTCTAAAAGAGATGATAGGAGAAAAAGTAAGAAGGGATAAAAGTGCGCTATCATATCATGGAAAGTTTAGATATTCGGAGAAATCTAGCAACAGAAGAATATCTTATGAACAGTTTCGACAGTGATGAACCCTTATTTTTATTATATATTCAAAAACCTTGTGTGATCATTGGACGAAACCAAAATAGTTATGAAGAGATCGATCTAAATTATTTAAGAGAAAAAAACGTGACACTCACTCGGCGAACCTCTGGAGGAGGAGCTGTATATGATGACTTAGGTAATCTAAGTTTTAGCTTTGTGACCAGTAAAAATGCAATGAAATTTGGTGAGTATGAATCCATTACCTCGCCTATTGTCACAGCATTAAGAAAAATGGGCGCAACCAAAGCAGAAGTTGGTGGACGTAATGATATGTATATCGAAGGAATGAAATTTTCAGGGAATGCCATGTATACGAAAAAAAATCGGTTATACTCACATGGTACATTAATGTATGATGTTGATTTGTCCGTTCTTGATAAAATTTTGACGGTTTCCAAAGAGAAAATTGAGTCTAAAGCAACGAAATCAGTAAAAAAAAGTGTGACGAATCTTAAACCATTTTTAAAGGAAGAATATCAATTTGAAAAAACCGCTGACTTTAGAGATGCACTGATTTGTGAAGTCTATCAGGTCGATGATCTGCAAGAAATTGAAGATAAAAGGGTAGATTTGACGAAGAAAGATGAACAAAACATTGAACAAATCGTCCAGAATCGTTATGCCAATGATGATTGGGTCTATGGTGAAACACCAAGGTTTTCGGTGAAACGCAGAATCAGGCTCCCAAAAGTTGGAATTGTGGATGTCCGTTTGTCGACACTGCATGGGAGAATCAATGAGATTCGTTTTTATGGTGATTTTTTTGGACAAAAAGATGTAAGTATTCTTGAACAACAATTACTTGGTCAAAAATTTATTTATGAAGAAATAAAAAACGCATTAAATGATATGACTGTTTCAGATTATATCTTTCATTTTAATAACGAAGATCTACTAGCACTACTATTTTAGTCAAACAAGCCAAAATAAGTGCATAGGAGACCAAGATAATTTATCTAAAAAAGCCTTCCATCTGTTTTTCTAATGGAGGGCTTTAAAAAATTTACATTTTCATCCAGACAGGTTCTAATGTATTTCCATCTAAATCTTGGACTTCAAGTGAAAACATTTCTTCTTCAGACATGCCCATATCGACTTCATGGTAGCTTCCGCCATTTTCTTTCGCCGTATTTGCAAACTTTTTAACTTCATCCGCATTTGCTACGCTAAAAGAAATCAAGGCGCCACTTGTTTTTTTATTATCTGCGATTTCTTTGTCTTTTAAGAATTTTTTGTAAAAACCGTGAGAGAGTAACATGATCCAAAATGTGTCGTCCCAAACCACAGCGCTTGCTTCGTCAGTTGAAAATTCTTCATTTTTCTTAAAGCCCAATTTTTCATAAAAAGCAACAGACTTGTCTACATCTTCAACGGGGAAATTAACAAAAACCATACTGTTCATTTGTACCTCTCCTTTCTTTTATCCTATCATCTATTAAAATGTAAACGTTGTCAAAAGATGCGTGCTGAAAGAATTCTTCTTTACAGTTTTATAAACGTTCATTGAATATATTTATCGGCAGAATACTAGAAAAAACGATTAAACCCAATCGAATGTCGTTCATCATTAAAGACAGGAACATTCTTCATTTGAAGAAGCAGGGTACACCTGAATAGGGAGGAAGTATTGAAATGTTTCCTATCTCTTGCAATCTTCTTGCGAAAAAGTGCAACCTCATGGAAAGGAATTGAATATGGTATGCGTACGGCTTAAACTGAGAGTATCAAAGCAAGGAGGAGAAAATTTGAGAATAAAATTTGGAATTGATAATCACATTGCACAGGATACAGTGAAGGTAACTACCCATTCTTCTTGCGAAAAAACGTGGGGGAGAATAAAAGAAGCTATTCTGACTACGGAGCAAACAATCGTAGTAATTGATGCAAAAACAAATAAGAAAGTTTCCAGGCTATTAAGTGATGTCTCCTCAATCGAGTCAAAAGAACAGATGTGTCATGTCGTTTTTACATCAAATGAGAGGTATCTATTAGCTGTACGGTTAAAAATAGTTGAGAAGCAATTTACAAGTTACGGATTTGTGCGGATCAACATTAGTACGCTGGTTAATCGATCTTTTATTAAAGCTTTTCGTTCTACGGATAATGCAAGGGTTGAAATTGAAATGAAAAATGGTTCTAAATTTATTGTGAATCGTCACTATGTAAAAAAATTTAAGGAGATGTGGGTATGAGTAAACAGATAAAACATAATTTTTTTCAAACGTTCTCGTTAAGCAGCATCTGGTTGATATTTATAATAACAAGCTTCTTTGCGAAAGGACAGATGATCCATGTTTATTTTCTTTGGCACGTAATGGGTGTTAGTCTAGTTTGTGCATTAGTCTTTGGTGTGATGTATGATGTGCTTTGGAATCATCTTACGCTGAAACCAGTCAGTAATATTTTGATTGCGACTGTTGGAAATACAGTTGCGGGTTTAGCGATTTTCAATTTGCTTTCATTCAAACTGCCTTTGGCAATTTCACCAATTAATCTTTTGGCAATTTATCTTATTTTAAATTTGATCTTACACACCATTGCTTTTTATCTATACGCAAAAAATGAGAGCAAAAAGCAAGCAAGAGCGTTAAATAAAAAAATAAATAACTCAATCGATTAAACGTTAGAAAGCAGGATGGGGGGGTCCGCTCATTTTTAACTGAAAAAGGATAATCGACAGTTGATGATTCCAAAACTCAGAGTCGATAATTAAGTGAAAAAATATCTCAAATTATATTGAGTAATGGATAACGAAGAGGTCTTAGAGGAAGTGTTATCTCACCAATTTGTAGCATGGAGGAATCAAGAACCCAGAGAACGGAAAATGCCAAAATGAGAGTGCGATTAGTAGGGAAATATGATAAAATACGGAACAGGCGCCTTTTTGTTATTTATAATGATGTATTTTCTTTTTATTATTATAGTAATAAAAGTACAAAACATGTTTGATAAAGAAAAATACCCTAAGGCGTTGAGATTTAGTATCATGATAGAAGGATTATTCTGCCGAACCACTGATGAATAAAAAGCGGTATCCACTTTAAAAAATTGTAAAGTCAGGATAAATGCATAAAAATAATCGCTGATCTTAGGTTCATGGTAGTATGGATAGTTGCAGAGCTGCTTTTGAAAGAGTCTACCCAATAATTGTTTTGAATAATATAAGGAAAATGAGCCTAATCAACTTACTTGATGGTAGTAGACTTGTATGCATAGATTTACTAAGGTTAAATATGATAATGTAAGAATAAGGTTTGAAATCCTTATATGAAAGGAATGAATTTATTCTATGACGATCCAATGGTTCCCAGGGCACATGGCAAAAGCCCGTCGTGAAGTTTCTGAGAAAATGAAATATGTCGATATCGTCTTTGAATTAGTCGATGCACGATTACCTTTGTCTTCACGTAATCCAATGCTTGATCAGATCATCCAACAAAAGCCAAGGTTGGTATTATTAAATAAAGCTGATCTAGCAGACCCCCAACAAACGAAGTTATGGCAAACGTATTTTCAACAACAAGGTCATCAAGCATTAGCGATTACCGCTCAAGAGAGTAAAGGGATTAAAGCGTTGATTCCAGCAGCCAAAGAAGCACTGAAAGAAAAAAGAGCACGTGATGCCGCTCGAGGGATCAAACCACGAGCAATCAGAGCCATGGTTTTAGGTATTCCAAATGTCGGGAAGTCAACATTGATGAACCGCTTAGTTGGGAAAAAAATTGCGCAAACAGGTAATAAACCTGGTGTGACAAAAGGACAACAATGGTTGCGCCTAGGTAGCGAATTAGAGTTATTAGATACGCCAGGAATCTTATGGCCTAAATTTGAAGATGAAGAGATCGGTAAAAAACTAGCACTAACCGGAGCCATTAAAGACCAGTTAGTTCATTTAGATGATCTCGCTATCTATGGCTTAGATTTTTTCGCTCGTTACTATCCAGGAAGAATTGCGGAGCGCTATCAGTTGCCAGAAGAAGCAGAACAACAATTAGCACCTGAATTATTGATGACGATTACTGCAAAGCGTGGCTATAAAGATGATTATGATCGTGGTAGTGAAGTGGTAGTCTTCGATATCCGTCAAGGAAAACTTGGGCGCTACACATTAGATCGATGTGAAGAAATGGGGAAAACAAGCGATGAGTGAATCGATCCAAAGTATCAAGGAACGATTAAAAACAGTGACGTCGTTAACTGATCCCTTCATTGCCGAACTAAAGCAAGATCAGCGAAAAGGGGTACAACAAGCGCTTCTATCCTTTGAGAAACAAGTAAAAAAAACGGCATTGATCCAAGAAAAATATTTGGAAATGTCATTATTTGAGAATCAGGCATATGAACAAGGATATGAATGGATTGCGGGGATTGATGAAGTAGGACGTGGGCCTTTAGCAGGGCCAGTAGTAGCGGCCGCTGTCATCCTACCTAAAGACGAACCGATCCTTGGATTAAATGACTCGAAACAATTATCAGAAAAAAAACGAGAACAGCTTTATGACCAAATCCAACAAAAAGCACTTGCTATCGGTATCGGCATCATTGATGAAAAAAAGATTGATGAGGTCAATATTTATGAGGCAAGCAAACTAGCAATGATCCAAGCTGTAGAAAAGCTGGCGATACGTCCAAATTATCTCTTAATTGATGCCATGACACTGGATTTGCCAATCCAGCAAGAAAAATTGATCAAGGGAGATGCTCGTTCAGTTTCTATTGCGGCAGCAAGTATCATTGCAAAAGTTTATCGTGATGATTTAATGAAAAAATATGATGAACTATATCCAGGTTATGGTTTTGGCCATAATGCTGGTTATGGAACGAAAGAACATCTACAAGGCTTAGCAACACAAGGAATTACCCCTATTCATCGACGCTCTTTTGCACCGATAAAAAATTATTTAACTTAAGATGTTTGACCGTCTCTTGCGTATTTTATTTAAAAGTAACTTCGAGAGGCGGTTTTCGTTCATGGATCAGATTGAAGGATTTTTACTTAAATTAGCTTATGCGAAAGGAATTAGCAGTCAAGGAAAATGGGCGGTTGTCCAGGCTTTATTGGAAGCTCAAACAAGCGAGTTGTCTTCTTATGAAATCATTGAAATCGCAAAAATTGTTCGTCATCGAGAAAAATTTCAAGAAAGTTGGCGGCAAATCAATCAAAATTTTTCGAAGTTTAAAACAGCTCAGTCATTCATTACTTGTCTTGACCCGTGCTATCCCCCGCAACTTTTTCATCTTGCGACACCACCGATTCTTTTATTTTATTCTGGTGATCTTTCTCTACTAAAACAAAAGATGCTCAGTGTGGTTGGGGGCAGGAAAACCTCGGTCTTGGCAAAAAAAGTTGTACATGAACTTTTAACTCCGGTCATAGATGCTAACTATGTCATCGTTAGTGGCTGTGCCAAAGGAATCGATACATACGCACATTTGGCTGCGATTAAAAATACTGGAAAGACGATTGCGGTAATCGGTACAGGAATTAAAAAAGCCTACCCAAAGGAAAACCAATTTCTTCAAGCAGAAATTGGAAAGAATCATCTTTTACTTAGTGAATATCCACCATACGAAGGACCAAAACAATACCGCTTTCCCATGAGAAATCGAATCATTGCTGCTTTGTCACAAGGCACTTGTGTCATTGAAGCAAAGCAAAAGAGTGGTTCTTTGATAACAGCACAACAAGCGTTAGAAATCGGTCGAACTGTTTTTTCTGTACCTGGAAATATTTTGACACAATACTCAACTGGCTCCCATCAACTAATTCAAGATGGTGCTGTTTGTGTGATTTCTGGTGAAGATTTATTGTTCGAGTTGAAAGAATAACAGGAACTTCTCATTTGATTTTCTTGACAAACGTTTTCTGAATGGATATGATAAGCTACGATTTGTATGAGTCCGCTTAATATAGTAGGAACATGTCAATGGAAAGGAGTCCATTCAGTAATGGCATATAAATATTTAGTGATTGTGGAATCACCTGCAAAGGCCAAAACCATTGAAAAATATCTTGGTCGTAATTATAAAGTAATGGCCAGTGTCGGTCATATACGTGATTTACCTAAAAGTAAAATGGGAATTGATGTCGAAAACAACTATGAACCCCATTATATTTCAATTCGCGGAAAAGGCGATGTGATAAAAAGTTTAAAATCAGCAGCAAAAAAAGCGCAAAAAGTTTATCTTGCAAGTGACCCGGATAGAGAAGGGGAAGCAATTGCTTGGCATTTAGCCTATTTACTAGGTTTAGATTTATCAGAAAAAAATCGTGTGGTTTTTAACGAAATTACTAAGGAAGCGGTAAAAGCAGCCTTCAAGGAACCAAGAACGATCGACGTGGATTTAGTGGATGCCCAACAAGCAAGACGGGCGTTAGACCGCTTGGTGGGCTACTCCATCAGTCCGATCCTATGGCGCAAAGTCAAAAAAGGATTAAGTGCTGGAAGAGTACAGTCTATTGCATTAAAAATTATCATTGATCGTGAAAAAGAAATCCGTGATTTCATTCCAGAAGAATACTGGAGCATTGACGGTAATTTCAAAAAAACACGTAAAAAATTTAAAGCAAACTTTTGGGGAATTGATGGTAAGAAAAAGAAATTGCCTGATGCCCAATCCGTAAAAGAAGTTACTGATCGTATTGATGGACCAGATTTCACCGTTCAAAAAGTCGAAAAGAAAGAACGGAAACGAAATCCAGCAAACCCATTTACTACGAGTAGCCTACAACAAGAAGCTGCTAGAAAATTGAATTTTAGAACACGGAAAACGATGATGGTTGCGCAACAATTATATGAAGGGATCTCCTTAGGTAAGCAAGGGACTGTAGGTTTGATCACATATATGCGTACCGATTCAACACGGATCGCTGAGACTGCGAAAGCAGAAGCGGCTACCTTCATCGAAGAAACTTACGGGAAAGAATTTTCAAGTCATGCACAACGCAAAATCAAAAATGCGCAAGGTGCGCAAGACGCCCATGAAGCAGTTCGCCCGACAAGTGTCCTACGTACTCCTGAGGAAATCAAACAATATTTAGACAAGGACCAATTAAAACTCTACACCCTTATTTGGTCACGATTTGTTGCTAGTCAAATGACACCAGCGATATTAGATACCATGAAAGTTACCTTAGAACAAAATGGCGTACTTTTTATTGCGAATGGCTCTAAAGTTAAATTTAAAGGGTTCATGCAAGTCTATGTTGAAGGCAGAGATGATGGGAAAGAAGATAAAGAAAATATCTTACCAGAACTAGCACAAGGGGACATTGTTCAATCAGTGGACATTGAACCGAAGCAACATTTCACGCAACCGCCAGCAAGATTCAGTGAAGCAACTTTAATCCGTGCTTTGGAAGAAAATGGTGTGGGACGTCCTTCCACTTATGCGCCAACGCTGGATACGATCCAACGACGTTACTATGTTAAATTGACTCAAAAACGCTTCGAACCAACTGAATTGGGTGAAATCGTCAATTCTTTGATTTGTGATTTCTTCCCCCAAATCGTCGATATCCATTTTACCGCTGAAATGGAAGGTGATTTGGATAAAATTGAAGAAGGAAAAGAAGCGTGGATCGAAGTGGTGGACCGTTTCTACAAACCATTTGAAAAAGAATTGACCAATGCAGAAGAAAAAATCGAAAAAATTCAAATCAAAGATGAACCGGCTGGATTTGACTGTGATATTTGTGGGCATCCGATGGTTATAAAATTAGGAAAGTATGGTAAATTTTATGCATGTAGTAATTTTCCTGATTGTCGAAATACGAAACCAATCGTTAAAGAGATCGGTGTGACTTGTCCAGTTTGTCATGAGGGTCAGGTGATTGAACGCAAGTCTAAGAAAAACCGAATCTTTTACGGGTGTTCACGTTTTCCAGACTGTGACTTTACTTCTTGGGACAAACCAGTAGGACGAAATTGTCCGAAATGTGACCAGTATTTAGTTGAAAAGAAAGTCAAAGGCGGAAAACAAGTCGTATGTATCAATGGCGACTATGAAGAAGACATTCAAAAATAAAATGAGAAGAGGTCTTTATTTGAAAACTGTTAATGTAATAGGTGCAGGATTAGCTGGAAGTGAAGCAGCTTGGCAAGTCGCTCAAGCAGGTGTTCCTGTTCGTTTATACGAGATGCGCCCAGTGAAATCAACAGAAGCACACCATACAAGTAATTTTGCAGAGTTAGTCTGTTCCAACTCCTTGAGAGGGAATAGTTTAGCAAATGCAGTAGGTTTATTAAAAGAAGAAATGCGACGGTTAAATTCAGTCGTGATCACTTCAGCTGATGAAACAGCTGTTCCAGCTGGCGGTGCCTTAGCAGTGGATCGGGATTCTTTTTCTGAGACGATCACACGTAAAGTCAAAGAACACCCGCTAGTAATAGTCATCAATGAAGAAATCACTGAAATTCCAGAAGGGATCACGATCATTGCTACTGGTCCCTTAACCTCTCACCCGTTAGCTGAAAGTATTAAAGCATTCAATGGTTCTGACGGATTCTATTTTTATGATGCAGCAGCACCGATCGTAGACAAAGCAACGATCGATATGGATAAAGTCTATTTAAAATCACGCTATGATAAAGGGGAAGCAGCTTATCTAAACTGTCCAATGACTGAAGAAGAGTTTAAAGCATTCCACGAAGCTTTAACAACAGCTGAAGTAGCCGAACTTAAATCATTTGAAAAAGAAAAATACTTTGAAGGCTGTATGCCGATCGAAGTGATGGCTCAGCGTGGCTTTAAAACAATGCTGTTTGGTCCAATGAAACCAGTTGGATTAGAAGATCCAAAAACCGGTAAACGCCCTTATGCGGTGATCCAGTTACGTCAGGACAATGCCGCTGCCTCATTGTATAACATCGTTGGTTTCCAAACGCACTTAAAATGGGGAGAACAAAAACGGGTTTTCCGTATGATCCCAGGTTTAGAAAACGCAGAATTTGTCCGTTATGGTGTAATGCACCGCAACAGTTTTATGAATTCACCAGAATTATTGAAACCAACTTATCAATCAACGAAGCGTGAAGACTTGTTCTTTGCAGGACAAATGACTGGTGTGGAAGGTTATGTTGAAAGTGCAGCTAGTGGTTTGCTTGCAGGGATCAATGCTGCTCGTTTAGCTAAAGAAAGTGAGCCGATTGAGTTTCCACGAGAAACAGCGATTGGGAGTATGGCGTATTATATTACACATGCTGAAGGAAAACATTTCCAACCAATGAATGCGAATTATGGTTTGTTCCCTGAATTACCAGAGCGCATTCGTGACAAAAAAACACGTTATGAAGCGATTGCTCAAAGAGCACTTCAGGCAAATGAACAAATAAAAAAAGAATTAATTGATGAAGTAACAGCTCAGTAACATGAAGTGAGCCCGGGACAAAGGTGTTCCGGGCTCTTTACTAGGCATAAAATAAATATACAACACATCTTTTATTTGCAGTGTTCCAAAAAAAATTTTTTCTTTTGGTAAAAAATGAGTAAATATCAGATTAAAAAAAAGGTCGTAATCTAAGAATTTTGTCAAATTAATTGTTTCAATTGTGAACAAACTTAGAAATATTGATTAAATTCTGACAATTTATTTGTTTTTTTAATTTTGCTATGCTAAATTTATCTCTGGGATTAAAAGGAAGGTGATAAAATGCTAGAACAAACGTGGAAAGATAAGTTTTTACGTTATTTAATCGTGGAACGTGGTTACTCTGAAAAAACACGAGAAGCATACGAGGAAGACCTCACTAATTTTGAAAGATTTCTTACAGAATCAGGAGAGGATGATTTATTAAAAATCAATCACTTAGATGTTCGAGTGTATTTAAGTTACCTAACTGATGAAAGATATAGCAGAAATTCGATCAGTCGTAAGATTGCAAGTCTGCGCTCTTTTTATCAATACCTTTTAAAAGAAGAAGTGATCAAAGAAAATCCTTTTTCTTATGTCCACCTAAAAAAGAAAAATTTGAAACTACCTCGCTTTTTTTATGAGAATGAAATGCAAGCATTATTTGACAGTGTCAAAGGAGAAAAACCTTTAGATTTAAGGAACCAAGCGCTATTAGAAGTTCTTTACGGTTCGGGGATTCGATTAAGCGAGTGCAGTAATTTGAAACTAGCAGAAATCGATTTCGACTCCGAAGTCATGTTGATTCATGGTAAAGGGAATAAAGAACGGTATGCACCACTTGGTTCATTCG
Source organism: Enterococcus sp. AZ077 (assembly GCF_051714965.1). Lineage (NCBI taxonomy): Bacteria > Bacillati > Bacillota > Bacilli > Lactobacillales > Enterococcaceae > Enterococcus > Enterococcus sp. AZ077. The sequence continues at coordinate 1,105,218 of NZ_JBIOSX010000001.1, forward strand.
CACAAGATGCCTTACAAGAGTATTTTGAAAAAGGGCGAAAGGTTTTGATGGATAAATACCACAAGAGTCATGACTATGTTTTTGTGAACCATCATGGTGAACCAATTACGCCAACAGGGATCGAGTATGTATTGAATCAAGTGATTAAAAAGAGTAGTTTAGATAGTTCGATCCATCCACATATGCTGCGGCATACCTTTGCTACACACTTGCTGAATAATGGTGCAGATATGCGGACAGTTCAAGAGCTGTTGGGTCATGCTAATCTATCTACTACACAGATCTATGCTCACGTGACAAAAGAAAGTTTACAAAAAAATTATCGCTCGTTTCATCCAAGAGCGTAATAGAAAAGGATCAGTAATCTTAATTGGGAGGAAATAACTATGGTAGAATCACAATTTCATTCAACGACGATTTGTGCCGTTGAAAAAGATGGAAAATTTGCAATGGCAGGTGACGGTCAAGTTACAATGGGCGAATCCGTGGTGATGAAAGGAAGCGCAAGAAAAGTCCGTCGAATCTATAATGATGAAGTCATCGTAGGATTTGCTGGAAGTGTCGCAGACGCATTTACATTGGAAGAAAAATTTGAAGGCAAATTAAATGAATACAATGGTAATTTACAGCGAGCTGCAGTGGAATTAGCGCAAGAATGGCGGACACAACAGTCCATGCAAAAACTAGAAGCAATGTTGATCGTAATGAATGAAAAAGAAATGTTATTAGTTTCAGGTACTGGGGAAGTGATTGCACCAGATGATGGAATTTTGGCAATTGGTTCAGGAGGGAATTTTGCATTAGCTGCTGCTCGAGCAATGAAGAACTACGCACAAAACGACATGAGTGCCAAAGAAATCGCAGAGAATGCATTGAATATTGCAGCAGACATTTGTATCTTTACAAATCATAATATTATTGTGGAAGAATTATAGAGGTGAAGAAGAATGTATGAATTAAAACAAACACCAAGACAAATCGTTAATGAATTAGATCAATATATCATTGGACAACAAGCAGCTAAAAAATCAGTTGCGGTCGCTTTGCGCAATCGCTATCGCCGTTTACAATTAGATGAAAAAATGCAACAAGATATCACACCTAAAAATATGCTGATGATCGGACCAACAGGGGTAGGGAAGACAGAGATCGCTCGCCGATTGGCAAAAATCGTCAACGCTCCTTTCGTGAAAGTAGAAGCAACGAAATTTACAGAAGTAGGTTATGTTGGTCGAGATGTGGAGTCGATGGTTCGTGATCTAGTAGAAAATGCGATCCAGATCGTTGAAAAAGAACAATATAGCCGTGTATATACTGAAGCTAAGAAAAGAGCAGAAAAACGATTAGTAAAAGTGCTGGTTCCTGGAATTAAAAAAGAACAAAAACAAACAGGAAATCAATTTGAACAAATGATGAATATGTTCAATGTTGCGCAACAAAATACAGCAGAACCGCAAGAAGAAGTGACTGAAGAAATCCGTATCAATCGGAAAACGGTTCTAGAACAATTACAAAAAGGTTTACTTGATAACCGTCAAGTAACAATCGAAATAGAAGAACAAAAGAAACCAGCTCCAATGATGAACAATGGTTTGGAACAGATGGGCATTGATTTAAATGAAACATTAGGGGCGCTAACACCGAAGAAAAAGGTTGAGCGCACGTTAGCAGTAAAAGATGCACTTGAACTGTTGATCAAAGAAGAATCAAGTAAACTAGTCAAAGATGCTGACATCCATAGTGAAGCCATTCAATTAGCACAATCAAGCGGGATCATTTTTATTGATGAAATCGATAAAATCACTTCAAAATCACAACAATCTGGTGAAGTATCACGTGAAGGCGTCCAAAGAGATATCCTGCCAATCGTTGAAGGTTCACAAGTGAACACGAAGTATGGAGTTATCCAAACGGATCACGTCTTATTTATTGCTTCTGGTGCCTTCCATTTATCAAAACCAAGTGATCTGATTCCAGAATTGCAAGGACGGTTTCCAATACGTGTAGAATTAGATGATTTAACTGCAGATGACTTTATTAAGATCTTGACTGAACCAAACAATGCACTGATCAAACAATACGTAGCATTGATTGGCACAGAAAATGTTTCAGTTATCTTTACGAAAGAAGCAATTGAGAAAATCGCTCAAATCGCTTATGATGTAAATCGCGATACGGATAATATCGGAGCTAGACGTTTGCACACGATCTTAGAAAAATTGTTAGAAGACTTATTGTTTGAAGCACCTGACATGCAAATGGGAGAAATCACGATTACGGAAGCATATGTAGAAGAAAAATTAGGTTCGATTGTAGCAAATGAAGATTTAAGTCGTTTTATTTTATAAAATCGGAGGAAGAAAATGACGGATTTATTAACAAAAACCCGCAATATCAACAAATTATTACAACAAAAAAATACTTTCGATCTGCGAGCTGATTTACCTTACGATAAAATGGCTGTGACATTAGGTGCTATTTTAGATAGTAACGTCTATATCATTAGCAGTGAAGGAGTCTTATTAGGCTATGATGAACGTCATGATGTCAACAATGAACGGATAAAAATGATGTTTGTTGAAAAGCAATTTCCCGATTCTTATACTGACACAGTTGATCAATTGAACAAAACGGAAGCTAATATTCCGATCAGTAGTGAAATGACTGCTTTTCCTTTTGAAGCAAGAGAAAAATACCCATTTGGTTTGACGACAGTAGTCCCTATTTTTGGTGCTGGCGAGCGGTTAGGAACCATTATTTTATCAAGGATGGAACAAGCCTTTACCGATGAAGACCTAGTGTTAGCTGAATATGGTGCGACGGTAGTCGGTATGCAGATCCTTTATCAAAAATCACGTAGTATTGAAGCGGATGTCAGAAGTGCAACAGCTGTCCAAATGGCGATCAATACTTTGTCTTACAGCGAATTGAAGGCAGTTCAAGCGATTTTCGATGCCTTAGAAGGCGATGAAGGACGTTTAACAGCATCCAATATTGCGGATAAAATTGGGATCACTCGCTCAGTGATCGTCAATGCATTACGTAAATTAGAGTCAGCTGGGATCATTGAATCACGCTCCCTTGGGATGAAAGGGACGTATTTAAAAGTTCTAAATTCCAGATTCAAAGAGGAATTAACAAAACACAGTTACTAAAAATCTATGACTGATTGATTAGATGAATCTATTCAGTAGGATCGAAGTAAACAAAAAGAGTCTCCTTTAGGTTTTCTTTTCGCTGAAACACACGAGTAATGCCAAGGATGATTCGGATACTTCTTGTTGGAAAAAATAAGAATAGCTTAGGACCTGAGACTAGCTATCTCAGGTCCTAAGATTTAACGGTGGAGGAATTATAATGACTGTAATCATTCAAAATGATCAATTGATTGCTGAAATTGCTGAACATGGAGCAGAATTGGTCAGTTTAAAATCAAAGGATAATAATCTTGAGTATATTTGGCAAGCTGATCCAGCGTATTGGGGAAGACATGCGCCCGTTTTATTTCCATTTGTTGGAAGATTAAAGGATGACCAATACACGTACCAAGGAAAGACTTATTCAATGGGGCAACATGGCTTTGCGAGAGATATGGATTTTGAAGTAATCGAACATGGTCAAGAATTAGCCAGTTTTTTGTTAAGAAGCACACCCGAGACCAAAAAAAATTATCCTTTTGATTTTGAATTAGTGATTTCTTATGAATTAGGTGGAGATGGGATCACCGTTCATTATCAAGTGGCTAATACTGGAGAAGAAGAAATGTTCTTTTCGATTGGGGGTCACCCAGCCTTTAATGTTCCTCTGGAAGAAGGATTGACTTTTGATGATTTTTACCTTGCGTTTTCACCTAAAAAATCACGTTTACGTTTACCTTTAAGTGGGCCATATATCGACATGGAACAAAAAACACTTGGACAAACAAATACCAACCTTGCATTAGTACACGATCTTTTTGAAAATGATGCACTAGTATTTGAAACGAAAGGATTGAACGCTTATGCCATCCGTAGTGAAAAATCTAGCCACAGTGTGACATTGAGTTATAAAGATATGCCATATGTTGGGATTTGGTCACCTTATCCAAAAGAAGCGCCTTTTGTTTGTATCGAACCTTGGTGTGGTATTGCAGATACAGTAAACAGCTCGGGAGAATTGATGGAAAAAGCTGGAATCAATCAACTAGGCGCACATGAAATTTTTCAAACAAAATATTCGATTACAGTAAAATAGTGGTTATCCTAAAGTTGTTTGATTTCAATTAATCAGAGGAAATCAGGTATAATGATTCATGTTCCCTTTATTTTGCTAATCGTTTCTTTTCGCTTCTTAACGAATCAATCATTTAAAAGCTAAAAAAACAGTTGGCTGATTAGTCAACTGTTTTTCTCTCAGGTCAATATTTTTTCTTACTACTATTCAATCCGAAGGGGATACGACTTTCTGTATGGTTTTTGATTCGTAGGATATTCTCTTTATGGCGATAGAAAATAAAGGCAGAAACTAAAAATGCAATGATCGTCAATAGCCAGTTTTGCTTAGGCAAGATACTAGGTGCGATGTAAGGAAGGATAATCGTTGATAAAGTGATCAAAGTTGCACTGATCATACTTGTTAAACTTACCATACTAGTACAAAAGAGCGTAACAACGAAGATGATACTGGAATAGATAAAAAATAGAGGATTGAATCCAAGTAACATTCCAGCACTTGTTGCAACTGCTTTGCCTCCTTTGAAGCCAGCGAAAATAGGGAACGTATGACCTAAGATCGCACAAACACCAAACCATAGGGGATTAATGGTTGTAACGTGGAAAATAACTGGTAAGCAAGTTGCCAAGGTTCCTTTCAAGATATCCATGAACAACACAATTGTACCTGCTGTTTTTCCTAAAACTCTAAAAGTATTGGTGGTGCCAGTATTTCCGCTACCATGTTGGCGGATATCTTTTTTGAAAAATAATTTACCTATCCAAACCCCCGAAGGAATCGAGCCTAGAAGATAGGCAAGTACCAATAATAAAATTAATTTCATTGTTCTACCTCTTTCAATTTGAAACTAATGTTTATTTTAGCATGAATAAAGTACGTGAACAATTGGAAATACTTGAAAGAGTGAACGAAAGGGAGTATTATTTATGTCATTTGAAAATCCAACACAAGAAAAAATCTTCGATTATTTAAAAACAGCAAAAACGATTGCAATTGTTGGTTTGAGTAATAAGGAAGAACGAACAAGTTACCAAATTGCTCGATTTCTGCAAGAACGGGGATATCGTATCATTCCGGTGAACCCATTATTAGCAGGAGAGATCATTTTAGGCGAAAAGGTCTATGCGTCGCTACAGGAAATCCAAGAACCGATCGATATCGTGGATATTTTTCGGCGTAGTGAATTTTTGCCAGAGGTAGCTGCTGACTTTTTACAGACTCAAGCAAAAGTATTTTGGGCGCAATTAGGTATCGCAAATGAAGAAGCAGCAAACAAGCTTCAATCAGCAAATCGCAAAGATATCGTCATGGATCGTTGTATAAAAATCGAGTGGAACAATATGAACGAAAAAGATAACTAAATGTTTGCATTTTAAATAACATGAAATATTTAATCGACAAGACAAAAGCGAACAATAGGATAAAAAAGATGGTATTCTCAAAGGTTAGTTAGTAATTAAGTTTTAATTCTTTCCTAACCTCTTTTTTTTCATGCGTATTTCTAGTATGATTATCGTGATGCGGTTTTAACCGTAAAGTATTATTGAAGGAGCGTTTGCCTTGGCAAAAAAAGTAAAGAACGAATATAATGATGCATCGATCCAGGTTCTTGAAGGATTAGAGGCAGTTAGAAAACGACCAGGAATGTATATCGGGTCAACGGATAGCCGGGGCTTACATCATTTAGTCTATGAGATCGTTGACAATGCGGTTGATGAAGCTTTATCTGGATATGGAAATGAAATTGATGTAACCATTCATGAAGACAATAGTATCACTGTGACAGATAGCGGTCGTGGTATGCCAGTTGGGATGCATGCTTCTGGTATCCCCACAGTTGAAGTGATTTTTACTGTACTACATGCCGGCGGAAAGTTCGGTCAAGGAGGATACAAGACCTCAGGGGGACTACACGGTGTCGGAGCAAGTGTGGTCAATGCTTTATCAAAATGGTTGGTTGTTACAATCGTCCGTGATGGGATTGAATACCAACAAAAATTCAGCAATGGTGGTAAGCCTGATGGTACACTGAAAAAAATCGGGAAAACCAAGAAATCCAATGGAACGACAGTTCATTTCTTACCAGATGACACGATCTTTTCCACTACTAAATTTTCTTATGATATTTTATCTGAACGTTTGCGAGAATCAGCTTTTCTTTTAAGAGGAGTAAAAATCACACTTTCTGATCTGCGTGGTGAAGAGCCAGTCAAGGAAGTTTTTCACTATGAAGAAGGAATCAAAGAATTTGTTGATTACCTAAACGAAGAAAAAGATACGTTGACACCAGTTGTTTATTTTTCTGGTGAAAAAGACGGTATCGAAGTCGAAGTTGCTTACCAATATAATGATGGATATTCAGAAAACGTGTTGTCATTTGTGAATAATGTCCGAACGAAAGATGGAGGCACCCATGAAGTCGGTATGAAGTCAGCGATGACGAAAGCCTACAATGAATATGCCCGAAAAGTGGGCTTACTGAAGGAACGAGATAAGAATCTCGAAGGTAGTGATTTTAGAGAAGGTTTGGCAGCCGTCCTCTCCATTCGGGTACCTGAGAATCTCTTACAATTTGAAGGACAGACAAAAGAAAAATTGGGTACACCAATTGCCCGTACAGTAGTAGATAATGTCATTGGAGAACAAATGGGCTTTTATTTACAGGAAAACAGTGAAATGAGCCAAATGCTGGTGCGAAAAGCAATCAAAGCCCGAGAAGCTCGTGAAGCTGCTCGAAAAGCCCGAGAAGAAAGCCGTAACGGAAAAAAACGTAAAAAAGGTGAATCATTACTCTCAGGGAAACTGACACCTGCTCAATCACGAAATCCGAAAAAGAATGAATTATACCTCGTGGAGGGAGACTCTGCTGGCGGTTCAGCAAAACAAGGAAGAGACCGTAAATTCCAAGCCATCTTGCCTCTTCGTGGGAAAGTGATCAACACTGAAAAAGCAAAAATGCAAGACATCTTGAAAAACGAAGAAATCAATACGATGATCTATACGATCGGTTCAGGTGTTGGACCTGAGTTTTCAATTGAAGATTGCAATTATGACAAAATTATTATCATGACCGATGCGGATACCGATGGTGCACATATTCAAGTGCTATTACTGACGTTCTTTTATCGTTACATGAAACCATTGATTGAAGCAGGAAAAGTGTATATCGCATTACCACCGCTTTATAAGGTTTCTAAAGGTCAAGGAAAAAAACAAGTGGTCGAATATGCTTGGACAGATGATGAATTAGCAGCGACCATCAAAAAAATTGGTAAAGGCTATATGTTGCAACGCTATAAAGGTCTTGGAGAAATGAATGCAGAACAATTGTGGGAAACTACCATGGACCCAGCCTCTCGAACGTTGATTCGCGTGAGGATAGATGATGCTGCTCAAGCGGAACGTCGCGTGACGACATTAATGGGGGACAAAGTTGAACCTCGCCGAAAATGGATCGAAAATCATGTGCAATTCACGTTAGAAGAAGATGGTAGTATCTTAGATAAAAAAGAAGATATTGAAAATACAGCTACGTCCAATGAATTGTTCGATGAAGAGAAACAATCTGAATTAGTAGAAGAATAGGAGGTCACCTAATGGAAGAACGTCAAGAAGTCCAAGAACTAACCCTAGAAGAAGTGATGGGTGACCGCTTTGGACGTTACTCAAAATATATTATTCAAGAAAGAGCATTGCCAGACATCCGAGATGGATTGAAACCCGTTCAAAGACGAATTTTATTTGCGATGAATAAAGATGGCAATACTTTTGATAAAGGATTCCGTAAATCTGCCAAATCTGTCGGAAATATCATGGGGAATTATCATCCTCATGGGGACAGTAGTATTTATGAAGCCATGGTTCGGATGAGTCAGGATTGGAAGCTAAGAGAAGTACTTATAGAGATGCACGGAAATAATGGTAGTATGGATGGTGACCCACCAGCTGCTATGCGTTATACAGAAGCACGGCTCTCCCAATTAAGTGGTGAAATGTTGGCAGATATTGAAAAAAATACGGTTGATCTTGTATGGAACTTTGATGATACTGAAAAAGAACCAACTGTGTTGCCAGCGAGATATCCAAACCTATTAGTCAATGGTTCAACGGGAATTTCCGCTGGTTATGCTACGGAGATCCCTACCCATAACTTAGCAGAAGTCATTGATGGTACGATTTACCTCATTGATCATCCCCAAGCGAGTTTAGAGAAACTAATGGATTATATCCCTGGTCCTGATTTTCCTACTGGGGGAATCTTACAAGGAAAAGCAGAGATCAAAAAAGCTTATGAAACTGGACGTGGAAAAGTCATTCTGCGATCAAAGACTAAAATTGAAGCGATTAAAGGGAACAAGCAACAAATCGTGATTTCCGAGATCCCTTATGAAGTAAATAAAGCCACATTAGTGAAGAAAATGGATGAAATCCGGTTAAATAAAAAAATCGATGGCATTGCTGAAGTTAGAGATGAAAGTGACCGCACTGGATTACAGATCGTGGTTGAATTGAAAAAAGATGCTAACGCACAAGGTATCCTCAATTACCTGTTTAAAAATACTGAACTACAAATCAATTACAACTTCAATATGGTAGCTATTGATCACATGACACCGCATCAAGTGGGGTTAAAAGATATTTTAAGTAGTTATATTGATCATCGAAAACAAGTGATCACGAAACGAAGTCAATTTGATTTAGAAAAAGCACAAAAGCGCCAGCATATCGTAGAAGGTTTAATGAAAGCTTTGTCGATCTTGGATGAAGTCATTGCCACGATCCGAGAAAGTAAAGATAAGAAAAACGCGAAGCAAAATTTAGTCGAAGTTTTTCAGTTTACGGAAGAACAAGCTGAAGCAATCGTGACGTTGCAACTATATCGTCTAACAAATACGGATATTACGGAATTACGTAAAGAATCAGAAAGCTTAATAGCACAAATCACTGAATTGAACAAAATTCTATCTAATGATAAAGAATTATTCTCGGTCATGAAGAAAGAACTTCGTGAGGTCAAGAAAAAGTATGCTAATGCACGTTTAACGACAATTGAAGACGAAATCGAAGAAATCAAAATTGATACAAAAGTGTTAGTAGCACAAGAAGATGTGATTGTCAGCGTAACAAAGGAAGGTTATGTGAAACGGACTAGTCTACGTTCATATAGTGCTTCTAAACCAGAGGAAATCGGCATGAGAGAAGGGGACTATCTCTTGTATTCTGGTGAACTAAATACCTTGGATCATGTGTTGTTGATCACCAATAAGGCAAATGTCATTTATCGTCCTGTCCATGAATTGCCAGATTTAAAATGGAAAGATGCTGGAGAACATATTTCACAAACGATTGTCAATCTTTCGGTTGATGAATCGATTCTAGCTGTTTTTCCATACAAAAAAATCGAAGCAGAAAAAACATTGGTCTTCATCAGTAAAAATGGCTGGGTAAAACAAACTCGAATGACTGAATTTGAACCATGGCGTACTTATAAGAGTCGTCCGTTAAGTGGCATGAAACTCAAAAGTGACGATGATGAATTAGTGGCGTCTTACTTGGTAGAAGGTCAAACGGATTTAGATCTCTTTTTAGTCACCTACCAAGGGATGGGGTTACGATATCCATTAGAAGAAGTACCTGTGGTAGGAGCAAAAGCTGCTGGCGTTCGTTCAATCAACCTCAAAGACGAAGATACTGTCGTTAACGGGTTACTCGTTTTGACAGAAGGAGATACGCCAATCATCATCGTCACTCAACGTGGTGCGGTAAAACGGATGCTTGCGCAAGAAATTAGTCAAACCTCTCGAGCAAAACGTGGTGTTACGGTTCTACGTGAACTAAAGAAAAACCCACATCGAGTTATTCATATGTCTGAAGGAAACGCCAAAGAAATAATGATCATCAATCAAAAAGGTCAAGAGCTAATGATTGACCCAACGGATTATCCGATTGGCGATCGAACGTCTAATGGCTCATTTGCAGTTGACGAGAAAAAAGGCGGCGAAGTGATCAAAGTCATTGAGCCACCTGAAGTAGCCATTACCGATTAACTGTTATAGTTTTTTTGAAAGAAGGTAGATCTGTTTTAATACAGAACTACCTTCTTTTTTCTGATTATTAAAAAATTATAAATATTAAGATAAAAAAATATGAAAGTGTTCACAATTGCTAAAGCTTGGTATATTAGCGTTTGTTGTTATAAGTGAATAAAAACGCCATCTTTTGTTAAATAAAAAACAAGAAAACCCTTGCAAAGATGCTCGTCTGTGTTATACTAATCACGTAAAAACTGTTACATAAAACAGATAACGGGAGGTCCATACAATGGAGCAATGGAATGGATTTAAAGGAACGAAATGGAAAGAAGGCGTAGATACAAGAGACTTCATCCAAAATAACTACACTGAATACCGTGGAGACGACAGCTTTTTAGAAAAACCAACTGAAGCAACAGAAAAGCTTTGGGCAGAATTACAAAAACTAAATGATATTCAATTTGAACGCAATGGCGTTTATGACATGGACACAGAAATCGTTTCAACGATTACCTCACATGATGCAGGTTATTTAGACAAAGATCTTGAAAAAATCGTTGGTTTACAAACAGATAAACCATTGAAACAAGCATTTATGCCATTTGGTGGTATCAATATGGCTAACAATGCATTAACAAGTAATGGTTACACACCTAATGATGAGCTGACACATATCTTTAGCGATTGGCGTAAAACACATAACCAAGGTGTATTTGATGCCTACACAGCTGAAATGCGTGCAGCACGTAAAAACAAAATCATTACAGGCCTTCCAGATGCTTATGGACGTGGACGAATCATCGGCGACTACCGTCGTATCGCATTGTATGGTATTGACTATTTGATGGAACAAAAGAAAAAAGACCATGATATGACAGGTTTCCATACAATGGATGAAGAAGTCATTCGTCTTCGTGAAGAAATCACAGAACAATATCGTGCTTTAGCACAAATGAAAGAAATGGCTGCAAAATATGGCTATGATATCTCTAAACCAGCTGCTAATGCAAAAGAAGCAGTACAATGGTTATACTTCGGTTATTTAGCAGCAATCAAATCACAAAATGGTGCAGCAATGTCAATCGGACGTATCTCTGCTTTCCTAGATATCTATATCCAACGTGACTTAGATAATGGCGTGATCACCGAACAAGAAGCACAAGAATTGATCGATCACTTAGTCATGAAATTACGTATGGTGAAATTTGCCCGTACACCAGAATACAATCAATTATTCTCAGGATTCCCAATCTGGGCGACTCTTTCAATCGCTGGAATGGGCTTAGATGGACGCTCATTAGTAACTAAGAATGATTTCCGTCTATTGCACACATTGACTAACATGGGTCCTTCTCCTGAACCAAACTTAACAGTTTTATATTCAGAACATTTACCAGAAGGCTTCAGAACTTATGCAAGTAAAATTGCAATCGAAAGCTCATCTATCCAATTTGAAAATGACAATCTTCTTCGTGAACAATGGGGTTCAGATGATTGCGCTATTGCATGTTGTGTATCTGGAACAGTTGTTGGAAAAGACATGCAGTTCTTCGGTGCTCGTGCGAACTTAGCAAAAGCATTATTATACGCAATCAACGGTGGGGTTGATGAAGTAACTGGTGCCCAAGTTGCTCCTGAGTATCGTCCAATCACAGCTGATGTATTAGACTTTGAAGAAGTAAAACACAAATTTATGAATGTGATGGACTGGTTAGCTGAGTTATATGTGAATACATTAAACATCATCCATTATATGCATGATAAATATTCTTATGAAGCAGCTCAACTGGCATTGATGGATTCAGATTTGAAACGTACATTTGCAACAGGGATTGCTGGAATCTCTCATGCAGCGGATAGCTTGTCAGCAATCAAATATGCAGATGTGAAACCAATCCGTAACGAAAAAGGAATTGCCGTTGATTTCGAAGTAACTGGCGACTTCCCTAAATACGGAAATGACGATGATGCAGCAGATGAGTTAGCAGAATGGATCTTAGAATACTTTATGACACAAATCAAACGTCATAAAACTTACCGTAACTCCACACCAACAACGTCATTATTAACAATCACATCAAACGTGGTTTATGGTAAAAACACTGGTAACACACCTGATGGACGTGAAGCAGGTAAACCTCTTGCTCCTGGGGCAAACCCAAGTTACAATGCAGAACAAAATGGATTGTTGGCAAGTCTTAACTCAACTGCTAAAATCAATTATGGTTATGCACGTGACGGGATCTCTAATACGCAAACAATCAATCCTTCCGGTCTTGGAAAAGATGAAGAAACACGTATCGGCAACTTGCGTAATGTATTAGATGGTTACTTCTCTAAGGGAGCGTACCATTTGAACGTCAATGTATTTAGTAATGATCTATTACGTGACGCTATGGAAAATCCAATGAAATACCCTAACTTGACGATCCGTGTCTCAGGTTATGCTGTTAAATTCCGTGATCTAACGAGAGAACAACAATTAGACGTATTGATGAGAACATCACACGATAGAATGTAAAGCGGAATAAATAATACGATCTATCATTAAAAAGAACGATTGAAAAAGGTTGAGGGCAAGGCGGAGGTCTTTGCCCTCGTCTTTTCCTAGCAATCGGTTGATTCAAGTGTCTTTTGAAATAAAATGAAATCAAAGAAAAGAAGTGATCCTTATGGAAGAAAAAACAATTGGCTATGTTCATTCGATCGAAACGTTTGGTTCTGTAGATGGACCAGGCGTTAGATTCGTCGTTTTTATGCAAGGTTGTCGCATGCGTTGTGAATTTTGTCATAATCCTGATACATGGAATATAGGCGGAGGAAAAGAATATACGGCGGATGAACTATTAGACCAAGCAGAGCGCTATCGTTCCTATTGGGGTTCAGAAGGCGGTATCACTGTTAGTGGAGGCGAACCTTTATTACAGATCGATTTTTTGATCGAACTGTTCAAGAAAGCGAAAGAGCGTGGTATGCATACTACGCTAGATACTTGTGGGAAGCCTTTCACGCGTGACGAACCATTCTTTTCTCGTTTTCAAGAATTGATGAAGTATACTGAATTGTTACTGTTTGATATCAAACACATCGACAACGAAGAGCATAAAAAGTTAACACGTTGGGATAATGAAAATATTCTGGAGATGGCGCAATATCTTTCTGAGATCAATAAACCAGTGTGGATCAGACACGTATTAGTTCCTGAACGCAGTGACTATGATGAATACTTGATTCGGCTGGATGACTTTATCAAGACATTGAACAATGTAGCTAAAGTAGAGATTCTACCTTACCATACGATGGGGAAATATAAGTGGGAAACACTTGGCTTAGATTATCCACTAGAAGGTATTGAACCGCCAACAAAAGAAAGAGTCGAGAATGCCAAACGACTACTTCACACAGAAGACTATCGAGGATATCTCAGCAATAAGAACTGAGTAGCTGTGTAAAATCAAATCTGGGTCAGAATGAATCTCATTCTGTCTCAGATTTTTTTCATTTACTTTAATTAATTGATTTAAATCTGTAAGTTACTCGTTTGGTTGTCTTTTCATGAGGATTCTTCGCTTCTATTTTCCCATTAGAGTACGGAGAAATCAGCGCATTGGTGTTCCCATCTTCATAGTACAGAAGGTTTGAAGCTTCACTCGAAAGCTTTCATCTTGCGTTTCTGGAATTTCTTTTAACAATGAACAAAAAAGAAAAAAGAGACATCACGTATGAACAAGCTTTTACAGGATTCTTTGAGGTAAATTAGTTAAAATTACAAATAGTTAACTAATATATGGTGTTTTATCCTATTTTTGATTGGTTTTATCGTAAAATTAAATAACAAAATTTATATAGAATGAATATTGACAACCTTAAATTTTTCTATTATTCTAAAAACACAGAAAACGTTTTCTTAATCTATTGTTACTGGGAGAGAACACCATGAAAAAGCATTTATTTAAAACAATGTTATTATCAACGTCCATTTTGACTTTAGGTTCTGCCATTATGCCTAGCGTTGGAGTATTAGCTAGTGAGCATAATATTTCTAATATAGCTGCTTATTCTGATGATGACTATTATTACGTATTAGATGAATCTACTATTCAAACGAGAACTTGGTCAAAACCTCAAAACTGGTCAATCAAGAAAGGAACTCGAACTTATTTAGGTGTAGAAACTCATACGCGTGGTACAAAATTATCCGTTAGTGCTAATATTTTTGGAATGAAAATCGAATTAAATAGAACTACTTCTGCAAGTGGAAAATTTAAAAAATATCGTCAAAATGCAACAATAACCGTAACCTATAAAGTTTATAGGAAAGTTGATAATCGTTATGTTCGTACAGAAACTGCAACAGCAAACACACAGTATATTGATTATATTCCTATTGGATAGTGATTGAATGGTTAAATGGTTATTTTGTAGTACGTACTTACTCTTAACTTTTATTATTCCTTCGCTTGGTGTACCCTCGAATATTTATTTTTTATTTGAGCATAGTAGTATCTTCTTTTTCATTTTGTCAGTCGTTTTATTTTATTCTACTTTAATCCAAGAATTGAAAAAAATCAGTATAACAAAACTCTTAAGAGTTGTTATTTCTTCATTTCTCATACTATTTATTATTAATTTGATTAATACACCAATTTCAAAAAGTTTAAGCCCGAGTGATTTAAAAAATTCACTCTCTTTCTTCTTTTTTAGCGCAATTACTTATGGCGTAATTTTAGAAGAAATAGTTTTTCGCTTCTGTATGATTAACCTTCAAACTAATAAAAAAAGTCAGTATATAATAATGCTAATTTCTGCTTTTTTATTTGCACTTGTTCATGGATTCGGTTTAGTGATTTTCTTAAGTGGAATTCTTTTAGGATTTGTCTATATAAAAACACAAAACATTTGGTATTCCATAATAACGCATAGTTTATATAATTGTTTTGCTATATTGGTTTATTTATTTTTAACTTAATTATTACAAAAAGTGTTTAGCAAATGCGACTCTTTATCAATAAGAACTGAGTAGCTGTGTAAAATCAAATCTGGGTCAGAATGAATCTCATTCTGTCTCAGATTTTTTGTTTCGCACAAAGCGCACGAAAATGTGACTGAAGAATCCTCCAGTCACATAAATAATAGAGCCAATTAAGCAATGGTCTCAATGCTGTATGTTCATTTTTTAGCGATACCAAAACACTTTTTATAAGCGGATTGTCTTGTTCGATGATCTGTGAATTTAGGTTAATCCATAATAGCTTGATGTAGGTGTGCTCTTTCTTTTGATGAAGCAAATAAGTGCTGTTTGAGTCACCTGCTTTTTGAGAAGAAAAAGGGTGAGTAACAAGGGCGTTTGTTTGGCTGGTTGCGAAAGTTCTATCAACAAGTTGGACAATGAGAAATATTGGATGCTCCAATCGTTTTTTGTCCATTTATATTTCTCATTCAGTGGGATACACCAAGTGAATGTCATTTTTTTCAATGATTCTATGATAAATCTTAGGCGGTTTTTTATTGGTAACAATCGCATCATAATCATAATAATCACCTATCTTGAAAAAATGAGTAGAGTCAAATTTCGTTTCGTCAGCCAATAAAACAATCTCTTGTGCTTTATTCATCATTTCTTTTTTGATTTGTGCTTGATTGAAGTTTGCTTCATAAATCCCTTCATGGTCGAGCCCCCGACAAGATAAAAAGGCAGCATTGAAACGAAAGGAACTGGTAATAGGATCAAGTGTATTTGAAATAACTGTACTAGCATTGAGTTTGACTTCACCACCAGTCAAATAAATTTTTAAAGATTCGTTCTGACATTCACTTAACTTTAAAGCTGTACGTAAACCATTGGTAATGATAATTAAGTTAGGTATCTTAACAAGTAGTGGAATAAGGTGTAGAACCGTACTGCTGGAATCTAAAAAAATACACATACCTGGTGCAATAAAATCTCGTGCTAATTCACTGATGATTTTTTTTTCCGGGATATTACTGGCTTCTCTTTGAAGATAAGTATATTCCATGTTTGTCGTTTCGTTCAAGATCGCCCCGCCCCAAGTTCTACGGATCAATTTTCGTTTTTCTAGCTCAAGTAATTCTCTGCGAAGTGTACTTATACTACAGTGAAGGTGAGTACAAAGTTCTTTGGAAGTTGCTTGTTTCTTTTTTACCAAATAGCTTAAAAGATCGCTTGTACGTCTAGTCTCCATTTTTTTCTCCAAGTTTTTCTTTTATTATAGCGCTTTCTTTTTGCGAATAAAATGCTTTTGAATAAAAATGAATGAGTTGAACAAAAATCTTGCTAATTTTTGAACAATGATCAAAATTTTAAGCAAGGATTTCCTTTGTTTAGAAAGCGCTTTATAATCGAGGCATACATACGTTGGAATAAAAGGAAACGATGGAAGAATAACAGATAAAAATTAGATTTGTGATATATGTAAATAAAATGTGGCGGCAAAAAGCTGGGTTGTCAGGATAATGAAAATGGTTCTATGAAGTGGATGGATCAGCTTTTTTAGGTATTTTCATCGGGATCAGCAACCTGTAGATATCTATTCATTGACCAGTGCGGATGGAATTGTGAGGAGTAATTATAGAAATGAAAAGTTGCTATTTATAACTAAAGCCCTAGATACCACGACAGGATTAGCTAAAGAATCAAGGAGGGACATATGGTACGAGAAGTTGCTACTAACGGAAAAAATAAACAGTACAGACAGCTTTCTAAGTCGATTCTATCTTATCTTTTTGTCTTTCTAGTGCCATTTTTTATGGTATCGTTAATTTGGTTTCATACGGCTAAAGAAAGCATTAATCAGCAAGTTGTTTTGACAGCCAAAAATCAGTTACTCCAATTGAAGTACTCATCTGAAAATAAGTTTTTGCAATTGGATAATATCACTCAACATATTCCTTATAACACCAATCTTTCACCTGGAAGGCTTTCCCATAGTTATTATGCTCGTGAAGGACAACTTAGCTTGCAACAATATAAGCTAAGTAATGATTTTGTTGAGGAAATTTATCTTTACTACAAAGAAAACCCAAATACATTGTTTTCATCTGCCGGTAGCTTGACAGTGGACAATTTTTTGCAACGTAAAATCAATAATCATTCGCTTGATAAAAAAGAGCTGCTTTCACATCTTGATAACGATATTCCAACTGGACTAACCCTGAAAAAAGAACCTAATTCCACACAACTTTTTTACATTGTTCCAATTAAAGATGCAGAAATGCATTTTTATGGCGCAGCAATCTATTCAATCAATCTTTCGATTTTGAATAAGCTGTTGAATCTTTCCAATAGTGATGGTATCAGTACCAACTATCTGATTGATGACTCGTATCGTATTCTAGCAGCAGATACCAGTAATAACAAACTAACCGCGCATTTGCATCAGCCGAAGCAAATTCAAATGATCTTGCAACAGGATAATTTTTACTACAACCATCGAAACTATCTTGTCCAGTCTTTGAATAGCAGGGATTTGAATATGTCATTTGTTTCTGTAATGGATCCATCACAAGCTTTGACAAAGATCAATACCATCCACCAAAAGTTTTTAAAACTTTTTTTTGTGATATTTGTGTTTGGTCTAGTGCTTGTAGTGATTATAGGTACTCGTTTTTCACAGCCGATCCGCAACATTGAAAAATTGATTGATCAATATTATCGAAATAAAATCGGTGTAGCTGTTTCCAACGGGAATGTCTATGAAACGTTGGCGCAATTTTTGAACGAACATGAAGAGCTACATAAAGAAATTAAACGACAGACTCCCCATGCGAGAGAACAGGTCCTTAGAAAAATTTTAGGAGGGAAATTTAAGTCTCCAGAAGATTCATTAGTTCTACTGAACTCTGTCCAAGTGCATTTTACCGGTACTTGCTATTTTGTCGTCGTAGTTGATTATCCTATCCAGAGCATTGACGACACAGCTAATGAGTTACCGCTGAAAGTAAGCGGAAAGAACTTTTCGGGATATGGTACAGAGATCCTATCTGCAGGAGTGACCGCCTATATCTTTAGTACTTATGAAAACACTAGTCACAAGAAAGTTGTAATAGAGATGATTCAGCAACTAAAAAAAGTGTGTTACGGTACTTTTAGGATAGGAGTAGGAAATAGTACTGAAAACCTTACGAAGATCAATGCTTCTTATATTGAAGGTTTGGCCGCATTAGACTATTCAACAGTAGAAAATAACTTTGTTTTCTATAATGAAATTCCAGGCGAAGAGTCTTCAACCAGCATTAATTACCCAGATGGAGAAAAACTGAAATTGATTCAAAGTCTGCGTCAAGGAGACTTAACGATCGCTGCGGAAACGATAGAATCGTTGATTGAGCGGGGGATTAAAGAACACTTTTCTTATAGTGGACAAAAAATGTATGGTTTTTATCTATTAAATGCAGTTGCTAAAGTAAGTAGTAATTTGCAAAATAAAACAATTTTGAAAAAAGCAGAAAAAAGTGCCAAGTTTAGTAATTTACTCGAATTGAAGCAACAACTATTAATGCTCGCAAAAATGATCTGTGAGGTTATGCAAGTTAAGCCACAAAATCAAGAGTCTGTGCTGAAAAAAGAATTGTTCGAATATCTTCACAAAAACTATGCTTCTTCCCAATTATCTATGGAAAAGTTGGCAGATGAATTTCAACTTTCAGTTTCGTATCTTAGCCGTTTTATCAAAAAAGAAACAGGTACTACTTTTTCAAAATATCTGCAAGAATTGCGGCTAGAAAAAATCAAGCAAGACTTAATAGAAACTGATTTGCCAATAAAAACGATTATTCAAAAGAATGGTTATTATGATGTTTCAAACTATACGAGAAAATTCAGGACGAACGTTGGTGTGACTCCAGGTCAATACCGAACAATGAATAGAGAAGGAACTTTATAAGCAATAAATAGGAGTAAACTAAAGGGGGCATCGAACTGGAGCAGGACGAAGAAGTCATTTTATTTTCAGTTTTGAGCTTCTAACTAAAAAAACAAAAGCAAATAATTGTAAAAGACTGAAATAACTACCCAAATTGTTGCTTTTTCAGCATACAACTTGGGTAGTTATTCAAATGTTTTACGATATTTCTCACTAAAAGTATGTTTTTACAAGCTTTCGATGCCAGTATTTTTTGTGAATCGACGAAGGAAGTATCATCTGCTTTATATTTGCTCTTTATTTGATCTTTATTCGTCTTTCAAGGTAATTTCAATTACTGGGATCAGCACATCAGGCTTGATGATTGGCAAGGTGATGACAAGATCTTCTGGAGCAATGACTGCTTCTGTAGAAGTAATCACTTCGTTCGGATCAAATCCTCGATAAAAAATTTCCGAGCCATCATTGAGCAGACGAATAAACTCAACTTTACCTGCTAATCCTTTAAGATGAATGTTGCGGTAAGGATAAGAAAAGAGATGCAGATAAAGCTTGTTTCCATTTTGTGTATATCGGCAATCGTCAGGAGCTTCAAAGGCGCTATATGAACAGCCAATGACAGATGCTTTGTGAAGGGTCATCCAATCCCCGATAGCATGAAGCCGTTCCAACGTTTTCGTATCAATCATTCCTCGTGGATTAGGACCAATATTCATCAAGAAATTCCCATTTTTTGAAACGGTATCAATCAGCATTTTCAAAAGCATCTCACTACTTTTCCATTCCATATTGTCACGGTCATACCCCCAAGTGCCATACATTGTCTGACAAGCTTCCCAGATAACAGGCATGCCGTTTTTCTCTAATGGTTTATCAGGTTGAAACTGTTCCGGAGTAGTGATGCCATGGCCTAAATCAAGTCGATCATTCAATAGGAGATGAGGTTGCAGTTCTAAGCAGAGCTTTTCTAGTGCTTCGCTATCCCAATCAATGTGCCCTTTTCCTTTTGACCAACCCCAATCGCGGTGACTGTAAGAAAAATCGAACCATAAATAATCGATTTTTCCATATTCTGTCAGTAGTTCTTTGACTTGTTCACGAAGATAGCGTTGATAAATCTTGATATCTCTTTCGGAATTTTTTTCTCGCAGTTTCTGGTTCTCTCTTTCAGGATGCAGTCCGTCCAGTGGGAAATGTTCATGGCGCCAATCGATCAGTGAGTGATATAACCCGATTTTGATCCCGACTTTGCGAAAAGCCGGGAGTAGCTCTGCCAGAAGATCTCGTCCAAAAGCAGTATTGGTGATTTTGTAATCAGTTTGTTTCGTATCCCATAAGGCAAAGCCTTCATGATGTTTTGTCGTGAATACCATGTATTTCACCCCACAGCGAGCGGCTTCTTTTGCCCAAGCATCTGCATCAAACAAATCAGGGTTAAAATGCTGAAAATATTTTTTTGAATATTCCTCTAAAGAGACTTGTTCTGTGGTCATAAACCATTCGTGTCTAGCTCCCACACTGAACAAACCAAAATGGATAAACAAACCAAAACGATCATGGATAAACCAGTTAGGATCAGGATAGTCGGTGGGCCAATTATTGAATTTTTTCATATGAACACTCCTAATTTAAAAATTGTGTATTTGTCATTGTTGTTTCTTTGATTTTCCATTCATTCTCTTCCAAAATAAAGGTATGACATGCCGTTGTGATATGATCTCGATACGCCTTCTTCCCATGATTCACTGTTTTTTGTTCTGCCGCTACTAACATTGATTGAGGTGTTTGTTTGATTACTTCGAAAGAAAGCAGTTCATGACTGACATCATAGTCTTTAAAAAATTGCTGCATTTCTTTTGCGGTAGCTTTATGTGCATCTTTGACTAGTGTTGCTAAATAGTCGTTCAGATTTTTATCCGTTGCAGCCTTTAAATTTTGTTGCAAAAGCTGATGGCAGATGTTCGCAGTTCTTTGATTATTGATTTTCCCAGTGATTTTAGTAGATGTCTGTTTTGCTTCGACACGAGGCACGTTTCTGACAAGCTGAGAAGCAGCAGTGACCAACAAAAAAATACTCAGAATGACCAAAAAAAGAGTTCTCTTTTTCATTTTTTATCCCTGCCTTTAGATATCTGATAGTTTACTAGCACTATAAATTCCATGGAACAAGTTTCGCCCGACACCGCTTGCTGTTTTGAAAGGAGCATCGAAGGGTAAAGGCGTTTGCTCAAGCTCAGGCAATTGCTTGATTTCTCCTGTTAAAAATTTATTCAGTCGCCAAACGGCTGTTTCTATCCGACTTTTTAAGGCACCGTAACGAAGATCGATAATTTCATAGCCAAAGGGTTTATTCCATTCAAACCATAGCTGGCGATGGAGGTGTTGCAACTCATTGATCTTTTTGGTGAGAACTTCCAGTTCGTGAAGGATTAGTTGTAACTGGTCATTCCTTTTTGATTGGTAGGCTCGATAAGAGCGACCGATCAAATTTGTTTTTATAAAAAGGACTTGTGCTAATTTCTGATAAAAAGTAAACATCGTTTGTGTGTCCTCATTAGCTGTTACGCTAGATAGTTTCTCACTTAAGTCCTTATAATGCGCAGGAAGTTCTAAATTTTGCAGATCAACATCGTAAAGACCGTATAATAGATCTTGATAAAGTGCCAACTTACTACTATTTGATCCATCAGGGTTATTTTTTGCTACACCTTTCGTCTGATCAAAAGCATCTAGCAGTAAAAAATCATCAGCTTCAAGATGGTGGAAGAGACGGAAACGCTCCATAATCAGTTCCATGCTTACTTCAGGAGCAAATTGTTCCTCGCTGAATTGTTGTAATCCTAACAAACTTGCGATGATCGGTGTTTCAGCACTATCATCGCCCCATAAAGTAGCATAAACTTCGTTGATTTTTTCCTCTTTTGCGACAGAAAGACTAGCTCTTGTCGTTTCAAATGATTTTCCATAATTTGGTGCAAGACCATTCCACGTCCAGATACCGCCCGCAAAAACGATCGGTCGTTGCAATTTTTTATGATTTGAAAAATGCAATTGGTATTCTTCTTTTGAATGATGATAATAATCCCAATAAACCATACGAATTTCAGGAATCTTTGCAATCAAATCTTCTGGGAAATGTACGTCTTTATCGTAGTAGTCTCCTGACTTTGAACCGATTCTAAAAAACATATCGCTCCACATCATGGGCTGTAACTGATAGTTCCTGCAGATTTCCATTACTTTTTTCAGATGCTTTTCCATAATATCAAAGCGATCGATCAAACCATGCTGGGTTAAATAATGACCACGTCCCAGATCATGAGCTTCGTCCATCCCGATATGAATTTTTGAGGTTTTAAAAGCGGCTGCGATCACAGAAATTGCACGATCTAAAAATTGATATGTTTTTTCCTCTTCCACAAGGAGAATATCACTTGTATCTCTCATACCATTGGCAAATCCCCATTTTAGCGGATTAGTTAAATGAGCCAGCGTTTGAATACAAGGAATCAGCTCGATCCCTACCGTCTCTGCAAAAGCATCCAACGCCTTTAATTCCTCAAGAGAATAGGCACCACGACAATAACCAAAATAAGGATAATCAGGGATTTGATACGTATCTTCCATATAAAGCATGCAGCTATTTAATCCCATCTTGCTACAAAGAACAAAAAAGTGTTCCAGCTGATCAACAGTCATCACAGCATTTCTAGAAAGATCTACCATGGGCCCAATTTTTTCAAATTGCGGAAACTCTTCATAAACAAATTCTTCTTCACAGCGATCTAACCAGAGTGACAGCGCTCGAAAAAGATGGGCTTTTTCCTGAAAATAGATAAACGTTTCGTTTTCTTTATTTTCAATTTTTAATGAACCGTTGCGCTAAATCAGTTGGAGTGGTTTTCCATTATCTGAAATAGTTAACGCTAATTCGTTTGTCGCAATTTCAAAAAAATCACGCATGACATCTGTAAGTTCGATTGAAACTTGCATAATAACCTCCTTGAAGTAATCGTTTTCATTTTCAGTATATAGCACTTGTAAAAAAAGAAAATAACTAGCTTGAAATTACATAATCTGTTTATTTGACATAGTGAAAGTTGATGAATATACATAGTCGATCAGCTTCTGGAAAATAATAAATGAAAGAAAAAACGAAAGGGATAAGTAACAGGTAGTAGCCTTAGCAAAAATTGAAAAAAGGCTTGAGTCAACGATTGACAGAAGGTTCCCTTTGATGGCGACAATTATGAATAAGGAGTGAAACAGACATTTGACTTTTACCTAAAGGGCTGACGAATCACATTGTAGATTGTAAGTTAAAAAAAGAGCTATTATTGAGGTTTCCTTGTAAAATCTCCTCGCAGTTCTGTTACAGCTTTTAGCTGTTTGTTTGATTTAAGGTTTGTTTTTTTGTTATTGCGTTAACGTACTTTTTTTTTCTTCAATTTTAATCATTGATTGCAAAGAGAACCAACTTAATGGCAAACAGAATAAAGGCACAAAAGCCACGATTGTCAAAATTGGGAAAAAGGTAGAGACAGCCGTCACGACAAAGATCCCCAGAATAATCGCTACGGTTTCAATCAAGCTACACAAAGATAGAAATAATGCTTGTTTGAAATATTGTGTGAATGACAAATCATAACGTAAAAATACTGGGAATAAATAAAGAATGACTATGACAGTTGCGATAAATAATAATAAGATCCCCATATGAATGAAAGGGTTTTGTAAATACACAGCTGCAATTCTCAGATCCATCCATAGAAATCCTAGTAACATGCCAGCAGCATAGCCTAGTTGATTTGTTGAAATAAACAGATTATTGAAGCTTGTTTGAAAATCTGAATATAAGACTTGAGGAATTTGTTTTTCTTCAAATAAATGATAGAAAAATTTGAGAACGGTAACACTTGCGGGAAAAGTTCCTAGTAGAATACAACCTCTTAATACCGATAAAAACCAAAATACTTGGAGCTTGATGAGAAAAAGCAAGAATTTTCCTAAAGAATAGGTGAAATCAAAAATAGAATGTGGTGATCGTTTATGTTGATTCATAGCTAAAACCTCCTTGTATTAGTCATACAGCTCTTTTTATTATAGTAAGGTTTATTTATGTTTTCTATCAGTATGCGATTATTACATAGCTTTTTCTACTTTTACATAGTTACTTTCCGACTAAGAGATAAGATATAGATATCCTCTAAATAAGTTACGCTTTATGCTGTTTTTACATGGCTTATGCTTTTTACATATTGCTGTTGCCTTGCTTTTTTTGTAAATTTAAAGCACAAACATGAAAGGGGTTTCATAAATGGCGATACGCGGAGATATCGAAGTACCTAAAGAGGTTGAATTAGATCATAGGACTTATCCAGAAACAGAAATGCTAAAAGAACGATTAGAATGGTTTCAAGATTTAAAACTTGGCGTGATTTTTCACTACGGACTTTATGCTCAAGCAGGAATCGTAGAATCTTGGCAACTTTCTGAAAAAGACCTTTGGGCAAGAGAAGGGCGTGAGTTTCGGAAAGATTTTAAACAACTGCAACTAGACTACTGGAATTTGATTAAAGAGTTTAACCCAGAAAAATTACAGGCAAAGAAATGGGCAAGTATATGTAAAGAAGCAGGCTTTAAGTATTGTATTTTTACAACGAAACATCACGATGGGTTTAATATGTACAATACTCTTGAAACAGAATATAAGGTTGGCGGTAAACAAAGCCCGTTTAAAAGAGATATTTTAAAAGAAGTTTTTGAGGCTTTTCGTAAGGAAGAAATAGCAACAGGAGTCTACTATTCAAAAGCCGATTGGTATTCGCCGTTTTATTGGTTGGATGACGATACGATCAAGGGGCGTCATGCGAGCTATGATACGGAACGTTACCCAGAAATTTGGCAACGTTACGTAAGTTTTGTTCATAATCAGATTAAAGAAATCACGCATAACTATGGTCATGTGGATCTTTTATGGCTAGATGCTGGTTGGTGTGGACAGAAAAAAGAAGACCTGGAAATGGATCGATTAGCAGAAATCGCTCGTGAGAAGAAACCGGAATTAATTATTGTGGATCGTATGATGGGAGGCAGACATGAGAACTATGTGACCCCTGAACGAAAGGTGCCAGAACTAGCTGAAATTCCCAAGAAAGTTTGGGAAAGTAATATCCCGATTGGTGATGATTGGGGCTATGTACCAAATGATCGCTTTAAGAGTTCCCAAGAACTATTGGAAACTTTTGTCGATGTGGTCAGCAAAGGTGGGAATTTGATCTTAGGAGTTGGGCCAAAACCAGATGGTACCTTTACTGATGAAGAAACCAAAATCTTACAGGAAATTGGGAATTGGCTAAATATCTATGGAGAAGGAATCTATGAAACTCGCTCACAACCTAAAGAATGGCAAAATCAGTGGAAATTAACATACAGCAAAGATCAAACCATACACTATGCCTTTCAAAGTATTCGCTTTACACAAGAAAAAATATTTTTAGCTGACATTGAGGCCGATAAACATCATGTGATTAAAGATTTATCTACAAAAAAAGAATTAGAAGTATATACGGAAGAAGATCAAATATATATCCTCAGCAGTGAATTAGAGAAACCAGCAATTGGGCTGATTGGTCTTGAAATTTTAAAAAAGCCACAAGGATAGAGATGAGTGAACTTCATAAAAGGAGGTTAAAAAATGGCTGATGCATTACTTGATGTCAATAAAGAGAAAGAGAAAACAAAATGGTCAGAGATCAAAAAAAAATTATATAAAAGCCGACAGCTGTATGTTTTTGTCATTCCAGCATTGGTGGTGGTTGCTGTTTTTTCTTACGGTCCCATGTACGGTGTGATTATAGCATTCAAGGATTATATCCCATCATTAGGGATTTTTGGAAGTCCTTGGGTAGGATTTAAGCATTTCCAACGTTTTTTTGATTCCTACTATTTCTGGGATCTAATTAAAAACACGTTAGGTATCAGTATATATTCTTTGGTCGTAGGATTTCCGCTACCGATTATTTTAGCACTAGCACTAAATGAGTTGAAAGATGGAAAATTTAAAAAATTTACGCAGACAGTGACTTATGCACCTAATTTTATTTCAGTCGTTGTCGTATGCGGTATGTTAATTGCTTTTTTGACGCCTTCCACCGGTATTATTAACCATCTACTGGTTTTTCTAGGTTTTGAGCGAATTAGTTTCATGACAGATCCTCGTTGGTTTAAAACGATCTACGTATTATCTGGGGTTTGGCAAGGAACAGGATGGGGTTCAGTGATTTATTTAGCTGCATTATCTGGTGTTGATACACAGCTTCATGAAGCTGCAACTGTCGATGGTGCAACGAGATGGCAAAGAATCTGGTATATCAACCTACCGACTATCATTCCTACTATGGTTATTTTACTGATCATGAATGTGGGGAGTTTGATGTCATTAGGTTATGAAAAAATCCTGTTGATGCAAAATGCGTTGAATATGGATTCTTCAAATGTGATTGCCACGTTTGTTTACAAACAAGGGTTGCTTGATGCACAGTACAGCTATGCATCAGCTGTCGGACTGTTCAATGCAGCAATCAACGCATTTTTATTGATCACAGTAAATAAAATTTCGCGTAAAGTCAGCGAAACAAGCTTATGGTAATGGAGGGGAAATAATGTATTCAAAAGCGATCCGATCATCGAAAGGCGACAAATTTTTTATGTTTCTCATCTACTTGTTTATTGCCATTGCCCTTTTGTTGGTTATTTATCCGTTGATTTATGTTATAAGCGCATCTATATCTAGTCCGACCTCCGTCAATTCTGGAGAAATGTGGTTATTGCCAAAAAAGATCACTTGGGATGGTTACAAAACGATTTTTACGTATAAAAGTATCTGGCAAGGTTACCGGAACACGATTTATTACACATTACTAGGAACATTTATCAATTTATTATGTACACTTCCTTGTGCATATGCTCTAGGAAGAGCAGAATTTTATGGGAAAAATCTATTTATGAAGTTTTTGATGGTTCCTATGTTTATCAGTGGCGGTTTGGTACCTACTTATTTATTGATTAAAAATCTAGGGATGAATGATTCGATTTGGGCGTTAGTTATTCCAGGGGCCGTTTCAGTTTATAATATTGCAATTACACGTACTTTCTTTCAATCTACCATTCCTAGAGAAATGGAGGAAGCGGCATTGATTGATGGATGTTCTGACTTTCAGATATTTATGAAGATTGTTTTACCATTATCAATGCCAATTATTGCAGTAATGGGACTATTTTGCGGAGTGGCCCATTGGAATAGTTATTTTAGTGCGTTAATCTATTTAACAAACAAATCAATGTATCCGCTTCAATTAATCCTGCGAGAGATTTTAGTGAATCAAGATTTAACAAAAGGAACAACAGAGATGACAGCAGCGGCAGCAGAAGTAGCTTATAGTAAACAACAGCTTGCACAAGTCATTAAATATGGAGTAATGATCGTTTCGACATTACCAATCATTATGATCTATCCGTTTTTACAAAAGTACTTTGTTAAAGGTGTCATGGTTGGTTCTTTGAAAGGCTAACTAAAAATAAATAAGAGAGTGAGTGAAATGAATGAAAAAATGTTATTTAGTAATTGCATCATTAGTGTTGACAACAACTCTTTTGGGTGCTTGTGGGAACAAGGGAAATACTGCTGGAAAAGAAGAAACTATTGCCGTTGAAAAAACCGGAATGCCAATCGTCAAAGAAAAAATCAACATGACGATGATGGCGCCTGGTGGAGAAGCAGAATGGGATGAGTTAGCTTCGGCTAAAGCGTTAGCGGAATTAACTGGAATCAATTTTGATTATATTACTCCGCCAAGTACAGATTTTGAAGCGAAATTGAATTTGGCTTTTGCTTCTGGTGAGTTACCAGATGTTATTTTTGGTGCAGGAAGTGGTCTTTCAAATGCCAAACAATCAGATTATGGATCACAAGGAATTTTAATTGCCTTGGAGGATTTGATTGATGACTATGCGCCAAATTTAAAGAAAATCCTTGATGAGAACCCAGAGTTCAAAAAATCAATTACTGCACCAGATGGTCACATTTATTCTTTACCACGATTATATCCAGAAGATACCTCTAGCCCTCTTTATATCTCACCTTTATGGTATAACGGCGAGTGGCTAGAAAAATTAGGGGTAACCGAATTGCCAAAAAACACGGATGAGTTATATAAATTGTTGAAGCGATTCAAAGAAGAAGACCCCAACGGTAATGGCAAACAAGATGAGATTCCGTTATCAGACGGCAACAAGTTGGCAATTATTCGTACGTGGTTGCTACCTGCTTTTGGTATGAAATCTTTAGGAATCGAAGAAGTTAACGGAAAAGTGCGTTATGCTGCTGCATCGGCTAACTATAAGGAATATTTAACGTATATGAATAAACTTTATTCAGAAGGATTGCTGGACCCAGAAGTCTTCTCGCAGTCAGAAGAAAAGTATCAAGGAAACACACAAACAGATAAAGTCGGTTTATTTGGCGCGTATGCTTCATACATGGCTACTGGTAAAATGCCTGAGGAGTCTTTATCAGATCCAATGTTTTCACCAGTTACTTCAAGTATTCAAAATACACCTTTAGCACCGGGTCATCCTCGTGTAACAACTGGAACGTTTGCGATTACCAATAAATGTAAAAGTCCAGAGGCAGCAATGCGATGGGCGGACTATCTTTACACAGAAGAAGGGCAAGATTTAATGACAAAAGGTCCAGAAGGGGCATTTTGGAAATATGAAACAAACGATTCTGGAGAAAAAGTTCGGGTATATACAGGTGAAAATAAACAAAAGATGGAAGAAGACCGTGGGAAAATTGCAATGGATTATGGCTTAGTCGTACCGGGATTAGAAGACGATTATGCCCAAAGTGTTTTAGCTAATGTCAACGATCCTGATCCTAGTGTATGGACGGAATTTCGCATGAAAGAAATCAACGAGAAAATCATGCCCAATACCGAGGTACCTTTCCCAATTGTTTATATGACGAAAGATGAAGCAGATCAAATTGCGATCAACGCGACGGACATTCGGACTTATGTAGAGCAAATGGAAGCTAAATTTATTACAGGTGTGGAAAGTTTGGCTAAATGGGATGAATATGTCAGTACATTAAAATCAATGGGATTAAATGATTTTGTCAGCACTTATCAAAAAGCATATGATCGTTGGGCTAAAACCGAATAATCATCTTTAACATCAAAGTGGACGTTTGGGATGTTCCTAGCGTCCAGCTTTGTTTGAACAAAACATCAAGAGTTTGGAGAAACCAAAATGAGATCATTAGCAACTAGCATAGCGATGATGGTCAAACAAATGGTTTCATGATAAAGATCAAAGAGAACGAGTATCACACTGACTAAATAATTTTGCCAAATCATGGTAAATATAAATGAGAAAAAGAATGAACCAACATAAACGATGATCATTGGGTTCACTGACTGAAGGGAATCAGTGGATAAAACGATAGAAAAGGAAGGAAATTTTAAATGGATACATTTCCACAAAACTTTCTGTGGGGAGCAGCGGCTTCTGCCCCTCAGACAGAAGGAGCTGCTTTG
The DNA here is from genome assembly GCF_051714965.1 of Enterococcus sp. AZ077. Taxonomy (NCBI): domain Bacteria; kingdom Bacillati; phylum Bacillota; class Bacilli; order Lactobacillales; family Enterococcaceae; genus Enterococcus; species Enterococcus sp. AZ077. Next base: position 1,134,945 of record NZ_JBIOSX010000001.1, read on the forward strand.
GTTGATGGCAAGAGCCCATCAACTTGGGATAAGTGGTTTGAAATAGAACCAGAATTGTTTTATAACGGAACAGGACCAGAAAATACCTCTAATACGTATTATCAATACAAAGAAGATGTTGCCTGTATGAAGGCAATGAATTTAAATTCCTATCGGACATCGATTGCTTGGACGCGTCTTTTACCGGATGGCAAGACATTAAATCCGCAAGCTGTTGATTTTTACCGAGCCTATTTTCAGGAAATGCTGGATAATGGCATTGAGCCGATCATCAATTTGTTCCATTTTGATATGCCTTGGTGGCTGATGGAAAAAGGTGGCTGGGAAGTTCGTGAGTCAGCGGATCATTTTGCATTTTACGCAAAGACTGCGTTTGAAGCTTTTGGAGATTTAGTAAAAAAATGGGCGACGTTCAATGAGCCTCTTGTACACATCGAATGTGGGTATATGGGAGATGCACATTGGCCCAAGGTGCATGATTTTAAACGAGCTATACAAGTTGCCTATCACACACTACTAGCGCATGCGAAAGCTGTAAAGGAGTACCGGCGCTCTTCTTTTAATGACGGACAAATTTCTATCATTCTCAATTTAGCACCCGTTTACTCTAAAAGCGAAGAAGCTGAAGACGTGGCTGCTGCAAAGTGGGCAGACCTGTTTTATATTCGCAGCTTTCTGGACTGTGCGGTACGAGGTACTTTCTCAGAAGAGCTGGTAGAGGTATTACGAGAAAGTGATTTGCTTCCTAAAACAGAAACAGGTGATAAAGAAATTTTTGCGGAGAATACAGTAGACTTTATTGGTTGTAATTATTACCAGCCATTACGTGTTCAAGCACCTCAAGACAAGAAACGACCAATCACAGGACTAAGAGATTTATTCCGAGGTTATGATTGGCCGGAGAAACGAATTAACCCACATCGTGGCTGGGAGATTTATCCGCGGGGAATCTATGATATTGCGATGCGGTTAAAAAACAGTTATAGCAATATTCCATGGTATATTTCAGAAAACGGGATGGGTGTGTCGCAAGAAGAACGTTTCAACAATAAAGAGAATGTTATTGACGACAACTACCGAATTGATTTTTTATTTGAACATTTGACGCAACTGCAGCAGGCAATTTCAGAAGGTTCTCCTTGCTTTGGGTATCATATGTGGACATTTGCTGACTGTTGGAGTTGGTTGAATGCCTATAAAAATAGATATGGTTTTTATCGTGTCGATCTGGACAATGGCTATAAACGGTTACCGAAACAATCAAGTTTATGGATGGCACAGGTAATCGCTGAAAACCGATTAGTTGAACCGTTTGCTCAAAACTCAAGTAGTCATTAAAGGCTAGTAAAGAAAAAAACGATAAATGATTTACTTTTTCCAACTTTTTCTTTCAGTGCGAAGAGTTCTGCAATGAAATGAGTAATGGCATGGCCAACTTTTTAAATGACTGTTCCATGGTACTTCGCGCTATCAAAAATTTTGTTTGCGATTGTTTGATATAAAAGTAAGATGGATCGGAATTTCTTCCATCCTAGAAATTATAGCGTCAGTATTGCTTCTTTCGGTTTTTTTGCTATTATTAAGTAGGAGAAACCATAAAGGAGCGAGACAAATGTCAAAAATTTTAGTTTTTGGTCACCAAAATCCAGATACAGATGCAATTGGAGCGGCAATCGCCTTTTCTCACTTGCAAAATCAACTAGGAAAAGAAACTGAAGCTGTAGCTTTAGGTACACCTAACGAAGAAACACAATATGCATTAGATTACTTTAAGTTATCTGCCCCACGTGTCGTTCAATCAGCAAAAGAAGAAGCAACACAAGTGATGCTAGTGGACCATAATGAATTTCAACAAAGTATTTCTGATATTGCAGAAGTAGAAATTTTAGCGGTCGTTGATCATCATCGGATTGCAAATTTTGAAACAGCCAATCCACTTTATTACCGAGCTGAACCAGTAGGTTGTACAAGTACAATCATTTTGAAGTTATATAAAGAAAACCAAGTAGAACTTCCTAAAGAGATTGCTGGCATTATGCTTTCTGCAATTTTATCTGATACATTGCTATTCAAATCACCAACATGCACATCAGAAGATGAGGTAGCTGCAAAAGAACTTGCAACAATTGCAGGCGTTGATTTGACAAGCTATGGGTTAGATATGTTAAAGGCCGGTACAAATCTTAGCGATAAATCAGCTGCAACCTTACTTGATCTTGATGCCAAAAGCTTCCCAATGGGAGAAGCTAATGTTCGTATTGCACAAGTGAATACAGTCGATTTAAGCGAAGTAATGGCTCGTCAAACGGAACTGGAAGAAGCGATGACTGAAGAAATGGCTAAAAATGGATATGACCTCTTTGTTCTAGTGGTAACGAATATCCTAGATAGCGATTCTGAATTATTAGTTGCAGGTCAAGGATTAGATAAAGTCGAAGAAGCTTTCCAAGTTAAATTAACGAACAATCGTGCCTTATTAAAAGGTGTTGTTTCTCGTAAGAAACAAGTCGTTCCTCAGCTAACAGCAGTTTTTAACTAAGCTAGCTAAGGGGTTGCTAACACCTTTTATTCGATTTATTAAAGAGCCTGACAGCTATTTGTTCCAGGCTCACAATGCCAGCCTAGCTTGTTCGATCAAAATGAGGTTGGAACAGAAGTGATCCAGCTTTAAAAAATAAGCCGAAGAATCCGAAAATAGTTGCTCGTATTTTTGGGATTCTTCGGCCTATTTCCGATTGAGCTAGGGAAAACGAGAAGGGGAAAAAATGAACTATTTTTATTCACAAAATCACCAGCAGTTGCTTAGCAAACTAGTAAACAATGCTGTTTTTCCAACTTTGATTGAGTATTTGCATCATCATCAAGAAGAAGACATTATTTTGAGAGAGTTGAAAAAAAATTTTGATCATCCAAAATTTGAAGCTTTTCTTGATCAGTTGATTGATGAAAATCTAATCAAGCGGGAAAATCGTCGTTATAAGTTGAATTTTCCAATATTTGAAGAAGAAACTTATCAAAAAGAAATTGAAGAAGCTGCAGCCAAGATTTTACAAGCTATTAGTCCTTTGTCGCAAACGGAAAAACAGTTGGTTATGGGAAATGAATGTTGGCAAGAATGTTTCGTGTCTAATTCAACCTATTTTTATGCAACCTTAGAAGATCTTATTCCTGTGACGAGACAGGTTGCTGGCAATGAGAATTATCGATTTGTTTCTTTAAATTATCATAACAAGTTATCTTATTCTCTTGCCAATTATTTTTATTTACAAAAGAAACAATTACCTGTGCCATCAGAATTTTTAAAACTTGTAGAACTGATCGGTGACGTCAACGAAACTTATTATTTTGATCAAGTTGAAGTAATCATTGAGCGTATCCAAGCTCAAAAATATAAGAATCGTCGTTCCAGTATCTTCTTTGATTCACTGATCTTGTCGAATACTGTTAAAGTTGTGAAAACTGATGATCAGCTCAACTATCAATTAGCATTGCCGTTGGTTAAAACGGCAAACAGCAGAAGACAACTACCCAAAATCGCTGCTGGAAGAACCGTGGAAGAGCATGCTTATATTGCTAGAAAAGTCTATGATCGTCTTATCAAGGAACTAAATTTAGCAGATTTTTCTTATATAGAAAAAATCAACTGAAAAATTTTTAGACTCAACTGTTAATAATCCTCAGACATCAAAGTTATCAGAAATGACTAGCTTTGATGTTTTTTATGTAAAGTTCAATCATTTATGTCTATTGTAAAGGATTCTTTATTAGCAATATCATCCGAAAAATAAAAAAACAGTTCAAGGCACTTAGACTTACTTGTCCTGAACTGTTTTTCTTATTTGCCACATCATCATTCCTAAACACGAAATGAAGAGTAATTCAAGAAAATTACTAGTGATTTGAATATTTGCTGGATCAAAAGTTGGCGCTAACGCTAATACAAGAAAAGAAAAGACACTATAGACAAAGCAGAATAGTGGGATTAGTTGCATTAAAAGTGGCAAGCGTAACTTTTTGAATATTAGTGAAAAAATAAAGTAAGTAAAGATGGATAAAATGATAACCAGTCCATTCAGTATAAAAAAGAACAATGAATTTTGGTTAAAGGAATAGAATAAAACGGTCAGCAATGCGAGCAACCTAGATGCAACAAAAATTGTAGCAGCTTCATCCATCTTTTTGGGGATTTGTTTTTTCACATATGTTCGAAAAGCCAATGAAAAAATAAAACCACACAAAGATGAAAGAATTAGCAAGAAGAGGCTCTCATCTACCTGACTTAAACCGGGGTGATCTAACAATAACCAGCCAAAGGCATTACATGGTATATCGGAAGATCTGAAATAGGAATAGCATAAGAACAAAAAAAGTGTCAATAGGGCGAAAAGCGTCCCTATGTGCAAAAATGTACTTGTCTGTCGTTTCGTTTTCATATATTCTCCTGATAAAAATAGTGTTAATCAGATATATGATAACAAAATGATGAGTATATGTCGATGCTTTTTAATGGAAATAAAAAATAAAGGCTTTTTTTATATGGTAAATTTCATTTTAACTTCAATTACAAGTTTTCAAACTAATTTAATTAAAGGTTTTACTAATGATGTGCCTCACTTAAATGTTTTTATTCACAAAGAAATTTAGTGACAACATAGATTATTACTTATGAGTTAATAATAGATCAGTTTGATGTAGATTTTCCCAAAAGTATATTTATTCTCTATTTTAAAAAGGAGAAGTTTGAACATGAAATGCCTGAAAAAAGAATTAAGTTTTTTCAGAACTAGACAGTCAAAATGAGGAGCATGACAAAAAATCAAGAGGTACTTATAGGTTGTTAGGTCATTTTGATTGTGAACGATTATTTGGAAAAAAAGAAAAAATTAAAATTTAAGCCTTTTTTGTTCTAAATGATGATAAAACGATTATAATAGAATTATAAAGAGAGTTGGTGATACGAATGAAAATAATAAACCGAGCCATAGGAGTCACTCATGTTCTCAGTGTTGCCTCTTGTGGGTATTTAGATTTATATTCACTTCAGCAGCCCATCGTAGCCAATAATAATATCTTTCAGATATCATTGACCGATAGCTTACTTTTAAGTATTTTTTTATTTTCCGTGATCTTTATCGGAAATATTTTTGGCAGCTTTGCTAGTTTTTTTAATTTCACAATTTATCCACTGCTTACCTTAGGATTAGGACTAGCTGGTCTTTTAGCATTATTGCTCTTTTCAAAAACGATGAGCTTATTTTTGATTTTGTTTGGTACGATTTGTTTATTTCAAATTGTGGTTAGTGGATGGGAAATATTTCGTTCGACTATTTTGATGAAGATCGGAGACTAAAGAAGTGAATCCAATTATATTAAAACGTAAAGTAAATAATATTCCATTATTAGAAGTTGTCCTAACCGAATTAAGAGCTGAAAAAATTCCGATAATTATTTATTATCATGGTTGGCAAACGAGTAAAGAATTAGTTTTGACACAAGGAAGAAAGTTTGCTAAACAAGGATTTCGTGTCTTACTACCAGATGCAATGAACCATGGTGAAAGAAAGCAAGTAGTTTCTGCTATTCCTTCCTTTACCTTTTGGAATAGTATTTATGGAAACTTATTTGAATTTGAGACTTTATTGAAGCACTTAGAAAAACGAGATGTTCTTCATGAAAAAGTAGCTGTAGGTGGCGTTTCAATGGGGGGGATGACGACTTGCGCGTTGTTAACAAAACATCCGCATTTGGTTGGTGGTATTTGTCTGATGGGTTCCCCTGCGCCTGAACAGTATGCTAAAGAAATTTACAAAAGAGCTCATCAGTACCAATACATACTGCCGAACGATTATTTTGATTTAATTTCTTGGGTCGAAAAATATGATTTATCTTTGCAGCCAGAAAAACTAGCTGGGCGACCTTTATATTTTTGGCACGGTGAAAAAGACGAGAAAATTCCCTTTCAACAAACCAATGATTTTGTGAAAAATAATCAAAAAGAACGTTATGGTCAAGGAATTGTTTTTGATTATTCGCAAACCGAAAAGCATATGGTAAAAGTACCATTGATGGATACAGCAACCAAATTTTTGGTGCAAATGATGAATGGACCCAAAGAATAGAAAAGACAGGTGTATGTTGAATTTTTAATAATAGAGGTATGAGAGAAGCAAACAATGCTATGAAATAAGCAAAGTTGAGGTTGAGAAAAAAGCGTTTAGCATCAAGAAATACGAAAGAATATCCAAAAATTGACAAGAAACACAAACACTGGTTTTTGCTGTTGATGGATACTTACTTGGTGTTTCTCAAATTTTTAGTCAATTTCGGCAAATTTTTTGAAGTTGTTGCTCCTTAAACACCGTTTATTTGTTTTAGAGATACTAGAAGAGGAGGCTATTTTTGGCTTAGTCTCATTCTTTGCTATTTTTCTAGTTCATATCTGAAACTAGAAAATAGATGGAGATAACGTACATTTTTCTAATAAAATGGAGTAACTGGCTTTCGATTCTAGTGAACTTTTATTAAAAAGATGCTGGCGTGCAGATGATTTTTACGATATTTCTACATTTTATCGCTTTCAAGTTTGCTATAATGGTAGAAAACAGAAAAAAGTTTTCTATTGTGAAAGGAGCAACCTATGCCAACATTAGCTGATGTTGCTAAAAAAGCAAATGTATCCAAAATGACGGTGTCTCGTGTCATCAATCACCCGGAACAAGTAACGGATGAGTTAAAAGAATTAGTTTTTTCTGCGATGGCAGAATTAGATTATCGCCCCAATATTGCAGCAAAAGCACTCGTTTCTAATCGGTCACAAATCATCAAACTTTTCATCCTTGAAGAGATTGATACAACAGAACCGTATTATATGAATTTATTGATGGGAATTGCAAAATGTATTGGAAAAGCGCACTATTCTTTGCAGTTGGTAACCAATGATGCATTTGACGTAGGGTCTTGCGACGGCTACATCATTACAGGGGTGAGAGAAAAAGATTTTGACTGGATCGACCGATTGGAAAAACCAGTCGTCCTTTTTGGTGAAAATCGTTTTGGCTATGATTATGTAGATAGCGATAATCATTATGGCACAGCAAAGGCTTCACAATATGCTATGGAATGCGGTTACGAGACCATTATTTATATTGGGATTGACGAGGATGAGCCATTTGAGTTATCAAGAGAAGCAGGCTACCTTTCAGTTATGGAAACAGCCAACATGAAGCCACAAATATTACGTTTCCCAAATCATTCGACAATGGCAGAGAAATATCTTGCCGATCATTGGTCAACTATTAAACCAAAGACTTGTTTTATTTGCAGCTCTGACCGACTAGCTTTAGGGATTGTAAGAGGTATTGCTAAAGAAAAGGGAAAAATTCCTGAAGATTTTGGAGTCATTGGCTTTGATGGTGTATTTTTAGACCAAATCAGTTCACCCAAATTAACTACGGTAAAACAAGATATCGTACGAATGGGTGAAGTTTGTGGTGAAATGTTGTTAAAAAAAATTACCGAAAAAGGAGAAAGTCAAGGATACCGTCGATTTTTCCCTGAATTGGTCATTCGAGAAACGACCAGATGACCGTCGAAAGAGGTTAAATTTAGTTATGGTTACTATGGAAAATGAAAAAATTATGCTATGATTGAGAAAAGTTCCATTTATGAGAAGGATGGTTTAAAATGAATGAAATTAGACGGAAACATTTTCGTTTTCCTGCCTATGATGACGAAATTGGCGTCAAACTAGCAAAAAACCAAAGGCGTGTTTTATTTGATGGACAGGATGATCTATTAACCGAAAACAATAATCAACCAATGTTTGAGCAAATGCAAGAATTTCACTTTGCTCAAGGCGATGCTAGAGAACAACGCAAACGTCGAAATTTGAGCAATTCAAAAAAATCAACAATTCCAAAAGAAAATTTAGTCAGACACAAAGAACAGCTTCCTGATTATCATACGCATCAAGCAAGTAATCGCCCATTGACTAATCAGCGGACGAGAAAAGCGGCTGATTCAATGAATAGTCAGAAGAGTCAAGAGCAGCACACAAGTACCAAAGCTTATACATCGAACCAACAAAAAAATGGTCGTGGGCGTTCTTACTTTGTACCTAAGTATGTGCCAGCATCAATTATTCCTGATCCAAAAGTATCTAGTATTTCTGACGCAGAACTAGTTGATTCAATGAAAAAAATGAAAGATTCATATTTGTTATTTGATAATGAACCGGTACCTTACCAAACAAAAAAAGCCGGCTCTCCTTCTGTACAACCTTTTAACAAAGCTGAGAAAGAACCACTCAGTGCGACATCAAAAAGAAAAGATAAAAATCATGGTGTTTTAGAAAGATCATTAAAAGGATTGATAGAAGAACAAGGGAATTCTTTGGGAGAAAATAGCTATTTTAAATAATGGAAAGCCTGGATAACTCCTTTCGTGGATTGATCCAGGTCTTTTTGTATAAAGAAAGAAGGAAAGGTTTCTATGAAAAAACAAATGAAGCAAATAGGGTTTTATGAGGGATTACCATTGACTGACAAAAATAGTTTTTTAGAAAAGTTGGCAGAAACTCCGGTTCCTAAAAAAAGGGAGTTATTGGTGGAGATTTCAGCGGTTTCAGTGAATCCAGTGGATGTAAAATTTAGAATGCAGACGCCAAAACAAGAGTCTTTTACTGTTTTGGGATTTGATGCGGTAGGGAGAATAGTTGCAAAAGGTCCCCAATCTGAAAATTTTGAGATAGGAGACCGTATTTATTATGCTGGTTCAGCAAAACAACCAGGTAGTAACCAAGAATATCAGTTGGTAGATGAACGAATTGTGGCAAAAGCACCAGAAAATCTCACGGACGAAGCTAGTGCAGCATTACCGTTAACTGCGATCACCGCCTATGAACTCTTATTTGAGAAATTTCAATTGATTCCTAAAGAATCAGCGAATAAAGGTAAAAAAATATTGGTCATCAACGGTGCTGGAGGTGTCGGTTCGATTCTCACACAATTAGCAAAATGGAGTGGGTTAGAGGTGGTTGCGACAGCCAGCCCCAAAAACTTTCAATGGTTAAAAGAAAATGGGGTCGATCATCCAATTGATTACCATCAAGAGTTAAAGCCTCAACTAGAAAAGGTTGGGATAAGCACCGTCGATGTCGTAGCGGTTTTACATGATATCCGTCCCTATCTAACTGAGCTGGCAGAAATGATTCAACCTATGGGGAAAATTGGGTTGATCGTAGGACTTGATGGACCAATCGATATTGCAAGTTTTAAAAATTTATCTGTTTCATTTGAATGGGAGTATATGTTTACTAAAACGGATTATGGTCAACTAATCGAGACACAAGGGGAAATATTAAAACATTTGACATCATTGGTAGAAGAAGAAAAAATCCATACTACTTTAGGAAAAGTATACAGAGAAGGCATCAGCAAAGAGACTTTAAAGCAGGCAACGAAAGAAGTAGAGACTGGAAAAGTACATGGTAAAGTAGTGATTACTGGAGGTTTTGCTAGTAACGAAATAGCGACTGAAAAGTAGAAATATACTTTTCAGTCGCTAACCAATCATTTAAGAATGCTATTCAAATTGTTCTGCAGAATCAAGAGTATCAAAAGGTTCTTTTGAACGATTTGCAGAAAAAGGATTGAGAGAACCTTTTACTTCGAGATATTTCACTTTGTTTAACGTATAAGATAAGATGGAGCAACTGAGTAAGGTATAAACAAAATGTGTTACATCCAGATATAATAAAGAAACAACCAAGATACCAAATGTAATCAAGAATAGACTTTTACCGATCTTGATATGGAAATATTTTTCAAAGGCTTGGTAAATAATGTCTGTTCCACCAGTGCTTCCACCAAAGCGAAAGACCAGACCACAACCGATACCAGATAATACACCAGTCATCAGGCTATTGAGTAAAAGATTGTGGACAGCAAAATGGACGTTTAGTCCTTCCCACAAATGTAAAAAGAACACTAAGGCAAAGGTTCCGACAATCGTTCGCAGAAAAGCCTGCTTACCAAAAATGAATAATGAAACCAATAGCAATGGTAAATTGATAATAAGTGATGTAATGGAAGGAGTAAAACCGAATAAATTATTAAGTAAAAGGGCAATCCCAGTTACACCACCATCTGCTAATTTAGCAGGAATATTGATCCCGGTCACAGCTAAACCATAAAGTGCAGCGCCAAAACTGATACCAACCAGATCAATTAATAGATTTATTTTTTTCATTCTCAAACCTCTTTTCTTTTGAAAATTTTCAGCAACTTCTTTATTATACTTATTAGTTAAGAATCTTCAATAGATAATTTGAAAATTTTTTTCAACATTTAAAGGATGTTCAAGGAAAGGAGTAACTATGCGAGCAGCTGATCTATTAACACTCATCACAACTTCTCCAACGAAAAGAGAGTATAAAGGCATCTATTGTGATCTTCATGATAATCTGCAGGCTTTGACGAGTATTCAAAAAAAAGGTGAGACTCAATGTGTGTTTTTATTTGAACCAAATAAACCCAATCTGCCGATGAAAGAGTTGCTTGTTTTCTTGATGAAAAATCGTGAAAAAGAAATTTTGTATCAAAAAGGTCAAGAATTTTATCCATTATACGGAGTGAAAGAAAGAGCAAACCAGCTAGTCATTTAAGAAAAAATAGGAATTTCGAGAAAAATTGAACGTTTATGACTCTAAAACGATCATTTATTACTTTTTTTTATCTTTGGACAAAACTTACAGTATAATAATTTATGAACAAGCCAGTAAAAATTATCTCCCCCACGAGGTTTCTGCTTTACTGGCTGTTTTTTTATATTCAAATAAATTAGACACATTTCTCGTTCAAATTCGTGAGATGTGTCTTTTTTTATATAAAAGAAATACATAGAGTTTGAAGAAATAAATTTCCTCTTTCTTTCCATTTTCTTTCCATTTATTGATTAAGGACTTCATTGCTAGTTTGAAGCATACTCTAAGAATTGCCGGGATGTTGGGTTTACAAATGATGAAGTACGCATCTTTTTTGTTCTTTTCAGACAACTTAGTTGGGGATTTTTTCGTCTATGTTTATACTTAAATTAGAATGGAAAGGAAGATCCTATGAATAATTTTTTTCAAACGCTTGATGAGCGAAAAGGAGAATTGATCTCCGCAACATTTCAGCACTTATCAATTTCATTAATTGCCTTATTGATTGCGATTGTTATTGCAATCCCATTAGCTATTTGGGCAGTGAACCATAAAAAAATGGCAGAAGTATTGTTGCAGATAACCAGTGTTTTACAGACGATCCCATCTTTAGCTTTATTAGGATTGTTGATCCCCTTCGTTGGAATCGGAACAGTGCCAGCGTTGATTGCATTAGTGATCTATGCGTTATTACCAATTTTTCAAAATACGTATATCGGACTTAGTGAAATTGATCCATCCATTGAAGAAGCAGCAGTTGCTTTTGGTATGTCACGCATGAGACGGTTGATCAAAGTGGAATTGCCAATCGCGTTACCTGTTATTATTTCAGGTATTCGGACAGCCCTTGTCTTGATCATTGGAACAGCAACGTTAGCAGCATTGATCGGTGCCGGTGGCTTAGGAACGTTTATCTTATTAGGAATTGATCGAAATACGCCAGTTTTGACTCTGATCGGTGCAATCAGTTCAGCTTTGTTAGCGATTATTTTCAGTAGTTTAATCAGACTTCTTCAACATTTGAAACCTCGATATACAGTTATCACTTTATTGCTTATCTTTTTGGGAATCGGTGGAATATCTTTGTATCAAAGCGGACTCTTTAAAGAAGATAAGGTGACAATTGCTGGGAAATTAGGTTCAGAACCAGATATTTTGATTCAAATGTATAAAGAATTAATTGAAGATAATTCAGATGTTGAAGTTGAATTAAAACCGAACTTCGGCAAAACCAGTTTTCTTTTTAGTGCATTGGAGAATCAACAGATCGATATTTATCCGGAATTTACAGGAACTGTTTTAGAAAGCTTAGTTAAAGTACCTGATGACTTAAAAAATAAAGAATTGAATGAAAAAGAAACCTATAATCAAGCGAATCGCTTATTAGGTGAACAATTTGAAATGACACTTCTTCAACCAATGGCGTATCAAAATACCTATGCTTTAGCGGTGAAGCGATCATTTGCCAAAGAAAATGGGCTAAAAACCATTTCTGATTTGGGAAAGATTGAAGATCAGATAAAAGCCGGTTTCACATTAGAATTTATTGATCGTTCGGATGGCTATAAAGGAATCCAAGAACTTTACAAGCTTAATTTTCCAAGTGTCCAAAGTATGGAACCAAGTTTACGCTATCAAGCCATCGATAACGGAGATGTCAATGTAGTAGATGCTTATTCGACTGATAGTGATCTAAAACAATATGACCTTGTCACCTTAGAAGATGACCAGGGATTATTTCCAGATTATCAAGGAGCTCCTTTGATGACCAATGCCTTTGCGAAGGAACATCCAGAAATCGTTGCAGCTCTAAACAAGCTCGCTGGCAAAGTAACAGAATCTCAAATGATTGAAATGAATTATCAAGTGAATGTAGAAAAACAACAACCTGCGGAAGTAGCGCATGCATTCTTGGAAAAAGAAGGACTACTGAAGGAGGGGAATAAATGAATAATCTGATAGAATTCAAGCAAGTCCAAAAGAAATTTGGCGAAAAATATGCAATTAAAGAACTAAACTTATCGATTGAACAAGGGGAAATCTTTGTTTTGGTGGGTCCCTCTGGTAGCGGGAAGACGACCTCGCTTAAAATGATCAATGGTCTATCTCAGCCGAGCGCAGGGGAGATATTCTTCAAGGGTAAATCGTTAAAAGACTATGATTTACAAAAAATGCGGTGGAAAATGGGCTATGTTTTACAACAAATTGCGTTGTTTCCAACTATGACTGTCCAACAAAATATCGAAGTTATTCCAGAAATGCTAGGATGGGAAAGAAGAAAAAGAGAAAAAATAGCTGACCAATTACTTGAGAAAGTCGGACTTGATCCTACAATCTATCGAAATAGAATGCCACAGGAATTATCCGGTGGAGAGCAACAACGGATCGGTATCGTCCGTGCTTTGGCAGCTAGCCCAGAAGTTATTTTGATGGACGAACCATTTAGTGCTTTAGATCCTTTGTCTCGAGCTTCTTTACAAGACCTTGTACTTTCCTTACATCGAGAATTAGGCACAACGATCGTCTTTGTGACGCATAATATGGATGAAGCCATAAAATTAGGAGATCGGATCGCTGTCATGAAAGAGGGCGAATTAATTCAATGTGACCAACCCGACCAGTTGTTGACTCAGCCTAAAAATGAATTTGTACGGAGCTTTTTTGATGAAACGATTCAACAAAAACAACAAACAGTAAAAGAGCTGATCGTAGCTGACGATTACAGCAAAGGACTTCATCAAGCGGATTTTCCAGATGTTTACTTAAGTACACCGCTGACTGAAGTATTCGAATTATTGATCCAACATGAAGCAGTAAATATTCGAGAAAATGAGGAAAATCTAGGGGAGATTACAAGAAAAGATATCTTCACTTATTTATCTAGAAAGGAAAGGGAAAATGAAAGAATATGATGAAGTTGTGATTGGTTCTGGCGTAGCTGGTATGAGCGTGGCTTATGGGTTAAAAAAAGCAGGGAAGAACGTCTTGATCATCGAAGAAAATCTTTGGGGTGGTACTTGTCCTAATCGAGGATGTGACCCTAAAAAAATTCTACTAAATAGTGTGGAAGCAAGAAAACGAATTGAACAGTTGTTGGGTAAAGGATTCAGCGAAGTACCAACTGTTGATTGGCAAGAACTACAAGCATTTAAGCGCAGTTTTACAGATCCAGTTTCAAAGAATCGTCAAAAAGAATTAGCAGCAGCTGACATTGATTATCTAGCTGGAACAGCACGCTTTATCAATGAAAATACGATCATGGTAGGAGAAGAAAAAATTTCAGCTGAACATTTCATTCTTGCTACTGGTCAACGACCATCGATTTTACCTATTGATGGGAATGAATTTTTACAAACAAGTACTGACTTTTTATCATTAAGTGAATTGCCTCAGGACATTATTTTTATTGGTGCAGGCTATATTGCATTTGAATTAGCGATGATCGCTCATGCTTCAGGAAGCAATGTCACGATCGTTCACCATAATCAACGACCATTAAAAGCATTTGACGAACAATTGGTCAAACAATTAGTTAAACAAATGGAAGCAGCCGGGATTCGATTTGTTTTTGATTTTGAGTCACAGCGAATCATTCAAGAAGGAACGCACTATTCCTTGCAGTCAAACGATCAAGAACTACAAGCAGATGCGATTTTTTGTGCCACTGGAAGACAGCCAAATGTTGAGCGACTAAACCTGGAAAAGGCGAAGGTAGAAACAACGAAACATGGTGTTGTTGTTAATGACTATCTTCAAACGAGTAATCCAATGATTTTTGCTTGCGGGGATATCATCTCACGGACAGAGCCAAAATTAACGCCAGTTGCTACCTTTGAAGGAAATTATGTTGCAAACTATGTATTAGGAAATACTAAAGAAAAAATTAGTTATCCTTCCATTCCTACGATCGTTTTTACTAGTCCGAAATTGGCTCAGGTCGGAGTAACAAAAAAACAACTCACTGGACAAGAAGAAGTAGTAGAAATTGATATGACCAATTGGTTTACCTATCATCGTGTGAATGAACCACTTGCTAAATCCCAAATGATCTATGACAAAGCTGGGTATTTGATTGGTGCCAGTGTCCTTAGTGAACAGGCAGATGATTTAATCAATGATTTGAATTTATTGATCAGTCAACATACAAAAAAAGAAGAATTAGAGCAGTGGATCATGGGTTATCCAACGGTAGCGAGTGATTTATCCTATTTATTGAAATAAAAAATACAGTGTATTGATTATGTAAAAAAACGATTAAATATAAAAAAATAAACGCTTAAATCTGTGGCTGAAAATGTCCTCGAATTTAGGCGTTTTTTCTATTGTAGTGAAAATGATAAAAAGATTATTTTAGTGAAAGGCTCTTTATGGAGTTCTCTAAAAGATTCGGTAGTAAATATTTTAATAATAGATATCTTGAGTGTTATTTTTATTAAAATATTACCTCGCAGAAAAGCACGAATCTTATAGGTTGATCACTACTTTTTTAATATTATTATACTTATATTTTAATGAAATGGTAGACATACTTATTTTCGTACATTAAAATTAATAATAGAGGAGAATAGAGAAAACAAAGCGTTTGTAAATTTTGAGGGATTAGGAGGGGAAAATGAAGCAATTACTAACGAAACAAAGTTTAAGACAGCTAGCACTCTTAGAGTTACTCTGGAGCAACGAATGGCTGACGATTGCAGAGATCGTCAAAAAAATAGGTGGGGTTGAAAAAACGATACGAACAGACATCAAACAACTGAATGAAATAATTGAACCTTTAAAAATAGAGACTTCGGTAAAATATGGCGTTTTTTTAAGTAAAGACTTAGGTGTTTCAAAATCATATGTTTATTCGCTTTTTTTACAAAAAAGTGTCGAATGTCAAATGTTGGAAATGATATTCATCAATCCCATGATGAAAAGAGGGGAACTATGCGATCAGCTCTTTATTTCAGAAACACAACTCAATCGATTACATAATAAAATGAATATTTTAATGAAAAAATACGAAATAAAAATCACAAATGATTTAAAATTGGTCGGTCACGAAAAAAATATCCGTAAACTTTTCTCTAGTTTGTTCTATGAAAAATATCTTTCACCCGATTTACTTTTTAAAACAGAAGAATTTCAACTGATTGATACAGTACTTGATATTTTTTATAAACAAAATAAAGAGAAGATGGTTATGGATGATCAACATCATTTTTTATTGAATAAAATGCGAATGAGATTATGGGTGGCTGCCTATCGTTGTAAATCTAGCTCATTCTTTAAACAAGAGGAAGATTATTTTAATTATTCTATGATTACTGGAGATCGAGAATTAAACAAAAGGTGGCAAGCTGTGTTTGGTATCGAACTATCAGAAGAAGTTTTGTTTAACCTGTTTGAGTATTTTCATGCTCCATTCAAATTAAATGAAAGATGCTTACAACTAGGGACTAGTCAATCGATCTTACAAACAAGACTGGAAAATCTGATTTTGGAAGTTAGCTATGAATTTAAGATTAAATGCCAGAACAAAACAGCTCTACTTCAGGCCGTTATGTGGCGGATATTTCGTACGATCGGTCCAACGCATATTTTAAATAACGTTGAAGAAGATTTTGTCTGCGAATTAATGAATGATCGACAAGATATCGTTTTAAATTTGAAAGCTAAATTCAGTGAAATTTATGACGATCTAACCGTTCATTCTCTAGATAAAAAAAATATGATTTATCAATCCATTTATACTTTAGTTTCACAATGGTCTGAATTTCGTTCGGAAATACGTAAGCCAACGATTAAAATCCACGCTGCATTGCTATTAGATGCACCAGCCGGGCATTTAAAAATGCTAAAAGAAGAAATCGAATATCATTTTAGAAATACATATGAAGTTGATATTTTATTGCCAATAGCACAAAATTCTGTGAATCAGCTAAAACACTATGATTGTGTCCTAACCAATGGCTTTAATACTGGCGATCTAGGAGATGTGAAAATTATTGGCGTCCCTAATTATTTTGGAGAAGAATTTGTCAAAAAACTACATCATTTTTTGATCAACAAAAAGGAAGAATTACACGTTTTTAGAAAGAATATACTCATCTAAAAGCAAAACAAGTTGAATATACATATTGAGAAAGAGGCTGAACGATACAGTAACAATCATAGTAGTATTTCCGAATGAACATCCAAAGAGCAGTTATCGTTACATTAACTATAAAAAAAGTGAGCGTGCTATTTAGTGAAAACGATTCTGTTTGTTGCATAGATCTACCTAGTAAGGGGACCCGAGATGAATGATTGTCTTTGGTCTCCTATTTTTTTACTTTGCATCACGAACAACTCAATGGATCGTTGGAAAAAATAAAAGATTATGAAAGATATTTTACCAAGGGCTCGGTATATTAAGGTTATTTTTAAAGATTGGGATATGCTAAAAATAAAACAAGGAGTATTTATCTGTTAGGAGAGGAGAGATGTAATAGAAATGAGAGAAATATTAGACGGGCGTTTGAGACGCCAATTGAATATTTTAGAAATCCTTTGGAATACGGAATGGATTACGACTGCGGAATTAGCTGAAAAAATTGATAGTTCAGAAAAAACCATTCGAAATGACCTATCTCAAGTCAACGAAATGATTGAGCCTCTATCAATTGAAACTTCTTTTAGAGCAGGAATCATTTTAAAGAAAGATATCACAACGCCTAAGTCATTTATCTATTCAAAAATTCTTGAAAAGAGTCTAGAATACACATTACTGGAAACGATTTTCCTAGGAAAAGTTACTTCTAAAGAAGAGCTTAGTGATTTGCTTTATATTTCAGAAACTCAGGTATCAAGGGTAATTAATCGAATCAATCAAGAAATCCGGTTTTTCGATTTTCAAATTACCAATCAAATCAAAATTATCGGAAACGAAGGGAATATCAGAGACTTCTTTTCAGTATATTTTTCTGAGAAATATCATTTGCCCGAAAAATTGATACAAAAAGAAGAAAGAAATTTGATTTCAGAGATCATTGATATATTCATCAAAGAAAATACGATATGGGCAATTGTGAACAATGACCATCATTTATTTTTGGGAAATTTAAAATTTCAATTGTATGTCTGTTTTACACGATTGAAGCAAGGCTATCAATTAGAAGTTAACGAGATACCTTTTCATTTTACACATCTAATGAACGAAAAAAAACTAGTAGAAAAAATACATAATGTCTTTGGCATCAAAAGTGTAAAAGAAAATCTTCAGCAATTATTTTATGAATTCCATCAGCCAATTAATCCAATCGCTCGCTTTCATTCAGAAGGAGTTGAAATCGATTCGGTCTCAATAAAGAAACAGATCGGCTATGTGATTACTTTGCTGGAAGAACGTTTTGGATTACTTTGCGAGAATCGAGATAAATTGATTCATGATATTTATTGGACGACCATGAGTTCGGTGCGACCTACTTATATTTTATACAATAAAAAAACGGATTTTTTTGAAAATACGTTGAAGGTAAGTCCTGAGTTAGTTACCGCATTAAGAGATGAATTTTTTGATATTTACTTTTCTCTTGGTAATCCATTTTTATCTTACTTAGATGAAATGATCCAGCAATCCATCTTCAAATTATTAACTTCTTGGTCTGAACTATGGGTACGCGTGAGAGAAAGTAAAGCAAGTATCAATGTAGCACTTTTATTGGATAGCTCTTACGATCATATGCGGATGCTCAAAGAGGAAATTCAATTTTATTTTAGACATAATATCAAAATTGAGATACTCGATCCTACTACTCAAATACAAAAGGGCTATTTACAAAAGTTCGATTGCCTTTTAACAGATGTATATTCGCCTGACCATTTCGGTATTCCAACGATTGGGATGTCTAGTTATTTTGATGAAGATATCATTAATAAATTAGTTGATTATTACCATATAAAAGTTAATTCCAGTATGGATAGTTAGTTTGCACTATGACTATAAATTTCGGAAAAGTTTCCGCTTATCAACTGATATGGCTAAAAATTAAGTATTATTTTTTAGATGTTCTAAGCTAATCATCTTTTTGTTACATAACAATTACTAATGGAAAAGGTATTTACCAATCTATCGGTAAAACTTGGTTTTCATTCTATTTTATTTTTACGGATAATATTATTGTGGAGGTTGCGTCGTTAAAGTATTGGAGGTGAAGAGCGAAATAAAAAGAGTGATGTATTATTTGATAGGTGTTTTAATGGTTAGTCTTTTCATTACAACAAACTGTCATGCACAAACCACAAATGAACAAACGATTCAAGTTGAAGCAATAATAGGAGTATGGGATGCGGACGCAGATGCCAGTACAATTGATAACGTAAGTGACGCAGGAACCAAAGAAAAAGCAACTATAACGATCACACCATCTGATTCAGGTTCTTCAAAAAAAGTGAGACTTCCACAAACTGGTGAACAATTGAGCGTTTATATGATGTTACTTGGAACAATTGTATCCCTTTTCTCAACGGTTATGTTGATTGAGCTCAATCGAGAAAAAAACTATATCATGTAATTTTATTTTTATGGAAATGTTGTGAGACGTTTTCAGCGAGGAGAGAGACAGAATAATGAAGAAGTTGACAAATGTGTTACTAGTATCATCTATTTTATTAGGTGGATTTGGGATTGGAACAATGAATGCAAGTGCAGAAACAGTTAAAGATAATGAATTAGGCTGGATTCCTGGATTAAGTGACCCTGAGGATGACAGCGCAACTATTCAAGGAAAAGATAATGCACAAATTGGAGTGGATGGCTGGATTGGTCCATGGGATCCGGTCGGACCGGAAGATGTATCTTATGTTGACATCACTGTACCTACAAAAGTACGTTATGCAAATGCGGTAACAGATGATGGCCAGCCACTTCCTAATATCTTATCACCTATTTATACCGTAACAAATAATTCTAGTGCACGTAGAGTCAAGATTGAAATATCAAAATTTGAAGAAAAAAGTCAATCGGGTGTAAGACAAGATTTATACTTTACGCCAACAAATGAAGCGGGCGTCCGTTTACAAAGTGTTGCGGGTCAATTTCTTAATAGCCCTACTTATTTAACAGAATTAGATAAATCTTCATCTAAAACGTTAAAATTCGAAGGAAAAATCGCTGAAGGATTTAAAGAAAATCAAGTGGTTAGACCAAGTTACGAAATAACGTTTAATTTCACTGCTTTAAAAGATACTGAATCATAAAAAAGCGTGATTTGTTTCATTTATATCATATATTATTGGAATTCCCAGCAGAATAAACAGGGAATTTCGCACATAGTAACAATGACATGACTGTCTTAGAATACCATTTAGCAGGATTCCAAATAGTTGGAGTTCTGCTAATCATTGAAAGTATAAACTGTTGGAACGAAAGAAACTAGTTGATCAACAAAAAAACTTGTGGATTGTTTGAAAAAAAATAAAAGTAAATGCTTAACGAATGATTTTTTTATCCATCTGGTTGAGACGATTTGTTTTTGATTTTATCAGAAAGGGAGATTTTTAAATGGCACATAAAGCAAAACAAAGAAAAAAAAGCACATATATCCTGATAACCTTCTCTGTAGTACTTTTGATATTGGGGATCAGTGGATACTTCTATTTTAATCAATCTCCCCCTCAAGTCGTTACAGGATTGCCAGATTTTGATGAGAACATCACTCAGTTGAATAATGGCGAATTATTAAAAAAGATGCAGGAAGAAGTCGATAAAGACAATGTTCGGATTGTATTGAAGCATGAAATCGAATTAAATAAAGAGGGAAAAGCCCACGTGGATGTACGTAATGTGGGTGTCAACTCCTATAATATACAAGTAGAATACTATTTAGCATCTAATCAAAAAAAATTATATGTTTCAGGATTGATTCCACCCAACAATGGGATTGAATCGGTTGCTTTCAAGAATATGCCTTCCTCGGGTACGCATGGCATAAAGATATATTATAAAGTATATGATGAAAAAGAACTAATCAATACAACAACCATTGATGGAACACTCCGTATTGATTAACGAATCATAGCTAGCATAATAAAAAATAGTTATTTAGAGGCGGGCCAAAGCTTGCTTTATTATCTTAGTTCACTCGAAAATTCACGAAGTAGGTTTTGTTTTAACTGGTTTACTTGGGATCCTTTAAAGAGGGTCCTTTTTTATTTCACTAAAAGTACATAATTACCAAGAAATAGGAATTTTTCGGTTTGTTTTTTCGGATAGAATTAACTAAACTTTAGATGAAAACGTTGTTTATTTACTTGTTTGAAAGATTCACATAGTAAGAAGAAAGTAAGGAGGCAGAACTATTAAATCAATCAAATTAGAAAAAACGGATTATCGATTTTATGAATTAGAACAAGTCCAAAGACATAATCAAAGAGAAATAGTTGAATCAAGTATTGTACAACCAGATAAAACATCTTTAAATTATGATGTTTTAAATAAG
The DNA here is from genome assembly GCF_051714965.1 of Enterococcus sp. AZ077. Lineage (NCBI taxonomy): Bacteria > Bacillati > Bacillota > Bacilli > Lactobacillales > Enterococcaceae > Enterococcus > Enterococcus sp. AZ077. The sequence continues at coordinate 1,156,110 of NZ_JBIOSX010000001.1, forward strand.
AAATTTATTGACTATAAAAAGATCATTAGAAAATATTTGACCCATTTATCTTCAACAAAATCGATTCATTCTAATTGGACAATATTAATTGAATGGCGAATCATCTTTAAAGAATCGGCACTAAAAAAATTATCAGTAAGAGAAACAAAACTATTTTTTTTACAAATTGTTCAAACCTTTCAAAAACTATACGGTCTATCGAATATCATTTATGCACATGTTCATTTTGATGAAGAGAAACCACACTTACATATTGGCCTAATACCCATGAAAGAAGGACGTCTCAATTCTGCTTATATTATGTCCAAATATAAAAACTGTGAAATAGAAACAGAATTACTCAAAAAGTTAGAAGCAGTTCTTCAACAAAATAAGACATCCATCTATCGAAAAAAATCGACAAATGATCATATGAAAGAACAATTGAATGCTGAGTATCAGGAATACAAAGAACTGTATACTAAATTGCTTCACCACTCGTTGTTGCCTTCTGAGGTGGGGATGAAGAAACCAGGAAGAGAAACAGACAACTACTCAAATCATATGACAGACGAAAAGAGTAAAACAATAGACGAATTACATAAAGAAAACAATTATTTGAATTCATTAGTGAAACGATTGAAAGCAGAGAACAACTATTTATTGAACGTCATGAAAGAAACAAAAAATAATTTTGAGCAGTTAGACAAACACAACTGTTCAAAAAACACGATGAACGAACCACCATTTGCCAAACTGGAATTAGAAAATCGAAATTACCAAAAAAATTGACAGAAAGGATACCATTTCTGCCAATTTTTTTCATTTACGCTTTGCTTAGTAAAAAAAACGAAGATCCTAAAGAGGGACCTTCGCTTTTTAAACAAGCTATTTTATATTAGTACCAACCGTTTGCTTCCCAGAAAGATTTAGCTGCTTCCCATGAGCCGTAACGAGAAGATACGTATTGTTCAGCAACTCGTTCTTGGTTTGCTGCTGAATAGTCACCATTTAAGTAAGAAGAATCTAATTGGTAACGTCCGATGTAACGACCGTTTGTTGCTGTATAAGAACCGCTAGATTCTTTTTGAGCGATCCATTCTTTCGCTGAGCTTGTATTCGTTGTCGCTGGTGTTGCTTGTGCCGCTGTTTGCGTTGCCTGAGCAACTGGTTGAGCAGGTGCTGCTTGTTGAACTGGTTCTTGCTTCACTGGTTGTTCAGCCACTGTTTTTGTTTGAGCAGGCGCTTGGTAAGCTGTTTGTGTTGTTGCTGCTTGTTCGCCTGTTGGGATTGTTAATTGTTGACCTGAATAAATCAAGTTGATGTTTGAGATTGAATTTTTTTCTGCAATAGTTTGGATCAAGGAGTTATCACCAACGTATTTTTGAGAAATCGTTGATAGCGTATCACCTGATTGAACGGTATAAGCTTCGTCCGCATGTGCAGATGTTCCCATAAAGAATAGTGCGCCGGCAGTCAAAGTTGTTCCTAATAGTAATGTTTTAAGTGATTTCATGTAAAAGCTCCTTCGTAAATTTAAAAATAGTTTTGTTGTGACCAACGAGGAATACTTTACCATGGGGATATATTTCATAGGTAATAGCTTTATGACAAATCTACCTTTTTTGTAATACTTGAAGTAACATATGTAATCGAAAGCGATTTCTTTGTCGTAAAATCAAGCATAATGTCTCTGAAAAGAGTAGATGTCTAGTTATTAAGAAAAGGTTAATCTCACGTTTTTTTGTAGAAAAAATCTCTCTTTTGTCTCGAATAACGCTTACATGAATATAAATAAAAACAGTCATGAGCATACAAACTAACACTCATGACTGTTTTATTTATATTAGGAACAGAGGATAATTAAAAAATTATCGTTCTACTCTATTTGTAATAAGTGGAAAGAATTTCAAACAATAAATAGCACAAATTCCTACAATAATATAGATCGCTTTAGCTAGAATTGTCGTAGATCCACCTGCAATAGTAGCAACTAAATCAAATTCTAATAAACCAACCAATAACCAATTTAATCCACCAACGATCAACAATGTTAAAGCAATAATGTCTAAAGTTTTCATTTGTTATTTCTCCTCTCCATATTTGACATACTCTAATTATAAACTAATTTTTATATTAGTACTAAAATACTGCTTAAGCTTATAAAATAAGGTTATAAGCTGGTAATGTCATCTTTATTTATAAGAATACGAGTTTGATGATGAGAAAAAAATGAAATATATAGGTCAAGAAAGAGAAATGTCCAATGGAAAGCAAAAGGATTCAAGAACTGTAAACAAGCGTTACACTATTTAAAAGAATCGATTGAATAAGAGTTCAATTATGGTTCCTAATATTCATCGTTCTCATAATTCTTTTACAGTATAGGTCATAGGTTGTAAGTATAAAAAATGATCAAGATGGGCAAAATAGAAGGCATGCAGATAAAACAATACTGATTTCATTGCTTAATCGTAATAAGGAGAAATAATCAAAAAAGCTATCTTATGAAACATAAGAAGGAACTGTCCATGGTAATCATTAGCAGTAAATTAACAGGAAGAGTAAAATAGAAAGAAGAATTTATGCGTAAAATTATCAGAAGTCAGGTCGTTTAGTATAACGAACAGTAAGTTTATTAATAAGACGTGAATAAGAAAACAAAAAAACGTAGAGCACGGAATGCTCTACGACTAGTCATTGATGCAGACGATGGGATTTGAACCCACACGAGCGTATGCTCACAAGACCCTCAATCTTGCATGTCTGCCGTTCCATCACGTCTGCGTATAATAACAATAAATTAATGATAGCGAGTATTTCCGCAGATGTCAAGATGAAAAGGGAGAGAAAAAGTGGAAAAATATGATGGGGAGTTTTCTATCTTAGGAATGAGTGTTGGGCTAATTCTTGGTATTGTATTGAAAGATTTGTCTGCCGGAATTTTTTTGGGTGTTATTTGCGGAATTGCTATGGACTGGGGTGCGAATTTATTCAATGAATATCGACGGAAATGAGTTTGAAAACTAACTAAAATTTCTTATGGTTTTACTTAAAATTGTGGTAAATTTTAGAGGGATAGAGTATGATATTGAAAATAAGTAAAAAATAAAAAATCAGAAATTTCTGTTTATTTTGAAATGAGGGATTGGATAGCGTTATGAGAGAATTTGAAAAATCCAATAAACTAGAAGGCGTAAGCTACGACGTACGTGGACCTGTATTAGAAGAAGCCGAACGTATGCAAGAAGAAGGGATCAGTATTTTAAAGTTAAATACTGGAAATCCTGCCCCCTTTGGATTTGAAGCGCCAAATGAAGTGATACGTGATTTGATTATGAATGCACGAGATTCAGAAGGCTATTCTGATTCTAAAGGCATTTTTTCAGCAAGAAAAGCGATTGAACAATATTGTCAAATCAAAAAGTTCCCCAATGTGACGATCAACGACATTTATACAGGGAATGGAGTCAGCGAACTGATTACAATGTGTATGCAAGGTCTACTTGATAATGGGGATGAGGTTTTAGTTCCGATGCCTGATTATCCATTATGGACGGCTTCAGTATCACTGGCTGGTGGAAAACCTGTTCATTATATATGTGACGAACAAGCAGAATGGTATCCTGATATTGATGACATTAAATCAAAAATAACGAGTAGAACAAAAGCAATCGTGATCATCAACCCAAATAATCCAACTGGAGCATTGTATCCAAAAGAGATTTTAGAGCAAATCGTGGAGATTGCTCGTCAAAATCAATTGATTATTTATTCTGATGAAATTTATGATCGTTTAGTCATGGATGGTTTAGAACATATTCCAATCGCTACCCTGGCACCAGATTTATTTGTCGTGACGTTGAATGGTTTATCTAAATCCCATCGTGTTGCAGGATTTCGTGTTGGCTGGATGGTGTTGAGTGGAGATAAATCACATGTTAAAGGCTATATTGAAGGATTGAACATGCTTTCTTCGATGCGTCTTTGTTCCAATGTATTGTCTCAGCAAATCATTCAGACGGCATTAGGTGGTTATCAAAGTGTGGATGAATTATTATTACCTGGTGGGCGTATTTATGAGCAACGAGAATTTATTTACAATGCCATTAATGACATTCCCGGCCTTTCTGCAGTAAAACCTAAAGCAGCGTTTTACATTTTTCCTAAGATTGATACGAAGCGTTTCAATATTTTAGATGACGAAAAGTTTGTTTTAGATTTCCTACATGAACATCATATCTTGCTGGTTCATGGTGGGGGATTTAATTGGCATCAACCGGATCATTTTAGAATCGTTTATTTACCAAAGATGGATGATCTGAAAACGACTGCTGTCAAAATGCGTGAATTTTTATCGACTTACCGACAAAAATAGCCTGTCATGGATGTTTTTACTCAAAAGAGCCGAACTCAAGTTTTGGCTCTTTTTGGTGTGAGAGATGAAATAATCACTAGCTAAATCAAAAATAAGGAAGGAAAAAAGTCGGACAAGTTTTTGATAGGACTTTTCTTGATGTTTCTTCTTCCGTAAAGTAAAATATTGGTATAATGCGAATACGCATATTTTGAAGGAGGATGCTTATGGAAACGTTGGTCGCTTCCTTTGGTACAATCATAAAAGAAATTCGAAAAGAACAGAAGATGACACAAAAAATGCTTTCGCAAGATATTTGTTCACAGAGTGTTTTAAGCAGAATTGAAAATAATGAAGAGCTACCAAATGTTGTTGTAATGGCACAAATTTGCCAACGTTTAGGCGTAACGATCGATCATGTCATGCGTTTATCTCATGGGAAAATTCGAGCGGTCTTAAAGAATTTTGAGTTAACAGACTTGTATTTTCAGCAACGAGATTATCGCAAGCTGGAACAAGTGTTAAAATCGCCAGAGGTTACAGAAAATTTGTACGAAGCTGCGGATTTTCAAAAATATTATTATTATTTAGGCGTCTGTGAATTTACATTACGAAAAAATATTACTCAAGCACTTAGTTATTTAAAAGAAGCGCTCTCCTATTCGACGTTAAAAGATCGAACACAAGTGACGGATGTTGAGATCCAGCTAGTCAGTTGCATTGGCAAAATCTATGGCGTAGCTGGCAAAACTGCGGAAGCTAGGTACTATTTAAGTCGTAGTATCCAACTCTTCCAAGAGACGATCCAAGATCGAACCAAAAGTGAGTTTACTCAAATTTTTTATAACTATGGAAGCTTTTTGTTGCACCAAGGAGAAATTGAACTATCTTTAGAACAAGTAAATCAAGGAATACGGTGGGCGCAAGATAAAAATAGTTATTATTACCTTAACGATTTATTTATTTTAAAGAGTTTGATTTATAAAAAGAAAGGTGAAATCAATAAAGCTCTCTTTTATGAAGAATTGGCACAATCAGTTAAAAAAATAGCAAAAAGTCTCTAAATGGTGTAGACCATTCTTGACTTATCTCCAAAATAAGAGTACCTTTAGGATAGAAAATCAAAGGAGAGAGAAGAATGAGAACTTTTATCTACGCAGACAAATTCTTTTTGTCATCCGGTGTCAAAAATGCAGGTTATCTTGAAATCACTGATGGTCTTTTTGGGGAGTATACCCAAAACACACCTGAAGGAGAAGTCAATATCATTGATCAAAGCGGAAAATGGATCGCTCCTGGTCTAGTTGATACGCATATTCATGGCTATATGAACCATGATGTGATGGATAATGATGCAGAAGGTGTGAAAGCAATGTCAGAAGGATTGCTTTCTTGTGGAGTAACATCGTTTTTACCAACTACTTTAACATCAAGTAAAGAACGTTTAAAAGATGTAGCTGAAACAATTGGAAAAATGTACCAAGAAGCTCCTGGAGCAAAAATTAAAGGAATCTATTTTGAAGGACCATTCTTTACGGAAGAACATAAAGGGGCGCAAAATCCAAGTTATTTTGGAGACCCTGATCTTGATACTTTCCATGAATGGCAAGAAGCTTCTGGCGGACTGATCAAAAAAATTGCCCTAGCCCCAGAACGAAAAGGCGTTGAAGAGTTTGTCAAACAAGTGACAGATGAAGGCGTGGTTGTTTCATTGGGTCATAGTAATGCGACGATCGATGAAGCACAAAAGGCAGTAGAAGCAGGAGCCAGTGTCTTTGTCCATGCGTATAATGGCATGCGTGGATTAAATCATCGTGAACCTGGAATGGTTGGTGCGCTACTATCGCTAGAACATGTTTTTTCAGAATTGATTTGTGATGGGCATCATGTTCATCCAAATGCTGCTCAAATTTTAATGGAAAAAGCAGGTCATGACCATGTGGCATTGATCACTGATTGCATGATGGCTGGTGGAATGCCTGATGGCAATTATAATTTAGGAGAATTTCCAGTGGTCGTGAAAGATGGAACTGCTCGCTTAGAATCAGGTAATTTAGCAGGAAGTATCTTGAAATTAAAAGAAGCAATCAAAAATGTAGTAGACTGGGGATTAGCTACACCTGAACAAGCTGTGATGATGGGAAGCTTAGTACCAGCAATCAGCTGCAAGATCGATGATACTTGTGGCAAGATCGCAAAAGGACGGGACGCTGATTTTATCGTATTGAATCCAGATATGACTTTAGAAGCAACATACCTAGATGGTGTAGAACGTTATCACGCTTAATAAAAAGACTGTTATTAAGTAAGTAAGAGCGAACCATCGCTGAAAGGCTGATTTGAAGAGCTTTGACTTAATGGATCAGGTCATTTTATTTGAACATCATTCGTAAATAAGCAAAAGCCGATGTGGTTGGGACAGAACCTTGTTCCATTCACACCGGCTTTTTTTTAACTGATTTGGATGACTTTCACCCCAACATTTTTGATTTCAGCAATTACTTTTTCAGAACAAAACTTGTCAGTAATCAAATAATCAAAAACAGAAATATCTGCAATTTTAAATTTTGATGTTAAACCAATTTTACGATGATCAGCAACTAGAATTTTACATTTAAACGTTTGACGAATCATCATTTCATTGATCGTTGATTCATTGAGGATTTTAGTTGTTACGCCATTATCGAGCGATACGCCACTGCAACCAATGATACAGACATCAGCATTCATTGAAGAAATGGTATTTAATGCGATATCGCCCACTAATGCTTCTTTTGGAAAGCGCATCTCACCTCCAGTCAAGATATAATTGCAGTTTTCTTTATGAGGGGAGTAAGTGATTTTTACGTTATTTGTGACAATTGTCAGGTGATTGGCACGTACATATTCAACCACTTTAAGTGCAGTAGAACTAGAATTGATGAATACGGTATCATAATCATTGATGTATTTACAAGCTTCACGAGCGATTGATTGTTTTAGTCGTTCTGGTCCAGATTGATCAAAGTCTGTACGATTATCATAATTATAAGAACAGAACCCGTAATGACGAATGATCTCATTTTTTTCTTCTAATAAATTTAGGTCTCTGCGTATTGTACTAATAGAGACTTTTAAAGATTCAGCTAACTCATATGTTGTCATTTGCTCTTTTTGTTGTAATCGCTCCAAAATATCCTTTTGACGCTTCTCAATATTGACAATGGAATTTTTCATTATTTACCCTCCTATTTGTTGCCTATGTATATGATTTTTATTGCTTCAAAGATTCATATAAAGTTTATTAACTATATATATCATACTAAAAAAATCAATTAACTTACAAAAACGATCATATAAATAACAAACAGTCATATAAAAGGGTTTTCATGTTTGTCGTTGCATATTATGATTTAGATGTCAACAAAAGAAAGTTCTTGAGAGGAGAATTACAATGAGCAAACATGTCAATGATGTCACAAAAGAAAATTGGGTTTTAGAAACATTTCCTGAATGGGGTACCTACTTGAATGAAGAGATCGAAACAGAAGAAGTAAAAGAAGGAACGGTTGCGATGTGGTGGTTAGGTTGTACCGGGATTTGGTTAAAGACGCATAAAGGGACAAATATTTTGTGTGATTTATGGTGTGGGACAGGTAAACGTAGTCATGGAAATGGGATGATGAAAAAAGGGCATCAGATGATGCGAATGAGTGGGGTTCAAAAAATGCAACCGAACTTGCGGACGCAACCTTTTGTGATTGACCCTTTTGAAATGAAAAGTGTAAACGCTTTAGTTGTCACGCATATCCATTCGGATCATTTGGATATCAATACAGCAGCTGCTGTTCATCAAAATTGTCCGAATGCAAAATTCATTGGTCCTCAAGAAGTAGTAAATACTTGGTTGAACTGGGGAATTCCAAAAGAGAAAACGATAATCGTCAAACCAGGAGATGAAGTCAAAATTGAGGATGTAACTATCGTTGCTTTAGAAGCATTTGACCGTACAGCATTAGTCACTTGTGAAGATCTAGAGGAAACTTTAAAAGGGAAAATACCTCAAGAAATGGATGAGATCGCTGTGAATTATCTATTTGAAACATCGGGTGGAAATATTTATCATGCTGGAGACTCTCATTATTCTAATATGTTTGCGAAACATGGGAACGAACATACTATTGATGTTTGCCTAGGTGCATATGGTGAAAATCCACGAGGTATCACGGATAAAGTGACTTCTGTCGATATGTTGCGAATGGCTGAGTCATTAAAGGCTAAAGTAGTCATCCCTGTTCATTATGATATCTGGGCAAATTTTATGGCTGATCCAAAAGAAATTACCGAAATATGGAAGTTTAAAAAGGATCGCTTGAAGTACGATTTTAAACCATATATCTGGCAGGTAGGAGGCAAGTTTACCTATCCAACGAACAAAGACGACCTGGAATTTAATTTCTACCGTGGTTTTGAGGATGTATTTTCTGTAGAAAACGATACACCATTCCCGTCATTCTTATAGAAAAGAGGCTAACAACATGTTGAAATATTTTTTGGATCAAGGCTTGGTGAAATATTCCGATAAAGAAATTACTGATTGGAAGGAAGCTGTTGCTGAAAGCTGTCAACTATTATTAGATAAAAAGTTGATTGATCAAAGTTACGTACATGAAATCATCCAATGTGTAGAAGAACATGGTCCTTATATCGTGATTGTTCCCAAAGTGGCAATGCCACATTCATCAGCAGATAGTGAAGGAGTTTATGGAACAGCTATATCATTCACTAAAATGAAAAGACCCATTCAATTCGACCAAGAAGAAAAATCAGCAAGTTTATTCTTTACTTTAGCAGCCAAAAATGTAGATCAGCATATGGAAAATATTCAAAAATTGTCTGAGTTGTTGATGATAGATGGGCTAATTGATCGTTTGGCAGATACCGATTCGATTGAAGACTATCGAGTGGTGATGCAAGAGTATAACTTATAGGAGGAAAAAAGAATGGCTGATTTTTTATTGAGCATTTGGACTTATTTCGCTACAAACATCTTAACTCAACCAGCTTATCTGATTGGTTTTATTGTACTGCTAGGGTACATTCTCTTGAAACGTCCATTTTATGAGTGTATTGCTGGTTTCTTGAAAGCAACAGTCGGTTACTTCATTTTGACGGTTGGTTCAGGAGGATTAGTAAACAACTTCCGCCCCATTTTAGTAGGTTTAAAAGAACGGTTTAATCTGGATGCGATGGTCACCGATCCATATTTTGGACAAAATGCCGTTGACTCTGGATTAGAGGAAACATTTGGTCGTACATTTGGGGATGTCATGATTTTACTTTTGATTGCTTTTGTTATGAATATCTTACTCGTTCGTTTTCAAAAATATACAAAATTACGTTCGGTTTTTACAACTGGAAATGTTCAGATCCAACAATCTGCAACTGCTTTTTGGATATTACTATTTTGTTTTCCCTCTTTAGGAAGAATTCAAGTTCTGATTTTTATGGGACTGATTTTAGGCTGTTATTGGGCAGTAGCTTCTAATTTAACAGTTGGTATCACCCAGGAGTTAACCGAGGGCGCTGGTTTTTCTGTGGCACATCAGCAAATGTTTGGTATCTATATATTTGCGAAGTTAGCCGAGTTTTTAAAGAAACGTGATCAAAAAAAAGAACACTCTAAAAAAGTGGATAAAAAATTGGAAGATATTGAATTACCAGGTTTTTTATCTATATTTAATGAAAATATGGTAGCAACTTCTTTATTAATGCTTTTATTTTTTGGAATTATTTTGTTAGTGCTAGGAAAAGATTATTTGATTCAAGCACAGTTTATGCAAGAAGGACAAAGTTTCTTGTTCTATATTATGACAACATCATTGAATTTTGCTGTCTACCTAGCCATTTTACAATTAGGAGTCCGTACTTTCGTGGATGAGCTAACACAATCTTTTCAAGGGATCTCAAATACAATCCTACCAGGTGCGGTTCCTGGGATTGACGTAGCTGCTACTTTTGGTTTTGGTTCACCTAACGCCGTAACCATTGGCTTCTTGTTTGGTGCCTTAGGTCAATTTTTGATGATTGCCTTACTCATTTTGTTCAAATCACCAACCATCGTGATTGCTGGTTTTATTCCACTGTTCTTTGACAATGCAGTTATCGCAGTTTTTGCCAACAATCGAGGTGGTTTCAAAGCCGCCTGTCTGTTCCCATTTCTTTCTGGAATCATTCAAGTTGGTGGATCGGCCGTTTTTGCAACTTGGATCGGCATGTCAAAATATGGTGGCTATCTCGGTATGTTTGACTGGGCCACTGCTTGGCCATTATTTACTGTAATGATGAAGTTTTTGGGGTATGTTGGTATCGCATTAGTCGTGGTTGGGCTATTGATTATTCCACAATTACAATACCGTAAAAATCCAGACGGGTACTTTTTGATCGTCGATGATTATGAGCAATATGCAGAAAAATATCACAACGAGAATTAAATACAACAATAAAATTAAAATGAACACATAGGAGGAAAACATAATGAGAATTTTAGTATCTTGCGCAAACGGGTCGGGAACAAGTTTGATGATGATGAGAAGCGTCGAAAAGGCAATGAAAGAACTAGGTGTGTCAATTACCAAAATCCATCATTGTGCAATTTCTGAAGGAAAAAGTTCTGCGTCTCAGTATGATGTCGTTTTTACACCAGTCAATTTTTTGAATATGTTTATCCAAGCAGAGAAAAAAGGAATTACAGTGATTGGCATTAAAAATGTCATGTCAGCCAAAGAAATTGGTGAAAAATTTGCTGAATCAGCGTTGTATCAAAAATCTAAATAAAAGAGGAAGACAAAATGAGCAGACCAAAATTACAGATTGCTTTGGATCATAATGATTTAGAACAAGCATTAGCAGATGTATTTCAAGTAGGGGATATTGTCGATATCATTGAAATTGGAACCATTTTATGTCTGCAAGAGGGGCGCAAAGCCATCAGCTGTATTCGTAGCATGTTTCCAAGGAAAACAATTGTTGCTGATACAAAATGTGCGGATGCCGGGGGAACGGTAGCCAAAAATGTAACTGATGCCGGTGCGGATTTTATGACTGTTATCTGCTGTGCTACTCTGCCAACCATGGAAGCAGCTCAAAAAGAAGTGAAGGCATTGCAAGTCGAACTGTATGGGGATTGGACCTATGAACAAGCAGCTGAATGGCGGAGGATCGGTATCCAACAGGTGATCTATCATCAAAGTCGAGATGCATTACTTTCTGGTGAAACTTGGGGAGAACGGGATCTGACAAAAGTAAAGAAATTGATAGAAATGGGCTTTGCAGTTTCTGTGACAGGTGGATTAAACGTGGAAACATTGAAATTATTCGCAGGGATTGAAGTGGAAACTTTTATAGCTGGAAGAGGGATTTCTAGTGCGGACGATCCTGCAAAAGCAGCCAATGATTTTAAACAAGAAATGATTCGCATTTGGGGGGAATAGACTTGGCTCAAATCGGAATTTATGAGAAGGCACTACCAAAAGATATCTCTTGGAAAGAGCGCTTTTTATTAGCAAAGGAACTTGGTTTTTCCTTTATTGAGATGTCGATTGACGAGACAGATGAACGCCTAGCTCGACTCAATTGGTCTGACGAGATGATCAATCAAATACGCAAAGACATGAAAGAGACGGGCATACGGATCAATTCCATTTGTCTGAGTGGTCATCGCAGGTTTCCTTTTGGCTCTTCAAATGAAGCGTATCGGATAAAAGCCAAAGAATTGATGGTCAAAGCGATCCGACTTGCTCAGCGCTTAAGTATCAAAATTATCCAAGTAGCCGGATACGATGTCTATTATGAAAAAAAAACAAGGCTATCACGAAAATTATTTATTGAAGGACTTGAAGAAAGCGTCAAAATAGCTTCTGAATATGGAATAATCTTGTCAATTGAAATTATGGATGATCCATTTATGAATTCAATCACTAAATTTTTAGAAATCAAACGCCAGATTGATTCACCTTATCTTCAAGTCTACCCAGATCTTGGGAACCTTTCAGCTTGGCAAGAAAACGATCCAGAACGTGAACTAGAAAAAGGGATCAATTGGATTTCTTCCATCCACTTAAAGGATACCTATCCAGTAACAACTGAATCATCAGGTCAATTTCGTGATGTTCCTTTTGGCGCAGGCTGTGTTGACTTTGAGGGTTTGTTAAAGAAACTCAAACAGATGAATTATAATGGGTCATTTTTAATTGAAATGTGGAGTGAAAAAAATCCGGATTTTAAAAAAGAAATCGCAGTAGCAAAAAGCTATCTTTATCCGAAGCTAAAGGAGGCAGGTTATGAGTTTGCGTAATCCGATCATTAAAGAAATGAAACAACGTGTTTATGAAGCAAATTTGGCACTCCCTCAATATGGATTAGTTAAGTTGACTTGGGGCAATGTCAGTGAGATTGATCGAGCGCTTGGGGTGATCGTGATCAAGCCAAGTGGTGTAAAGTATGAACAGATGGCTCCCGAACAAATGGTAGTGACTGATCTAGCTGGAAATCCGCTAGAAGAAGATGGAATGAAGCCCTCTTCTGATTTATCGACTCATGTGATTTTGTATCAAGCTTTTGAAAAAATCAATGCTATCGTCCATACGCACTCCACTCATTCAGTCATATGGGCGCAGGCTGGTCGAGACTTGCCTGCCTATGGAACAACTCATGCGGATGCTTTTTATGGAACGATTCCATGCACACGGCAATTAACTGAAGAAGAAGTTAAAAGTGCTTATGAAAGAAACACTGGTCATGTGATTGTTGAAACATTTCAAGAGAGACAATTAGCTCCCACTGAAGTTCCTGGTGTATTCGTTTATGGACATGGCCCATTTACTTGGGGTGAAACTCCTGCAAAGGCGGTAGAGAATAGCTTGATCTTAGACGAAATATGCTTAATGGCTAAAGAAAATGAAAAAATTAATCCTGCTATGCAATCTATTCCACAATATCTTTTGGATAAGCACTACTATCGAAAACATGGGATGCATGCATATTACGGTCAAAAATGACGAAGCTTGCGGGGGCTTACTTGAAGTCTTCACATTTATTGATTCGTGGCACTTAGTAGCAAATTTTTATTCTTGATTTATAAAAGAGTTACTACGTCTGAGTTTGATGTTTGATGTCAAATGAGACGTAGTTTTTTCTTGTATAAATAATTATTTATCTCAAGCTACGATTCAACTAAAATTTCTAAACGTGTCACATATTCTTCTGGCTTATTCGTTTCGTGAAAATCAATCAGATAAGATTCATAAAATGGACTGACTCTATGAAGCGAATGGGTAGTCAGGTAGTTCATGATGGTAGCAATTCCTTTCTTCCTTTGTTCATAGTCACCTTTAAAACTATAACTAAGATAATTTCCAGCAGGGAGTACCTCAGCATCCTCATTTTTAATCGTAAGGTCAGGACAAAAATAAAATACTTGATAGGTAAAAGGATCTTCTTCTAAATGGATGATACTACCAAAAAGATTTTGATTATTAGTGCTTAATAAAGGTTCGTATTTTTTATGAAGTTCTTTTAACGAAAAGTCGATTTGTTCATCCGTTGCAACCGTAGAAGCTTTAAGAATCAGTCTTTTCGGTTGCTTCACTAATAGCACTTCTTGATAGTCTATGCTTTCTGCTTCTTCAATTAACTGGACACGTTCGATTAATAGTTCGATTTTTTTTTGTGAGTCACTGATGAGTTGATGAAGTGCCTCGATTTCAAAAGCTAATAATTCTTTTGTCTTGCTGATTTCTTTTTGCTTCAAATAATCGGCGATCTCAGTAATGGAGACGTCAAAATAACGTAGGTCACGGATGGTATTCAGTTGTTCAATGTGTTCGTAAGAATAATTTCGATAGCCATTTTCATCATAATCCGGTGTAATCAAACCTAATTTTTCATAATAGCGTAAAGTATGGGCTGTAATATCATAGAGCTTTGCTAATTCATTGATTTTCAAATCATCACTTCCATTGATCAGTCATTTTAAGTAAGGTTATTTTACTACGAAACGTGGGGGAAATGTGAATGGAATTGATTTTTTTATTCTACATAGATAGATTTGCTTAAATTTTTCTTGACCTTAGAGTCACTCTAACCTTTATGATTTGATCAGTAAGAATTATTGGAGGAAAAAAATGAAAGAATGGTACACCTTATCAATCATAGAAATCAAAGAAAAATTAATGGTAAAAAAAGCAATGAACGAACAAGAAAGGAACGAACGACAACTTAAGTATGGAAGAAACGTCTTAGAAAATGGTATTAAAGTTCCAGAATGGAAAAAATTTCTTTCTTACTTTCATGATGCACTGATGTACATTTTACTAGGAGCTGCGATCGTTAAGCTTTTTACAGGCGCATATATTGAAGGCAGTATGATTTTTTTAGTTGTTTTCTTAAATGCGCTGATCGGCTATTTACAAGAACGAAAGGCAGCTTCATCTTTAGACAGCATTGCGGAATTACTTAGTGAAAAAGCAGTCATCATCGAAAAGGGACAGCAAAAAGAGATTGCACCAGCTGATTTAGTGGTGGGGGATCAAATCGTATTAGCTGCTGGAGATATCGTTTCTGCAGATGTTCGTTTGAGTGAAACGTTCAACTTACAAATTGATGAAGCAATTCTTACTGGAGAAACCCATGCGATCCAAAAGACGACCGAACCGTTACCGCTAGAGACTCCTTTAGCGGAACAAACGAATATGGCTTTTTCTGGGACTAAAGTGGAATCAGGCAGAGGAGTAGGTATCGTAGTCGCGGTCGGAACTGCTACAGAAATCGGGAAAATCATCACTTCATTAGGGTCGATCACAGAACAAGAAACACCGTTATTGAAGAAAATCAAAGAAATGAATACTAGTATATTTAAAGGAATCGCTGCGTTGATTTTATTGTTAGCTACCGTATCCTACTTTTATTATGGCATGACTTGGGGCTATATAGCGACAGCTATCATTGCCTTGATCGTGTCTTCTATCCCAGAAGGACTTCCTTCGATCTTAACGATTATTTTATCTTCGGGTGTCAATCGAATGGCAAAGAAACAAGCAATCGTCAAAAATCTACCCACAGTTGAAACGTTAGGGGCAATGACAGTAATTTGTTCAGATAAAACAGGAACACTGACTAAAAATGAAATGACATTGGTTAGCTTAGCGACTAGAGAAGCGAACCATGGGGTGGAAATGCTTGAAGAAAAAAACTGGACCAAAAATGAGACTTGGCTTGTTGAAGCGATGCATAATTGTCAAGAAACCCAACTAACTCAAGGAGTATGTCCAACTTCAGGTAATGCCACGGAATTAGCTTTATTAAAATGGACCAATCAACAACCGATCGAACTTTATCCAGTCGTTGATAAAATTCCTTTCGACTCAGCTTACAAGTATATGGCCACCGTCCATGAGATTGCAGGAAAAAGGATCTTATTTGTGAAAGGTGCGCCAGATGTTTTACTGAATAAAGTGCAATATGAACTGGGATCAGATGGAAGACAACAACAGATAGATCATGCTATGTGGTTACAAAAAAACGAACAATTAGCGCAAACAGGCCAACGTGTCTTAGCGTTTGCAATGAAAGAGTTAAAGGATCGTGAATTGTCACATGAAGAATTAACGAATGAGCTGGTGATGATTGGGCTTAGTGGCATCATTGATCCGCCAAAGGAATCAGCTATTGCTTCAGTCAAGGAAATGCAACAAGCAGGGATCAGAGTAAAAATGATCACTGGCGATCATCAAGCAACAGCAAAAGCGATTGCTGAGGAATTAGGTTTAAAAAATGCTAAAACGGCGATTACGGGAACGGAACTAGATCAATTGACAGAAGAAGAATGGAAGATCGCTGTCCGTGAGAATGATGTTTTTGCCAGGACGACACCTGAACATAAATTGGCTATTGTGACCTATCTCCAAGAACAAGATGAAATTGTTGGAATGACTGGGGACGGCGTTAATGATGCGCCAGCTTTGAAAAAAGCCGATGTCGGGATCGCTATGGGAATCAAAGGGAGCGATGTTAGCAAACAGGCAGCAGACATGGTGTTGGTAGATGATAATTTTGAGACCATTGCAAAAGCCGTGAAAGAAGGACGAAGAATTTTTGATAATTTGAAAAAGACGATTCTCTTTTATTTGCCAACTTGTTTAGCCCAAGGATTACTATTGCTCTTTTCATTGGTAGGAAATTTCCCATTACCTTTAACTACTGTACAAATCTTGTGGTTAAATCTAGTCGCTTCGATCACCCTTTCATACGCGTTGGGTTTTGAAAAAGCAGATCAAGATGTTATGAATCGTCCACCGAGACCAATTGACGAAAAAATCCTATCGAAATATGCACTTTTGCGTATTTTATATGTTGGGATCATCATGACTATTTTAGGGTTCGTTGCAATGGATTTTGTTCCTGCTGAAGCGAAACAAACCGTTCTGATCAATGCGATGGTTTTTGGACAAGCCTTCTACATGGTTAATTGTCGAAGAGTGACTGAATTTAGTCTGACAAAAGATCTTTTTGAAAATCGGGCATTACTCTATTCGATTGGAGCGATGATCCTCTTACAAGGATTGATGTTAGTGTTCCCACCATTAAAAATTGCGATTGGGACAGTTTCGTTGACTGTCCAAGAAGTAAGCATCAGTTTACTACCTGGATTGGTTTTATTCCTTCTTGTTGAATTAGAGAAAGCTTTTGTAGGGATGACGGTAAAATCAACTCACAAACTAGATGCATAAGCCATTTTCTTTTTAAAGAAAAGAAGCGAACAAAAATAATAAACGATCGCATCAAAGTTCTTTTGTTACCGGTGGGGTGTCCGCCCCACTGGCTAAATCGTCATTGGGAAATTGGTAAAACAAAATTATCGATCAAACTATACAGAAAGTTATTCTATTGGTATGATAGAACAAAACAGAGGAGGAGGCGATTACATGATTGGAGGGGTGGCATTAGAGATGATTTATTGGTATACACTTTTAACTTGTGCGGGGATTGCAGTTTTTCTGCTAGTCTTTGGAGATATTTTTGATTTCGATGGTCCAATTGACCCGATACTCATTGTCCCTTGGCTAACTTTTACCAGCCTGTTTGGGTATTTAGGAGAGCGCTTAACAGAATTAGATTCGCTGTTTCTATTGATTTCAAGTGGGGCGATTGCAACTGTTTTAGTGTTTTTGCTCAATTTTTATGTCCGAATGCCGATGAAAAATGCTGAAAGTACGTTGTCTGCATCAGAAAAAACTCTTGAAGGACAGATGGCGATCGTAGTTACACCCATACCATTAAAAGGGATGGGAGAGATCCAATTAAAAAGTGTGACTGGTTCGATTACGCGACCTGCATGCTTTTATGCCCCACAAAGTTCACCAGCTAAGCAAGGGGAACAGGTCTTGATCATTGAAGTAAAAGAAAGAGTTTGTTATGTAACGCCTTATGAAGGCATGCTAAAAATATGAAGGAGTGTATAAGAAATGGAAATATCAGGGGTTTATATCGCAATTGCTATTGCAGTCTTGATCATTTTAATGTTACTGATCGTCTTTGTAGCAAAATATCAAACTGCCAAACCAGATGAAGCATTAATTATTAGCGGGAGTTATTTAGGCAGTAAAAATGTCCACGCAGATGAAAGTAATAATAAAATCAAAATCGTTCGTGGTGGCGGAGCATTTGTTTTACCAGTTTTTCAACGCTCGAATCGAATCAGTCTCTTGTCAAGCAAGTTAGATGTTTCGACGCCAGAAGTCTATACCGAACAAGGGGTACCAGTGATGTGTGATGGCACCTCGATCATCAAGATTGGTTCTTCAGTGGAAGAGATTGCGACTGCTGCAGAACAGTTTCTAGGTAAAACACGTGAGGAACTTGAAAATGAAGCAAGAGAAGTTTTGGAAGGGCATCTTCGTTCCATTTTGGGTTCGATGACTGTAGAAGAAATTTATCAAAACCGCGACAAATTTAGTCAAAGCGTTCAAGAAGTAGCATCTGTTGATTTAGCGAAAATGGGATTGATCATTGTTTCGTTTACGATCAAAGAAGTCCGTGATAAAAACGGTTACTTAGATTCTTTAGGGAAACCACGGATCGCCCAAGTGAAACGTGACGCAGATATTGCGGAAGCAGAAGCGTTAAAAGAAACACGTATTAAAAAAGCAGAAGCTGAAAAAGATTCTCAAACAGCGGAACTACAAAGACAGACGGAAATTGCAGAATCAATCAAAGAAAAAGAATTAAAACTAGCTTCTTACAAGCAAGAACAAGATATTGCAAAAGCCAAAGCAGACCAAGCCTATAACTTGGAAAGCGCTCGGGCGCAACAACATGTTGTTGAACAAGAAATGGAAGTAAAAGTCATTGAACGACAAAAACAAATTGAATTAGAAGAAAAAGAAATCATTCGTCGTGAGAAACAATACGATTCAGAAGTGAAGAAAAAAGCTGATGCGGATCGTTATGCCAAAGAACAAGAAGCACAAGCTCAAAAGGTAAAAGAAGTAACTGAAGCCGAAGCTGAACAATTCCGCGTTGAAGCACTGGCACAAGCCGAAGCCAATAAAACCCGGTTAGCTGGTCAAGCGGAAGCGGAAGCGACTTTAGCCAAAGGAGCGGCCGAAGCTGAAGCCAAAGCCAAAATCGCAGATGCGTTCAAAGAATATGGTGAAGCAGCGGTCTTGAGTATGGTAATCGAGATGTTACCACAATTAATGAAAGAAGCAGCACAACCACTAGGAAACATTGAGAAAATCTCAGTGGTTGATACCAGTAACGGGTCAAGCGAAAATGGCGGAGCGAACCGGGTGACTAACTATGCTACCAATCTCTTAGCTTCCACTCAAGAAACGTTGAAAGAAACAACAGGATTAGATATCAAAGACATTATCGAAAATCTCTCTAATCGTGGAACGATGAAACAAGTTAATCTCTATGAAAACGGGGAACAACCCGATCAAGCAGAATAATTATCGCTAAATTAGTTAGAAAAATAAACAAACCAGTTTCTTTCATGTTGAAGAGACTGGTTTGTTTATTTATGTATTAGCTATTTTTGTGTTTTTTGATCTGTTCTTCGACTTCTGCCAAATTTTCTCTAAGCAACGCTTCTTTTTTTTGCAGCTCAACTAAGTCTTCTACAAGCTCTTCTTTCTTTTCTGTCTCAGGTGGACGGAGAAAGAAATTGATTCCGATGGCGATAAAGGTTCCAATGAATGTGTCTAAGACTCGTTGGATCGCATATAAAGAGGATTCGCCTTGAGGAACGCTCAGGGCAATCAACAACAAAGTGGCGATTGCTGAGATGATCCCAGAATTATTATTGATTCCGTCAGATACCACGATGACGATGACCACTAGAACCGGCAGCAGAAATAATTCCACTAAAAAATCATTGTGAAAATAGTTCTTTACTAAAAAATAGATGATTCCGAGAAAGCCGCCGATTGAATTGCCAATGATTCTTGAACGACCAAAGGAAACAGTAGTGGTTAAATCTTGGCGCAAGGAAAAAACAGCTGACAATGCAGCAATCATCGGTAGTCCTCGATCAGTGACGTGGAAAAATAAAATACATAAAAAAACTGCTAATGCGCTTTTTATTGTTCGCATTCCTAAACGAAAACGGCCAAATTCCATCGCTTATTCTCCTTTTAGTCCTTTTTAATAGGATAACGAACTTTTAAAGAGATTGCTAGTTTTTAGCTAAGTCTTTTAGTATAATTCTAAGAAAAGAGAGGGGTTGCTTATGCGTATCGGAATGAGGACCGTGAAAACAGTGGTTAGTAGTATGTTGTCCATGGTTACCGCCCAAATGTTTTCATTATTGTTTTGGCCTTCAGCAGGAATCATTGCTTTGTTAAGTGTGGGCAACACGAAACGTTCAACTTTAAGAACTGGGATGTTAAGGATTGCGGCATTTATTTTAGCGACTGTGATTGCTTTTATTAGTTTTTTTATTTTTGATTATACGATCTTGGGGTTTGGCTTGTTCCTACTACTGTTTATTCCTCTGACTGTTGGGTTAAAATTGACGGATGGAATTGTCGTAAATTCTGTGCTAGTCACACACTATTTAAGTGAAAAAAATATGAGTTGGTCGTTGATCGGTAATGCAGCAAGTTTAATGGCTATCGGTGTTTTTTTTGCACTAGTAGCAAATATCTATATGCCGGATATCAAAAAACAGCTACAAAAAAATCAACAATTGATCGAAGAAGAGTTTCGTATCATTTTAAACAACATGGCTGATTTCCTACTGACTGGAAGAAATACCAGCAATCAACTGCTTTGTGATAAATTGTTGGCTTTCATAAGAGAAAGTCAGAGCGATGCTAGGAAGTACCAAGAGAATTACTGGGTGAAACAAACGCAATACTATGAAACGTATTTTTCCATGCGTCGAACCCAAATCAACGTGATCAAAGATATGCAGGTAAATCTGGATCGAATCCAAGATCCGGTTCCTTATGGCAAGCATATTTATGGCTTGTTGGTTTATACTGCAGAAACTTTTTCTGAAAAGAATGATGGGAAAGAATTATTGAAGCGGATTGAAGAAGTCTACGAACTATATCGGGACATGGCTATGCCCCAAGAACGTTTAGAATTTGAAGATCGAGCAGAATTGTTTCAATTTTTGCAATCCTTTAAGAGCTTTATTGAAATCAAAGCGGAATTTTCGCAACAATCGATTGGTTAAATTATTCAGTTCAATGAATGAAATAAAGAGAAGCTGTTTAAGCATTGGAGATGTCTCCGTTGCTTAAACAGCTTTTCATGTTTTGAAAAATTCCAGCTTATTTCAAGGAGCTTATTTTTGCCAAAGTTTTTGCATCCCATCAAGGATCTCGATGACATCGTGGGTCAGAAACAACGAACGGTTAGGGAGTTCGCCTTTAATAGTTTTGACCATATTTTCGATTTCATAATTCATGGCTTGCGCGGTGCTGCCGCTTTCGATCCATTCTTTTGTCCCGTCATTGAAGATGATCTCCGCACGATCCGCACGAGGGTAATCGGTGATGGTGATATAGCCTTCTTCAAAGGCAACGATTCCCACTTTAGGCATTTTGGCTTGGAAAGTCAGACTGATCGTTGCTAACTCATTTTCTTTATTCCTTAAAATAGTCACTGACTGTTCATCCACACCTGTTTCAAATGGTACCATTGTTGATGCAATAACTTCTGGTTGAGAGCTCAAAAAGAAACGAGCAAACGAGACGGCATATGTCCCAATATCTAATAAAGCACCACCAGCTAATTCAGGATTGAAAAAGCGATTGGTTGGGTCGGGATCTTTATAGCTGCCAAATGGTGCTTGAATCATTTTTAATGCCCCAAGCTTGTTTGTATCGATCAAAGAACGTAACTGTTGATACAATGGCATATTGAAAATCGTCATCGCTTCTGCTAATACTAGATTCTTTTCTTCTGCTAATTTCATTGCTTCGGTCAGTTCTTTTTTATTCATGGTGATCGCTTTTTCACATAAAACATGCTTATTCGCTGCTAATGCTTCCATGATATGTTGACTATGTTGACGATTGGGAACGGCAATATAAATAATATCGATTTCTTGGTCATTAAGCATTTCTTGATAACTACCATATGCTTTAGGAATATGATAGCGTTGTGCAAATGCTTCTGCTTTATCTATTGTTCGTGAAGCAACTGCTGCCAACTCGCTTGTTTCTTGGTCAAAATGTTCCGCAAACTCATGTGCAATATTTCCTAAGCCAATGATTCCCCATTGATACTTTTTCATACTTCAAAACTCCTTCTCGTGTTATATTTAATATAGTGAATGAAACAAAAAAATGCCATTGTCCTTGTTTAATTATACCAAATGAATCGTTAAAATTTGTGTTAGAGTACTTTAATAAAAAAAAGTAAAGCCGTAGTGAATTTTTTTGAAATTTAAGTAAAATGAGTAGAGGGGGAAACTTTTATGCATCAAGTTTATGTTGATTTGATTCTTAGTGTATTACTGGAACAGTACGCAACAGAAAAGAATTTTTTAGAGGACTATTTAGTAATTGACGAAGCGCAGTGGGAAGGCTGGAAACGAGGAGAGAAGAACCTTCCATCTGAAACCATGCAGAAAATCAAAAACCTGTTTACTGATTATGAATGGATGCTTACGCAAAAGATTTTACGACAAACGATCATTTTCCCTGAAAAAAGGACGACTGCAGTGGCAGAGTATAAACAAATCAAAACGAGAATCGCTCAAAAATGGTTAACGGATGGTCCTGCCAAAGTCGAATTGATTCCATTAAAAAACGATCAATATCTTACAGGGTTCCTTGACTTGAAGGTAAGTATTAATTATGATGAATGGGGTTATGACGACATCTTGAACTTTCGATTACCTGCAGACGTTCAAAGACAGATCGAAGGCGAGAAATTGGAACTGTTGGATTGGGTAAACGAGAATTTAGAAGAAACCTATGTTCATGAAAAAAATGAACATAAAAAGGAATGAGAGGATTTTTAAGAGTGAATAAAGTTTTAGGGTTTGGAGCAGTTGTGATCATGGTTGTCGCAATGGGGTACATCTTTGTAAGCGAGCAACACATGAAATCTGACGTCCAAGCAGAAAATCAAACAACTGAACAAGTAACCAAACAGACAACAAAGAGTTCCAAAGAAACTAAAGTGAAGGATTCTACCAAAAAAAGTGAAGATTTACCAAAGGTTCAACCGACCGATTGGGATCTTGTCTTGGTAGGACCTGATCATAAAATCGAAAAAGAAATCAATGAAGACACGCAGCTGGCATCACTGCCCAATGGTTATTTGATCGATAAACGTATCGAATCCCATTATGAAGATTTTGCCAAAGCAGCACAATCTGCTGGGTTTCCTTTAGTGATGGTCTCCGCATATCGTTCGGTTGCAGCACAGCAACAGGTGTTTACACAAAATGTCCAAGAAGTGATGAGTAGTCAACACGTTTCAGAGGAAGAGGCGACAGCAATCACGAAACAAACAATCACCGTCCCTGGACATAGCGAACATCATACAGGCTTAGCGGTCGATGTAGTGGATGAAAATTGGTATAATAATTATCCTTCACAGCTTTTAGAGGCAAGTTATGGAGATCAACCAGGGGCAAAATGGATTGCTGAAAATGCGCCTAAATATGGATTTATCATACGTTATCCTAAAGATCGTCAAGATATTACAAAAATCACGTATGAACCATGGCACCTGCGTTATGTTGGAGAAGAAAGTGCGGCCTATATTTCGAAACATGATATCACATTAGAAGAATACTTAGAACAATTACAAAAGAAATAGGAGTAGTGAATGGCCAAAAAAAAATGGAAGAAACAAAAACGTAATTCATTACGCTTGATTGCTGTGATTTTTGGTGGAATATTGTTGATGATAGCTTTTGTTCTCTCTTTACGAGGCTTGTCAGCGCCTCTTGTTGGGCAAGAACAGAATAACAATGAGGCACAAACGCATCAACAATTTATTGATCGATTAGCTCCTCATGCGAAAGAATTACAAACCGGCTATGGCGTTCTCCCAAGTATCATTTTAGGTCAGGCAATTCTTGAATCAAACTGGGGCGAGAGTACGTTAGCCAGTCAATACAATAATCTTTTTGGAATTAAAGCATATGGTGATCAAAAAAAGGTCAATTTAGAAACAAAGGAATTTGTGAATGAAGAATGGGTCACGATCCAAGGAGATTTTCGTGTGTATGATTCATGGGAACAATCGATGGACTCTCACACACAACTTTTTGTGAATGGGGTAGATTGGAATCCAGCATTATATGAAAAAGTGATCACGGCTACAAACTATCGTGAAGCTGCCCAAGCACTGCAAGACGCAGGCTACGCAACTGACCCTTCCTACGCACAAAAAATTATCCAAGTCATTGAAACCTATCACTTGGATCAATATGATCAATAACTATGAAAAAGGGAGTGGCAAGATGGCAGAGCAATTTACCCCTGAAATTATGACCGAGCTACGAAAAGATATCGTTAGAGTACCTGAGGTCATTATGGAGGCAAGTGGTATTAAGATTTTTGGAAAACTGATCCGATCGATTATTTTTACTACTGATATAGCAATTGTCCGTAATACTAATGCAAATGCCGTGATTGCTGTGTACCCATTTACTCCGCATCCTGCAATCACTAAAAGTATTATCGAAGCAGCAGACATTCCAGTATTTTCAGGTGTTGGCGGAGGTCTAACGCAAGGCACGCGCTCTTCTTACATGAGCTTATTCGCTGAAGCGCAAGGATCGTTAGGGGTCGTTTTAAATGCACCCACACCACTTGAAACAGTTCAAGAAGTTTGTCGTGCAGTGGATATCCCAGTGATTAGTACAGTGACATCGAAATATACAGAAATCGATGAAAAATTGGCAGCAGGTATTACGATCATCAATATCAGTGCAGGGAAAGAAACAACTGAAACGGTAAAATTTTTCCGAGAAAAGTATCCGGAACTACCGATTATTGCTACTGGTGGTCCAACAGATCAAAGCATCTTGGATACGATCAAAGCTGGAGCGAACGCTATTACCTATACTCCTCCAAGTAACGGGGAATTATTTAGTCGTAAAATGGAAAAGTATCGACAACTTGAAAAGCAAGAGGAATCATAAAAATCAAAAACAAGTCAAAAAAGAGAAAAAATCGTGGCACTCACGTAAATTCTCTTTTTTCTCTTTATTTCTGTCAGAAATACCGAACAACCTTGCTGAATGAGATCAAAAATATTAGATTTTAGAAAAAAATAGTGAAAGTTGGTTGTCACTTTCTGAAACAGATGTTAAACTGTTTTCATCGTTTGGAACAATAGCTAACATTGAAAGTGCCAACCAACGATTATGAATGCTTGAATCAATCAAACATATTTTATTAAAGCTACTTCTAGACTACTTGAGCAAAATAGATCACTATTTTGTTTCTTAAGAGGATCGAAGGAACGTAGTGATATAGCCCACTTATATATCGTCATGATAAGGATGACAGTTTCTAGCCAGCACCGTAAATGCTGGACTATAAGTGAAAGAGTGTCTTGCACCCTTTTTACTTATTTAGTAAAAGGGTTTTTTTGTTTAAAAAGCAGGCATTTTTGCGTATTTCGCACGAGCTTGAAACCTTGAAAGGGTGATACATGAGGTCGAATAGTGGTTAGCTTTGATATCAATAAATGAAAAAGGGGAAAATAAAGTGAAAGAATTAGTGGAACGTATTCAAAAAGATGGCCGTGTGCTAGGTGAAGGCGTCTTAAAAGTAGATAGCTTTGTGACGCATCAAGTGGATCCGGTATTAATGGAACAAATAGGCCAACGATTTGCGGAAGTTTTCAAAGATCAAGGAATCACTAAAGTGGTAACGATTGAAGCTTCTGGAATTGCACCAGCTTTATTTGTTGCGCAGACATTAAATGTACCAATGATTTTTGCCAGAAAAGCCAAAAGCTTGACGATGGATGAAGAATTGTTGACTACTTCTGTTTATTCCTTTACAAAACAAGTGACTAGTACGATTTCTATCTCTCGTAAATTTTTATCTGCAGAGGACAAGGTTTTAATCATTGATGATTTCTTAGCGAACGGTCAAGCGGCGAAAGGGTTGGTTGAATTGTGCCGCCAAGCAGGTGCAGGAGTCGAAGGGATCGGCATCCTGATTGAAAAATCGTTCCAAGATGGCCGTCAGCTATTAGAAGAAATGGGCTTGAAAGTTGTTTCATTGGCACGAATTGCGGCATTATCCAACGGACAAGTTGAATTTCTTGAGGAGGATGCATAAAGGTGGAGAAAGAAACAAAAAATGGCCAAGCCGCAGTATTAGGTTTACAACATCTCTTAGCAATGTATGCTGGGGCAGTTGCTGTTCCATTGCTGATCGGTACGGGACTAGGGTTTAATCAAGAGCAAATGACGTACTTGATCTCGATTGATATTTTTATGTGTGGCTTAGCAACATTATTACAATTGACGGTTAATCGTTTTTTTGGTATTGGGTTGCCAGTTGTTTTAGGTTGTGCTATTCAAGCAGTTGCACCACTGATCCTTATTGGGAGCGACCAAGGTGTTGGGGCAATTTATGGTTCGATTATCGCTTCTGGTATTTTTGTTGTTTTAGTGTCTGGATTTTTCTCAAAGATCAAACGTTTATTTCCGCCGATCGTGACTGGGACGGTCATTACCGTGATTGGGTTGACGTTGATTCCAGTTGCAATCGAAAAAATGGGCGGTGGCGATTCATCTGCGACTAATTTTGGAAATCAAACCAATTTATTGCTAGCTTTCGTTACAATTGCACTGATCGTCGGAGTACAAATGTTAGCTAAAGGGTTTGTTCGCTCGATTGCTGTACTGATCGGTTTAGTTGGCGGGAGTATTTTAGCTGCTGTACTGGGAATGGTGGATTTAAGTGCGATTGGTCAAGCACCTGTTTTTCACGTGCCTCAACCTTTTTATTTTGGAAAACCAACTTTTGATGTCTGGTCGATCTTGTTGATGATCATTATTTCTATTGTGAGTATGGTAGAGTCAACAGGTGTTTACTTTGCGCTAGGGGATATCACTGGACAAAAAGTGGGCGAAGAAGAATTGAAAAAAGGCTATCGTGCCGAAGGTCTGGCGGTTATTTTAGGTGGGATTTTCAATACATTCCCTTACACTGGTTTTTCTCAAAATGTTGGGCTAGTCCAACTTTCAGGTATCAAGACAAGAAAACCAATTTATTTCTCTGCAATTTTTTTGATTATTCTTGGATTATTTCCTAAAATAGGTGCTTTAGCACAAATCATTCCAGAGCCAGTTCTAGGTGGCGGCATGTTAGTCATGTTTGGGATGGTTGCTGTTCAAGGTATTCGGATGTTGATGGAAGTTGATTTTACGAATGACAAAAATCTCTTGATTACTGCTGTTTCGATTGGTTTTGGCTTAGGATTCAATATTATGCCGACTTTATTTAGCCAATTACCCCCAACAGTTCAAATGTTTACGGGGAATGGGATCGTCATGAGTAGCGTGACAGCGATCGTTTTGAATCTTATTTTTAACGGGTTGAAAAAAGATGAAGAGATTATTGAAGAAGCATTAGCAAAAAAATAACTTGAATCGTCCTAAAAATGAGACTGAGACAAAAGTAACATCTTCGAAAAATAAGCAGGGATTGACCAAAAAGTTGAAAAGCAAATTTTGGAAATTCCTGCTTATTTCTTGACGCTAAATACCTTTGTCTCAACCTCGTTCTAGTTTATTTCTTTATGTATACGCTAAAATCAATATTCTATACTTATTATATGCTATTTATGCTATGCAAAAGAGGAACCTCGCTCTGATTTATCTGGTTGTTTACTTTTTTCAGTTTGTTTCCCTTGACTTACAATTTCACTTTGTTTTTCCTTCGCACTATCTTTTAGATCAATAAATGTACTTTGCCCCCTCATTGTTGCAAATTCCTTTTTTTGGTCAGCTAAATTTTGAACTATTTTTATTGAATTATTAATTTTTTCCGAAAGTATTTTATTCGAATTTTCTAAGTTTGTCAAATCATCCTTGAATTTTGGATCAATTTGTTGGGTTACTTGTGTATTTTTAGATAAATGATTCACCTCATTCATCAAAGTTTTGAGATTCGTTTTTAAAGCATTAAGCTCAGCCTGTTTTTCTTGACTTATGGGTAACATTTTATCTATTGCTGCTTCACTCTCCATTATATATGCTGCTTTATCTTCAGATATCGTACTCAATTGACCCTTATACATTGCTATATTTTGATCTTTTGTGTTTAACTTTTTCGTTAAATCTCTCTTCTCGCCTGTAAAATACACTATAATTTTATTGAAAAATGACGAATTATCTATTTCATTTATTTGATTTTTTATGTTCTCTCGTTTCTCTTTTTCATTACTTAATTTATCTTGGATGTCAGGCACTTCTTTATCTAGCAGGGACATTTTATGTTTATTATCTTTAACATACTGCACAGTGTTTGTGATTTCCTCAAATTGGTTTTTTTTGAGTTTTCCATTTTTATCAGGACTGTTAGTCGTTAAGTTATTGTATTTTGCTTCTAACTGGTTGTTTGACTTTTTAAAATTGTCCATATAAACCTTAATTTTTTTATCATCAGGTTCTCCTCTTTGTTCTCTCTTTGCTTGTAACATGCCCAAATTAGCCGTTGCTTGTTCTGCCTCTTTCGCTTGTTGCTGTCGTTGTATTTTGGGTTTATTTATGTTTTCCATATGATTGTATCTGTTTTTGGCATATTTAAGTTTTTCTGATATTTTTAATGCTTCATTGCCAAAAGGATCGGATATCCGAGCATGCTGCATTTCCAATTTATACACTTGTACTTTTGCTTCATCTATTTCTTTTGTGCTAAATGCTGGTTGATCCTTTTCTTCTTGATGATGACTTTTCATATATTCCAAGCATTTATTTTCTTTTTCGTAGTTTTCTTTCGCCACTTTGCTCGCTGATGAATATTCATGTTTCACATTAAGGGCGTGTTTTGCTTTTTCAGTTATTTTTCTTTGACTGTTAATCTCATCTTTTGTAAAGTAAAACCCTTCATACCATTCTTTCATCTCTTCACTCCTCTATTTTTATTCATAGTTCAATCTTAACACGTTAAAATTATTGTTATATTCTAATAATTTCTTTTGTTAGGAAAAGATGAAAAACTACTCTTTTCTTCTACTTGTATAATGGATAATTACATAAATCTATACAAAGGATATGATAGTTCCCACGAAATTTATTGTTTCCATTTACAAAAACATACTAAGATTAGAGAGTGGGACAATAGTCAGAAAAAATCTGATTATTGTCCCATTTTTTTTATTTTAGGGCACACAAAAAGCACACAACCTTGTATGATTCAAGTGCTTAAACAAAAATCAAAGGAGTGTGCTTTATGTTTAAAAATAATACCATCAACCAAACAACTTTACCACTAGATGTAGAACATTTACTGATGCCGCCTTTATGCGGATGAAAGACGATTATATGCGAAATGGACAGCTCAAACCAGGTTATCATTTACAAATCGCCACCGAAAATCAGTATGTTTTGAGCTATGAATTATTTCCGAATCCCACAGACACCAAAACATTGAATCCATTTTTAGATAGTTTTTTAGACCAACATAAGGAGTTGCCGGAGTACATTGTGGCAGATGCAGGGTATGGTAGCGAAGAAATTTACATGTATATCAACGATGTTTTATATAAAACCCCCTTGATTACCTATGGAAGTTACCACAAAGAAAATAAAAAGAAGGACAAGGAGAATCCGTTTAACGTGGAGAATTGGCGTTATTTTGAAGAACAAGACACCTATATTTGCCCAGCGAATCGTCCGGTACCGTTCAAAAATTATAGTCGCAGAATAGATAAAGGTGGCTTTATTCGAGATTTCAAAATCTATGAATGTGAGGATTGTCGGAACTGTCCAGTCCGTCGTCAATGTACGCGTGCGAAAAGTGAACAAAAGCGAAAAATTCAAGTAAATAATAATTGGCGCTATTTCAAAGCAGAATGCAGAAAAAAGCTTCTAGAGGAGAAAACTGGTTCGATTTATCGGAAACGAAAAATGGATGTCGAACCCGTGTTCGGATATCTAAAGGCTAGCTTGGTGTTCCATCGTTTCCAATTACGTGGAAAACAAGGAGCAACGATTGGTATTGGTTTGGCACTGATGGCATTAAATTTAAGAAAATTAGGAAAATATATGGAGAGGAAAGTGCGCATAACAAAAAATAAGTTCGATTTTGACAATAAACATCAAAATCGAACTTATTTTCTTTTTGAGAAAGAACTATTGTCTCACTCTCGTTTTTTCGCTGATATAAATACCGAACATTAAAGTTGAAAATCTTTATAATATTCGAAAATTCTTTGACATCAAAAAAACCGATTGCTAAAATATGAATGTGAAAGTAGAGAAAGGAGAAATGTATGACAATCAAGGTTGCGGTAATTATGGGGAGTACATCTGATTGGGAAACGATGAAAAATACTTGCGAGATTCTAGAAGAGTTTGAGGTGGCTTATGAAAAGAAAGTCGTCTCTGCGCATCGTACACCTGATTTGATGTTTCAGTATGCCAAAGAAGCACGAGCAAGGGGAATCAAAGTGATCATTGCTGGAGCAGGTGGAGCCGCTCATCTGCCAGGAATGGTGGCTTCTCAAACAACCTTACCAGTAATTGGCGTTCCGGTACAAACACGAACATTGAACGGATTAGATTCGCTATTATCTATTGTCCAGATGCCTGGTGGTGTTCCTGTGGCAACGACGGCGATTGGAAAAGCGGGGGCAATTAACGCTGGACTACTTGCGGTTGAGATGCTTTCAATGTATGATTTAAAGTTGGAGGCTAAGTTAGCGAAAAGACGGTTAATGTTAGCTGAAACTGTGATAGAAAGTAGTGATCAACTTGGTTAAACCTTTGTTGCCTGGATCAACGATCGGAATTGTCGGTGGCGGACAATTAGGACGGATGATGGCGATCAGTGCAAAAGAAATGGGCTTTAAAGTCGGGGTTCTTGATCCTGTAACGAATTGTCCAGCAGCTCAAGTAGCTGATTGGTATATTCAAGGAACATACGATGATACTTTTGCATTGGAAGAACTTGCTAGACGAACAGATGTTATCACGTATGAATTTGAAAACGTCAGTGTGGAAGCATTAAATGCCATTTCCTCTATGTCGTTTATTCCTCAAGGAACTGATTTATTAGCGATCACCCAAGATCGTCTTTTAGAAAAATCTTTTTTAGAAACGAATAATATCGTTATTGCTCCTTATGCGACAATTGTAAGTCCAACCGATATTCAAGATGCCATTGATGGTATTGGTTATCCTTGTGTGTTGAAAACGACACGAGGTGGATATGACGGCAAGGGACAATACGTCTTGAAAAGTCGGGCAGACCTTGCGCCAGCAATGGATTTACTAAGGGAAGGGACCTGTGTATTGGAAGCATGGATTCCCTTTGAAAAAGAAATCTCGATCTTAGTTGCTGGAAACGGACAAGGGGATTATAGTACATTTCCAGTGGTCGAAAATATCCACCGTAACAACATTTTACATGAAACGATTGCACCAGCAGCAATCGCTGATGAGGTTGTTGAAGAAGCAGAGCGGATCGCTCGAGTCATCGCTGAAGGAATGAGCTTATCTGGCGTACTTTGCATTGAAATGTTTTTAACAAAAACTGGTGGTTTATATGTGAATGAATTAGCACCACGACCTCACAACTCGGGACATTACTCCATTGAAGCATGCTCGATGAGTCAATTTGATGCCCATATTCGGGGAATATGTGGTTGGCCATTAAGTAAAAAAGTCCGTTTATTGAGTGAGGCAGTGATGGTCAATGTATTGGGCGAGCAGTTATTAGAAAGCTATCATTTGATCGATAAAAAACCAGATTGGCAATTTCATTTTTATGGGAAAGCACAAGCGAAAAAGGGTCGTAAAATGGGGCATATTACTATCGTAACTGAAGACATTCAACAAACTTTGGATGAAATAAAGAAAACCAATATTTGGGATTAAAGGAGAAAAATTGATGTTAGAACGTTATACACGACCTGAAATGGGCAATATCTGGACAGAACAAAACAAATACCAAGCTTGGCTGGAGGTAGAAATTTTAGCTGACGAAGCATGGGCAGAATTAGGAGAAATTCCTAAAGAAGATGTCAAAAAAATTCGTGAACATGCATCTTTTGATATTGAACGTATTTTGGAAATTGAAAAGGAAACACGTCACGACGTTGTTGCCTTTACTCGAGCAGTTTCTGAAACATTAGGCGAAGAACGTAAGTGGGTCCACTACGGCTTAACGAGTACTGATGTCGTGGATACAGCTTATGGCTATCAAATCAAACAAGCAAATGACCTTTTACGAGATGATTTGAAACGTTTTACGGCAATTATTGGTGAAAAAGCTAAAGAACATAAGTACACAGTGATGATGGGAAGAACGCATGGCGTTCATGCTGAACCAACGACACTTGGCTTGAAATTAGCTACTTGGTATTCAGAAATGAAACGAAATATTGAACGTTTTGAGCATGCAGCCAAAGGTGTTGAAGCAGGTAAGATATCAGGAGCGGTAGGAACATTTGCGAACATTCCGCCATTTATTGAAGAATATGTGTGTGAAAAATTAGGGATTCGTCCGCAAGAGATCTCTACGCAAGTGCTCCCACGTGATCTCCACGCAGAGTACTTTGCGACTATGGCATTGATTGCTACCAGCATCGAACGTTTTGCAACAGAAATCCGTGGTTTGCAAAAATCAGAAACGAGAGAAGTAGAAGAGTTCTTCGCTAAAGGACAAAAAGGATCTTCAGCAATGCCTCATAAACGAAACCCAATCGGTTCAGAAAACATGGCTGGACTTGCTCGAGTGATTCGTGGTCATATGGTCACAGCCTATGAAAATGTTTCGTTGTGGCATGAAAGAGATATCTCTCATTCGTCAGCAGAACGAATCATTTTACCTGATACAACGATTTTATTGGACTATATGTTAAATCGTTTTGGAAATATCGTAAAAAATCTGACGGTCTTTCCTGAGAATATGAAACGTAACATGGAAGCTACTTTTGGCTTGATCTATAGTCAACGAGTGATGTTGAAACTGATTGACAAAGGTATGACAAGAGAAGAAGCTTACGACTTGGTTCAACCTAAAACAGCTTATGCATGGGATCATCAAGTTCAATTTAGACCTTTACTTGAAGAGGATCCAACGGTTACTTCTGTTTTAACAAAAGAAGAGATCGATGACGCATTTGACTACCATCATCACTTGAAAAATGTGGATGTGATCTTTGACCGTGTTGGTTTAGGAGAAAAAGACAAATAATCAAAATGAGTGGCTTGCTTCGGATTGCTAGAAGCAGCCACTCTTTTACTGAAATGTAATAAAAAAGAACCTTGACACAGATAACTCAACTGGTCGGGGTTCTTTTTAGCTATTTTGATTCATTTCATGATGTTGCTTGATAATAGCATGAGAAAACTATCCGTAAAGGGCTTGAGCGGAATAGTTAAAATGTTTAGTATGAAGCAAACTCAATAATTCTTCGATAAAAGTATAATCAAATTCTTGCTGATCATAAGTGACTTGGATACGATAATGATTTTTGAATAATTTTTGTTCGTGTATCTGACTGATCACGAGTTGATGTTCAGAAAATGTTTGATATTCAAATGTGCGCTTTCGACACTCAGTATGGCGCTTTGCCGCACGACGGATTTTTCTGAAGGTATAAAAACTCGTATCTTTATTACATAAGTAGACATCTTTGATAGACAACAGGTCATTATATAAACGTGACGTTTCCTCGGGCGATAAATCCATTAAAAAACATTGGGCACAAACTGCGGCCTCTTCCATTTCGCTACCTCCTTGAATTCCTTGAATAAATATCCAGAATCATTCTAATCCTACTATAGCATCAATTATTATAGGTGTAAACGCTTATTATTTTTCCAGGGAAGAATTTTTGGATTAAACACGAACATTAGACAATTTTAATGCTATAAATGTACATGTTTTTATTGAACAGGATAAAAACACTTGTTAAAATTTAAAGTGAAAAGACGAACAAAAAAACAATGTTTGTTGTGATCGTCAAGAATTTAAGGAGATGTCGAAATGGAACAGAAAGATTTGCTGTATGAAGGAAAAGCCAAAAAAATGTACCATACTTCAGATGAACAGGTGATTTGGGTGGAATACTTGGACCAAGCTACGGCTTTGAATGGCTTGATGAAAGACCAAGTAAATGGAAAAGGGGAACTGAACAATCAAATCACAAGTAAAGTCTTCCATTATTTATCCGAACAAGGGATTGCCAATCACTTTATCCAACAAATCGGAAAAGACGAACAATTAGTGAAAAAATTAAATATTCTTCCCTTAGAAGTGGTAGTCAGAAATAGTGCAGCTGGTAGTTTTTCAAAACGGTTGGCAATTCCTGAAGGACAAAAATTACCCACACCAATTGTCGAGTTTTATTACAAAGACGATCAATTAGATGATCCATTTATCAATGATGAACATGTGCTGTTTTTACAAATTGCAGATGAAGATGAAATTACTGAATTAAAGAAACAGGCTAGAAAAATCAATCATTTGTTAATCCAACTATTTGAGAAAATCGATTTACAGTTAATTGATTTCAAACTGGAATTTGGGAAAACAGCTACGGGCGAAATCGTATTAGGGGATGAAATTTCGCCTGACACTTGTCGATTATGGGAACTGAAAACAAACGAACACATGGACAAAGATGTTTATCGACGAAAAATTGGGGAGATTGTCCCAGTATATCAAGAAGTTTTGACACGTTTAACACAAGTTGGTTTATGAGAGGGGAAAATGAAATGTATTTTGTAAAAGTTTATGTCACCTATAAAGATTCTGTATTAGATCCTCAAGGAGAAGCAGTGAAAAATGCGGTCCATCGTTTGGGATATGAAACTGTTGAAGATATCCGAATCGGTAAATATTTTGAGATCCAAGTTTCAGCAGAAGCTAGCGCAGTAGAGGAAACGATTGAAGGGATTTGTGACAAACTATTAGCTAACGTCAACATGGAAACGTATCGTTATGAAATCGAACAATTGGAGGGAATCTAGCATGAAATTTGCCGTGATTGTCTTTCCTGGTTCGAACTGTGATGCGGATATGCTGTGGGCAATTCGTGACATTATGGGAGTAGAAGCTGAGTATGTTCGTTACGATGAAACCTCTTTGCAAGGTTATGACGGCGTGTTGCTCCCTGGTGGTTTTTCCTATGGCGATTACTTGCGGTGTGGAGCTATTGCGCGTTTTTCAGCTATCATGAAAGAAGTTGTTCGTTTTGCGGAGGAAGGAAAACCAGTCTTTGGTACATGTAATGGGTTTCAGATCCTTACAGAAGCAGGTCTCCTTCCAGGCGTGCTAAGAAAAAATGAGTCTTTGCGCTTCATTTGCAAAACTGTTCCTTTGAAAGTTAACAACCAGACAGCCTTTACTTCGGAGTATGAAACCGATGAGATCATTCAGCTGCCTGTCGCTCATGGCGAAGGAAATTATTTTTGCGATGAGCAAACATTGCAAGAGTTAAAAGCCAATAATCAAATCGTTTTTACTTATGCCGGGAATATCAATGGTAGTGTCGCAAATATTGCAGGGATCACCAATAAAGCAGGAAATGTGTTGGGAATGATGCCTCATCCAGAACGGGCAATGGAGGCGTTACTAGGATCAGAAGACGGAAAACGATTTTTTGCCTCGATGTTAAAAAATTTTGGAAAGGTGACTGTCTAAGATGAAAACACGGAATGAACCAAGTCCCTTAGAGATCAAAGAAAAGAAAATTTATGCTGAATGGGGATTGACAGACGAAGAATATCGAATGATCGAAGAAGATATTTTGGGGAGAATGCCCAATTACACCGAAACAGGTTTGTTTTCAGTCATGTGGAGCGAGCATTGTTCTTACAAAAATTCTAAACCGATTTTACGAAAGTTCCCAACAAGTGGACCGCATGTTCTTCAAGGTCCAGGAGAAGGCGCTGGTATCGTGGATATCGGTGATGGTCAAGCAGTTGTGTTTAAAGCGGAAAGTCATAATCACCCTTCAGCAGTAGAACCTTATGAAGGAGCGGCAACCGGTGTTGGTGGGATCATCCGTGATATTTTCAGTATGGGTGCACGTCCGATTGCTTTACTTGACTCCTTACGTTTTGGCGAGTTAGACCAACCACGAACCAAGTACTTATTGGAAGAAGTAGTCGCAGGGATTTCTGGGTATGGTAATTGTATCGGAATACCGACGGTTGGAGGAGAAGTAGCGTTTGATCCTTGTTATGAAGGGAATCCGTTAGTTAATGCCATGTGCGTAGGGTTGATCGATCACAAAGACATTCAAAAAGGGCAAGCTTCTGGTGTGGGTAATTCGATCATGTATGTCGGTGCGAAAACAGGACGCGACGGCATTCACGGTGCGACTTTTGCTTCAGAAGAGTTCAGTCAAGAAGAAGAACAGCAACGTTCCGCAGTCCAAGTAGGCGATCCTTTTATGGAAAAACTATTACTTGAAGCTTGCTTAGAATTGATCCTGGAACATGCGGACATTTTAGTAGGAATCCAAGACATGGGCGCTGCTGGATTGGTTTCTTCAAGTTCAGAAATGGCATCAAAAGCTGGATCTGGTTTGATTTTGACATTAGACGATGTGCCACAACGAGAAACAAATATGACTCCTTACGAAATGATGCTTTCAGAATCACAGGAACGAATGTTGATTTGTGTAAAAGCTGGGGCAGAGGAAAGAGTCAAAGAATTGTTTAAAAAATATGATTTGGATGCTGTTACGATTGGAGAAGTCACCGATGATGGCTTGTATCGCTTGTACCATCATGGGGAAGAAGTGGCTAACTTACCAGTTGATGCCTTAGCCGAAGATGCACCTGTTTATGAAAAGGCAGTGCAAGAACCCGCTCGAATCGAAAAATTTAAACAGTTAGGGCAATATCAACCAATCATTGAAGATGCGAATCAATTATTGCTAGATTTATTGAAACAACCGACAATAGCTTCAAAACATGCGATTTATGAAACCTATGATTCTCAAGTACAAACCAATACAGTAGTTTCCCCTGGAAGTGATGCTGCCGTATTGCGTATTCGTGGAACTGAAAAAGCAATTGCTATGACGACTGACTGTAATGCCCGCTACCTTTACTTGAATCCTGAGATAGGTGGGCAAATCGCTGTTGCAGAGGCTGCCAGAAACATTGTTGCTAGCGGCGGACGCCCATTAGCAATCACAGACTGTTTGAATTATGGTTCTCCTGATAAACCAGAAGTATTTTGGGAATTGGTCAAATCAGCAGACGGGATTGCCAAAGCATGTGAAGTCTTTGCGACACCTGTGATCTCCGGGAATGTTTCTTTATACAATGAAACGGATGGCAAAGCGATTTATCCTACCCCGATGATCGGCATGGTCGGATTGATCGAAGACCATCAACACATCACCACTCAATCTTTCAAAATAGCGGATGATTTGATTTATCTTGTTGGTGAAACGTATGACGATTTCAATGGTAGTGAATTGCAAAAAATGCAATTAGGAAAAATTGAAGGGGACATCGAGCATTTTGATCTATTGACGGAACAACAAAACCAAGAAAGTCTACTGGCGGCTATTCAAGCAGGAGTGGTAACCAGTGCGCATGATTGTTCGGAAGGCGGTTTGGCTGTGGCGTTGGCTGAAGCAACTTTTGGTACCCAACTGGGATTAGATGTCACAGTAAATCTGACGACAGCACAACTTTTTTCAGAGACACAATCAAGATTTGTGGTCACCATCCTTCCAGAAGATCGTGAGGAATTTGAACGTTTGATGGGCGAAAAAGCAAGTTGTATCGGTAAAGTGACTGAGTCAAGTAATATTGTGATCCAAGCAAGTGATGGGGAAATCCATCTAGCTGTTACAACAGCTAAAAAATGCTGGGAGGACGCAATCGAATGTCTTATGAAGTAAAAAGTTTAAATGAAGAATGTGGGGTGTTTGGTGTCTGGGGACATCAAGAAGCATCTAGCGTAACGTATTTTGGGCTTCATAGTCTTCAGCACCGTGGTCAAGAAGGTGCTGGGATCGTTTCAAATGATCAAGGGAAACTATTAGGACACCGGGATCTAGGTTTACTCTCAGAAGTTTTCAAAGATCAAAGAAAACTAGCTGCACTCTCTGGACAAGCAGCGATTGGACATGTGCGTTATGCTACAGCAGGTAATGGTAGTGTGGACAATATCCAACCCTTTTTATTTAAATTTTATGACCAGTCAATCGGTCTAGCTCACAATGGTAATCTTACGAATGCCCGTTCGTTGAGAACGTCGTTAGAAAAAGACGGTGCGATTTTCCATTCCAATTCAGATACAGAGATTTTGATGCATTTGATTCGTCGAAGTAAAAAAACAACATTGCTCGATCGTTTAAAAGAAGCATTAAATGAAGTGAAAGGCGGATTTGCCTATTTGCTTTTAACAGAAGATGCCATGATCGCCGCTCTTGATCCGAATGGTTTTCGACCTTTGGCAATCGGTCAAATGAAAAATGGTGCATATGTGATTGCTTCTGAAACTTGTGCACTGGAAGTCATCGGTGCGCGGTTTATTCGAGATGTTCGTCCAGGGGAAGTAGTGATCATTGATGACTTGGGCTATACGATCGATACTTATACGACCGAAACCCAGTTAGCGATTTGTTCCATGGAATATATCTACTTTGCACGACCAGATTCAAATATCGCTGGTGTCAATGTACACACTGCTCGTAAAAATATGGGGAGAAATTTAGCACAGGAAGCGCCAATTGATGCTGACATGGTTGTAGGTGTTCCAAATTCTTCGCTATCAGCAGCCAGTGGCTATGCCGAAGCTAGTGGCATCCCTTATGAGATTGGACTAGTAAAAAATCAATACATTGCCAGAACCTTTATTCAACCTACACCAGCATTAAGGGAACAGGGTGTCAGGATGAAACTTTCGGCTGTCAGAGGAGTTGTTGAAGGGAAACGAATCGTGATGGTGGATGATTCAATCGTTAGAGGAACAACGAGCCGGCGAATCGTACGTCTATTAAAAGAGGCAGGAGCAAAAGAGGTTCATGTACGAATTGCTTCACCACCGTTAAAATATCCTTGTTTTTACGGCATTGATATTCAAACGAGAAAAGAACTAATTGCAGCGAATCATAGTATCGAAGAAATCAGACAATGTATTGAAGCAGATTCATTGGAATTTTTAAGTGAGGATGGGTTGATCCAAGCAATCGGATTAAAAGAAGCAGCTCCTTATTCTGGGTTATGTATGGCTTATTTTAATGGTGATTATCCGACGCCTTTATACGACTATGAAGAAAAATACCGTGAATCATTGAAAGAAAAAGTATCTTTTTTTCAATAAAGGAGGAAGTAACATGAGCAATGCCTATGCGAATGCTGGTGTGGATGTAGAAGCTGGCTATGAAGTAGTAGAACGAATCAAGAAACACGTAAAAAAAACAGAGCGACTAGGGGTAATGGGTGCTTTAGGCGGTTTTGGTGGCTGTTTTGATTTAAGTTCTTACCAATTAAAAGAACCAGTTTTGGTATCAGGGACAGATGGGGTAGGAACAAAATTGTTAGTAGCCATCGAAGCGGATCAACATGAAACAATCGGAATCGATTGTGTGGCGATGTGTGTCAATGATATTTTAGCTCAAGGTGCGGAACCTTTATATTTCTTAGACTATTTAGCTACTGGAAAAAATGATCCACAAAAATTAGAAAAAGTCGTCGCTGGCGTGGCGGATGGTTGTGTAGCAGGTAATCTTGCGTTGATCGGTGGTGAAACCGCAGAGATGCCAGGGATGTACGCGGAAAATGAGTATGATCTTGCTGGTTTTGCAGTTGGGGTTGCAGAAAAGTCGCAATTGATCACAGGAAGTGAAATCGAAGTTGGTGATGTTCTGTTAGGCTTACCTTCTAGCGGGATTCATTCAAACGGCTATTCATTGGTTCGAAAAGTGTTTTTTGAACAAAATAGTTACACATTAACCGATCAGATAGAGGGTCTGTCTGAAACACTGGACCGAGAATTGTTAAAGCCGACAAAAATCTATGTATCAGCTTTGCTGCCAATCATAAAAGAACAAAAGATCAAAGGTGCGGCACATATCACTGGTGGTGGATTCGTAGAAAATATTCCTCGGATGTTGCCGGAAGGAACGGCCGCGCAAATTCAATTAGGTTCATGGCCTAGCTTGCCGATTTTTGATTGTCTCCAACGTTTAGGTGAAATCCCTGAACAAGAGATGTTTGAGATTTTTAATATGGGTATTGGCATGGTTGTAGCAGTAGCAGCTTCTCAAGTCGATGAAGTCATTGAAAAAATCAATGAGCAAGGAGAAGCGGTTTATCGAATCGGTGAAGTAGTTCCCTTAAAAAATAAAACAGTGTTGTTTGATGAGGAAGAAAAATGAAGATTGCCGTATTTGCTTCAGGAAATGGCAGCAACTTTCAAGCTTTAGTTGACTATTTTCGGGAAAATAAGTTGCCAGATACCTTTGAATGGCTTTTTTGTGACCAGCCGAATGCTTTTGTCTTAGAACGGGCAGAAAAGTTACATGTACCATTTCATTTTTTTTCACCAAAAGAATTTTCATCTAAAAGAGAATATGAAGAAAAAATTTTAGAGATCCTAGTGGAAAAAGAAATTGAACTCATTGTATTAGCAGGATACATGCGGATTATTGGTCCGACTTTATTGAATGCTTATGAGTCAAGGATCATTAATATCCACCCCTCTCTTTTACCTGATTTTCCTGGCTTACATGGGATTCGTGATGCGTTTGCTGCGGAAGTCAAAGAAACAGGTATAACGATTCATTACATTGATAAAGGGATAGATACAGGACCCATCATTCACCAAGAAACCATAGAGATCACGAAAGAAGACACATTGGATAGCTTAGAAGCAAAGATTCATCAAATCGAACATCAGACCTATCCTAAAATAATCGAAGCAGTCATCAAAGAAATGCAAAAAGTGGAGGAAGAAAAAAATGACTAGAGCATTGTTAAGTGTATCGGATAAAAAAGGAATTGTTGAATTTGCCAAGGGATTACAAGCTTTGGAAATTGAGATTATTTCAACTGGGGGCACCAAAAAAGCACTTGATGAAGCGGGAATCTTAACCATCGCAATCGAAGATGTCACTGGCTTTCCTGAGATGATGGACGGACGTGTCAAAACTTTGCATCCTAAGATTCATGGAGGATTATTAGCACGTCGTGATCTTGCTAGTCACAGAGATGCAATGGCAGCTTCTGAGATTTTGCCGATTGATTTTGTTTGCGTCAATTTGTATCCTTTCAAAGAAACAATCATGAAACCGGATGTTAGTGAAAAAGAAGCCATTGAAAATATTGATATTGGTGGACCAAGTATGTTACGTAGTGCTGCCAAAAACCATGAATTTGTCACGGCGATCGTTGATCCGAACGATTATCCAATTGTTTTAGATGAACTGAGAAATCAAGGGACTACTTCTCTAGCGACACGTCAGAAACTGGCAGCGAAAGTATTTCGTCACACAGCAGCCTATGATGCATTGATTGCTCAATATTTAACGGAGCAAGTGAAGGAAGAAAAGACGGAAAAATTGACTCTTACTTTTGAACGCAAGCAAGACCTCCGCTATGGCGAGAATAGTCATCAGCAAGCTGTCTTTTATCAATCTGCTCTACCAGAACGTTATTCGATTGCTCAAGCAAAACAGCTTCATGGAAAAGAACTATCTTTTAATAATATTCGTGATGCAGATGCTGCTTTGCGGATCATGAGTGAATACCAAGAACCAACAGTCGTAGCACTCAAACACATGAATCCTTGTGGTATTGGCTCAGCTCACACGATTTTCGATGCTTGGCTAGCAGCTTATGAAGCAGATCCTGTTTCGATTTTTGGTGGGATTGTGGTATTGAATCGGGAAGTCGATTTAGCAACAGCTCAAGAA
Organism: Enterococcus sp. AZ077; assembly: GCF_051714965.1. Classification (NCBI taxonomy): domain Bacteria; kingdom Bacillati; phylum Bacillota; class Bacilli; order Lactobacillales; family Enterococcaceae; genus Enterococcus; species Enterococcus sp. AZ077. The sequence goes on from NZ_JBIOSX010000001.1 coordinate 1,198,048, forward strand.
ATGCATAAACTCTTTTTAGAGATCATCATTGCACCGTCTTATACACCAGAAAGTCTAGAAGTTTTAAAAGCCAAGAAGAATTTACGATTATTAACGGTTGACTTTAACTCGCAATTAACAAAAGCATCTAATGAAATTGTTTCAGTTCTTGGAGGTTTACTCGTCCAAGAAAAAGATACAGCAATGGAAGAACCAACTACATGGCAAGTAGTAACCGATCGTCAGCCAACATCTGATGAAATGGCTGCATTAGCATTTGCTTGGAAAGCTGTTAAGCACGTCAAATCAAATGCGATCGTTGTAAGTAATCGGTATCAGACGCTAGGGATTGGTGCAGGACAAATGAATCGTGTCGGTTCTGTCAAACTTGCGATTGAACAAGCTGGAGAAAAAGCACAAGCAGCTGTTTTGGCAAGCGATGCTTATTTCCCAATGGATGATTCGGTGGAATATGCAGCTAAACACGGAATCAAGGCGATCATTCAGCCTGGTGGAAGTATCAAGGACCAAGCGTCGATTGATATGGCTAATAAACATGGAATTGCCATGGTCTTTACGAACGTCCGTCATTTTAGACATTAAGATAGAAGGAGTAAGAAATGAATATATTGATCATAGGATCTGGTGGGCGTGAACATGCGATTGCGAGTAAAATCTTACAAAGTCCGCTAGTCGAAAACGTTTATTGTGCACCTGGGAATCCTGGCATGACACGTGATGGGGTCAAAATCGTTGATATTAAAGAAACTGATCATCAAGGATTGATTGAGTTTGCTAAGAAAGCGTCGATTACTTGGAGTTTTGTTGGCCCAGAAATTCCTTTGTTAAACGGGATCGTGGATGATTTCAAGCAAGCGGAATTAAAAATATTTGGTCCGACGAAAGCTGCTGCATTGATTGAAGGATCTAAGAGTTTCGCCAAAGAATTGATGGAGCGTTGTCAGATTCCAACTGCTGAATCTAAAACTTTTACCAACTATCTTGAAGCCAAATGGTACATCGAAGAGAAGGGTGCCCCAATTGTGATCAAAGCGGACGGTTTAGCTGCTGGCAAAGGCGTGGTCGTAGCGATGACAAAAGCCGAAGCGTTACAGGCAGCCAGCGATATGCTGGAAAAACATCGTTTTGGACAAAGTGGACATCAAATCGTTGTGGAAGAATTTTTAGAAGGAGAAGAGTTCTCTTTGTTAGCGTTTGTGGATGGCGAAGCAGTTTATCCAATGGAAATCTCACAAGATCATAAACGAGCGTATGATGGAGATCAAGGGCCGAATACTGGGGGGATGGGTGCCTATTCTCCAGTACCTCACATTTCTGAAGCAATCATTGAAGCGGGAATCGAAAAAGTAATAAAACCTGCAGCTAAAGGGATGAGCGAAATTGGTCGTCCGTTTATCGGTGTATTGTATGCAGGATTGATCGCCACTTCAGATGGACCGAAAGTGATTGAATTTAATGCGAGATTTGGCGATCCTGAGACACAAGTCATTTTACCTCGATTGAAGAGTGACTTGGCGCAAGTGATCACCGATTTGTTAGACCATAAGCCGGTTCATTTAATTTGGGAGGAAACTGGATATCGTTTAGGGGTTGTAGTTGCAGCAGAAGGTTATCCTAATCAGTATTTAACTGCTATGGATTTGCCCGATTTTCCTGAAGAGGAGGCAACTGTCTATTATGCGGGTGTTCAAGAGGAAAAAGGAAATTTAAAAGGTTCAGGTGGTCGAATCTACTTAGTGGAGTCCTATGGGGAAACAATTGAAGAAGCGAGGGGAAAAATATACAACGTGTTAGAATCAAAAGATACAAAGGGGACATTTTATCGGAAAGATATTGGAATGAAGGCAATCAACGTTTTTTCTAAGAATCACTAGCGCAACAAAAAGGGGGATAACATTTTTTTCTTTTTTGAGAAAAAAGTGGCATGCCTCTTTTTGCCCCCTTTTTGAAGTAAATGTGTTAAAATCTAATGGGAAAGAAAGGAATGATTTTAATGAAACAGATTCAATTGGGAACTTCAAATCAAAAGGTGTCGTCGGTCATTCTCGGATGTATGAGGATTAATGGTGCTGAACATCCAGAACGTATTATTGAAACTGCTTTTGATAACGGTATCAATTTTTTTGACCATGCGGATATCTACGGTGCTGGAGAATGTGAAACCATCTTTGCTAGTGCACTAGCAAAAACTTCAATAAAGAGAGAAGAGCTATTTATTCAAACAAAATGTGGGATTGTTCCCGGTGTGATGTTTGACTTTTCCAAAAAGCACATCATTGAATCAGTAGAAGGTAGCCTCAAACGGTTAAAAATGGATTATGTTGATGCGTTGCTATTACATCGTCCCGATACCTTAGTTGAACCTGAGGAAGTGGCAGAGGCATTCGATGAATTAGAAAAGTCAGGTAAAGTACGTTATTTCGGTGTAAGTAATCAGAAACCAATGCAAGTCGAATTGCTAAAGAAATACGTCAAACAACCTTTGTTGATCAACCAATTGCAATTTGGATTGAAACATTCTGGAATGATTGATCAAGGGATCCATGTGAATATGACAGATGAAGCTAGCGTTGACCACGATGGTAGTGTCTTGGATTATTCACGTTTGAATGAAATGACGATCCAAGCATGGTCGCCTTATCAATATGGTTTTTTTGAAGGGGTATTTATCGGTAACGAAAAGTTTCCTAAATTGAATCAAAAATTAGCAGAACTTGCTGACAAATATCATACAACACCAACAGGTTTAGCTTCAGCTTGGATTTTACGCCATCCTGCGAATATCCAAGTGATTGCAGGAACGATGAATGTAGGGCGAATCAAGGAAATTGCACAAGCATCAGACGTTGAACTGAGTCGTGAAGACTGGTATGCGCTGTATCGCGAAGCTGGCAATATCCTACCATAGACATGAAAAAACATTGAATGAAACAGTCATTAGTTGCTTGTTCGCTAATGACTTCTACATATATTGATGCGAGGAACGTCACTAAGAATCTACGAAAAGGGGAGTAAAATGGGATATCTAAATAAATGGGACAATAATTCGTCAGTGCCAGAAAGTGAGCTAAACGCTCATAGAGCAGCGTATGAAAATGTCAGTGATGGTAAAGAAGCGAAAGGCAATCTAAAACTAGACCCCCAACGCTATAGTCTTGGAGTAATGACACACGCAATAAATAAAACGAAATCTGCAAAATTAAATAAACCTAATAGAGCTCTACTTGGAATGATCCAAGAAATAGCGCAAAGCTATTTTAGCCCTAAAGTACTTGCTGGTATGGAGCAATTCAAAAAGGATAGAGAAAAAGAGCTAGAAAAAAGTTCGAACATTTCGCAAACAAAGTTATCTAAAGATAAAGAAAACCCTAACGGTCAAAAACGGGTTTATAACAGATTGACTAATATTATTTCTGACGCTAAAAAAGCAATCGTTCAACCCGGAACTCTGAATAAAAACGATCAAGAGAAAACAAACCAATCAAAAGAAGCTGGAAATCAACAAAAGAATGAACCACCTGGTAGAGATTGAGTAGCTATAAGCGACAAACAGCTGATTGTTTATTTGTCGAAAAGTTTGATGGCTAGACAGTGTTATTTCAGATTAAGGAGTTTTTATTTTTTTGTTTATATTCCCCTTGATTTTTTAGTTTAAATACGGTAAATTACATAAGGTGCTAAAAATAAACACCCAAAAAGCAAATAATGTTCGTGTTTTACTGAATTCGAACATCAGGAGGATCATGTCCATGAAAGTGTTTGATTACGAAGATATTCAACTCATTCCTAATAAATGTATTGTAAGTAGCCGTTCAGAATGTAACACGACAGTGACACTAGGAAAGCATACTTTTAAAATGCCTGTTGTCCCTGCGAATATGCAAACGATCATCGATGAGTCAATTGCACAATTTTTAGCAGAAAATGGTTACTTCTATATTATGCATCGATTTGATGAAGCAGCAAGAATCCCCTTTGTGCAAAAAATGAAGGAGCAACAATTGATTACTTCAATCAGTGTTGGCGTAAAACAAGAAGAATATTCATTTGTTGAAGAATTAGCACAGTTAAATTTAGTTCCTGATTATATCACGATTGATATTGCGCACGGTCATTCAAATGCGGTGATTGAAATGATCCAACATATCAAAAAACATTTACCAGAAACGTTCGTTATTGCAGGAAACGTTGGTACACCAGAAGCTGTTCGGGAATTAGAAAATGCCGGAGCTGATGCAACAAAGGTTGGAATTGGACCTGGTAAAGTTTGTATCACAAAAATCAAAACCGGTTTTGGTACCGGTGGTTGGCAACTTGCTGCCTTAAGATGGTGTGCGAAAGCTGCCAGAAAACCGATTATTGCTGATGGGGGTATTCGTACCCATGGTGATATTGCAAAATCCGTTCGTTTTGGCGCAACAATGGTTATGATCGGTTCGCTATTTGCCGGACATGAAGAATCGCCTGGTGAGACAATGGTGGAAAATGGCGTAGTGTACAAAGAATACTTCGGCTCTGCCTCCGAGTTTCAAAAAGGTGAAAAGAAAAATGTAGAAGGTAAGAAAATTTGGATCCAACATAAAGGGTCTTTGAAAGACACGTTGGTTGAAATGCAACAAGATTTACAATCTTCTATTTCTTACGCGGGTGGGAAAGATATTGAAGCTATTCGCAAAGTTGATTATGTGATTGTTAAAAACTCCATTTTTAACGGAGATACGATTTAATAGCTATTAAAAAGCAAAGTAGATGCTCTCGTGTCATACTTTGCTTTTTCTTTGCTTTTCGATCCCTTTTTTATAAGATAAAATAGGCAGTAGAAGAAAGAGGAATGGAGAAGAACATGTGGGAAGTCATAGATAAGAAACAAAGACCAATTTATCGACAAATTATGGATCAGGTGATGAAAAATATTGAAAATGGGAATTTAGATCCCAACGTACCCTTGCCCTCTGAAAGGAAATTGGCAGTTATTTTTCAAACAAATCGCACCACTGTGGTTCGAGCGTTGGATGAATTACGAGATCTTGGCGTTCTTATCAGTCGCCGAGGCAGTGGACGCTTTGTGAATCAAACCGAATGGGGGCGGTATTCTGTCCCGAGAGTGAATTGGCGCGAATTATTTTCTCAACGCTATGAACAAATCGATGATAGTTATGAAAAAATGATCGAAGTAGGAAAACTGAACCCTTATTTTCTCGATTTATTTTCGAGCGAGATGCCTACAGACTTATTACCAAACGTTCAATTTCCAGCATACTCAATGAATGAGATTATTGAAAAAGAGCAACAAATCACCTGTCTAGGTTATCTTCCATTAGTAGCAAAAATAAAAAATTACTTGATCGAAAAATTTTATTTTGATTTTACTAAAACGCAATTATTAGTTACGAGTGGGGGTCAACAGGCTATTTTTCTAATTTTACAGACGATTTTATCTAGTGGTGATGCTATTGCGGTAGAAGCGCCTTCGTTTTTTTATCGTTTGTCCTTATTTAAAGCGACAGGGATTCGTCTATTTGGTGTACCCATGGATAGCGAAGGTATTGAGCTGGATAAGCTAGAAGTGTTGATCAAGAAAAATAAATTGAAAGCTGTCTTAGTCAATCCAAACTTTCAAAATCCAACAGGGAAAGTGATGTCCCAAAAACGTCGCGAAGCATTAGTGACCCTTTGTCGCAACTATCAATTACCGATCATTGAAGACGACGTTTTTAGTGACTTATCCTTTCATGATAGTGAAAAGCATAAACCAACTGCGATTCATTCGATTGATCCGGAAAACGTCTTATATGTCGGATCATTATCTAGGGTATTAGGACAAACGACCAAGATAGGTTGGATCGTTGGGCTGCGTTCCTTTATCGACCGCTTAGCGAAAGCGCAGGAAATGATGGAATTTTCGATGAGCATCTTTCCCCAAAATGTGGCGATGACTGTATTTGAAGAAAGTTATAGCACAAAGATCGCCATTGTGAGGGAAGAATTATACAAAAGAAGTTTGACACTGGTTGAATGGGAAAAAACGCAAAACTTTTTTGAAGTCTGGCCCATTTATGGTGGGTACTATGCGTGGATTACGTGGAAAGGACAGCAATTGACAAGAGATATTGCGGAAGAATTGATCCGCTCAGGGTTAGGCATTGCACCAAGTTTTTTGTTTGGAGAAGAGACCAACGGGTTGCGTATCAATTTTAGTCGTTTAACTGAAGAAAGGCTACCATTTTTTCAAGCGGAAATGGCAAAATTAGCAAAACGTTTATCCGTTTAATTCATGATCAAAAGAACAGGTTCATGTGCAACAGTTAAGGAGATTCCTTGCTGTTGCTTTTTAATTGAAAAAAATACACATATAGTAGAAAATTAAAAGAGGGATGATTGTAAAGAAAATCACTAATTAATAAAAAATTTTTTCTGTTTGTTGGAATAAGGTATAACAATGTGCGGATTCAATGATAACAGTAGAGAGGAGTAGATAGAAAATCAGGACTAATTTTGTACAAAATATGTAAACCGCTTTCTTGATTGTGATTTTGTTCACTATTTGCGTGGTTAAGCGGATTATTACAAATTTTTAAAAACGTGAATTTTTTTGCTTTTAGCTTGTATTTCTTAATGATCCATGATAATTTATAAAAGAAGACGGTTGGATATTGATACAGTTTATATATCTGTTTCAATCGCAGAAAGATGAGATTTTCTTATATGATGAGAGAGGAATGTGTACAAATGGCAAAAAAGAAATTACCACTAGACTTTAATGCGTTATTAGATGAAGTCAATTCAGATTTTCCAGTATACCAAGCGCTTGACCAAAATGGTAAAGTAGTAAACCCTGATCTTGTTCCTGATTTATCAGATGAACAATTAGTAGAATTAATGACTAGCATGGTTTGGTCTCGTGTATTAGACCAACGCTCAACAGCTTTAAACCGTCAAGGACGTTTAGGATTCTTTGCACCGACAGCTGGGCAAGAAGCTAGCCAACTTGCAAGTGCATTTGCTTTTGAAAAAGAAGACGTCTTACTTCCTGGTTACCGTGATGTTCCCCAATTAGTAAAACACGGATTGCCTTTAGCACAAGCTTTCTTATGGTCACGAGGACATGCGGCAGGGAATTTTTATCCAGAAGAATTGAAAGCTCTACCACCACAAATCATTATTGGTGCGCAGTACATCCAAGCAGCTGGTGTGGCTTTAGGATTGAAAAAACGAAACAAAAAAAATGTGGTCTTCACTTATACAGGTGACGGCGGCTCTTCTCAAGGTGATTTCTATGAAGCAATCAACTTTGCTGGAGCTTATCATGCAAATGCTGTATTTTATATCCAAAACAATGGCTTTGCGATCTCAACACCTCGTGAAAAACAAACAGCTGCTAAAACATTAGCGCAAAAAGCTGTGGCAGCCGGGATTCCAGGGATCCAAGTAGATGGTATGGATCCATTAGCAGTTTATACAGTCTCTAAAATGGCACGTGATTGGGCAATCAACGGAAATGGTCCAGTCTTGATTGAGACATTGACTTACCGTTATGGTCCGCATACTTTATCAGGAGATGACCCAACTCGTTACCGTTCAAAAGAAACAGATGACGAATGGCAGAAAAAAGATCCATTGATCCGTTTCCGTAACTACCTAACAGAAAAAGGTCTATGGTCAGAAGAAAAAGAAGAACAAGTAATTGAACAAACAAAAGAGGAAATCAAAGCAGCGATTGCTGAAGCAGATAAGATTCCAAAACAAAAAGTTTCTGATTTCTTAAAAAATATGTTTGAAGTGGCACCACAATCAATTAAAGAGCAAATTGCAATCTATGAAGCGAAGGAGTCGAAATAATCATGGCACAAAAAACAATGATTCAAGCAATCACAGATGCCCTAGCACTTGAACTTGAAAATGATGAGAACGTAATCGTTTTTGGTGAAGATGTTGGGAAAAACGGTGGAGTTTTCCGTGCAACGGAAGGATTGCAAGAAAAATTTGGCGAAGAACGCGTTTTCGATACCCCATTAGCTGAATCAGGGATTGCTGGTATGAGTTTTGGGTTAGCTTTAGAAGGTTTTCGTCCAGTACCTGAAATTCAGTTCTTTGGATTTATTTTTGAAGCCATGGATGAAGTAGTCGCACAAATGGCACGTACAAGATATCGAATGGGTGGGACTAGAAATCTACCGATTACGATTCGTTCACCATTTGGTGGTGGGGTTCACACACCAGAACTTCATTCAGATAACTTAGAAGGATTGATTGCTCAATCTCCAGGAATTCGCGTAGTCATTCCATCAAATCCTTATGATGCAAAAGGATTATTGATCTCTTCTATCCGCAGCAATGACCCAGTTGTATTTTTGGAACATATGAAACTTTATCGTTCATTCCGTGAAGAAGTTCCAGATGAAGCTTATGAAGTACCATTGGACAAAGCGGCAATTACTCGTGAAGGAACAGACGTTTCAATCATTACCTATGGCGCAATGGTTCGTGAAGCGATCAAAGCAGCTGACAATCTTGCGAAAGAGGATATTTCAGTAGAAGTCGTTGACCTAAGAACAGTCGCACCGCTAGATATTGACACAATCATTCAATCAGTTGAGAAAACTGGTCGTGTGGTAGTCGTTCAAGAAGCGCAACGACAAGCAGGTGTAAGTGCCCAAGTGATTGCTGAAATCTCAGAACGTGCGATCCTTTCATTAGAAGCACCAATTGGACGTGTAGCAGCACCAGATACTGTTTTTCCATTTGGACAAGCTGAAAACATCTGGTTACCAAATGCGGCTGATATTGAAGCAAAAGTCAAAGAAATTGCAGAATTCTAAGAAATAAGAAGGGACGTAAGTAAATCATGGCATACCAATTTAAATTACCTGACATTGGTGAAGGAATCGCAGAAGGCGAAATCGTCAAATGGTTTGTCAAGCCAGGCGATACCATCAATGAGGATGATACGTTATTAGAAGTTCAAAATGATAAATCAGTAGAAGAAATTCCATCCCCAGTTACTGGGACAGTGAAAAACGTCATCGTACCTGAAGGAACAGTCGCGAATGTTGGCGATGTACTGGTAGAAATCGATGCACCAGGACATGAAGACAATGAAACAAGTGGCGATGCTGGAGTAGCAGCGAAAGAGCAAACACCTGAACATCCAGCTGCTGAACCAACTGAAGCTAGTGCCGATGGTGGGGTCTTTGAATTTAAATTACCCGATATTGGTGAAGGAATCGCAGAAGGTGAAATCGTTAAATGGTTTGTGAAACCAGGCGATACCATCAATGAAGATGACACATTGTTAGAAGTACAAAACGATAAATCGGTAGAAGAAATCCCGTCGCCAGTGACTGGAACGGTTAAAAACATCTTGGTATCAGAAGGAACAGTTGCAACTGTTGGTGATGTATTAGTAGAAATCGATGCACCAGGACATAATAGTGCGCCTTCTACTACATCAGAAAAAACAGCTGAATCAACTGATGCTAAAGTAGAAACTTCTGGTTCAGCATCAGTAGCTGAGGCAGCTGATCCTAACAAACGTGTTTTGGCTATGCCATCAGTTCGACAATTTGCTCGTGAAAAAGATGTGGATATCACACAAGTCACTGCAACTGGTAAAGGTGGACGTGTGACAAAAGAAGATATTGAAAGCTATCTATCAGGAGGGCATGCGAGTCAAACAGCATCAGCTGAACCAGCTGCACCTGCGACAGAAAAAGCGGTTGAAGCGAAAGCTGAAAGCAAGCCAGCAACACCAGCAAAAGCGTTCAAATCTAATTTAGGCGAATTAGAAGAACGTGTAGCAATGACACCGACACGTAAAGCGATTGCTAAAGCAATGGTTAATAGCAAGCAAACAGCGCCACATGTTACTTTACATGACGAAGTAGAGGTTTCTAAACTTTGGGATAATCGTAAGAGATTTAAAGAAGTGGCAGCTGCGAATGGGACAAAATTGACTTTCTTGCCATACGTGGTAAAAGCATTAACTGCTACTGTGAAGAAATTCCCTATTTTGAATGCGTCAATTGATGATGCGAACCAAGAAATCGTTTATAAAAATTACTATAACATCGGAATTGCAACTGATACAGATCATGGCTTGTATGTACCAAATGTAAAAGATGCAGACCGTAAAGGCATGTTTGCGATTGCGGATGAAATCAATGAAAAAGCAAAACTAGCTCATGAAGGTAAATTAGCAGCTGAAGATATGCGAAATGGCACTATTACGATCAGTAACATTGGTTCTGTAGGTGGCGGTTGGTTTACACCAGTAATCAACTACCCTGAAGTAGCAATTTTAGGTGTGGGAACAATTGCACAACAACCGATCGTTAATGGTGAAGGTGAAATTGTTGTTGGACGAGTGATGAAACTTTCCTTAAGCTTTGATCACCGTATCGTAGACGGAGCGACAGCTCAACAAGCAATGAACAATATCAAACGACTTTTAGCTGATCCTGAGTTATTGATGATGGAAGGATGATAAACAAATGGTAGTTGGAGATTTTGCTGTAGAATTAGACACAGTTGTAATCGGTGCGGGACCTGGTGGCTATGTTGCTGCCATCCGTGCTGCTGAAATGGGACAAAAAGTGGCAATCATTGAAAGAGAATACATCGGTGGTGTTTGTTTAAACGTTGGTTGTATTCCTTCAAAAGCGCTGATTGCTGCAGGACATCATTATCAAGAATCTCTTGATTCAACTTTATTCGGTGTCACGAGTGAAAATGTCACACTTGATTTTGCAAAAACACAAGACTGGAAAGAAAATAAAGTAGTGAAAACACTGACTTCTGGTGTTGGCTTCTTATTGAAAAAACACAAGGTAGAGACAATCGAAGGCGAAGCATTCTTCGTCGATGATCATACATTGCGTGTGATCCATCCCGATTCTGCTCAAACGTATTCTTTCAATAACGCAATCATTGCCACTGGCTCCCGTCCGATCGAAATCCCAGGATTCAAGTTTGGCGGACGTGTACTTGACTCAACAGGCGGCTTAGCTCTAAAAGAAGTACCAAAAAAATTCGTCATTATTGGTGGCGGAGTTATTGGAGCAGAATTAGGTGGAGCCTATGCTAACTTAGGTGCTGAGGTAACGATTCTTGAAGGTTCCCCTCAAATTTTACCTACCTATGAAAAAGATATGGTGAAATTAGTGGAAGACGACTTCAAGAAAAAAGGTGTGACAATCGTAACCAATGCAATGGCGAAAGAAGCTGTTGATAATGGGGACAGTGTGACAGTCAAATATACTGTAGACGGTAAAGAAGAAACAGTGACAGCAGATTATGTTATGGTAACAGTTGGCCGTCGTCCAAATACTGACGATATGGGATTAGAACAAGCGGGTGTCGAAGTCGGTGAACGTGGATTGATTCCAGTGGATCAACAAGGGCGTACGAATGTGCCAAACATTTTTGCAATTGGGGATATCGTACCAGGTGCTGCTTTAGCGCATAAAGCAAGTTATGAAGCAAAAATTGCTGCAGAAGCTATCTCAGGTAAGAAAGTAGCAGTTGACTATAAAGCAATGCCTGCGGTTGCCTTTACAGATCCAGAATTAGCTTCTGTTGGTATGACGATCAAAGAAGCAAAAGAAGCTGGTATTGAAGCTACTGCATATAAATTTCCGTTTTCAGGAAATGGACGGGCGTTATCGCTTGCAAAAACAGAAGGTTTTATCCGTTTAGTGACGACCAATGAAGACAATGTCATCATTGGAGCGCAAATCGGTGGTGTAGGTGCTAGTGATATGGTTTCTGAGCTTGCTTTAGCCATTGAATCAGGAATGAATGCCGAAGATATTGCGTTAACGATCCATCCACATCCATCGCTAGGTGAAATTACGATGGATGCTGCTGAACTCGCTTTAGGTTTACCAATCCATATTTAATTTAGCAATTGGGATATTTTATCCGAACTGTTTCAAAAAAAGTATGGATGCTGACGATAGTTGCCAGGTTAAAAACATCTTTTTGACAAATTGAATTGATACATGATCGATGAAACATCAAAGTTAGCAAAAACTGCTAGCTTTGATGTTTTTTTTGTGGTCTTTTCAAAACCTCTTTTTCTGAAAAAAGAAAAAAGAAAGTCAAGCTTTTTGAAAGAGGGTGTTAGAATAAATGTGGTAAAAGCAATCAGGTCAGCATATTTCTATATCAATGATTTAACTAGCGGAACTAGTTGTTTACTAATTAATTTTTAATCACTTTAAAGGAGATTGACTTTGTGAGAAAAGAAACGATTAAAACACTTCAAGGAGACTGTCATGAGAATGAAAAGAATAATGAAATTGGCGGTCCTAACAATTCAATTAAAAAGAGAAATGAAAGGATTATAGAAGCATACAAAACAGAAAATACATCGATAGCAGGACTTGCTGAGCGATTTGGAGTATCAAAGAGAACCATTGGAAATGTAACACATAGTCTAAAAGAGCAAAATCTGCAACAGCAAAGCTTAACGAATGAGACAACTAAAGAAAAGGAAGAGAGCAATAATCAAAATATCGAAGCATATTTAGCAGAAGACTTGTGGATAAGTAAACTTGTTAATAAATTTAACGGATCAGCGAGAACCATTTTGATGAAAATAAAGAAAGTAAGAGAACAGAAGGAAGAGATGCAGTATAAAACATCGTCAGAAAATGAAATTTTACAGTTAGATAGAAATAGTTTTGAGCAAAGGGAAGAGTTAGTGAAGCAACAAGAGCTGATTTCAGAAGTTCCTCTAAAAGATGAGCTGGAACAGGTACATCCTGCTCAGCCAAGGCCTTTAGAGGACAAAGTCGCTTCATTAAGAAAACAAAAAAGTGTTGATCATGACAGCCAGTCAAAAAAATACAATCTCAATGACAGTTCAAGCAGAAAAAGAAAGATGCAAGAAAATAAGGACCCAGAAAAGTTTTCACTATCGGCGTTCCCAATTGATAAAAATAGTTTGAAAACATCGAGTGTGAAACCTAAGAAGCCAAAGAAATCTCATGTACTTCATGAAGTAGAAGAATATTCACCCAAACTATCACAAATAAGCAAACAAATACATACAACAGAGAATGAGCATTTAATTGATGAGAACCAACAGGATAAACTTCAAGGCATCGGTCCTCAACAAAATAAAAACTTTTCTTTATCACTTCCTTTACCAAATAAATTGGAGGAAGCAGCAAGTAGTGAGAATCATATCTTCAATAGCAAACAAGTGCAAGTAACTGGAAGTCATCTAAGAGAAAATCAAGAGGAACATCCAATTTTATCAGAGACAGAAGGTGAATTTGGAAATAGCTTGTTCGATAGTTTATCTGATTTTGACTATTCAAATGAGTCCAATGAAGAACGTTCGTTTTTTCAAAATTCAGCAAATTTATTCGGTGAATTGTCAAATCATAATTTCACGACAGACGAAATAGTGGAAGCATTAATGGAAATTGATGAGACGTTAGACTCAGCAAAAAATCTAGTGGACTATGTGAACGGATCGAATGAACTTCCAAAACAATCTAATAATGATTTATTCGAAGATTTATCAAATGATAGTCTCACGACAGACGAAATAGTGGAAGCGTTAATGGAAATTGACGAGACGTTAGACTCAGCAAAAAATCTAGTGGACTATGTGAACGGATCGAATGAACTTCCAAAACAATCTAATAATGATTTATTCGAAGATTTATCAAATGATAGTCTCACGACAGACGAAATAGTGGAAGCGTTAATGGAAATTGACGAGACGTTAGACTCAGGAAAAAATCTAGTGGACTATGTGAACGGATCGAATGAACTCCCAAAACAATCTAATAACGATTTATTCGATGATTCATCAAATGATAGTCTCACGACAGACGAAATAGTGGAAGCGTTAATGGAAATTGATGAGACGTTAGACTCAGGAAAAAATCTAGTGGACTATGTGAACGGATCGAATGAACTCCCAAAACAATCTAATAATGATTTATTCGAAGATTCATCAAATGATAATCTCATGACAGACGAAATAGTGGAAGCGTTAGTGGAAGTTGATGAGACGTTAGACTCAGCAAAAAATCTAGTGGACTATGTGAACGGATCGAATGAACTTGCAAAACAATCTAATAATGATTTATTCGAAGATTTATCAAATGATAGTCTCACGACAGACGAAATAGTGGAAGCGTTAATGGAAATTGATGAGACGTTAGACCCAGCAAAAAATCTAGTGGATTATGTGAACGGATCGAATGAACTTCCAAAACAATCTAATAATGATTTATTCGATGATTCATCAAATGATAATCTCATGACAGAAGAAATAACGGAAATATTAATGAGATTTGATGAGACATTAAACTCAGGAAAAAAACCAATGAAGTATGTAATGGAATTAAGTGAACGTCAAGAATCGAACAAATTATTCGATGAATCGTCAAATAGTCAACAGGTAGAATATCCTATAATGGAACAAACAATGGCAGGAAAAGCAGTTAATCAGCCTGGTTCGGAAAATAATCAAGTAAACTTTATAGAGGATAAGAATCAGGAATATCTGATTGATGAAGAAAAACATCCCCAGAATCCGCATAACATACATAATGATAGGGGCACAGGTGAGTTTATACAAAAGAAACAGGATAAGAGTATAAAAAATTCAGAAAACACCCCAGTGAATCAGAATCAGGAAACGGCGCTTGATGAAGAAAGACATCCAAAAAGAGCTGCTGCTCATTTATCTGAGAATCTACATAGTATACAAAACTTAGAAAGTAACCTAGGGCATCAAACAACAAAACAAACCGATAAGCAGACTATTCCTCAAACGGGGTATATTCTTGATCCTGTTCTTCCACAAAATGTCACTAAGAATAATTATTTAGAATATATTCAACTATATCAATCTATTCAGTCGACCATCAAAATAGAGACATTTTGTGACATAATGGAATTGTCACAAGATACATTTCAAGAGTTGCTTAAAGAAGCTGTTCCAGCTGAGTCAACTAATAGTGAATTAGGATATATAGAGAATAAAAGGGAAATTATACCGAGAGAATATAAATTAGAAAAGATCAATTTATATCTCAATTCTCAACATTCTTACGAATCTAAACGGCAGTTTTGTGATAAGAACAATTTAGACTATGATTCCTTTAGATCTTGGATAAGGGAACATAAAAAGGGGGAATTACCTCGTCAATCAATATCGACTATTGAAGAATTGATCAGTAGGGAACAAGATGGGAGAAATCTGTATTGTACTGCTAAGGTTAAGAAAGCCTGTGTACTTTTATGGAGAAGTAAGCGAATAGCACACAAGGTATTGTGTAAAAAATTGAACATTTCTGATGCGACTTTAAGAACTTGGAATAATAGATACGACCAGGCACGTGGTAAGAAGCAGGAGTTAATAACAACTCTCACAGAATTAAAAGAAAGGAAGTTAAAGCTAGGAAAGCTGTGTTGTACGGAGGAAGTTAAAAGAGAATGTGTTCTTTTATATAAGAATCAAGAAATGTCCATAAAGCAATTATGTAAGATTTATCATTTGACTCCGAATATGGTTAATGCTTGGATCGAAGAATATGACCGATTACTCCAAAATTCAGAAAGAACATCCCAAGCACGCCAAACTTTTTCAACTAATGTCGGGAATGCTAAATTTACAACAGCAGACAATAATGCGAGGTTAGCTCATGAACAAGGTAAGAGTCAAGGCAATCAAAGGATGCAACATAGTATACAAAACTTAGAAAGTAACCTAGGGGATCAAACAACCAAACAAACGGATAAGCAGCTTAATCCTTCAGCGAGGCACTCTCTTGACCCTGTTCTTCCACAAAAAGTCAATCAATCATACACTAAAAATGATTATTTAAAATATATTCAACTATACCAATCCATTCAAACGACCATCAAAATAGAGACATTTTGTGACATAATGGAATTGTCACAAGATACATTTCAAGAGTTGCTTAAAGAAGCTGTTCCAGCTGAGTCAACTAATAGTGAATTAGGATATATAGAGAATAAAAGGGAAATTATACCGAGAGAATATAAATTAGAAAAGATCAATTTATATCTCAATTCTCAACATTCTTACGAATCTAAACGGCAGTTTTGTGATAAGAACAATTTAGACTATAGTTCCTTTAGTTCTTGGATAAAGGAACATAAAAAGGGGAATTTAACTCGTAAATCAATCTCTACTATCGAAGAATTGATCAGTAGGGAACGAAATGGGAGAAATCTGGATTGTACCGCTAAGGTTAAGGAAGCCTGTGTACTTTTATGGAGAGGTTGCTCAATGACTAAGACTGAATTAAGTAACAAATTGAACATCAATGATATGGTTGTAAGAACTTGGGAAGATAGGTACAACCGGGCACATGGAAATGAGCAGAAGAAAATAATAACAACTATCTCAGAATTAGAAAATAGGGATTTAAAGTTCAGGTATTTGAGTTGTACGGAGAAAGTCAAAAAAGAATGTATTCTTTTATTAAATGATACAAAAAATACCAAGGGACGAATATGTCAAAAGTATCATTTGAACGTTAAAACATTTTATAATTGGTACAATAAATATAAACCACTACTTAATGGTGCAGAAAAAGATTCAAAAGAACGCCAAACTTTTTCAACCAATGTCGGGAATGCTAAAATTACAGCAGCAGACAATAATGCGAGGTTAGCCAATGAGCAAAATAAGAGTCCAAATTTATTCTTGGGTAATCAAAAGATCCAATAAAATTCTAATAAGTTAATTATAGGTAAAGTGGAATGAACGTTAAATATAATTGAAATAAATTAAACAATTACTTTGAAAAAAAACAATAGTTGGATCTTGATCGAACATTTTTTTCTAAAAAGGAGAAAGAATAAACTATTTGCTAGAAAATTTGATATTAAAATAGATAAATAATTAGAAAAGGAAATTACTATGGAAAATGAATGGACGGAACAACGATACATAACAAAGAATGTAATAGGTTCCAATGGAAATGGGCAACAGTCATATGGTGAGCTAGGACAAGATAATCATCTGGTTAATGAGTCCAGTCCGGAGGAGGAGCTAGTAAGTCACATAATCAACCAAGGTCCTCCAACTATTCAAGAATTAGAAGCGGCGTATACTCTTTTTTCTAATCTTGAACCAAAGGAGCAAAGGATAGGGCAAATAGAGGAACAAGGAATAAAAGATGTCAATATGTTTGATTCAGGAAATAAGCGAGTGCACCCTAGATCAGACGAAAACGTGGGATATCCAAAAAGGCTAAAAGGCGCAAATAACCATTTATTTAATGAGCGAGACACCATAAATGATTCACAATTCCCACCTCAAACGACAAGAGAATCGGTCAATAAGCCCAGTCCAGAAGAAGACCTAGTACGCTACGTGTTCGAACTGGGTCCTCTGACTCGTCAAGAATTAGAATTAGCCGATACTCTTTTTTCTAATCATGAAACAAAAGAGCAAAGGATAGCCGAGGAGAGGAAAGGACAAACAGAGGGACAAGAAATAGAAACTGGAAATATGTTTGATCTGGAAAATAATCGAATGAACTCTGTAGTGGGCCAAAATTCGGAATCTTCGATTGATGAAGAAAAACATCTCCAGAATCCGCATAGCGTACATAATGATAGGGACACAAGTGACTTTACACAAAAGAACATACAAGACAAGAGTACGAAAAATTCAGAAAGCACCCCAGTGAATCAGAATCAGGAAACGGTGCTTGACAAAGAAAGACATCCAAAAAGAGCTACTGCTCATTTATCTGAGGGTCTACATAGTATACAGCACTTAGAAAGTCAAACAACCAAACAAACCGATAAGCAGCTTAATCCTCAAACGAGGCACTCTCTTGACCTAGTTCTTCCACAAAAAGCCAATCAATCAGACACTAAGAATGATTATTTAGAATATATCCAACTGTATCAATCCATTCAGTCGACCATCAAAATAGAGACATTTTGTGACATAATGGAATTGTCAGAAGATATATTTCAAGGGTTGCTTAAAGAAGCTGTTCCAGATGAGTCAACCAATAGTGAAATAAGATATCCAAGGGATAAAAGAATAGTTTTCCCGAAAGAATACAAATTGGAAAATGTTAAATTATATCTTAATTCTAAACATTCTTACCATTCTATCACTTATTTTTGTTATAAGAAAAATTTACCCTATATGCCCTTTCTAAATTGGCTCAAAGAGTATACAGAGGGGAAATTAACTCGTGAATCAATATCGACTATCGAAGAATTAATAAGTAGCAAACAAACTGATGGGTATCTGGATTGTACTGATAAAGTGAAGGAGACCTGTGTACTTTTAAGGAGAGGTTGCTCAAAGACTAAGACTGAATTATGTGACAAATTGAACATCACTGATGGGGTTTTAAGAGCTTGGATGGATAAATACAATCAAGCACATAGAAATCAGCAGAAGAATATAATAACGACTCTTACAGAATTAAAAGAAAGGAAGCTAAATTCAGGAAAGCTGTGTTGTACGAATGAAGTTAAAATAAAATTAGTTCTTTTATATAAGAATCGAGAAATGTCCGTGAAGCAATTATGTAAGATTTATCATTTGAATCCGAAAACGGTTTATAACTGGATCAAGAACTATGACCGATTACTCCAAAATTCAGAAAGAACATCCCAAGAACGCCAAACTTTTTCAACCAATGTCGGGAATGCTAAAATTACAGCAGCAGAAAATAATGCGAGGTTAATCCATGAGCAAAATAAGAGTCCAAATTTAGTCTTGGGTAATCAAAGGATTCAATAAAATTCTAGCCAGTTAATCACAAGTAAAATTGGAATGAACATTAGATACAATGAAAATAAACCGACAAATTATGTTGACCAAGTCCAATGGATTAATCTTGGTCGAACATTTTTTTCTCAAAAGAAGAAAAAGTAAACTATTTGTTAGAACATTCGATGTTAAAATAGATAAATAATAAATGAATAAAAAAGGAAATGATTATGGAAAAGAAGTCAAATTCCTTAGATTGCATTATATGAACGTTTATAAGTCCCTGATAGTATTTTTAGCGGCTGGACAAAAGCTATAGTTAAGTTGTTATTAAACAGAAACTCACAAAAACGGTAAACTTGTTTTATAAATATTGAATACAACAAAGATTTAGCAGCAAAAATAATAATTGAAGCTCTATTAGCAACGTGACTGACTTAAATTTATTTGCTGAAAAAAATATATAAAATGAATCAAGTCAGATACGTTAGAAAGAAAGGTCGGGAATGATGAGTAAAAGAGAAGAAGGGGTTTATGTTGACCCTCATACAAAAGATGTCAGGTGCCATTCTCAATGGGACGATATTAGAAAAATCATCAACAAGAATCAAATGAACTATTTCAATCATCTATCAAAACTCTTTGAAAAAAAGCCGTTAATTTATTTTGAAATTGAAAAAAAAATGATGGATAAACAGAATATTAAAGGTATCTCTTTATTGGTTTTGTTAAAAAGGGAAGGAAAAGGTCTGGCATCCAGCGAATTATTTTATCCACCATTAAAAAATATTCGAGAGATTATGATAAAAGGATTAATGAAGGAATGTAGACAACAGGCATTCATTCAATTGAATGAAAAATACCAACAAAATGGGCATAGAATTGTTGAAATTACAGACCCATACTTTATATCATCTGACAATAAAGAAGAAAAACGTGATCTAGTGGGGATAAGAGAACATCTGAAGAAGGAGTTCGCAAAATATCCTAAAGAAGAACAAAGTGTAAAAATAGAGGAGAATCGAGATAATCGCTTTTAGCTCTTTGTCCAGCCGGATAAGGTTAGTTAATACATATCAAAATTAGGCTTTTTACAACTAATGTTGGTAAAGAGAAATCTTAGAATAATTAGGACAGAAAGAAGAAAAATTCCTTTTTGTTCTTTTTATTAGCTATAGATTGTTAGGTCTAGAGTATTTAAGGTATCTTTGATAAGTTGAGTATAAGACAGCTTGAATCCTTTTTTGACTTGGTCAGTCAAATTCATTCTAAATGGTTTCGAGGTGTCTTTTCTTATTTTTACCTTTTTTTCTGAAAAATAAAAAAGCAATTGGATCGACACATTTCGATATCAATTATTTGATTGTTTAGCGGAAGTAGTTATTTACTAATTTAATGTTAAATTACTTTAAAGGAGAGTGACCCTATGAAAAATGAAACGATTGTAATCCCTCAAGAGAGCTATCATGTAGGTGATGAGAATGAGGAAATAAAAGGTTCGAATGATTTAAACGAGGCAAATGAAGATCATCGTTTGCTTCACCAAGACTCGGGCAATTTATTCAACCCTATATTAAAGGATAAACTTCCGATAGCTCAAACAGTGGAAGTGTCAGACAATACAGTTCACACAAAAAGAAAACAAATGTTTGATGAGCAGGAATCAATTAATCTTCAAGGATGGGACGAATTATATAATCCGCTGTTAAATGGCAATTATACGATAGAGCAAGCAGTGAAAGTGTTAGGTGATATATATGAACCAAAAAGAATACGAATATCTGATGAGGCGAAATCAAATGAACATCAAGAACAATCTGATCCTCATAATCGAAATATAAGTGACTTTACAGAAAAGGAAATACAAGATAAGCGTACGAAAAGTTCCAAAAACATCCCAGTGGCTCAGGCAATCAAACAAATTGATAAGCAGCCTATTTCTCAAACGGCGCACTCTCTTGAGCTTGCTCTACCAAAAAAAGTCAATAAAGCATATCCTAAAGTGGATTACGTTCAACTATATCAATCCATTCAATCAGTTATCACAAGAGAGACATTTTGTGACATATTGGAATTATCAATTGATACATTTCAAAAGTTGCTTGAATATGAAGAGGTTGTCCCCGATCAGTCAGCCAATAGTGAATCAGAACATATAGATAAAAAAGAGAAGTTAACTCATAAAATAATATCGACTATCGAAGAGTTGAGGAGTAGGGAAAAAACTGAGGAGAATCTGAATTGTACTAATAAGGTTAAGGAAGCTTGTGTACTTTTATGGAGAAGTGAACGATTAATGCAGAAAGAATTGTGTGACAAATTGAACATTTCTGATGGGAATTTAAGAAGATGGAATTATAGATACGATCAGGCGCTTGGAAATAAAAACACAATAACAACTCTCGAAGATTTAAAAAATAGGGAGCTAGGGCCAGGGAATTTGTCTTGTCCAGCTGAAGTTAAAGCAGCGTGCGTTCGTTTACTTAAGAATAAAGAAATGACTAAAAAGCAAATATGTGAATATTATCGTTTGGTTCCGAAAACGTTGCATAATTGGACTAAAAATTATGAACTATTACTAAAAGAAATAGAAATGAAATCACAAGGACTTCAAACTTTTTCAACGAGTGTTGGAAATGCTAAAATTACGGCTACAGAAAGTAATATAAGGATAGAACATAAACAAGATACGAGTCCAAATTTAATTTTTGGCGGAAGGACGTAATAAAATTCTAACAGGATAATCATTAGTAAAATCGAATAAACCTTAGAAAAAAATAAAACAAACAAAAAATTATTCAGAAAAAGACCAAGAATTTGATTTTGATCGAACATTTTTTTCTAAAAAGAAGAAAAAGTGAATTATTTGTTAGAACATTCGATGTTAAAATAGAGAAACAATAAATGTATTAAAAAGGAATTGATTATGGAAAATAAGTGAAATGCCTGAGAGTGGATGTATAGACGTTTGTACATAAGTGGTAGTGTTTCTGATAATTGAATAAAATGATCTGAGCAAGTGCTGTTGAACAGAATCTTACAAAAACAGTAAACTTATTTATTAACGGAACATACTAAAGATACAGCAGCCAAAATAATGAATGGAGATTTATTGCCAATAATAATGACTTGAATTTATTCGTTAGAAAAAGATTCAATAAAAATGAATCAAGTCAAATATAATAAAAAGAAAGGTCGGAAATGATGAGTCAAAGAGAAGAAGGCACTCAGGTACCTCCTAATATAGACGATATCAATCGTCTTCCACAACGGAACGATATTATGAAAATTATCAAAAAGAATCAAATGAACTATTTCAACCATCTATCAGATCTCTTTGAAAAAAATCCGTTAGCGTATTTTGAAATTGAAAAGACCATTATGGTTAAATACGAAATTAAAGGTATTTCTTTATTGCTTTTGTTAAAGCGAGAAGGAAAAGGGCTTGCTTTCAGCGAATTATTTTATCCGCCATTGAAAAATATTCGAGATTTTATGATCGCAAGATTAATGAAGGAATGTAGACAACAGGCGTTCATTCAATTGAATGAGAAATACCATCAAAATGGGCATAAAAATGCTGAAATTACTGGTCAATATATTAGTCAAACACTTTGTGATAAAGAAGAAAAACATGATTTAATGGCAATAAGAGAACGTTTGCAGAAGGGTTTCGTAGCATCTCATACAGAAGAACAACGTGTAAAAACAGAAGAGAAATCGAGATAATTATAGCTCTTAGTTCTTTATCAAATCTAATAAGATTTCTAATAAACATCAAAATTAGTAACTTCAACTAGTTTTGATGTTTTTTGCTTCACATTAAAGTATGTTCTTTCAGCATTTCTTGTAGTAACTAGGAAAAAGTAGCGTTTTCTCAATCATAGTTAGTTGGTATCTCTTTGTGGTAACAATAAGCTGAAATTCATGGGGAAAGTAAATGATCCACGACTTCATTTGCTGTTGAATAGTGCTATAAAAAATTCCGCATAATAACCTACAACACTCCATTATACTAAAAAATTTTCATATACAGTGTTGTAATATGAACATAATTTTCAAAAAAAAAAAATAAAAGGGCCCTCCTTGCAATCGATTTCATGATAAGCTTTTTTTATAAAAAAGTTAATGAACTTATCTAGCTTAATTGGCAATAATTTTAGACTACGGTGATAGAATATGAAAATTGGAGAAAAAAGAGAAAACATCAAAACAATTTGCACACGCACTTATCTAGTTTGAATGATAAGATCTCGGTTACAACACAGAAAATTCAAATCAATCAGATGAGCGATGCTCTACAAACCACAAATAAAAAATGATATAAAAGTAAAAAGTATTGAGAGGGACGTTAGAGAGTTATGTAAAAAAAGAAATGGGGTAAAAAGATGAAGTTTACTCAAATACAAAAAATTCATGTAAATCCAAATGTTGGCAATGTGAATCGACATAATGACTATCGAACAATCCAACGTATATTTGAGAAAAGTGCATACAATTATTATGTTCATTTAACAGATTTATTTGAGAGAGAACCATTGAGGTATGCTGAAATTGAAAATATTATATATGAAAAATATAAAATCGAAGGTCCTTCTTTATTAGATGCGCTAAAAAGAGAAGGAAAAGGGTTCCAACGCAGTGAATTATTATGTGCAAATGAAGGTTTTAGAAAAAGTGTCATCAGTGCGTTGTTTATAGAATGCCAAAAAGAATCTAGAATGGAAATTATTGCCAATTATTATAAAAATGGGAATGATATTGTAGAAACGACATTCCCTGATTTTAGTCGTCTAATAGGCGAAAATAATCGCAGAGAAAAAGAAGCATTCGAACAAAGAGAAAAAAAAAGAATAGAAGTAAAGCGATTGAACGCGATACATAAAGGTTTATCTCATAATAAGAAAATAAATGTAATTGATACTCGGAGCATCTCTCAGTCTATACTTAATGTAGAACTAAATAGATAGCAATTATTAATATTTTGTAGGAGGTAGTCAACAGATGAATAAAGAAGATAATAAACTAACAAAATCTTTTTTACTTAGGCCAGACAAAGATCTTCAAACTTTTGCACATTCAAATAAGATTAGTACCAAAAGTATGAAACAAATATTAGAAGAAAAGCTAAAATTTCCATGGGAAAAATTAAACGATTATTTACCAGAGCTATTAGAAAAATCAAGCTATCATTGTATCGTTGAAAAAATTTTGAGTGAACATTCAGAGTTTGGTAAAGTTGTTCCTCTCAGTGAAGAGGCCAATAGGGAAATAAGCATTATTATGAATAAAATAGGAATTTCTGAACAATCTCAGTTCAGTGAAATTTTACCCAAAGCAATTTTAGAAAATCCAATAAGTTTGGAGAGTTTTTCTGAAAATTTAGAAAAATATGTTTCTTCGTCTGAATTTACGATGTATATTAATGCAGCAGAGATTCCAAGTACTATATCATCAGAAGAGATACTTAGCGATAATATAATAAATTTTGAACTAAACAAAACGATTCAAAAATACAATGAACTAGCTGTTAATGGAGGAAATATCATTACTAAACGAGATGTTAAAAGCACCTTACTTCATTATTTAAGTAGAAAGGATAATGAATCATATAGGCCTAAGGTCGATACAGAAGTACTTATTGAAGTTGTTGTCAAAGCATTGCCACATTGTCATTATATTAAAAATTCGTCTTTATCCTCTCAAAATTGGTTCTATAAGATTTTTTTAGAAAATGAAGGGAATTCTAAATTTGCTGAGCTACAGAAGGGGATGTTTAAATTAATTTCAAAAGATGAAACATACACTGCCACTAAAATAAATGAACAATATCGGATAAATCATAGTTTTGCTAATGAAGCGTCTATGAGCTCGTTAAACATACCTGAACATGAAGGACGTTAGTTTCATATGAAATCCCTTAGGAAAAGTAAAAATGTTAGATCTTTTCCTCTTATCTTAATAAATAAACCTACGTCACCGACAGAATTTATTTTCTCTATTTTGTTAGTGACGGTTCTTTGTATGAATGTGTGAATTTTTATAGACTATTACTTATTTTTCTTAGCTAGCGATGAAAACATAGTTATTCAACTATAAATTAATTATGTAAACTAGAAAATCGAAACTATTTGGTTATGTACTTATTCTTATGATACACTGATTTTGACTATAGGAAATAGGAGAATGAAGTATGCAAGATTATCAATACCCGCTTGATTTAGACTGGACCACCGAGGAAATGGTCATTGTGATGAAGATGTGGGAGGATTTAGAGTTAGCGAATGAAAAGGGCATCGATAATGCTCGGTTTTTAAAATCATACAAACAATTCAAAACGGTTATTCCATCTATTGGAGAAGAAAAAAAATTAGGAAAAGAATTTGAAAAAGTATCAGGTTATTCATTGTATCGAACAGTTCAAGCAGCAAAAAAGAATCAGAAAAAAATCCTAAAAATGAATGGGTGAGAACATGAATAAACAAGAACTGATCCATCAGATCAAAATTTGGCTTAAAGAAGCAGCTGAGAAAATTCGTGCGGTACAAATCAAGACGCTTAAAGTTGATCAAAAAACCAATCGAAAAGATCTGGTTACCAATATGGATCGTGAAGTCCAAGCTTTTTTGATTGAAAAGATTCAGGCGTATAATCCAGAAGCAAAGATTCTCGCAGAAGAAGAAGGTTACAGTGAGTTAGAAAGCTTTGAAGGGCAAGTATTTGTTATTGATCCAATTGATGGAACCATGAACTTCGTACTTGAACAAGAGAATTTTTGTATTATGTTAGGCGTTTATCAAGATGGTGTTGGACACCTTGGTTTTATTTATGACGTGATGAAAGAAGCGCTGTATTGGGGTGGAAAAGATTTAGGTGTTTATATGAATGACCATCCGTTAACTAAGCCAGAAGACCTTCGTTTAAAAGATGGACTTATTGGTTTGAACGGTTATCTTTTTAGTCATAATCGGTGGAATGTCCGAACAATTGGTGAACAAAGTATGGGTGTTCGTATTTATGGATGTGCAGGACTAGAAATGATTGCACTTTTAAAAGGGAAACATATTGGTTATATTGCAAATTTGAGCCCGTGGGACTATGGCGCAGGGAATGTTTTACTCGCTGAATTTGGAATGAAATATAGCGGTATCTCAGGAGAAAAGCTAAAATTTCGAGGAAGAGAATATTATATTGCGGCTACACCTCAAGCCTATGATGAAATTCGGGCACTTATTGTTGCGGCTGATTCGCTAAATAAGTAAAAAAAACCGCATAATTAAGAAAAATATGGCTGAAATATTAATTTTCTCGAAAAAATGAAAACATTTTACTATATTTCATGAAAAAAGTTTGCTATAATAAACAGTCGAGTAAAATTGCACTGTCATAAAGAACCGAGAAGGAGTTAGTTACATTGAACTATAGAAATGATATCCGTAACGTAGCGATCATCGCCCACGTTGACCACGGAAAAACCACATTGGTTGATGAATTATTGAAACAATCAGATACATTAGACGCACACACACAATTACAAGAACGTGCGATGGATTCAAATGCTTTAGAAAAAGAACGTGGAATCACGATTTTAGCAAAAAATACCGCAGTTGATTATAAAGGGATTCGTGTCAATATCATGGATACACCTGGGCATGCGGACTTTGGTGGCGAAGTTGAACGAATCATGAAAATGGTTGACGGCGTTGTCTTAGTAGTTGATGCTTATGAAGGAACGATGCCACAAACTCGTTTTGTTTTGAAAAAAGCGCTAGAACAACATATTACACCGATCGTAGTTGTGAATAAAATTGATAAACCTTCTGCACGACCTGAGTTTGTTGTTGATGAAGTATTAGAATTATTTATTGAACTAGGTGCAGATGATGATCAATTAGATTTCCCAGTTATCTATGCTTCAGCATTAAACGGAACATCTAGCTTGTCTGATGATCCAGCTGATCAAGAACCAACAATGGCACCGATCTTTGATACAATTGTTGAAAAAATCCCTGCGCCAGTAGACAATAGCGATGAACCATTACAATTCCAAGTATCATTGCTTGATTATAACGACTATGTTGGACGTATCGGGATTGGTCGTGTCTTCCGTGGAACGATCAAAGTAGGGGACCAAGTTGCCTTACTAAAATTAGACGGTTCAGTTAAAAAATTCCGTGTAACTAAATTATTTGGTTTCTTCGGCTTGAAACGTTTAGAAATTGACGAAGCAAAAGCTGGAGATCTAATTGCCGTATCAGGAATGGAAGATATTTTCGTTGGGGAAACAGTGACACCTGTGGACCACCAAGATGCTCTGCCAATTCTACACATTGACGAACCAACACTGCAAATGACTTTCTTAGTGAATAATTCACCATTTGCTGGCCGTGAAGGAAAATATGTCACTGCTCGTAAAATTGAAGAACGCTTGATGGCTGAGTTGCAAACGGATGTTTCATTGCGTGTTGAACCAACAAATTCTCCAGATGCTTGGACAGTTTCTGGTCGTGGAGAACTTCATTTGTCAATCTTGATCGAAAACATGCGTCGTGAAGGTTATGAACTACAAGTATCTCGTCCTGAAGTTATCGAAAAAGAAATTGATGGCGTGAAATGTGAACCTTTTGAACGTGTTCAAATCGACACACCTGAAGAATATATGGGTAGCGTTATCGAATCATTAAGCTTACGTAAAGGTGAAATGCAAGACATGATCCATACTGGTAATGGTCAAATCCGTTTGACATTTTTAACACCAGCTCGTGGCTTGATCGGTTATTCAACTGAATTTCTTTCAATGACTCGCGGCTACGGCATCATGAACCACACATTTGATCAATACCTACCAATGTTACCAGGTCAAATCGGTGGACGACACCAAGGTGCGTTAGTATCGATTGATACTGGAAAAGCAACAACTTATTCAATCATGAGTATCGAAGAACGTGGAACTGTTTTTGTTGAACCAGGTACAGAAGTTTATGAAGGTATGATCATTGGTGAAAATAGTCGTGACAATGACTTGACTGTTAACATCACGAAGGCAAAACAAATGACTAACGTTCGTTCTGCTACCAAGGACCAAACATCTGTTATCAAAAAACCAAAACAATTGACGTTAGAAGAATCGTTAGAATTCTTGAATGACGATGAATATTGTGAAGTAACACCGGAAAGTATCCGTTTAAGAAAACAAATCTTAAACAAAAATGCACGTGAAAAAGCTTCTAAAAAGAAAAAATAATCATTTGTTCACCTTGTTGATACAGTGATGTTTAGCTTTGAGAAATAAACCGAAGAAGTCCAAAAATAGGAGTAACTATTTTCGGGCATCTTCGGTTTATTTTTGTTCAGATGACTGGTAAATCAGCATTAAAGTAGATGAAAAGAAAAATACTGTCGGCAAATTTTGCTTCTCAATTTTTTAGAACGTATTCAATTGTTTGAAATTAAAAGGAGAGAATTGTTTTTCCTTTTTCTAAAATTTTTATCTGTGGAGAAGTTAATAAAAACTATAAGAAAAATTCAATAAGTACGCTAAAAGTTTATTAAAAGTCTTTTTAAAATCTTTGATTACCTCGTTTTTTGTTTCACAAAAAGCGAAAGTTTCACAAAAAGCATGTTGTACTTGATTGCTTGGAGAAGTAAAATATAATTGACGTATTATAGTTATAGAGGGGCGATAGAAGGGTCAATAATAAAAGGTTGCTCTAGGCTTTTTATAAATAAAAAACAACTAAACCGTGGACGAGCGGCAGTTTTTTGACATAAAGCTGAGTTTCGTAAAACATGGGGAGCTGTTTCGAGATTATCATCCTTAATGCTCCTGCGATTACTCGGCGCAGTTTTTACTTGGTGAGCGCTCAGGTCAAAGCGCTCTTTTCACAACCTCTTATTCACGGTGTTCAAGCATCAGCTCCTTGAAATAAGCCTGAATTTTTCAAAACATGAGAAGCTGTTTTAAAAAATTCTTTCTTATTGTCATCGGAGCTTCCCGATGCTTTCACAACCTCTAATTCACGGTGTTCAAGAAGCAACTCCTCAGCAATAAGCGATGATTTTCTAAAATATGAGAAGCTATTTTAAAAAATCCTCTCTTATTCGCTCGGAGCTGATCGCTTCTTTCACAACCTTATTCACGGTGTTCAAAGAGATGACCTTCGGCGATAAGTCAAAAAATCTCAAAACATGGGGAGCTGTTTCGAGATTTTCATCCTTAATGCTCCTGCGATTACTCGTCGCAGTTTTTACCTGGTGAGCGCTCAGGTCAAAGCGCCCTTTTCACAACCTCTTAAATCAACTAAAAAGTAGGGATAAAATGAATGATATATTAAAACAATACTTTGGTTATGAAGTATTTCGCCCTGGACAAAAAGAAATTATCCAAAAGGTCCTTGATCATGAAGACGTCCTAGGGATCATGCCTACAGGAAGTGGGAAGTCCATTTGTTATCAATTGCCAGCATTGATGCTTGATGGCTTGACTGTAGTCATTTCTCCTTTGATCTCTCTGATGAAAGATCAAGTAGATGCTGCCAATCAGTTAGGCATTTCAGCGACATTTATCAATAGTTCATTGGATAGTTATGAGACTGCTTCTCGGTTTCGATTACTCGAACAGCAACAAATCCAATTATTATATGTTGCGCCAGAACGGTTTATCATGCCAGATTTTATCCAATCAATGAAACGTTGGCACGTGCAACTGATAGCGATTGATGAAGCGCATTGTATCTCACAATGGGGACATGATTTTCGTCCAAGCTATCTTCATATGGCAGAAACATTAAACACGTTTAATCAACGACCGATCATTGTGGCATTGACTGCTACTGCAACAAAGCAAGTAGCAGAAGATATTAAAAGACTTTTAAAGATACCAATGGATAATCATATTCAAACGGGTTTTGCACGAGAAAATCTACGTTTACAAGTAGTAAAAGATCAAAAAAAAGAGCAGTACTTAATTGAGTATCTACGTATAAATAAAAAGCAATCAGGGATCATTTATGCCGCTACCCGCAAAGAAGTTGATCGAATCTATCATTTGTTAAAGAAATTTGATTTCAGTGTTGGCAGATATCATGGTGGGATGAGTGAAAGCCAACGAACAGAAATCCAAGAAGACTTTTTATATGACCGTACAGAATTATTAGTTGCAACGAATGCTTTTGGCATGGGGATCAATAAGAGTAACATCCGCTTCGTCATTCATTATCAGATTCCTGGTTCTTTAGAAGCTTACTATCAGGAGGCGGGAAGAGCAGGTCGTGATGGGCTCTTAAGTGAGGCTGTCTTGTTGTTTGCTCCCCAAGATATCCAGGTCCAAAAATTTTTTATCCAACAATCCCAACGAGAAGAGTCACAAAAACAAAAAGAATACGAAAAATTAAAAGCAATGACGGAATACGTCTACATCGAATCCTGTCTGCAACAATATATTCTTACTTATTTTGGCGAAAAAAGTATCCCATGTGGAAGATGTGGTAACTGTTTAGATGAACGTGAACTAGTCGATGTAACGACTGAAACACAGATGGTGTTGTCTTGCTTGAAACGCATGGGTGAAAATTATGGGAAACAATTGTTGATGAAGGTATTAGCTGGTTCGAAAGAACAAAAAGTCAAGATGCTAGGTTTTCAAGCGTTATCAACTTACGGCTTATTAAAAAAATGGGCACAAAAAGATATTCTTCAGTTGATCGAGTATCTTATTTCTGGTGGTTATCTGTATTCAATGAACGGTGAATACCCCACGTTGAAAGTAACGGAACTAGGAATCGAAGTGTTAAAAGGGAAACAAAAAGTATTTAAAAAAGAAGCTGAAAAAGTCCAACAACTTTCTGATGAAGAAGCTGACACCTTATTTGAAACGCTAAGAGAGTTACGAACTGACTTAGCTTCTGAAGCAGGCGTGCCGCCTTATGTGGTTTTTTCAGATGCGACTTTAAAAGAAATGAGTCGACAACGTCCAAAAGATCGACTTTCTTTATTGCAGATAAAAGGGGTAGGACAAAGCAAGTTAGACAAATACGGGGACGCTTTTTTAGCACTGATACTTTCTAGTTAAGTAGTGTATCGTTTGTAAAATTAGTACATCTATTGTTTTTGCTCATGATAGGCTAGCAAATAGTAAAAAAAGAAGAAAATCCCTGAGCGAAAACTGGGATTTTTCCCCGTTAGAATTTTAAGTATGTTATAATAAATAAACTTAGAATGGGGGTAGGCTTAGATGGATTCTCTATCAAATGAATTTGCAGTTCAAGTGCTTAAAGATGAATCAGAACGAATCAAACGCTTGATCAAAAATCAAAAAAATAGCCTGTGTATCTCACAATGTAAGGCATTTGAAGAAGTAGTAGATACGCAAATGTATGGCTTCTCACAACAAGTCGGATTTGCCGTTCGTGTAGGCATCATCGATAAAACGGAAGGTCAATTGTTGCTGAGTGAGCTAGAGCGTGAACTGAACCGATTATATAGTGAGGTTTACCAAGAAAATTACGATAAAAAAGAAATTGGCAAGGAGGAGTAAACTTGCCTAAGAAAGTAAAAAAAAGGCATTTATTAAACTATAGTATTTTGATTCCTTACTTGATTCTATGTATTTTAGGTTTAATCATGGTCTATAGTTCATCATCTTATTTATTGCTAGAAAATGGAAGCAGTCCTTCCGCCTCTTTTTTTAACCAAAGTTTGTTTTGGGGCGTTAGCTTAGTAGCTATTGGACTTTTATATAAAATGAAAACATCCGTATTAAAAAATCAACGACTGATTATGGCAGCTATTGCTGTACTGACGATCTTGCTATTGATCGTTTTATTCTTCGGGAAAGAGATCAATGGAGCGAAAGGATGGCTTCAAATCGCTGGATTCTCTCTCCAGCCAGCTGAATACTTAAAGATCATTGTGATTTGGTACTTAGCATTAACGTTATCTAAAAGACAAAGAAGCGTTCAAAAAGATTTTGTTTCTACTGTTAAAAGACCGTTACTGTTAGTGTTGGCACTAACAGCGCTAGTTGCTATTTTACCCGATTTTGGTAATGCAACTGTCATTTTTTTAATTATCTTAGTCTTACTTTTGGCTAGTGGTATCAACTACGTTTATACGTTGATCGTTGGGGTCGGTGGGGTTGGCTTGAGTGCTTTAGCAATCTGGTTGATCAATATCACCCACGGGAAAATATTTCCCGGACGTTTACAATATATCTATAACCGATTTGCCATTTATCAAAATCCTTTTTCTGACGAGTTGAACAAAGGTCATCAATTAGCTAATGGTTATTATGCGATGTTCAATGGAGGGCTTTTTGGTCGAGGTCTTGGAAATAGTATCCAGAAAAAAGGTTTTTTAAATGAAGCGCAGACGGACTTTATTTATGCCATTGTGGTAGAAGAGTTAGGCGTGATCATGGGGATCTTGATTCTTGCTTTACTGTTTTTCATGATTGTTCGGATCTTTTTGGTGGGGATTCGCTCAAAAGATCCATTTAATTCTCTATTATGTATTGGGATTGGTGCCATGTTCATGATCCAAATATTTATCAATTTGGGAGGGATAACAGGCGTTATTCCGTTAACTGGGATCACTTTCCCATTTTTGAGTCAGGGAGGATCTAGTTTATTGATGTTATCCATTTGTGTTGGCTTCGTCTTGAATATCAGTGCAGATGAAAAACGAAAAAGTTTAGGTTTATACTAAAAAGATGTAGGAGTGGTTTGATGGAAAAAGTTTTAGTTGCTAACAGAGGAGAAATTGCTGTACGAGTGTTTCGAGCATGTACAGAATTAGGAATTAAAACTGTAGGTATCTACGCAAAAGAAGATGAGTATTCCGTGCACCGGTTTAAAGCAGATGAAGCATATCTAGTTGGCGAAGGGAAAAAACCGATTGACGCTTACTTAGATATTGAAGGGATTATTGCCATTGCGAAAGCCTGTGGAGCGGATGCGATCCATCCAGGCTATGGGTTGTTATCTGAAAATCTAAGTTTTGCAAAACGATGCAAGGAAGAAGGCATCACTTTTGTAGGACCAGACTTACATCATTTGGATATCTTTGGTGACAAGATCAAAGCAAAAGCAGCAGCTATCGCAGCTGGAATTGCTTCGATTCCTGGGACTGATGGACCGATTGAAAAGGTCGAAGATGCTTTGTCTTTTGCTGAAACGTACGGTTATCCGATCATGATTAAAGCCGCTCTAGGTGGTGGGGGACGAGGAATGCGTGTCGCCCATGATGAAAAAAGCGCTCGAGAAGGCTATGATCGTGCGAAAAGTGAAGCAAAAGCGGCTTTTGGCAGCGATGAAGTGTATGTTGAAAAATATATTGCAAATCCTAAACACATCGAAGTCCAAATTTTGGGCGATAAACATGGAAATGTGATCCATTTATTTGAAAGAGACTGCTCTGTACAAAGACGTCACCAAAAGGTAGTAGAGGTAGCACCTTGTGTCTCCATGTCGACTGAACAACGCGAACGCATCTGTCAAGCAGCCGTTCAATTAATGAAACACGTTGGTTATGTCAATGCTGGGACGGTTGAATTTTTAGTTGAAGGAAATGACTTTTATTTTATCGAAGTCAACCCTCGAGTCCAAGTGGAACATACGATTACAGAGATGATTACCGATGTGGACATCGTGACTACTCAATTATTGATTGCCCAAGGGAAAGATTTACACAGTGAAATTGGTCTGCCGCAACAAGCAGATATCAAACTAAATGGTTCTGCGATTCAATGTCGGATCACTACAGAAGACCCGTTGAATCATTTTCTTCCTGATACAGGGAAAATCGATACTTACCGTTCACCTGGTGGTTTCGGAGTGCGTTTAGATGTCGGTAATGCTTATGCAGGATATGTGGTTACCCCATACTTTGATTCACTTTTAGTCAAAGTTTGTACGCATGCGGCAGATTTTGATACGGCAATCCAAAAAATGGAACGTTGCTTAAAAGAATTTCGGATTCGTGGAGTCAAAACCAATATCCCATTTATGTTGAATGTGATTTCCCATCCTGAATTTCAATCGGGAAACGCTAAAACGACATTTATCGATAATACAAAAGAATTGTTTGAGTTCCCTCGTTTACGCGACCGTGGAAATAAAACAATGAAATACATCGGTGAAATTACCGTGAATGGCTTCCCGGGAATCAAAAATGGTGAAAAACCATTTTATGAATCTCCTCGGGTACCGAAAGATTTGATTAAACGCCCAGATTATCTGACAGCAAAAAATGTTTTAGATTCTGATGGTTCGGATGCGTTAGTCCAATGGATCAAATCGCAAGAAAACTTGTTATTGACTGATACGACATTTAGAGATGCTCATCAAAGTTTATTAGCAACTCGTGTTCGTACGAAAGACTTTAAAGAGATTGCTCAATTGACCGGTGAAGGATTACCTGAACTATTCTCAAGTGAGATGTGGGGAGGAGCAACCTTTGACGTCGCTTATCGCTTCTTGAATGAAGATCCTTGGCAAAGATTAAGAAAGATCCGAGCATTGATGCCAAATACGCTGTTACAAATGTTGTTCAGAGGTTCAAATGCAGTCGGTTATTCCAATTATCCAGATAACGTCTTAGTAGAATTTGTGAAAGAAGCAGCGACTCAAGGAATTGATGTGTTTCGAATCTTTGACAGTTTGAACTGGGTACCGCAAATGGAAAAAAGTATCCAAGCGGTTCGAGACACAGGTAAGATTGCAGAAGCTGCGATCTGCTATACCGGAGATATCAATGATCCTAGTCGTGCAAAATATAATGTCCAATATTACAAGGACATGGCGAAAGAACTAGAACAACTTGGGGCGCATATCATTGCGATCAAAGATATGGCTGGCTTGCTGAAACCACAAGCTGCTTATCGCTTGATCAGTGAATTAAAAGAGACTACTGATCTGCCAATCCACCTTCATACACATGATACGAGTGGAAATGGAATCATTACCTATTCTGCAGCTTCGAAGGCTGGGGTAGATATCGTTGATGTGGCGATGAGTGCGATGAGTGGGAATACAAGTCAACCAAGTATGAGCAGTTTGTATTATGCTTTGGTCAACGGTCCACGGTTGCCAGAGATCAATATTCAAAATGCACAACAATTGAATCATTACTGGGAAGATGTCCGTATGTATTACAAACCATTTGAGAACGGTTTGAATGCACCAGAAACAGAAGTATATATGCATGAAATGCCTGGTGGACAATACTCTAATCTCCAACAACAAGCCAAAGCAGTTGGTTTAGGAAATAAATGGGATGACATCAAACAGATGTACCATACAGTGAACCTGATGTTTGGTGATATCGTGAAAGTTACCCCTTCATCAAAAGTTGTAGGAGACATGGCCTTGTTCATGGTTCAAAATGATTTAACGGAGGAAGATATCTATGAAAAAGGTGAAACATTGAGTTTCCCAGAGTCTGTGATTACTTTCTTCCAAGGAGAGCTAGGACAACCGGTTAGAGGATTCCCGGAAAAATTACAAAAGATCATCCTTAAAGGACGAGAAGCGATTACTGAACGTCCTGGAGCTTTAGCTAAACCAGTTGATTTCCAACAAGTCAAAGCAGAATTAGCTGAAAAAATCGGCTATGAACCTAAACAAGAAGAAGTGCTGAGCTACTTGATGTATCCGCAAGTCTTTTTAGATTATCAAGCGGCCTATAATCAATTTGGTGATGTGACATTACTTGATACACCAACATTCTTCCAAGGGATTCGCTTAGGAGAAACGGTGAATGTTCAGATTGAAAAAGGCAAGATTTTGATTATTCGCTTGGATGAAATCGGCGAACCAGATATTGAAGGAAATCGTGTCTTATTCTTTAACTTGAATGGCCAACGTCGTGAAATTACAGTGAACGACCATTCGATCATCAGTACTGTACAAACACGTGTGAAAGCTGAACCAACAAATCGTGAACATATCGGTGCAACGATGTCTGGTTCTGTATTAGATGTATTAGTCAAAAAAGGGGATCATGTTAAAAAAGGCGATACATTGATGATCACGGAAGCAATGAAAATGGAAACAGCAATTGAAGCTCGTTTTGATGGTGAAATTGCGCATGTCTATGTAACAGATGGCGATGCGATCGCTTCTGGTGACTTATTGATTGAAGTAACTGAAAAATAAAGGTGGGAAAAAGATGAAACGGCTAGGGTTATTTGGTGCGATATTGTTATCAGTGATCATTGCATTTTACATGCAGCCGGTGTTGTTTCCTCCTAAACTTGAAGTAAAAAAAAGCTCAGAGCAAATCACTCAAAATCAAATGACTACGTGGAAATACCAGAAGTTGGAAACATCTGGCTTTTCCACGTATGTTGGTCAATCAGTTGATGAATTAGAGCAACGTTTTGGTGATCCCTATGAACGCTTGACGAGTGGGTTTGGTTTTGAAACAAGATATTACCATGATCAAATCAATCACTTATCCTTTGAAGCGAATATCACAAAAGATAAAGTTTCCACGATTAAAGTATTAAATACGGACAACTCAACGATTGCTCCTTTTTACTTAGGGATGACAATGCAAGATCTAACAGAGATCACCACGATCTATACGAATTTTAATTTTCAATACAATGGAACAGATGTCGGGATCGAATTGATGGAAGAAGATATGAATTATCGACCGTTGATTGCGTTTGATAATGATACGTTTGCTATTTTATTCTTCGACCAAAGTAGTAATGGACTGTTTTCGATCGTTTATTTGGATAAAGCTAGTTTGTTGAAACTTCATCCCTATCAAGTATTTGGTTCAGACTTACCGCAATATAAAATAGATGATCAAGTAGATTGGGCTGAAATCAATCAAGCAAAAGAAGGTCATAGTGTTCGATTGTTGAATCAGTTAAGGCAATTGGATCGCTTACCACTTTATAAGCAGACGACCGGTTTTTCTACTCAAACGAAATTGCTTTTAAGTGATTATCTTAATAGACCAGAAGATATTTTGACGAAAGAACGATTAGCAGAATGGCAACAAATAGCGGGTAGTACAAACGCAACTGCTAAGTTTTCATTGACTACTGATGAAATTGATTCGTTAGTCGCAAAAAGAAAGCTTCCCCAATCGACCGGTGTCTTTACCCATCCAGTGATTGATCCAACGTTTACATTTTTATTTTTGTATAGTGATCCGTACTATCACGACCGCTTTTTAGTTAACACTTCCGATCTATTAGGAATTGCTTTTTCAAAAGAAAATATGTTAGTCTTAATGCAAGAAGAAGTTAAGGAGAGTACCGATAGCAGTGATAATCAATGAGGAATTATTTGCCTTAGAAGATCAATGTCAGAGCTTATCCAATTGTATCAAAAAAAGCGAGACGATGAAAAAATATTTAATAGCTAAAAAAGTGATGGAACAATCAGCGGATGTCAATTTATTGATTAATGATTTCTCAATAAAAAAAGAACAGTTTGAAAAAGTTGTTCCTTATCAAAAATATGCACCAGAATTTCGAGAGAAGCAAAGAGCTGTTCGGTTAGCCAAACGCCAACTTGATTTGCATGAAAAAGTAGCGGATTTTCGTTTTATGGAAACACAATTGCAAGATCTATTGGATAAAATTAGCCAACAGTTAGCAGAAACGGTATCGTTGACGATTAAAATTGATGCGGGAAATCCTTTTTTTGAACAAAAGAGGCGTAGTGGATGTGGAGGTAACTGTCATGAATGATGAAAAAAATGAATTTCAACTAACGAAACGACGTGGGTTGATTGTCTGGGTATACAGTTTGAAACAATTAAAAAATTTGAAGAAAGTTGGATTGCTTCATTACGTTTCACGTAAAATGAAATATGTCGTATTGTATTTGAATGAAGACACATTTGAGCAAACTGCAGAACGAATCAACAAACTTCATTTTGTTCGCAAAGTTGAACGCTCTTATCGTCCAGACGTCGAAATGAACTTTGCTGATAAGATTGGTACGAAGCAACCAGTCAAAGAAGAAGGTTTTGAGATTGAGGAGATCAACACTAAGATTCGTTTAGCAGACCATGTCTTTTAAACCTGTTTTGTGTAAATCATTCATCTCTTAAATAAAAAAGATAAAAATAACTTGAGAAAGCATGAAATTAATGGCGATCCAAGTTTTTTTATCTTTTTTTTTGGTATACTATTAACAGCACGATTTTTAAAAGGAGTGAGTCAATGCGAGTCATATCAGGAACATATGGTGGACGACGCTTAAAGAGTTTAGCAGGGGCTAATACACGTCCCACCACAGATAAAGTGAAAGAATCAATCTTCAATATGATCGGTCCTTACTTCGACGGAGAAACAGTCTTAGACCTATTTTCTGGTAGTGGCGGGTTAGCTATCGAAGCAGTTTCTCGTGGCTGTGGGCATGCCTTTTGTGTAGACAAAAATTACCAAGCGCTAAAAATAATTCAAGAAAACATTAAAGTAACGAAAGAGCCAGAAAAATTCACCACGTTAAAACTTGATGCGGACAAAGCCATCGAAAAGCTGGCAAATGATCAGCAAAAATTTGATTATTTATTTCTTGACCCACCATATGCCAAACAAAAAATTCTTGACCAAATAATCAAAATGACGGAGCTGGACCTTTTTAATGATTCGGCAGTTATTGTATGTGAAACTGATAAAACAGTGGAATTACCAGAAAAGATTGCTGATTTTACGCAAATCAGAAAACAAACGTATGGTATTTCAACTGTGACTATCTACAGAAAAGAGGAAGACCTATGAAAAAAGCCTTGTTTCCAGGCAGCTTTGATCCGTTCACGAATGGGCATTTAGATATGGTCGAACGAGCAGCAAAAATGTTTGATGAGGTCATCATTGGGGTATTTGTGAATACGTCAAAAAAACATCTATTTACCGTTGATGAAAAAGTTACATTGATTACTCAAGCTGTTCGTCATCTTCCGAATGTTAAAGTGTACCACCAGGAAAATCAATTAACAGTCGAGATTGCGAATGAATTAGCTGTTCAAACCATCATTCGTGGTATCCGTAGTGTAAAGGATTTTGAATATGAACGGGATATTGCTCAAATGAACCATCATTTAAATCAAGAAATCGAGACGGTCTTTTTATTGGCTAAACAAGAATATAGTCACGTTAGTTCTAGTTTATTAAAAGAAGTCTTACACTTTGGGGGAGATGTCAGTGACTATCTTCCACCAGTAATCAACGAAGCGTTAGCTGGAAAGCGTGAAAATGATGGACTTTAAAAGATGGTTAAAGACAATTCTTGTCATTTTTTTAGGGATATTTATTATTGGGTTCGTGGTAATTCCACTTCCTTTTTATGTGGAAGCACCAGGAGCAACCATCAATTTGAAAGAGCTGATTACCGTCAATGGGAAAAAGGACAAAGATTCAGGTTCCTTTTCATTAACTTCAGTGGGCATCCGTCGAGCAACTGGTTTTACAGCAGTCAAAGCCAAGCTAGCACCGTTTGAAGATTTGATTAGCGCTGAGGAGTTGACTGGCGGGGCGACTAGCGAAGAATACAATCAAATCCAACAATATTATATGGAGTCTTCCCAAAATGCAGCGATTGAGCAAGCGCTAAAATTGGCAGGGCGCTCTTACCAGATGGAATTTAAAGGTGTCTATGTCATGAGTGTCGAGAAGAATTCCAATTTCTATGGAAAATTAGCAGTTGGTGATACAGTCACAAAAGTTGATGGACAAACCTTTAAAAGTGCAGAAGCATTTATGAAGTATGTCAAAAGTAAAAAAGTCGGCGATACGGTCACGATCACCTATCTCCGAGATGGCAAAGAAAACGAAACTTCAGGTAAATTGATCGAACTGCCAACGGATAATAAAGCAGGGATTGGGATTACTTTAACCGATCATACGAGTATCAAGTCGGATACAGATGTAATGATTAATTCAGGATCAATCGGAGGGCCGTCTGCTGGTTTGATGTTTACCCTGGAAATCTATGAACAATTGACCGGTAAAAATCTTCGTCAAGGGAAAGAAATTGCTGGTACTGGAACGATCAATAGCGACGGTGAAGTTGGGCGAATTGGTGGTATTGATAAAAAAGTGGCTAGTGCAGACAAAGCTGGCGTTGAAATATTCTTTGCACCGGATGATCCAATCTCAGATGAAATCAAGAAGAAACATCCAGAAATCAAAACCAATTACGAAGAAGCCAAAGCTGCTGCGAAAGAATTGAACTCTTCAATGAAAATTGTACCAGTGAAAACCGTCCAAGATGCCCTTGATTATTTAGAAAAGATGAACTAAAGATTCATTATAAATCGTTTTGTTTCAACAACATTTTTTTATCGTTGTTCATGAAACGGTTTTTGAACGAATAAATAGACAGACAAAATTTCCTTTAAGATTGATGTTTTCAATGACTCAGCCTTAACGGAAAGCTTGTCTGTCTCTTTTTTATAGAGAAACTAAAATGAATAGAAACTAGCCATGAAGGGATCTATGTGTATGAGGTAAGCTTTTTTATTCGTTTGATCAGTAAAGGTAAAGTTATTTTTTACTGCGTCAGTTGATAAAGAGTTTAAACTTATAATGGAAAAATTTTCGGTGAAATGAAAAAATAGGAAATAAAGTGAAGATGTATGATATAATCGAAGGACAGAAAAATGAATACAGTAAGATGATCAGATCGTTCTAAGTCAGTGTTTTTTTACTGATTCCCTAGTAAAAACTACGTTGGCACACAGCTTTTGATTTTTACATTTATCCGATTCATTGGGTATTCTGAAAATAGAGGAAAGAGCTGGAGAATTTTATTCTTGAAATCTATTTAAAACCAACTACCACTTTTATTTTGTGATCAAGTCCTGTTTGTTTTTCTAAATTTACTTGGAGGGGATTAATGATGAGAAAAAAAGCGATTGTAATTATAATGATTCAATTAGTGATTTATGTTAGCTCAATCATAGGTGCGTTTATGAATAGAGGAGTTATTACAAATTGGCCTTTTTTACTTTTGTTATTCGGAATATGTATCGGTAATTTTGTGCCAATCGAGTATCGGACTAGTTTCAATTCTACTGATCCTGGGATTATTCTAAAAAATCATACAAGACGCTTAGAAAACATTATTTACATGATCGTTACATGTCTCGTAATCGTACTAGTTACCTATCTGGATATGGTATAACGACTAGTTT
This sequence comes from Enterococcus sp. AZ077, assembly GCF_051714965.1. NCBI lineage: Bacteria > Bacillati > Bacillota > Bacilli > Lactobacillales > Enterococcaceae > Enterococcus > Enterococcus sp. AZ077. The sequence goes on from NZ_JBIOSX010000001.1 coordinate 1,238,951, forward strand.
AGACAATGGAATATTTTGTCCGTAAAAAAATATCTTATAAAATCTATGTAAACTAGCTCACGATTGTTCATGAGGAGAAGCGAGTCTTTGACTTATTTAGGAGATTTGAACACTGGGAAAGTTGATATAATCGAGGCGTTGCGTTTTAGTATAGTGAGAATAATTGTACATAGCCTCTAGAGAGACAGTGGCAAAGATATCGTATTTAGGATTGCTTAGGTAAGTCGGGTACATGCTCAAAAAAATCAAGGAAGAGCTTCGCTAAGAGTGTGAACTTGAAACTATTTTTAAAAAACGAATAGAAAAATAGATAAACATCAAAGTCAGTAAAAGTGATTTTGATGGTTTTTGCTAGGTAATGAAAAGAGAAATATAGACCCTATGTTAACGCCTATTCCTGAAATGTTTAAAGGTATGAAAGATTCATTCTTCATAAAATAATTGTCCCAAAAGTAGGTTTATTTTCATGTAGAAAAATGATTTGACGTATTTAATCATGAAGAGAAAAACTTCTTCATAATTTAATGAAAGGAAACCAATCGGAAAATTGTCACAATGAGCGAAGAATGGAAAAACAAACGAAAGCGTTTCTACACTAGCAACTTTTCTTCACCAAAATTTGTGATCGGAGGGATCTTTGGCATCATAGGGGTCATCATCCTTGGTGGAATGATGGTTCATTTTTTCAGTCAATTAAGTAAAAAGGATCAACTATTTTTGACAAACCAATCGATTGAGGCTCCGGAAAAGAACAGTTCTGAAACGAAGCCAATTGATGAAACGGTGAGTACATCGACTAGGTCAGTGATTTATGTCGATGTGAAAGGAGCGGTAAAACGACCTGGAATGTACGCTTTTGTGGCAGAAGATCGGGTCTTTGATGTCATTCAAAAAGCAGGTGGGCTGACGGAATCAGCTGACGAGAAACAGATCAACTTTGCAGCAAAAATAACGGATCAACAAATGCTGTACGTTCCTGAAGTAGGCGAAGAAATTCCAGAAAGCTCAAATGCTAGTCTAGCGACGGTAGATTCAGCGGACACAAATCCAGATCGAGTGCATCTTAATACCGCTGATCTTTCGCAATTGCAACAAATACCGGGGATCGGTGAAAAAAAAGCCCGAGAAATTATTCAGTATAGACAAGATAATGGATCGTTCAAAAGTATTGACGAGCTTCAAGAAATAGACGGAATTGGTCAGAAGACAGTTGAAAAAATCAAAAACTTCGTTACAATTACTATAGAATAAACGATAGAGGTGGCTAATATGAGCAATGAACGGATTCCTTGGGACCAATATTTTATGGCTCAAGCAGTATTATTATCATTGAGAAGTACTTGTACACGATTAGAAGTCGGCGCAACTTTAGTAAGAGAAAAACGGATCATTGCTGGAGGCTACAATGGCGCTGTTAGTGGGGATGTTCATTGCATTGATGAAGGCTGTTATATCGTCGATGGTCATTGCTTGCGAACGATCCATGCGGAAATGAATGCTTTATTACAATGTGCAAAACTAGGCATACCTACGGAGGGCGCAGAGATTTACGTGACTCATTTCCCTTGTTTAGCTTGTACAAAAGCCTTATTACAAGCAGGAATCAAAAAAATCAACTATTTACATGATTATCGAAATGATCCGTATGCACAATCATTGATCGAACAATTAGGTGCAACTGTTCATCAAGTATCATTGGATTCTACTCACTTTTCTAAACTCCAAAAAGAATTATCAGGAGAACATGTTTAGTAGATTTTGTGATCAAACACAGAATCGATTCATTTTTCCAGCGATTTCTTCGATTTTTATTTGTTTGTTTTATTATACAGACAGATGGCATTATCGTTTGATTTTCGCTGGATTTTTTTTGTTTTTTTTACGGAAAGAAAATAAACAAATTATTGGTTTAAGTCTCATTTGTAGTACGCTGGTTTTATTTTCTTGCTGGCTTAAAGAAACAAAACCAATCGATGATCAAAGGACGTTTGAACGTATCATGGTCGCCTCAGACACAGTGAAAATGAATGGAGATTTAGTGACTTTTATTGGGCACACAACGGACAAGCAAAAGATTTCTTGCAGCTATTATGCCAAATCTGAACAAGAAAGAAATTCTTTTCTTGTTCTTAGACATGAAGCGATTGAATTAATTGTAGTCGGGGATTACCAAGAAACTTCCAAACAAAGGAATCCTTATGGGTTTGATCAAAAAAAGTATGACCAAATACATCGGATCAAAGGACGATTTCAGATACGCCAGATCAAAGAACATTTGAATCGTAATGCTTGGCAGAATATGCTGAGCAGAACACGAGGAAGGTCTATTACGTTTATTCAAGAACACTTTAGTCACAAGGTGAGTGTCTATATGAATGCTTTGATCTTTGGCTATAAAGATAGTCAGTTTTTAGCATCAGAAGACACATATAAAGAAACTGGCTTACTTCATTTATTCAGTTTGTCAGGCATGCACATCCAAACTTACTTAGGTTGGCTCTATTATCTGTTTCGCAGAGGAGGGATGACATTAACTGCTAGTTATCTCCCACTAGTTGGGGGGACTTTGGGGTATTTTAGCTTATCTGGGGGCTCTGTGTCAGTGAAAAGAGCGGGGCTGTCATTCTTATTGAAATTAGGGCTAAAACTCCTCAATGTCAAATTTTCTTCTTTCGATCATTATTCGATTATTTTATGGATACTTTTGCTGATCGAGCCGCTTTGTCTTTTCCAAGTAGAGGGCCAGCTAAGTTTAGGAATGAGCTTCTTCTTTCTTTTGTTGTCTCACCCAACCACTAAGTTTCAAAAGTTCACTACTATCGTGTTATTTAGTATCGGCATCATGCCACTGACAGCTTGGCATTTTTATGAGTGGCCACTATTAGGGAGTATGTTGACTCTTCTTTTTGCTCCTGTTTTTAAGAAAGTATTTCTTCCTTGTTTGACGTTTTTATTTGTTTTTGGCAGGGTATTACCTCCAAGTGTTAGCGAGCTGCTTAATTCTTTTTTAGTCCATTTCGAGAGCTTACTAGATTCGTTGAGATTTGCCAATCTAGTGATTGGGCGACCGAATGGCTGGTTGTTAATATTTAGTTTAGGCTTTCTTTTATGGCTTATAGAGAAAAAACAACATAAACCTTGTCAATGCGTGACCGCTGCACTCCTTGTGCCCATTATTCTCATTTTTGGTCGTTTTCTTCAATTCGGAAGTAGTATCACTTTCAACGATGTGGGGCAAGGAGACAGTATTCTTTTCAAAGCGCCGTTTTTAAAAGAAATTGTTATGATTGATACTGGTGGGAAATTGGGTTTTCAAAAAGAAGCATGGCAAGAGCGAAGGGTTAGACCACCTGCAGAGTTTAATCTTGTGCCATTTTTAAAAGGAAATGGTATTCGGCGCATCAATAAACTGATATTGACGCATGACGATATCGATCATGTGGGAGAGATCACAACATTAGCAAAACATTTCAAGATCGATACGATTTATATTGGGTGGGGATCTGGCAGGAGTGCTTGGCTTTATGCGCAGTTGCAGAAATTGGAAAAAGCAGGAACCACTATTTGTGAAGTCAGGCAGGGTGATTGGATCAAAGGTTATTTTGATTTTTTTGTGTTGTCTCCGATTACCCAGGGGAAGGGGGAGAATGAAGATTCAATTGGCTTGTCAGTGACTCATCAATCCTGTCGTTTTCTCTTTTTAGGTGATTTAGATCAGCTTGCAGAAGAAAAGATCGGAAACGCTTATCCAGATTTAAAAGCGGATGTGATCAAATTAGGACATCATGGCAGCCGCACATCTAGTCATCCACAGTTCATTTCGCAATTAGAAGCAACCTATGGTGTTTTATCCTGTGGCGTGAATAATTTATTTGGTCATCCTCATGAAGACGTACTAGCGACGTTAAAGCAGAATAAAGTCACTCCTTTGCGTACCGACCGTCAAGGCGCAATTACTTTTAAATGGCATCCCTTTTGGTATCCAGAGGGGAAGATCCACACAATGATAGACTAGCAATTCCCAGCTACTCATGGTAGGATAAATTTGAAAGTGGTGAACGAAATGAGTATTCAAGCAGATTTACAAAAAATCCGTAAAGAAAAGCTTGCGCCTTGTTATTTGATTCTAGGTACTGAAAAATATTTACAGGATCAGGTAAGAGCAGAAATTCAGAAAAAAATTCAAATCGATAGTCAAGATGACTTGAATTTCTTAAGTTTTGATATGGGGAATGCTAGTATTGATGAGGTGGTTGCTGAGGCAGAGACTTTGCCATTTTTTGGTGATCAACGCCTAGTATTTGTAGAAAATCCCTACTTTTTAACAGCTGAAAAAGTGAATAATGGGATTGAACAAAATACGGATCTACTGATTGATTATTTAAAAGAACCTTTAGAATCAACAGTTTTAGTGTTTTTTGCTCCCTATGAGAAATTAGATGAGCGAAAAAAAGTAACGAAACAATTAAAAAAAGCTGCTGTGACCATCAATGTTCAGCAATTGAATGAAAAAGAAGTACGTCAGTATTTATTGAATACACTGGAAAATGCACCGTTTCAAATGGACCGTAAAGCGATTGATCTATTTTTACGGTTAACGGATCTCGATCTATCAAAAATGATGAGGGAACTGAATAAATTACTATTGTATGGGCAACAACAAGAACTGATCACTGTTAAAGAAGTGGAACAGTTAGTCCCTAAAACCTTGGAACATAATCTTTTTGATATGACACAATATATTCTTTCCGGGAAAACAGAACAAGCGCTACGGTTGTTTGAAGACTTAATTACCCAAGGAGAAGAAACCATTAAGATCAATGCCATCTTACTTTCACAAATACGTTTGTTTTTACAGACCAAGTTTTTGATGAAAATCGGTTATCAGCAGGCTAATATTGCTGAGACTTTAAAGATACATCCTTACCGTGTAAAATTGGCGATGCAAGAGGTACGTAAATTTGATGAAAAGATCCTAAGGCGTTTATTTGACGATCTGGTTGAAATGGATTACCAAATCAAAAGTGGTAAAATCGAAAAAGAATTAAGCTTTCAATTATTTGTCTTACGAACAGGTCAGCTTTTGAAGAGTTAAAAAGAAGAGAAAAACAATCGAAATAAATCCAAAAAGAACGCTTGAAACGATGATGTTTTGAGCGTTTTTTAGACATCAATTGTTTTAGAGTAGGAAGTGCTGAGTCAGCCGCAGCTGGTTTACTAATAAAAAGAATGGAAAGAAACCCAACAGAAGGGTGATCGAATAGACTGTTTGAGACAAAATAAAAAAACCGGCCGTAGCCGATTTCCTTATTTAGCGATTTTTTTGCTTAAACGAGATTTGTCGCGGTTAGCTTTGTTTTTATGAATTAGACCTTTTGTTTCAGCCATATCAATAGCTTTAACAGCTTCTTTATATAACGCATCTACGTTTTCAGCACCTGAAGCTACAGCATCTTCAAATTTTTTGATTGCAGTACGCATAGCGCTTGTTTGAGATGAATTTTTAACGTTCGCATTTTCGCTTGTACGAACACGTTTGATTGCAGATTCAATGTTTGGCATTAGTTTCACCTCCGATAAATTAAGTTCTTACGCGTGTTACCGCATAATTCAACATTCATTATTATACCTAAATGAAGTAATCTTTGCAATATGAACATGACAAGTTTTTTTCCTTAACACTAAAAGAAACTTAATTCTAGGCTCTACTAGCATTGAAAGAGAAGGAAAATGGACAAATAAAAAACGCTATTGTGGGAGACAATAGCGTTCAACCAAAGCAGATAAATTTATCTTTTTAAACAAAATTTGAATGGGACTGTTTGGTACTCGAACATTATATAACAAAGCGAACCGTTTGCAAAGCTTTTTTTGAAAAGGGATACGTTCCTTGTAGACTAAGCAATCATAACGATACCATTCTTTAGTTATTTTATAACCGTTAACCGTTGGTGTAGCTAAATTTATTCCGGAGTCCCAATAATTTTAATGTATTCATCAATATTTTTGATCATCATTTTTTTGATGACTAATTGATTGCGGCGGTTCCATTTTCCACTGACTTCTAATACATATTTATTTAAAGGGAGCCGAAGAATATATTTTGCCAAGTAACGATCTTTCAACAGACCGTTAATGACACGATCTTCCAGTTGAAGATTTAAGCCAGTCAACATCATAGGTTGTTCTTGTAAGACATACGTATCAATTAAAAGACCTTCAAAGGTTTCCATGAGCGTTTTCCTTTCTATATATAAAGCATAATAGCGAATGATTAAAAATATAAGTGATGCTATCTTGTGTTCTAGTATAACAAAAAATGAAAGGAGGAGCCAAAAAGAAATGAGGATTATTTAATAATATTTTAGGAAACATAAAAGGGGGTAAGTGGTGTAGGGGTAAGAGGAAGAGGTAGGAACATTAAAAACATACTTGATGAAACTCACGCAACTTTTATCAAGTAGATTCCATAAGTAAAGATAAATGGAAAAACAATAAACCCGATAGATAAAGTTTTTTCACTTCATCTATCGGGTTTACTTTTTTCACGATCAATTAAAGTAGGTATTGAACACATTTTGGATCAGATCTGGAAATAAAAGATAAGCTAGTCCTAAAATCAATACGATCGCTAATAAAAACCAACCAACCGTGCCGATAAAGTATTTTAATTTTTCTAACATGTGATCACCTCGGAATAAGTATATCACGAACGATTCGATTCAGAGGACTCAAAACACTTTAACTGTGTTCGATTTTTTCATTTACTTAAAGAAAATAATTGCAAGAGACAATAGGTAATACCAGAAGCAATGACTGGACCAGCAGCGATCCCTTTTAAGAAAACGACTCCGAGAATTGTTCCAAAAACCAATGCAACAGTAATCTGCGGGTCTGAAGCAATCAAACCGACTCCTTTGGAAGAAAGGACGGCTACTAGACCACCACAAAACACAGCAATCCAACCGATGGGTGATTTAAAGGCATCTAGTAAATCTTTTAAGCCAATCTCGCCAGTAGCGATTGGAACTAAAATAGCAGCTGTGATGATGGTGACTCCTAGATTAATTCCTTTGCCTTGAAGCCAAGTAAGAAACACTTTCGATGTCGGTATCAATTTGACTAGTAATATAAAACCTGTAGCGATGATCAAGCTTTGATTTTTAGCAAGCAGGGCAACAACCATGATCAATCCAAGAAAAATCCAACTTTCCATAAAAAAAGAACCTCACTTTCCTGCCATCAATCATATCATTTTTTCAACGGTTACAAAAGTGAGGTTCATCAGAGTGGAAAAACTAGATAGAGTGGTGATTCGGCTGTAAGGGACAGCCAGTGCAACGTGATTTTTTGGAAGTATCTTCAGGTAAGGGTTTCAATAAACGTAACCCATTTAAGATAACCAAGATCGTGCTTCCTTCATGACCAATCACGCCAAGAGGTAAATTTAAAAATTGCAGAAAGTTAGAAAGGATCAGTAAACAAATCACTGTAAGAGAAAAAATAATATTTTGCTTAATGATTTTCTTCATTCTTAGTGAAAGACGGTGGGCATAACTTAATTTTTGCAAGTCATTTTTTACCAAGACGATATCAGCGATTTCCATAGCGACATCCGTTCCTTGTCCCATGGCTACTCCTAGTGAAGCAGTTGCAAGAGCTGGGGCATCATTGACACCATCACCAACCATTGCTGTGACAGCGTACTTTTCTTTTTGCTGTTGTGCATAGTGTGTTTTATCCGATGGTGTGCAGTTAGCCAGTAAGTGTTGAACACCAATTTTCTCTGCAATAGCTGCAGCAGTCCCTTGGTTATCTCCAGTGATCATGCTAGTATCAATTTGCTGGTTATTGAAATAGTCAATGACTTGTTGGGCATTTTCTTTCGGCACATCTAATAAGCCGATGAGTGCTATCAATTGATTGTCTTTGGTTAAAACAATCACTGTCTTTCCCTGTTGTTCGAGTAAATGAATTTTATCAAGAAGTTCTTTTTCAGCTATCGACGTTTTTTCTGGTTCCCATTTACCTACAATCCACTGAGCTTCTTGGTAAACTGTTCGTAAACCAAACCCCGTGATTTCTTCGATTGGTAATTTTTGGATGTCTTTTGGTATAGCAATGTCAAAATGTGTTACGATTGCTTGAGCTAAGGGGTGCGTTGTTTTTTGTTCCATTGAAACTAAGATTTGTTGCGCCAGATTCTGATCTTTTACAAAATAGCTATCAGTTACTATCGGTTTACCTTTCGTTAAAGTTCCGGTTTTATCAAAGGCAATTGCTTTTAAATCAGCTAATTGTTCTAAATGGAGTCCACCTTTGATAAGCACACCGTTGCGGGCAGCGTTAGAAAGGGCTGCTAGTGTTGCAGGTGTCGCAGAGGCAACCAACGCACAAGGAGAGGCGACAACCAGTAAAACCATTCCCCGATAAAAACTTTCTTGAAAACTCCAGCCAAAAATGAAATATGAAACAAGAATCATTAATGGAACAACGACTAACACACCTTTAACGTAGGTATTTTCAATACGAGAGATAAAAGAAGCGGTCTTTGTAGGGGTGCTTTGTGCTTTTTCAACCAGCTGGATGATTTTAGCAAAAACGGTCTCATCACTTTTTTTAGTCACCTGTAAGATTAAAGGATTTCCTCGATTGATCGTTCCTGCAAATAACTCATCATGAGGGACTTTTTCAACTGGTACAGATTCACCACTCAATGTTGCTTCATCAACCGTTGCTTGTTGACTTTCTAAATAGCCGTCAATTGGGATCGTTCCACCTTTTGGAACAAATACCCGATCATTGATCTTAAGATCAGTTACAGCTATTTCTTCTAATTCTTCGTTTGCAGTTAAACGTTGTGCTTTTCGTGGCTGTAGATTCATTAAAGCGGTAATTTCTTGCTGACTTTTACTGGTCGTATATTCTTCGAGAGCGCCACTTAAACAGAAAATAAACGTAAGCATCGCACCTTCTAAAAAATTACCGATCAAACAAGCGCCAATTGCTGCCAAGGCCATCAATAAGTCAACATTCAATGTGTTTTCCTGCCAAAGTTCGGTCAACCCTTCACGAGTCTGCTTGAAACCGCCGAATGAGATGGCGCCTAAATAAAAGATGATACTTAGAAAAGGCACAAAAGATTGAGTAGCCAAACCTAAGATTATAAGTAATAAACAACCGATTGTCGGGATAAATGTCTGTATTAAACGAGTCATATTTGTTTCCTCCTTTACAAAATCAATATACCACACCAAAATTCTAATTGATAATAAAAATCGCTAAATGAGAACGATAATAGTTATCATTTAGAATAACGCTTTTTTGGAAAGGGGATAATTAGAATAAATATAAAAAAGCACCGTAATCATACGGTGCTTTGACTTCGTTTTATTCAGTTACATTGCGATAAACCAGTAACCAATCAAAATGATCCCTAAAATGATCCGATACCAACCAAAAATTGTAAAGTCGTTTTTCTTCAAATAACTTAACAAGAATTTGATGGCTAAAACGGAGACAATAAATGATACGAGGGTTCCAACGAGTAAAATAATCGTTTCTTCCATTTTAAAGGAGTTTCCTTCAGCTAGATACTTCACGATTTTTAAACCACTGGCACCAAACATCACTGGGATACCAAGGAAAAATGAAAATTCTGTTGCTACAAATCGAGAAGCACCAATCAAAATGGCTCCGAGGATCGTAGCTCCTGAACGAGAAGTTCCAGGAACTAACGCTAATACTTGGAATAATCCAACCAGTAACGCCGCTTGATAAGTAAAATCGTTTAAGGTTGTCCAACGTGGTGTTTTTGTCTTGTTTCTTTTTTCCACAACAATGAATGCAATCCCATAAACGATTAAGACGATCGCAACTGGTAGAAATTTATGAAAATGTTCTTCTAACCAATCATCTAAAGGTAATCCAATAATAATTGCTGGAATACAAGCGACTACGACTTTGAACCATAATGTCCAAGTATCTTTTTTCTCAATAGTGGTTTTGCTTGGAGAAAAGGGATTTAATTTATGAAAATATAAAACGACGACTGCTAAAATAGCACCTAATTGAATAACGACGTTGAACATCGACATAAACTGTGTGCTAGCGTCTAGCTTGATGAACTGATCTGCTAGGATCAAGTGACCAGTACTACTGATCGGCAACCACTCGGTAATCCCTTCGATAATTCCTAAGATAGCTGCTTTGATGATATTTGCAAAAAACATACGGACCTTCCTTCCCAAATAAAATACAGTATTAAGTATACCGTTCTTTCTAATGAAAACCAAATGCTTTCTTGATGTTAAGAAAAACTTGAGAAATAGAAAGAGGGCATAAGAAAGCGAGTACTCAAGTGAGTACTCGCAAACCAGTGTTTGATAACAGAACGATTATAAGAAAGAATCCCGCGAGTGTTTTTTTCCCTGCTCAATGTAACTAGTATCGTTGATTCCTTCAATTGAAAAATTGCCTTTTTCATATGTCACTTTTGTCACGCTGCCATTTAATAAGCCTGCTCGAACAGGTTGATGTACGTCAATTAGGCTGAGTAAAAAGCCAATTGTCAACCCATGAGAAACAACTAGGACGTTGCCACCACCATTTTTTTCGCAATGGTGCGCAATGTCTTCAAATCCTGACCATACACGATTTTTTAAAGTATCGTAGGTCTCAGCCCAGCCAGCGGTATCCAGGTTATAAATAGCATTAGCAATTTGTTCAAAAGTTACGTCCGTCGTGAACATCTCATCATAAGTTTTGAAGTTTAATACTCGGGGGATAACTCCCCACATTTCCATGTCATAGCCACCTTCTAAGGAGCCAAAACACCATTCACGAATCCTTTGATCGATAAAGTAAGGGATATCTTTTCCTTTGGCATGTTCACTGAGGATGATACGTGCCGTTTCAATAGCACGACCACTATCGCTAGAATAAGCAAAAGAAAAATCAACGTCTTTCAATCCTTTTCCAAGATAGTGGATTCCTTCTTGGCCTTGTTTGGTGAGTGGTGTGTCACACCAACCTTGGACACGTTCAATCGTATTGAACATCGTTTTTCCGTGTCTGACGATGTAAAGAGTGGTTTTAGTCATATTTACAGCCTCCAATCGATTTGTTAGTTAAGCATTAAAGAAAGGGTTGGTTCTTTTTTCATGTTCAATGGTCGTAGCATCTCCATGCCCAGGATAAACGGCAAATTCATCTGGCAACACAAACAACTGGGTTTGAATACTGTGTAGCAGCTGCTCCAGATTCCCAGTATATAGATCGGTTCGACCGATACTGCCTTTAAATAGTGCATCACCTGATACGACGAAATCATCAAAGATAAAGCTGACACTTCCAATCGAATGACCAGGTGTAGGGACGACCCGAAATGTCATATTCCCTAGACGATAGGGTTTCATTTCAAATTCATATTCAGCAGGTGAAACAATGATATTCGCAATGTCATCATGTCTTCCCAAACCAGAAAGATTTAATATCGGATCGCCTAACCAACTTTGTTCTAATGGACTAACATATACAGGGATCTGATAAAACTGACGAAGTTTTTCGACGGCTCCGATATGGTCATAGTGGGTATGTGTTAGTAAAATCGCTACGGGTTGTTGTTGCGTTTTTTCGATTTGCGTTTTGATTTTTGCTGCATCTTCACCAGGATCAATAATCAGTAGCGCTTCATCGTTATAAACCAAATAACAATTTTCTTCGATCATCCCAGTTTTGATTTGTTCAATATGCATAAAGAGTTCCTCCTGATCGCTTACTTAATTCTAGTATAACTCAATTGATAAGATGAAACAAAAGACCCTACTTGAGGAATGGTCCACGGTGAATCTAAATCGAATTGTATGAATAATAAATGAATTAATTGAATTAATTTATTATAGTAGAGCTGAGTCATGTTTTTTTGTAGCCGAGTTTTCTTGCTTCCTAAATGAACCACTTATTTCAATGACAAGATGTAAAATAAAAGTATTGAGAGATTTTAAACAAGAGGACAGAAAATTCTCACTTCTTTTTAATAAGTTGGTGTTAGAGTGAGCTCATCCAAAAATCCTAATTCTATATCCTATTCGAGCTTGCGACAGTGATGTCCAACTCTGAAAAACAAAGGGAAGCATCCGAAAATGCAAAAAGCTATTTTCGGATGTTTTACTTTACTTTCAAGTGAACGATGATGAATGTAAAGGGAGAGAGATATCTGAATAATGTAAACAAATCTATAGCTTTGTGATCCTACTTGTGAAAGGAAGAAGTGACTAAATAGCTGTAATACTTTCATCTGTTGAGGCGTATAAATCGGCAAATTGATAAGCTTGATTTTAGTATTTTGCGATTCTTTTCTTTTTCAGGTAAGCTTATAGTCAAAGGAGTGGGAGTGGTGAAGCAATCAAAAATATCGGTACGTAACCTTGTTGAATTTATCTTAAGGCGTGGCAGTATCGACAATCGTAAAAAAAGTAACCATACCGCACTGGAAGGTGCCAAGATCCATCGGAAGCTTCAAAAAGATGCTGGAGAAGACTATGAAAAAGAAGTCTTTTTAAAGACGACTGTCCACTTCGAGGAATACCAGCTAATCATAGAAGGGCGAGCAGATGGCGTGTTCCAAAAAGAAGGCATCTATTATATTGATGAAATAAAAACTTCGGAACCGAGGTATGAAGACTTAGAAAAAGAACAAATTGAATTATTTTTCCATCAAGCAAGAACCTATGCTTATATTTATTGTCATGAACATGATTTAAAAGAAATCAATTTGCAACTAACTTATTATCAAACTACTGAAGGAATCATTACCCGAAAAGTTGAGCATCAAACCATCGAACAATTAAATGAGTTTTTTAAAAAACTTACAGATGACTATAAAGAATGGCTGATTTTTCAAGAGAATTGGCGTACCGTTCGAAATGCTTCTTTGATGGCTTTGAAATTCCCCTATGACAACTACCGTAAAGGTCAAAGAGAGTTAGCAGTCGCTGCCTATAAAACGATTCGTACAAAACAAAAATTATTCGTCGAAGCACCGACAGGAACTGGAAAAACAGTTTCTACACTGTTCCCCGCTTTGAAAGCGATAGGGGAAGAAGAGGGAGAACGCATTTTTTATTTAACGGCTAAAACAATCACGAGACAAGTCGCTGAAGATGCTTTGGAGGCGTTAAAAGATGTGGGTGCTGAGACCAAAAGTGTGACTTTGACAGCCAAAGATAAGATTTGTTTTTTAGACGAAACAACATGTAATCCAGATCAATGTCCATATGCCAACGGTTATTACAACCGGATCAATGAAGGATTATGGGATTTATTGAATCATGAAAATCAAATCACCAGAGAAGTTATTGAAACCTATGCGAAGAAACATACGTTATGTCCTTTTGAGTTGTCGCTAGATGTGAGTTTATGGTGTGATGTGATTATTGGGGATTATAATTATTTGTTTGATCCGACTGTTTATTTACGACGTTTTTTTGAAGGCGAAAAAAATGAGGATCATCTTTTTCTGATTGATGAAGCCCATAATTTGGTCAGTCGTTCCCGAGAGATGTACTCCGCAAAACTTTCATATCGAAGCGCTAGAAACGTCTATGCACTCATTCCAAAAGAATTTAAAAAGCTAAGACGACGTTTTAATAAATTACTCAAAGCGTTCGATCAGATCCAGGAAATTTCAAATGAAGATGGGTGGACCTACCACCATCAAAAAGCACCCGCGGACACATTGGTTAATGCTGGTTATCAATTGAGTGAGCACATCCAAGAGTGGTTGGCAGAGTATCCTGAACATGCCATTCAAGAGACGTTACTCCCCTTTTATTTTGACTTACTTCACTTTTTGAAAATCAGTGAATTTTACGATGATCATTATGAAACAACTGTAGAGAAAACTTATCAAGATTTCATCATCAAAGCATTTTGCATCGATCCTAGTGATTTTTTAGAACAATCGTTAGCTAAGGGGAGAAGTAGTATCTTATTTTCCGCTAGTTTTTCGCCATTGTCTTATTACCAAGAAACGCTAGGAGGAAAAGAGAGCTTAGCTTATCGCTTGCCAAGTCCTTTTCCAGAAGAAAACCAAAAAGTGCTGATCACAAATTATTTAGAAACAACCTATCGTAAACGAGAAGAGAACATGCCTCGATTGATTGAAACGATCCAACATTTTACAAAAGAAAAGATCGGAAATTACTTGATATTTTTCCCCTCTTACCAATATTTGGATCAGGCAGTGACAGCCTTTCAAGAAAAACATCCAGATGTTAAGGTGCTGATTCAAGATACCATGATGAGTGAAACTGAGAGAGAAACATTTTTGAAGCAATTTCAAATTGATCCAGACGAAACCTTACTAGCTTTTTGTGTGTTAGGCGGAATCTTTTCAGAAGGGATCGATTTAAAAGGAACCCGATTAATTGGCAGTATGATTGTTGGCGTTGGGTTACCACAAATGAACCATGAGCAGGAGTTGATCAAAGAATATTATGACGAAAAAGATCAGCTGGGATTTGCTTATGCGTACCAATTACCTGGTATGAATAAAGTCTTACAAGCAGCGGGGCGTGTCATTAGAGATGCCAGTGATCAGGGAATCGTTTTGTTAGCAGATCAGCGTTTTACTCGGTTGGATTATCGCCAATTGTTTCCAAGACATTGGCAGTCAGCGACCACTGTCAGAAACCTATCTGAACTCACAAAAGAAATCACCGATTTTTGGCACAAAAGTAAATAATTGGAGATGCGAAAAAACTCTAGCGCTAGTAGTTTAAAATTAAAAACACCTGAATCAACCACAAACGACTGGTAGATTCAGGTGTCTTATCTGTTCAAGCGCGTATTGGATCAATTGTTTCATTGTCTGACAAGTAAAGCTATCTGTTAACGATAGTTAGTAAACTGAAGTTCGATTGGCAGATCTAATTTTCGCAATAAAGCAATCACCGCTTGAAGGTCATCACGGTTTTTTCCAGTTACACGAATTTGATCTTCTTGAATCTGGGTTTTTACTTTAATCTTTGAATTTTTGATCTCAGTTGTGATTTTCTTGGCATTTTCCCGATCAATGCCATTGATAAGTTCAGCGGATTGGCGTGCTTTTCCTCCAAGGGCATGCTCTGATTCAGAGAAATGGATATTTTTGATTGGAACATTTCGTTTGTTTAATTTACTGAACAAGACATCTTTGATTTGTTCGATCTTGAAATCATCGTCACTGAGAATGGTTAATTTATTGTTATCAAATTTGATATCAATAGTCGAATCTTTAAAATCAAAACGGTTGGTTAATTCTTTTATTGTTTGCTGGATCGCATTTCTGACTTCCTCGATTGTGACCTCTGAAACAATGTCAAAACTTGCATCTTTTGCCATAGTGATCCTCCTGATTTGTTTTTATTTTATTGTATCATAGTCAAATGATTGTGTTGAAGCTTTACTAAAATTATTCTCATTTATGATTCAAGTATTTTAATTTAATTCATAACCTGTTATTCTTACAATTGGAATAACTTTGAAAGGAAGAGGTGCTTGTGAGTAAGATTATGACAGTGTATCAAAGAAATGAAATATTAAAAAAGATTGTGGTTATCTTAGTCACCGGATTGACCGCAGCGGTTGCCTTAAATTATTTTTTGATTCCAGCAAACGTCTTTTCCGCAGGGATGAATGGGATTGCCCAAATCATTGCCTCGTTATTATCTGACTGGCTCCACGTAAAAGTGGACACAGGTGCCTTTATCTTTATTTTGAATATCCCTGTCTTTATTCTAGGGTTCTTGAAAGTAGGCAGACGAGCAACGATTTTAAGTTTTGTCAATGTAGTAGCCGTATCGGTAGCAACTACTTTACTTCCCACTGGGCAAGTGACGGACAATATTTTAATGAATGCCTTAGTCGGCGGTGTTTTGTTAGGTGTTGGTGTAGGGATCTCACTTAAAATGGGGTTTACAACTGGAGGAATGGATATTATTTCTTTAGTCCTTTCACAAACTACGGGGAAAACCGTTGGAAATTATATGCTGATGTTAAATGGTTTGATCGTGGTGATTGCGGGATTTCTTTTTAACTGGGAGAGTGCGCTCTATACGATTATCTCTATCTATGCTATGACTCAAGTGATTGATGCGATTCATACGAGTCATCAAAAAGTGACCGCCATGATTGTGACGGTTAAACCAGATGAAGTGACCGCAGCGATCGCTCAAAATATGGTTCGAGGAATGACCCTCTTACCATCAATCGGTGGCTATTCTAAAAAAGAAGGTAAAACGATCATGATGGTGATCACTCGTTATGAAATGTATGATTTAGATCAAATCGTCCATGAAATCGACGAAGATGCTTTTATCAATATTTTACCAACACATTCGGTATTTGGCCGTTTTGCTAATGAAAGCGAACAAAATCTTTACCGTTCTACGGGTGTCTTTCCCGAAATAAAGAAAACTCCTTCAAAAACTAAAAAACAATAATTGATTTAAATAAGTCAGAAGAATTTTCTGTTTTTAACCTGCTAAATGAGAATAGAACCTCTCGATTCTCATTTACAAATGAGCAAAAAAAGAGTATGATAAATGAAAATTGCATGAAGGAGTGCTGCAAGATGAGCGAAGCAAACCAAAAATGGTCTGCAGAAGAAGTTAATGAAATCAAGGAACGAATCTTAGCTGCCTTAGAAATGGTCATCGACCCTGAACTAGGGATCGATATCGTCAACCTAGGCTTGATCTATGAAATCGAGTTTGATCCAGAAAACGGAGAAACAGTCATTAAAATGACCTTAACAACCATGGGTTGCCCATTAGCTGATATCCTAACTGAATCCATCCACGACGCCTTAAAAGAAGTACCAGAAGTAACTAAGGCAGAAGTCAAACTAGTTTGGTATCCAGCCTGGACGACGGATAAGATGAGTCGTTATGCACGAATTGCACTTGGTATCAGATAATTTTGACACGGATTTCATATTCAACGAGTAAACAACTTTTAAACTCCTTTATCAACTTTTAGAAAAAGTTGATAAAGGAGTTTTTGTTTTGTAAAAATTGATGCTTGATGAAGTAAAATTGTCAAAAGAAGAATAAATTATAACGACTTTTATCCCTCTCTCTTTTTCTACTCAAATCGTATCACAAATTTTTTATAAATTAAGTTGTGTTTTATTTTTAACAATGTTAAGCTTTGTTTAATTATATTTATATTTTGTTGGGAGGTTAATGAATGGAATGGTTTTTTAATTTAGAACCTGAGGAACAAGTATTTATTAAGAAATTTTTGTTGGCATCAGGTTCCTTAAAGCAGTTAGCAAAAGAGTATGAAGTTAGTTACCCAACAGTAAGATTAAGGTTAGATAGATTAATTGAAAAAATAAAACTTTTTGATATAAAGCAAGAAGATTCTTTTGAAGTATCAATGATGCAACTCGTGATTAACGAAAAAATAAGTTTAGACGTAGCAAAAGAAATTATAAAAAAACATAGGGAGAGTATAAATGAATAATATAATACAACTTTTATTTATTGCAGGTGTGATTGGGTTTCAAACCCTAAGTGGTTATATAGGGAATAAATATATGGGAGCGATCTTACCAGTGATTTTCAGTGGTTTAGTTGTTTTTATCGTTGTGACAGGTCATTTAAATCTAACATTTAGAAATATATTAATGCCTATTGTTGGTTTGATTACATTGATCTGTATTTATGAAGGTGGAAAAGAATCAAAGAAAAAAAAGACAATAAAAGAAATGGAAAAAATGAAAGCAAAGGATATCTTGAATCAATAATGAGTTATTGGCTGATACACTAACTTAAACTCTTTTAACAGCTTTTAGTAAATGCTGATAGAAGAGTTTTTTTCTATGTAAAATATTCGGATAGCTGATGTACTAAAAGGTTGTTCAGTATAGGAAAATAATTGCGAAAGAGGTCGTTGAAACTCAAAAAAATTATAGCTTCCAAATTATCTAACAATCTAAGCAAACGCACAAAACAGTTTTTTAGTAAGCGTTTTCCGTTCCTGGTTTTCATGATATACTGTTTTTAAGTCAATCAAAAGGAGAATGAACATGAGAAAACAACGAGGTAGCTACTCGATATAGTGGAATGGATAGACCTATATCGAGTATGCTTTATCCAATCGACTATATCGCCGTCAACGATTATAAAATCATAATGACTGGAGCGATAAAAGATGATGGACCAATTAAAAAAAGAGTTGCTTAAAAGTGAGGAACAACAGAAAAATTTTACTGGCTGGGATTTTTCCTATTTAGATGGGAAATGGTCGTGTGAAGAGCCTCCGTGGGATTACCGAGAGCTTGTTTTAAATTATTTAACTCCAACTATGTCTCTATTAGATATGGGAACAGGTGGAGGTGAATTGTTACAAACATTTAACCATCCTTATGAACAGACAGCAGTAACGGAAGGGTATCCGCCTAATTACCAGCTATTATTACAAACACTTGACCCTCAAGGTGTAACAGTAAAATTTGTGGGGGAAGAGGACGTATTGGATTTTCCAGATGATTCATTTGATCTAGTGATCAATTCTCATGAATCTTTTGCAGTAGCTGAAGTGAAGCGTGTCTTGAAACCAGATGGGTTATTTATTTCTCAACAAGTAGGAGATTTCAACGGGTTGAATTTGGCTTCTCGTTTGATGCCAGAAGTAAGGAAAGAATGTTTTGATTTTCATCTTTCCTTAGTGAAAGCAGAACTAGAACAGCACCATTTTGATCTTTTGTTTTGTGACGAAGCCTATTTGAATCAACAATTCTTTGATATGGATAGTTTGATCTTTTATGTACGGACGATTGAATGGGAGTACCCTGGATTTACAGTTGAGAAAAATTTCAAAGAGTTATTGGGACTTTATGAAGAGTTGAAACGACATGGTACGATTTATAATTTGCAACATCGTTTTGCTTTTGTTGCTTGTAATACAAAATAATGAACACATAAAAGTTACTACAAATCATTTTGAAATTCCTTATGGTGAGCAAGTGATTTAGCAAAAAAGAGGGGGTGCGTTATATGCGACCAAAATCAAAAGATGAATTGCTTGAAAAAGCAAACAGCCAATTCGATGATTTATGGAGATTAATTAACGGTATGAGTGAGGAAGATCGCAAGCAATCCTTTCAATTTAGTGAAGAGTTTTTGGCGAAAAAAAAGGAAGCACATTGGCGACGAGACAAAGACTTAAAAGATGTATTGATCCATTTGTACGAATGGCATCAACTATTGTTACGATGGCTTGAAAGCAACTTTAACGGAGAAGAAAGAAATTTCTTGCCTGAACCGTATAATTGGCGAACCTACGGGAAGATGAATGAAGAGTTTGTAGAAAAGCATCAAACAACTTCTTTAGTGGAAGCTGAAAACTATTTGAAAAAAAGCCATGAGCAAGTAATGAAAAAATTAGACGCCTTGAGTGATGAAGAGTTATTCCAGAAAAAGCAATTTGTATGGGTGGGGAATACCACATTAGGTAGTTATTTCATTTCTGCAACTTCCAGTCACTACGAATGGGCGATCAAGAAGTTAAAACAATCTCAAAAAAATAAATGAATAGAATCAATAAAAAAGCGAAGATCCTAAAGAGGGACCTTCGCTTTTTAAACAAGCTATTTTATATTAGTACCAACCGTTTGCTTCCCAGAAAGATTTAGCTGCTTCCCATGAGCCATAACGAGAAGATACGTATTGTTCAGCAACTCGTTCTTGGTTTGCTGCTGAATAGTCACCATTTAAGTAAGAAGAATCTAATTGGTAACGTCCGATGTAACGACCGTTTGTTGCTGTATAAGAACCGCTAGATTCTTTTTGAGCGATCCATTCTTTCGCTGAGCTTGTGTTTGTTGTCGCTGGTGTTGCTTGTGCCGCTATTTGCGTTGCTTGAGCAACTGGTTGAGCAGGTGCTGCTTGTTGAACTGGTTCTTGCTTCACTGGTTGTTCAGCCACTGTTTTTGTTTGAGCAGGCGCTTGGTAAGCTGTTTGTGTTGTTGCTGCTTGTTCGCCTGTTGGGATTGTTAATTGTTGACCTGAATAAATCAAGTTGATGTTTGAGATTGAATTTTTTTCTGCAATAGTTTGGATCAAGGAGTTATCACCAACGTATTTTTGAGAAATCGTTGATAGCGTATCACCTGATTGAACGGTATAAGCTTCGTCCGCATGTGCAGATGTTCCCATAAAGAATAGTGCGCCGGCAGTCAAAGTTGTTCCTAATAGTAATGTTTTAAGTGATTTCATGTAAGATCTCCTTCATAAATTTAAAAATAGTTTTGTTGTGTCCAACGAGGAATACTTTACCATGGGAAAATATTTCATAGGTAAAAGCTCTATGACACTTTGTAACAAAGATACGTTTTTTGTAACAAACAGATTATCATAAAATGTGAAAAACAATGAGAAAACCGTCATAAACGTTTAAAATAAACCACTAACAAGGACAATTGATGAGAAAAATAAACACTAGAAACAAGTAAAAAAAAGCTACATTTTTTGAAAATAAATACGAAATAATTGAAAACAGCGTAATTTTTTTTAAATTTAGCATGAGATGTTACAATAATAGAAACAAGGAGGCGATAACATGAGTAAGAGATATCAAAAAATAATGGTAGCTGTCGATGGGTCTAAGCAATCAGAACAAGCTTTTTTGGAAGCGCTAGATTTAGCGAAAGATAATGAAGCCGAATTATTTATCGTTTCGATCATCAATAAAGTAGAGTTGACACATAGCGCCTACGCATTTTCAAAAATCTACGCAGAAGAAAAACAGAAGATAGAAGTCGAAATGTTAAAAAAGATCCATGATGCGAAAGAATATGGGATCAATGACATCCATGCTATTGTTGAAACGGGTGATCCACGTAACTTGATTGGGACGGTGTTTCCACAACAAGAAGCGATCGATTTGATTGTCATGGGAGCTACTGGTAAAGGAGCAATCCAACAAGCTTTAGTCGGCTCTACAGCTTCTTACGTTGTTACTCATGCGCCCTGCAGTGTGTTAGTGGTCAAATAAGGAGGGGAAAGAATGGTACGTCCACAAGAGGTTACAGCTCCTAGAGAAAAAATTGAAATCCTCAAAATTTTAGAAGATGGTACGCAGACGAAAAAAGGTTATTCTGTTGCTTTAGTGAAATGGTCAGGCAAAACAGCGATTGCCTTACGCTGGGATGGTGATAGTCTGCAAGAGAAAGGATTTCCTGTCACTGTAAATGGGTACCATCCAGCTTGGTTCGTTTTGCCAGATCGATTAACAGATCTTTATAGTAGAGACTATCGGGAGTACCAAGAGTCGATCCGATTTATCACGTCAAGTGATCAAAAAGAATAGCTTTTGTGCTGCGGAAGAAAGTTCATTGTGTGAAAGAATCGTAAACATTCAACATTGAGACAACCTTTTATATCAATAGGTTCCTAATAACTGAAGTAGGTGAAAAGATGAGTGCTGGTGATGTATTGAATGAAGTCAAACAACTATGTAAAGAAAAGAAGTACGAAGAAGCAAAAATTTTGATTGAATCAAATAAAGAATTGCTAGAGGACAAATTTTCTGTTGCCCAACAGTTTATTGATTTAAAACAAGCATCAATCCTTGAACGGTTCAAATCTTTCTTTGGTGTAAATGAATGATCAAAAATGAGTGTGAAAAAGTGGTGGCTCACTTTTTTCACACTCATTTTTTGTTCGTTTGTTCACAATCTATACACACACTAATCTTGTTTATTTAATAAATAAAATATCCAAAGTATCAGTATAATGACTGAAATAACTAAACTAATGACATGTCTAATTAAGACAGAAGGGATTTCCCAATGGCGGAAAGAAAAGATTTGATAAGTAAAATAGATGCTTGGAAGAGAAACAAGTAAAACAGATAGTTTCTTTTTTGTCCAATTTATGTAATAGAAAAGAATACTTAGCATGATGAAAAATGGAATATAAAAAACAAGCTGACCAATCGCAATCACGAGAGTGCCTCCCAGAATAATAATGATATCTGATACAAAATAACATTTTGTATCAAATGATGCAAGTATTTCTTTAATTGATAACCAAGAAGGACATACAAAGGTTTTTGATTAACAAGAAGTTTCTTGCTATAATTGATCCGAAAGAAAGGATGAAATTTTCATGGATCAAGTAATGTTAGAAGTCGATTTACATTTAGTAAACAATATACGTGTGATTTACTATGTGGTCAGTAATAGTGTAGAAAAAAGAGTACTGATGAATAAAATCAATGGTATTCTGACGAAAAAAGGTGTACACCAATTCAGCAGTAGCGAAGACAATTATTATAGTATACCTGTTGAAAAAGTTTTATATACAACGGTAAATGTCAGAACAGACCTAGATACAAAAGTAGATCATGAACCAATTTTTACTACGTATTGATTGTGACGGAGGAGAACAATGAATCCATACGAAGCACTTATCCAAGAATTGATTGACGGAAAAATTGAAAAAATTGAGGTCAAAAGAGAAGAGGTCATGCTTTTTCGTGAAGCGTGGCTAAAATTAGAGAATCGTAAATATGTCGTAGGTAAGGCATTATTGAACGGGAATGTAGTTTATCATTATGATCCAACTAGGCTGTATTAATTACAAGAAATTAATCATATGGCAAAATTGTTGCTCATGATTTTATTATTAAAAAAAACGCTTGAAATGGTTTTAGCCGTTTTGAGCGTTTTTTAATATTGAGCATTATTTAGAACAAGGGTGAGCAAAAGCTTTTGTGCCAAAGTAGGAGAAAAATCTCCAACTAGAGGCGGATGAAGCCGTTTATTTTTATGGATATAATGAAATAAAAATAGGAGGTAGAAAAATGAAAGTAGTAAAAGTAGTTATTGGAACGGTATTATTTGCAGGAGTCGCATTAGTGGGCTTGAAGTTTTATACGCAAAATTCCCACGATGAGATGGCAGGTGTGGTAGACCAATTAAATCCGTTGGTAACAAAAGGAGAGGTATACGTCAAGACGAAAAAACCAGATGAAGTCAATTCATATGGAACAGCGACTTATATCCAAAAAGCTGCCGATCAAAAGGGACATGAACGAACGATTGAATTTACAGGTTTATCTATTTTAAAAGAAGGACATTATTTAAAGATCATTAATAAGGGCGCTCACGTCGAGTCATATGAAGAAGTTGACAAAAAAGAAGTACCTAAAAAAGCATTAGCTATCATTGGATAAATATAATTTTATTATGTAAACTTAAAGAGAATATAAAAAAACCAATCAGAAAACTGAGTTTCTGATTGGTTTTTTTATTGGGATGGTAGGGTTCGAACCTGCAATTGCTTGATTCAGAGTCAAGTGCCTTACCAGTTTGGCTACATCCCAATCAAACAATTTGATCATAGCACGACACAAAGAAAATGCAAGAGATTACTCTTTATCCAGCATTTTTTTGACAGTGATCATTCGTCTTTCTAACTTCTTGATTAAACCAGATGGAAGTGGAATCAAATTGGCAATTGATAATGTATTAGAAAGTAACTGAAATTCTTTTAGTGGAGCATCGATGATTCGATAGATCGTTGCCAAACGTTCGATGTATTCAAAATGTGTATAGTTTGTTTGTGAGATTAAAAATTTCAATAAATCAATCGCTTTTGCATAATCTTTCTCAGAATAATAGGCTAATGCTTGACGATAAAGTTTGATCTGTAACTCATTGAGTGAAACTGGGCTATAGCGATCCGTCCATTCCTTGACGGAAACTTTGGTTGGTGTATGACCATTTACATCACGAACGAAAATAATCGGAATTTCATTAGGATCTATTTTTTTATGAATTTTTTCCATTTCCCTCAATCCTTTCCATCATATTTAGCTAGAGTATAATGTATTTTTTATAAAAATACTAGCTTTTCTCTAAAGTCAACATTTGACCACCCATTGAGGTGAAAATTGCCTCAAAATCTTTGATTGCTACGGGTCTATTTTTTTCTCCATAAGGATCATTTACATAAATATTGTCATTGTCATAACCAGTAACTACACAGGCATGGTTTAATGGTGTCACTTTTACTTGCCCATTGTTTGTTTGCCAAGTAACGAAATCAGTATCAGTAGGCACTTGGAAATCTAAAGTAACGGAGGCCCACACAGGCTTTCCTTGTTGTAAAGCTTTCTTAATGTCATTGATTGTTGCATCGGTTTTTGGAAGAGTATGATAATCTGTTTTTACGATTGTCTGTGCCAACGAAGCGATAGGCGGGACATAGACGCCCATTGCCCAATCTCCACCGCTGATGTCCCCAACAAACCCTTCATTAGGATCGCCATGTGTACCATCAGCATTAAAAACAGGAACGTAATTCAATTGTTGAGCTAACTGGTTTTTAGAAGTCTCGTAACCATAATAAGAAAGCAGCATGGACAGTGAAGTAACTTCACAGCCATTTCCTAACGCTGGCTCGGTGAATTGGCTTTCCAAGGGGACATCAAGTAAAACTTGTTTTTTAGCATAACTACTTACTTTTTCAGTATCCTTTCCAACATTGTGTGAATGGTGAAAATAAGTGGTGGCAGAAAAAATAACGAATAATAGGACTGCCACGAATAATATTTTTTTACCAATGAATCTTTTCATAATAATTCCCCTTTTTTCTGATATTTACATATTATAATGCTTTTTTTTAAAAATAAAATAAAAAATTTGACATGTTGTTTTCCAAATTTAAAATAAAAAGACAAAAGTCCTGAAAAATCACAGGATCAATAGCCGAATAATTTTTTTAAATTGAAAAAAATGTTTCGATTTATTGATAGTTTTTAATTGTGAAAACGAAAACAGTACGCTATAATGCCAGTAAGGTCGAAATAAATCGCAGGTCAAATAACAAACGTTTTTAGATGATGTTTATTTGAAAGAGCAATTACTGTTTGAAAAAAACAGTTACCTTATAAAAGAGCTTGGTAGTTTAGGAGGATTTTGATGACGGAAGAAATGATTAATTTAGGAGAGCAATATTCATGTAAACCGATTGGGTTTACAAAAGCAGTTATCGGAGAAGTTGTTTCAAAAATGACGAATTGTGCCGTAGTCAAAGTTGCTCAATGCGCAATGGAAGATCAAGAGTTATTAGAAGAAAAAGCAAGTATGGTTGTTGCAAAATACGAAACATTTGAATAAGAAGAAATGATTTTGGACGTACAGTAACGAAATCGGTACTGTATGTCCTTTTGCTTGTAATTTTTATTTCTTTTTCGAGTATTTGGAAAGAGAAAAGAGGTGTAGTTAGATGATTAGTATATTTACTTTACTATTATTTTTATTTGTCTTTGTTATGTGTTTGTTTTTATGGTTGGTACGTCGAGAAATCGTCTATCGAACGGTTAGAAATCGCTGGGTTTACTTAGTCGTGCCTTTTCTGGCTATCTTAGTTCTTTGGTTTACGCTGATTAGTCAACCAACTGCAGATGAATTGGCAAAAGGGGTCTTGTCAGCGCTAATTTTCATCAGCTTTTTACTAGATAGTCGTGGTATAACAGAAGATGGGCTTGTTCTAAATAGCTTTGATAAAAAAGGTGTTCCTTTTTCTGAGATCAATAAAATCGTTTTGTATCAACCGGAAGGATCTTCCATCATAAAAATGAATTTCTTTCGTAACGGTTGGCGTGGACCCATGCTGAAATTTTCTGTATCAATGGAAGAGTTGGTCACTTTTTTAGCACAGCATTTAAATGATGATGCCGAAATTGATATTATGATCGATTCTGAAGAGTAACTGCTTACAGAATGAGTCTCTATAAATTGGAGTGGAGAAATCCACTCTTTTTTTGTTTGATCATTCTATTTAGGTAGCTTTTCTAAATTGTACTAGCCTCTATCGATCCTTTAGACGCGCATGATCCTATCAATAGATAGATTGTTTGATTGCTTCTTTGGTTCTTTGCATTTTTTAAGTAATTGTATTCTTACTCATGAGAGACTTTCTTCAATAGACTAAAGGAATTTTCTATTAGTAGAATGAAAATAGAAGAGGGGATACCTTTGTAGTGAAACGTTAAAAGGTAGAACGATAAAAAAAAGGACCTCTAAAATAGTTATTCTTATTTTAGAGGTCCTTTTTTTAGTTTGCTATTTTTTATAAATTTGTATTGCAGAATGGTTAATGAATCGATTTTTAGTTAAATACACGGAAACGATCTTCGTCGTTCATATATTCTTTTTCTCCAGCTGGTGTTTCTGGTGAGCCAAACACTAATTGAGAACGTAGTTTCCAATTAGATGGGATGTTCCATTCTTTAGCGACAGCTTCGTCAATTACTGGATTGTAATGTTGCAAGTTAGCTCCTAAACCTTGTTCTGTTAAGGCTACCCATGTATTTGCTGTAGCAATCCCATTTGATTGTTCTGACCAATCTGGGAAGTTGTCAGCATATAATGTAAATTGTTCTTGGAGATTTTTGATGATATCTGTATCTTTAAAGAACAAGACTGTTCCATAGCCTTTTTTGAAGCCCGCTAATTTATTTTGCGTATTTGGAAAAGCTTCAGCAGGTGTCAATGGGCGAAGAGCTTCTTCGGTCATTTCCCATAATTTTTCGTGAGCATCTCCAAAAAGAATGACTGCTCGTGTTGATTGTGCATTAAATGCAGTTGGACTTTCTTTGATTGCTTCTTTGATCAAAGCTGTTAATTCTTCATTTGATAGTGTTACGTTACGTCCTAAATCATAGATAGAACGACGGTTTTGCAAAGTTGTTGTAAATGTTGTCATGGTGAAATCTCCTTTAGTTGTGATCTGCATATTTTATGAGTACAAACGAAGTATATCACCTTACAAAAAGTAAGTGAAATAATATGCTCACAAAAAATAAGTAAATTTTTTAATGAATATTAAAATAATAGAGGTTATTTTAGTTAACGTTTCCATTGTTGTTAAACTAAGTAAAACTCGATCATTTTAAAATAGCAATATATAATTATTAAATATCTGTTTATTTTTTATTATCATTTTCCCATTAAATTTTATTCGTTTTTATAGAAAATAAGTATATATTTCTTAAATAAGTTTTTTAGTTAAATTTTTCAGTGAATATTTATAGTATTTTCTGAAAATTTAAAGAATTGGGGTATGGATTATGGAAAATCAACAAGACAAGGGCTTCTTCGGTCAGCCGAAGGGGTTGTCAACATTGTTCTTCACAGAGATGTGGGAACGATTTAGTTATTATGGTATGCGTGCGCTGTTGCTTTACTACATGTACGATACTGTAGCAAACGGTGGACTTGGATTACCTACCGCAACAGCATTAGCAATTATGTCAATTTATGGTTCACTGATTTATATGTCTAGTATCATCGGTGGTTGGGTTTCAGACCGGGTACTAGGTGCAAAAAGAACTGTTTTCTTCGGTGGAATATTTATTATGCTTGGACATATCGTCTTAGCATTGCCATTTGGTGTTTCCACTTTATTCGTCTCAATGGCTTTGATTATCTTTGGGACAGCCTTTTTGAAACCAAATGTTTCCGGAATGGTTGGACATCTTTATTCAAAAACTGATTTAAGACGAGATGCCGGTTTCTCTATTTTTTATATGGGGATCAACTTAGGTGCGATGTTAGCTCCGATCATCGTAGGAACGATCGGACAAGAATACAACTACCATCTTGGCTTCTCATTAGCTGCAATCGGAATGTTCTTTGGACTGTTACAATACGTGATCCAAGGACGTAAAACGTTGGATGGTATAGGAACAGTTGCTCCTAACCCATTAACAGCAGCAGAGCGTAAAAAATTCATTCGTAACTTAGTCATTGCTTTAGTTGTGATTGTAGCAATCTTTGGTGGCGCACAAGTCACTGGACATTTAACCATTGATTTCTTTGTCAATTCAATTAGTGTTTTAGGTATTCTTTTACCGTTATACTATTTTGTTAAAATGTTAACAGCTAAAAATGTTACAGCAGAGGAAAAACCAAAAGTATGGGCGTATATCCCATTATTTTTAGCAGCGATCATTTTCTGGTCGTTACAAGAACAAGGATCTTCCATCTTGGCTCTGTTTGCACAAGAACGGACACAATCAACATTGTTCGGTATGAATATTCCAGCTAGTTGGTACCAATCATTGAATCCGATTTTCATCTTCGTCTTGACACCAGTATTTGTTACATTGTGGACGAGATTAGGAAAACGACAACCATCAACAGTAGTGAAATTCTCACTAGGATTATTATTTGCTGGGTTATCTTTCTTATTAATGATGTTACCAGGTATGCTTTATGGCACAGATAGTAAAGTAAGTCCAATGTGGTTGATTGGCAGCTTCTTCATTGTCGTAATCGCTGAATTATGTTTATCACCAGTTGGCTTGTCTGCGACAACAAAATTAGCACCTAAAGCTTTTGAATCACAAACCATTGCTATCTGGTTCTTGGCAGATGCTTCTTCACAAGCGATCAATGCACAAATCGCGCGTTTCTATACACCAGGTACTGAATCTGCTTATTTCGGAATTGTCGGTGTCGTAGCAATCGTCGGAGCAGTTGTATTGTTTATGATCAAAGAACCAATCAAAAAATTGATGGGTTCCATTCATTAAATCAAATGAAGTTATAAAAGAAAGAGGTTGAGACAAAAGTGTTTAGCATCAAGAAATAAGAAGGAATTTCCGAAAATTGCTTCTCAAATTTTTGGTAAATTTCGGCTTATTTCCGAAGATGCTGCTTTTGTCTCACCGTTTATTCGTTTTAGAGATACTAAAAGAGCCTGAGACAAGTTTTGTCCCAGGCTCTTTTTTTATATGGATAAGTATAAGAAATAAGTAAAGGATAGCGATTGATGGATGTGAATCGCAAGAAGTAGTCTTAAACTTTTTTTGAGAGGATTTGGTAAAATAATCTCTATAAGCGCAAACAATTAATTTCTAAAAAAAATAGGAGAAAGAACAAATGTTCAGTTGTTTTTGGTATAATGAATGAGGAATGAATCTAAGGAATAAGGAGAGGGAAAATGTCTTTACAATTTATTCTCGGGACAGCCCGAAAAGACCACCGTACAGCGTTGATTGATGAATCAGTCGAATGGTTAGCAAAAGATAGCATGCACCAGGTATTTTTCCTTGTACCTAACTATAATAAATTTGAACAAGAACAAGAAATCTTGACAGAGCTGCGTCAAAGAAGTGGCAAAACGTCATTTAGTACAACGAATGTCCAAGTCTTTAGTTTTTATCGTTTAGCGTGGTATTTGTTGCAGCAAACAACGTTATTGTCTGGTAATGAACTTTCAGAATCTGGTTCGGCAATGATCTTGCGACAGATCCTAGAAAAAAATGAAGAAAATTTAACGATTTTTCGGGGAGAAATCAATAAAAAAGGGTTTATTCGCCAGCTGCAAGAATTGCACAATGAATTACGTATTGGAAATATTTCACCTGAAGATCTTGTCTTTTCAGAACTAGCGGATACGGTAAAAGCTGAAAATCAACAGTTGAAAATGAAAGATCTTCAATTGATTTTTACAGCTTTTGAAGAAGAATTAGTCCAACGTGCGCTGCAATCTGAAGATGCTTTGACCATTTTGGCAAATTATCTACAAACGCAAGACATGTCCAAGGTGAAATTTATCGTTAGTGGTTTCACTCGAGTCAATGCGCAAGAATATCAATTGTTACAGGTCATGATGGAAAAGGGACAGCTAGTGATTGATTTGCTTCTTGATCGTCCTTATATCACGGATATGCCTGAAGTGTTGACATTGTTTCATGAAACAGGAAAGCTCTATTTCCAAC
This sequence comes from Enterococcus sp. AZ077, assembly GCF_051714965.1. Taxonomy (NCBI): domain Bacteria; kingdom Bacillati; phylum Bacillota; class Bacilli; order Lactobacillales; family Enterococcaceae; genus Enterococcus; species Enterococcus sp. AZ077. The sequence goes on from NZ_JBIOSX010000001.1 coordinate 1,268,741, forward strand.
TAATCAACAGTGCCAAAGAACGAAGAGTGCCGGTTTTAGTGGAAAAATTTGCCCCAGAACATGAAAGACCGCTTGCACTCATGCACTTGCAAAAAATGTGGGAAGAAACTTCTAGCAACAAAAAAAGCCAGCCGCTGAAGGTTGGGCAACAAGAGGCGTTGAGAATTTGGGAAGCAGAGAACGCCACCGAAGAAGTCAGACAACTAGCTGTGGAGATCCGTCGTTTGGTCAGCGAGGAAAATTATCGCTATCGTGACATTCAAGTGTTAACGAAAGATATGGCGTTTTATGGTAACTTGCTACAACCTGTTTTCAAAGAAATGGCGATTCCTTTTTATATTGATGAAGAGCAGTTGATGGAGAATCATCCATTGATCGAATGGATCAATAGTTTATTCGCTTTAGATCGATATGCCTATCGTTTGAATGATATCATGCGTTTTTTCAAAACTGAATTATTCATTTGTGAAGCGGATGATACACTAGACTTAGCCAGTTGGCGTGAGCAAAGAAATCAGTTCCGAGCAAAATTAGATGTCACAGAAAATGTAGCACTTGCTTATAACTATCAAGGTTCATACTGGACGAGAGAAAAAGATTGGCAGTTCGTGTCTTACGATTTTGAAGCAGAACAACTGGAAGATGTTCAAGAATTAGAAAAACGCTCGAATGATATTCGGCACTTCTTCAAAGAGAAAGTCCCAACATTTTTTGACAAGATGAAAAAATGTAAAAATGGACAAGAAGGCGCGACGGTCTTTTATCGTTTTTTGGTGAACAGTGGCGTACAACAACAATTAGTTTTTTGGCGAAATCAAGAAATTGAACGAGGCAATTTAGCAGCAGCCCGAAACCATGAGCAAACATGGGGGGCGTTGATTGATTTACTGGACGAGTATTCGCTCATTTATGGGGAATCTGAATTTGACTGGCATTTGTTTCAGGAAATCATTACCAGCGGGTTAGAAAATTTAAGTTATGGGAAGATTCCTACAGCAATCGACCAAGTACGCATCAACCGCTTGGAACTGGTACGATCAAACCAGGCGAAAGTCACGTTTGCCATTGGCTTGAATGATCAAGTATTTCCTGATCGGCACGAAACGAAAGGCTTGCTTTCTAGTGAGGAAAGGGAAACGTTGAATGCTCGTTTAGCGGAAGAGAAATTTTTATTTGATCCCGCAAAAGAGAACTTGTCTTTTGAACCATTGCAAGCCTACTTGGTGTTTGCTTCAGCCACTCAGCGTCTATACCTCAGTTACGCTCAAAGTTATGATACAAACACGTTGAAAATCTCTCCTTATTTGAAACGAATCATGGAATACTTGATGATCCCAGCTGAAAGAAAAGAGCATTTGGTTTTAGACAGCGATCCGAGTTGTTATATCGGTACGTATCGTAGTGGGATCAATACAATCAATCATATCTATCGTTTAGCAAAGGAAGAGAAGAAAAAAGTTCCGGTGTATTGGCGCCAACTAAGAGAGCAGATCTTGCAATCACAATGGCGAAATTTTGCATTGCGCATTTTTGAAAGTCAAGAACATCTTAATGTCCCGGTGTCATTACCTAAAAAGATGGCAGAGGAACTCTATGGTAAAGATATTTATACCTCTATTTCCAGATTAGAAAATTTCTATAATTGTGAATATAAATATTTTGTCCAATTTGGTTTGAAACTGAAAGAACGAATGGTCTATGGTTTAACGCCAGCTGCTACAGGTGATTTTTATCATGAATCATTAGACCGTTTCTTTAAATTACTATTTTCAAATCAGATATCGCTAGTAGAAATGACCGATACACAACGTAAAGAGTTTACTGAAAAAGTCTTGCAAGACGTCTTTGGCGAGTTACGCTTTGAAATTTTAGATAGTTCAGCTCGAATGAACTATATTCGTTATCAGTTAGGACAAACGATCCAAAAAGTAGCTTGGGCATTACAAAAGCAAAGTAAAAATACAGGGATGAAGCCCCTTCAAACAGAAATATTGTTTGGCCAAATTGCTGGCGCTCAAGGTATCCCAGGGTTGGAATTACCACTGAATAATGGTGGGAAATTACATGTTCGTGGGAAGATTGATCGTGTGGATGTTGCTGTTGAACAAGCGGATACCTGGCTTAGTGTTGTCGATTATAAATCAAGTGGACGTTCCTTTGATGTCACTGAAGCTTACTACGGGATGGCTATGCAACTGTTGACCTATCTAGACGTGGCGTTGATGGATGCTGTCAAATTGACTGGAAAAGCATTGGTTCGACCAGCTGGTTCCTATTATTTACATGTCCATAATCCGATTTTGTCTGAAGCAAATGAAATTGAAAAAGAGACATTGAAAAAATTCAGTTATGACGGCATTTTTGTCGATGAACCTGAGTTATTGGAAGTATTAGATCATTCACTGGAAGCAAAAGAGAACTCTTTGATTTATCCGATCAAGAAAAATGCGAAAGATGTCTATCAAAAGGGAAGTTTTAGTAAAGAAAAATTCTATACAGAACAGGAACTCCAACTTTTTATGGCGCATAATCGTGCGAATATGCGTTTAGCAGGGGATAAAATCACGTCAGGGGAGATCAAACTTAATCCAGCATACAAAGACAAGGAGCGGCTTGCTTGTCAAATGTGTCCTTTTAGAAGTGTTTGTACGTTTGATGTGATGTTGCAAGAAAACAATTATCACCGTTTAGAAAAATTAAACAAGGAAGAAGCCCTGCGAAGAATAGAAAAAAGGAGTGAGGAAGAATGACCAAAATTCCTTTGAGACCAGAAAACGAACGATTCACTGACGAACAATGGCAAGCCATTTTTGATCAGGGAGATAACTTGCTGGTATCAGCTTCCGCTGGTTCTGGAAAAACCACAGTGCTTGTCCGTCGAGTAATCGAAAAACTAAAAATGGGGTTCAATATTGATGAACTTTTGATCGTGACGTTTACAGAAGCGGCAGCGAAAGAAATGAAAGAACGGATCCAAGAAGCTTTACAAGAGGCAGTCAATAGTGAAAGCGATCCGGCACGCCAACAACATTTCACGAAACAGCTGATTTTATTGCCGAGTGCTAATATTTCTACTTTACATGCTTTTTGTTTAACGGTCATCCGCCGATTCTACTACTTGATCGATATTGATCCAGTTTTTCGGATGTTAACGGATGAGACAGAAACGATCTTAATGAAAGAAGATGTTTGGGATGAATTACGCGAGGCTTGTTATAGCGAAGATCGGGAAGAGTTTTTCCAATTAACAATGAATTTTTCAAATGATCGTTCAGATGATGGATTGACCAATCTGGTTTTCTCTCTTTATGAATTTGCGCGAGCGAATCCTGATCCCAAACGTTGGTTAGATCAATTAGTGGATAACTATCGTTTAGATGATGGATTAGCTCATTCACCATTGTACCAAGAACAATTGCGACCACTTCTACTTACAGATATGGCACAAAGTGTGCAACTTTATGAAGAAATGGTTGGATTAGCGCAAGAAGAAGGTCTGGAAAAAATGTTGGAACAAGTTGCAGGAGAAAAAGAACAAGTCCAACGCATTTATGATCACTTATTACAAGATCAATTGCCGGAAGCCTATACGGGTTTAGAAACATTGACTTTTACTACTTTTAAAAGCAGTCGCAAAGCAGAGCTGAAAGAACGTTCAGCCGAAGTTAAAAATTTAAGAGATCAGGCGAAAAAAATCATTCAGAAAATTGGAAAAACATATTTTCCGATTTCTCCTGAACAATTGACCGAACGGACGAAAAAAGCTGCTGTCCTAGTGGAAGAGCTCACGAGTGTTACCAAACGTTTCATGGATGGTTTCAGACAACGAAAAAGAGAAAAGGGAGTAGTAGATTTCAATGATTTAGAACATCTTGCTTTGCGAATCTTGACGACCCAAACAGAAGAGTCATGGCTTCCAAGTGAAGCATCAAAGCTTTATCGTAAGCAATTCAAAGAAGTAATGGTCGATGAATACCAAGATATCAACCAGTTGCAAGAAGCTATCCTTTATTGGCTTAGACAGCCTGATCCGACAAATGGCAATTTATTCATGGTTGGGGATGTCAAACAGTCGATTTATTCTTTTCGACTAGCTGATCCTAGTTTGTTTATTGAAAAATATGAAGCATTTTCAACAGCTGAGGGTGGAAGACGGATCATTTTGGCAGAAAACTTTCGTTCCCGAAAGGAAGTCCTGTCATTTACCAATCTGGTGTTCCAACAATTGATGGACCCTGTTGTGGGACAAATCGCTTATGATGATGCTGCACAATTACGATTAGGATTTCCCGATTTCCCCGAAGTCGATCGCTTTGAACCAGAACTATTGATTTACGAAAAAGAAGAAGAGCCAAACAGCGACCTTCCAATTGATGAGAATCTAGAGGACAAAACAGAAGGCGAACTCTTTATGACGGGCTTAAAAATCCGCGAACTGATTGATGAAAAATTCCTGATCTATGATAAAAAAATGAAACAGAATCGTCCGGTCGAATATAAAGATATCGTACTTTTGACACCTACAAAGAAGAATAATCTGACGATATTAGAGATCTTTAAAACATTAGATATTCCTTTAGAAATGAACGATGCCCAAAATTATTTTCAATCTACGGAGTTGCGTACGATGATTTCTTTACTCCAATTGATTGATAATCCATATCAAGATATTCCATTGGCAGCCGTTTTACGTTCACCGATCGTAGGACTGATTGAACCAGAACTGGCACAGATCCGTTTAGCTGATCGTACGCATACTTATTATGATGCGGTGCTGGCTTACCAAACAGCAAATCAGAATGAATTAGCTGATAAATTGCGCCATTTCAATAATCAACTCGAATTGTGGCGGGAACTGGCTCGGCGGTCTTCAATCACTGACTTGCTGTGGGAGATCTATTTACAAACCGGTTATTTAGAATATGTAGCAGGTTTACCAGCTGGTGCCCAAAGACAAGCAAACCTTTATGCGTTGGCTGATCGTGCGAAAGCGTATGAACAAAGTTCGTTTAGAGGGTTGTATCAATTCGTTCGCTTCATCGAAAAGATGCAGGAAAAAGACAAAGATTTAGCGGAGCCGGTGATTTCATCCAGTGATAATGCTGTTCGAGTCATGACGATCCATGCAAGTAAAGGCTTAGAATTTCCTATTGTCTTTTTATTAGATATGACCAAACAATTCAATTTGCAAGATTTAAAAAAGCGATATGCTTTTGAAGAAAAACTAGGTGCGGGAATTCGTTATATGGATCCTGATACTCGGGTGTTGTATGATACTTTGCCTTACCAAGCAATCAAATCAGCCAAACAAAATAAGTTATTGTCAGAGGAGATGCGTAAACTCTACGTTGGTTTGACCCGTGCGGAACAAAAATTATTTATTATCGGCTCGTATAAAAATAAAGAAGATACCTTGAAGAATTGGTCAGAAGCTTCTGAACAAACCAAATTAGTCTTAGAGCCAACGACTCGATTAAAAGGGAAGAACAGCTTGATGAGCTGGGTCGGTCTTAGTTTGATGCGTCATCCATTGATGCAAAACTATTTTGCCGAAGCAACCATTCTTTCAGAATTAAAAAACTCTGATAGCCAATTTGCCATTACTTGGATGAATCAACAATCTCTGCTTGAAAAAAGGCAACGTTTAATAGCGCAAGAAAACGATGCTGCTGAAAATAATGACGTGGATCAAACACCACTATCACCTGCTCTGAAAGCACGACTCGATTATCGTTATCCTTTCAAAGAGTCAACGCAAACCACAAGTTATCAATCGGTTTCTGAAATTAAACGTTTGTTTGAAGATCCAGATGATACGCTTGATGCTAAACTTGTCTGGGAAAGTAATGAAACAAGAGGGTTAAACCGCCAATTCCGTTATACGCAAGATACATTGGCTGAACCACGTTTCTTACAAAAAACGCAACAGGTTTCAGCTGCGGCAATCGGAACTGCAACACACTATTTATTGCAATTGCTGCCATTAGAAATGCCGACTACTGAGTCGATCCAAGCATTGCTAGATGAATTAGTCAAAAAGCGTTTAGTGGATCAAAAGGTAGCCAAAAAAATTGATTTTTCTGCTATTCTTTGGTTTTTTGAAACCGAGCTAGGAAAAGAATTGATCAAGCAAAAAGCGCATGTCAAACGGGAACAACCGTTTTCGATGCTGTTACCTGCAGAACGGGTCTTTGAACAATACCCAAATGAAGAAGATGAATTGCTGATCCATGGGATTGTTGATGGTTATATCGAATTATCCACGACGATTCAATTATATGACTTTAAGACGGATTTCATTTTAGATCGCAACGATGAAACAGCGATTGATGCTGTCATTCAAAAATATCGTGGGCAATTGAATCTCTATCAACAGGCGTTGACAGAATCTTTAGAAAAGCCTGTCACAGATGTCTTTCTTGTCTTATTAAGCGCAAAGAAAATAATAAATATTAATAAATAATAATAATTGAGCAACTAGGACTTACACTTTGTAAGTAATATGCTATACTCTTAGCAAAGAGGTGAGTAAAATGGAGCTAACACAGACAGAGTTCACTTTATGTCCTAAATTTGAAAAGACCTTTTCGATTTTAGGTAAAAAATGGAATGGGCTGATTATTGATGTATTGCTTGAAAATGGTCCGCAACGCTTTGTTGATCTCGCAGCTAAAATACCTATGGTGAGTGATCGGGTTTTAGTTGAACGATTAAAAGAACTTGAAAAAGAAAAAATCATCGCCAGAAACTTCTCATGTAAAGAGTCCAGCCGTTCAGAATATATGTTAACTGAAAAAGGAGCGGATCTTCAAAAGGCCATTGTTCAGTTACAGGTTTGGAGTGAAAAATGGGTGACAGAAGAAGAATGCAGTTGATTTTGGAAGTGAAATCTTGTAAACTGGCATTAGATGAATAGCTAAAGAACGTTGACGAAAAAGAGTAGTTTGGCTAAACCAGTCCAGGGAGATCTGTCATAGACTGTAAGCAGATCCTGAGTTTGAAAAATGAAGTTCACTTTCTGAGTTCGTCTGATTTATTCAGACCGGCAAATGTCGTTAAAAAAGTAAGTGTACGGTTTTGACCGTAAATTAGGATGGTAACGCGAAGACCTCGTTCCTTTGTAGGAATGAGGTCTTTTTTGTATTTGAATTTGAAGGAGGAAATAGGGAATGTCTCTACAAGCCCAATTAGAAAGCTTGAAAGAAGCCACAATCGTTAAAATAGCGACAGCACACGATTTAAAAGAATTAAATCAAATTCGTGTAGAAACTTTAGGAAAAAAAGGACCAATCACCGAAGTTTTACGGGGAATGAAGGATCTAAGTCCTGAAGAACGTCCGAAAGTTGGTAGTTTTGCCAATGAGATTCGTGATCTGTTGACAGCAGAAATTGAACGTAAAAAGCAAGCGTTAGAAGAAGCGGCACTTGCAACAGCTTTAAGCAAAGAAACAATTGATGTGACCTTGCCAGGACGTCAAGTCAAACAAGGAAACCGCCACATCTTGACACAAATCATGGAAGAAATCGAAGACATCTTTGTCGGAATGGGCTACCAAATTGTTGAAGGGTATGAGGTGGAGTCTGATCATTATAATTTTGAGCGAATGAACTTACCAAAAGACCACCCAGCTCGTGATATGCAAGATACTTTTTATATTTCAGAAGAGATCTTGATTCGTACGCATACCTCACCAGTACAAGCACGTACGATGGAAAAACATGACTTTTCAAAAGGTGCACTTCGAATGATCTCACCTGGGAAAGTATTCCGTCGTGATACAGATGATGCTACTCATAGTCACCAATTCCATCAAATCGAAGGATTAGTGATCGATGAAAATATTACGATGGGTGACTTAAAAGGCACGTTAGAAGTCGTAATGAAAAAGATGTTTGGTGAAGAACGTGAAATTCGACTACGTCCTAGTTATTTCCCATTTACTGAACCTTCTGTTGAAGTGGATGTCAGCTGTTTCAAATGTGGTGGCGCTGGCTGTAATGTCTGCAAGCACACCGGTTGGATTGAAATCTTAGGAGCTGGGATGGTTCATCCAAATGTATTGAAAATGTCAGGTATCGATCCGGAAAAATACTCTGGTTTTGCTTTTGGCCTTGGCCCAGATCGAGTAGCAATGCTACGTTACGGTGTCAATGATATTCGTAATTTCTATCAAAATGACTTGCGTTTCTTAAGTCAGTTCAAAGGGGAGTAAAAAGCATGTTAGTTTCTTATAAATGGTTAAATAAATATCTTGATTTGTCAGCAGTTACGCCAAAAGAACTAGCTGATAAAATGTCAGTGACTGGGATCGAAGTGGAAGGAATCACGGTTCCTGAAGAAGGCTTAAAAAAAATCGTAGTCGGCGAAGTCAAGGAATGTGTGCCACATCCTGATTCCGATCATTTATCGATTTGCCAAGTGGATATCGGTGAAGAAGAACTTTCACAGATCGTTTGTGGCGCGCCTAACGTGAAGGCAGGGATCAAAGTCATCGTTGCTTTACCTAATTCACGGATCGCAGGGAATGTAAAAATCAAAAAAGGGAAAATGCGTGGTCAAGTTTCTAATGGGATGATTTGTGCCTTACAAGAAATTGGCTATCCAGATAGTGTCGTTTCCAAAGAATATGCTGAAGGAATCTACTATCTTCCACAAGAGGCAGTCAATGGAGAGCCCGTCTTTTCTTATTTAGACATGGACGATTCAATTATCGAGTTATCGATTACACCGAATCGCGCAGATGCTTTATCTATGCGAGGAGTAGCATATGAAGTGGGGGCGATTTATCGTCAAACACCTCATTTTGCAGAGGAAGAATTAGTAGAAGCAGCACGTCCGGCAAAAGACAAAATCAAGGTGACAGTCGAAGATCCAGAAGCTGTGCCTGCTTATCAAATTCGAATCATTGAAGGCGTAAAAATCCAATCTAGTCCACAATGGTTACAAAATATCTTGATGAATGAAGGGATTCGACCAATCAACAACGTAGTAGATATCACAAACTACATCTTACTGTTGTTTGGGCAACCATTACATGCGTTTGATTATGATCGGCTAGGATCACAAGAAATCGTCGTCCGTCAGGCAAAAGCAACAGAAAAAATCGTTACGTTAGATGGCGAAACACGTGAGCTAACACCCGAAAATCTCGTGATCACTAATGGAGAACAACCAGTCGCTTTAGCAGGTGTGATGGGCGGCTTGGATTCTGAAATCACTGAGACAACGACTACGGTTGCTCTAGAAGCAGCTTTGTTTGATCCAATTTCGATCCGTCGAACAGCGAAACAATTCAATTTAAGAAGTGAATCTTCTGCTCGTTTTGAAAAAGGAATCAATCAAGCAACAGTCGCTGAAGCATGTGACGTTGCTGCTGCAATGATCGTTTCGTTAGCAGGCGGTGAGGTTCTTCAAGGTGCGGTTGCTGGTTCGACTTATCAAGTAGAAGACGTAACAGTAACGATCACCCTCTCACGAATCAATCATTATCTAGGAACTGACTTAACAGTTAAGGAAGTAAATGAGATTTTTGAAGCACTTGGCTTTGGCTGTCAAAGTGAAGGGGAAACGTTCACCGTTACTGTTCCTCCTCGTCGCTGGGATATCAAGATTGAAGCGGATATTATTGAAGAAGTCGCTCGTATCTATGGTTATGATCGCTTGCCTTCCACATTACCAAGTGGAGAGACTGTTGCAGGAAGTTTGACCCAAGAGCAAGCAACAACACGCAAGATCCGTACATTACTTGAAGACAGTGGTTTACATGAAGCCATCAGCTATGCTTTGACAACTGAAGAAAAATCTCGTCAATTTACAATCAAAGATTCCTTAGTTACACGTCTTGATTGGCCAATGAGCGAAGACCGTTCTGTCTTACGAATGAACTTGATCAGTGGGTTACTGGATAATGTGAACTATAACGTAGCTAGAAAAAATAGTGATGTCGCTTTTTATGAAGTTGGAAGAGTCTTCTATCAAGAAAACGATCCATTGACTCATTTGCCGCAGGAAGTGAAACATGTTGCTCTTGCATTGACAGGTACTTGGCAGGATAAAAGTTGGCAAACTCAAGCAGAAGTAGTTGACTTCTATACGATCAAAGGTCTTTTAGAAAACTTGTTTGAACAATTAGGAATAGCAACAGAAATTTCTTATCAAGCGACTGATAGTTTGAAAGACATGCATCCAGGAAGAACAGCGGAAATCTATTTAGGTGAAACAGTGATTGGATTTGTTGGACAGGTTCATCCGAATACAGCTAAAGAATACGATGTTCCAGAAACCTATGTTGCAGAATTTGACTTGAGCTCAGTGATCGAAGCTGCTCAAAAAGGGATGACTTTCCATGCGGTGACAAAATTCCCTTCCGTTTCTCGTGACATTGCAATGTTAGTTGCAGAAACAGTAACCAATCAAGAAATCGTAACGGTTATCCAGTCTGCTGCAGGTAAGTTCTTAACAGACATCCAATTGTTTGATGTGTATCAAGGGAAAAATATCGAGGAAGGACATAAGTCAATGGCTTACAGTCTGACATTCGAGAATCCTGAAGCAACAATGACAGATGAAGAAATTAACCGATCAATGACTAAGATCGAAAAAGCACTAAGTGAAACAGTTGGTGCAAATATTCGTTAAACTGTAAAAAAAGACGCCCTCACAAAGAATGAGGACGTCTTTTTTTATTCATTAACAAGCCAATCAGTTAAAATAATTGATTCCCATTGCAGTTTTGACTTCTGCTAGAGTTTGAGCAGCGACTTTCGCAGCAGCGTCACTACCGTCTCTTAGGATCGCCATCACAGCGGCTGGATCTTTCGCTAATTCTTCTCTTCTAGCACGAATTGGAGCAAACTCTTCTTCCAAAACATCAATCAAATAGCGTTTGATTTTTACATCACCTAGACCACCACGACGATAATGAGCTTTCATTTCTTCAATTGCGCTTTTATCTTTTCCAAACACATCAAGATAAGTGAATACCATATTGCCTTCGACTTGACCTGGATCTTCCACGTGGATGTGATTTGGGTCTGTGTACATACTCATTACTTTTTTCTTGACCACATCAGCAGGATCAGAAATATAGATGCCATTACCCAATGACTTGCTCATTTTTCCATTCCCATCGATGCCAGGCAAACGGCCCATTCCTTTTGGTGGGAAAACGCCTTTTGGTTCCACTAAGACGTCGCCATACGTGTGGTTGAAACTTTGAACTATTTCTTGCGTTTGTTCAAGCATTGGTTTTTGATCTTCACCAACAGGAACTAAATTCGCTTTGAAAGCTGTGATATCAGCAGCTTGCGATACAGGATAAATAAAGAATCCAGTTGGGACACCTTCACCAAATTTTTTCTGTTCGATTTCTGTTTTAACTGTAGGATTACGACGGACACGCCCGACGCTGACTAGGTTTAAATAGTACATAGTCAATTCAGCTAATTCTGGTATTTGCGATTGGATAAAAAGCGTTGATTTCGTAGGATCTAATCCAACAGCTAAATAGTCTAAAGCAACTTCAAGTACATTTGAAGAAACCTTCTCAGGGTTTTTAGCGTTATCGGTTAGGGCTTGCATATCTGCAATCATTACAAAAAGTTGATTGTTTTCATCTTTTTGCATTTCTACCCGTGTTTTGAGTGATCCTACATAATGCCCTAAATGTAACTTGCCAGTCGGGCGATCACCTGTTAGAATAATATTTTTCAAAAAAAACACCTCTTTACGATTTGTAAGACTAAGCACTTAATATCTTACCGTTTTTTGGAGGAAGAAACAACCGTTCTAAATCAAAAGACGAACAAAATGCAGAAAAATAGCAGATGTAAGAAGCAAAGGAGAAAAATAACGAAAGAAAGTTTCAAAGAAACTTTACAAAATACGTAAGTTTCAGATATAATATGTTCTATTATATATATTTAAATGTTTTCTTACTAAATAATAATGGGAGTGTAATGATATGGCAATGATTAAATTTGATAACGTGGAAAAATACTACGGCAAATTCCATGCTTTGAAAAACATAAACCTCGAGTTTGAGAAAGGGGAAGTCGTCGTTGTCATTGGTCCTTCAGGTTCAGGTAAAAGTACAATGTTACGATGTATCAATGGATTAGAAACGATCTCTTCTGGAAGATTGTTAATCAATGATATCGACCTTCAGGACAAAAAAACAAAATTGACTGAAGTCAGAAAAAATGTTGGAATGGTTTTTCAGCATTTTAATCTATATCCTAATAAAACCGTTTTAGAAAACATTACACTTGCACCGATTAAAGTATTAAAGCAAGATCAAGCAAGTGCAGTGAAAAACGCGGAAAAATTCTTAGAAAAAGTCAACATGCTCGACAAAAAAGATTCTTATCCATCTATGTTATCTGGAGGACAACAACAGCGTGTGGCAATTGCCAGAGGTTTGGCGATGAATCCGGAAATGCTGCTATTTGACGAGCCTACATCTGCTTTAGATCCGGAAATGATCGGGGATGTACTTGATGTAATGAAAAAATTAGCTCGTGATGGGATGTCAATGATCGTCGTGACCCATGAAATGGGATTTGCAAAAGAAGTAGCAGATCGGGTTATTTTCATGGCGGATGGCCAAGTATTGGAAGATAGCCGCAATGTAAAAGACTTCTTTGAGAACCCTAAAGAACCTCGGGCACAACAATTTATTAGTAAAGTAATCAATCATTGATAGGAGGAATAAAATGCGTAAGAAAACAATGATTCGTTTGCTTTTCCTTTTGGGTCTGGTCTTTTTGATATTAGCAGGCTGCAAAGGAAAAAGTGTCGCTGAAGAAAATATTCTGGAACGAAGTAAGCAAAACAACACCATAACGTGGGGTGTAAAATACGATACTCGCTTATTTGGGATGATGGATATCAAAAGTAGTACGGTTCAAGGATTTGATATCGATATCGCTAAAGCGATTACGCAAGAGATTCTTGGAAAAGATGGGAAAGCAGAATTTGTGGAAGTTACCTCTAAAACACGGATTCCGCTATTAAAAAATGGAAATATTGATGCGATTATTGCGACAATGACCATTACAGATGAACGAAAAAAGCAAGTTGATTTTTCTGATGTTTATTTTGATGCCGGACAATCTTTATTAGTCAAAAAAGGAAGCCCGATTAAAAGCGTAGATGACTTAAATGCTGAAACAACTGTGCTCGCAGTCAAAGGATCAACTTCTGCAGTAAATATCCGAGAACATGCTCCAGATGCAAAAATTCTTGAACTAGAAAACTATGCCGAAGCGTTTACTGCTTTACAATCGGGGCAAGGAGATGCTATGACGACCGATAATGCCATTTTGTTGGGAATGGCTGACGAGAACCCTGACTATACTTTAGCAGGTGGGACGTTTACCAATGAACCTTATGGAATTGCGATCAATAAAGGACAAACAGAATTTTTGGATGCCGTAAATCAAGCGTTAAAAGAACTCATTGCTAACGGCACATATGATCAGATTTACCAAAAATGGTTCCCAGATACCACCCAAGGAAAAGTGAATTAAGGAGGGGAAAGAATGGCTGAGTTGCTGCAAACATATGGATCAACCTTCTTAGAAGGGTTTAAAATCACTATCTATTCAAGTGTGTTAGCTTTATTATTTAGTTTGATTATTGGAACACTGATGGCAATTTTTCAATTGTCAACGAACAAAGTGATCAGTGGACTAGCTAAAGCGTACGTGGAATTTTTTCGAAATATCCCATTGTTGATTATTGTGATGTTCTTTTATGTCGTCCTTCCGATCTATTGGATTAGTTTTGACGGCTTTCAAGCAGGGACGATCGGTTTGACGATCTATACTTCGGCATTTATTGCAGAAACCGTTCGTTCAGGGATTCAAACAGTGCCAAAAGGGCAAACAGAAGCGGGTTTATCAGCTGGTTTGACCTATGCGCAAACGATGCGGTTTATTATTTTGCCGCAGGCTTTCAAGATCGTCGTACCACCATTAGGAAACCAATTCATTAATCTAGTCAAAAATTCATCGATTTTAGCTATCGTTGCTGGGTTAGATTTAATGTATCAAGGGGACTTAATTGCCAGTGAAACTTTCAACACTTTTGATACCTATATCATCGTGGGTCTTTTTTACTTAGTAATTACATTACCTTTGTCTTACTTGATGACATATTTAGAGAAAAAATGGGCAGTTCGTTCATAGGAAGGGGAGAACAAAATGGATTTTAGTGGTGCTTTTTCATGGATGAATATCCGCTTCTTATTAGAAGGATTAAAAGTGACTGTGGAGGTTTCATTATTTTCAATCATCTTTAGTTTTTTGATTGGCGGGATTTGTGGTGTGGTTCGTTTTGCCAATATACCTTATCTTTCAAAAATACTAGGAATACTAATTGATATTATCAGAAATCTTCCATTGTTATTGATCATTTTCTTTACGTATTTTGCCTTACCACAAATCGGTATCCAAATGAATATTTTTTGGTCAGCCGTAGCAGCATTGACGATTTTTGAATCGGCTATGTTATCAGAAATTTTTCGAGCAGGGTTGAATGCCGTTCCTAAAGGACAAATGGAGGCTGGTCTTTCCACAGGATTGTCTTATGTAGAAACGATGAGAATCGTCGTTTTACCCCAAGCATTTAAATCAATGATCCCAGCAATCGTGAGTCAGCTGATTTCATTGATCAAGGATACATCATTAGCAGTGATCATTTCCTTACCTGAATTGACTCACCAAGCACGAATTGTTTACGGCCAAAATACCAATTATGTATTGCCAATGTTTGTGGCAATGACATTGATGTATTTTGCTGTCTGCTATGCTTTATCCTTACTTTCTTCCTATTTAGAAAAAAGAAAGTACAGCTATTAGTCAAAAACTTAGCATGCTCGTTGTTCAATGAAAATTGTTCAGCGAGTATTTTTATTTGATTCGTCAATGTAAAACTTAGATCGTTTTTCTCTTCAACGATATTGTGAGAGAAAGTAGTCGTAGACAAAGATCAGCTTAAAAACATAGCTTACAGTTTTGTTCGTTCAGGTCATTTAAAAATATGGACTGTCTTGACAGTAGGAAGTATACTAAGTGTCGTTAGGTAAACGTATTGAAATGAGAGGATGCCTAACAGAGTTTGTGGTAACTATAATGGATAGAGAAAGAGATGTTGTTAGATGGAAGAGATTATAAATGCTTTTCAAGCAAACCCGATATTTTCTACGGGATGTATTATTTTTATCATAGGTGTGTTAATTTTTTGTTTTGGAAGAAAATTATTTTTCGTTCGTTGGCTATTGGGAGATACCAGTATGTTCGGACAACTATTTTGGGGACTGATTTTATCAGGTATCGGACTAGCAATCATTGTCTATTATCGAATGTAATTGACTAATTGTATACGAATGATCCATTGCTTGCGACAAACAGGAAATGGTAAAAAGAAAGAAGTTTCTGTAAGATTTTCTAGAAATATAGTACATTTTTTGTGTAAGGGTTCGTTTATTTAGGAAAATGTCAAAAATGAATGAACAAATTGGTCGGTTAGAAAACCAACTGTTCTGAACGACTGCTAAAGCAAAAAAGGGGAGCTTGCGTGAAGTTGAAGTACGATGTTCTAGTGGTCGATAGATCATTCAATCAACAATTTGTGACAAACAGAAGTGGATAAATTAAGAATCTTCAATTTTAATCTAGTATAGGCAGTCATCATCCATTCTCTATAAGTGGGTGATGACTGCTTTTTGACAGAATGGTTATCGGATAGTAACTCGAAAAACAACATGTTTAGTGATATCAGATGCCAAAAAATTCTTTCTGCAGAAATAAAAGTTACTTAGATACTCCTTTTTTCTGATAGTTTAACAAGGTAGTATATAACTTTTAAAGGAGAGAATAACATGCCAAATGATAAACAAAAAATAGCAGTAATACGGACAGGAAGTCAATATGCTATTGCTCTTCAACTAATCAAGGATCATAAGCTTGTGAGGGGAGAAGCTAATAGTTCGGAAAAGTTAGCAACATTAGGTAAAATTCTTTCTAACTATAAGAGAGAGTCTGCAGAAGGGATTATCTTTTATCTTCCGCTTCTTCCAGAAGAGAAAAAACTGTTACGACAAAGGAACATCCAAATGAATAGTGATGATAGAATAGTAGTGGATGATAAAAATAAAACCTTTTATATTAACTACCTTAATCAAAAGTATGATTTAAGCAAAAAAGCAGTTTTGTCGAAAGAAACAAAACATGCACTAATTCAAGACCTTGATAAATTCTATTTCGATTCTTTGGACCTTAACAGGTTTACTTCCTTTATTTATGATTTAGATGTGATCGCTAGAAGAGATGTTCAGACACTCTTAAAGAAGCAAACGCCCAAGATAGAAAAATCAATAAAAAAGGCCAGAGAAGATTTAGCGGTTGATCAAGTGAAAGAAAGATTTAAGATGAACAGACACTATACTGAAATTCCTCCAACACTAATGGTGCAATTTCAAGACGAGTTGAAAAAATCTGAATACATAAGCAAAAAGAGGCAAAAAATAGAAATTGAGAAATTAAAAAATGAATATAAGTCTCCAAGTAAACCAAATGAAAGACAGGAATATTTCAAGATGAGTGTAAAAGAATTTCTTGAAAAAGGAAGCTCCGAACAAAGAAGCCTTAATAAAAGAAAACGTGAGCAAGGAAAATCCGAGCAAGGAAGACTTACGAAAAAAAGAATTGAGCAATTAAACACATCTGTACTACCAAAGTCACAGGCATATCTAAACAAAAAGGATCAATTTCAAAGATAGTGATCAATAAACTCTAAGAATAATTACATAGTTTATGAGCTCGGGTCGTTAATCAGAAAAAATTGGATGAACGACCCGATTTTTATAGCTAAATCAAAAATAGGATTAAAGAATCAATGAAATATTATGAAAGGAACTGTTATGTATAGGACTACTCAAATACAATTTTTTGATGCATAATTCTTTGAAAATACTATACTTGACCTTGTATTCTCAGAAATTAAAAGTAATAACCTAGAATTTTAATCAATTAAATGGTATTAAATTGCAAAATTTTCTTTTCTTGGAAATAAAAGTTTTCTTATGTATTCTTTTTTCTGATAAATTGATGAAGCAGTACATAAAATTTTAAAGGAGAGAATAACATGCCAAACATGGAACAGAAAAAAGAAACAAATCAAAAAATTGCAAATAATGAAAGCAAACGACCTCGAAATACTTTGTATAATCATGCTACTATAGCTTTTCAACTAATCGAAGAGTGTAAGCTTGAGGAGGGTGAACCTGTTAGTTCGGAAACATTAGCAGCAATAGGTGAATTTCTTTCTGAACTTAAAGATGATGTAGCAGAAGGGGTCATCCAACGACTTCCACTTCATCCAGATGAGAGCAAACTCATACAACCAAACAACCTAATAGAGACCCAAAATACAATAGAAGTAACTAGCCAAAATAAAACTTTTTATATTGACTACCTTAAGACAAGGCATAAGATTCACTCAGATACACGTTTGCCGAAGGAAACAAAAGATGCACTAATTGGAGACCTTAATAAATTTAAGTTTAATCCCTTGACTCCTGATACGTGTATAGCATTTATTCATGATCTAAAAATAAACGCTGAACAGGACGTTAAGGAACTTATAGGAAATCAAACGTCAAGAGTGGAAAAATTAATTGAAGAAAGAAAAGAAAATGAAGCGGTTAAGCAAGCGATAGCAAGTTTTATGAAGAATAGACACTTTACTAAACTTAACCCCACCATATTAAAGCAATTCATAGATGAGTTGGAGAATAGACCAATAATAAGCCGAGAGAGACGAGAAAAAGAAATTGAGAAGTTTAAGAGTGAATATAACTATGATCAAAAAGAATATTTTAAGGTAAAAGCAACAGATCAAGTTTCATTAAGTGAAAGACTAAATAATTCAGATTTAAAACCAAAAACTCTACTAAACCAAAATGTACAACAAAAGACTCCACCACCGATTCCACCAAAACCAAAAGTATCTGTTCAAAGTAATTCAATAAATGCTACGGCACAGGATAAGCTAGTATCCATGTTGGCTGAATCAGCAAAAAGACATTATCAACTTTCAAAGAATCAACCGACAGCTCCAGAAAAACTACATACAATAGCAAATGAAGTGGTGGATTTAGACCTTAATATAGACCAGAAGCAAGAGCTTATAAGTACGCTTCCTATGTCAAAATCAGATAGAGACAAACTTCGGAATATATTCCAAAGTAATGCAATAAATGATAAGGCAGTACCCCTAGTGGTTAAAATAATAAAAGACGATTATCAACTTTCAAAGAGTCAATTTACAGCTCCAAAGGTTTTACATCAAATAGCCATTACCATTGAGAATAGTGTACTTGATCCAAATTATATGAAAAAAGTTCCTGAAGCTCTTGGCATGAGAAGAGAAGATGAAAAAACACTTCGAGATATGATCAGCGAAAGCCTGAAACAGCAACCCAAAAAATTACAAGAAAATAAGGCAGACACTAAAATAAATGGGAAGACTATAGATCAAGTGCAGACTGAAAACATGATATTGTTATCTGATGCAATGAACGCAGCATTGGGACTTAAAGCGAACAAAAAGGTAGACCCGGAAACGCTATCTATGATGGCCGAATTTATTGTTAACAGTAGCCTTGATAAACTCTCTCAACGCAATTTAGTTGAGGAGATTTTGATTACTAAAGAAGATAAAAAGGACCTTATCAAAATAATGAAAGAAAAAACAGCGTTGCTGAACAGGGCGCACGGAACTTCACAAGAACCAGCTAAAACAAACCTAAACTCAACAAATCAAGTTTCATTGAGTGGAAGACTAAATAATTCAGATTTAAAACCAAAAACTCTACTAGACCAAAATGTACAACAAAATAATCATTTACCTAAAAAGTCAGATGAATTTAGTCGATGAACAATAATTGCTGGCTCTTTGTCAAATGATGTTGGTAAAGAGAAATCTTAGAATAATTTGGACGAGATTGGGACAATAATACTTTTCAAAAAGAAAATCAGGCTGATTTTTCTTATTTTAGACACTTTTTCCTGCATTCTACTTTGAAATAGCACCAATTATTATTTAAAGGCAACATCCGTTTCTGGAATATATTATTGTTCTACATCTAGTGGTAAAGTTGTTTGATTGATGGTATAATTTTTAAACATAAAAGCATGCTCCTTTTTGATTGGGTTGGGTTACTTTAATCTTACAAGGTTGCGTGCTTTTTGTGTACCTTAAAATCAAAAAAATGGGGCAATAATCAGATTTTTTTTCTGACTATTGTCCCAGTTCAGTTCTTTTTATTTGGTTAAAATAGTTTTATCGTGTCGAATTGTGATCCGTCGTTTGAAATGATAAAAATTTCGAAAACAATAAGTATTGTGTTTTAATACTTTAATATGGTTGTTTAAACATTCTAGTGGTCCGTTTGAATAACTGTAGCGGAGGACATTTTGGATCTGTGGCAGAAAATTTCTAAATGTTCGCAAAGTTATCGCATAAGTTTCAGGTAACTGGCTGACTTCTCTGGATAAACAGTCCTCAAATAGTGAATGATCTCTTTTCTTTACTCATAAAGAACATCTTGGTATAACTGATAGCCTTGTCGTAGATCGGCACAAGTAGCTAACAATCGGTCGACAATCTCACTTTCAGTTAAGTAATCTTTGAAACTGGAACACCAAACCCGTTTTTCATAGTTCAACTTTGCTTCTTCTTTTTGTAGGAGTTTCCAATAACGTTTCATTTTTCTACCAAGCCCACGTTGGTATCGAGAAGTACTTTTAAGTCGTGCATTGGTTTCCTTCACTCGGTGGTTTAAAAAAGTTCTTCCTATATGTTGAATAATGTGGACACTCTTCGGGCGTGTATTGAAGAGTACCTTTGTAAATCAAGCAAAATTTCTCTTTATATCTTTCTTTGGTTTAACAATTTACCTCAAAATAGATAGTTAGGTCTAGAATATTTAGGAGATCTTTGATAAGCTGAGTACAAGACATCTTGAATTATCCTATGAATTGGTTCGTCAAATTAATTCTAAAGGATTTCAGGGTGTCTTTTCTATATTTTTTGATGTTGGTAAATTTCACCAACATCAAAAAATATAGAGCCCAAATTACATAGTATATGAGCTCGGGTCGTTAATCAGAAAAAATTGGATGAACGATCCGATTTTTATAGCTAAATCAAAAATGGGATTAAAGAATCAATGAAATATTATGAAAGGAACTGTTATGTATAGGACTACTCAAATACAATTTTTTGATGCATAATTCTTTGAAAATACTATACTTGACCTTGTACTCTCAGAAACTAAAAGTAGTAACCTAGAATTTTAATCAATTAAATGGTATTAAATTACAAAAATTTCTTTTATCGGAAATAAAAGTTTATTATGTATTCTTTTTTTCTGATAAATTGATGAAGCAGTATATAAAATTTTAAAGGAGAAGATAATATGCCAAACAAGGAACAGGAAAAGACAAAAACTATTCAACAGGAACCAACTGAATTAAATCCGAGTACAACTAAAGAAAAAGAGAATAGTCCATTCATAAGTAAAAAGAGAGCAAAAGAATTGAAGAAGTTTGAGAGTAAAGTTAGGAAAAAAGAGGATAAAGCGGTTAAACAAGTGATAAAAAAAGTTATGAAGGATGCAGATAGGATTCAAGATCATTCCCAAATATTTAAGTATCTCACATATGAATTTAAGAATAGTCCATTCATAAGTAAAGAGAGAGCAGAAGAAGAATTGAAGAAGTTATATAGAAAAAAAGAGGATAAAGCGGTTAAACAAGAGATAAAAACAGTTATGAAGGATGCAGACAGGACTCAAGATCATTCCCAAATATTTAAGTATCTCACATATGGATTTGAGCATAATCCATTCATAAGTAAAGAGAGAGCAGAAGAAGAATTGAAGAAATTTAAGGGTAAAAATAGAAAAAAAGAGGATAAAGCGGTTGAGCGAGCGATAAAAACAGTTGTGAATAATAGAGACATTACTGGAAGTAGTGTATTGAGGTATCTTAAAAATGAGTTGACAAAAAGTCCATCCATAAGCCGACAGAGAGTAGAAGAAGAAATGGGGAAGTATGAGGGAAGGAATAATGTTAGAAATAGTTCTGAAGTTCCAGAGAACAAAGATAGAGGAGAAGATCTTAAAGAAAAATTAAATAGAGTATCTAAAGAAGAAAACTCATTCCCAGAAAGAGCAGCTGTATCTCAAGACCTACAGCATAAGCAGGATAACCCGTTACATAGATAATAATCAATAAACTCTAAAAATGATTACATAATAAATGAGTGTGGGATATTAATCAGAAAAAAAATGATTAATATCCCACTTTTTATGGCAAATTTAAAACTGGGACAGAAGAATCACTTCTGATTCTATACCCCCAAAAAAAGTTAGACAAAAATAATCAGAGGGCTGATAAAATAAGGATTCTCACGTCATTTATTTTTTATATCTGTCATCAAGCGTCTTACTGTATAGCGGAAATAGTATCCGTTGAAATACGGGAAAGAGAATCAAATAAAAAAAGAAATTACCTATACCATGGGCGAGATCAAAAGGAAGTCCTTGAAAATAGTAAGCCCAAAAAGAGGGAAGTTGATAGATGAAAGTTTCAATTCGTGAAACAATCAAACCGTAAATTAATCCACAAATAAAGCTCAAAATTGCTTGAATAGTCACATGCTTAGCGACTATAGGTAACTGATTCATCCAATGGAAAAACAAAACAATCCCGCTGAAGGCGAGCATTTGACTGATTGTCCAAGTCCCTAATCCTAAATATAGATTAGTGATGAATAAGCTCAATATGGAGACGATTAAAGCATCTGTTAAAGAACCAAATGCCGCAAGTAGTAAAAGAATGGCTGTCATAGGTTGAATATTTGGTAACCAAGCAAAAAAAAGTCTGCCTACGACACAGGCAGCAATTAATAATGACAAATAAGCAAATTTGTGAATCGTAAAGTAAGGTTTTTGTTTAAATGTGTTCATCTTTTGAGGCTGCTCCTTCACTGATAATAGTTCTCATTATATCATAAATTTTTTTTATTACAATATTGAAAAACACATGATGTAGTGTGATAATAATTAACAGACACTATATATAGTGTTTTTTATGATAAGGTGGCGATGGAATGGGAATTTATTCAAAAAAATATATAGAAAAACTTAATCAGGATATACGGAATTATCCAGAGGTCAAACCTATTGATCCACAAATGAAACTGACATTTGAAGGGATTTCACGCTTGGTCATGTTGGATCGATATACTTACAAAGATCCACATAATCAGACGTTAACCATAGGTGATCTAGTCGTCTTGACGGTACATGCGGATCCACAATACCCGGCTCGTGGAATTGGAACGATCATTCAGCACTCTGGAGACGATTTAACGATCGAAGTGGAAGAGGAATTTCGCTCCTCTTTGACTGATCCTGAAGAAATAGCTCGTGGATTTGTTAAAAGAAACAAAAGTGAAGTTGAAAAACCTTTAGAGCTGTATTATGAACAAATTGCTGCTCGAGTTGCTTTCGGAATTAGTCAAGTCGAGGGCGATAGAAAAGCTGAATTTTTTGAAGATTTTTACAAACAATTGACTGAACAAAATTTGATTCCTGCAGGAAGGGTGTTATATGGTGCTGGTACGCAATCAGAAGTCACATACTTTAATTGTTTTGTCATGCCATTTATTCAAGATTCTCGTTCTGGTTTAGCAAAACACCGAGAAGAAGTCATGGAAATCATGAGTCGTGGTGGTGGAGTAGGAACGAATGGCTCAACCTTGAGACCAAAATCAGCTGTCGTACATGGCGTAAATGGAAAATCTTCTGGTGCTGTTTCTTGGCTCAATGATTTAGCTAATCTCACCCATTTAGTCGAGCAAGGAGGAAGTCGCAGAGGGGCGCAAATGATCATGCTCAATGATTGGCACCCAGATATTTTTGAATTTATTATTTCAAAAATCCAGAATCCGTTGATCCTGCAACAGTTGATAACTACAAGTAAAAACCCGCTAATCAAACAGTTGGCAAGTGAGAAACTAGCTTTTTCTCCTTTAACTCAAGAAGAAAGGGAGCTATTTGAAGTCTTGCTTAAGGAAGAGGGGCTTTTGCAATTTGCAGAACAAACTTTCATCAAAGAGGCTAAGCAAAAATTAAAAATGGGTGGAAGTTATAGTGTCAAAGATCCTGACTTCTTAACAGGGGCGAATATTTCAATCTGTCTGACAAAGGAATTCATGGCAGCTGTCGCACAAGATAAGACCTATGATTTGCGTTTTCCTGCTATTGACGAGTATACAGAAGTAGAAATGGCTGATTATGATCAACATTGGGCTGAAATCGGTGATGTTCGTGAGTGGGAAGCGACAGGACGTAAAGTGAAAGTTCATCAAACAATTCGAGCCAGAGAGCTTTGGGAATTGATCACTTACTGTGCTACTTATTCTGCGGAACCAGGGATCTTTTTTATTGATAACGCCAATGAGATGACTAATGCTGCTGCCTATGGTCAAAAAGTCGTTGCAACAAATCCTTGTGGAGAACAGCCATTGACACCGTATGCGGTATGTAATCTTGCGGCTATCAATTTAGCGAATATGGTAGATGAGCACCAAGAAATCGATTTTCAAAAAGTTGCAGAAGTGGTTAGAACCAGTGTACGTTTCCAAGATAATGTTATTGATGCGACCCCTTATTTTTTTGACAAGAATGAGCAACAAGCAAAAGGGGAACGTCGTATTGGTTTAGGGGTGATGGGCTTAGCCGACTTATTGATCTATTGCGGCAAAACGTATGGCTCTAAAGAAGGAAATGCGTTAGTCGATCAATTGTTTGAAACGATTGCCGTTACAGCTTATCAAACGTCGATCGAATTGGCAAAAGAAAAAGGAAGTTTTCCATATTTAGTTGGTAAGAACGAAGAAGAAACACGACAATTACGTGAGCGTTTTATCCATTCTGGGTATATGAAAAAGATGCCAGAACATATTAGGCAAGGTGTCTTAATTTATGGAATCCGTAATTCACACTTATTAACCGTTGCACCAACTGGCTCGACAGGTACGATGACTGGTGTTTCCACGGGATTGGAACCTTATTTCTCTTTTTCCTACTTTAGAAGCGGTCGCTTAGGAAAATTCATTGAAGTACACGCTGAAATCGTTGACGAATATCTAGCGAAACATCCAGAGGCAGATGCCTCAGAGTTACCGGAATACTTTGTCTCAGCAATGGAGCTTTCACCAGAAGCTCACGTGGATGTCCAATGTACGATCCAACGATGGGTTGATAGCTCCATTTCCAAAACAGTCAACGCACCTAAGGGATATCGTGTTAAAGAAGTAGCTGATATTTACGAACGACTTTATCAAGGTGGGGCAAAAGGCGGTACGGTATATGTTGACGGTAGCCGAGATTCACAAGTCCTGACTTTATCAGCGGAAGAAAATAGTTTTACCGATGAGCTAGTAACATCAGAGGTACACCCAGATGTTTTGCTAACAGAAGCTTCAAACGACTCAGCAACGAGTGAAGAGCGCTGTCCGATTTGTCATGAAGGTACAATTGAAGAAATCGGAGGTTGCAGTACTTGCACCCATTGTAAAGTACAACTAAAGTGTGGATTATAAGGTTAAAAAGGAGCATGGTATCATGAAAATCTATACTAAAAGTGGTGATGCTGGGATGACTAGTATTATCGGAGGGCAACGGCTAGCTAAGTCAGCTTCTCGTGTTAGAGCTTATGGAAGTGTGGATGAAATCAATTCTTGGGTAGGAACGATCGTTGCAGAATTAGATCCTGATAAATTTGCACTTTTGATCGAACAATTAATCCAACTTCAACGATTACTATTTGATATCGGAACAGATTTTGCCACACCAGCGGAAGTCAAAGAACGGATCGTGACTAAAAAAGATTTGGAGAAAATGGAAGAAATGATTGATTTTTATCAAGAAAAACTACCGGTTATCGACAAATTTATCTTGCCTGGTGGACATCCAGTAGCAGGGCATTTCCATCTTGCCCGAACAGTGACCCGAAGAGCGGAACGTGAAATCACTGAATTGATTTTGGAAGAAACAGAAACGAATCAAATGAGTTATAAACTTATTAATCGGTTATCGGATCTCTTTTTTGTCTTGGCACGTTATGTCAATGTGGTTTATCATATTAAAGAACCATTCTATGAGCGAGCTGGGAAAGTATTCCATTAATTATTTATCAGACCTTACTGTTTGAATTAAAATCTAACTGTCTAAGAATTATATCTATAATGTTTAAAGTGATAACTTAAGTTAATTCTTTTTACAAATTAATAAATAGGAGTGTTTTTTTTGAAGAAATTCATAGTATTATTAGCTGCTTTATCAAGTATGATCGTTATGACTGGTTGTCAATCACCTACCACGACAGAACAATCAAGCGCTCAATCACAAGCCACTACAAAAAAAGTGACCATCACTTTGCAAGAAGAGGGAAAAGAACTATCGGCAAAAAACGTTACTTACCAACCAAATCAGACCTTGTTGGAATTACTAAAAAAACAGTTTTCAGTGAAAGAAGACAATGGTTTTGTGACGGCAATTGATGGGCATGCACAAGACAAAGATAAAGGATTATATTGGACGTTCACAATCAACGGCAAAATGGCGGAAAAAGGAGCAAATGATATTAAATTATCACCTAACGATCAGATAGTGTTCAATTTAGCAACATTCAAGTAAGAGTGTAACAGTTCAAAAATTAACTTGAGCGTGCGGTCAAAGTATTCGTATGAACAAGCTGAAAAAACGAAAAGCAGTTATTCTGATTTTCGTTTTTTTTTTGATTAGTTTTAATATCTGTTAAAAAAAGGTTTTTGGTCAATAAGAACTGATAAGTTGTGCAAAATCAAATCTGGGTCAGAATGTACCTCATGCTATCTCAGATTTTTTGTTCTTTCACTTTGTCTCATAATTTGATCAAAAAGCTTCTAATTTTCATGTTGATATTGATTTAAGTTTGCAGGCTAAATGTTCTTCTGTTTTTATAAAGTAATACTATTTTTTGCAAATCACCGCACGTGGATGCCAAATATTCCCAGAGATTAAAAACGATAATCTAGATTTTGAATAAATGCAATAGTATTAAATCCCAAGAATTTCTTTGTTTAGAAATAAAAGTTTTTGATGTCCTTTTTTTTCTGATAAATTTATAAAGCGTATATAAAATCTCAAAGGAGAAAACAGCATGCCAAACAAGGAACAGAATATAAATAAAAACAATGAAGAGAAAGTTAGCATACAGTCCCAAGATCAGCGTGGTTTTTTTTATAGACTATTCAATAAGTATAAATTTACGAAAAAGAAACGTACTGATCTGGAAACATCAGCAGCATTGGATAAAGATCTTTCTAAAGATGATCAAGCTTCAACTGAAGAAATCCCCTCCTATGAGGAA
Source organism: Enterococcus sp. AZ077 (assembly GCF_051714965.1). Taxonomy (NCBI): domain Bacteria; kingdom Bacillati; phylum Bacillota; class Bacilli; order Lactobacillales; family Enterococcaceae; genus Enterococcus; species Enterococcus sp. AZ077. Next base: position 1,295,234 of record NZ_JBIOSX010000001.1, read on the forward strand.
ATCCCCTCCTATCTAAAATCTCTTCTAGAAGAGAAAAATCTGTTACAACAAAGAAATATAGAAATAAATAGTAATAATAGAACCTTTTTTATTAACTATCTTAATGAAAAACATAGACTTAATTCAAACATGCCTTTGTCGGAAGAAACGAAAGCTGCACTAATTGAAGACCTTGATAAATTCTATTATATTCCTTTAAAAACTAGTACGTGTCATAACTTTATTTTCGATCTGAATATAACTAGAAGGGAATTAACTAGGCTTAAAGATGATCAATTTCTAAAGGTGAATGAATTAATAGCGCAGCTAACAGATGATGCTACTATAGCTATTACAAATAAATACCAACTTTTAGAGAACCACACTGTCTCCGAAGAAAAACTAGAGGCAATAGCAAATGAGGTCATGGATTTAAATCTTGATGAGGAAATGAAAAGGGTGGTTATAGCTAAACTTGAGCTATCAAAAGAAGATCGAGCCACTCTTCGGAAAATATACAGAAAAAAACAAGACACATTGAAAACACAGGAAAGTAAGACAGATGCTAATTTAAAAGAGATTACAAAAGATGACGATGAAATATTATTTTATCAGCAAGTAGATGATGCAGCTATAGCTATCATAAATAAATATCAGCTATCTATCCCCGAAAATAAACTAAAGGCAATAGCAGATGAGATAATGGATTTAAATCTTAGTGGGGAACAAAAAGAGGAGGTTATTTTCCAACTTGGACTACAAACAGAAGATAGTGCCACTCTTTGGAAAATATACAAAATAAATTTGATGAAAGCAGAACAGTTATTTTATCAGCAAGCAAACAATGCTGCTATTCATGCTACTATAGCTATTATCAATAAATATCAGCTTTCAGAGAACCAATCTGTTCCTGAAGAGAAACTAAAGGCAATAGCAAAGGAAATTATGGATTTAAATCTTAGTGAAGAATACAAAAGAGAGGTTATTTTCGAGCTTAAAATATCAGAAGAAGATCGAGAAACTCTTCAAACAATATATAGAGAAAGACAAGACTTTTTAACAGCGCAAGAAAGTAAGACAGATGCTAAAATAGATGAGAACACAAAAGGTGAAGATAAAGTATCATTTTATCAGCAAATAGGTGATGCAGTTATAGGCATTATAAATAAATTTCAACTATTTGTCTCCGAAGAGGAGTTAAGGAAAATAGCAAAAGAGATTTTAAATTTAAAATTAAGCGAGGAACAGAAGAAAGAGGTTATTATCTATCTTGGAATACAAAGCGAATATAAAGATGTTCTTCTGGAAATATTTAAAGAATTACAGAGATGGCCAACACCACCCCAAAGTAAGTTAGAAGTTATAATAAGAGGGGCTAAAGCATTACAGTTATTTAATCAGCTAGTACATGATTCAGTTACTTATATTACAAATAAATATGAACTTTCAGAAGATCAAGCTACTCATCATAGGAAACTAAAGGCAATAGCAAAAGAGATTATAGATTTAAACCTTAGTGATGAACAAAAAAGAGAGGTTATTAATGGTCTTGAAATACCAGAAGCTGATAGAGAAGCTTTTTGGAAAATATACAGAAAACTTGAGATATTGCCAAAAAAACAAGAAAGTAAGACAGACTCTAGAGTGAATGGGCGGACACAAGATGGGTATAGTGACGATAGGGCACAATTGATTCATAAAAATAAGAAGCAAATTGTCAGAAGAAATTTTTCCGAAGCAGCACCATTTTTTTTTAAGGGAATAAATGATGCTACTATAGCTATTACAAATAAATATCAACTTTCGAATGACCGACCTACCTTCCGAGATAAACTAGAGAAAATGGTAAATGAGATTATAGATTTAAATCTTAGTGAGCAACAAAAAAGGGTGGTTATTAGAGTACTTGAAATATCAAAAGAGGATAGAGTCGCTCTTAAGACAATGTACAGAGAAAGACAAGACTTGTTAAAAATACAAAAAAATAAGACAGACGATGAAGTGTTCTTTTATCATGGAGTAGATGATGCAACTCTAACTATTATAACCAACTATCAACTTTCAGAGGACCAACCTAATCCCCAAAAAAAACTAGATGCAATAGCAAATGAGATTTTGAATTTAAATCTTAATAAGCAACAGAAAAGAGAGGTCATTTTCGAACTTGAAATACCAGAAATAGATAGAGATAAACTTAATGAATTAATAAATAAAAAAACAACGTTGCTAAACCAGGTAGAAACTTTACAAGAATCAGCTAAAACGAACCCAAGCTCAACATTAAGTCAGGGACTAAATAATCTTGAATCAAAACCCACTACGCCACTACAGACGTCATTAAAATCAAAATTAAGATCTCTACTAAAGAAAAGTGAGGATAATCTAGGATCGGAACCACCGATATCGCTAAAACCAAATGCATCAAAAGGTAATCCTTTAAAAAGAGTAAACAGTCTAAGCTCGAAACCACAGACTCCACTAAACCCAACGATTCACTTATCTAAAGGTTTAGATGAATTTAGTCGATGAACCATAATTGCTCAAGCTGAATCATTTTCTGAGAAGGGATTGTTCGGCTCTTGCTGTATTAGGGATGATTAATATTTTTCATCTCTTCGTCAATAAGTACTGATGAGTGATGCAAAATCAAATCTGGGCAAGAAGGTACCCATTCTTTCTCAGATTTTTTTGTTTTCTCACATTTGTTCGTTAATTAATCAAAAAGTTTCTATTTTTCATGATGTCATTGAATTAAATCCGTAAATTATGTATTTCTATATTTTTATACAGGAATACTATTTTTTTCAAATCACTACACGTGGTTACGCAAGTATATTCAGAAAAAAATTATGAAAGAAATAGTTATGTATAAGTGGACTCAAATAAAACTTTATTCATGCATAATCTTTTTGAAAACACTATTCTTGACTAATTATTTTCAGAAATTAAAAATAATATTCTAAAATTTGAACAAATACCATGGTATTAAATTCCAAGAATTTCTTTATTTGGGAATAAAAGTTTTTGATGTCCTTTTTTTTCTGATAAATTTATAAAGCAGTATATAAAAGTGCAAAGGAGAAAACAACATGGAAAAACTAAATAAAAAAAATGGAGAGAAAGTAAGCGTACAGTCCAAAAATCAGCGTGGTATTTTTTATAGACTAAAAGATAGGTTGAAACTAAATAAAAAAAACGGAAAAAAAGTAATTGTACAACCCGAAGATCAGCTTTCACTTGCTTATGAACTAACTAATAAGTATAAACTTGAGAAAAATAAATCTGATGATATGAAAGCACTAGTAGCATTAGGAAAAGATCTTTCTAAATATGCCCCAGCTACAATCGAAGGAATCCTCTTCTATCTTCCATTGACTCCAGAAAAGAAAAACCTGTTTCAACCAAGAAATAGAATAGTACAGCCTGAAGATCAGCAAAGTCATGCTTATAGACTAACCAATAAGTACGAACTAAAAATGGAACGTACTAATCCGGAGAAATTCGCAAAATTAGGTAGAGAACTTTCTAGATATGATCCAGCTACAATCGAAGGAATCCTGTTACATCTTCCACTGATTCCAGAAGAGAAAGACCTGTTACAACCAAGAAATAGAATAGTACAGCCCGAAGATCAGCTTGAACTTGCTGATAGATTAATCGATAAGTACAAACTAAAAAATAAACATACTAATCTGAAAACAATGGCAGCATTAGGAAAAGATCTTTCTAGATATGATCCAGATTCAACCGAAGGAATCCTCTTACATCTTCCATTGATTCCAGAAGAGAAAAAACAGTTACAACCAAGAAATAGAATAGTACAGCCCGAAGATCAGCTTGAACTTGCTTATAGAATAACCAAAAAGTATAAACTAAAACATCAACATACTAATCTAAAAACATTCGTAGCATTAGGAAAAGATCTTTCTAGATATGATCCAGATTCAACCGAAGGAATCCTCTTACATCTTCCGCTGATCCCAGAAGAGAAAAAACTGTTACAACCAAGAAATAGAATAGTAAAACCCGAAGATCGACTTGAACTTGCTGATAGGTTAACCGATAAGTATAACCTAAAAATGGAACGTACTGATCCGGTGACATTCGCAAAATTAGATAGAGAACTTTCTAAATATGATTCAGATTCAACCGAAGGAATCCTCTTACATCTTCCGCTGATTCCAGAAGAGAAAAACCTGTTACAACCAAGAAATAGAATAGTAAAACCCGAAAATCAGCCTAATCTTGCTTATAGATTAACCAAAAAGTATAAACTAAAAAATCAACATACTAATGTGAAAACATTAGTAGCATTAGGTAAAGAACTTTCTAAATATGATCCAAATTCAACCGAAGGAATCCTTTTACTTCTTCCATTGATTCCAGAAGAGAAAAAACTGTTACAACCAAGAAATAGAATAGCACAGCCCAAAGATCAGCCTGCTCTTGCTTATGAACTAACTGAAGAGAAAAAGCAATCTACTAATATGGAAACACTAGTAGCATTAGATAAAGATCTTTCTAAAGATGATCCAACTTCAAGCGGAGGAAACATCTCCAATCTTCCATTGAATCCAAAAGAGAAAAACCTGTTACAACCAAGCAATAGAATAGCACAGCCCGAAGATCAGCCTGCTCTTGCTTATGAACTAACTGAAGAGAAAAAGCAATCTACTAATATGGAAACACTAGTAGCATTAGATAAAGATCTTTCTAAAGATGATCCAACTTCAAGCGAAGGAAACATCTCCAATCTTCCATTGAATCCAGAAGAGAAAAAACTGTTACAACCAAGCAATAGAATAGCACAGCCCGAAGATCAGCCTGCTCTTGCTTATGAACTAACTGAAGAGAAAAAGCAATCTACTAATATGGAAACACTAGTAACATTAGATAAAGATCTTTCTAAAGATGATCCAACTTCAAGCGGAGGAAACATCTCCAATCGTCCATTGAATCCAGAAGAGAAAAAACTGTTACAACAAAGAACTATTGAAATGGAAAGCATAGATAGAACCTTTTTTATTGACTATCTTAATGAACAGCATAACCTTAATTCAAACACGCCTTTATCGGAAAAAACAAAAGCTGCACTAATTGAAGACCTTGATAAATTCTATTATCTTCCTTTGAAACCTAGTACGTGTTATAACTTTATTTCCGATCTACATATTATAAATAGAGATGATGTATATGAGCTTCTAAATGATCAAATTCCCAAGGTGAATGAATTAATAACGCAGGTAATAAATAATGCTACTCTAGCTATTACAAATAAATATCAACTTTTAGAGAACCAATCTGTCCCCAAAGAGAAACTAGAGACAATAACAACTGAGATCCTGGATTTAAATCTTGGTGAAGAACAGGAAAGGGAGGTTATTGCTAAACTTGAAATCTCAAAAGAAGATCGAGCTACTCTTGAGGAAATATACAGAGAAAAACGAGACTTATTGCAAACACAAGAAAGTCAGAAAGACGCTGAAATAAAAGCTGCTACTATAGCTATTACAAATACATATGAACTTTCAGTTGAAAAAACTACTCCTCAAGAGAAATTAAAGGCAATAGCAAATGAGCTTATAAATCGAAATCTTAGTACATTACAGGAACATGAGATTATTTACCTACTTGAAATAGAAACAAAAGACAGAGACACCCTTCGGACAATATACAAAGAATTAAAAAAAATACAAGAAAGTCAGAAAGACGCTAACGTAAAAGCTGTTACTATAGCTTTTACAAACATATATAAACTTTCAGAGGATCAACCTAACTCCCAGAATAATTTAAAGGCAATAGCAAAAACGATTGTGGATTTAGATCTTAGTGATGAACAGAAAAGAGAGGTTATTCTCGAACTTGAAATACCAAAAAAAGATAAAGACACTCTTCGGTCAATATACAAAGAATTAAAAATAATACAAGAAAGTCAGAAAGACGCTAACATAAAAGCTGTTACTCTAGCTATTACAAATATATATAAACTTTCAGAGGATCAACCTAACTCCCAGAATAATTTAAAGGCAATAGCAAAAACGATTGTGGATTTAGATCTTAGTGACGAACAGAAAAGAGAGGTTATTCTCGAACTTGAAATACCAAAAAAAGATAAAGACACTCTTCGAAAGATGTATTCGAACAAATTAGAGAAGAAATTGCAGAAATTGCATTGGGAAAGAGTTAGTATAGCTACAGCTATTTCAAGTAAATATCTACTTTCAATTGAAAAAACGACCCCTCAAGAGAAACTAAAGGCAATAGCAAATGAGCTTATGGATTTAAATCCTAGTGAAGTACAGGGAATTGGAAAGGATATTTTTCACCTACTTGAAATGAAAACAAGAGATAGAAAAACTCTTAGGACAATATATAACGAACTTAAAAAAACACAAGAAAGTCAGAAATACGCTAACATAAAAGCTGCTACTCTAACTATTACAAATATATATGAACTTTCAAAGGATCAATCTAACTCCCCAGAAAAACTAAATAAAACAGCAAAAACGATTGTGGATTTAGATCTTAGTGACGAACAGAAAAGAGAGGTTATTCTCGAACTAAAAATACCAGAAAAAGATAAAACCACTCTCCGAGAAATGTACTCGAACGAATTAGAGAAGAACTTGAATGGGGAAAGAGTTAGTATTGCTACAGCTATTTCAAGTAAATATCAACTTTCAGTTGAAAAAACGACTCCTCAAGAGAAACTAAAGGCAATAGCAAATGAGCTTATGGATTTAAATCCTAGTGAAGTACAGGGAATTGGAAAGGATATTTTTCACCTACTTGAAATGAAAACAAGAGATAGAAAAACTCTTAGGACAATATATAACGAACTTAAAAAAACACAAGAAAGTCAGAAATACGCTAACATAAAAGCTGCTACTCTAACTATTACAAATATATATGAACTTTCAAAGGATCAATCTAACTCCCCAGAAAAACTAAATAAAACAGCAAAAACGATTGTGGATTTAGATCTTAGTGACGAACAGAAAAGAGAGGTTATTCTCGAACTTGAAATACCAAAAAAAGATAAAGACACTCTTCGAAAGATGTATTCGAACAAATTAGAGAAGAAATTGCAGAAATTGCATTGGGAAAGAGTTAGTATAGCTACAGCTATTTCAAGTAAATATCTACTTTCAATTGAAAAAACGACCCCTCAAGAGAAACTAAAGGCAATAGCAAATGAGCTTATGGATTTAAATCCTAGTGAAGTACAGGGAATTGGAAAGGATATTTTTCACCTACTTGAAATGAAAACAAGAGATAGAAAAACTCTTAGGACAATATATAACGAACTTAAAAAAACACAAGAAAGTCAGAAATACGCTAACATAAAAGCTGCTACTCTAACTATTACAAATATATATGAACTTTCAAAGGATCAATCTAACTCCCCAGAAAAACTAAATAAAACAGCAAAAACGATTGTGGATTTAGATCTTAGTGACGAACAGAAAAGAGAGGTTATTCTCGAACTAAAAATACCAGAAAAAGATAAAACCACTCTCCGAGAAATGTACTCGAACGAATTAGAGAAGAACTTGAATGGGGAAAGAGTTAGTATTGCTACAGCTATTTCAAGTAAATATCAACTTTCAGTTGAAAAAACGACTCCTCAAGAGAAACTAAATACAATAGCAAAAAAGATTACGAAATTAGATCTTAGTGATGAACAGAAAAGAGAAGTTATTAGAATACTTGAAATACCAGAAAAAGATCAAGACACTCTTCGAGAAATGTACTTAAACAAATTTGAGGAGAAATTGAATTGGAAAATATTTACTGCAGCTACAGCTATTTCAAGTAAATATCAACTTTCAGTTGAAAAAACGACCCCTCAAGAGAAACTAAAGGGAATAGCAAATGAGCTTATAGATTTAAATCTTAGTAAAGCACAGGAAAAGGAAAAAGAAATTATTCATCTACTTGCAATAGAAACAGAAGATAGAGACACTCTTCGGACAATATACAAAGAACTAAAAAAAATACAAGTAATTAAGAAAGTTGCTACTCTAGCTATTACAACTAAATATGAACTTTCAGAGGATCAATCTAACTCCCCAGAAAAACTAAATAAAACAGCAAAAAAGATTGCGAAATTAGATCTTAGTGATGAACAGAAAAGAGAGGTTATTTTCGAACTTAAAATACCAGAAAAAGATAGAGACACTCTTCTGTCTATATACGAAGAACAAAAGAAAGTTGCTAATATAGCTATTATAAAAAAATACCAACCTAACGCCCAATATGATCTAAAGGAAATAGCAAAACATATTGCGAATGAAAGACGTAATAATGTCAAAAAAAAATCAACAGAATCAGAACAATTATTTCAGCAGAATGTAAATGCTGTTGCTACTACTATTACAAATAAGCATCAGCTTTCAGAGGATCGACCTGCAACCTCGAATAAACTACATAGAATAGCAAATGAGGTTGTGAATTTAAACCTAAATATAGACCAGAAACTGGAGCTCATGCGTACGCTTGCCTTGACACAAGCAGACAAAGACAAGCTTCGGAATATATTCTCAAATAGTGTAATAAATGATAAGATCGTATCCCTATTGGCTGAAGAAATAAAAGTAGCTTACCAACTTTCAGAGAATAAAACTATCTCTCCAAAGGATTTACATGAAATAGCAATTACCATTGAGAATAGTTCTCTTGATAAAAAGTATATGGATACGGTTTCAAACGCTCTTGTCATGACAAGAGAAGATAAAGAGACACTTCGGGATATGATCAGAGAAAGAGCGAAACAACAAACAGAAAAAAAACAAGAAAATGAAGTAGACATTAAAATAAATGGGAAGACCATAGCTGAAGTACTAGATGACAACGCACTATTGCTATCTCGAGCAATGAACACTGCATTAGAACTTAAAGAGAACAAAAAGGTAGAACCAGAAATACTATCTATGATGGCAGAATTTATTGGTAGCAGAAAACTTAATGAAATAAATAGACGCAATATGCCTTATATGCTTACTCTGACTAAAGAAGATAAAAAAGAGCTTAATGAAATAACAAATGAAAAAACAACATTGCTAAATAAGGAACTCGAAATTTCACAAGAACCAGCTAAAATGAACCTAAGTTCAACATTAAGTCAAGGACTAAACAATTTAGATTCAAAACCAAAGAATCCACTACAGACATCACCAAAACCAAATTTAAGAACTCTACTAAATCAAAGTGAGAATACTCCAGGCTTGGAACCAAATACGTCGCCAAAACCAGGAACTTTACCAAAAGCACCAGCCCGAATTAATCTATTAAATGTTGTGGTACAGAATAAGATAGTCTCCCTATTGGCTGAAACAATAAAAGTAAATTATCAACTTTCAGAGAATAAAACTATCTCTCCAAAGGATTTACATGAAATAGCAATTACCATTGAGAATAGTTATCTTGATGAAAAGTATATGGATACACTTTCTGATAATCTTGTCATGAGAATAGAAGAAAAAGAAGCACTTCGGGATATAATCAGAGAAAGAGCGAAACAACAAACAGATAAAAAACAAGAAAATGAAGCAGACATTAAAATAAATGGGAAGACTATAGCTGAAGTAGTGGATGACAACGCGCTTTTGTTATCTCGAGCAATGAACACTGCATTAGCACTTAAAGAGAACCAAAAGGTAGAACCCAAAATGCTATCTACGATGGCGGAATTTATTGGTAGCAGAAAACTTAATGAAATAAATAGACGCAATATACCTTATATGCTTACTCTGACTAAAGAAGATAAAAAAGAGCTTAACGAAATAATCAATGGAAAAACAACTTTGCTAAGTAAGCTTCCCGAACTAGATAGAACAAACCCAAATCCAATAGATCAAGTTCCATTACCATTGAATCAAAGACTAAGTAATCGAGGATCGGAACAAAATACTCTACCAAAACCAAACAAAAATATAAAACAAATGAATTCTTTATCTCAAGGATCAGCTGAAGTTAGTCGATAAACCATAATTGCTCAGAGACTGTGACAAAACTTGTCTCAGTCTCTTCTAGTATCTCTAAAACGAATCGCAATCATTCATGATAAGTGTAGATAAAGAGCAATCTTCATCTGCTAAAAACAACTAACTTAAGATCATTAAGTCAAACTAGTGATTCTTTAGATCGACTGTGTGAGCTATTCAAGCTTTATGGATAGAAGTACAAAGGTAGTACTTGAAAAATCACCTTAAAAAGTCCACAATAAGGAAGATAGAATTTATTGAGAAAAAGGATGATACTATTGACTGATAATCGCCCGATTGGTTTTATTGATTCAGGTGTTGGTGGATTGACGGTGGTCAAAGAAGCATTGAAACAATTACCAAATGAAAATATCTTATATGTTGGAGATACTGCCCGTTGCCCCTATGGTCCTAGACCGGCAGAACAAGTGATCGAATTTACTTGGGAAATGACGAATCATTTGGTGGAACAAAACATCAAAATGTTAGTGATTGCCTGTAATACTGCTACTGCGGTTGCTTTAGAAGAAATCAAGGCGGCACTTCCTATTCCAGTCATTGGTGTGATCTTACCTGGGACAAGAGCAGCTGTTAAACAAACAAGAAATAAACAAGTAGGGATTATCGGAACCCTCGGAACGATCAAAAGTCGTGCTTATGAAACAGCGCTGAAAACGAAGGTACCTGAACTTGCCGTGACTAGTTTGGCTTGTCCAAAATTCGTTTCGGTAGTGGAAAGTAATGAATATCATTCGTCAGTGGCAAAAAAAATCGTTGCCCAGACACTAGCGCCATTGGTTACTAAGAAAATCGATACATTAGTATTGGGTTGTACCCATTACCCTTTGTTACGTCCGATTATCCAAAACGTTATGGGAGAAAGTGTAACATTAATCGATTCAGGTGCAGAGACTGTCGGGGAAGTTTCGATGTTGCTGGACTATTTTGAAATCAGCAATTCAGTCAATGAGGGGCGGACGTTATGCCAATTCTATACGACTGGTTCAGCTAAGCTTTTTAAAGAGATTGCACAAGATTGGTTGATGCTCGATCAGTTGAATGTTGAGCATATTGAATTAGGAGGAAAATAACAGATGCGTCACGATGGAAGACAACCTCAGCAGTTAAGAAAAATAAAGATTGAAACAAATGTTTTTAAACATCCAGAAGGTTCTGTTATGATTCACTTTGGTGATACGATCGTCAATTGTTCTGCTACGATTGAAGAAAACGTTCCGCCATTTTTAAGAGAAACAGGAACTGGTTGGGTAACAGCAGAATATAGCATGTTGCCACGTGCGACTCATACTAGAAATCGAAGAGAAAGCAGCAAAGGAAAACTTTCAGGACGCACAATGGAAATCCAACGGTTGATTGGTCGTTCGTTAAGAGCGGTCGTTGATCTGAAAAAGTTAGGCGAACGTAGTATTATCATTGATTGCGATGTTTTGCAAGCAGATGGTGGGACAAGAACGGCAAGCATCACAGGAGCTTTTATTGCGTTAAAATTAGCAGTCGAAAAGTTACTTCAAACAAAAGTTTTACGTGAAGATCCAGTTATTGAACATTTAGCTGCTATCAGTGTTGGGATTTTACCCGATCAGACATGTGTGGCAGATTTAGATTATGAAGAAGATGCTGCAGCGTTAGTCGATATGAATCTAGTCATGACTGAATCTGGCAAATTTGTCGAGATTCAAGGAACTGGGGAAGAAGCAACCTTTGATGGAGAACAATTAAACGATCTGCTCTTTTATGGGAAAACGGCGATTGAGCAATTGATTCTTGAACAAAAAAATGTCTTGTTCGAGCAACGAGCAGAAAGAGAGGACGATTTGAAGACGATCGTTATTGCTACCAAAAATGCTGGGAAAGCAGAAGAATTTAAAGCGATGTTTGGCAAAGCTGGTTATGAAGTCAAAACATTGTTTGACTATCCTGAATTACCTGATGTAGAAGAAACTGGTTCAACGTTTGAGGAAAATGCTCGTCTGAAGGCGGAAACGATTGCTTATTTGTTGAATCAACCTGTATTAGCTGATGACTCTGGTTTGAAAGTAGATGCTTTAGGCGGCATGCCAGGAATCTACTCTGCACGATTTGCCGGTGAACACAAAAGTGATGCAGGAAACAATGCGAAATTACTTTATGAGATGACGGAGATTCCTGATGAGAAAAGAACGGCGCAATTTCATTGCACCTTGGTTTTTGCTGCACCGGATAAAGAAAGTCTAGTGGTGGAAGCGCAATGGCCAGGAAAAGTAGGAAGAATCCCAAGAGGAGACAACGGCTTTGGGTATGATCCACTATTTATTCCTGACGGTTCAACTGAAACTGCAGCCGAAATGTCAAGTGAAGAAAAAAACCAAGTAAGCCACCGGGCACAAGCAATGAAGAAATTGAGCCAAGTATGGCAAAGCTGGTTGGAAGGTGAAAACAAATGAACTATTTAGTTGTCAGTGATAACCATGGTGATCGGGAAATCTTAGCTGATCTAGTTGCTCGTTATCAAACGAAAGTGGATTTCTTCTTTCACTGCGGCGATTCAGAATTATCGCCAGAAGATCAATTGTGGACGCACTTCCATGTAGTCAAGGGAAATTGTGATTTCGGACCGGGATTTGTTGAAAAAGAGTGGGTTGATACTGGGAAAGATAAAATATTTATCACTCATGGACATTTGGCAAATGTTCGTTTTGGTCTTACTCAATTAGCGCTTGAAGCGCAAGCCAACCAAGCAACGATGGTCTTTTTTGGTCATACGCATCAAATTGGTTGTGAGGTAGTAGAAGGGGTCTTGTATTTGAATCCTGGAAGCATTTCGCAACCACGAGGACCGATCCAAATCCCTTCTTATGCCTTGATTGAACACAGTGGAGAACAAGTCAATGTTCAATATTATAATCGAGCGCATCAACCTGTCGAGGAACTGGCTTTCACTTTTTCCTTGTAAGCAAAAAATCTCTAATTTTTACTAAAATCTCGATTTTTTATATGAATTTTGCATCCGTTTTCGGTAAAATAATTATGTTGAAATGAAATTGAAATGGAGGCCCTCCAATGATTGGACCGATTGTAAGAGAGTTATTGCTACAAAATCGAGAGACTTTTTTGATCTCAGCTGAAAATGTAGCGAATGTCATGTATCAACATCCATTATCACATGGTTTGCTTGTTTTATCGAAAGTAGGTTATACGAAGATCCCTGTACTAGGAAAAGATGACCGTTTTGTGGGATTAGTTAGCTTATCTGATGTCGTCAATAAAATGATCGATCTACAAACGATCAGTATGGACCCATTAGAAGGATTAACCGTTGCAGATGTAATGGAAACGAATGTTGCAACGATCGATGAAAATTGGGAACTAGAAGAAGTTCTCCATTTATTAGTTGATTCACCTTTTCTACCGGTTGTTACAGAAGACAAAGTTTTTAAAGGGATCATTACTCGAAAAGAACTACTAAAGGCAGTCAACTATATGGTGCATGAATTGGAACGACGAAACATTGTTTCGCCTAAAGTCGAAGAATTAAAAGAAAAGTTAGACATCGTTAGTTAACGATTAAAGCAAAAAAGATTGAGACTGATTACACTTATTTCTCCATTAAGGTCATTTAATGGAAAGCGTAAGGAATCGTCTCAATCTTTTTTATTTCAAGCTGATCGGGCTGTTAGGAATGGTAAATCCTGCTGTTGTCAATTCTTTTACATAAGAACTCAAAAATTCTTCTTTCAAAACAAATTGTTTCCCATTCAAGGCATAACAAATGGTTCGAATCGCAAAATTACTGTTCCCTAAATCGACTAATCCAAAAATTGTTGGTTCAGTTTGTAAGTCGTCTTGGTATTTTTCAGCTAATCGTTGATTTACACGATCGATGATTTCGTAGATAGAATCATAGCCTTCTTCCGGCACGATGCGAATATCAAGTAGAACTTGCATATTCGCTCTGGATAGGTTGCTGATAGTCGTGATGTTTCGATTGGGAATAAAGTGGACCGTACCGTCTACGGCTTTTAGCTGTAACGTCCGAATACCGACAGAAGCCACTGTTCCTTCAATTGACAGATTCGCTAATTTTACATAATCTCCGACATCCATTTGTTGTTCCATAATAATGAAAAAGCCGGTAATCACATCACTCATAAAGCCTTGTGCGCCCAATCCAATTGCTACCCCAGCGATTCCCGCTCCTGCCAACAATGAACCAATCGGAACACCAATGACGGATAAAATCGCATAAATAAAGAAAAAACCCATCGTGTATTGGAAAATCGTATTTAACAGACTGTGTAACGTTTTTAAACGACTTTCATTCAAAACCGATTTCTTAGAATATTGTTTAAAAGATTTATCAATTAAATATTTTCCGACACGGTTAAGTATGGCAAATAAAAGAATTAAAAAAACTAAATAAAGTCCTTTTTGGATAAAGGTTGCAAAAATTGCATCCCAATCGATCGTATTCCAGAAACGTTGGAAAGCATTCACTTGGTGGACTGCTTGGTCAGTTAATGTTTCACCTGTGGAAGTGGTTGCTGTTGTCGCTAGTTGTAAAAACATAAGATCCCCTTTTCTAAAATATATACTCACTACTGTATTGTAACAAGAACGAGGGAAAAAGAAAATCAGCAAAACTGTTTCAAATTTCAGAAATTTTCCAAAAAATAAAATGACAAACCTCAAGGATAGTGCTAAAATATTCACAAAACAAAGATAGGTGGAATGAATATGCAATTGGATTGGAATAATTTAGGTTTCTCATATATCAAAACTCCTTGGCGTTACGTTGCAAAGTGGAAAGATGGTCAATGGGAAAAAGGAGAATTGACGGAAGACAACTATTTAACAATCCATGAAGGTTCTCCAGCGCTTCATTATGGACAACAATGCTTTGAAGGATTAAAAGCTTACCGAAGAAAAGATGGCAAGATCAATCTTTTTCGACCAGATCAAAACAGCCGTCGTTTGAATCAAAGTGCTAGACGGTTATTGATGCCGATGGTACCAGAAAAAATGTTCATTGAAGCTGTGAAAGACGTAGTCAAAGCGAACGAAGCATTTGTACCACCTTATGGAACAGGCGCAACATTATACTTACGTCCTTTTCTGATTGGTGTCGGTGAAAACATTGGTGTGCACCCAGCGCCAGAGTACTTATTTGTCGTTTTCTGTACACCAGTTGGTGCTTACTTTAAAGGTGGTTTGAAACCAACGAACTTTATCGTATCAGAGTACGACCGGGCAGCACCTAATGGAACAGGGGCAGCAAAAGTAGGAGGGAACTATGCAGCTAGTCTGTTGCCAGGTACACAAGCGAAGGAATTAGATTATTCAGACTGCGTGTATTTAGATCCTGCTACTCACACGAAAATTGAAGAAGTCGGTGCAGCGAATTTCTTTGGTATTACTAAAGATGGGCAATTTATCACACCGCAATCGCCATCGATTTTACCAAGTATCACGAAATATTCACTCTTACAATTGGCTGAAGAGCGTTTAGGCTTAACTGCTGTCGAAGGGGATATCTTTATTGATCAATTAGACCAATTTGCCGAAGCAGGAGCGTGTGGCACAGCAGCGGTCATCTCACCGATCGGAGGGATCTATTATCAAAATAACTTACATGTTTTCCATAGCGAAACAGAAGTTGGTCCTGTAACTAAACGATTGTATGATGAATTGACAGGGATCCAGTTTGGCGATGTAGAAGCGCCTGAGGGTTGGATCGAAGTAGTCGAATAAACAACAGTATAATCTAATAAAAAAGAGATGCTACGATTTCTAGGACAGATATAGATGATCTGTCCTAGTTTTTTTATAAAATTAGTTTTACAAGCTTTCTTGCCACATACTACTTTAGAAGAGTTTATCCATCACCAAATAGAAGATACAATTTCACTCATATTAAAATATAAACTATTTATATTTTAACAATCAAATGGCTTGTAATCTGTCACAATAATCTAGATAGACATATTTCATGCGTATCATCGTCTGGGTCTCATATTTTCTTTAGGGATCAATCAAAATAAGACGACCCAATATTGATAAGCCTATCAATAGTAGGTCGTCGTTTAAAGTTTATTTGAAACCGGTGAGTTCGTTAGTGTTAAACGAATTTTTCCGTTATCTTACTTAAATAAAAAGCGATTCGTGTTGTTTTAAATGGGATGACTAAAGTAAATAGGGTTCTCTTAAGATAAGTGGACGCCTTTATCTACATAAACAATGTCGCCAATCATTCCGCTTGATAATGGGCTAATTAAAAAGGCACAGGCATTTCCGACTTCTTCGATCGTCACACCTTGTTGATCTGGTGTACGTGATTCAGATAATTGGATCAATTTTTGGTAATCTTTCACGCCAGTAACCGCTAATGTTTTGATCGCCCCAGCTGAAATACCGTTGACACGAATGCCTTTAGGAGATAGTTCTGCAGCTAAGTAACGGATGGCTGCTTCTAAAGATGCTTTTGCAATTCCCATCATGTTGTAGTTAGGAATAGCGCGTTCTGATCCTAAATAAGACATGCTTACAATTCCGCTGTTATGTGCTAGATACTTTTGTGCATATTTTGTTACAGCGATTAATGAATAGCTACTGATATCTTGCGCTAATTGATAGCCGTCACGTGAGATATCGGATACGTTTCCTGATAATTCTTCTTTGTTTGCGTATGCGATCGCGTGTACTAGGCCGTGGATTTCTCCAGCATATTCGCCGATTGCATCCATTGCTTTTTCAATACTTTCATCACTTGATACATCACATTCCACCGTAAAGGCATCTTCGCCGACTAATTTAAGCAATGATTTTTTCATGCGTTCATTTTGATAAGTATAGATGATCTCAGCACCTTGTTTCATCATTGCTTCGGCACAACCCCAAGCAATACTTCGCTTATTTGCGACGCCCATAATGACGATTTTCTTTCCTTCTAAAAAAGACATATTGACACTCCTTTGATCTTAAAAAGATTTAATAGGTTGTATAATAAACAATAATTGCAAAATAATAACCTCTTGATTTTCTATTATTAGTCAAAATGCTTTGATTGTCAAACTATTTTTTTTAATAATAAAAAAAGATTGCTAAAAATTTAAGAATATGATACTTTGATAATCAAAGTAATAATCAAGGCAATTAGCCAAAAGAAGGAGTATATTATGTCTTACGTATTATCAGCTACTGAAGTAATGGACTTGATTCCCAATCGTTATCCAATATGCTATATCGATTATGTCGATACCTTAGAACCAGGAAAGAAAATCGTCGCAACGAAAAATGTAACGATCAATGAAGATTTCTTCCAAGGACACTTTCCTGATAATCCAGTAATGCCTGGTGCATTGATTCTAGAAACCTTAGCGCAAGCTGGATCGATTCTGATTTTAAAATCAGAAGAATTTTTAGGCAAAAGAGCGTATATCGGTGGGATTAACAAAGCGAAATTTCGCCAGAAAGTGGTTCCTGGTGACGTGATGAAATGTCATTTTGAAATCACAAAAATGAAGGGTGCAGTAGGGACCGCTTTATCTGCGGCTTATGTCGAGGATAAAAAAGTTTGTGAGTGTGAGTTTACTTTTATTGTGAACAAAGATGCTTAATTGGGTAAAGCGGCTTTTTTTATAAAAGCAGAATTTACAAGGACCCAGTTATCAGTAAAAGCCGAAGAACAGCGAAGGGCAATGGAGTACCTTTCGTTATTCTTCGGCTTTTACTTAATGATTCGTCTTATGATTCTTTCGCTTCTTGTAAGATGTTGATTTTTTCAATTTTAACCGCTTCTTTTGGTTTATCTGAGGCATCTGTTTCAACCTCTGCGATTTTATCTACAACGTCCATTCCTTCGATGACTTGTCCAAAGACCGTATATTCACCATCTAAACTAGGATAGCCACCATTTTTATACGCATTGATGATTGCTTGAGGGTAATCATCTTTTAATAGTCCGTCATGCATATCATCTGAGTTTTGGACGATAAAGAATTGGCTCCCATTACTGTTAGGATCTTGGGCACGTGCCATGGATAAAGCTCCGCGGATGTTGTAAAGCTGGTTAGATATTTCAGTTTCAAATCCTTTGCCCCAAATACTTTCACCGCCAGTACCATCCCCTTTAGGATCGCCTCCTTGGATCATGAAATCTTTGATCACTCGGTGGAAAGTCAAGCCATCGTAATAGCCATCTTTAGCATGTGTCATAAAATTCTCAACTGCTTTAGGGGCCAATTCAGGGAATAATTTCATTTTGATTGTCCCTTTTGATGTGACCATCTCAACCAGATCTTCATTGGCAGCGACCTCATTGCTCAATTGAGGAAGAGGGAGTGCGTTTAAATCGACACTTTCTTTTGTACTGCTTTCCGTTGTTTTTTCTGTTGAACTTGTTGTTTCAGAAGTGTTTGTTTTTGGTTCACTTTGATTACACCCTGCTGCAAATAGTAGGGTTGCAACCAATCCCATACTTAAAAGAAGTTTTTTTGTTTTCATTTTTGGTTCCTTTCAAAGATAATCAGTTTGTTATCTATAATGATAACAAATAATGTTCAATTTACCTATTCTTTTTCTCATAATTTCTTCGTTTATGATCACTTTTCTCAAAGGTGTAGACCATTTAAAGCGCTTTTGTTATAATGTAAGTGGATACAAAAAAGATTTTGGGAGGATTCAACTGATGGGAAAATTAGGTATTTCGATTTATCCGGAACGTTCAACGTTCAAAAAGGACAAAGCATATTTGGATTTAGCACATAAATATGGATTCAAACGTGTATTTACTAGCTTATTACAAATAGAAGATGACAAAGAAAAGGTTTTAGCTGATTTTTCTAAAGTTGTGGAATATGCGAACCAATTAGGAATGGAAGTTATGGTAGATATCAACCCAGCATTATTTGAACAATTAGGGATATCCTACGATGATCTTTCCTTTTTTCATAAGATGGGAGCGTACGGCATCCGTTTAGATATCGGATTTACGGGAGCTGAAGAAGCAAAAATGACACGTAATCCATACGGTATTAAGATTGAGATCAATATGAGTTCTGGAACTAGTTATGTTGACAACATCATGAGTTATTCTCCGAATACTAATAATTTGTTAGGGTCTCATAATTTTTACCCTCATCGCTATTCTGGTTTGAGTTATGATCATTTTGTGTATTGCTCAGAAAAATTTAGAAATTATAATTTGAATACAATGGCATTCGTCAATTCTCAAACCGCTGATTTCGGACCATGGCCAACGCAAGACGGTTTGTGTTCGCTTGAAGATCATCGAAACTTAGAGATTTCTACACAAGTCAAGCACTTGATGCTTACGGGTTTGATCGATGATATTTCTATCGGCAATGCTTATGCGAGCGAGGAAGAACTAAAAGCGATGGCAGAAGCATTTAATGCAGATTATCCAACATTGAAAGTAGATGTTGAAGAAGATATCACCGAAGATGAACGGATTTGTTTGTTTGATAATCTCCACAGCTATCGTGGTGATCGTTCAGAATATATCCTTCGTTCAACAATGACACGGATCTACTATAAAGATAAACCATTCCCACCACATAATACCCGGGACATGTCTCGCGGGGATGTCTTGATTGATAATGTGGGGTATGACCAATACAAAGGTGAAACTCAAATTGCGCTAAAAGAGATGAAAAATGACGGTCGTGTGAATGTAGTCGGACGTATTTCAGAAGATGAATTGTTCTTATTAGACTTCTTAAAACCGTGGTCAAGTTTTAAAATGATCGAAAATAAAAAATAATGGTTCCTAACTTTTAAACTATTTTTGTTTAAAAGCTAAGAACCATCGGGGAAACTTCAAAGCCGGTGAATTCTACTGGTTTTGAAGTTTTTTTGTAAAAATGATTGAAAAATTGATTAGTCTAAATAATTTGTCAAGATGTTATGTCTCTGAGATAACAAGACTGATCTTGATAGATTAGTTGTGTGAAGATGGTTTTTTTACAACCATTTATAAATGAAATTTGAAGAGAAATGGGTGATGTGGAGCTTTATATTTACTCTTGGAAGGATTGCATCGAATAACTTCTTTGTTTATACTTAATCAAGAATTAGTATTAATAATGGAATAAGGAAGGAAAGCGATGAAACTTTTGACAAAAATAGTAATCGGAATTGCTATTGTCGTGATAGTGGTTCTATTATTTGCAGGCAACTATTTTTATAATTATGCAGTTGTCCCATCAGAAAAGGATTTTTTAGAAAACGATACGCCGGGAACTTCTCAAACAACAAAAGAAAACGAGGCGACAAAGTGGTTCAATCAGAAAGAGAATCGCACTTACTGGCATCTAACATCAACAGATCATTTGAAATTGTCTGCGATCTATCTGCCAGCAGAAAAGAAAAGTGATAAAACAGTTATTGTTGCCCATGGTTATATGGGGAATGCAGAAACAATGGCAAATTATGCAAAAATGTTTCATGATTTAGGCTACAATGTGTTAGTTCCAGATGCTCGAGGCCACGGGCGTAGTGAAGGGGATTATATCGGATTCGGTTGGCCAGAGCGAAAAGATTACGTCCAATGGATCGATAAAATCTTAGCAGAAACAGGGCAGTCGCAACAAATCGTACTTTATGGAGTAAGTATGGGTGCTGCAACTGTGATGATGACGAGCGGTGAGAAGCTACCAAATAACGTGAAAGCGATCATCGAAGACTGTGGGTATTCGTCAGTTGATGAAGAACTTGCATATCAACTAAAAGATATGTTCAACTTACCTTCTTTTCCATTGATCCAAGTGACTAGCTTGATTACAAAAATTCGAGCAGGGTATTTTTTTGGGGAAGCAAGTGCCGTTGATCAATTAACTAAAAATACGAAACCAATGTTATTTATCCATGGTGATGCGGATACATTCGTTCCCTATAATATGTTAGCAAAAGTATATGCTGCAACAAAGGGACCAAAAGAAAAATACGTGGTCAAGGGAGCCGAACACGCAAAAGCGTATCAGGCAGACCCAGAAAAGTATCAGCAAACCGTCAAAGAGTTTTTAGCAAAATATGTCCAATGAGTTGTTTGCTAATAGATAATACAAAAATAATTTTAGGATTCTAATAGAGAGAACTCATTCTTTTTATTTACCGGCAGTCATCCGTTCACAATAGAAATATGGGTGACTGCTTACATATATAGTTGAGAATTTTACATAAATCAGACAAAAAAACGAACGAAAATCAAGAATAGGCAAAGAGGAACCTTTCTGTCATTATCGAAAAATACATTGTGAAGAATGAAAATAGAGAAAATGAATTTAGGAGCCTTTTTGACATAAAAACGGATATAAAATCGTTTCATGAAAAAAAGCGAATCAACCGCACAAAACGATTTTTATTATAAAAAATGATCTCAAGAAAGGGAGCGAAAAAATGCCACTGGCAAATAAACTAGAACTAGAACAAGCTTTGCGCGCACGATTATTAGTCAATTCAATATCCTCTAAAGATACTAAACATTCAATTTTGAACCGCACAAAACGTTTGTTCAAAAAAAAACCTTCGATTGAAGTAAATAAGCAAGACAAATTTGGGAATTTCAAAATGTATGAACAATTTTTTGATCTTCCAGTTGGAGATATTCGGCATATTCCTGATTTGAATGAGACGAAAGAGATGTTTAAAGAGAATTTGAAAATTTGGGGTCATATGATCAACGTGAGTGCCGATCCTAACATAACAAGTTTAGTTGAAGAAAAAGGTCAGTTTACAATGTACGATTCATTCGAACGGAGTAGCGATGCTATCCAAGATACACAAAAAATAGAACAAGAACTCTTACACTTAAGTGGAGATAAAGCTCGTTTTCTCGTATTACCACTCCTAAGTGGGAGACCGTTACATAAAGAGGAAAAAGAGTTGATTAAGGACACCACTGAAAACGAGCCTGTATACACTAGTTTAACAGGAGCAATTATCCAAAATCAAAACAATAAATATCTCGTTACATTGGTAACTTCGAATGACCAAGAGCTCACGATTCGCAAATGCGCAATCGATCAAGACAAAACCAAAGAGTTAGCCAATCTATTGGGCACGCCATTACACTCTAGCCATGAGAATATGACTACACTAGTGGATAAATTTGAGAATCTTAGGAATAAACAAGAAATAAAAGAAACGGCAAAGAATATATCACATTCAAAAAAATTTCATTTCTTACTTCCGCAACTATATTACACTGTTGACTACATTTTTTATGGGAATGCTATTGATCAAATTCATGAGGATGTTCAAAAGAACGGTCAAATACAAGATCAGAAGGGGAAGGCAATTGATGAACAAACGAAGCCCCCAATGGATTACTTCAATCTTACACCAGCAACTCAACAAAATAATCATAAACGTTTGATGAATGAGTTTCATTACGCAGCACTTAAGAGGATGAACCAATTACAATATTCGGAAGATCTTCTTCATTCGATGGTTATTGTACATAATAAAACTGAACAAGTGGAAAATATGGATAAGAATTGGAAAACAAAAATTGAAGATACAATACTCACAACTTCTCAACAAAGAAAATCGCCGTATAGACAAGATTCAGTAGAAGTAGAAGACAGAGGGATTTACCTAGCTGAGCTGCGGGAACCAAAAGAAATATTTGAGAAAGCAGAAGAACAATTAAAACAGTCAAGAGGGATTGTTCTGCCAAATGAAGTGGCAGCAATTAGCCGTTCACTTCAATATAGTAAGTATTATCAGTTAGAAAAAAATTCGATTGTACAAGAACTCTCTCGATTAATGCCAGGCGATCCAACTTCTTTTCTAGTTACTTCTCATGATATTCAGATCAAGTTGAAGGACAAGGGTCCTCATGAAAAACAGAATCTTGGTTGTGTGATACGGAAAAATACTTTCGGGAACTTTATCGTTTCAGTGGTTGATCCCACAGGTTACTATCAAAAAAGAACGCAAGTAAATGGTCTGTTACCTTGTGTACATGAATTTGAAATTTCTAAATCTAACCTATCAGAACTAGCACAAGCACTCAATAAGAGCAACGATAAGAACAAAAGTGACTTTATCCTTCAAAGGGATTTATCTTTAATTAGCAATGGAGGAAAAGTTACAGATTATATCATTGATCAAAGTGCTTATTTAAAATCAAAACAGGGATTTCATCATTTTTCTGCCGCAGTAGATTTTGCTATTTTTTCAAGTACAATGCAGTTAGGGCGTTATGTTTATATTAATGATCTTGAGAAATTGAGTGGAAAAAATACAGAGTTAGCGAATAATTTAGGAGAAGAAAGAGCATTGAAAATAGCTTATCCAGAACACTTTGCTCAAAAGAAAGTGAAAAAAACACGAGCTAGTAATTCGCAAATAAGGGATGTTTATAAAAATTCTATCTTTGATCAAGAGAGATGATAAGGTTTACCATCACTCGTTCTTTTTGAACCAGTTTAGAAGAACTAGATAAAGAGACCGTTTGAACCACTCAACGAGTCGTTCAAACGGTCTCTATTTTCTATCTTTGAAAACATGTGATTTTTTGGTGATTAAAGATTAGCAAATTTTTCCAACAAACGGATCATTTGGCAAGTGAAACCATATTCATTGTCATACCAAGCAACGGTTTTTACGAGTTGGTAATCGCCAGCCGTTGTGACTTCTGTTTGAGTTGGATCGAAAATCGAACCTTGTGTGGTACCGATTACGTCACCAGAGACGATTTGACGATCATCGTAACCAAATGATGGATTGTCTTCGGTATGTTTCTTGATCGCTTCGTTCACTTGTTCAGCGGTCACTTTTGTTTTTAAAATGGAAACTAGTTCTGTTAATGAACCATCCACTACAGGTACTCGTTGTGCGTGACCTTGCAATTTCCCTTGAAGCTCTGGAATAACTAAGCCAATTGCTTTTGCCGCACCTGTTGAGTGAGGGATCGTGTTGTCAGCTGCTGATCGAGCTGCCCGTAAATTTCCACCTTTTACTGGTCCGTCTAATAACATTTGTGTAGAAGTATAAGCATGAACGGTAGTCATAGTCCCCACTTCGATACCAAATTCATTATTTAAGAAATAAGCCATCGGTGCTAAACAGTTTGTCGTACAAGAGCCTGCCGAAATGATTTTATCATTAGCATCTAACGTATCATCATTTACATTGTATACGATAGTTTTCATTGCACCAGCAGGAGCAGAGATCACTACACGTTTTACCCCAGCGTTCAAATGGGCTTGTGCTTTTTCTTCCGAAGTATAAAAACCAGTACATTCCAGTACGATATCGACCCCGTTTTCTTTAACCCAAGGGATTTTACTTGCATCTGGTTCAGCATAGACACGCGTTTCTTCACCATCTACTACGATTGAGTCTTCTGTTGCAGTAACTGTACCGGGATAGGTTCCATGAGTTGAATCAAATTGTAGCAACTGTGCCAACATTGTTGGGCTAGTTAAGTCATTGATTGCTACGACTTCAATATCATCAGATACTTCTTTGATTCGGCGGAAAGCTAAACGTCCAATACGTCCAAATCCGTTAATACCTACTTTTACTGTCATAATCAAAAGTTCCTTCTTTAGTGATATTGAGGGTGCAAACTTCGCATCCTTGATTAATACACTGTCATTTTCCTCCTGTTCACAAAATTTGTCAAAAAAAGATACTTACAAAAGTAAAGTGATAAAATGGTCTGAGAGGTGAAAAGCACTAGGAGATCTTTGAAACAATTTCCTTAAGTAGAATAGAAAAAATGAACAAAACCTGGAAAGTTTAATTGAAACGATAGACAAAATAGCTTTTGACCGATAAAATAAATAAGACTTTTGTTTATTGTGGAAATTCAGGCAGTCAAATGAATAATAGATAATTAAAATAGGAGGACTTAAAGATGTCCATGTTTTTAGATCAAGTAACCATCGATGTGAAGGCCGGTAAAGGCGGCGACGGAATGGTCGCTTTTCGCAGAGAAAAATATGTACCTGATGGAGGACCTGCTGGTGGTGACGGCGGTCGTGGCGGTGACGTCATTTTGATCGTTGATGAAGGTTTACGTACATTAATGGATTTTCGTTTCAATCGCCATTTTAAAGCACAGCCAGGAGAAAACGGAATGAGTAAAGGGATGCACGGTCGGGGTTCAGAAGATACTTATGTAAAAGTCCCTCAAGGAACGACTGTCCGTGATGCTGAAACAGGCGCTTTGTTAGGCGATTTGATTGAAAATGGTCAAACCTTAGTTGTTGCTAAAGGCGGTCGAGGGGGACGAGGAAACATCCGCTTTGCTTCTCCACGAAACCCAGCACCAGAAATTGCAGAAAACGGCGAACCAGGTCAAGAACGCAGAATCGAATTAGAACTAAAAGTCTTGGCTGATGTTGGGCTGGTTGGCTTTCCATCTGTAGGTAAATCAACGCTGCTTTCAGTTATTTCTTCTGCTCGGCCTAAAATCGGTGCGTACCATTTCACGACATTAGTACCAAATCTTGGTATGGTAACAACTAGCGATGGACGCAGTTTTGCAGCAGCGGACCTTCCTGGATTGATTGAAGGAGCTTCTCAAGGTGTTGGCTTAGGAACGCAGTTTTTACGTCATATCGAACGTACTCGTGTTATTTTACATGTGATTGATATGAGTGGGATGGAAGGCAGAGATCCTTACGAAGACTATTTGGCGATCAACCATGAATTGTCTACTTACAATCTTCGTTTATTGGAACGACCTCAAATAATTGTAGCCAATAAAATGGACATGCCAAACGCAGAAGAAAATTTGAAAAAATTCAAAGAGCAGCTTAATAAAGAAAAAACAGATGAATTTGCAGACGATATGCCGATTTTTCCAGTTTCAGGAGTAACAAGAAAAGGCATTGATCCATTGCTGAATGCGACAGCGGATCTTCTAGAAGTAACACCAGAGTTTCCGTTATATGATGAAGAAATCGAAGAAGAAACAGTTCAATATGGATTCAATCCAGAAGGGCCAGAATTTAAAATCGATCGCGATCCTGATGCTACTTGGATCTTATCAGGAGAAAAAATTGAGAAACTATTCCAAATGACGAATTTCGATCACGATGAAACTGTTATGCGTTTTGCTCGTCAGTTGAGAGGAATGGGCGTTGACGAAGCTTTACGTGCCCGTGGAGCAAAAGATGGCGATCTAGTGAGAATTGGTGAATTTGAATTTGAGTTTGTCGAATAAGATTACGTATGCTCATGAAAAGAGCCCATGTTAACACTCAATATCAACAAAGCGTCAAACCAGAAAAATGGTTTGGCGCTTTTTTGGTTTAAGCAATGGTAGGATTTGTCTTTTGGTAAAAATTTTTAAGCTATCACCAATAGTATCCAGAAAGATTTTTTAATAGGAAAAATTTATATTTCTTATGTGTTATTTATTAAAGGGTTTTTCCTTTTGTTTTTTTAAAATAAAAGTTAGAATAAAGAAAATGAATAGAGGAGTGTTTTTATGAGCAAACGAGTGATTATTTTGAATTTCCCTGTAGAGAGTCAAGCTTACCAAGCATTTTCTGAAATCAAACGATTACACGCTTCTCGTGCCATCAAGGGTGAACAAATGGCAGTGATTAGTCATGATCCTAATGGAACGCATCAATTCAAAATAGAGGATTTTTTGGATTTTACTGGAAACAATAAATCTTCAAAAGGTGGTTTAATCGGAATGTTAGTCGGTGTCTTGGGAGGCCCACTAGGGATTCTTTTAGGCTGGTTTGCTGGCGGGATGATCGGTGCTACGCAGGATGCCAAGGAAATCCAAGATGCTCAGACAGTTTTTGATTTTGTGGGCAATAAAATTGGCGAAGGAGCAACCGGTTTGATTTTGATTGCTGAAGAAGAAGATAATCGTCCTTTGAACCAATTAGTCATGATGGATTTAGGTGGCGAAATTACTCGCTTAGATTATGAAGAGGTCGAAGAAGACGTCCACGCTGCCAAAGAAGTCGAAAAACAAACACAAGAAACGGCACGGAAATCGTGGAAAGACAAACATCCTCAATAAAGAGACGAACAGAATAAAGAAAGAGAAACGCGTGAAAAAGGCGTTTTTCTTTTTTTAGTACCAATAAAAATGCAATTATTTAGGAAGCAATACGGACTTTCGGTTGATTATCCGACACATTTCCCATAAAATTAATAGTGAGTTTAAAGAAAGTCAGGTAGATTATGGAATTACAATTTTTAGGAACTGGTGCAGGGGTACCTGCCAAACATCGAAACGTTACCAGTATTGCATTAAAACTTTTGGATGAAAGAAATGAAGTCTGGTTATTTGACTGTGGTGAAGGAACGCAAATGCAAATCTTACGTACCAACATTCGTCCAAGAAAGATTGAAAAGATATTTATTACTCACTTACATGGTGACCATATCTTTGGGTTGCCAGGCTTGTTAAGCAGTCGTTCATTCCAAGGTGGAGATACGCCCTTGGAGATCTACGGACCAAAAGGAATCGAGACATTTGTCAAAACTTCGTTAGCTGTTTCGCAAACACGTTTAGGCTATCCGTTGAAATTCATCGAGTTAGTTGAAGATCAGCCGATTTTTCAAGATCAGCATTTTTCTGTCTATACTAAAAAATTAGATCATGGAATTGCCAGCTATGGCTTTCGGATTGTGGAACATGACCATAAAGGAGAGCTTCAAGTTGAAAAATTACAAGAACTGAATATTCCGGCTGGACCAATATATGGAAAGTTGAAAAAAGGAGAATCTGTTCAATTACCTGATGGAAGGGTTGTGGACGGGAAGCAGTTTGTGGGACCAGACAAAAAAGGGCGGATCGTTACGATTTTAGGTGATA
The DNA here is from genome assembly GCF_051714965.1 of Enterococcus sp. AZ077. NCBI lineage: Bacteria > Bacillati > Bacillota > Bacilli > Lactobacillales > Enterococcaceae > Enterococcus > Enterococcus sp. AZ077. The sequence goes on from NZ_JBIOSX010000001.1 coordinate 1,323,017, forward strand.
CGAGGAAGACAGCAAATTCAGTCGTGTTGGCCCAAGACTGTGATGTTTTGGTTCATGAAAGTACGTTTAACAAAAATGAAGCCAAGCTGGCAAAGAACTACTTCCATTCGACGACTTATCAAGCGGCTGAAGTAGCTAAAGAAGCAGCAGCGAAAAGTTTGTTATTAACCCATATTAGTGCGCGCTATTTAGGAAAAGCTGCGCAAGAACTAGAAGAAGAGGCACGTGAGGTCTTTGCAAATACAAGGATCATGAGAGATTTTGATACTGTCGATATTCCATTTCGTGAGGAGGAAAAGAATGAATTTAGAAAATAAAGTTGTCTTAGTAACCGGTAGTTCTGGTGGATTGGGCGCTCAAATCTGTTATGAAGCTGCAAAAAAAGGTGCTATCGTCATTGCTTGTGCTCGACGCAGCCAATTGATTGATGAGGTTAAAGCAGAATGTCAGAGATTAAGCGGAAAGGAAGCCTATGCTTTTCCAGTAGATGTGAGTGATCCTGACAGCGTCGATCGGCTCTATGAACAAGTGATGCAAACAGTCGGACGTGTAGATGTGTTAGTCAATAATGCCGGCTTTGGCATTTTTGAAGATTTTTTAACTTTCGATTTAGGAAAAGCTTACGATATGTTTGAAGTAAATGTACTAGGTATGATGGTCTTAACCCAAAAATTTGCGATTGATATGGCTGAAAGAAGGCAAGGACATATCATCAATATCGCTTCAATGGCTGGGAAAATGGCGACGGCGAAATCAACGATCTATTCAGCAACAAAATTTGCTGTCTTAGGCTTTTCTAATGCCTTACGATTAGAATTAAGACCACTTGGAGTGGCAGTCACTACGGTGAATCCAGGACCGGTTGCTACTGAATTTTTTGATAAAGCTGATCCTACCGGCAGTTATTTAGAAAAAGTTAGTCAACTTGTTTTAGAACCGGAGAAACTAGCAAAAACAATTGTACGAACAATGGAACATCCAAAGCGTGAAGTGAATCGTCCTGTCCTTCTTGAAATAGCGGCTAAATTTTACACTCTCTTTCCGACTATTGGCGACTACCTCGCAAGTGGGATTTTTAATAAAAAGTAGGTGAAAGAGTATGAAAAAACAAAGTAGTGTGATTATTGGATTTTTGCTTGTCTTGATTATTGTCGTATTTGCTGTATTAAACAACAGAAATGTTCCTGTTAACTTTGGGATTGCTTCATTTTCTGCACCATTGATTTTAGTTATCATTGGTTCGGCGATTATTGGTGCATTGATTGTTTTTGTTACTGCATCAACCACTTTATGGCAACAGAAAAAACAAATCAAACAATTAAAGCAGGAACTATCAGATTATCAAGAAAATCTTGATAAAAAAATTGCTGAAGCAAAGGAAGAACAACAACGAACATTCCGAAATGAACGAGCAGAATTAGAAGCTGCTTATCAGGCAGAATTACAAGCAACGAAAAAACAACTACAACAAGCGCAGTCGACAACATCTGATACGCAGAAAATTTCAGCAAAGCAAAGCTATAATTATTTTGACTAAAGTTTCATGAACGAGATCAAAATAAAAGATGGCAGGAACCATTGTTACATTTGGCTGAGAGGTAAAAGGCTGAGTTTCGGGTTTGTCAAATGGTCTTCAAAAAGTGCGTAACGACTTTTTGAAGACCATTTTAATGTGTTTGTGGCTATCTTTCTTCTTTTTTTTAAACTTTTCGTTTGCTATAATAACTAGGTTAGGGGTGAGCAAGTGAGACAAGCAAATTATGATTGGCAATTAAGTGAATCAGAACCGACTGAAATGTTTCTTCAAAGTATAAAGCAAGAGAATCTATCGCCTTTTATTGGCAAATTACTTTGGCAACGAGGCTATCGTGATGTAGAGAAAGTAAAAGAATTTTTGAATCCCAAACATCAAGAATTGCATGATCCTTACTTAATACATGACATGGATAAAGCCATCAGTCGAATCCAAGAAGCGGTGATCAATGGTGAAAAAATAGTCGTTTATGGTGACTACGATGCAGATGGGATTACAAGTACGACAGTGATGAAAGAAACATTGGAGCTACTCGGCGCCAATGTCGAAACATTTTTACCCAATCGTTTTATCCATGGCTATGGACCAAACAAAGCCGTTTATCAAGAAAAAATCGATGCAGGTGCGCAATTGATCATTACAGTGGACAATGGTGTGGCTGGTCACGATGCCGTAGCTTATGCGCAACAAGCAGGTGTTGATGTAATCATCACAGATCACCATGAAATGCCCAGTGAATTACCTGAAGCCTACGCTATCGTTCATCCACGACATCCACAAGGGAATTATCCGTTTCCTGATCTAGCAGGTGTCGGAGTAGCTTTTAAAGTGGCAACAGCATTATTAGAAGAACCTCCTGCTGAATTTTTAGATCTAGTGGCGATTGGAACGATTGCAGACTTAGTATCAATGACAGGCGAAAATCGCACACTTGTTGCTTTAGGATTAGATACGATCAAAGAAACCGAACGGATCGGTTTACAAGCTTTATTTAATGAAAGTGGCGTCTCTATGAAAGAAGCAGATGAAACGACCATCGGCTTTTCAATTGCCCCTCGGCTCAACGCGATTGGCCGAATGGGTGATCCTAATCCAGCTGTCGAGATGCTAGCTACCTTTGATGAGGAAGCGGCACTCACGTATGCCAAAAAACTCAACACGATCAATGAAGAAAGAAAAGCAGTCGTTGAAAAAATTACCCAAGAAGCATTGGAAATGATTGATGAAACGAATCAGATCCACCTTCTTGCCCATCCTGGGTGGCATGAGGGAGTGTTGGGGATCGTAGCTGGTAAACTGATGAATGCCACTGGTAAACCGACGATCGTCTTAACGATCAAAGAAGATGGTACAGCGAAAGGATCTGGCCGAAGTGTCGAAGCCCTGAATCTATATGAAATGTTAGATGCGATGCGTGACTTATTTACTTTCTTTGGAGGACACCATGCTGCTGTAGGGTTAACGATGCCTAGTGATAATCTTCAAGAATTACAAAAACGAATGAATCAGTATGTTTCCGAACAAAAAATAGATTTGACAAAAGGCGCAGCTTTACCGATCGACGAAGTCCTTACACCCAAAGATGTAACCATTGAATTGCTTAATGAATTAAAGTTACTTGCACCATATGGTACAGACAATGCGGTACCTCACTTTCTGTTTCGCCAAATCTTGGCTGAAAATGTGAAAAGAATTGGTACGAGTCAGCAACATTTGAAGTTAACATTGATGGAAGAAGCTAGTCCGTTAGATGCGGTAGCATTTGGTTTTGGTGACCAAGAAGCTGAGCTGTTAAATAATCCAGTGGATATCGTTGGGAAATTAGCTATCAATGAATGGAACGGTCGGAAAAAACCGCAATTGCTGGTATCAGACTTTGTTGTTGATGGATTTCAAATTTTTGATTGGCGTTCAAAGAGATACCGTCAGTTAACGAAGGTTGATCCACAAACATTGTATCTTGCGTTTGATCGCTCTTCTTTAAAAGAAATCTCTGGACTGGCTACAGACAATGTCCACGTGTTCGAAAGTATGGAACATATCAAGCAGTTGATCCACGATAATTCATATCATTCCTTGCTGGTAGTTGATTGTCCAAATGATTTAGAAATATTAAAAGAAATCCTTGCCTTTGGTTCTTTCGATCGAATGTACTTATTAGGGATTTCTTATGAAGAAGCTTATTTGAATGGAGTTGGATCAAGAGAACAATATGCCAAATTGTTCAAACTAATCCATACACAAGAAAAAATAGATATTCGCTATAAATTAGGCTCAATTGCTCAATATCTAAAAATACCACAAAAATTATTAATTTTTATGATTCAGGTGTTTTTTGAATTGAAATTTGTTACAATAGAAGATGGCGTTTTGCAAAAGATCGCTAATCCCAAAAGTCATCCGTTGACTGATAGCGTGCGTTATCAGCAACGAATAAAAAAAATCAAAGTAGAGGAATTCTTATTGTTAAGTGATATTCCCTCTATTAAAAAAAGGTTAACAACCTAGGAGGAGACAAATAGTGGATTTAAAAAAATATATTGCAAGTATTCCTGATTATCCAGCAAAAGGAATTATTTTTCGTGACATCTCGCCCCTTATGGCTGATGGAGATGCCTACAGAGAAGCAACGAAACAGATCGTAGATTATGCGAAAGAAAAAAGAATCGATATGGTTGTAGGACCAGAAGCGCGAGGATTCATCGTTGGCTGTCCTGTAGCTTACGAATTAGGAGTTGGATTTGCACCTGTACGTAAAAAAGGGAAGTTGCCTCGTGAAACGATCGAAGTAACTTACGGACTGGAATACGGTACAGATACATTGACACTCCATAAAGATGCGATCCAACCTGGACAAAGAGTCTTGATTTGTGATGACTTATTGGCTACAGGGGGAACGATCAAAGCAACGATCGAATTAGTAGAAAAATTGGGCGGTGTCGTTGTTGGCTGTGCTTTCTTGATCGAACTAATGGACTTAGATGGTCGTGAAAAAATCGAAGGATATGATATGATCACCTTGATGGAATATTAAACGATTTTTTGCTTAATAAACATTAAAAATAAATGTAAAAAGAAGTGGGACGTTAATCAGATTTTTTCTGACTAATTGTCCCACTCTCTTTTTTGTGAAGCAATCCTAAGCACGCTTGCTCACTATTTTTAGTTTGTGCAGGTGTATTTGTAAAAGTAGTCAATTGTTTTTTGATGGGGGGAACAATCGACTACTTTTTTGTGCATGAGCCGTTTTTTGACTCTTACATATGTGTTTTTTTTTATTTCGTTATTCAGGATTCTTTATGGGTCAAGATCAAGAGTGTCTCGATCGATAATAGGAGTCTGGATAAAAAGTGTCATCATGAATCCGACGCCGTTCAGACTGACGGTATTTCTTTTCATCCCACAACATAAACCATAAAGCAAACAACGGAACAAAGATCAACAATGCTGTACGCATACCAAAATTACCAATAATAATGCCTAAAAATAATACCATTAATACTAAGCCAAGACGTCTCATTGATTTCATGATTTCTCACCTCATTATTTTATGCGAACAAAAGTTCGTATAATTAGTATACGAACTTTTGTTCGTTTTGTAAAGAGGGAAGAACAAAAAAGATCGAAATCTATGTGTGTAATACTCAGAATTTTTTTAAACCAGCACAGGTCATTTGCTTATTCACCGTATTCAAAGCAGTTAGCGGTATTTGATCTAAATCATGCCACAGATCATGGTAGGTAAATGACGATTGTAGTGGTACCAAATGAAAAAAATCGAAATGGAAATACGACAAAGATCGACAAAAAAGTAGGAGATCGGTGCATTTTATTTAAGGAGTGAGGAAAGCACAAGAGAAACAACTCCGGCCGTTTATGGACACTTAATCATCGTTTATCCATCTTAATGCCCATTAAAGAACCCGAGACACGTTGCCCCGGGTTTTTCAGTCTTTATTGATAGATATAGCAGTTACTGCAAATAAATGAGTATGCGAGTAAGACCTTCACTTAAGTCTAGTCAAAAGAATCGTCTTTAATAGATATGACTGCGGTAGAGCCCAACGACTCGACCTAAAATAGAGACTTGATCTAAAATGATCGGTTCAAGAAGATCGTTTTCCGGTTGTAAACGAAAATGATTTTTTTCTTTATAGAATCGTTTACAAGTCGCTTCATCTTCGGCAGTCATTGCAATCACGATATCCCCGTTTTGGGCAGTTTCTTGTTTACGGACAATTACATTATCTCCGTCTAAAATTCCTGCATTGATCATACTTTCTCCGCGGATCGTCAACATGAACAAGCTTCCATCTTCAGAAGAAAGGTTAGGAGGGATCGGAAAGAAATCGGACGCATCTTCAACTGCTAAAATCGGTTCACCTGCAGTGACCACACCAAGCACTGGAATCGTGGAAGGTTTTACCCCTATTTTGGCTAATCCTTGTTTTGTTAATTCGATTGCACGTGGTTTCGTAGGGTCACGTTGAATAAATCCTTTTTTTTCCAATCGTGCAAGATGACCGTGAACTGTGGAGGTAGAAGAAAGCTGAACCGCTTCTCCAATCTCCCGAACAGTTGGTGGGTAGCCTTTTTGGGAAACTTGCTCGTGGATATATCGTAAGACTTCGATTTGTCTGGTTTCGGTTTGTCGGGCCACAGAGTACACCTTCTTTCAATTAATAATTAAATAGTACCACATAAAACTACTTCTTTCAAACAAATGTTCGTATTTAAAATATTTTATACTAGTTGTTTTTTTCGTGATTTTTATATAATATGAAGTAGAGTAAAAAGGAGGACTTGCTATGTTATCACCGGAAAAAATTACCCGCATCAACGAACTGGCCCAAAAAAAGAAAACAGAAGGCTTAACAGCTGACGAAGAAAAAGAACAATTGGCGTTAAGAGAAGAGTATCTGTCTGCTTTTCGTTCTGGGATGCGACACCATATCGAAGGGATGAAAATCATTGATCCAGAAGGTAACGATGTCACTCCAGAAAAATTGAAAGAAATCCAACGTGAAAAAGGCTTACATCGTCGAGGAAATAAGTTTCAGTAATAATTACTAAAAAACATTGCTTTTTCGAGACGTATCTAATAAAATTAGTAAGTAAGAAATAAAGGTAAAAAAAACCTAAATTAATAGGAGGGGTTATTTTGTTCGACAAAATCGACCAACTTGGCGTTAACACGATCCGTACATTAAGTATTGAAGCAGTTCAAAAGGCAAATTCTGGACACCCAGGGTTACCAATGGGGGCAGCCCCAATGGCATATGCACTCTGGACGAAACATTTGAAAGTGAACCCAACGACTTCAAAAAATTGGGTTGACCGTGACCGTTTTGTCTTATCCGCAGGACATGGTTCGGCAATGTTATACAGCTTACTACATTTATCAGGTTATCAAGTCACAATCGATGACTTAAAACAATTCCGTCAATGGGATTCAAAAACACCTGGACATCCAGAGGTCAATCATACTGACGGAGTAGAAGCAACAACTGGACCGTTAGGACAAGGAATCGCTATGGCTGTAGGTATGGCAATGGCAGAAGCTCACTTGGCAGCAACATATAACAGAGAAAACTTCAAAGTGGTAGATCACTATACTTATTCTCTTTGTGGCGACGGCGACTTGATGGAAGGCGTTTCGCAAGAAGCAAGTTCAATGGCTGCTCACATGAAATTAGGTAAATTGATCGTATTGTATGATTCAAATGATATTTCATTAGATGGTCCTACTTCAAAAGCTTTCACTGAAAATGTAGGAGCTCGTTATGAAGCTTATGGCTGGCAACATATTTTGGTTAAAGATGGAAATGATTTAGAAGCCATCAATCAAGCGATCGAAGAAGCAAAAGCTGAAACTGAAAAACCAACATTGATCGAAGTCAAAACAGTGATCGGCTACGGAGCTCCTAAAGAAGGAACTTCTGCTGTCCATGGGGCACCAATTGGCGATGATGGAATTAAAATGGCTAAAGGAGTGTATGGTTGGGAGTATCCTGATTTCACAGTTCCAGAAGAAGTAGCTGAAAGATTCCACCAAACAATGGTTGAAGAAGGGCAAAAAGCTGAAAATGAATGGAAAGAAATGTTTGAAAACTATAAACATGCTTATCCAGAATTAGCTCAACAATTTGAAGATGCGTTTGCTGGAAAACTTCCAGCTGACTGGGATGCTGAATTACCTTCTTATGAAGTAGGCGAAAGTCAAGCTAGCCGGGTTTCAAGCAAAGAAGTGATTCAAGAGTTATCAAAAGCAATCCCAAGTTTCTGGGGCGGATCAGCGGACTTATCAGGTTCGAATAATACGATGGTCACTGCGGACAAAGACTTTACTCCAGAACATTATGAAGGTCGTAATATTTGGTTTGGCGTTCGTGAGTTTGCGATGGCAGCTGCGATGAACGGTATCCAGCTTCATGGCGGAACTCGTATCTATGGCGGCACATTCTTTGTTTTCGTTGATTACTTACGTCCAGCAGTCCGTTTAGCAGCTATTCAAAATACACCGGTCATCTACGTGTTGACACATGATTCAGTGGCGGTTGGTGAAGATGGACCAACACATGAGCCAATCGAACAATTAGCGTCTGTAAGATGTATGCCAGGTGTTCACGTGATTCGTCCAGCCGATGGGAATGAAACACGCGCTGCTTGGAAAGTAGCAATGGAATCGACTGATACACCAACGATCTTGGTTTTAAGTCGTCAAAATCTTCCAGTTCTGCCATCAACGAAAGAAGTGGCAGACGAAATGGTGAAAAAAGGAGCTTATGTACTATCACCAGCTCAAGGAGAAACACCAGAAGGTATCTTGATCGCGACTGGTTCTGAAGTGGATCTAGCAGTCAAAGCACAAAAAGAATTGGCAGCAGCTGGAAAAGATGTTTCAGTCGTTTCAATGCCAAGTTTCGATTTATTTGAAAAACAATCTGCAGAATACAAAGAAAGCGTCTTACCAAAAGCCGTAACAAAACGAGTTGCTATTGAAGCAGCAGCTTCATTTGGTTGGGAACGCTATGTTGGGACAGAAGGAACAACTATCACGATCGATCATTTTGGTGCTTCTGCTCCAGGAAATAAAATTCTTGAAGAATTTGGTTTCACTGTGGAAAATGTTGTAGCAACTTTCAACCAATTATAAAATGAGTTAAAGAAGTTTTACGACAAACGTTTAAGAACATCTGAAAAAAGGAGACTATTTTCAGATGTTCTTTTTTTGTAGTAGAAAATTAGAATAATGATTCGTGTTTAATATTACTTAATGTTTCTTTAACATTACGTTCGTGTTACAAAAAGAAAAATAGTAAAGATTGATTTGAGTTTCCCATAAATTAAAAGTATAATTTAATTAATTAAGATTGTTTAAAGATGGAAACTTTATCAAGAGTTTTTTATTTTTTTGAGGAGGAATTCGAATGCAAGAGCTGAAAACCCGCAGTGCCCGACACCAAAAGAATAAAAGAACCATGGTGATCAATAAAAAAGCGATTGCTCCTTTGATGGGGACAACTCTTTTAGTGGGGCCAATGATGGTTACAGCAGCACCGCAAAATGTACGAGCAGATGAGCAGGTCACACAAACGACTGCAGATCCACAAGCTTTCATCAATCAAATCGGTTGGGCAGCTTCTGAAGTGGCTGCAAACAATGATTTATATGCATCGGTCATGATTGCCCAAGCTTTATTAGAAAGTGCTTATGGCACATCTAGCCTGGCAAGTGCGCCAAACTATAATTTATTCGGAGTTAAAGGAAGTTATAGTGGTCAAGTCGTTTATATGGCTACAAAGGAATATCTTAATGGACAATGGGTCACGATGAATGAACCTTTCCGTAAATATTCTTCTTATTGGGAATCTCTGCAAGATCATGCCAACGTTTTGCGTTCAACTAGTTTTTCAACTGGAGACTATCATTATGCTGGTGTCTGGAAAAGTAATACCACGAGTTTTTACGATGCAACAGCATATCTAACTGGTCGTTATGCAACAGATCCGGGTTACGGAGCAAAATTGAACTCATTGATTAATACGTATAATTTAACCCGATTTGATACGCCTTCTTCTGGTACCACAACGACGACAAGTACTACCACAACGACTACTACGTCAACTACCTCTTCAACAAGTGGTAGCCAGACCTATAAAGTGGTTTCAGGTGATACTTTGTGGGATATCGCACAGAAATTTGGTTTGTCAGTTGATGACTTAATGGCTAAAAATGGGATGACGATGTCTAACTATTCCTTATTAGTCGGACAAGAAATAAACGTTTAGTTAAATTAAGTGATAAAAACGGGAAAGGCTCTTCGCAGCTTTCCTGTTTTTTTACGTTGAAAAGGCGAATTATTCGCCAGAAGTTTCTTAGTTGTATTATCATTGAATAGAAGAAAATATTAAGGAGGAACTTAAAATGACACAAATTTATCATTCGATTACAGAATTGATTGGTCAGACACCGATCGTTAAGCTTAATCATTTGGTTCCAGAAGATTCAGCGGAAGTTTATGTGAAATTGGAATTTTTTAATCCTGGTGGTAGCGTAAAAGACCGGATTGCATTAAGTATGATTGAAAAAGCAGAACGGGATGGCCTTCTTAAGCCAGGAGACACAATCATCGAACCGACTTCAGGAAATACAGGGATCGGATTAGCCATGGTTGGGGTAGCTAAAGGGTATAAAGTGATCATCGTGATGCCAGAAACGATGAGTATCGAACGACGCTTATTGATGAAAGGTTATGGTGCTGAATTACTGCTCACGCCAGGTAAGGATGGAATCAGTGGCTCAATCAAAGAAGCGAAACGTTTAGCAGCGGAAAATGACTACTTCTTGCCGCTTCAGTTTGAAAATCCAGCCAATCCTTCTATCCATGAGAAAACAACTGGACATGAGATTCAAGAGGCGTTTGGTGTGAATGGGTTAGATGCTTTTGTAGCAGGGATTGGCACTGGAGGAACGATTTCTGGTGCTGGTAAAGAGTTGAAGCGAGTCTATCCAGCAATTGAAATCATTGGAGTTGAACCAGCCGAATCAGCGATTTTAGAAGGGAAAGAAGCAGGACCACATAAAATTCAAGGAATTGGGACAGGGTTTGTGCCAGATACTTTGGATACGAGCGTCTATGATCGGGTAGTTTCTGTAACAGGGGATCAAGCGTTAGCCACTGCTAGAGAAGTTGGAAAAAAAGAAGGAATCTTAGTAGGCATTTCATCAGGCGCAGCGATTGCTGCTGCTTTGGCAGAAGCGAAAGTGTTAGGTAAAGGGAAAAAAGTCTTAGCGGTTGTCCCAGATAACGGAGAACGTTATTTGTCAACAGCTCTTTATCAAGAAATGTAAAGAATTCTTACCACAACATTTAGACGTAATTAAGGAGATTTTTTCCTTAATTGCGTCTTTTTTCGCAATATTATGATTAATTTGAAATTTCTTTTCATGAAAAGTAGATTTTAAAAAGTAAAAATAGTATGATAGGACGAGAATAACAACGCGGGGTGTTAAAAATGGAGAATAAACTATTAGTTGAAGAAACAATCGAAAAATTGAAAAAGGAAAATATACGGATCTCACCTCAGAGGTATGCAGTTTTAGAGTATCTGATTGAACATCATTCACATCCAACTGCTGACGAAATTTATCGTGCTCTGGAAGATCGTTTTCCGAATATGAGTGTGGCAACAGTTTATAACAATTTAAGATTGTTTACTTCAATTGGCTTTGTACAAGAGATGAAATTTGGGGATTCATCTAGTCGATTCGATTTTAGTTCAAAACGTCACTATCATGTGATATGCGAAAATTGTGGAAAGATCGTCGATTTTCATTATCCTGATTTAGCGGATATCGAAATGGCAGCTGGTCGATTGACGAACTTTGAGATCAATGAGCATCGTTTGGAATTATATGGTCGCTGTCCTGAGTGTCAAAAAGAACAAGCGATTTAGTTTGCTGAAAGTATTGATAAAAATATGAAAAAATAAAAAATAAGTCAGTTTGATAAACAAATCACTGACTTTTTTTTATTTTTTTCTCTTTCTTTCACAAAGGTTATAGTATATGTTTTTGTTTTCACAAGTAAATCGTGGAGTAATCAGCAATTGCGCAGGAGAATGAACAGAAAACAACAAGGTTGAATTTGTGAATTCACAAGCATTAAACTGTTGTATCCGTTTTATTTTTGCTATATTTAAACTTGTCGAAGGACAAATCGTTAATCGGAGGGATTCACATATGAAAGTTGTAGTAATTGGCTGCACGCATGCGGGTACAGCAGCTGTTAAAAGTATCTTAAAAAATCACCCAGAAGCGGATGTTACTGTGTACGAGCGAAATGATAATATTTCCTTTTTATCATGTGGGATCGCATTATACGTGGGTGGTGTAGTAAAAGACCCAGCCGGTTTATTCTATTCTAATCCTGAAGAACTACATTCTTTAGGTGCAACTGTAAAAATGGAACATGATGTAACTGACGTGGATACTGAAAAGAAAACTGTGACAGCCAAAGATCTAAAAACTGGTGAAGTTGAAACAGTTTCTTATGATAAATTGGTAATGACTACTGGCTCTTGGCCAATCATTCCGCCAATCAAAGGAATTGAATCAAAAAATATTTTGTTATGTAAAAACTATAACCAAGCAAATGAAATTATTGCACAAGCAGAAGATGCCAAACGGGTGGTCATCGTAGGTGGCGGTTATATCGGTATCGAATTAGTCGAAGCTTTTGTTGAATCTGGTAAACAAGTTACATTGATTGATGGTTTAGATCGTATTTTAAATAAATATCTTGATAAACCATTCACAGATGTATTAGAAAAAGAACTTGTCGACCGTGGAGTTACTCTAGCATTAGGTGAAAATGTTTCTGAGTTTATTGCGGATGAAGAGGGTAAAGTGAAACAAGTAGCAACTGCTAAAGAAACTTTTGACGCGGACATGGTCATCTTATGTGTTGGTTTTAGACCAAATACGACATTAGTTGATGGAAAAGTTGATACGTTACCTAATGGAGCCATCAAAGTTAATGAATACATGCAAACAAGTGATCCAGATATCTTTGCTGCAGGGGATTCTGCTGTAGTAAGTTATAACCCAAGTGGTACCCAAAATTATATTCCTTTGGCAACTAACGCAGTTCGTCAAGGATTATTAGTAGGAAATAACTTGACTGAACATAAAATGGCGTATCGTGGAACGCAAGGAACGTCTGGACTTTACCTATTTGGTTGGACGATTGGTTCAACAGGGGTGACAAAAGAGAGCGCACCTATGAATAATTTAGAAGTCCAAGCAACGGTCTTTGAAGACAATTATCGTCCAGAATTCATGCCAACAAATGAAAAAGTGATGATGGAATTGGTTTATGAAAAAGGGACAAACCGCATTGTCGGTGCCCAATTCATGTCGAAATATGATATCACTCAATCAGCAAATACGATGTCACTGGCTGTTCAAAATAAAATGACCGTTGAAGATCTAGCGCTATCTGATTTCTTCTTCCAACCTCATTTTGACCGTCCATGGAACTACTTGAACCTATTGGCACAAGCTGCATTGGGCGAAATCGAAACTGCGCAATAAGCAATCAGCGAATGGTTGAACATTGTTTATTCGTTTTATAGCTATCAACGAGTCTAAGACGAATTTTCGTCTTGGACTCTTTTTTTTACATAAAGGTATCAACGGGTATTATCGAAACAAAAGAATCTTTTTTTCTAAAGATAAGAAAAAAAGATTCTTTTGTTTCTTTTTTATATGATAAAATTCAACTATTCTAATCAGGAGTGATGTTATGAACTTGTTTGAACGATCTTATATGTTGTTGGCACTAGCTTATGGGTTGGCTGATGCAGGAGATTTTAAAGCAGTCGGTGAAGAAGGAAAAAAAAATTATCAATTGTTATTCTCAACTTTTATTAAAATGCTTGAAAATGATGAACAGGAAGCATTGATTGACCGAGAGAAAAAACCAGCAATCATTGATTCCTTGAAAAGAACGATTAAATTTTATGAAATGAAAAATCCCAAAGAGTTACAGCAAATGATGGAAAACATGAAAAAAGATGATCCAACAGATTTTATAATTTTTCCAGCATATATCACTAAAAAAATTCAGGATCATGTATTTGGATTAATCCTTTATAGAAAAGAAGGACATTATTTAGTAGCGATGATTGATAAATTGGAAGATACGAACAGTGATCGTCCATCAGGTGTATTCACAACGATTCTTCCAGAAAAATTAAGTACTTTAAGTAAAATCATTTTCCAGACAAAATTTGAACATCACAAAGATAGTCGTTGCAATACAGCAAAAGTTATTCAGCAATTAGGCGAAGAAAAAATAGACCCTACATACCTCAACCTTAGTATGAGGGGATATAATGGAATGGCAAATTGTACGGTTAAAGAACTTTTTGGGACTTTTAGAGTCGTTCTCTACAACAGTCAGAAATCTATTTTTCAAGAGACAATAGCTACTGGGTTAAAAAAACTACCAGTAGAATTAAAAAGTAGAACAATTAAGCCAAAGGTAGGAAATACCAGAGATAATCGTAAGATGTTACTTGAAGCTTTTATAAAAGAAGCGAGATTTAATAAAAAACAAGTCAGTGCGTTGACTCATCTATATAACGTTTATTTAGAGCTTAAAGAACAACGAGAAAAAAGAATTGCTGAAAACCCCTATTATTTTTTGGAATACTCTCAGGGAGAATTTACAGCAAGTTTTACCAATAGTATAATCAACGACTCAAGTTCGCCGCTTACTTTCAAAAAAAGTCAATCGTTTGATAATTTTAAGGTGTTCACCTCGTCAAAAAGGCAATTACCAAACTTGGGGGAGATTTTAAAAGGAATACTTGATGAAGAAAATATCCGTAAGAATCTTCATCATTTAACAAGAAATGCTAGTATAAATGCTAGTGTGAAAAATGAATTACATACAAGAAAACAACTGACATCAGATGATAAAAATCTGAGCGTCAGCAATAACAAAAAAAACGATTGTATTGATTATTACAGTAAAATGGATGTCAAATCCAAGTGAAAGTATATAGATAGTCAAGTCTATCAATTGAATGAAATAATTTGAAAAATTACTGTTTTCTATATTTAAAAAATAGCGTCTTTTTAATATGCCTAGGTTTGTAAGGGGATAAGTGAGGAAGTAGTTTGAAAAAATTTAGGTCTAAATAAGTACATAGATAACAAAGTAGACAAAATTTAATATTATTTTGAGATAAAGTATTCTTTTAATTCTTAGACATAAAAGCTATAAGTTGTCTTTCAATTCGTTTTCTGACAAAATAAATAGAGGATGATGAAAATCATGTCAAACGATAACGAAGGAGCAATCAAATAATGGAAAAAGAATATTTTGTACAACAAGCAGCATTTCTGGATGATTATAAAAAAGAAGCAAAAGATGAAACGATCAATATCGATCAATTAGCAGATCAAGTAATCAACCAATTGAATGAAACACAAGAGGATTATTATCTAATGAGTGGGGAAGTAGCAAAAGATGGCAATTCTCATCGTTTCCCATTCAGTCGTCGCGTTTATTCAGATGAAAACGATGGAACAATCAATACGGAGTATACTTATGAAGGAGAACCTTACGTCTTGCAAACGGAAGAAGATAAATAAGCAGTTCTCTAATCATTTAAAAAAAGTTCAGGTTTTTCAATCGAATGATGATTGAGAAACCTGGCTT
Organism: Enterococcus sp. AZ077; assembly: GCF_051714965.1. NCBI lineage: Bacteria > Bacillati > Bacillota > Bacilli > Lactobacillales > Enterococcaceae > Enterococcus > Enterococcus sp. AZ077. Next base: position 1,338,286 of record NZ_JBIOSX010000001.1, read on the forward strand.
TTTTTCGACGGCAGATGCTCTTTGATAGAGCGAATATTATATTTATTCCGAAAAGTGAAAAAGTGAAACAAAAAAATAAAAAACATATAGAAGTAAAGGAAAGCTACCTTGCCTCGAACAAGCTTTTTCCGTATACTGGATTTGAAGTGAGGGAAAAATCATGTTGAACTTAGAAAATTACTTAAAAGCAGGACAAACAACGATATCGAACTTGTTGTTAAAAAATTATCATCGTATCGGATTACAAGCAGAAGAGTTTTTATTTATTTTGCAATTACAAAGGGCGCAACTCGAAGGAGACTTTTTCCCAGATTTACACTCGATTGCGTTGGATATGGGTGTCAAACAAGAGCGTATCTATCAAATTTTAAATCACTTGATCAGTAATGGGTTTATTAAAATTGAAACAGCAACAATTGATGGTAAGCAAGCTGATCGTTACAATCTATATCCTATATATGAAATTTTAGGGAATTTTTTGGAAAGTCAAAATCAAAAACAAGCTGATTTAAGTCAAGAAAAAATGGTGCAGTCTGTTTATCAGTTATTTGAACAGGAATTTGGTCGCCCATTGTCAGCCATCGAATTTCAACGGATCGGTCAATGGTTAGAAGAAGATCATTATCAACCGGAAATTCTGAAACTTGCTTTACGTGAGGCTGTTTTGAATCAAGCGTATAGTTTTAACTATGTGGATCGAATCTTGTTGTCTTGGGAACGCAAAAATTTAAAGACGAAGCAACAAGTAGAAGAAGATCAAAAAAGACGAAAACAACAAATGTTACAAAAAGAAGTGGAAACCACTAACGCACAACCAGAAGCCTTGCCAAAAGTTACGTTGAAAAATTGGCTGGAGGAATAATATGTTAAGTAAACAAAAAACAATGGAAGCCTTGACAAAAATGTACGACATGTTCCCAGAAGCACATGGTGAATTAAAACATCGAAACCCTTATGAACTGTTGATTGCTGTCATACTCAGTGCTCAAGCAACCGATGTCTCAGTTAATAAAGCGACCCCAGCTCTTTTTGAAGCTTTTCCAACTCCTGAAAAGCTGGCTGCGGCTCCGATTGATGACATTATCCCTAAGATCAAAACGATTGGTCTTTACCGCAATAAAGCAAAAAATATCAAAGCATGTGCCCAACAATTGATGGATCGCTTTTCAGGTCAAGTTCCTCAAACTAGAGAAGAATTGATTTCTCTTCCAGGAGTTGGACGAAAGACAGCGAATGTTGTTTTAGGTGATGCTTTTGGTATACCAGCAATTGCTGTGGATACTCATGTCGAGAGAGTAACAAAACGTTTAAGGATTTGTAAGTTGAATGCCTCGGTGTTAGAAGTAGAAGAAACGCTGATGCGCAAAGTACCAAAAGAATTATGGGTCAAGACTCACCACACTTTAATATTTTTTGGTCGTTATCATTGCACGGCAAGAAGTCCACGGTGTGAAGTTTGCCCCTTGTTAGACATGTGTCAAGATGGAAAAAACAGAATGAAAGAAAAAACATTGAACGTAAAATAAAAGATAAAAAAAGGAAGTTGAGGTTTTTCTCAACTTCCTTTTTTGTTATGTGCCAGAAGACGTTGAACGACTAGAGGACTGTCCGGACTGTGCATTGTTCTCCGGAGGTGTTTGCGCTGGTGGTGTCGTGGATGACTCAGGAGTTGCCGAAGATGAAGAGCTTTGACTACTGCTGCTATTTTCTGGCGTTTCAGCTGAACTACTTGAATCATTTTTTTCACTTGAACTATCTACCGATGTCGATGATTCGGCAGATGACTCAGTTGTTGAAGTTTCTGTCGATTCCGACGAAGAAGATACCGGTGTCGAACTTTCAGGTACCAGTGTCACTGATGAAGATGGCACCGTTGTTGAAGGGATCGTCGTACTTGGTGTTTTCTTGAGTTGATCGGTAAAGTATAATTCACCGCCAGATCTTACCAGTCCGCTAGGCATTTGCCAATCGCTATTTGTGACGCTGGATGATACATATTTCATTAATTCTCGATAAACATCAGAAGCAACATGAGACGAAGCGGAGGTGACAGGTGTCATTTTGTTGTTATAACCGGTCCATACTGAGATGGCGTAGTTTGGTGTATAACCAGCAAATAAAATATCAGGATACACACCGCTAGAAGTTCCTAATTTTGCGTACTCATCATCCGTATAGTTGGAAGTCCCGGTTTTCCCAGCTTGGTATAATCCAGGAATCAACGCATTCGTCCCAGTTCCTTTTGTTAATGTATCTTTTAAAATATCTGTGACCATATAGGCTGTTTCTGGAGACATAGCTGTATTACCATCGGGATCGAACGTTTCTTCTGTGCCGTCTTGGAAGACGATCTTATTGACATATTGTGGTTTATAATACGTTCCTCCATTAGCGAAAGCAGCATAGGCAGCCGCCATTTTCAAGGAAGAAGCGCCATATTTTGTGCCGTCTTGTTTTTCTGTGTTACTTGAAATCGCATTTGATTGATGGATCGTACTATATTCGATTCCAAGATCTTTTAAAAAGGTGCTGACTTTATCTGCGCCGACTTCATTGAACAATTTGACAGCTGGAACGTTCCTAGAAAGATACAAGGCTTGTCTTAAGGTGATCGTCCCCATAAAGCGGTTATCCCAGTTGCCTACTGGTGTTGAGGTTCCTTCATAGTTATAAGGAGCATCACTGATCGTTTTTCCTGTAGAGTATTTTAGATATTCAAAAGCTGGGCCATAATCTGTGACTGGTTTCATCGTCGAACCGAAGTCACGAGAAGTATTAACAGCTAAGTTCATACCTAGTGTGACATCTTCTGCAATATGGCGACCGCCAATTTGCGCTTTTACTTGACCAGTATTGACATCGATCAACGTAGAAGCAACTTGCATTTCATCATCAGGATAGTTGACATAGTCATCAGTGTTGACAATATCATAAAGATGTTTTTGTGCGTCTAGATCTAAGTTAGTATAGATATCCAATCCATCAGTAAATACATTTTTATCCGTTTTTTCTTGAACTTCATTGATGACTTCTTTGACATAATTATCAACGATTTTTGAATTATCATCTTCTTTTTTCATCTCTTGAAGACCATCATCGATTGGTGTATTCACTGCAGCATCATATTCTGATTGAGAGATTTTCTTATTTTGTAACATGGTATATAAAACAGTATCTCGCCGTTTTTTGGCTTGTTCTGGATATTGGTATGGGTCATAGGCAGAAGGCGCTTGTGGCATTCCAGCTAACAAAGCAGTCTGTGGTAATGAAAGTTCTGGTAATCTTTTACCAAAATAATTTTCTGCTGCCGTTTCCATTCCGTATAATCCGTTGGACATATAGACTTTGTTCACATAGTAAGTCAATATTTCTTGTTTTGATTTTTGTTGTTCTAATTTTACAGCTAACCAAGCTTCTTGTGCTTTTCGTTTCAAGGTTTGATCTGAAGCGTTGGTAGAGAAGTAGGAGAGCTTAATCAATTGTTGGGTCAATGTACTACCACCTTGAAGTCCGCCAGAAGTAAAGTTAGAAAGTGCAGAGCCGACGATCCGAACTGGGTCGATCCCGATATGTTTATAGAAACGTCGATCTTCAACAGAAACGATGGCGTTTTCTAACGTTTTCGGCAATTCGTTTGCGGTAATCTTTTCTCTTTTTTCTGCTCCTAAATCTTCAAATAATTCGCCATTTTGTGTGTAAAGTTTAGAAGAAACAGTCGCATCTAATGCAGTGTCCGTTAATTTTGGAGCATCTTTTGCATAAAACCAAAATAATCCGACACCGGCTAGGAAAGCGATACAAATCAAAGAAAATAAAATCAAGATGATACGGATGAAAAGCCCACGCTTCTTATGCCCGGAACCTTTGCCAGAAGTTTTATTTCTTGTTTGACTCGTCTTTTTAGAAGAAGAGGGACTGTTTCGTCTGGAAGTTCTTGTTTGCTCATTTGCCATTCTTGCGATCTCCTTCGATAGTTAATGTTGATAAGTATTGATCTACCGCTTTTAGATAAGGGATACGTGGCGAAAAACCTGTTTGGATCTCGATCCCTATTTTTTCGATCAATGAAAGCGGAAGTGACTTTTTCCCCTGATCCTTTTGCGCATGCCAATAATCGATCAGATAAGTACTATCTAAATAAAAGCAACGCTTCAATGTAGAAAACCATAATAGGACAAAACAAATTCCTTGTTGCTTTAGACAAGCTTCCATATGGTCAATTTGATGCGCATGGAAATTTTTGAAGGGAAAAGATGTCTTATTCTTTGTTTCTTTCGCTTCAAAATCCAAATAGAAACCTCGATATACACCGTTATAATCTGTTGTGGAGGCCTGTGAGAAATAAGCTTCCTTAATAACAGCGGCGCTACGTCGAGGATAATCTACTTTAACAATTTGAATGGGGGTTGGTTTTTTATGGATAACAGCTACTTGGTGCGCTAAGTAATACTGGTTACTTTCGTTAATTGCTTCTTCAAAACGCATCCCTCGATTGCCAAATTCAATGGCTGATTCTCTTTTTTCTTGAACTTTTTCCTTTAAAGAGGCATTCTTATGATAGGGTTGGCCGTTTGGATAGCGTAAAACCATTTTAATCACACTCCTAGCCAACATTATAGCAAAAAAGAATCAAGAAAGAAAAGGAAACTCAAATGGACCGATTAAAAGTGATGTATATTTCCGGTTATCGAAGTTTTGAACTTGGGGTTTTTAAGGAAAATGACCCTAAAATAACGGTTATTAAAAAAGTCTTAAAAAAAGAGATACAGCAATTAGTCGAAGAAGGACTTGAATGGGTTCTTACTAGTGGAAACTTGGGTATAGAAACATGGGTCACGGAAGTAGTTGCTGAATTAAAGCAGGAATACCCTGAGTTAAAGTTGGGGATCATCTATCCATTCAAAGAGTTTGGAAATAATTGGAATGAGAATAATCAAGAAAAGTTAAGAATGGCAGAACAGTTAGCAGACTACGTTGAAGCAGTTAGCCATCAAGCCTATCAGTCGCCTAGCCAATTAAGAAACCACACGCGTTTTTTACTTGACCATACCGATGGCTGTCTATTAATTTATGATCCTGAGTTTCCAGGGAAAACCCAGTATTTTCTGAAAGAGGCGCAAACCTATCAACAGGATCATTCTTATGAAATTCGGCTAGTCAGTATGGATGATTTACAAAATTTCAGTGAATAATTCAGATAGTGTTTGATTTATCAAGTTATTTCCGATACAATGATATAGGTAGAAACTGTTATTATGTAAATGAAAACTAGAGGTGTAAATATGGCGGAATTGGTTTATAGTCCTAAAGACATTTTACAACAAGAATTCAAAACAAAGATGCGTGGCTATGATCCCATCGAAGTGGATGAATTCTTAGACAATATCATCAAAGATTATGAAACTTACAGCAAAAAACTCCTTGCTTTACAAGAAGAAAATGATAAATTAAGTGCCAAAGTAGCACAATTATCAAAAACACAAGGAGCAGCACAAACGCGTGTTCAACAAGTTGAAACACCGAAAAGTGCAGCAGTCACAAATTTCGATATCTTGAAACGTTTGTCAAATCTTGAACGTGAAGTATTTGGAAAAAAATTGGATCAACAATCATCAACAGTGAATGTTTCCCAACCTAACCCAAACAACTACACAAATGCAAGTGACGATGATAACGAAAAGACACGTCAATTCTAAGATTGATGATACATTGCGGTTTTTGGGTAATCGCGGTCTGACATGATCAGGCTGAGGAAAGTCCATGCTCGCACAGGCTGTGATGCCTGTAGTGTTCGTGCTTAGCGAAACAATAAGCTAAGGTGCTCTATTAGAGTAACGGCAGGAAAACAAGCTAAGGTTTTTAACTATGCTTAAGTATCCTTGAAAGTGCCACAGTGACGAAGCGGATAGGGAAACTTATTCGGTGGAACGCGGTAAACCCCTCGAGCGAGCAACCCAAACAATGGTAGGGGCGCTTTTTGTTGGGAATTAAGAACGAGACAAAAAGGCAGGTTAACTGCAGATAGATGGTTACCACATTGCTTTTTCTCCCTGGAAAAGTAGTGTACAGAACATGGCTTACAGAAAACCGCAATATAACAGGGAATACCTTCCAACCATGTTGTGAAGGTTTTTTTTAACATTAGAGTGTCACCACTGATTTATACCATTCAATAAATGGCTTGTTTGTTCAGGAACACAAAAATGAACGAGTGAAGAATGGCAATTTAGAGATAAGTATGAAAAAAATACTGATTCATTTTTCGGTTTGATTTTGCAAAAAGCTGGACGACCACGTTCAGCTTTTCTTATAAGGAGATAAGTATGGATACGACTAGAGAATTTAATCTTGTGGCAACGGCTGCAAGTGGGTTAGAAGCCCTTGTTGGAAAAGAACTACGTGACTTAGGCATTGATTGTCAAGTTGAAAATGGACGGGCACGTTTCAAAGGAACGATGGAAACGATCGCTACAGCAAATTTATGGTTACGAACAGCTGACCGGGTAAAGATCGTTGTTGGGGAATTTGATGCGTTTACCTTTGATGAACTATTTGAGAAAGTTAAAGCATTACCTTGGGAAGACTTTCTACCTTTAGATGCTGAATTTCCGGTTGCAGGAAAATCAATTAAGTCTAAGCTTTATAGTACACCTGATTGTCAGGCGATCACTAAAAAAGCGATCGTTGAACGATTGCGTAAGTATTATCACCGTCCGGCATCTGTTCCATTAACGGAGACAGGCGCACATTTTCAATTAGAAGTCGCTTTACTAAAAGATCATGTCATGATCACACTAGACACAACTGGTCCTAGTTTGTTCAAACGGGGATATCGTTTGGAAAAAGGTGGCGCACCGTTGAAAGAAAACATGGCAGCCGCTTTAGTGATGTTGACAAATTGGCGAAAAGATCGTCCGTTTTATGATCCAGTGTGTGGTTCTGGTACGATCTGTATCGAAGCTGCCTTGATTGGACACAACATTGCACCAGGATTTAATCGTGAATTTGCTTGTGAATCATGGGATTGGTTTAGTAAAGATGTTATAGAAAATGTTCGAGCATTGGCAGAAGAGCAAGCAGACTATGATATTGAACTCGATATCACAGGTTCTGATATCAATGGGCGGATGATCGAAATTGCTAAAGCGAATGCGGAAGAAATTGGCTTAGGCTCTTCAATCACGTTTAAACAACAAGCAGTCAAAGATTTCAAAACGGATAAAGAATACGGCGTAATCGTCGCGAATCCGCCTTATGGAGAGCGTTTAGGTGAAGAAGAAACGGTTCGTCGCTTGTATGAAGAAATGGGCGATGTTTTCCGTCCATTAAAGACATGGAGTAAGTACATTTTGACAAGTGATCTTACTTTTGAAGAATTTTATGGGCAAAAAGCTACTAAAAAACGTAAACTGTATAACGGAGCTTTACGGACTGATCTCTTCCAATACTGGGGAACGCGGCCACCAAGAAAAGACAAAACGATTTAAAATTATATGGGATGGATGGAGGAATAAATGATGAATGAAAAAGAATTGATGAAAGAACTAAAAGAAATCAATCTCTTGCAACAAACCTTGGGCATTTTAGATTGGGATATCCAAACAGGTATGCCAGAAAAAGCGAGTGAGGATCGTAGTGAAGTCAATAGTTATCTTTATAGTCTTTATTTCTCAAAGAAAATTGGACCTAAGATCAAAGAAGCCATCCAATATTTTTCTGAACATCCCAATGAATTATCTGAAACGGGAAAAATCGTGTTTGAGAAGGTCAAAGAAGACTATGAACTTGAATATAAAGTTCCTGAAGAATTGATGACTGCATTGACAGCAGCAACTTCTACCGCACAGGTGCAATGGCAGCAATCTCGTGAAACGAAAAATTTTGCGGATTTTCAAGAAGCATTGACTAAAAATATTGAGTTAACAAAACAGTTGATCCCCTATTGGAAAAAAGACGAAGCAACAGATTATGATGTGTTACTCAACCAATATGAACCAGGGATGTCTGTTGAAATATTAGATCGTGTTTTCCAACAAGTAAAAGAAGGGATCATGGAAATTAGAAAAACCTTAGCAGAAAAAGGGCATGAACCAGATACCTCTTTTCTTTCTCGAAAAATGACTAAAGCCCAACAAAAAAGGTTTGTCACAGGCGTGATTGAACAGTTAGGTTATGATTTCTCAAGAGGACGTTTAGATGACACAATCCATCCTTTTATGATCGGGATCAATCATAATGATGCACGTATTACGACTCGTTGGAATGAACATGACTTTAAAATGGCAGTCTTTGGCGTGATCCATGAAGCTGGTCATGGAATGTATGAGCAAGATATTGACGAAAAATTTGCTTATACTCCGATTTACCAAGGTACTTCGATGGGCATCCACGAATCTCAATCACTGTTCAATGAGATCATCATTGGTAGCAATCGAAGTTTCTGGGAAAAACAATATCCATTTTTCCAACAATGTGCAGAAGGAACATTCGATGATATTTCATTTACTGACTTTTATCGCTCGCTGAAACAAACCCAAGCAAGCTTGATTCGAATTGAAGCAGATAGTTTAACCTATCCATTGCATATCATTATTCGTTATGAAATTGAGAAAATGATTTTCAATGAAGGCGTGGACGTGGCTCAGTTACCAACTATTTGGAATCAAAAGTATGAAGAATATCTAGGAGTACGACCTGCGAATGATTTAGAAGGAATCTTGCAAGATGTCCACTGGTCAGGAGCTAGTTTTGGTTACTTCCCATCTTATGCTTTAGGATATATGTATGCTGCGCAACTGCTTCACGCATTAGAAAAAGAGCTTTCGATCGATGAAGTGCTAGCATCCGATGATTATCGACCAATCAAAGAATGGATGAAAGAAAAGATCCATCAATATGGTGCATCTAGAAAACCAACGCAATTGATTCAGGATGCAACCGGTGAGGCGCTAAATCCGCAGTATTTGATCGATTACATGAAAAAAATCTATTTTTCGGTCTATCAAGTAGCTGAATTCAGTAGCGAGAAAGAAGGAAAATAAATGGAGAAACTGCAGGAAATTGCTGATTACAGTTTCAAGCAATTAGCAATGGATCAAACTGGACACGGGATTGATCATACGGTAAGAGTCGTTAAATTAGCAGAGAAAATTTTAGCAACTGAACCGCAAGCTGATCCATTGATTACTCTTGCTTCTGCTTATTTGCATGATACGATCGATGATAAAGTAGTAGCCGATGAAACGAAAGCAAAAGCAGAGTTACATCAATTTTTGCAACGTTTAGAGCTATCAGATGCAACCATTGAATCAATCTTTTTGATTATTGATAACCTGTCTTTTTCAAAAGGATTGTCAGGTGAAGGAATGGCATTATCTATTGAAGGAAAAATTGTTCAAGATGCAGATCGTCTTGAAGCCTTAGGAGCAATTGGTATTTTGCGTACGGCTTATTTTGGTGGTGGACATGGCCATCCCATTTTTGATGAAAGTCGGCACCCAATCAGTTATCAAAATAAAAAAGATTATCGCAAAGGGTCCACTGTGATCAATCATTTTTACGAAAAATTGTTCTTATTACCAGATAGGATGAACACCCCATATGGTATAAAGGAAGCAAAACGACGAGAAGCCTTTATGCGGGAATTTATTGATGAATTCTTCAATGAATGGTCAGTAGGAGACCCTGATTTTACTCCCGAAAGCTGGTTGGCAACAGGAGGTTGAGACAAAAGTGTTTAGCATCAAGAAATAAGAAGGAATTTCCGAAAATTGACAAGAAACACAAAAACTCGTTTTTGATGTTGATTGTTACCTACTTGGTGCTTCTCAAATTTTTGGTAAATTTCGGCAAATTTTCCGAAGATGCTACTTTTGTCTCACCGTGAACAAGAGGTCGTGAAAAGAGTGTTTTGACCTGAGCGCTCACCAAGTAAAAACTGCGACGAGTAATCGCATGAGCATTAAGGATGAAAATCTCGAAACAGCTCCCCATGTTTTGAGATTTTTTGACTTATCGCCGAAGGTCAGCTCTTTGAACACCGTTTATTCGATTTTAGAGAGACCAGAAGAGACTGAGGCAAGGTTTGTCTCAGTCTCTTCTTGTGGTCATGAGTAGTAACTGATGACCATAGGGAACGTTTTTTGTGTTGGGAGAAAGACTTCTGAAAATAGCTACAGGTAAGCGCCTTGAACCAAGTAATATATAGCTAGAGAAGCAAACATTAAAAGAATTTAATATACAAATAGAATATTTGTTTTTTTATTTCATAACAAAAAACAACGCTAACTAATGGCGGAAAATTCAGAATATATGGAATATTTATTGGAAAGTTGATTAAGTTAAAGGTTGATATTAGCTAGATGTGATCCTCTTAAAAATAACGATAGTTACTAAAATAAGTAAAAAAATATTTCGTTAGTGGAGTACCGATTGTTTTGTTATGTAAGAAAATACTCAGTTAAATAACTCTCATAATTTGTGTAAGCGCTATCAGAAAAGGTATACTTATAAACAGGAATGAAAGGCTGCATATTCGTTCCTCAACCTTGAAGGTTAGAAAAATGGGGGTGGAGACATGTCTTCTGAAGTATTGTCAACTTATTTAGAACAGGAACTGGCTTTATTGAAGGAAAAGGGACTATACAACACGATTGATATCCTTGAAGGTGCAAATGGTGCGATCGTTGAGGTAGCAGGGAAAAATTTGATCAATCTAGCATCGAATAATTATTTGGGGTTTGCTGATCGAGTGGAGCTGAAACAAGCGTGTATCGATGCGACAAATCGCTATGGTGTCGGCGCAGGTGCTGTCCGAACAATTAATGGCACATTACGTATCCATCAAGAATTAGAGAATAAAATTGCAGAATTTAAAGGTACAGAAGCAGCGATTGCTTTTCAATCAGGCTTCAATTGTAATATGGGAGCTATTTCAGCCATTATGACTAAGGAGGATGCGATCTTATCAGATGAATTGAATCATGCTTCGATCATCGATGGATGTCGCCTCTCTGGTGCCAAAATCATTCGTGTTAAGCATCAAGATATGAACGATCTAGAAGAAAAAGCAAAAGAAGCGGTAAATAGTGGGAAATATAACAAAATCATGTATATCACAGACGGTGTTTTTTCAATGGATGGCGATGTAGCTAATTTACCCGATATGATCCCAATTGCCGAAAAATACGGGTTGATTACTTATGTGGATGATGCCCATGGTTCTGGAGTGATGGGAAAAGGAGCCGGCACAGTGAAGCATTTTGGTCTCCAACAGAAAATTGACATGCAAATGGGTACATTGTCTAAAGCAATCGGTGTCGTTGGTGGCTATGTCGCAGGATCTAAATCGTTGATCGACTGGTTAAAATCACGAGGACGTCCTTTCTTGTTTTCAACATCACTTACACCAGGTGCTGCTGGCGCTGCTCTAGCATCGATTCAACTGATGCAAGATCATCCAGAATTAGTCGAAAAAGTTTGGGAAAATGCCATTTATTTCAAAGAAGAACTGAAAAAAATCGGGTATGACATCGGCGTGTCGGAAACACCAATCACTCCAGTGATACTTGGGGATGAGAGTCTAACACAACAATTTTCTAAAAAGTTGATTGAAAATGGACTATATGTGAAACCAATCGTTTATCCAACCGTACCATTGGGAACAGGTCGTGTTCGTAATATGCCAACTGCAGCTCATACCAAAGAAATGCTCGATCATGCTGTAGCGATTTACCAAAAAGTCGGAAATGAAATGGGCATCATTTGATTTAGTAGAAACGATCTCGCCTGAAATCTAAGAGAAAGACGATCACAGGATAGAGCGTTTCGGTTGTATTTCTGTGAAAATCGAAAAATTACCTTTTTTTATATTTTGTTCGTCGATGGAGTGGTCGATGGAATGTAGGTAGCATTTATTTTTAATAGATAGTGAAAATGAACTAAAAAGGAGTGTTTGTATGAAAAAAGTATTAGTTACTGGCTGCCTTGGACAAATCGGATCGGAATTAGTTTTACGTTTAAGGGAAGATTTGGGTAATGAAAATGTTATCGCAACGGATATTCGTATGCCTGAAAAGCTAGAAGATGGTGAACTATTTGAAATTTTAGACGTCATGGATTACGAAAAAATGCGAGCGTTAGTCGAAAAATATCAAGTAGATACTTTGATTCATTTAGCAGCGCTTTTATCAGCTGTCGCTGAAGCAAAACCAAAGTTCGCTTGGGACCTCAATATGGTTGGGTTAGTCAATGCGCTGGAAGTCGCAAGAGAATTTAAGTTAAAATTCTTCACGCCAAGTTCAATCGGCGCTTTTGGACCTAATACACCAAAAGATGAGACTCCTCAAGATACACTCCAACGACCAACAACAATGTATGGCGTGACAAAAGTCGCAGGCGAGCTTTTGTGTGACTACTATTATACAAAGTATGGCGTAGATACACGAGGTGTACGCTTCCCAGGATTGATTTCTTATAAAACTTTACCTGGTGGTGGGACAACGGACTATGCAGTGGATATTTATTATTCAGCTATCAAAGAAGGAAAATACACGTGCTTTATTGATCGTGGAACAGCTATGGACATGATGTACATGCCAGATGCCATTGAGGCGATTGTTCAGTTGATGAATGCTGATCCTAAAAATTTAGTTCATCGCAATGCATTCAATATCTCTGCGATGTCTTTTGAACCAGAAGAAATCAAAGCGTCAATCAAAAAAGTGTTTCCTGATTTTGAAATGGACTATGCAGTTGATCCAGTGCGACAATCGATCGCAGACTCTTGGCCAAATTCATTAGATATTAGTTGTGCGCAAAAAGAGTGGGGCTTTCAACCACGTTACGACCTAGATAAAATGACTCAAGATATGTTGACCAAGTTGCAAGAGAAATTGACAGCAACAGTCTAATTACTATAGTTTATCGTAAACTTCCGATCGAGTGGTGGGGAGTTTACGATAAAGGGAGGATAAGCGATGGAACGTAACCAAGTATCGGTTGAAAAAAACAAAGTCGAACTAAAGCGAACGATGGGCTTTTTTACTGCTTTATCGACTGTGATGGGAACAGTGATTGGAGCGGGAGTATTCTTTAAAGCAGCGAGTGTCGCAGAAGTTACAGGATCAGTTAGTTTACATATGCTTTCTTGGTTTTTGGGAGGTATCATCTCCGTCTGTGCAGGTTTAACTGGTGCAGAACTTGCCGCAGCGATCCCCGAAACAGGTGGTATGGTCAAATATATCGAACGAACCTATGGTCAAACGGCTGCTTTTTTGTTAGGTTGGGCACAAGTTGTGATTTACTTTCCTGCAAATGTAGCGGCACTATCAATCATCTTTGGGACACAATTTGTGAACTTATTTGCCTTAGAACAGCAATGGATTGTCCCCATCGCTATTATAGCCGCTGTGACGATCATGCTGATCAATTTTTTAGGATCAAAAGTTGGTGGAACTTTTCAATCTATTACCTTAATCTGTAAATTGATCCCACTGGCAGTCATCGTCTTGTTTGGCTTATTTCGCAGAGGTGGAGTAGAGTTTCAGCTGTTTCCCATAGAAGCAGGAAAAGATCTGCCATTGTTTTCAGCATTAGGTGCGGGCTTGTTAGCGACAATGTTTGCTTACGATGGTTGGATTCACGTTGGAAACATTGCGGGAGAATTAAAAAAACCGGCAAAAGATTTACCGAAAGCCATTTCTATAGGAATCATCGGGATTATGGTTGTTTATTTATTCGTTAATACCGTCTTTTTAAAAACAGCTTCGATTGGAGGAATCAGTGGCAACAGTAATGCTGCTAGCGAAGTGGCCACCATGATTTTTGGTGGTGTAGGTGGGAAACTTGTAACTGTCGGGATTTTGATTTCAGTCTATGGAACAATCAATGGCTATACACTTACTGGGATGCGCCTGCCCTATGTGATGGCCCAAGAAAAACGGTTACCTTTCAGTCACCACTTAGGAAAATTGAACGATCGAACGAAGATTCCAGTGGTTGCTGGTGTTTTGGAACTAGTGTTTGCGATCGGTATGATGATGGTCGGTGGATTTGATATGCTGACGGATATGCTTGTTTTTGTGATTTGGATTTTTTATACGATGGTATTTGTAGGTGTAATTATATTGAGAAAAACAGCTCCAAAACTTGAAAGGCCTTATAAAGTTCCGCTATACCCAATCATTCCGCTAATCGCCATTCTTGGTGGTGCTTTTATCGTGGTTAGTACGTTACTGACACAAACACTTTTAGCATTTAGCGGAATCGCTTTGACATTAGTTGGAATCCCTGTTTATTTATATTTGAAAAATAAATATCCTGTAGTTTAACATATAAATGATAGTTAAACGTGCATTCTGTTGTAGCGTGTCAAGTTAAGCAATGCTAACTTTACCAACCAGCTACAAGAGAATGCACGTTTTTATCCTGTTTTTTTTCTTAACTGTTTTAGTCGGCGCCAAGCACGAAAAAGGTTTAATAAGACGAGAAAACCAGCAACAGTAATGGGAATCCAAATCAAGTAGATCGGATAACCTAATTGATCTGATAAAGATTGAGAGGAAGCTTGCTCCATTTCAAGTAGTGCTTGTTGCCATGTCTGTAAGTTAAACACGAGCATGAAACTAGCAATAATTAACAAGATAAATCCAAGATAGCGGATGGTCGTTTTTTTACGTATATACGCAAAAATGAGATAGAGAATCAATAAAAAAGCGGGTACGCCAAACACAAAATAAATATTAAGCACGCTAATCGCCTCCTTTTGTTAATGATACTTCAATTAATATAAATTTAAAAATAATTACCCCATAACTTGCATAGTTTACTAGAGTACTGATAAGATGAAACCGTTAGTTAAGATGAAAATGGGGGATGTTTATGGCTAGTTATATTGAACCGATTCGCTTTGCACTTATTGTTTTTCCATTTTTGGCATTAGCGATTTCTTCGGTTTTTTTCATTTATGAATATCGAAAGTATGGAACGTTTATTTTTTCGAGAGCGGTTATCTTATATTCGTTTGTTTTTTATTTGTTATGTGCTTATTTTTTGATCATTTTACCGTTGCCTTCAAAGGAAGCCGTTGCTCAAATGACCGGACCTAAAATGGAATTACATTTATTTGCATCATGGGTCCATTTCCGAGAGAATACCGTCTTGGTTTTATCTGATCCAAGTACGTATTTACCAGCGATGCGACAAAGCGTTTTTTTAGAACCGGTATTTAATGTTTTGCTTTTATTACCTTTCGGGATCTATTTAAGATATTATTTTCGATTATCTTTTGTGAAAACCATCATTGCAAGTTTTTGTCTTTCCTTATTTTTTGAATTGACTCAGTTAAGTGGGTTGTATTTTATTTATCCTCGACCTTATCGGCTATTTGATTTCAATGACTTATTGACGAATACGATCGGAGGAATGTTAGGGTACATTATGACACCAATCTTTACCTTCATGTTGCCTACGAGAGCAAGAATGGATGAAGTGTCATACGAAAAAGGGAAAACAGTTTCTCTAACGAGACGATTAGTTGCCTATCTCATTGATTGGGCTTTCTTATCGGTTTTATCCGTACTGATTGCTGTGACTCTTCAATTGTCTTTGAAAATAGGAGATATCACTTCAAGTAGTTGGTGGGTATTTTTAGAAGTCTTGCTTTATTTCATGGTCATACCATATGTAACAAACGGTCTCACTTTAGGTAAAAAAATCGTACGCATTCGTGTGGTTTCAGATAACGGAAAACGACTTTCTTTTAAAGCACTGTTTATCCGTTATGGGTATCTTTACTTTTTATTTTATGGGTTAGCTTGGCTTAGTCAGACGATCCAACATATCACTGACCATACGACAGGTGTATTACAGGTAAGCGGGATTTTTATTGTGTTGGGTGTTGCATTTGCACAGTTTATCTTCATGCTGAATCTTTTCTTGTCATTCCTTCGTAAGAAAAGAGTGCTGTTCTATGAAAAAGCCAGTCAAACACATACGATTAGTACTATTCAATCAAAAGGGAACTAGCGGATCGTGAGCGACTTTGAAAAGGATCAAGCAAATTGCTTGAGGATGTGGTATAATGCGAAAGTCGTGTAAAAAAGAAAGAGAAGAGGTGCTTACTTAAATGAGTAATTTTGAACAATTTCATTTTAAACCATATATAAATGAGGCGTTAGCAGAAAAAGGTTTTGCTCAACCAACTGAAGTACAAGAGCGTTTGATTCCTTTGATCGCTAAAGGAAAAAATATCATTGGGCAATCACAAACAGGTTCTGGCAAAACGCATACATTTTTATTGCCTTTATTTCAAAAAATTAATGCGGAAAAAGCTGAAGTACAAGTAGTAATCACTGCACCAAGTCGTGAACTAGCCACTCAGATTTATGATGCGGCTAGTCAGATCGCTAAATTTTCTGATCCAGAGATCCGAGTGACGAATTTTGTAGGTGGAACTGATAAGCAACGCCAATTGAGCCGCTTGAAACATCAACAGCCACAGATCGTAGTGGGAACGCCAGGTAGAATCTTGGATATGATGAATGAACAAGCGTTGAAAATCCATACAGCATTCGCATTTGTTGTAGATGAAGCCGATATGACACTGGACATGGGCTTCTTGAATGAAGTGGATCAAATTGCTAGTCGATTGCCTGAAAAACTGCAATTTTTAGTTTTCTCAGCGACGATTCCTGAAAAATTACGACCATTCTTACGTAAATACATGGAAAATCCAATCATTGAAGAAATCAAACCGAAAGCAGTTATTTCTGAAGATATCGAGAATTGGCTGATCTCTACTAAAGGGAAAGATAAAAATCGAATGATTTACCAATTGTTAACGATTGGTCATCCTTATCTAGCAATTGTCTTCGCGAATACGAAGCAACACGTAGATGAAATTGCTGATTACTTGAAAAGCCAAGGCTTAAAAGTAGCTAAAATCCATGGAGATATCACTCCAAGAGAACGAAAACGGGTGATGCGCCAAGTTCAAAACTTAGAATATCAATACGTGGTTGCGACAGATCTAGCGGCACGTGGCATCGATATTGAAGGGGTTTCTCATGTGATCAATGCAGAAATTCCTGAAGACCTTGACTTCTTTATCCATCGAGTAGGTCGGACTGGACGTAATGGTTTAAAAGGAACTGCGATCACTTTGTACTCACCAAGTGATGAACAAACGATTGACAGTATTGAAAAAATTGGTGTCACATTTGAACCGATGGAAATCAAAAATGATGAAATCATCAAGACTTATGACCGCAATCGTCGGACGAAACGGGAAAAATCCAAAGATACACTGGATCCTACATTGATCGGCTTAGTGAAAAAGAAAAAGAAAAAAATCAAACCTGGATATAAAAAGAAAATCGATTGGGCAATTGCTGAAAAGAACAAAAAAGACCGTAAAATCGAACGCAGACAACAAACTAGAACTGCAAGAAAAAATAAGAAAAACTCCAATAAGTAAGTCAATGACCAGACCCTTTAAAAGAGACGTCATGACTTCACGCTCAAAGACCAAAGAATTGCATGTCTTCTGCATTCCTTTGGTCTGTTTTTAAGTGTTCATTTAGCAGATAATCTAGTGATAATAGATCTTAAATCAATTCTTTTTGCATCCCTACGCAGGTAATCCCATCCTCGATAAAAGGATCTGTACAAGTCTCGTAACCTTGTTGCTGATAGAAACTAAGGGCAGTCATTTCTGCTACTAGGTAACTTGATAGCAAGCCTTCTTTTTTCGCTTTCTGTTCAGCTAAGGACAACAGCTGACGACCGAAACCTTGTTGGCGATAATTTTTGGCGACGCAAAAACGATCGGGGTTAAGACAAGTGGACGATTTTTTTTGATAACGTAATGTTGCAATTGGAACATTGTTTTCCATTAACAGAAAGTAGTTATCAGAAGTGTCCGTTTCGTCAAATTCTAATTCTGGCAAAATGCCTTGTTCCAGAACAAATACCTGATAACGAAGATAAAAACTCGCCCCTCTGATCCAGGACTTGTTTCCAAAATAAACTTGCATCATCGATTCTCCTTTTGATTAATAGGCGTAATTCAAGCTTAACAAAAAATATTCTAGAAAGAAATAAGAGTTGAAGGAAAAGAGCGGTTGACAGAATAAAATAGAATACGTATACTTGTAAAGTACGAAAAGGACATGGTTTGTTTAAGTCTGACTTACAGAAAATTCTTTCCAGGCTGAAAAAAGAATAGTCAAAAAAACAAATTGCTCCCTTTTTTATTGATAGAAATATCAACGCTACTCAGCGTTATCGAGTTCAAGAGGTAATGATCGAACATCATTGCAACCAAGGTGGTACCGCGAGTTTTCGTCCTTGGCTGTGAGGGTGTTTTTTTGTCGTTTAAAATAAAGAAAGAAGGTAATAAAATGAAACAATTAAGCAGTGCACAAGTTCGACAAATGTTTTTAGATTTCTTCCAATCAAAAGGACACACGATTGAACCTAGCGCATCATTAATTCCAGTCAACGATCCAACGCTTTTATGGATCAACTCAGGGGTTGCTACGTTAAAAAAATATTTTGACGGCTCTGTCGTACCAGAAAATCCACGCATCACAAACGCTCAAAAATCAATTCGTACGAATGACATTGAAAATGTAGGGAAGACAGCACGTCACCACACAATGTTTGAAATGCTAGGGAATTTTTCTATTGGTGATTATTTCAAAAATGAAGCAATCCATTGGGCATGGGAATTTTTAACAAGTCCTGAATGGATGGCATTTGATCCGGAAAAATTATATGTTACCGTTTATCCAAAAGACACAGAAGCAAAACGAATCTGGCATGAAGAAGTCGGCTTACCACTTGATCACATTGTAGATGTTGAAGATAATTTCTGGGATATTGGTGCGGGTCCTTGTGGTCCTGATACAGAAATCTTCTATGATCGAGGCGAAGCATACAATGATGTCGCAGAAGATGATCCAGAAAACTACCCTGGTGGAGAAAACGAACGCTATTTAGAAATTTGGAATCTAGTATTTTCTGAGTTCAACCATAAACCAGATAATACATTTGAACCTTTACCACATAAAAACATTGATACGGGCATGGGGCTGGAACGGATGGTTTCGATCGTTCAAGACGCACCAACAAACTTTGAAACAGACTTGTTCTTACCGATCATTCATGCGGTAGAAAAACTAAGTAACCAAGTAAAATATGGTGAAAACCCGACAACCGACATTTCTTATAAAGTAATTGCGGATCATATCCGAGCATTATCTTTTGCGATTGGAGATGGGGCGCTTCCTTCAAATGAAGGTCGTGGCTATGTTCTTCGTCGTTTATTACGCCGAGCAGTGATGCACGGGAAAAAATTAGGGATCGAAAAAGCTTTCTTATATGATCTTGTTCCAGTAGTTGGCGAAATCATGGTTAGCTATTATCCGGAAGTCCTTCAACAAAAAGAATTTATTGAAAAAGTAGTTCGTACCGAAGAAGAACGTTTCAATGAAACAATCAACGAAGGTCTTGAAATCTTGAATCAAGTGATCGCTGAAGTCAAAAAAGCAAATGGAACAACACTTGCTGGAAAAGATATCTTCAAATTATATGATACTTACGGTTTCCCAGTGGAGTTGACCGAAGAAGTGGCAGAAGATGAAGGCTTGAAAGTCGATTATGAAGGCTTTGAAAAAGAAATGGAAGCACAAAGACAACGTGCGCGTGCTGCTCGTAGTACAGAAAAATCAATGGGAGTCCAATCTGCCCTATTAACAGATATCAAAGTGGATAGTAAATTTATTGGCTATGATCAAGTTGAATCAGACAGCAAACTATTGGTGATTATCAAAGATGAAGAACTAGTGAGTGAATTGTCTGCTGGACAAGGTCAATTGATTTTTGATCAAACACCGTTTTATGCAGAAATGGGCGGACAAGTGGCTGATCAAGGTTGGATCATTGATGCCTCTGGAGAAACGGTTGCGACAGTTGTTGACGTTCAAAAAGCACCGAATGGACAATTTATGCATACCGTAGAAGTGCTTTCAACATTGACTGAAGGCGAAGTTTACCACTTATTGATCGATGTACCGATGAGAAATCGCATTATCAAAAACCATACAGCGACTCACTTATTGCATAAAGCTTTAAAAGAAGTTTTAGGGGAACATGCAAACCAAGCTGGTTCTTTAGTTGCTCCTGGACATTTACGCTTTGACTTTACTCATTTTGGACAAATCACAGCAGATGAATTAGTAAAAATGGAACGAATCGTTAATGAGAAGATATGGGAAGCAATCCCAGTAGAAACCATCGAAACAGATATCGATACCGCTAAGAATATGGGTGCTATGGCTTTATTTGGTGAAAAATATGGTCAAGAAGTCCGTGTAGTGAACATTGGTGGATGGTCTATCGAACTTTGTGGTGGAACCCATGTAACAAATACTGAAAATATTGGGATCTTTAAAATCGTTTCTGAATCAGGAATCGGTGCCGGTGTTCGTCGGATCGAAGCTGTAACAAGTAAAGAAGCATATGAGTTATTGGAAGCAGAAGAAAAACAATTAAAAGAAGTTGCCACAATTGTCAAATCACCTCAATTAAAAGAGGTTGTATCAAAAACAGAACAATTACAACAACAACTAAAAGAACTACAAAAAGAAAATGAACAATTAGCAAGTAAACTAGCGAACCAACAAGCAGGCGATGTCTTTAAAAATGTGGAAACAGTTAGTGGTCATTCAATGATTACTGCACAAGTAAAAGTAAAAGATATGAACCAATTACGTCAATTAGCAGACCAATGGAAACAAAAAAACATTTCCGATATTCTTGTTTTGGCAAATGAACAAGACGGAAAAGTTAGTTTGTTAGTCGCTATGACGAAAGAAGCAAATGATGCTGGGCTAAAAGCTGGTGACTTGATCAAAGCAATCGCACCAAAAGTTGGTGGTGGCGGTGGTGGTCGCCCTGATATGGCGCAAGCAGGTGGGAAAAACCCTGCTGGTATCCCAGATGCTTTATCAGAAGCTAAAACATGGTTGTCTAATCAATAATCAACTTTAAATACTTTTCCAAATAAAATGGGAAAGCGTCGAATAGCTCAGATGATAATAACCTCCTTTTGAAACGGTATTTTATGTTTGGGAGAGAAAAAACTTATTTCAAGGAGCGAATACTTGACCTTGTTTTAGCAAATAATGGGGAATAGAATGCTTTCATTGAAGCGAGTAAGCGGTCATTTTTTAAACAGCTTTTCATAGTTTAAACACTGATCGCTTATTGCTTAAGGAAGCACCGATAATACTATTTATTTTCATACATGCTAAAGGGCTCAAGAACGACTTTTTTTGTTCAAGGAGTATTGAATCCTCCTATTTGTTAAAGAAAAGTTCTACCGAATTTGTTTGAAACGGAAATCCCGTTGACAAATTCGGTTTATTTTATGAGAACTGAATGCAACCAATCAGCATTTTCTTTGAGAGTAATTAATTGACAAAAAAGCAAAACCTTTTACGATTAGAATAAAAAGGAGGGGGTAAAATTGAATAGTAAAAATAAAACTTTTCGTTTAGTTTTACGAGCGATTTTATTAGCAATCATTATCGTTCAAGCAATGGTTCCATGGTTAGGGTTTATTCCTTTAGGATTTATTAGTTTGACGATTATTCACATAACAGTTATCGTTGCTGCGGTTGTATTAGGACCGAAAGACGGCATGGTCATTGGTTTGTTTTGGGGGATCGCCACGATCATTCGTGCTTACGCCATGCCTACGACCCCATTTGATACCCTCGTCTTTACCAATCCGATCATTTCAGTTGTTCCTAGAGTTTTAGTTGGTTTAGTTGCAGGAATCATTTTTCATTGGATTTATCAACGTTATCATTCTGTAGTCGTTGGTTCGGTTTTAGCAGGAGTATTTGGCTCACTCGTGAATACACTTTTAGTTCTAGGGTTTATGGGACTGTTTTATACTGGGGCAACTGCTGATGCGTATGGCGTAGATGCGGATCTATTATTTAAAACTTTGGCAGGAGTTGCCGCAATCAATGGGATTCCGGAAGCGATAGGTGCCGGAATCATTACGCCACTGATTGCTAAAGCGCTGTTTGCTGCAACGCCACTCAAACCAGAATAAAGAATAAAGGAAGCGAAAAAGTGTCAAAAGAACAAAAAACGATTAGTGGGCAAGAACGTACCAAAAAAGGCATTATAGCAGGAATCTTAGGTCTTATCTCAAATATGTTATTGTTTGTTGCGAAGTTTATGATCGGCCTTTTTTCTGGCAGTGTTTCGATCATGGCGGATGCTATCAATAGTTTATCCGATACAGCTTCATCCATTTTGACGCTTGTTGGGTTTAAGATTGCTGCAAAACCCGCAGACCAAGAACATCCATTTGGACATGAACGATTTGAATATATCAGTGGCTTATTTGTTTCCATCATCATTACGTATGTAGGGTTTCAATTTTTGGACGCTTCTATACGGAAAATTTTTCGGCCGGAACATTTAGTCCTGACACCGATCGTGTTTCTTGTCCTGATATTTTCGATTCTGTTAAAACTTTTACAAGGACGTATGTACACTAGATTTTCAAAAACAATTCAGTCAGAAGCACTAAAAGCGACAGCCAAAGATAGTTACAATGATGTATTCACGACGTTAGCTGTTTTAGTATCTGCAGGTATCGAAAGATTCACTGGCTGGCGTATTGATGGTTATGTTGGTTTTGTCTTAGCCGGGTACATTATTTTTAGTGGGATCATGATGTTACGTGATTTTGTCTATGAATTACTAGGTAGCCGTCCAACAGCTGAAGAAATCAAAACAATGGAAAAACAATTAAGTTCTTATAAATCGATTTTAGGTTTTCATGATCTGTTGGTTCATAATTATGGACCAAACAAAAAGTTTGCTTCTGTTCATATTGAAGTTGACGACAGTTTAAACTTGAATGAAGCACATAAAATCATTGATATTATCGAAAAAGACTTTAAAAAGACTTTGGATGTAGATTTAGTTTGTCATCTAGATCCGGTAGCAATCCATAATGAACAATACCGTAAGATATTGAAACAATTGAGACAAATTATCAAAGAGTTGGGGGAAGAGTTGAGGTTGCACGATTTACGGATCATACGTAAAGGGAAAGAGTTGCAATTCGATATTGTAGTTCCTCAGAATTTCAAGTTACCAGATGATGTTTTAGAAGAAAAGATTCGTCAAGCTATTGAGAAAAAGGTTGGTTCTTTTGAACTCGATATTACTTTTGATCACAATTATCTTCTCTATTAAATCAGAAACTTTAAAAAGACTTTTTAGTAAGTAGCTAAAAAGTCTTTTTTTTATGGATTTAATTGTTTTTGAAGCGCTTGGCGTGCCAGATTATCCGCCCCTTTATTCTTACTCTCGGGAATCCATTGTAAGATGAGTAAATGGAACTGAGCGAGTAATTGTTGGATCTCATATAGAAGGGAAGAGAAACTTTCGTTGTTCGTATGGTTTTTGTCGATTGTAGAAACAAGTACTTTGCTATCGGAATAACAGAGAATTGTTTCATTGACCCAGCCTTTTTCCTTTAAAATTTCTAAAGTTTTTAAAAAGACTTCGAATTCAGCTTGATGATTGGAGCCATCCGAAAGTGGGACGGTAAGCTGTTCTTGTTTATTTTCATGGATAATTAAAATCCCTCCACCACTAGGTCCTGGATTGCCTTTTGTGGAAGCATCAATGTATACTTTGATCATAATAAGGAAGCTCTCCTTTTTATAAAAATAGTGTTATGCTATAATTATACCATTACAAATAGATGCGAGGTTAAAGAATGAAAAAAATAATTCGCTGGCAGCCGGAATGGGCGCAGACAATCATCTATTGGTCTTTATCTTTGATCATTTTATTTTTTAGTTTGATTTTATCACTTGAAAACACTAGACCCTATTGGAAAAGTAACTTAGTGATGGGGCTATTTTTAATTTTTCTTTTTCTTGGGTATCGTCGGTCATTTATTTTGAAAAACCATGCAATCAAAATTAAATATGCTGCTTTTTGGAAGGACCAAAATATCCCGCTACAAGATATTGACTCTGTAACACCGGTCAAAAGAGGCGTAAAGATTAAATATGTAGGGAAGGCTGAGCCAACCTTCTATCTGATGCGCAAAAAAAGTCAGACAGCTTTTTTGTCCTACTATTCTGAAGGTAAAGAGCAACAAAGCACTAACAACCAAGTAAATACAACTAGCTGATTGATTTTACTTGTTTAAACCAATTGATTTAGCAGATATAAAATAGCTGCGAGAGAAACATAACTATATATAACCTCTGAGAAAACAAGCCGAAGAATCCGAAGATCATTTTATGATCAGGGTGAGATTCTTCGGCTTGATTGTGTCTTGCTGACGTTTGTATGAACTTGACCCTAGAAAAATGGATGATATGATGTTCGACCAGTAACTTTCGATAAAGTAATGGACACCTGACCATTCAACCAAGGGATATATAACTTAATAACATAAAGGATATTATAAAAAATTTGCACTAAATATTTTTTAAAGGAAAAAAAGAAGTAAGATAACAATTTTTCTAATTTATAATAAAACTTACAGAAAAAGTATAAGGAGAAAAACGGACGTGGAAATAAAAAAAATGTTTGAAGATCTCTACCGAATTTGGAAGAAAACAGGCATTCTCAAGAGAAGAGGTGCGAAGCTATCGAGACTATGGCGGAGAAACGGTAGGAAGATAGTGAGACTATGGCGGAGGAACGGTAGGAAGATAAAAGGAATATGGAAAACGAGAGGTACAAAACTACGGAGAATGCACTTGGAAAAGCTAAATAAAAGAAAGGAAAATGGCAAAAGAACACAGATGAAAAAAGCACAGACATCAAGAGTGAAACAAGGTAGTTCGAATAATAAACAAGAAATACGTTCGCTATCTGTCCGTGCAACAAATCAAGCGAGTTGGAAAAATGCGCAAATTTCAAGAAATTTAGCGAATCAGCAAAAGGGCTACTCCAGGAGTCAACAGACATCTATCACCTCAACGAGATGAATCTTTCTATGGGTTCACATAGTTTTGATGTCAATCGTTGGATTCAGTGTTTTGAGCAATTAGGAGTGATAAATGGTTGGCAATTTTTAAAAGAAAACAGCAAAACACAGGGTTATAACCTTCAGGACTTTAAAAATATCATGGCTGGGCTTGATTCGCAGGAAATAACTTCAGGAACCAGTTCAAGAAGATACATAAATGAACGAATCATAAATAGTGAAAGTGACCGTTGAAACTAGTTATTAGAAAAGTTCGGTAAAAAAATGGTATAAAAGCAAATCAAAAAAGATTATCAACCAAGGCTATATAACAATCAAGCCCTTGCTCGGATTGTCGATTCTTTAAATCCGTTGTCTCGATTTAGAAAGATTCTTTTAAAATGGCAATTAATGTTGAAAAGAAAACAATCTGATGCGAAAGACATCATTCACTCGGAAATAAGTGAGAAGGATGCATAGATACAACGAGAAGAAATAATAGCGAAGAAAAAAGAAAAGAAATTTGTAAAAAATATTAAAGCAAACGCTAGAAATCAAGTTTTCAATACAGTCGAGCAGTCTTTTTCAAATCATCTGATAAATTCGAGATAACCTTCTTTCGATAGGATCAGAAAACAAACAGAAATATGTATCTTTATATTGAAAAGTGAGATTTTGTAATATTAGTGAACGTTGTACTGTATGGAAGAGACGCAGCATAAGTTGATTTTCTATCGTTCAAGCAATTATAAAATTATAAAAAAGCCGATACTTTGCAAAGAACATTTTGCGGAGTATCGGTCTTTCTTTAAATTGAATATTTTTGATGCAATCTCTTCTGTTTTGAAGAGAAGTTACTTATTGTTGAAACTTTCTTATAAGATCATTTTTTTGACATGAGCGGCTTGTGCCCCACGGTTTCCTTCGATTATTTCAAATTCTACAGATTGATTTTCTTCAAGGGTTTTGAATCCCTCTTCTTCAATTGCAGTAAAATGGACGAATATTTCTTCTGTTTCATCATAACTAATAAATCCATATCCTTTTTTGTTGTCAAACCATTTCACAGTTCCTGTGGTCAAAGCTCTCACGACCTTTCTAAAGTCTGATCATAACTAACATTATAAAGAGTATTTATATATACGTCAATTAAATTAAAAAAGCAATCTTGCCTATTTTGTTTTAAAATAAAAAAAGGTATAATAGATATAACTGAACAAATTCTTTTGTTTTGGGCATAAAGTTCGTGTAAAGGGGCAATTTGATGAAGAGCGATCTACAAATATCACAAGAAACAGAGTTAAAACCGATTATTAAAATTGCGGAAAAATTGGATATCCAACAAGATGACCTGGAGCTTTACGGAAAATATAAAGCGAAAATCAATTTTTCCACCATCAAGAAATTAAAGAAAAAACCAGATGGTCACTTGATTTTAGTTACATCCATCAATCCTACACCAGCTGGAGAAGGTAAATCGACCATCACGGTAGGTCTTGGGGACGCATTGAATCAAATTGGTAAAAAAGCAGTGATTGCGTTAAGAGAACCTTCCCTTGGTCCAGTCATGGGAATCAAGGGTGGTGCTGCCGGCGGAGGCTATGCACAAGTATTACCAATGGAAGATATCAATTTACACTTTACTGGCGATATGCATGCGATTACGTCTGCTAATAATGCATTGTCTGCACTTTTGGACAATCATATCCATCAAGGGAATGAACTGAGAATCGATTCACGTCGTGTGATCTGGAAACGTGTCGTCGATTTGAATGATCGCGAACTGCGAAAAGTGATTGTTGGCTTGGGCGGTCCGATTCAAGGTGTACCGAGAGAAGATGGCTTTGACATCACCGTAGCAAGTGAAATCATGGCGATTTTATGCTTAGCAACAGACATCGATGATTTAAAAGCTCGTTTAGCTCGAATTGTTGTCGGTTATACCTTTGATCAAAAGCCAGTGACAGCTGGTGATCTCAAAGCAGAAGGCGCATTGGCACTGCTATTAAAAGAAGCGATCAAACCAAACTTAGTACAAACGATTTATGGCACGCCAGCATTTGTCCATGGCGGTCCTTTTGCCAATATTGCTCACGGGTGTAATAGTGTTTTAGCTACCCAAACAGCTCTTAAATTAGGGGAGTATGTGGTGACTGAAGCTGGATTTGGTGCAGATCTAGGTGGAGAAAAATTCCTAGATATCAAAGTTCCGAATTTGAAAAAGGCGCCTGATGCGATCGTGATCGTAGCAACAGTTCGTGCCTTGAAAATGCATGGCGGTGCAACTAAAGAAGAGTTGAAAACGGAAAATTTAGCAGCATTGGAAAAAGGATTCAGTAATTTAAAACGTCATATCCACAATATGGAGAAATACCATATCCCAGTAATCGTTGCGATCAACGAGTTCGTGACAGATACGGAAGCTGAATTTACTTTGTTAGAACGTCTTTGCGAAAATCAAGGGGTGATCGTAAAACGAGCAAGTGTTTGGGAGCATGGCGCAGACGGTGGAATTGAACTTGCCAAAGCGGTCGTTCGTGCGATTGATAGTCAGCAAGCAGATTATCAGCCCCTGTATCAACCGACAGCGACTATTGAAGAAAAAGTGGCAACGATCGTCCAAGAGATTTATGGTGGAAAAGGTGTCAATTTTAGTAAAAAAGCAAAAAAACAAATCGATGAGTTTGTCCTTAATGGTTGGGATAAACTGCCAATTTGTATGGCGAAAACCCAATATTCATTTTCTGACGATCCGACACTTCTAGGCGCTCCTGAAGGATTTACGATTACCATCAGAGAGTTCGTTCCCAAATTAGGGGCTGGGTTTATCGTTGCGCTAACAGGTGATGTCATGACTATGCCGGGACTTCCCAAAAAACCAGCTGCATTGAATATGGATGTTACCAGTGATGGGGAAGTACTGGGATTATTCTAAAAAAGAAAGAGGATAGGGTGCTTCATAAAAAAGCCATCTATCAAAAATGTTTAGTGAGAATACACAAAAAACGAGTAAATACCTAAAATTAGGTAAAGGCTCCCTTTCGATCAAAAAAAAGTATAAAGTCAGCTCTTGTATATGTTCATACAAGGGCTGACTTGTTTTTATACATATTGTGTTAGTCAACAAATAAATAATGGCGGTTTCACGGATGATTTTGAGTTCAAAACAGCTTTTTATGATAGCAATCATATGTCTAAAATAAAATGATTTATAATCATTGCGAAGAAAACGTTTTTTTAATACTAAAATAGGAGTGCAAATTTTTGAAAAAGTATTTATTTAGAACAATTTTGGTGTCTACGTCACTTTTGACTTTAGGAACTGCTGTAACTCCGTGTGTTCCAGTATTAGCCGATGAAACGAATAGTTCTGGCATAGCAATTTGTAGTGATGATGAGTACTATGTATTAGACGAACCATCGATTCAGACAAAAACTTGGTCACAACCTCAAAGTTGGCGTATTTCTAAAGGAAATCGTACATATTCGGGTACAGAAACCCACAATAGAAAAACCACATTATCAATTGGTGCAACGATCTTCGGAATGAATATTAAAATCGGGAACGAATACTCAGTAAACGGAAAATTCAAGAAGTATCGTCAAAATGCAAGGATAACGGTCACTTACCGAGTTTATCGTAAAGTAGACAATAAATATATTCGTACTCAAACTGCTACAGCAAATACACAATATATTGATTATGTAGCAATATGATACATAGGAATACTAAGAAACATTGGAAATTCATTCTTTGCTTGAGTTACTTTATTATTTATTTTATGATCCCAAATATAGGGATCCCAATCAAATATGATTTCATATTTGATTGGATTTCTTGGTTTCCGTTGATCCTAAGTTTTATGTTTTTGGTGTTGTTCCACCAGCTTCTCTATCAATCATTAGTAGAAATACAATGGCTGAAACTCATATTTATTGCAGTCTTTTGTATCGTTAGTATTATTGTCATTAATACTGCTTTGCCTGATACAAATAGCTTACCCCTAAATTCTTTAGCTAATAGTGAATTGAAAAAATATATAATAAGTGCTACAACGTACGGTGTATTTTTAGAAGAAATGATTTTTAGATTTAGTCTAATCAGCTTACATTCTGACAGGAAAACAAAGGCTTCTCTCCTCATAATCTCTTCATTCTTGTTTTCAATCGTACACGGAGGAAATTTCAACCTTTTTTTCTGCGGCGTTCTATTTGGATTCGTTTATATAAAAACTTCTAATGTGTGGTACGCCATATTGACCCATGTTTTTTATAATGGTGTGGGTATATTTCTTTTTTTATTCTTTACTTAGTTGTTGCAAAGCAATGAACGATAAAGTAGTTAAAGCAAGTGGAGATTTACAAAAAGTGAGGTTGAAAAAAATACTTCTAAACAGTAAAAAAGGATGACACAATTATTCATTACGGATAGTTGAGTCATCCTTTTATTTTCGATCGAACATTTTTAATGGATATATAAGGAGTGAAAAAGATGTTACAACAGATTTCTAATAGTTTTGCTGGTTGGCTACTTTTGCTGTACTCGCTGCATTTGAGCAAAAAATGTCTATAAATTAGTTAAATATAGGGAACTCAAACACTTTGAGACATCTACTTTCTTGTTCGGGTGTTTTACGGTATACTAAGAAAGCATCAGGAGGAGGGGCGTTATGGACGTACGAGTGACAAGACGAACAGGTTTTTATGGCATGGGTAGTCCGATCCAACTGCGGATCAATGGAAAGAAAAAAGGACAATTGAATCATAATCAATCGGTTTTACTTAAGTTAGAAGCACCTTTTACAATGCAAGTTTCGTTTTATTGGTTAAAAAGTCCAGTGTATACAATAACGCATCCGTCCAAAGGATACGTCATTACAATGAATCTCTTATTGTTACAGATTTATCCCTTTTTATTTTTAGGAAGTGGATTAAGCGCATTGTGGTTACACAATCTAATTTATAGTATGTTCGTGGTACTTGTAATGATTGGCTTCTTTTTTTTCATCAAAAACCAAGCCTATGTAATCAAGGAGGAGAAAGATGGCAAACTCTGATATTTTTTTAAGTAGTTTTAATCGGATCGAAAAATGGATGAGAGATGAAATGGGTAACGCCCGCAATATGGGATTTACTGAGTTAGTTCGGCGACTTGCCCAACGCAAAAAAGCAGTGATTCGTCAATATGAAGAAGATTTGCTTCAGCTGGCGCAGTTACGAAATGCCATTGTTCACGATCGGATTGCTGTGGATTTTGTGATTGCTGAACCCAATGATTGGGCAGTCAATAAGATCCAGCAGATTGAAGAAGACTTGATTCGTCCAGCAAAGGTTTTACCTCGCTTTGCGAAACATGTCACAGGTTTTGAACGAGATCTTCCTTTACTTGATTTATTAGGAACGGTTGCCAAAAAACGATACTCACAGTTTCCTTTGTATAATAAAGGGAAATTCGTAGCGCTTGTGACATTGCGGGTCATTGGTTTTTGGCTAGCAAAGGAAAGTCAAAAAGGGACCATTGATTTAACAGATAAAAAAGCGGCTGATTTGATTTTTAGTGATGGCAAATATACGAATTATCGTTTTGTAGCTGAACATACTTATGTTTATGAAGTGGAAACAATGTTTCGGGAACAAGGAACTCTAGAAGCAGTCCTGATTACCAAAGATGGTCATCCTGACGGCAACTTACTGGGGATCATTAGACCTAGAGATATTTATCAACAAATAGAAAAGGAATGATTTTTTGTTAGCAATTTATTTTATGATCAGTGGATTATTAGTGGCTCTTGATCAGTGGGTCAAATGGTGGATCGTCAATGATTTATCTTTAGGCGAAACGAAGACATTGATTCCAGGCGTCTTATCGTTGAATCATATACGCAATACTGGGGCAGCTTGGAGTATGCTTGAAGGGAAGATGTGGTTTTTCGTCATAATCACAGTGGTTGCTGTCATTGTTGTCGTGACATTGATGGTCAAGAATCGCAAACAGGGCAATCGATGGTTGCTGACAGGACTAAGTTTTATTTTGGCAGGAGCTATTGGGAATTTTATTGATCGTGTAAGACTGGGATATGTCGTCGATATGTTCCAAACAGATTTTATGAATTTTCCGATCTTCAATGTAGCTGATATGACACTTGTTTGTGGTGTGATTCTTATTTTGATATATATTATTTTAGATGAAAAGGAACAAGGGAAAAAATGACAGAATTAAACGCAACGATTCAAACAGAAACAGGACGGATCGATAAAGTACTCACAGGTTTATTCAACGATTATAGTCGTTCACAAATCCAGCTTTGGCTCAAAGATGGTGCCGTTTCGGTCAACGGACAAGTGGTGAAAGCAAATTATAAAGTGAAGAAAAATGATGAAATCGTGATCGCTGTGCCAGAACCAGAGACCCTTTCAATTGAAGCAGAAGACATTCCATTAGAAATCGTTTATGAAGACGAAGCGGTTGCTGTTGTCAACAAACCACAAGGCATGGTCGTCCATCCTTCAGCAGGTCATCCGAATGGTACGATGGTCAATGCTTTAATGTATCATGTAAAAGATCTTTCGTCGATCAATGGTGTGATCCGTCCAGGGATCGTCCATCGAATCGATAAAGATACTTCAGGTTTGTTGATGGTAGCGAAAAATGATTTAGCACATGAATCTTGGGCCAAGCAATTAAAAGATAAAACTTCTTTACGTAAATACGTAGCGTTAGTCCATGGAGTGATTCCTCATGAAAAAGGAACGATCAACGCACCGATCGGTCGATCAAAAGTGAACCGTAAAATGCAGGCAGTCAGAGAAGATGGCAAACCAGCCGTGACCCATTTTAATGTCTTGGAACGATTCAATGATTTTACGTTGGTGGAGTTGACGTTAGAAACAGGTAGGACCCATCAGATCCGTGTGCATATGAAATATATAGGCTATCCTTTAGCTGGAGACCCAGTTTACGGACCAAGTAAGACATTGAAAGGAAATGGGCAATTTCTTCATGCGAAGCTCTTAGGTTTTACCCATCCAATCACAGGTCAGAAAATGGTCTTTGAAGCACCGCTTCCAACAATCTTTGAAAAAACTTTAGAAAAACTAAGGAAAAGTGTTGCATTTTGATTTAGATAACGGTATAGTATTTAACAACGAAAGCATAAAAAATTCATATCAGTTCCTTTAAGTTTAGTCCCGTGAGGCTAAGAAGGGTGTGGGTAAGAGAGCTATGGTGCGCCATAACATCGATTACTCAATGACGTAGTATAACTATCAGTGTATCTAAATGTACACTCAGTCTAGACATTCCTCCTGTCCTCTTAGGGCAGGAGTTTTTTTGTGTATAAAAAAGGAGGAAACAAACATGCAAGCAAAAGAAGTTGTGGATCAAGTAACCATGAAGCGGGCATTGACACGTATCACTTATGAAATCATTGAAAGAAATCAGACGATTCAAGATGTTGTCTTAATTGGGATAAAAACAAGAGGCATTTACATCGCATCAAGAGTTGCCGATCGTTTGAAGCAACTAGAAGGCATCGAAGTTCCGGTCGGAGAGCTGGATATCACATTGTATCGTGATGATAAAAAAGAAACACCAGCTGAAGCAGAACTTCATTCTTCAGATATTCCCGTTTCACTAGAAGGAAAAGAAGTGATTTTGATCGATGACGTCCTTTACACTGGACGAACGATTCGAGCAGCGATGGACGCAGTAATGGACTATGGTCGTCCTAGAAAAATTTCTCTGGCTGTCTTAGTAGACAGGGGACATCGGGAGTTACCGATTCGAGCAGACTATGTTGGGAAAAACATTCCCACAGCAAAAACAGAAGAAATCTTAGTCGAAATGCAAGAACTTGACGGCAAAGATCGAATCATGATTTTGAAAGAGGAAGAATAGAGGAGCAATTGATATGTCAGAACAGAAAAAATTCCATAATCACGATGCGGTTTTAGATATCCACGATCGCCCAAAAACAGGACATTGGATCGGCTTAAGTTTACAACATCTCTTTACGATGTTTGGTGCTACTGTACTTGTGCCGATTTTAGTGGGGATCGATCCAGGGATTGCCTTAGTCAGCTCAGGATTAGGAACATTAGTTTATCTTTTTACTACTAAAGGAAAGATTCCAGCATACTTGGGTAGTAGCTTTGCCTTTATCGCAGCTATGCAAATGCTGATGAAGACTGATGGTTACCCAGCGATCGCCCAAGGAGCCGTAACGACTGGTCTGGTTTACTTGATCGTCGCATGGATCATCAAAAAGATCGGTTCAGCATGGTTGGACAAAATTTTACCACCGATTGTCGTTGGTCCCGTGATCATGGTAATCGGTTTGGGGTTAGCAGCGAATGCTGCAACGAACGCAATGTATAACCAAGGCAACTATGATTTTAAATATATAGCCGTGGCACTGATCACTTTAGCATTGACGATTTTCTTCAACATGTGGCTAAAAGGATTTTTAGGACTTATTCCAATTTTGTTAGGGATCATTTGCGGCTACCTCGTTGCTTTACTCTTCGGAATCGTCAATACAAAGCCGATCGCTGATGCTGCATGGTTCGCTTTACCAAACTTCGAGATTCCATTTGTTCAATATGAACCGAAGCTTTACTTAGGAGCAATCACGACGATGGCACCTATCGCTTTCGTTACGATGACGGAACACATTGGACATTTGATGGTCTTGAATAAATTAACCAAACGTAATTTCTTTGAAGAGCCAGGTTTACACAAAACATTGATGGGAGATGGCTTAGCGCAGATCGTTGCAGCTTTCGTCGGTGGTCCTCCAGTTACAAGTTATGGGGAAAATATTGGTGTGTTAGCAATCACTCGTGTACACAGCGTATTCGTCATCGGTGGTGCAGCAGTCTTCGCTGTGATTTTAGGATTTGTGGGCAAATTAAGCGCTTTGATCTTAAGTATCCCAGGTCCCGTAATTTCCGGAATCAGCTTTATCTTGTTCGGAGTGATCGCAGCGAGTGGAATGAAGATTTTGATCGAAAATAAAATCGATTTTGATAAAAAGAAAAATCTGTTGATTGCTTCAGTGATCTTAGTGGTCGGAATCGGCGGCTTGGTTTTTGAAGTAGGCACCTTCACGTTATCAGCAATGGCTTTAGCAACTGTACTTGGTATCATTCTGAATCTTATCTTACCCGAAACTTCACGTAGCGAAGAAAAATAAGGAGGAACTATCATGATCATCAAATCAGAACGCATTAGTTTAAAACATTTATTGACAGTGGAAGCTTTAACGGATCAAGAAGTCATGGGCTTGATCCGACGAGGTCAAGAGTTTAAACAAGGAGCAAACTGGACACCACAAAAACCGCAATACTTTGCGACGAATCTGTTTTTTGAAAATAGTACTCGTACGCATAAGAGCTTCGATGTAGCCGAAAAGAAACTAGGCTTAGAAGTGATTGAATTTGAAGCGAGTACGAGTTCTGTACAAAAAGGGGAAACCCTTTATGATACGGTCTTGACGATGTCTGCGCTCGGTGTGGATGTTGCAGTAATCCGCCATGGAGATGAAAATTACTATGATGAATTGATCCAAAGTAAAACAATCCAATGCTCGATTATCAATGGTGGTGACGGAAGTGGTCAACATCCAACACAATGCTTACTTGATTTGATGACGATCTACGAAGAATTTGGTTACTTTGAGGGATTGAAAGTAGCGATCGTTGGGGATATCACACACTCACGAGTAGCAAAATCAAACATGCAAATGCTGAAACGATTAGGAGCACAAGTCTTCTTTTCAGGTCCACGCGAATGGTACGATGAAGAATTTGAAGTCTATGGGCACTACCTGCCATTAGATGAATTATTAGAACAAGTGGATGTCATGATGATGCTTCGCGTACAACATGAACGTCATGATGGGAAAGAAAGTTTTTCAAAAGAAGCCTATCACCAAGAGTATGGATTAACAGTCGAACGTGCGAAGAAATTACAAAAGCATGCGATCATCATGCACCCAGCGCCAGTCAATCGTGATGTCGAATTAGCTGACTCCCTTGTGGAAGGACTACAATCACGAATCGTACAGCAAATGAGCAATGGCGTCTTTGTTAGAATGGCGATCTTAGAAGCAGTACTAAACGGAAAAGCGTAAAGCTAGGAGGAAGAAAAGATGAAAACACTCATTAAAAACGGTCAAATCAATACACGAAACAATGAAACAACACCTGCAGAAATTTGGATCGAAAACGGAAAAATCAAAGCAATCGGCGAAGGATTTTCCGAGGCTGAATTTGATGAAGTGTTTGATGCCAAAGGACAACTGATCACACCTGGTTTAGTGGACGTCCATGTCCATTTAAGAGAGCCAGGATTTACATACAAGGAGACGATTGCAGCTGGTACTAAAGCAGCGGCAAGAGGCGGCTTTACAACTGTTTGTGCCATGCCTAATCTGAACCCTGTACCTGATACCCCGGAAAAATTAGAACAGGTCTATGACTTGATCAAACGAGATGCAGTGGTCAAAGTCTTGCAATATGCACCGATCACTGAAAATCTTCGAAGTGAAGTCTTAGTGGATCAAGAAGCGATGATTAAAGCAGGAGCATTTGCATTTACGAATGATGGCGTGGGTGTTCAGACCGCCGGAACGATGTATCAAGCCATGAAAGAAGCAGCAAAAAATAACAAAGCACTGGTAGCACATACGGAAGATGAATCATTACTATTCGGTGGAGTGATGCATGCTGGTGATAAAGCAAAAGAACTAGGTTTACCAGGTATTTTAAGTGTAACTGAATCCTCACAAATCGCACGGGATCTCCTTTTAGCTGAAGCAACAGGTGTGCACTATCACGTCTGTCACGTTTCTACCAAGGAAAGCGTGCGGGTCATTCGTGATGCCAAAAAAGCGGGTATCCACGTTACAGCAGAGGTTTCTCCCCATCATTTGATCTTGATCGATGAAGATATCCCCGAAGACTTCGGCTTTTGGAAAATGAACCCACCATTAAGAGGAAAGGAAGATCGAGAAGCGTTGATCGAAGGACTTCTTGATGGAACGATTGATTGTATTGCGACTGACCACGCGCCACACGGATTAGAAGAAAAAAGCAAAAGTTTCTTAGAATCACCATTTGGGATCGTAGGAAGTGAGACAGCTTTCCAACTGATTTATACGCACTTTGTTGAAACCAATCGTTTCACACTCGAACAAGTGATCAACTGGATGGCTACCAAGCCAGCGGAAATCTTCCAGTTAGAGGCTGGGACATTGACAGTTGGGGCACCAGCTGACGTAGCTATTTTCGATATTGAACACTCAAGTACAATCGATAAGAAAGATTTCTTATCGAAAGGCGAAAACACACCTTTTGTTGGATGGAACGTCAAGGGCGAAACATTAGGAACATTCGTTGATGGAAAATTGGCGTGGCACAAAGGGGAGTGAAGCAAATGGAACGATTATTGATTTTAGAAGACGGAACAGTTTTTAAAGGAAAAGCATTTGGAGCGAATAATAATGTGTTTGGCGAGATCGTGTTTACTACCAGCATGACAGGATATCAAGAAACGATCACAGACCAAAGTTTCAATGGGCAAATCATTACCTTTACGTATCCGATGGTGGGAAATTACGGTGTCAACCGTGATGATTATGAATCCATCGCACCAACTTGCAAGGGCGTAGTCGTCAAAGAACATGCGAGAGTGGCTTCTAATTGGCGGAGTCAAATGACATTGGACGAGTTTTTGAAACGAAAAGGTATCCCTGGAATTTCAGGGGTTGATACTCGGGCATTGACACGAAAAATTCGTCAAGTTGGAACGATGAAAGCGAGTATCGTGGATGCTGGTGATTCCTTTGAACATGCTTTTGATCAATTGAAAGCGACCGTTTTAGCTACAAACCAAGTGCAACAAGTCTCAACGAGTAAACCATATCCAAGTCCTGGAACTGGAAAAAATGTGGCTGTCATTGATTTTGGTTTGAAACATAGTATTTTGCGTGAACTAAGTAAAAGAAACTGCAATTTAACCGTATTACCTTATAATACGGATGCAAAAACAATTCTCTCCCTAGCACCGGATGGCGTCATGCTGACGAATGGACCAGGAGATCCAAAAGACGTACCAGAAGCTATTGAAATGATTCGAGAAATCCAAGGGAAAATACCAATTTTCGGGATCTGTTTAGGGCATCAATTGTTTGCCTTAGCTAATGGTGCGGATACCTATAAAATGAAATTTGGTCATCGTGGCTTGAATCATCCTGTCCGAGAAATCGCGACTGGAAGGATCGATTTTACTTCTCAAAATCACGGCTATGCTGTGGATGAAAAAACAGTTGATCCAGATCAGTTGCTGATCACCCATGTAGAAGTAAATGATGGGACTGTGGAAGGAATTAGACATCGTCATTATCCAGCGTTTAGCGTCCAATTCCATCCTGATGCAGCTCCCGGTCCACATGATGCGCTTCATTTATTTGATGAATTTATGGAAATGATGGATGCAGGAGAGGAGAAATAAACATGCCAAAACGTACAGATATCAAAAAAATTATGGTGATTGGATCAGGTCCGATCATCATTGGTCAAGCGGCGGAATTTGACTATGCCGGAACCCAAGCTTGTCTTGCTTTGAAAGAAGAAGGATATGAGGTCGTTTTAGTAAATTCCAATCCCGCAACGATCATGACTGATCAAGAAATTGCCGATCAAGTGTATATCGAACCGATCACACTAGAATTTGTTTCAAGGATCTTGCGAAAAGAACGTCCTGATGCTTTGTTACCGACATTAGGCGGACAAACAGGCTTGAACATGGCAATGGAACTAGCAGAATCTGGTATTTTAGATGAACTAGGCATTGAGCTGTTAGGGACAAAATTATCTGCTATCGATCAAGCAGAGGATCGTGATTTATTTAAAAAGTTGATGGAAGAACTGAATCAACCAATCCCCGAATCTGAAATCGTCACAACTGTTGAAGAAGCAGTCGAATTTGCTAATAAAATTGGCTATCCAATCATCGTTCGTCCCGCTTTCACATTAGGTGGAACGGGTGGTGGAATGTGTAAAAATGAAGAAGAACTTCGAGTGATCGCAGAAAATGGTCTGAGCCTTTCTCCAGTGACCCAATGTTTGATCGAACGCAGTATTGCAGGATTCAAAGAAATTGAATACGAAGTTATGCGTGACTCGGCTGATAATGCCATTGTTGTTTGTAACATGGAAAATTTTGACCCAGTGGGTATCCACACAGGCGATTCGATCGTCTTCGCCCCAAGTCAGACCCTTTCAGATCATGAATACCAGCTGTTGCGTGATGCATCATTAGCGATTATTCGTGCATTGAAAATCGAAGGCGGCTGCAATGTCCAACTTGCACTTGATCCACATAGCTTCAATTATTATGTGATCGAAGTTAACCCACGTGTTTCACGCTCTTCTGCTTTAGCAAGTAAAGCAACTGGTTACCCGATTGCAAAATTGGCAGCTAAGATCGCATTAGGTTTGACGCTTGATGAAATGAAGAATCCAGTAACGGGAACGACTTATGCAGAATTTGAACCAGCTTTGGACTACGTCGTTGCTAAGATCCCTCGTTGGCCATTCGATAAATTTGAGAATGGGGAACGAGTTTTAGGAACTCAAATGAAAGCAACTGGCGAAGTAATGGCGATTGGTCGTAATATTGAAGAATCCCTATTAAAAGCCGTTCGCTCTTTAGAAATCGGGACACACCATTTGGAACTACCAGAACTAAACATGATCGATGATAGTGAATTGATCGAAAAAGTCGTCCGTGCCCAAGATGATCGCTTATTTTATGTCGCAGAGGCGATCCGCCGCGGCTATCCAATTGAAGAACTGGCGGAGTTGACAAAGATCGATTTGTTCTTTTTAGACAAATTGCTCCATATCGTTGAACTAGAAACTGAACTGTTGGAACACCCGCAAGATGAAAACGTCTTACGTACTGTGAAACAAAATGGGTTTACAGATCAAAAGATTGCTGAACTGTGGAAAACTGAACCAAAGCAGATCAGAGAGCTTCGTGAAAAATCCGACATCAAACCCGTATACAAAATGGTCGATACGTGTGCGGCTGAATTTGCTTCACAGACGCCTTATTTTTACAGCTCATACGAAGTTGAAAATGAAAGTGAACGATCCGAAAAAGATTCTGTTCTTGTCTTAGGCTCTGGACCCATTCGAATCGGTCAAGGGGTCGAGTTTGACTATGCAACGGTCCATTCAGTTAAAGCGATCCAACAAGCAGGTTATGAAGCCATTATCATGAATAGCAATCCTGAAACAGTTTCAACCGATTTCTCGATCTCTGATAAACTGTACTTTGAACCACTGACTTTTGAAGATGTGATGAATGTCATTGAACTTGAACAACCGATTGGGGTAATCGTCCAGTTTGGTGGTCAGACAGCTATCAATTTAGCGGAGCCATTAGTTCAAGCGGGGGTCAAAATTTTAGGTACTACAATTGAAGATCTAGATCGAGCTGAAAACCGTGATTTATTTGAACAAGCGTTAAGAAGCCTGGAAGTACCTCAGCCACTAGGTGATACTGCAACTAGTAAAGAAGAAGCAGTAGGAATCGCTTCAAAAATCGGTTATCCGGTTCTTGTCAGACCAAGTTATGTCTTGGGCGGTCGAGCAATGGAAATCGTTGAAAATCAACAAGATTTGGAAGATTATATGGAACATGCAGTGAAAGCTTCCCCAGAACATCCTGTTTTGATTGACCGTTATTTGCTTGGAAGTGAATGTGAAGTAGATGCCATTTGTGATGGGGAAACAGTTCTAATCCCTGGAATCATGGAACACATTGAACGTGCAGGGGTCCATTCGGGGGATTCCATGGCTGTTTATCCGCCACAAGCACTCTCAGCAGAGATCAAACAAACCATTGAAGACTATACGATTCGCTTAGCTCGTGGTTTAAACTGTATCGGTATGATGAATATCCAATTCGTGATCCACGACAATCAAGTTTACGTGATCGAAGTCAATCCTCGTGCAAGTCGAACGGTTCCGTTTTTAAGTAAAGTTACAGGAATACCGATGGCTCAAATCGCCACAAAAGCGATCTTAGGTGAAAAGTTAAGTGACTTAGGCTTTACGAATGGCTTATATCCAGAATCAAACGCTGTCCATGTGAAAGCTCCTGTGTTCTCGTTTACTAAATTGCAACAAGTGGATACCTACTTAGGACCTGAAATGAAATCTACTGGAGAAGTCATGGGCTCTGATCAAAACTTAGATAAAGCATTATACAAAGCGTTTGAAGCATCAGGTCTACGCCTACCAGATTATGGTGCCGTCTTGTTCACGATTGCTGATGAAACTAAAGAAGAAGCGTTAGCGCTAGCTAAACGTTTTTCAGAAATTGGTTACAGCCTATTAGCTACCAAGCATACGGCAGCTTATTTTGAAAAAAATGGGCTGATCGTCACGCCTGTTGCTAAAATCTCTGAAAAAGCAACGGAGAAAAATGTTGTTGAGTTGATTCGAGAAGGAAAAGCACAGGTCGTTGTTAATACCATCGATAAAGATCGAGGAAATGCCTCGAAAGACGGATTTATCATTCGCCGAGAAGCAGTTGAACATGGTATTCCTTTATTTACTTCATTAGATACAGCGGATGCGATCATTCGGGTAATGGAGTCTCGAGCTTTTTCGACACAAGCGATTTGATCAGCATGTTCTAAAGTGACAGTTCCTATAACGATTAAGTAATAGTTAAAATAGCTTGTAGGCACCTAAACAGAGATAAAAGTGATCATTTTCGTTCGCCTTGTTACTGACATTGGTTGAAAGGATCACTTTTGTCGAGATGTTTGGCAATGAAAAAATCCCAAAGAGGAGAGCAGATATGAAGCAAGAAGTCATGACAATCATTCAACAAACACAACTAGCACCACGTATTTATGAATTGACTTTAAAAGGAGAATTGGTCAAAGAAATGTTAATACCTGGGCAGTTTTTGCATATTCGAGTACCTAGAGCAGATTTGCTTTTACGCCGCCCCATCAGTATCCATTCGATTGATCAACAAAACTACACTTGCCAGATCATCTATCGAATCGAAGGTGAAGGAACGAAAGAATTTTCTACGTTGAAAGCTGGCGATTCTTTAGACGTTTTAGGGCCATTAGGCAATGGCTTTGATCTATCTGGGTTGTCCGCAGGAGATGAAGTGTTCATCGTAGGGGGAGGAATTGGTATCCCACCTTTATATGAATTAGCCAAACAACTGACTACACGTGGCATAAAAGTGACTAATTTTTTAGGATTTGCATCAAAAGAAGTCATGTACCATGAAGCAAAGTTTCATGAATTAGGTGAAACCAGAGTAGCGACGGATGATGGTACTTATGGGATCCATGGAAACGTCGGGAATCTGCTAATGAGTACTCATAAGCAACCAAAAGCTGTCTTTGCTTGTGGTGCAAATGGTCTCTTAAAAACAGTCGAACAACTTTTTGCGGATCATCCAAATGTCCAATTATCATTAGAATCACGAATGGCTTGTGGTATCGGTGCTTGTTATGCGTGCGTTTGTCATCGACCGGATGATGAAACTGGAACAAAAAGTGTCAAGGTTTGTGACGAGGGGCCAATTTTTAAAGTAGGAGAGGTTGTCTTATGAGTAATCCCTTAGCAGTTAAGCTCCCAGGTTTGGAATTGAAAAATCCGATCATGCCAGCCAGTGGATGCTTTGGATTTGGAAAAGAATATGGGAAATATTACGATTTGAATCAATTAGGGTCGATCATGGTCAAGGCGACAACGCCGCATGCAAGGTTTGGTAATCCCACCCCACGTGTGGCGGAAACACCCTCCGGTATGTTGAATGCGATCGGATTGCAAAATCCCGGTCTGGAAGTTGTCATGAATGAACTGTTACCAGAATTAGCTGTCTATCCAGATTTACCTATCATTGCGAATGTCGCTGGTGCCTGTGAAGAAGACTATGTCGAGGTTTGTCGTAAAATTGGTGAAGCGCCGAATGTCAAAGCGATCGAGTTGAATATTTCTTGCCCGAATGTCAAACATGGCGGCATTGCCTTTGGGACAGACCCAGACGTTGCCTTTCAATTGACACAAGCTGTCAAAAAGGTTGCAAGTGTACCAGTTTATGTGAAACTTTCCCCTAATGTGACGGATATCGTACCTATCGCACAAGCAATCGAAAGCGGTGGGGCAGATGGCTTTACGATGATCAATACACTACTTGGTATGCGGATTGATCTGAAAACACGTCAACCTATTTTAGCCAACCAGACAGGCGGTCTTTCTGGTCCTGCGATCAAACCAGTGGCGATTCGTTTGATCCATCAAGTCGCCGCTGTTTCCGAGTTACCGATCATTGGTATGGGCGGTGTCCAAACTGTTGACGATGTCTTAGAGATGTTCATGGCAGGAGCCAGTGCCGTGGCAGTAGGAACAGCTAATTTTACGGATCCGTACATTTGTCCGAAACTGATTGAAGAACTACCCGTACGAATGGCAGAATTAGGGATCGAATCCCTCCAACAACTAATCAAAGAAGTAAGAGAGGAACGAATGAAATGAACCAACGACCAATTATTGCTTTAGACTTTTCGACGTGGCAAGAAGTGGAACAATTTATGCAACTATTCCCTGAAGAGGAAAAATTATTTGTAAAAATCGGAATGGAATTATTTTATCAGGAAGGACCGATTATTGTTCGTTGGTTGAAAGATGCTGGACATGAAGTATTTTTAGACTTGAAACTTCATGATATCCCTAACACGGTGGAAAAAGCCATGCGTGGGTTAGCAAAACTAGGCGTGGATATCACTTGTGTCCATGCAGCTGGCGGAATCAAAATGATGCAAGCGGCACTACGTGGGCTAGAAGAAGGAACTCCTGCTGGCAAAAAACGCCCATTGTTATTAGCAATCACTCAGCTTACTTCAACGAGTGAAGCGGATATGCATCATGATCAATTGATCCAAGTTCCCTTAGAAGAAAGTGTGATCCATTATGCGAAATGTGCCGAAGCTGCCGGACTAGATGGCGTTGTTTCTTCTGCCTTAGAAGTAAGTGGCATCAAAGCAGCTACCCGCCAAGATTTCATTTGCCTTTCTCCGGGTATCAGACCAGAAGGAAGCGTCGCAGGTGATCAAACGAGGATCGTCACGCCTGCCCAAGCTCGAGGAATTGGTTCAACGTTTATCGTGGTTGGACGACCAATCACTCAAGCGAAAGATCCCTACCAAGCCTATCAAACAATCAAAGAAGAATGGAGTCGATCAATTTGAATACGATTGAAAAGAACATTGCCAAAGATTTGTTAGCTATTGAAGCGGTTTTCTTAAGCCCAAATGAACCATTCACGTGGGCAAGTGGACTAAAAAGCCCGATTTATTGTGACAACCGCATCACGATGAGCTATCCAAAAGTCAGAAAAGCAATTGCTCAAGGGTTAGCAGAAAAAATCAAGCAAGCATTCCCTGACGTGGAAGTCATTGCTGGTACAGCAACAGCAGGAATCCCTCACGCTGCATGGGTGGCAGAAATCTTGGACTTGCCTATGGTTTATATCCGTAGTAAAGCGAAAGATCACGGTAAAGGCAATCAAATCGAAGGACGGATTTTTGAAGGTCAAAAAATGGTTGTGATCGAAGACTTGATTTCGACAGGCCAAAGCGTTTTAGAAGCAACGGAAGCAGCCAAAAGAGAAGGCGCTAATGTATTAGGTGTAGCAGCGATCTTTACGTATGAACTACCAGCAGGTGAAGAAAATTTTGCCAAAGCAGAGTTACCACTATTTACTCTCACGAATTATTCTGTCTTGATCGAAACAGCGTTAGCCGAAAAATATATTGATGAAGCGGAATTAGCCTTGTTAAAAGAATGGAAAAAGAATCCAGCGGACTGGTTAAAACAGTAACGAAGAAAACGAAGAAAACGAAGATGGAACAAAAACAAAAGACTCAAAAAAGGGCTTTCGTTGAACAAAATCCATGGTATACTAGGATCAAACAAAACAACTGAATGAAACAAAGGAAGCATCCAAGGCGAAAGTTTTGCTATGGACGAGTAGCGCGATTACGAAATTTCGTAAGAAAAAAATTTCTGCGAGGTTTTAGAGCTATGTTGTTTTGAATGCTTCCAAAACGTAAAAAGTTATGGGATCACTTCCATAAAGGTTTTAGAGCTATGTTGTTTTGAATGCTTCCAAAACTAAAATCAAAGATTTACTTTTCAAAAGGTAGTTTTAGAGCTATGTTGTTTTGAATGCTTCCAAAACAGCTGCTCTTGAAGAAGCTGAGTATACACCGTTTTAGAGCTATGTTGTTTTGAATGTTTCTGAACTAATAGTTGCTGTACTTCGCTTGTCGTTTTTAAGGCGAAGAGCTTGCATTGAGCTGGTTTTGAATTTTATGATTATGTTTAATGGAAACTAGAGTTGTTTTTCTGGTTTCTATTTTTTTATAGTAAAATTGCGTGATTCTCAGTAAAAAGATTAATTTTTCGTTGATTTACAAACGGGATGTTTGCGAAAGATAGTTATTTAATGATAAAATCATCGGAAAAGTAAAGGGGAGGCTATTTTATGGGATTGAATGAATTTATTTTAGGTTTGAATAATTTGGAAAAAATTACACGAGCGCCAGGGTTCTTTAAATTTACTGAACATACGGTAGCCGCTCATTCTTATCGAGTGGCTTCGATTGCTCAAGTCTTAGGTGACATTGAAGAGGTTCATGGTCAAGCGATCGATTGGAAATTACTTTATGAAAAAGCGTTAAATCATGATTATACAGAACGTTTTATCGGGGATATCAAAACACCGGTCAAGTATGCAAATAAAGAGTTACGGGGAATGTTACAAACAGTTGAAGAAAAGATGACGGATGAGTTCATCAACCAAGAGATTCCGGAAGAGTTTCAAGAAGTATACCGCCGGCG
This sequence comes from Enterococcus sp. AZ077, assembly GCF_051714965.1. Classification (NCBI taxonomy): domain Bacteria; kingdom Bacillati; phylum Bacillota; class Bacilli; order Lactobacillales; family Enterococcaceae; genus Enterococcus; species Enterococcus sp. AZ077. Next base: position 1,383,263 of record NZ_JBIOSX010000001.1, read on the forward strand.
ATTGTTTGAAGGAAAAGATGACACAGTGGAAGGTGAGTTATTAGCAATCTCTGATAAAGTCGATCTATTGTATGAATCATTTGAAGAAATCATCAAGAACAATCCAGAAAAAGTATATAAAGAGATGTTTATTGAAGCGGTAACTACGATCAAAGGGTTTGAGCATCGTCCTTCTGTCAAGTATTTCTTCAACGAGATTTTCCCTGAATTACTGAATCAAGAATTTTATGGGAAAGAAGACTTTTTAGCGACTGTTTCCACGATCGTTAAAAATAGTCAACAATAGAAAATTTTGCAAAGATGCAGGAGGAATAAAAGTGAAAAAGAATATGGATGTTGAATGGGGATATACGGGAGAAAGAGGACCGGAACATTGGGCTGAATTATGCGACTGGTTTGCTAAAGGTGCGGCGTTTGAATTGCAGTCGCCCATTCCATTGACCACTTGTGAACCAGCGAAGGATCAATCAGATACCATTGCTTTTCATTATCAGAAGCAACGGTTTACAGATAAAGAATTTAAAAATACGATCCACTTGGTTCCTTATGATCAGCTTAGTTATGTCGAATTTAAAGGTCAGAAATATTATCTCACAGATATCCATTTTCATATGCCTTCTGAACATCTGATCAATGGGAATCAAGAAGATATCGAGTTCCACTTTGTTCATATGAATGCCAAAAAAGAAAATTTAGTTGTTGGTGTGATGTTTCAGCTAACGACGGATGAAGGTTGGTTGTATGATCGAGACAATGGCGATAGTTGGGATGTAGAAAAACATGAACATTGGACCAATCCATTGGTTCTTTTTCCTGAACAAAAAAGCCATTACCATTATGTCGGCTCTTTAACTACGCCACCAACGAGTGGACCAATCCAATGGTTTGTCATGGATCAAGTGCAAAAACTAAATAAAGATTTCTTGATTCCTTTTAAAGGACAGTATGCACAACCAAACAACCGTCCGCTCCAACCGTTGAAAAATCGTCCAATCAGTTATTTTGTGAGGGATCATCAGTGAACTTCCAACAATTAAAATATGTAATTGCTGTAGCGAACAATGGGAGTTTCAGAGAAGCAGCTAAAAAACTCTATGTCGCACAACCAAGTCTTTCCGCAGGAATCAAAGAATTAGAAACCGAGTTAGGGATCACGCTGTTCACTCGAACGAATCGAGGGGCGTATCTGACCGAGGAAGGACAAGAGTTTTTAAAAAGAGCGGAACGGATTCTCTTACAGTTAGAGTCTTTAGAAAATTATTATTTGACGAATGAGAAGCGTGAAAGCTTTTCAATTGCTTCGCAACATTATGATTTCTTAGGTCCTTTAACAGCAAAGTTGATCTCTTCTTTCAAAAGTGAGATCAAACAGTTTCGAATCATTGAAACAACGACCGCCAATGTGATCGAAGAAGTAAAGGATCAACATAGTGAGATTGGGATTCTTTATATGAATGAACACAATCAAGCAGGGATCAAGCGCTACTTAGAACAAGGGGAACTAGTTGCCCATTCATTAGGAGAATTTCAAACGCACATTTTTTTACGTCAAGGACATCCGCTTAGTGAAAAGAAAGAAATCTTTAAAGAAGAATTACTTCCTTATCCGCAAGTAAGATTTACACAAGATGGCAATAATTTTCCTTATTTTTATGAAGACTTGATTGAAAGTCCTGATCAAGAAACGGTTATCTATACGAGTGATCGGGGAACATTGATGAATATCGTGTTAGAAACAGATGCTTATGCTTCAGGTTCTGGGCTGGTCATTGGTGAGATCAAAGAGTATTTACGTTTGATTCCATTGGCAAATAGTCCCCAAAATGAATTGTATGTGATTTATTCTGCTAAGCGCCAATTAAGCGAAATTGCACAAAAATTCATGGAAAGTCTAACCGTTTTACTAAGTCAGATCAAAACAAATTGAAAAAGCTCTTTGTCAATAAGAGCTGATGAGTGGTGTAAAATCAAATCTGGGTCAGAATGAACCTCATTCTGTCTCAGATTTTTTTTGTGTTTTGAAAGACAATGAGACAAAATAAATACCAAATAATATTTTTTTCTTCACATTATTTAAGTTTCCTTAAAAGGTGTTAGATAGCACTTTCAGCAAAAAAACGCTTTCTTATTCTGATATATTATATACTTTAAGTTATGTAAAAAAATTTCATAAAATATGTGTTTTACGTCATAATCGCTAATATTTACTTCTCCGTAATTGTTTAACTAAACCAATTTTTCATGGTATCTTTTTAGATATCTATCACTAAATTATCTCTCGCTACTCCTTATAGTAATTTATCTAGTTGATTGATTTGTAAAATACGATCAACCTGTACAAATGAACAATGAATAAATTTATAAATTACCTTTATAAAATATAATAACAATTGTAAATTATTTGTATGCAAAAAATTTCGAGTTTTTATATCAACACCTTAATCTATTTCCTAAAATGAATTGAATTTCGTTGTTCTTATTGACTGTGGATGTGGAAATAATTTTTTATAAATAAAGGACAATACAGAAAAAATGAACGATTATGACATGAAAACTATTTTTTATGACTTTTATATATATAATTTGATTTCTCTGTTATGATTTATTCAGAAAGCGCTTTCTGTTTTTTGGATTTCGAGGTAATAGAAAATGAAAAATAAGTTTATCTTATCTTTAGATATTTTAACTATTGGAATTTGCGTATCTGAAAGCAAAATCTCTGGATATGCTTCTACAATAAATGAACCATCTACTGTGGCAGATAGTAGCCAAGAATTAACTCTTTTAGATAAAAATGTAGTAGCTAAGGTAAATATCTATTAAAAGTGAAGCGTCTCTATGTGCACTCTATCGTTGGGTACAAAAATAGGAACGTGAAGGACTAGTTGGTTTGATTAGAAAGACTCGAACAGACTTTGGGCAAATTAAAGTTTCAGACGTTAGATTTTTGGTCTAACTTTTGATGATCGGTGCATTATGGCTTTTGAAACAGAATTTTTTCTGTATAAGTTTTTATTTTCCGTAGGATAAGTGAAAATCATTAAATGAAAAGGAGATTGATGGCATATGAGATTAGACAAAATGATAGTTACTTTTATTAATGCTTTAAGCATAGCAAGTGGAATAGGCGGAGCAAGGGCACTGCCTAGTTTAGACAACCAAAATCAAGGGAGGGGATTAGGAAAAGTACTAGATTTAGAAAACAGGAATGAAACCACCCGTTTATCTGATAAAACTTATTCACACAAAAAACTACACTCAAAACACAGAAATAAGGGGAACTTAAAACATTTAGATAAAATACAAGATGATGTTTCAAGACAGCCATATTCTGCTAAAAAATTTTTACATAAAAAAATAAAGAATCTTATTAAGCAAGAAGAGACAGATTTTAAAAAATTAAAAGAGGGAATTTCTACTGAAAGTTCTATAGAAGTTAATCAATTACAAACGAATCTCCGGCGGGTTCAAAATTTTTGCTCGAAATTCCGTAAACTAAGAAATGATATAGTAATTGAATATGGTAAAATGACACAGCAAAAGGTAAATTTAAGAAAGCATAAAATAAAGAACAAAAAAATGCTTAAAGAATGCTATAAAGAAATAAAAGTTTTAAGTACAAATAAAAAGCATATCGACTATCTTATATCCAATTGTAAAGACATGGTAAATCAATTACAAGAGTCTATAGAATCAAAGAAAACCCATTCTGTGAGCACAAGTAAATCAACTATGACAACATCACACACAGAGCAACCTACGACAACATCACGCACAGAGCAACCTACTATTTCTCTACAAGAAACAGAACGTATTCTAATAAGAAGTAAAAAACTTATATCCCAGTTCAACGAGAAAACTCAAGAAATCAATGCTTTCCGTAGGCAAGAAAAAGAGTTACTTTTACTATTACAGGATCAGTATAGGACTCAATTTGAAAATCCTCGTAATATTAGTGACGTAAAAGCAGACCTTAATGAGATAAATCGTAACATAATTCCAAAATTAGAGTCGGAAAAATTTCATATTCAAGCTGAAATAATTAAGGAGGTAAATCATATAAATTCGCTTGAAGGCCAAGGGAAAATAAGTCCTTTTGAAGCAAAAAAGTTTCTTAATGAGTATAATAAACTCAATATTAACTTTGCTAAAGAAAGAAACAAAAGAGACATATCATTGAAACAGAACCTTTCAAAAAAACTAGAAAGTATAGTTTTAAATAATTCAGAGAAACCTATTGCACAAAATACAACTATATCTATGACAAGATAGTCTACAAAAAGTGTGTAAACCTTGGCTCTTTGTCAATAAGGACTGATGAGTGGTGTAAAATCAAATCTGGGTCAGAATGAACCTCATTCTGTCTCAGATTTTTTTGTTATTTCATGTTGATTAATTGATTAATCAAAAAAATCCTAAGTTATCACAAAGAAAACAAAAAGAAATACAAGGAGAATCCATTTAACGTGGAAAACTGGCACTACCTTGAAGAACAAGATGAATACATTTGCCCAGCGAATCGTCCGATACCGTTCAAAAATGATAGTCGAAAGATAAAGGTGGCTTTATTCAAGATTTCAAAATCTATGAATGTGAGGATTGTCGGAACTGTCCAGTCCGTCGTTAATGTACGCGTGCGAAAAGTGAACAAAAGCGAAAAATTCAAGTAAATAATAATGGGCGCTATTTCAAAGCAGAATGCAGAAAAAAGCTTTTAGAGGAGAAAATCGAGGTCGAACCAGTGTTCGGGCATCTAAAGACTCACTTGGCGTTCCATCGTTTCCATTTACGTGGGAAACAAGGAGCAACGATTGATATTGGTTTGGCACTGATGGCATTAAATTTAAGAAAATTAGGAAAATATATGGAGAGGAAAGTGTACATAATAGAAAAAATAAGTTCGATTTTGACACTAGCCATCAAAGTCGAACTTATTTTCTTTTTGAGAAAGAACTATTGTCCCGCTCTCAAATTATAGAGCCATTGAAAAAGTGGTTGAATGATCGGCAACAGCGATTGTTTGACCGCTTTTTCTTTTCCTCCTATTTTTCGTTTTTATGAAAAAGAAACTGAATTTGTTGAAAAAAGAAATAACAACGTTGTTAGCTTATGGTGATTAATGGCAATAGATAGAATACATGCTTGTTACAGTGAGGGTTCTTAAAAGATACAGATAAATCGGTTTATAAAACACCATTATTAATACAGTTAAAAAACAGATAGAAGATGAGTAAAAAAGTTGCTTTTTTACGAATACTCCGCCATTATAGAAACAGTTAGTATTTAGGAAGCGTTTTTTATTTAAATAGAAAACCAATAAGCTGATTTATCTATTTTTATCAAACAGTTTGATAAGGTGTACTATTTTTCATTGGAGGAACAGATGATTGAATTGATCAATGTAACTAAAAGCTATGAAGGCACGCAAGCGGTAAAGAATATTCATTTGACAATCGAACCAGGTGAGATCATCGGAATCGTTGGGAAAAGCGGTTCTGGTAAATCCACGTTACTTCGTTTGTTGAACTTAATGGAAGAACCTAGTAGTGGGGAAATCCTAATCGATAGTGTGGCCGTTCAAAAGTTGAACAAAAAAGAAAAAAGGCAGCAAAAACAAAAAATGGGGATGATTTTCCAAAACCATAATCTATTAGATAACTTAAAGGTTTATGAAAATGTAGAATTACCATTGAAGCTGCAAAAGAAAAAGAACCGTGAAAAAATCGATTATTTATTAAATTTTGTTGGGATGGCTCATAAAGCTGCTGTATATCCAGTAAAACTATCTGGCGGTGAAAAGCAACGAGTGTCGATTGCTCGGGCGTTGACACGTGATCCAGAAATTTTATTGTGTGACGAAGCCACCAGCTCACTAGATGAAGAAAATACGGAAAGTGTGATTCGTTTATTGCATAAAGTCCATGAAGAATTCCAGCCGACAATTTTCTTTGTTAGTCACGAATTAGAAACAGTGAAAAGCTTATGCCAACGAATTTTGGTCATGGAAAATGGCGAGTTGATTGGCGAGTTAAGAAATCACCCACAACGATTTACGGAAGAAAACTTGACGTATTTTGAAAAAATAAAAAGGAGCTTAGCGCAATGATTCATTCACAAAGCATGATGGAGTATTGGCCAGCCCTACTGACCAGTCTCGAAGAAACGGGCATCATGATGGCTATTTCGATGGGCGTGTGTGTGGTTGGCGGATTGCCACTAGGTTTAGGGTTGTTTTTGACGAATCCTAAAGTTCGAGGTCATTATCCTTGGATTTATTGGACTTTGAATTTTTTAGTCACAGTGATCCGCTCTTTTCCATATCTATTATTTGTGATTGCGTTGATCCCAGTAACTCGCGCGGTATTAGGCAAAGCCTTTGGTCCTATACCAGCTTCTGTACCACTTAGTATCATTGCGATCACCATCTTTGCCCGGCTAGTTGAACAGGTTTTGCTGGATGTTTCTGACGAAACTTATGCATTGGCCAATTCATTAGGGACGACTCGCTTTCAATATATCTGGCATTTTTTACTAGTAGAAGCGAGAAGTGGTTTAGTCTTGGCGTATACGACGACGACTGTCAGTATGGTTTCCTATTCGACTGTCATGGGAGTCATTGGCGGTGGCGGAATCGGTGATTTTGCTGTTCGTGTCGGTTATCAACGCTATGAATATGGGGTCATGTATGTCGCTATTGTAATCATGATCGTCTTAGTCTTTATTTTACAAATGCTGGGAAACTTTGTTGCTCAGACACTGGATAAACGAAAATAGGAGGAAGAAGAATGAAGAAGTTTTATTTGATTGGTTTCGCAATGATTGCGATCTTAACTTTAGCAGCTTGTGGAGGTCATTCAGCGGATAAAGACAAAAAGGAAATCAAAGTGGCTGTTCAGTTAGAGTCATCAAAAGATATTTTGGAGATTGCCAAAAAAGAAGCGGAGAAACAGGGTTACACCATTGATATTATGGAAGTAAGTGACAATGTAGCTTATAATGATGCCGTTCAACATGATGAAGCAGATGCCAATTTTGCACAGCATGAACCGTTTATGGCAATGTTCAATCAAGAAAAAAAAGCAGATTTAGTCGCCGTTCAACCCATTTATTATTTTGCGGGGGGCTTTTATTCCAAAAATTATAAGAATGCTGATCAATTGCCCAAAAATGCTAAAGTCGGTATTCCAAGCGATCCAACAAATGAAGGTCGAGCATTAGCGATCTTAAATAAAAATGGTGTTATCAAATTAAAGGATAACATGGGGTTCAACGGTACAGTGGCGGATATCGTTGACAATCCTAAAAATCTTCAATTTGAACGAATCGATTTATTGAATCTAGTAAAAGCCTACGATGAAAAGGACATTGCGATGGTCTTTTGTTACCCTGCTTACTTAGAACCAGCGGGCTTATCGACCAAAGATGCGATTTTACTGGAAGATGAAGCTGCCAGCAAACATTACGCTTTGCAATTGGTAACGAGAGAAGGGGAAAAAGACAGCGAGAAAATCAACGTATTGAAAAAAGCAATGACGACGAAAGAAGTCGCTGAGTATATTAAGAAAAATTCGAAAGGCGCAAATATTCCAGCTTTTTAAAAGAACAAAGAAAGTGAGAAGAAATCAACAAAACGCCTGTTTTTAACAAACGAGTAAGAGTGGCATTCGGCATCTTACTCGTTTTTTTGCTGTCATGAAAGACAAGAGTGAAGTTTCTTGGATGAACCCGTTCAAGGATAGCAACAGATAAACCAAACGCTAACGATTAACTTTTTACTATTATTTGACACTAAGTACTATTCATTGTATATTAGTGGTGCAACACAGAAATACTTACATATATCAGAAAGAAGGAATACATATGAAAATGAAAAAATTGACAGGTTTATTATTAGCGGGAATCATTCTATCCACTGGAGCCACTACTTTGGCAAGCTCACCAGATGTTTGTGCTGCAACAGTAATTTCAGAAAACCAGTATGAGAAGGTCATGAGTTTTACCAAAGCAGACTTAACAGCTGTAACGGGAATAGTGTTAGAACCAACAGAAGCGTCCATTCAGCGCATGTATGATTCATTGAAAAACGAACGTGTTTGGTTGGCTCTTGGCTATTCTTCGACTGAAGCACAACGAATTACTAAAAGAATGGCGCAAAGTACATATCAAGCAATAGGTATTTTGACAAGTATGGCAAATAACCAAAATATCCAATTGAAAGTCGTTGTCATCAACAAACCTAATTACAGCACAATAAACATTGGGACAATTGGATCTGTCGACAAGCCAACCGTCCCAAAAGATGAACCTGAGAAAGAAGAAAACACCAACGTACCAGGAGATTCAGCGTTACGTGCATTGGTAAAAGAAATTGAAATTGAAATCGAGTATCAGAAAGAGAAAATCAAACTAGATTATGAAGTCAAGTCAAATGGCAAAATCAAAGCAGAAGTCAAAAATGAACAAACAGGTCTTAAGTTACAGGATGCAAAAGCGCAGACCTATGTCGAAACACTGTTTGTAGGACTAGATGCAAAAACAAGCAGTCAAGAAGAAATCAAAACGTATATCATGGAGCAGTTACATGCGAATCAAAAAGGGTTGAAAAAATTTGCTTTTAAAGTGAAATATGCAGATAAAACAAAAGTAGATTTCAAAATCAAGTACAAGTAGATCAGGAAAAAAGGTGTACGGGGAATAAATGGGAATGCGTTAGAGAATCAGTCTAACACAAGGTTCTCAAGACTTCCTGTCCACCTTTTTCTTTTCTAGGGGGGAAAAATAAGGTAGACTCAAAATAGAGAAAAAGAAAACATGGCAGCATGGATTATGGAAGGTGAAGTTATTGGGAAAATCAAATCAATTTAAAAAAGGTGTATTGGAATTATGCGTTCTTTATTTACTGAAAAATAAGGATCGATATGGTTATGAAATTACCCAATTGGTCAATAAAAATATTCCGCTTACAGAAGGAGCGCTTTATCCAATATTGAGACGATTTGTCAAAGAAGGGTATTGTGTGACCTACCTTAAAGAATCAAAAGGAGGACCTGCACGCAAATACTACCAAATCACTTCACTGGGACAAGAATATCTGGCTGAGTTAAATAAGGAATGGATGGTGTTTGTAGAAAATGTGGCGTTGTTAAAACAGGAGGAAGATGAGAGAGCAAATGAATGATTTTTTTGAAGCGTTAGAAGGATTATTTTTAGAAAAAGATAAAGAAGCTTTTCTTGAAATAAAAGCAGATCTTTCAAGAGAAATCAAAGTAAGGATGGCAGAAGGAGAATCTTGTGAAGCGATTTTAAAAGCTCTGGGAAGTCCGCAAGAAATTGCTGAAGCTTATTATGAAGACCAGCGCTTAGAAAAAGCGATGAAAGCAAAACAAGATATAATTGCTGGCGAAGACCTGGTACGTGAATATAGAATGAAGCGTAATTCTTGCTTAAAACGTTGGATGATCAAACTAGGTAAGTTATTCTTGTTTTTGTTCCAAATTTTATTGCTAGTGACTAGTTTCTATTTTTTGATGATGGTACTATACTATCTGATTTATGAACAGGTTATGATGTGGGGAGCCGTGGCTTCGTCGTTATTTTCGTTATGCTTCGTTATTGTATTAAAGAAACCTGAGCAGGTAAGGAAGAGATTGTTTCTAGTTTATTTTGTGGGAATAGTTAGTTTTTTATGTAACCTATTACTTGTGTTCAATCACAGCTGGGTTTACCAAGGGCAATTTTTGACAAGAGACATAGAACTTAAAGCAAATGCGATTGAGTCGTTGAATGTGTCTTCCACATATCCAGTAGATATTAGTGTAATCCAACTATCCGAAAATGAAACAGCGAAAGTAGAAATCAAGGGTCATATCAGAAAGCAAGATCAAAAACAGCTATTCAGCATGAGTAGCAGCAAAATGAACTTGACCATTGGACACCCAAGATTTTTTGACTGGTCACAAAGTATGGGAAAAGTCGAGGTCGTTTTTTATCTTCCGGAAAATACCAAACATAAATCCCTTCGTTTTAACTTAGAACAAGGAGAAGTAACGTTAAATCATACATATGCAGAAAAGATCAACTTGAAGATGAAAAAAGGACGAATAAGCATAACAGATGTTTATAGTAAAATGATCCAGATAAACAGCCAATCTTCCGATGTTAGTGTCCATCAATTTTTCTCTGAGCTGGCTATAAAAAATAAAGTTGGAAAAACAATTCTTTCTGATGGTCAAGGAAAAATCCGGGTAGTGACTGACAGTGGGGTAATAAAAGTTCTCTCAACGATGAGTGAAAAAATGGAATTGAATAATATCGAAGGAAAAAATATTGTTTCATCAGGAGCGATTCAACGATTGACTGCCCGTAATATGAAAGGGACTACGATTATTGAAAAACAAGCAGGAGACACATCGATAAAAAATGGCTCTGGGAAATTGGTATTGACGGATTTAACTGGTGGTTTATCGGTAGGAAATGATTCAGGGACGGTTATCGTCAGTCAGCAAGTCCCTTTAGAAGCAACAGTGAAAAGTGCTAGTGGTCATGTGAAGTGGGTGTAGTCACAAGACGTTATTAGTCGTTTTGATTTAAGTAGTACGTTCGGGGAAATAACTAATCAGTTTAAAGAGCAGACAAAAGACGAGGCGAACACTATAAACATCTCCACTGAAAAAGGCAATATCATGGTCTTAAAAAAGGAACTTGAGGGGAAAAGCTAGATAATAGAAACAAGTGCCTGTTCCAGAAAAATCATCCGATATTTTCTGGAACAGGCACTTGTCATGTTAGCGAATAAAAAGGGGAGTGCTTACTCATCGATGATGGCCAGATGCGATACTGTTGACTAGATTAAATTGCATTACATCAGTTAGTCATCTGTTTCATCTTGTTGATCTTTTCTTCTTCCGGAGTAACAATGATCGTTTTTTGATTTTCATAAATCACATAGCCTGGTTTTGCGCCATTCGGTTTGCGCAAATGCTTGACTTGAACCAAGTCCACTGGTACTTGGGCGGAATGACGGTATTTTGAGAAATAAGCAGCTAATTCAGCGGCTTCAGTTATCGTTTCATCAGATGGCTGGTCACTTTTGATAATGACATGAGAGCCAGGGATATTTTTGGCATGGAGCCAATAGTCTGTTTTCTTCGCCGTTTTTAAGGAAAGTTGATCATTTTGAAGATTGTTTTTCCCTACCAAGATCAACGTACCATCAGTAGAAAGATATTGATCTGGCTGTGAAGGTTTCTTGCGTTTTTGTTTTTTCGAAGATTTCTTTTTTAAATAACCTTCTGCTGTCAATTCTTCTTTGATCACTTCGATATCCATAGGACCAGCAATCTCTAATTGGGACAAGACAGATTCTAAATAATCGATCTCATTTTTGGCTTCTTCGATCTGTTTACCAATCAATTTGACGGCATTTTTTAGTTTTTGGTAGCGATGGAAATATTTTTGGGCATTTTGATTGGGCGTTAATGCTGGATCAAGCTTGATTGTGATCGGCCGATCTTCTTCATAATAATTAGGCAATGTTACTTCATTTGCGCCCCGAGGTACTTGAGCCATAAAAGTAGTCAATAGTTCGCCATCTCGACGATAATCTTCGGCATTTTCCGAATCTTTTAAGGTCTGCTCCCGTTTTTTCAGTTTATTTCTGTTTCGCTTAAGCTCGTTTTCAATCTTGCGGATGAGCTCGCCACCTTGTTGTTTGGCACGGTCTTTTTCCGCTTTTTCTTGATAAAACGCATCTAATAACGCACTGAGAGTCGGGTACATCTTTTTTTGTTGCGTATTTGAGTCAAAGAAACGATAGTTGATCGGCGTAAAATATTCTTTCTCCGCTACTTCATAAAGGCTAGGGGAGAGTTGGGTGTCGATTGCTGTGAAGAATTCTTGCCATACCAACATTTTTTCATTGGGGCGTTCTGTTAAGCGAGCCACCAATTCTTGCGCAGTATCAAAACCGATTCCTTGAAATTGTTGTTGGATTCCTTTTGGTGTCAAGTCCATTTGAGAAAGCCGATGGAAGACTTTTTCTTTTTCCTGACTAAAGGGATTCAGCTGGTTTTGTTCAGGTGGAGCAATATAGTCTACACCAGGCAGAAGGGAACGATAAGTATTTTGTGAACTACCAATATGCTTGATCGCATCTAAGATTTTTCCTGATTCTTTATTCACTAAGATGATCGTGCTATGACGTCCCATGAGTTCCACAATCAAAATGATATTTTGGAGATCTCCTAGTTCGTCTCGTTTCGTGAAATGAAAGTGGATCACTCGGTCGTTTTCGATTTGTTCGATCGACTCCAAAATTGCCCCATCAAGATGCTTGCGTAACATCATCACAAAGTTCGGTGGTGTGTCTGGATTTTGATAGTCGATTTGAGTGATCTGGATTCGAGCATAACTAGGATGTGCAGATAAGAGCAAACGCTGATTTTTACCACGTGAGCGAATCACTAATACGACTTCATTTTCGTAAGGTTGGTGGATTTTAGAAATCCGACCAGATAATAGAGTCTCACGCAATTCATTGATCATTGCATGAGTAAAGACACCATCAAAGGACATGGTTCATTCCTCATTTCTTTTCATAAGTAGTTTCATTATAACGAAAAAAACGTAGAAAGACCAATTTACTAGGTAGTTATCAACTGATTTGATCATAAAAAGATACTGGATTGAAAAATAATCGATATTCTTTAAATGTATTTTTTTCTATCTACCTCAAACTTAGGTATAATAAAAGAAAACGAAAAAGAAGGTGATCGCTATGTGGAAAGAGATAAGTGAGACCATCAAAGTCAAATACCATCATTTTTTGGCTGATTTCGATACGCATCCACAACGCTATTTTATGCGTTTATTGTTCGTATTCCTTGTTTCACTGGTCATTACGATCACGATGTTTGTCTTTCCTAAAAATATTAGAGAAGCACAGGTGGAGAGCTTAGTCTATGCAGAAATCAATTCTCCTAAGCTTAAACCTTTGAATATCAATGAAGCCTCGCAAACAATTGAAGAAAGTAAAGCTATTTCAGTTTTGTTCAGTGTGCCAAGTGGAGAAATGTATCAAGCATTAATGGACATTTTTCATGATCCAAAAAAAATGGCGGAATTGAATCGCCCTATTTATTTTTACCCATTGGTTTATCAGGTCAATGAATTAGAACAACGCTACGATTTAAAGCAAGAGCATTTGACGGTAATCTTTTTCCAAAATGGCAAAGAAGCCAATCGCTTAGTCTATAACGCAAATCAGTTAAGTGATTTCCCTACGCAGCTGATTCCCGAATTAAATCGTTTGCCATTAGCGAATATCAAGAAATTAGAAGAAGAACTTGGGAAAGAAACGCAAACGACTTCGACAAATACTCAACTGGGAACAGATCTGAAGACTGGAAGTAAGAAGGAATAAAAAAACAGTTGACGAACATGCTAAATTCGATTAGACTTAGATTAATTATTAAGGAAAGGGTGATCCACAATGAACTTATCAAACCAATTTTTAGCAGGAACAACTCAAGCTTGGCGTAACTGGCGTAGATAAGTTGTATTGATGGCGAACTTTGACCGTAGATACAACTTTTTAGAGTACAAATCTAAAATTTGTATCTATGCTGGACAAGAAATTTGACTACCGCATAGATTCGATCTATGCGGTTTTTTGTATGTAAGAAGACAATTACCGTTGGGGTGATTGTCTTTTTTTGTCAGTTCGTGTCAGAAACCAGACTTGAATAATGATGATTAAAGGAATGAGGGGGAAGAAAAATGAAAAATAAACGTTTGATCACAGTTGTTGCACTTATTATGCTTTACTTAGTAGGAACCTTTATTTATGAAAAAATAACGCCTGCTTCTACTGAATCGAAACCAAAAGAAACGGATCAAACTGTTTCCGTTGGGGTTTTGCAATATGTGAGCCATCCGGCATTAGATGAAATTTACCGTGGGATCAAAGACGGTCTCGAACAATCAGGGCTTGAGGAAGGAAAAAATTTAACGATCTCCTTTCAAAACGGGCAAGCAGATCAAAGTAAATTAGCCACTATGAGTCAACAATTAGTACAAGCTGACCCAGATGTCCTAGTAGGGATCGCTACTCCGGCTGCTCAGTCTTTAGCTAATGTAACGAATACGATACCACTAGTCTTAGGTGCGGTCACAGATCCAGTTGGTGCCGGCTTAGTGAAGTCTTTAAAAGAACCAGGTGGAAACATCACAGGCGTATCTGATCAGCCTCCTGTTGAAGCGCAAATCAAGTTAGGCGCTGAATTGTTGCCGAATGCGAAGAAAGTCGGGATTTTATACGCTTCTTCAGAAGATAATTCAAAATACCAAGTAAGCCAAGCAGAAAAAGCGATTCAAAAAGCAGGTTTGACTTCAGTAAAATATGCTGTACCTTCTACGAATGAAATCGCCCAAACTGTCCAAGTGATGAGTCAACAAGTGGACTTCATCTATGTTCCTTTAGACAATACGATTGCTAATGCCATGCAGACAGTGGTAAAAGAAGCCGATAAAGCGAAGATCCCAGTGATCCCTTCAGTTGATTCAATGGTCGAACAAGGTGGCTTGGCAACTATTGGGATCAATCAATATGATTTAGGTGTCCAAAGTGGGAAAATGGCTGCGATGCTTGCACTAGGAAAAGAAAAACCAGCAACGACACCTGTTTACGTCTTTGATAAAGGCGATGTTATTATCAATGAAAAACAGGCGGAAAAATTAGGGATCACGATTCCTGATTCAATAAAGCAAGAAGCTAAAAATGTTTCAGAAGAACCGAAAGACGAGGGGGATGAACAATGATCGTATCAGCAATTTCGCAAGGGATGTTATGGGCAATCTTAGGATTAGGAATCTTTATGACTTATCGGATTTTGGATTTTCCTGATATGACGACTGAAGGATCATTTCCATTAGGTGGAGCAGTTTGTGTGACAGCTATCACTCATGGGATCTCACCGGTTTTAGCAACACTGCTTGGCGTTGGTGCAGGCATGCTTGCCGGACTAGTTACGGGGCTGTTGTATACCAAAGGAAAGATCCCCGTGATCCTTGCCGGAATCTTAGTCATGTCTGGATTAAACTCGGTGATTTTATTCGTGATGCGCACACCAAATCTTTCTTTATTGAATCATTCGATTTTACAAGATACGTTCAATGGTCTTCATTTACCTGACTATTTTGATACCGTGTTACTTGGCTTGCTTGCATTAAGTCTCTTGATTGGTGTCTTACTGTTCTTTTTCAATACCGATTTAGGTCAAGGGTATATCGCGACAGGAGACAACGAAACGATGGCTCGTTCCTTAGGGATCAAAACAGATCGAATGAAAATCTTAGGATTGACTCTTTCAAATGGTGTTATTGCTTTATCAGGTGCATTGATTGCACAAAATGATGGGTATGCCGATGTCAATAAAGGAATTGGTGTCATCGTGATCGGGCTAGCTTCTATCATTATTGGAGAAGTGATTTTCCACGAATTAACTTTAGCAGAACGCTTGATTGCCATTGTCGTGGGAAGCATCATCTATCAATTATTGATCCTGATCGTCATTAAACTTGGGTTTGACACAACATATCTCAAACTCTTCTCCGCTATTATTTTAGCCATTTGTTTGATGATTCCTCAGTTAAAACAAGCATTGAAACTTAAAACCGGTTTTGAAAAGGAGGTTTGACCATGACAGCGATCATCACAATTAAAAATGGAAAAAAAGTCGTTAGCAATGGCATGAATGAAGAAAAAGTATTATTAGATGGAATTGATTTGACAATCAATAAAGGCGATTTTATTACGGTCCTTGGTGGAAATGGTGCGGGAAAAAGTACACTGTTCAACACGATCGCAGGAACATTGCAATTAAGTCAAGGGTCGATCGCTTTTAAAGAGCGGAATATCACGAAAGAAACAGAAGAAAAACGGGCTTCTTTTCTTTCTCGGGTGTTCCAAGATCCTAAGATGGGCACAGCTCCAAGGATGACAGTAGCAGAGAACTTGCTTTTGGCTCAAAAAAGAGGAAAGAAAAGACCCCTTCGTCTCCGTAACCTAAAGAACCAAAGAGAAAAATTTTATCAATTGTGTCAAGAAGTTGGAAATGGGTTGGAGCAGCATCTAGATACGCCAGCTGGGGAATTATCAGGAGGGCAACGCCAAGCATTGAGTTTGTTGATGGCGACCATTGAAGCGCCTGAGTTGCTGCTATTAGATGAACATACAGCAGCGCTCGATCCTAAAACTGCCAAATCATTGATGCAATTAACCAATCGCAGGATTACTGAACAACACTTGACGTGCTTGATGATCACCCACCGGATGGAAGATGCCTTGAATTATGGGAATCGTCTGATCGTTTTACAAAAAGGACGGATCGTGAAAGATTTGTCTAAAGAAGAAAAAGAGCAATTGTCACTAGCGGATCTATTACAATTTTTTGAAGAAGTGTTAGATTAGTTTTTGATTACTGACTGCTTTTCCTTCTACTTTGTGCCTAGTATGCCTATAGTACATTGATTTGTTTTAAATGAATGAGAAAGAGGCCCCGCTTGTTTGACAATCATGTTGACAAGTTTCTCATACCTCCTTTAAACTTAGAAAGACTCGTCAATCATAGACATAAGAAAAAGCACAAGAAACAGAACTAAACAATCGACCATCTGATGTCTCGTGTCATGTTTACGAGGATTGGATGGTTGTTTTATTTTTTAAGGAGGAAAAAGATGATCTCTGGTAAAACAAAACTCACAGGCTTTTTTGCAAAGCCTGCTTCTCATAGTCTTTCACCGCTCATGCACAATCTGGCATTTTCACATTGGGGTATTGATGCCGTTTATCTGGCTTTTGAGATAGATCAAACGAACCTAAGACAAGCCGTTAAGAGTATCCGCACATTAGATATGTTGGGTGTAAATGTTTCAATGCCGAATAAAACGGCTGTCTTGGCATACCTTGATCAGTTAAGCCCTGAAGCGGAATTGATCGGAGCGGTCAACACGATCGTTCACCAGGAGCAACGTTTGATTGGCTACAATACAGATGGTATGGGATTTGTACGTTCCGTCAACGAAACGGGGCATCCAATCAAAAATCAAAAAATCGTTGTTCTGGGAGCAGGTGGTGCAGCAAAAGCAATTGTCGTACAAATGGCACTAGAAGGCGCACAAGAAATCACGATCTACAAACGTTTGAATGCCACTTTTTTACCACTAAAAGAGTATTTTGCGAAAGTCTCTGAGAAAACAGGTTGTCCCATCCGATTACATGATTATGCGGACGAAAGTCAACTGGCATTAGATTTGAGTCAGGCGAATCTATTGATCAACGCAACTGATATCGGAATGGGAAGCAAGAAAGACCAATTACCGATTGCTGATGTAAAGTTGTTGCATTCGCAATTAGCCGTCTTTGACTTGATCTACTCCCCTAGTGAGACACGATTAATCCAAGAAGCCAAAAAAATGGGAATCAAAGCCTATAATGGTTTAGGTATGTTGATTCATCAAGGAGCAATTGCTTTTGAACTGTGGACACATCGAGAAATGCCAGTCCAGAACATACGAGAACGATTAGAACAAGAAGTGTGACGAGCTTTACGTGTAATGGCTTGTCTCATTTCGTTATTTTTTATTAAATTGTGGTTCAAATAGCTGTTTTTATCACGAAGATAGCGTATCCTTTATTTACTTGTACAGATAGCAGGGAGGAAACAAAATGAGTCGGATGGATCGTTATAAGAACATCCATAAAAAAGCAAAACCACTAAAAAAAGAATCAACCGGTTTTTTTAGACGTGAACGTCAAAAGGACAAAGCGTTGAATGATTCAAGAGATGAAGCTACTCGGATCTATCAACCTGATCAGGATTCTTCTTATTCTTCCAAAGAAGGACAAGCTAATGACTATCAAACCCCTTATTCCTATGCAAAAGCAGGAAACAAAAAAGGATTTAATCAAACGAAGAAAAGCTTTTTTAAGAGGAAGAAAGAGCCAAAAGAAGTTCGTCCAAAAAAGAAACGTTCGTGGGGGAAAATCATCCTAGGCATTATCCTATGTTTATTCTTATTTTCAGTCATTTCCTTTTTTGTCGGGAAATCCATGGCAGAACATGATACCAGTTTGCCGAGTGTTACAACGGAATCATTTGATGGTGTACAGTCTTCGAGTGGCGCACATAATATTCTGATATTAGGTAGTGACACTAGAGGTGAGGATGCTGGTCGTGCAGATACGATCATGGTGTTACAGTTAGATGGACCTGCTCATAAACCAAAATTGATCTCATTTATGCGTGATAGTTTTGTAACAATTCCAGGAGTTGGTCAAAATAAGATCAATGCAGCTTATGCTTATGGCGGTGCTGATCTGGTCCGTCAAACCATCAAAGAAAATTTTGGACTTGATTGCCAGTATTACGCAAAAGTCGATTTTAAATCGTTTGAAAAAGTGGTCGATGCATTGTTTATGAATGGTATCAAGATCGATGCAGAGAAAGATTTGAATCTGGATGGTGTCGATATCAAAAAAGGTGTCCAAAAAATGGATGGTCATACACTTTTACAGTATGCACGTTTTAGAAAAGACGAAGAAGGCGATTTTGGTCGAGTAAGACGGCAACAACAAGTCATGAATACGATTTTTAGTCAGCTAAAAAATCCCCTAAACTTGATTCGTGCCCCTTACGCTGCCGGAAAAGCCATTGGTTATACCTCAACGGATGTTTCATCATTGTTTATTATCAAAAATCTTTTGTCGATTGCTCGAGGTGTCGGTGGTGTGGATCGCTTAAGTGTGCCTGTTGAAGGTTCATGGAACTTCGGAAACAGTAGTTATGCCGGAAGTATTTTGGTGATCGACAATGACGCCAATCGCGCAGCAATCAGTGATTTTTTAAGTAAATAAATGGAAGAAAAGAAATAGGAATTTACTCTCTGTAATCATCTATTTCACTTCGTTTAGGTAAAAGTCCTCCATTTTTAATAGGTGGACGATTCAACACTTTGGATTTTCACCAATTGTAAAAGCTAAGTTCATAAAACGACTGTTAGACAAGGGTCTTCAGTCGTTTTTTTCTTTTGAAAAAATAGTTTTTGGGTTGTCATATGCGAATGTTTGTTCCATAATAAAGAAGTCTGTTCTAAGACTGAGAATCATGGAGGGGATAAAATGAAAACTGTTATACTGGCTGAAAAACCTTCCCAAGCAAAAGCTTATGCTGAAACATTTAAGAAACGAATACGTCACGAAGGGTATTATGAGATCGTTGATCCGTTGTTTAGTGGGGAAGTAACGATTACTTATGGATTCGGTCACTTAGTGGACATGGTCCCTCCTGGTGCATATGAAGAACGCTGGAGCAAATGGTCCTTAGCTAACTTACCAATTTTCCCAGAAACCTTCCGCTATGAAGTGCCGAAAGAAAAACAAGCACAATTTTCAATCGTCAAAAAGGAATTACAATCAGCAGATACGATCATTATTGCGACAGATGGAGACCGTGAAGGAGAAGCCATTGCTTGGTCGATTATCATTCAAGCACAAGCCTTCACCAAAAGCAAAAAGTATCAACGTTTGTGGATCAATTCGCTGGAAAAAGAGGCGATTTATGAAGGCTTTAAAAACCTTCGTCCAGGCGAGAGCTATTTTCCTAAATATAAAGAAGCGAAAGCTAGACAGAATGCGGATTGGTTGATCGGGATGAACGGGAGTCCATTATATAGTCTCTTACTGCAACAAAAAGGGATCGATGGCAGCTTTTCTTTAGGACGTGTCCAAACGCCAACCTTATATATGATCTATCAGTTACAAGAAACAATTAAAAACTTCAAAAAAGAACCATACTTTGAAGTAGAAGCGACGATCAGTTGTGATGATGGACGGTTTACTGGGAAAATCGATCCTAAGCAGAATTTTAAAACCCTCGAAGCACTACATCAAGCAATTGAAAAATCAGGCGCGCATCTTGGGAAGCAATCAGGACAGATCTTATCGGTCATTAAAAAAGAAAAACAACTAAGTAGTCCACGTTTATTTTCTTTATCTAGTCTCCAGACAAAAATGAACCAATTGATGAAGGCGAGTGCCAAAGCGACATTAGATGCTGCTCAAGGGCTCTACGAAAAGAAATTTTTAAGCTATCCTCGGACAGATTCTACTTACATTACTGAAAATGAACATCACTACTTGGTGAAAAACTTAGTACGTTATAAAGATTTTTTAGGGATCAGCAGCGTAGAGACTCCTGAAACATGGTCGAAAAAAAGATATGTTGATGCGACAAAAGTCCAAGAACACCATGCAATTATTCCAACAAAAACGATTCCTTCCAAGGAACGTTTTGCGCAATTATCACGTCTGCAACAAGCCATCTATTTACAAGTAGCGAAAACGACTATGGCAATGTTTGCCGAAAATTATGTATATGAAGAAACAACGATTTATACTGGTGTCCAAGAACTTCGCTTAAAAAGTACAGGGAAAATCCCAATCAAAAAAGGGTGGCAAATGATCTTAGCAACCAAAAGCAAGCAGAAAGAAGTCCAAGTATTACCAGATGTGGTAAAAGGTCAGGTGGTCGGCGTTGATCTGAAAAGTATTCAAAAAGAAACCCAACCACCAAAACCATACAACGAGGGAACACTAATCACTGCGATGAAAACGGCAGGGAAAACATTGGATGATGAAGAAGCACAGGAAATCTTAAAAGAAGTTGAGGGAATCGGAACAGAAGCGACTCGAGCCAATATTATTGAAAATCTAAAGCAACGTCACTATATCGAGGTCACAAAAAATGAAATCACTGTTACGGCTAAAGGAATCACTCTTTGTAAAGCGGTCGCTCAAGAACCTTTGTTGACTAGTGCGGAAATGACTGCTCAGTGGGAAGGATACCTCAAAAAGATCGGTAACAATGAGGGCACACCCGAAGTCTTTTTAGCAAATATCAAAAAATTCATCCTTCATTTACTTGAATCCGTGCCAAAACAGCTTACTTCAGTCGATTTATCTGAAGAAATCACTGGAACGCGCCAAATCAAAGCGCTGGAGAAGAAAAATGATCAACTAGGCAGATGTCCAAAGTGTAAACAAGGGATCGTCATGTTGTATCCAAAAGTAGCAACTTGTACCAATGCTTCCTGTGATTTTAAACTTTGGCCAACGATTGCAAAGAAGAAGCTGACGAAAACGATGATGCGGGAATTATTGTCTAAAGGCAAGACTAGTAAAGTAGTTAAAGGGTTGACTGGCAAAAAAGGGAAGTTTGATGCGGTACTAGAACTAAAAGCAGATGATTCGATCGGTTTTTCTTTTCCGTGGATGGAAAAATCAGGAGAAAAAAATAAAGAAGAAAAATAATTATTCCGAAAAGTGTTGGTTTATTTATCCAAAAATAACATACGATTTATAAATAAGGAGTTTAAGCGTTTGAAAAAAGTTCATTCATTGTTAAATTATTTGATGGGAACGATCACGATCGTTGCTGTTTATCAAGCATTATTAAAATATCCAGAATATGGTACGAAATTATTGTCTATCACGAAAGACCCTACGGCTTACTCACCTACACTGCTACTATCAACACTAACAGCTGGAGCGAAAAGTGCCACATACTTTTTACACAAAACAAGTAGTCTGTTGAAACGAAAGAAACAACGTAAGCAATTACTGATGGTCATCGCAGCACTAGTAATCATTTACTTTCTACCCGTATTGACACAATTATGGCATCAGTATTTTGGTTGATTACCGGAAATAAACCACATTCACAGTTATAATAGAGCATAATGATTCACTTTGAAATTTCTTTATCATAAAAGTATCATGATAAATTAGTAAAATATATAACTAAAGATCTTAGAACACATTTGTGTTTTAAGATCTTTTTTTATTGGAAATGCTAGGTTAAGTCCGTTTATTATCAAGGAATTAAGCTCACTTACTTATAACAATAGTGAATATGTCGGTTATTGATTTGTTAGTGATTATAATATTTGAACATTAGATGTTTAAGAATGAAAATTGTCGTTTTAGACAAGTTAACAGCTAAAGCTCGAAGAAGTGGGTACGACAATTCATAAAAAATTAGAGAATAACAAGTTATTTCTTGTGGTGCTTTTTATTTCTATTTATGGAAATTAATGGATTATTTCTCACTAATAATAATTATAAAATAAAAGCGCATTAAAAAATCTTTTGTTTCGACAAAATCTTATATGCCAGATATTTAATAAGGTTAAGAACTAAACAAATGATTATTTTTTATGCAAAAAATAACATAAATAGGAAGGTGCAATCACTATGCCGGAAACAAATAATCAAATCGAGGGTTCAACGTTAACGAATGATCAGGAGCTGTATGAACATCTGAATTTTTCTGAAGAAGAAATCGAAACAGATCAACAACAAAAAATAGGTGAACGTATTGATGTGAATGATCATATATTGTTGGATGGTATGATTTCAAACCATCAAAATGAGTTCTCTAAATTGCCCGATGATATAAAAATACCAAGCGAAAAAATACGTAATATTCATGATGATAATCCAATGAATAAACTACTATGCTTACACAAAGGCAAACTCTATTATATTGAAAATTTGGACCCACAAAAAGGAGAAAAAAAAGCTTATGTAATTGCTGAGGAAGTATGGTATGGAGATAAACGATTGTTCCAAGCGAGCATTCAGCATAACATCAACCAAACCTTAATTAATTTTACTAAGATGACAAAAAATAAGAAAAATGGTACTCGCACGTTACTTGCTAGTCCAAGTTTAGTGTACAATATTATCAAGAATAATGAAATTTTCGAAAATGCAAAAGAAACTCAGGGGATAGCTCGTACAGTAGCACAACCAGATCCAACATATATTGGTGAGCGTCTTAAGATAGGGACCCCTGAATATGGCACTAGGGATCCGGAAATGAAAGTTCAATTAATGTTGCATGAAGATAAGCTCTATCAAATTGACCGCCAAAATAAACAGTCAAAACTACTCGCAGATAACGTAAAATTTCAAGATGGAACAATCTATAAGAGAAATGAGCAAGGGCTAAGAATGGTGCTATTCAGACCTAATATTCTTAAAGAGTCTCACAATATAGGTTTGATAAAATCATTTTTTACTAAAGAAAAAAGAGAAAAAACTCAAACGAAGTATGTAAGCGCCGATACCCTAGAGAACATCAATCAGCGATTACAATATTTTAAAAATATGGAAAAGAAGGATCAGATAGAAAGTAAACCTTGGCCTGAGGTGGATGTTGATAGCATTTCATCGTTAAAGAAGTTAAAAATAGTAAAAGATCCAAACCTTCACAACGATAAAGACCTAATCTTTTACGATAACGACAAAAGTGCTCTTTATAAGTTAGAGATTAACGATCGTGGGAAAGTCCAAAAAGCTTATTTGCTTACTAATAAACACCTTGATAATCAACTTCATAAAAGCCATCTTGCATTAAAAGATTTCAATAAAAGTATAAAATTGAATTTATTTCCTGTAACAAAGGGATTTTCCGAATTGGTGTGGGTACAAAAAGGGGAAATAGAAAAGAAAGTGGCGCATTTTATTGAATTCCAAAAAATGATTACTCGTAAAAATAGAAACAAAGATGTATATACACTTTTGTTGAAAGATACTAATTTGTATTTAGTTAATCATAGATCAAAAGTGGCTATGAAGGTTGCCACTAATGTCAATTTTGAAGATGGTAAGATCAAATCAGATAATAAAATACTCTTATCCAACTTATCGCCTAATGAAAATATGAAATGGCCAATATCTTCATACAAAGCTTCTAAAATTTTTGAAATAGCAAAAATAAACCAATCGAGGAACATTCCTCAACTAAGTAATAATGTAGTAGAGTTGCAAAAACGCTCAAAAGGAAAAAGCCAAACTCAAAGAGAACTCCTGAATCAGAATCAGAAGATGGACACTCGTTCATGCGTTTCAATCGGAGAAAGACCTGGAACATCTAGGTAATTATTGAAATTTATTGAAGGATTATTTCTTGCAGATATTAAACAAATGATCCTTTTAGAAAAACAATAAATAGAAAGGTGTGATCTCTATGATAGAAAATAGCATGAGCAAAGAGGAACTATATAATCATCTGAATTTTTCTAAGGACCAAATCGCAGAAGACCAAAACAAAGAGCCATATGAAAATATTGTGGTGAACGAGCATGTATTTTTGGTTGATATAATTTCAACCTATAGAAATAAATTTTCCCAATTGCCCAATAAGGTAAAATTACCAAGCAAAACAATAGATAATATTCACCAAGGTGATCCAATGGATAAACTATTATGTTTATACCAAGGGAAACTTTATTTCATAGAAAATTTGGACCCACAAAAAGGAGAAAAAAAAGCTTATGTAATTGCTGAAGATGTAGAGTATATAAATGGTGAATTGACGCAAGGAAGTAAAGAAAAGAATAGCTACCAAAATTTAATTGGACCTGTAGAAATGGAGAATAATCCCTCAAAGGACGCTCAATCGTTATTTGTTCATTCACGCGTAGTATACGATATTATCAAAAAGGATAACGAATACAAAAAAGCAAAAATAGCCGAGAGAGCAGCACGTACAATAACAGAACCAGATGCAACTTACATTGGTGAAAATCTCAAGATAGGAATCCCGCAGCGTACGTCATCCGATCTTAGTGTAAATGTTCAATTAATGGTACATAAAGGCAAACTTTATCAATTGGACACTGAGAGCAGCAAGTCGAAACTCCTCGCAGATAACATAGAAGAGAAAGAAGGGGTATATTACAAAAGAAATAGTCAAGGTTTGAGAGTTGATCTGTTCTCGCCTTCCAATGTGACAACGGTTGATACAAATAATTTCATTCAAAGACGTTGGACTCGGGAGGGTAAAAATAGAGATAGAACGGCAACGATGTACGTCGATTCACTTACTTTAAAAGAGATTAATCAGCGACTAAATGGGTTTAAAATGATGGAAGATAGACAACAGATAAAGAGTAAACCATGGATTAAGGTGGATGTTAGAGCATTTTCATCATTATCAATACCAAAAAATCAAAGTCACAATAAACAGAAAGATCTATTTTATTATAAAGTAGGGACCATGTGGGATAAACTATATAAATTAGAGACTGAATCTCAAGATGGTAAGAATGTGAAAATCATAAACGCTTATTTGCTTGCTGATAAGGATCTCTATAATTCACCAAATGCAAAACATATTGCAGTCCAAGACTGGGAAACAAATGTAAAAATAAATTTATTCCTTAAATCAAAGATGTCAAACGGATTTATATGGATAGATAAAGGAGAAGTTGAAAAGAACATCAATTATTTGAATGAGGCCAAGAAACATTTTCCTAGAAATCGTTCTCCTAGAGATTTACATAAACCCCGAGAGCATGAAAACAGAAATGTAAATTCGTGTACACTTTTGTTGAATAAGACCAATTTATATTTAGTTAGTCATAAAGGAAAAAAGGCTATCCTGATTACTGATAATGCACATTTTCAAGACGGCAAGCTCAAATTAGGGGATAAAGTAATTGCAGACAAATTACCAAAGACGTCTAATAAAGATGCCATGATATGGAGTCTCTCTGCTGAGAATGCCACGAAATTCTTAGACATAGCGAATATAAACAACTTCGTTCAAGGTAGAAATTTGATTGATTTGACAACACCCGCAAAAGCATCACACGAACTTGGCACTAGTCACATCATTCAAGGTAGTAAGTCGTTAGAAGATTTGACAGGGTACACACAACCATTACCCGAACCAAGTACTAGTAACATCGCTCAAGGTAGAAATTCGTTAAGTAATTTGATTGATTTGACAACACACGCAAAAGCATCACCCGAACCTGGCACTAGTCACATCATTCAAGATAGTAAGTCGTTAGAAGATTTGACAAAGTACAAACAACTATTACCCGAACCAAGTACTAGTAACATTGCTCAAGATAGAAATTCATTAAGCAATTTGATTGATTTGACAACATCGGCAAAAGCATCACCCAAACTTAATAGAAATACTCAAAGCAACACTCTTGGACACACTCAAAAGCGTCCTGCACCGCAACCTCCTCAAAAAGGTAGTAATGAAGACCCATCTAGATAAAATGATCATAGCATTCGGATTTATTGAATAAGAAGAACGAGTGATTTTTATTTGCTTTACTAGTTATGTGGTAGCCTTAAAGTGGGGAACATTTGTACAAAAAATTTTATTTCCATTATTATTTAATTTTTGCTATTTTTATGCTGAGCTATTTACTAGAAAATAGAATATTCTAACCGTGTTTAAGGACATCAAAGGCAGTAGTAGCTACTATCTTTGATGTTTTTTTATTAGTTTTTTTATAGAATGATTCAACGAATGATCGTTCAAAAATATGTGATTACGTCTTGTATGTAGGTGAATAGACTATCTTCAGATAACAAAATTAGAATCACCGACCTTTTTGTTTTGTCATTTTGAAATAAAAGTTTTATTTAAGCTGAAGTGTAGATATAGAATGGAAAGCGGATAAAAGCTGTTTGTTTCAGTAATTACTTGAAAAACGCAAAGAAAACTAGTACGACTGTAAATAAATGAACTTTTATACAAGGCCATAAAAGGAGAGGGAATATGACGATGAAGAAAAGCGACAAACTATCACCAGAGGAACGATATTTATCTCTGGCATTTTCTGCTGATCAAATCCAAGAACATAAACATTTAACACAGGAGAACGGGTTAAGATTTCATCAACAATTTGAGCAGAGAGACGAGAACGACTTTCATGAACAACTACACATGAAACTGCCCAAAAAATCGGAAAATACTGAGAAAAATCAGTTATTATATTATGATCATAATGAGGAGAAGCTTTATAAGATCATTTCAAGCCAGGAAATTGTTAATAAAAAAAAGTCCTACTTAAATTGTCATGGAAAATTGATTACGAGTAACGTTAAATTTAGTGACGGTTCAAGAAAACTAGTCATAGACAATAAACAACAGAATCAAGAAACAACCTTAATTAAATTTGGACTGGACGAACTGTTTAATAGAAAAAAATCACGGTTTATATGGGTGACAACAGAAAAAGAAAACGAACTAATAAATATAGTTGGTTCTTTAAACAATAAAGACCAGGAACATCACCAAAATGATGGAGAGGTACAATATACTGATCACTCAAAACGTAAACTTCAGGAATGGCTGAGTAAAAATGAACCGGTAGTATATTATCCATTAGATGCTAAAAACAAGAGCGGTTATGACAAAGACGAGCCATTACTATATTTTGGGAACAATAACCTATATAAGGTTGATCATGAAAAGGGGCGGGCGACCCTAATTGCTGAAGGAGTGCAGGAAATTAATCGAAGTTTTGTATGGAACAATGTGGCACTTCTAAAAAATTTACCGAAAGAATGTGGGGAAAATCAAGCCGTAAAAGTCGATGAAAAATGTTTAGAATCGATTCGAAAAGTAGTTGATATAGTTAAAAGAAAACAAGTTTTGGAAAATAAACCAGAAAACAATCTTACACAAGGCTCTTTAGCTGCTAAAGCTACTAAGGCAAGAAATGCACAAACATCTCCTAGTTTGACTTTGACATCAGAAAATTATACTAATATAGACAGATAAAAAACTAATGTTCCTTG
Source organism: Enterococcus sp. AZ077 (assembly GCF_051714965.1). Lineage (NCBI taxonomy): Bacteria > Bacillati > Bacillota > Bacilli > Lactobacillales > Enterococcaceae > Enterococcus > Enterococcus sp. AZ077. Next base: position 1,410,936 of record NZ_JBIOSX010000001.1, read on the forward strand.
ATTATAGTATTTCTTTAAAGATTAAGTTGAATTGTTGCGTAATAATGATGTAATTGGATTCTTAAAACAACGTGAATTATTATCATAAATCAAAGGCATATTTAACAGTCTATAACTCCATATAATCGTTCTTACATTTTTAAGGTATATTAATCAACTGATAAAACACTACTTTCTAGGATACATCTATCAATCATTGCTCTAACAAAATATGGATAGATAAATTCACATCAAAATCTATGTTTGGTGTGAATGATTTCTAGATAGCTTTAATTCTAAATGGTTTATGCATGCGTATATATGTATAACTGATTAGTTGAACAAGAAAAGAATCGTTTTTATACTATCTGGTAAAAAGAAATAGAATAAATAGCAAGAAGAGAGGGTTTGTGGCTTTTTAAAGGAAGGAAATAAAAAATTTTATATTTTAGTTTACATAATATATATTATGCCAAGTAGATCCTTAACATAATAAAAATTCACTCTGTTGTTCGTCCACATTCTGCCTTTTTTTAGAATCATTTTCATCTATAATTTTTTCATATTCGTTTTTTCCAGAAACATATCCACCGTCTGCTCTATATAATATCCCCTCATATAAAATCAAAGATACATGATCAACGTGATACAGAATCCGACCCACGCCCTTCAAGTGCGTTTGGTTGATTCATACGGCGCTGATGACGTTTAAATTTAAATCATCTTCTTAAATTTTTACATTATTTTTTCAATTGTTTATCTCATCAACCGACCATGCAGGTTATCTATTGATATTAGATCCAGTAGTTTTATCAATAATGTGTCTTGTCTCGGGCGTGACATTTGTAATAATGCCTGCTCGTCCATTCAAATGATACAGAGATTTATTTATCATAACGGACTGAGAATTCCCGCTGCTCAAGATATTGTCAGTCTCTAAACCATTTGCTGAATTTTGTACACTCTTTCTTTCCGCTGACTTGCGGATAAGTTCATTTAAAAAAGATTTGTAATGGCTGTTAGTTTGGGGATTAGGTTGTGTTTTTTCAGAGTATCTTTCTGTGGTGCCCCATCCAGTATTTTCATCCATGTCTAACTTATTCTTTTTAAGGGACTCCCCTATATTATTTACCGGTTTCTGTTTAACTTTTCCTTCAGGCAAGCCTGCTAGCTCTGCATCTATCATCTTCGATTGATCTTTGGCTAAAGTATTTTTCTGCCCATCAGATATGCTTCTTAACTCCTGAGTATTCTGCTTTTCCATATACTATCTCCTTTCATTCATTTATTTATTTAGTAATTTTACCAGTCATCTTTTATTCTTTTAAAGCTGATTCTGCTCTAAATCAATCACCTCCTTCATTTTTTTCTTGTTGTTTCAAAGCATTTCCCAAAAAATTTACCTAATATGCTACCATTTTATTACAATTCACTTTCTACTAAAGAACTATTTTTTCTAAAAAAAAATTAAAAAGGAAAACGAGCAAAACGCTCATTCTCCTTTTTATTTTCATTCAATTATCTCACGGTGTTTAATACATTTCTTAATTCATTGACAGATTTTTTAAACATTTGTTCTTCTTCTGGTGTAATTGATAATTCGATAACTTCTCTTACACCCTTCTCTTCTATATATTATGCTAAGTAGTTTCTTTTTTTCTTATTTATGTATGAAGTCTATCTTCCAGCTCTAGGTGGTCTATCCATATTAGGGGTAGAACGCGGCAATGGAGCAGGTGGTTTTTGTTTAGACTGTGTATCTTTCTTCTTTACTGTTGGATCTTCTACATAGATAATTTGTCTTCTCATTAAATTTCTTTCTTTCCTCTTTATGTCTTAAATTATAAACGAACAAACTATATATTATCCAACTCACCTCTTTTCATCTTCAATCTAATTTTTAAGAAGCTCTCACCTATTACCTATATTACTTATTACCTCATTTACTTGATTTTTCACCCTTTTCATAATCTGTGCGTTCTTTTCTCCCATAGTTCCTCCTAATTGCATTTCAGGCCTCTCTCTACCCTGTCTGGATGTTACTTCCCGGGAATGCTCAGCAGATTGTCCTTTAGCCATAGGTAATAGGTCACTCATGGAATTCTGACTGCGAAAATGCTCATTTTTTACTATCTCGGACGTGATATTTTTAAAAGTTCCTGCTTGTCCATTCATTTTATTTGTGGCTACATTTTTACTTCTATCTATTATTTTATTGAATTTCTGAGCTGGCTTCTTACTTCGAAGCGATAAAGGTGGAGCTGGATCCATATCCTGATGTAGCGAAGCAGGTGCTCCTTGTGTTGGAAGCAGATGTTCATAAGAATGTGACGATGTTGTTGATGGCTTTATAAGCTCACTCAAAAAAGCTTTAAACTGCTCTGGAGTTTTGTACACAGGCTGAACTCTTTTTCCTGGAGTTACTGAAATCTGGTTGACATCCGCTTTAGGCAAGCCTACTAATTTTACATACATCATCTCCGATTGATCTTTTTGTTGCCTACCAGATACGGTTTGCTCTGTATGTATAGAGTGAATATCTTGTTGAACTGCAGATTCTTCTAATCCGCTTCTTGAGCCCTTAGCATTCTGCTTTTCCATATACTATCTCCTTTCGTTTATTTAGTAATTTTACCAGTCATCTTTTATTCTTTTTAAGCTGATTATGCTCTAAATCAATTACCTCTTTCATTTTTTTCTTGTTGTTTCAAATGCATTTCCCAAAAAAGTTACCTAATATGCTACCATTTTATTACAATTCACTTTCTACTAGAGAACTATTTTTTCTAAAACAAAAATAAAAAGGACAACGAGCAAAACGCTCATTCTCCTTTTTATTTTCATTCAATTATCTCACGGTGTTTAATACGTTTCTTAATTCATTGACAGATTGTTTAAACATTTGTTCTTCTTCTGGTGTAATTGATAATTCAATAACTTCTCTTACACCCTTTTCATCAACTATGGATGGAACACCTGTAAAGATATCTTTCACTCCATATTGACCAGATAAATAAGCAGAAACTGGTAATACAGCTTGTTCATTGTTTAATACAGCCTTGACGATTCGTGCTGTACTCATACCAATTCCATAATAAGTCGCTTTTTTTCGATCGATGATTTCATAGGCAGCATTTTTAACTTTATCAGCAATGATATCTAAGTCCTTTTCGTCGATTCGATGATCTTTTTCGACAAATTCCATGATTGGTTTTCCGCCAACTGTTGTATGGGACCAAGCTGCTACTTCAGAATCGCCGTGTTCACCTAAAATATAGCCGTGAACGCTACGAGGATCGACAGAAAGTTTCAAGGCAATTTCTTTTCTAAAACGAGTTGTATCTAATGTTGTTCCTGTTCCGATTACTCGAGAAGAAGGTAACCCTGATTCTTTCCACGCAATGCAAGTCAAAATATCTACTGGATTAGAAGCAACAACTAATATTCCGTTGAATCCTGCTCCCATGATTTGTCGAACAATATCCTTCATAATTCCAGCATTTGTTTTCACTAAATCTAAACGAGTTTGTCCTGGTTTTTGGTTGATACCTGCTGTGATTACTACTAAATCGGCATCGCTGCATTCGCTATAATCACCTGACCAAACAGCAACATTCTCTTCTCCCCATGCCATACCATCTAAAAGGTCTAAAGCTTCCCCTTCCGCTTTTTCTTGGTTGACATCGATCAAGACTAATTCATTCGCAATTCCTTGATTGATCATGGCATAAGCAATACTTGTTCCCACAAAGCCTGTTCCAACGATCACTACTTTTCTACTGGTTTTTCTCATGTTGATACACGCTCCTTTTCATCTCATATGTTATTTTCATGAAAATTATAGTTCGAATAGAAACATTTTTCAATATAATGATATTTATAGTTACTATAATATTTTTTTATAGTTATGGCAAAAAAACAGATTATTAGTAAACTAACAATCTGTTCAAAGTAAAATAAGATCTATTTCATTCGTTTATATTGGCTTTGCTTAGAAGCACCTTTTGAAGATCCGCTTTTATTTGCAGGCTTATCGGACATTTTTTTACTTAATAACAACATCAAAATAACAAATAGAACGGCTCCACCTAAGAACAAATACATATAATCTGATAAATAAGTCGTGAATAGACTTATGAAATCGGTTTGTCCAAGCACACTCGAATTGATTAACTGTAACCCAAAATTTTCCATATATTACCTCCTAATGTTTAGCTGAGAAAAATTTATTCTCATAAATAAAGCATAATACAAAGAAGGTAAGCGCAGACACCATTTTTTTCTAAAATCGGAAAAATAGTTTTTGGATAAAAAAAGACAGCGTAAAAGCTGTCTTTTTCATAGGATCACTAGCAACTGACAAATCTATTTTTTAGTATCTTTTTTAGATGTCAATTCTTCAAATTTTTCTTTTACTTCTTCCGCTAATTTTTCCACTTCTTTTTCAAAAGCATTCGGTTTCTTTGGTTCTTCCTCTTCAACCGAATTAGAACCAGATAAAGCGACATCCTTGGCTTCGCCAGAGTTTGTGCCAGATAACGATTCTTGTTTGTTTTCTGTTTCACCAGAATTTGTCCCTGCTAATGCTACTTCATCATCGGTTTTAGGCGCCATCGAACCTCTTAGACGTTTGCCTTTTTCGCCGTTATAATTTGTCATGAGAATTCCTCCTTACAGTTATTTATTTTATAGTACATAAGAACAAAATAACTGTCAAAACATGAGGTGTCCTCCCCATCATATTTTAATGGTTTTGTTTTTTTGTTTCTCATCAATCTTTGCTTAATCCTTCAGAATGATCATAAACAGCGAATGGTTTATCTGTTTGCTTGCGCTTCTTTTTCCTGGATCTCTTTGATCCCTGTTTCTAAAATGTTCATTTGTAGAAGTGTTTCTTCGTCTTTCACTACTTTTTCGGCTCCGTTTATGAGCGTTTCATAGACGCCCTCATAGACCCGACTATAGTCACCTACTTCAGAAATCACTTTTTCCTCATGGTAGTTTCCATTTTGGTCCATATAGGTAAGTGTGCCGTAGTGTTCTGGTAAATCAATACCAAAATCTTGATGGTCTGGGAAATAAAATAGTTTAAGATGCTCTTCTTGTCGATCTTTTGTCTGTTTTACAAACATCCCTTTCTTCCCATAAACCACAAAACTTGGGCGTTCCTTAATACGAAAATAGCTTGATTTGACAGAGATTTTCATTGTTCCATAATAAAAATCTAAATCGAAATAATCATTCATTCGTCCCGTTCCTAATAATTGGCGCACATCATAGTGGATGTCATCTGGTTCGCCAAAGTAAGAAATTACTTGATCTACTGTGTGACAAGCATGACCATAGAGATAACTATTGACTGTTGAAAATTCCGTTGCCGATTCAGGAACTTCAGGTCTGAAATAATCATAATGCATCTCAATTTCTAAAATATCGCCTAATTTTCCACTTTCCAACACTTTTTGTACGGTCAAGAAATCAGAATCAAAACGACGATTTTGATAACACTGGATAAATAAATCTTTTTGTTTCGCTAGCTCAAATAACTCTTTCGCTTCTGCAGAAGTTTCAGCAAACGGTTTTTCAACCAGGACATTTTTTCCATGCTCTAAGGCTAATTTAGCATATTCATAATGAAATTGGCTCGGTGTCGTAATGACAACTAGTTGGATTTCTGGATCGTTCCATAGATCTTCCAATTGATTGGTGTAATGGATATCCTCAAATGTTTCCCAAGTGGGTTCTGAACGTGAATAGATCGTTTTGATTTTGATCTTATCTTTTAGTTTTCGTGAAAAAGGTAAATGATAGCGGTTGGTACTTTTTCCATTTCCTAGATAGGCAATTGTTAACATACGTTTTCCTCCAATTTTTGTTTTTAACTACTATCAGTATAAATGACCGGTCCCTTTAAAAGTTAATTTGAGCGCAGTTAGAAAAAAATGTTCAAGAAAGTGATCTTTTTAAGTAAATAATCGACAGGTATGTTTAACCTACACAAAAAATAGTAGTCAAAAAGAGGGATATTCAGTAAGATGGATGAGGAAGGTGAGCATATGTTAATCGAAGACCAATTGATACGACAAGAAGCATTTACAACAACAGAAAAAAGAATTGCTGATTATCTCAAAGCAAACAGAGAAACAGCTGTTTATATGACGATCGAGGAATTGGCAAAAGCGACGTATACTTCGCATTCAGCCATAATTCGCTTATGTAAAAAATTGAGTTTTTCTGGTTTTAGAGAATTTCGTTTTGAATTTGGTCGTGAAGTCCATCAGATGAAAGCCCAGTTCAATCAAATCATTGATCCAAACTTTCCTTTTACTGATAAAGATGATAGTCAATCGATCGCTAAAAAAATGGCCGATTTGTCGATCCAATCTATCAAAAAAGCACAGCTTCAATTGGAGAAACAGTCAATTGATGCGATTGCCACAGCATTGAATCAAGCGAATCGCATGTTTATTTTTGCCAAAGGGGATTCTCAAATCACAGCACGCAAATTTCAAAATAAACTAATCAAGATCAATAAATTTTTGATATTAGCTGAAGAGTATAGTGATTCTTCTTGGAATGCAGCTAATTTAACGGAAAAGGATTGTGCCATCTTTCTAACTTATAGTGGAAGGATTCACCATTATGAAAAAATTATGATGCATTTAAACCATGTGGGTGCTAAAACTGTATTGATCACTGGAAATGAACATTCAGAAATGGCAAAACAAGCAACGATGAAACTCATCGTTACGCAAGATGAATTAGATTTTGCTAAAGTGGCAACATTTTCCTCACAAATTGCCTTCGACTATGTTTTAAACACTCTTTATTCCGTGATGTATGCACAAAACTATCAAGAAAACATCCAGAATCTCAAACAAAAACAAGACTTGATCCAAAAAGGTTTGTTGAAGGAATATCGCCATTAGAAAACAGTTGTTTATTACCGTATGTCAAAGCCAATAGAGCGCGCTTCATTCTTTTTGTCATGATAAAACTTGAAACTAAAAATCTACAGACCGAGTACCTCAATCTTTGCAGTACTCGGTCTGTAGATTAATTTTGTTCTTTTTGCTGGATACATTGTGCAATCAAAGCACCTAGCAAGTGATAGCCTAACTTCGAAGGATGCAACCCATCGTCTTGCAAGTAAAGTGTTGGGTCCTCAAAAGATTTTTCATAATGATAAAAATCAATAAAACTTACTTTGTTCTTATCTGCTACTTCTTTTGCGATCTGAGTATACTCTACTAAGATTTCAGGAATTGTTTGGGTTTTGATCTTTTCATCAACGTAACTAGGCCCTATCAAAATCACTTGGCTATGTTTAAAAAAATTGATCAATTGTTCTAAGTTTTTTCGATAGGTTTCTTGGTTATCTCTTTGATTGATTGCATCATTAATGCCAACATTAAGAACGACGTAGTCAGCTGTACGTTCATCTTGGGGAAGTTGAGACAATCGTTCAAGGCTGCTTGTCGTTGAATCGCCTCTTTTTCCTAAGTTAATGATCTTAAAATCAGCTTGTCCTAAAGCATTTAAGGTCGTTGATAACGCATGGTCCAATGCATGGACGATCTCCCCCTGGTACAATCCAGCAGCAATGCTATCACCAAATAGTATAATTTTCTTCATCTGTGTCATCCCTTTTCTTTTCTTACAATGAAAATTCTATCACGGAGAATCAAAAAGGAAAAATCGTTGCTCTCAACTATAAGAACTTTCTATCGAAGGTTTTTATTTGGTTATCGATGATGACACAAAGAAGTATCGAAGTGTTTTTCTGAATACGGACACTACTTACCAGTTAAAAAGAAACGGCTAACAAATGAATCGAGTGGATTCAAGATTCACTTCGTTCGGTGTTCAAACCTCTTTGAAGCCATTTTACCTTGTAACGATAATCTTGCAACAACTCATCAGTAGTCCAGTCATTCGCAATGTAATCCGTCAATGAATTGATCACAAGATCCATGACAAAATATAAAAAGCTAATTGCTTCTTCTTCCGAAGTAATGTGAAAACCATTTGCCTTCAGTAATTTAAACCATTCCTTTAATCTTCCTGATTCAGCAGAAGGCTTGGTTCTTTGGTGATTGGTAAAATCATCACTTCTCGTTAAAAAGCGGATGGCCTGCCAATAACTACTTTTTTGTTCCAGTTCACTACACCACGCAAGGTAATTTTCAATTCCTTGAAAAAAGTCTTGCTTGTTTTGACTGATATATTTCAGAATATCTCGATGGATTTGAATCGAATAATACTGGATCGTGTAGGTATAGGCATCTTCCAAGTCTTCGAAGTACTTATAAAAGGCCCCTCTTGACATAGCCATATCTTCGACAATATCTGCAACTTTTACTTGGCTAATATGTCGAGCTGAAAAATTTTCAAGTAAAATTTCAATAAGCCGTTGTTTCTTCTCATTCGGCAGATTAAGAAATGTCGATTTAGGCATCCCACCCCTCCGTTTCTTCGATCAAATCACCATCTTTCATTCGGTAGACACGATCGCTCCATTTGATCATCCGAGCATCATGCGTAACCATGACTGTTGCTTTTTGTTTTTCATGTGCTTCTTTGACAAGTAACTTGACTACTTCAAAGGCATGATCTGTATCTAAGCTAGCGGTAGGCTCATCTGCTAAGATCAAACTAGGGTCATTGAACAACGCACGAGCAATCGCTACACGTTGTCTTTCCCCACCAGATAAATCTCGAGGATAGCTTTCTTTTAGATCATAAATATCTAATGATTTCAATAAGTCATCAATGACGGTTTCGTTTTGTTTCTGATGGCTGACTCGATCAACTAAATAAAATTGTTCTTTGACCTTTAAAAATGGAATCAAATTAGAACTTTGTAAAATAAACCCAATTTCTTTAAAACGTAAATCGGCTCTTTTTTTCTCAGATAAATCGGAAAAAGACTGACCATTAATGGCGATTTCTCCAGAAGTAGGTGTTTGTAGCCCACCGGAAATGGTTAAGAAAGTACTCTTTCCTGAACCAGAGGGACCGATGATGCTGACAAATTCTCCTTGTTTGACATTAAAATTAATTCCTTTTAACGCAGTCACTTCGGTATGTCCACTACCAAAAGTCTTGACGATATTTTTCATCGTTAAAATATTCTTCATTTTTTACCCTCCTATTGCGGTGATTGGGTCCACTTTTGTGATCGTGCGTATTGAGAAGACGCCGCCTACAACTGCTACAACGAGTAAGACCCCACTATATAGCAACCATTGTGTCCAGAAAATAGCGAATGGCATCGCACTTGGTAAAAACAAGCTAGTTAGATAAGCAGCTAGAACTGCTAAGGCGACACCAATGACTCCAATAACAAATGACTGTGCAATCAACGATTTAGCAATAAATGAATTGCGAATCCCTTGAGCTTTCATTACGCCAAAGATCGCCGTTTTTTGTAAAGTGATGACATACATAAAAATGCCAACCACTGCGGCTACGACAAGAAACAAGAAGTAAACCATTGCATTTAGTGTCATATTTTGTGCAGAATAACCTGGAAGACTTTCAATAAAATCAGGAATCGTCAGTTTTTGTAAATCTTTTGATGCGCCATCTTTATCAATTGCAGCTGATTGTTTGGTCACGATCGCATTGATCGGCTTTTTGTCATCTGAAGCAAACGGTTGGGCTCCATATTTTAATTGTGTCCAAGTTTCTAGATCTGTATAGATGACTGGTGAGACCGTATAATAAGTGGCAGGAAAAATTCCAACGATCGTAAATGATTGGTCATCGCTACCGATTTTGATTTGATCTCCCAACTTATATTGATCTTGTGCCAGATTTTGGGAGATAATTATTTCATTTTTCTTATCAAACATCCGACCATCTGTGATTTTAGGTAATAAAAAGGCATCGTTAGTCGTACCAAAGACTGTCACATTTTCTTTGTTTTTGCCCTTGATTGCTCCACTGAATAAGCCAATCGGTGCTTTTTCTTTCGCATTTACTTGATCAAGGTCACCTCTTGTCAATTGAGATGCTGCAAACACTTGATTAGCATCTTCGGACAAAACGATTTCTTGAGCACCCCAATCATCAATCGCTTTTTTAAATTCTTCTGCTAATCCACTTGCTAGACCTGATAGCATGAAAACGACATAAGCAATCAAGAACATGATACCGATAATCAGTCCGTATCGTAGTTTTGCGTATTTCATTTCTTTCATTGCTAAAAACATTACTTTCCCTCCTACATTTTCTTTTTTCGATAGTGACATTTTGTCACTGTGGAAAAGTATAGCGCAACAGTGACAAAATGTCACTCAACAAAACTCATAAAACAATTCGTTCATACTACAAGATCATTGTCTTTCTGTTTATTGGTTACAGTTTTTCTTATAGTTGGCGATGTTACTATATATATGAATCATGAGCAAATAAACGTTGGTATAAATAGATATCAGTAAAAGGAAATAGAAGAAAAACGAAAAATAAGCTACAATAATAAAATAGAACACCAGTTTGAATAAAAAGGAGGTTCTTTTATGGATCAAAAAACACGAAAACACATTCAAGAAAAGTTAAAACAACGCATCGCACAGCTTCCTCCTATTTTCCAAGAATTTTTAAAAGAAAATCAAAAAAAGCTTTCATTAAGCAGTCGTTATGAATATGCAAAAGATTTTCATTTATTCACGGATTATCTTCACGAAGCTTTAGATCAAGAGATCACGGATGAAGTTATTCTTCGTCTTGAAAAACAAGACTATTTAAATTTTTTAGATAAAGTCTATCAGCATACTCGTTCGTTTCAGACCACAGCTGATCAACAAACAAACCAGTTATTTAAAAATAGCTATTATGGTCTTTCACGAAAACAATATTCGTTAAATCATTTTCTACGGTTTTTGTATCAAAAAGGGTTATTGACTGAAGAAATATCTCTATTAGGAAAAACGCTTCCTGAAACTACTGCTGCAGCGCCTCGATTCATAGACGCCTCTTTGTTTCAAGACTTTGAGCATCTGTTTATTCCTATGAATGGCTTTAACTCTTCACGAGAAGCACGCTTTGAAAAAAGGAACCGACCAAGAAATTTAGCGATTGCAGCTATTCTTTTATATTGCGGGTTAAAGATCCATGAAGTCGTTGAATTAAAAAGAAAAGATATTGACTTAAATAAACAAATCATTCATCTTAGCCGTAAAAAAAATCGTCTTAATCAGTCGCCAATTCCCAATGAAGCACTGCCATTCATTAAAAACTATTTAGCAATAACTGATACTGGGACAGGACCTGATTCTTTTGCTTTTCGTTCATCTCATGACCAGCAAATCTCTCCACGGACGATTCGCCAAATACTAAGTAAAATCACTGTATATAAAAATATTTCGCCAGAATTATGTCGTAAAACTTACGGGTACTACGTTTCCCTTTATTTTGATGATCTGGATATCGTCAATTTCCTTTATGGTAATCGTTATATCAATGAACATTCATTTGAAGAAGTCCATCAAAAGATGTTAGAGTTCTCTTACAAGGAAATAACAAGTATCAAAAAATGAAATAACGAAATATAATTCATTTTTTCACAAAGAAAGCTGTTTTTTATTTAGGGTTTGTGCTAAGATTATAGCTGAATTTGCAAAGTAAATGATTTAATTCACAAGTTTTTCTTACTTTGCTTACCAACTTGTTTATTAAATGAAATCGGAGTGTGACTTATGGAAACAATCGCTTATTCCCCACTAAATCTTTTTTCTAATTTTCAAGAAGCAGCAAATGCTACACCAGATGTACCAATCATCTTTGACCAACCCTTAGCAGCTTTTCCGGAACTTGGTTTTAAAAGCACTTACAAAGATACTTGTCAACTCGTTTTGACTCGTGCCTATCAATTAGCTCATTTGGGTGTCGGACTTGGTGATAAGGTCATGATCTACAAAAGTTCAGCTTTTGATACTTATTTATTAGCTGTAGCAACAGCTTATCTTGGGGCGGTACCAGCAATGATCTCTTATCACTTCCCTACCCCCACTTTAGAAGTCTTTGTCGACCGTTTAGAAGATCCATTTATCCTTTTTGATGATGAAACGGCTGAACGAGTGGCTGGCATTTCAAATGGATCAAAAGAAAAACAAATTGCTGTTTCTAAACTATTGACTCAACCAGCAGAACCAGTGGCACAAAATCAATTGGGGAACGATGAAATTTCTTATATGACCCATACTTCAGGAACCACAGGTATTCCTAAATTGATTTGTCATTCTGCTCATTCAATGGGCTGGCGCACCAAATGGCAAAAAACTGTCTTTACTAAGATAGCAGAGAAAAAACTTGTGGCTTTCCATATCTCTCCTGTTCATTCTCGCTTCAATATTGGTATTTCTTCGTTAATGGCGATGGGCTTTCCAATGATGCCGTTAGCGGATGCTCAAGGGGAAAACGTTGTGGCCATGTTAAAAGAAAATCCACCGATTGCACTTGAAACACATCCAAACAACTTTGTTCAGTGGAGCTTTACAGCGAAAGAATATCCAGAAGCTTTTGCTGGTATTCGTTATTACCATTCCACTTTTGATGCGATCAACAACTCTACTATGGAAACATTCTTACGGACTTCTCCTAATCAAGAAGCTGTTTTCTTACAAGTTTATGGCCAAAGCGAATGCGGACCGATGATTTTAAAAGCTCATACATTAGAGAGTTTAAAAACGAGTAATGCGAGAGACATGGGTGTGGGACTTGGCGACTTAACCAAAGCGCGGATCGCAGATGAAAATGGGAACGTCTTACCTGCTAATACAGATGGACACATCCATTTATTATCAAAAGGTCGTGCATTAACTTATTATAAAGAAGATGCTCGTTTCCAAGAAAATGTTTATGGTGCTTGGTGGGACAGCGGTGATTACGGCAGCATGGATGAACAGGGGCATTTGTTCTTAAAGGATCGTCAAGTGGATTTGATCGATACAATCAATAGCAATTTAGCGATCGAAGATTTCTTGTTAGACTCATTAGAATTTCTATCGGAGGTGGTCATCGTTCGTGATAAAAACAATGCACCACAACCATTGATTGCTCTTGCTCCTAATCACGAAATGGATTGGGATCGTTGGTGGAAACAAGTGCATGAGTTACCTCGATTGAATACGCCGATTATCAGAGATTATGAAGATATCCCACGGACTGCAACGATGAAAGTCCGTCGACTACAAATTGAAAAAGAATTAAAAGCATAATAAACAGAACACTGACGTTATCCTCTTACCTAGCAGGTATAACGTCAGTGTTCTCTTTTGTTTAACCATTTTTCAGTTGTTAAAATTGTAGGAATGACAAAAAAAGATTCAATTTATTGATAATGATATCTAATGAAGTTGTTCATTTGAGTATGCATAGCTTATGTATTCTTCTAGCTGTTAAGTTGCCAACAATACAGTGTACTTGTTTCATTCAGATGATAGATAAATTTTGGTGATCTAAAGACTACGCAAAATTGGATGACATAAAAATATGCCAATTGGCTGTTTTCTTTTCTAACAACTTTCGTTATACTCTTTTCGTGGAGGGAAAACAATGAGAAAAATACTTACAATTGGTGGTTCTGACCCTTTTGCCGGTGGAGGAATTCAATCCGATTTGAAAACTTTTGAGAATTTTCAACTTTTTGGAATGAGCGCGCTCACCTGTGTAGGCATGTTAGACGAAAACAACGCATTCCTCTTAGAAAATCTACCTGCTAAGTGGTTGGAACAGCAACTTGCTTCGATCCAGAAGATGACAGACTTAGCGGGTATCAAAATTGGCTTATTGCATTCTCTTGAAGCAATCATGATCGTCCGAGATTTTTTAAAAAAGCACCCTCAAATCCCAATCGTTCTTGATCCGGTTTTAGCTTTTAAAGAAACTACTTCATTAGCGAATCAACAGTATATTGAGTGCTTAGTGAAAGAACTCTTCCCCCTTGTTGATCTTGTCACGCCCAATCTTAAAGAAGCGGCTCTCCTTTCTGGAAAGAAAAAAATTTCAAGCATCAATGAAGTGATAGAGACAACCAAATTTATTCATACTTTAGGAAGCAAAGCGGTCGTTGTTAAAGGTGGCTCTGGGATCCATGGCGATGAAGCAATCGATGTTTTGTATAGTCATGACGGGCTAACCACTTTTACAATGGAAAAATTAACACGATCAACGGTGAATGGCGCAGGATGTACCTTTTCTTCTGCTATTACAGCGAATCTCGTCCATGGCTATACGCTCCCACAAGCCATTCAACGAAGTAAAACTTACGTTTATCAATGTATTTTAAACGGTGTTGAAATGAATGATCAAACGGGCAGTGTCTGGTCTGGCGGTAACATCAAAGGAGGGATTTAATCGTTGAATACGAAACGAATGACAATTTATGCCATGCTGATCGCTTTAACAGTAGCATTATCTTTAACAATTTTGGTTCCAATACCAGCAACTAACGGCTTTGTCACGCTCTGCGAAGCTGGCATCTACACCACTGCTTTATTATTTGGTCCATTTGGTGGGTTCGTTGTCGGTGCCTCAAGTGGTTTATTCATCGATTTACTGTCGGGTTATCCGCAATGGGCCCTTTTTTCATTATTGATCCATGGTTTGCAAGGATTGGTCAGTGGCTATTTTGCCGAAAAAACAAGCAAAGGTCGATTTGTCGGTCTTTTTATCGGTAGTTGTCTGATGATTAGTGGCTATTTTTTAGCAGGTTGGTTTTTATATGATTGGCCTGCGGGGGTAGCTTCTATTCCTGGAAATATTTTTCAAAATATTGTAGGGGTTGGATTGGCTTTACCACTCACTCAAGCTCTAAAACGAACGAGAGTACAAAAAGAAAGTAAGTAATGAAAGGAAGAATAAAATGAGCATCACAGAAGAATCTTTAAAACAAGAATTAACCAAAATGGTCAACGAGGTATTAGCAGAAGCAAATTTAAAATCTGGCGATTTATTTGTATTAGGATGTAGTACCAGTGAAGTGGTCGGTGGACAAATTGGTAAAAACTCAAGTTCTCCAGTTGGACAGTGGATTATCCAAACGATTAGAGAAATATTGCAACCTTTAGGAGTCGCTTTAGCTGTTCAAGGATGTGAACACATTAATCGAGCCCTTGTCGTCGAACGCTCCGTAGCAGAGCAAAAACAATTTGAAATTGTTTCTGTTGTACCAGCCTTACACGCTGGTGGCGCTTGTTCAGTAGCAGCGTTTGACCAATTCGATGATCCAGTAGAAGTGGAACATGTGGTAGCGCAAGCTGGGATCGATATCGGTGATACTTCCATCGGTATGCATGTCAAACACGTTCAAGTACCTGTTCGACCAAGCAGTCAAACATTAGGAGCCGCGCATGTTACAGCTCTGCGTTCACGTCCAAAATATATTGGTGGTCCGCGAGCTGAGTATGAAGTGATTTAAAAGAATCAATTAACTGATAACCTACCTAATATTTATGTAAATGTTATTCTTTATTATAAAATATTCACTTATTATCTAATTTCTATAAAGGTACAGTCACCCAACTTCATACAGTATGTCAAAAAAGTTTGCCTTGGACTTCATTAGAAAGCTCAAGACAAACTTTTTTTAGTTTCTTTTTTTACTGTTTACAAATAATTTCGCTTCATAAGGATCAAGCTTACCCACTCGTTCAAATACACGTTCTTCTTGATTCGTGAGAAGTAATTCCCAAGGAACATCAACTTCATTCGGTAATGAATATTCCGCTACTTCACTCGTAAGATTGACCATAATCAGATAGTTTTTATCGGTAAATGATCGTTCATAAACATAGAGTTGGTCGTGTTCAGCGAGATATTCTTTGAATGAACCATAGATCAATCCTTGATTTTCACGACGGATGCGGATCATTTGTTTGTAGAAAGATAAGATCGACGAAGGATCGTTTTCTTGTTCTTCTACGTTAAGTGTATGATAGTTGGGATTTACCATCAGCCAAGGTTCGTTTGTTGAGAATCCAGCATATTTTTTTGATCCCCACTGCATAGGTGTTCGGCTATTGTCTCTTGTTGTATCAGCAACGATATCTATAGCTTCCTCAGGAGATTTTCCTTCTTCTAGCAATTGGTTATAAAGACGTCTTGAATCGACGGCATCGATTTGTTCGATGGCAGTAAACGGCATATTCGTCATACCGATTTCTTGTCCTTGATAAATAAATGGCGTGCCTTGCAGGAAAAAGTACATCATTGCGACTGCTTTTGCTGATTTTTGCCAATAATGTTCAGGATCACCAAAAACAGAAACTGAACGAGGTGTATCATGATTTTCCATATAAAGTGCATTCCAACCCTTACCGTCTAAAGCGGTTTGCCAGGCACTTAACGCTCTTTTTAACTTGATAACATCAAGTTTCCCTTCTTTTTCGTGCTTCCAAATCGAGATATGGTCAAATTCAAAGATCATGTCAAAATACCCATCAGCGCCGACCCATTCTGGACCTTCTTCAGCCGACACCCCGCTAGCTTCGCCAACAGTCATAATGTCATAGTCATCAAAAACATCTTTTAATTCATTTAAGTGTTCATCGATCCCGGAAACATTTTGAAAAGGAGAAAAGGGGTTTTCAGTTGCTTTAACAGAATATTCATCTTTTTTCACATGGGAAATCGCATCTAAACGAAACCCATCGATCCCTTTATCTAACCACCAGCGAATCATCGAAAAAAGTTCATTTTTTAACTTGTCGCTTTCCCAATTTAAATCAGGTTGCTCTTTAGCAAAGACATGCAGATAATATTGTTTCGTCTGTTCATCATATGCCCAAGCTGAGCCACCAAAAATCGATTGCCAGTCATTCGGAGCGTTTTCAGGTGTTCCATCTACCCAAATATAGTAATCTCGGTAAGGATTATCCAGTGATTTCTTTGATTCAATAAACCATTCGTGTTGATCAGAGGTATGATTGATCACAAGATCCATAATGATTTTGATCCCTTGTTGATGTGCTTCTGCCAGTAATTGATCAAATTCGGCCATTGTTCCAAATTTTTCTAAAATATTTTGGTAGTCACTAATATCGTAACCGTTATCAATAAAAGGCGAAGAATAAACTGGATTGATCCAAATAAAATCAATCCCTAATTGTTTTAAATAAGGAAGCTTTTCACGAATCCCATTGAGATCCCCAATGCCGTCTCCATTACTATCCATAAAACTGGCAGGATAAATCTGGTATCCGACCGCTTCTTTCCACCAAGCTTTTGTTTGAGTCATTGTCTTCTTCCCTTCTCTTTTTCTCTATTATAAAACAATGCCACTATTTTTTGTTGATGTTACCGATAACATCGTTTTCTCTTTAACAGTTTCCTTTTTTGTTTCGTTATCTGGTTTGCAGAATGTGAGGATTTAACAGTCGATTAACGATCAAAAAGAGTCTGACAGATAAACTAAATGGTGTTTAACTATTCGCTACAATGCGTTCATGCCCTCTTCCCGTTGTTCCAGCAGTCGCTCTAACAAAAAACAAGCCGGAAAATCCAAAAATAGGAACTATTTTCGAATTCTTCGGCTTGTTCTCAGAGCTAGGAACTTCTGTCACAATCTCTTTTAGTCGATGAATGGACTTATACGTGACTCCAGCTATTTTCAGCTATTTACAAATAGCGAGCAATCAATTGGATCAATTGCTGTGGTAACTCGTTGATTTCTGTCATATCAATGAAACGATTTTCCCCATATATCTCTTTGATTTCTTTTTGATCCTGTCCAATCGCAGCAGCCACAAAGATGACTCCTTGACGGTCATATTCAGACAGAACGCTTTGGATATCTTCCCTTGCCTTCTTCCCAGTATAGTCTGGCAAAGCTTTAGGTTGGCCATCACTAATCGAGATCAGCAATTTAGTCGTGGCAGCTTCTTGGCTTAGTTTGTTAGCAATTAGTCTCAAACTGGCACCATCACGATTGTTTTGTCGTGGTTTCATCGTCACTAACTTCTCATCTAACCATTGGAAATCATCACTAAATTCTTTATAAGAAAAAATCGAGGTCTTTTCTCTCGTTGAGACATCTGCTGTATCTCCATAAATCATTAAAGGAATATTTACACGTTTAGCAAATTCTGCGATGGCGATCGCTGCTTTTTTTGCTGCTTCGATTCGTTCATCTCGAATCATTGAACCAGATTCATCAATCCTTAAAGCCACTGCCAATGAAGGTTGTTCGTGGGGTGGATTTTTCTTATCAAAATAACCTAGGTCATTATAGGCCACACGACTCGCATTGAACCGTTGTCCTTCATATTTTCCTTTTTGATAAGTCGTTGATTCATCATTTTCCAACAAATCTAAAATTTGACGGCTTAATGTTTCAACGATCGGTAAAACTTGTTGTCTGATTTGTTCTGCTTCTTGTGCTTTGAGTTCAAATTTTGGTCGATGAACGATCAGTCCTTCTTTTTCGTGCATCGTCCCCTTCATTATTTGTCGTGCTTCTTTCGTTAACTCACGTTTGATTTCTTTGTCGTAAGCCTCCATATCAGAGGCAGACATTTTTTCTGAATTATCTTCTGCTTGTTGCTCCTGTTGCCCCTGACCTGAAACTTCTTGACTTCGTTCTTGTTCAAATGAAAAAGACTCTGCCTTTTTTTTCTCTTCAATCTCAGCATTCTCCACTGGTGGAGTTTCTACTTCGATCTCAGGCGACTCATTTTCCATTAAAGACAACGTTTCTTCTGCTAGTTGATCGATATTACGTTCATCAGCTTCTTCATCGTTAAGGATTCTGCCTCGATTTCTTGGAGCTTCTTCTGAAAGACGTCCCCACTTTATTTGCCGTAATAATTCACGAAGTTCTTCAAGAAGCCCACTTTGTTCTAATGCTTGGGTTAATATCTCCAATTCTTCTGGAACAGTGGTCAATTTATAGAGAACTTTAGGATAAATCGATTGGAAAAGATCGTGCCCTTGTTTCCAAGTATTTGCCCAATAAAAGTAAGAACGCATACCAGCCACTCCCTTGATGGCATTCGCTTTGGCAGTATCATCTAATAAACGAATGATCTCCGCTAATTTCAAGAGCAGTTCAGGTTGTTGAATCTTTGTCTTACCTAAGGCTCGCTCAGCCATCACTTCAAGTGAAGGTAAATCCATCTTCTCAGCATGTTGCATCCGATCTCTCAAAGATTCATTCAACGGACGATTACCTTGGTAGTTCCGATTGGTTGTGATGATGATGACGCAATCTGGATGACGGACGACGACACCCGTGGGTAAATTCAATAATCCATTTGGCTCAAGAGCGGAATTTAAAGCAACTAATACGGAAGCATCACGGATCACCGTTGGCTCTTGGATTTCTAACAAATACCCTTTTTCGATCGCTCGAACAATTTCAGAGGGATAATATTTATAGCGAACGTTACTATTTTCATTATGTTCCATCCGCTTGATGAAATCAGCCAGTTTGGATTTAGCCATTTCTGTACTAAGATTATAGTGATTTTTGATTAACCGTAAGACAGCATCTAATGTCTCTGTTTGGTTGATTGCATCAATCAATTCTTGATCTTCATCTACGTCAGACTCAACAATAGGCAATAGCGCACCAAAGACATCTGATTTATCCATATCCGCAAAACAAGTTATTTTCGTATAAGGAAGTTGTAAATCAGCCGAAAGAGCTTTAGCCAGTTGCGTTTTTCCTGACCCAGCATCCCCTTCAAGCAAGATGTTACTGATCTTCATTTCAGGATCATTCCAGTTTTCAAAGATTTCAGCTGCGATTCTTTGTTCTTCTTGACTGGTTCGATGACTCGTTGGCTTTTGCCAAATCATTTGTTTTTCAACACTTGAAAATTGACGGTCTTTTGTCAGTGAGAAATCTTCCAATGTACCTCACTCCTTTTTTCCTTAATACCCTAAATCATCTAATAGACGTTTCAAAATTCGGAAACGTTCTCCGATCAATTCGCCATCTTTTTGTAACGTGTCATAATAGAGCATAATATCTTCATCGATCTTAGGATTTTTGGTATCCACTTCAACCGTCATTCGATTTCCTTGAAGTCCAATAATATCGACAACTGGATTTTCAGGATCATAAAATTTTTCATAGCGATACGCATCTTGAAAATACAAACTCCCTTGCTCAGCTAAAATTGCTAGATCTAAGATCCGAGTGATTGGTAGTTCTTCCGATTGGCGTGACCATTTTTCACCCGTATGGCGCCATACCTTGCCTGAAATATCAACTTTTCCACGATCATTCCATTGTGCTAACCCTAAAGATAGTCCTTTAGCATCCGTATGCAAAGCATTTCTTCCATCAACTTGATCATAGTCTTCAACGACAATAACAGGTTTGTGTTTTAAATTTGTTGGGATTTCCATCTAAATCCATCCTTTCTCTTTTAGTAAATTACTAACCTAGTGATTTACTCATTTACTAAACTTTTAAGGATTATACGCCTTATATAGAAAAAATGCAAAAAAAGCATCGTATCCCAATGAATGAGAGACGATGCTTGCATTGAATTGAATAATCTAAATTATTGCGCAGAGATGGCAAGCCCGATTGCTTTTTCTCCTAAGTGACTACCAATCACTGGACCAAAATGACCAATCTCAATGTCAGCATGCGGGTATTGCTTTTGTAATTTTTCTTTTTCTTGTATGGCAACTTCCAAATTATTTGCATGAATCACATAAAGTTTAACAGGTGGTGCAATTTCCTCATTTCGCATGCCGATGACTTTTTCGGCACGAGCGAAAGCTTTTTTACTTGAACGGATTTTTTCAAATAAAACGATTTTTCCTTCTGAAAAAGTCAAAATCGGTTTGATTTTAAGTAATCCACCTATCAATGCAGCCCCATTAGTCAAGCGTCCACCGCGTACTAAGTTGTTCAAGTCATCCACGATGAGATAAGCATACGTATTATCTCGGATACGATCGATATGTGCGATAATTTCTTCAAGAGATTGACCTTTTTGATTTAAATCTAGAGCAGCTTCTACCATGTGACCCATTGGCATACTCGTGATCTTAGAATCATAAGGAACGATTTTTACACCGTCAATGTCGTTTTTCATAGCATGTAATGTGTTGACAAAGCCGGAGATCCCAGAGGATAAATGGATACTTAAGATGGTATCGTATCCTTTTCTTTTCAGTTCTTCGTAAAGCGCCAGTACTTCTCCAACTGCAGGTTGTGAAGTGGTCGGGAAGTCTTTGCTTTTATTTAGAAGCCCATAGTATTCGTCAGCTTCTATGTCTATTCCTTCATTGTAGATTTTCCCATCCAAAATGACAGGGATCGGAATAACGAACAAATCAGGATGATTTTGGATTCGTTCAGGCAAATAAGCCGTACTGTCAGTAACTACTGCAAGTTTCATTTATTTAATTTCCTCATTTCAAAGAATTTTACCAGTCTATTTAACTATATCATAAGAAAGATGACATTTGAACCTCTCACTCAAAAAGTGAGAGAAACAATCACGTCCCTCTCACTTTCTGTAGCTTTAAAAAATTATCATGAACTGGATGTTGTTCCTAATTTTTGGTTGAGTGATGCCGATGCTGGAAGTTTTTAAGTAATTGGAGTCCATTTCTGCCAAATTGAGCAAAGAGAAATGTCAGCCCACCTACTCCACCAAGGCCAACACAATAAACAACAGCATGGGCTTTCGACGTCATCGTCAATTGGAGGTTCAATAGGATAAATACAATCGAACAAAGAACCAGCATCAACAAGGTTGAGCGGAATGTTTTAAGAAAGAAAAATCTAATTTTAGCTAGAGGTGCGATTCGATACTCTTTACACATATAGAAATAACCTCTGATAAACACGATCGCAAAAGCCATTGTGTTTGAAAAACTCATACCATAACCGCCAAATAGTGCTAATCCAATCACTTGAAAGACAATTTTCAAAATAATCGCTTCAACGGTCAGCCGAATCGCAATCATATGATGGCTAAGTGATTGTAACATCGTCGAAAGAATCGTGAACAATGAAAAGAATAATGAAGCGAGTAAGGCAAATTGGAAATAGCCGACACTATCAGGATCATATCCAAAAAATAAGGTATACAATGGACCCGCCAATAAAGACATCCCCGCAAGAGAAGGAAGTAAAATCAAGACAGCAATTGAAAAACTATCTCCTACTGTCTTTTCAATTTGCAAACGATCTTTTTTTCTCAAAGTACTTAAAATCGGCAAACTGCTGATTGCGACTGTACCAACCATAGAAATCAAGATCAATGTCAACTTGTTGGGATTAACTGAAGCTCGACTAAATAAAAATTCCAATTGTTGATTCGTGATTTCAGGTCTGAAAAAATGCAACAACGGCTTCATCGTCACTTGGTCAATCATTTGCACGATGGTAATAACAGATCCCACAAAGATGAAAGGTAAAGTTTCACGAATGATCGATACCGACTCTGCCCGATTCTCATGCTTGAAATAGCGACTAGAGATCAAGAAATCTTTTAATTTGAAATAATCATTTTTTATTCCAACGAAATACATATGGATAATTGCTGCTAACCCACCAAAGAAGGATGCCACTGTACTGATCAGAACAGCTTCTAAAATCGTTCCATCGGTCAAGACGCGTAAGTAAAACGTTCCTGCTAAAATGACCAGGACACGAACCGCTTGTTCAATGATTAGTGAGGTCCCATAAGGTCTCAGATTGTTTTTCCCTTGAAAATAACCTCTCATTGCACTAAGAACTGGAATGGCGATCAATGACGGACACAAACTACGAATTGCTAAGATCCCATTATTTACATTTGCAATTGGGCTGATTCCTGCAAGCATCGGGGCAAAAAGATACATCAGCACAGCAGAAATGATCCCAATGACAAACATGATATTGATGGTACTGCGAAAAATCGTTCGACAGCCCTGTTCATCATTTTCTTTCGTTGCTACAGCGACTTTTTTAGCAATCGCATTAGGAAACCCAACTGTTCCCAGCATCAGGAACAAGCCATAAGGTAAATAACCTACATTGTATAAAGTGGTCGCTAACATTCCTTCTTGATTGTTCCCCATCATACTTAGCCATGGGATCAAGTAAACAACACCTAATACCTTACAAAGCAAATTAGCAAAGGTTAACCAAAATGTTCCTTGCATCAATTTTTTATTCATTAAATTTTCCTCAACTATCTATATTTAAATCAATACCTTTCCCATTATAGCAAAAATTCAAAGAAGGACAAATCATCCTTAAAATTTTAATAAAAAAGGCAAAAAAAAGCCATTCTCTAAAACTAAGAGAAGGCAAGATTTTGGAACTGTTTAAAACATCGACAGCAAAAATACCGAAGCAAGTCCAGTTACTACTGATAATGCCATAGAATGAGTTTTATACGCCACGCCAACTACGAGAACCATAGCTAAGATTTTGATATTCCAAGCAATGGCTAAATGTTCATGGGTAATAAAGACATCCTTGAATGCTAAAGCTGCGAATAGCGCAACAGGCACATATTTCATCCATTCACTAAACCATGAAGGGACTTTCCGATGGGTAAAATAGAGCATCGGGAATAGTCGTGGCACATAAGCCACCACGAATAAACTAAGTACTAAAAGAATAAGATACGTCTTAGTCATGATGTTGACTCTCCTGTTCTGGGAAGTTGAATAGTGGTTCATTGACATGTTTGCCACGGTTTTTTAATCGTTTTAATTTTTTTGCCTTCTCTTTTTTGAAAGCTTTCTCTAAAGCAAACCCTGCAAAAGAAGCGATCACCGTCGCAGCAATTAATCCTAATGTATTTTGGAACATGACCATGAAAGTAACGCCTAATACACCAGAAAACAATCCTGTAAAAATGAGCAGCTTATTTTTCATTTGCATGACAAACATGAAGATAAACATCGCAGTCAGTGCAAAGTGAACGAGATCAGCATCTACATGGATAACAGAACCAAACATGTTTCCAATCATGTTACTACCTGTCCAAGAAGCCATCGAAAACCAATTTACATATAAAGCTTTACGCTTATTCCATGTAGGATCAGTTGAATATTTAAGATAATTAACCGCATAATTTTCATCATTTAACGATTGTGAAAATACCGCCAAGAATAGTCTCTTTTCTTTCTTCATAAAACCTGAAAGACTCGACCCTAACAATGTGTAACGTAATTCCAAGAAAAATACCATCAAAAGTGTCGTTGCAAAAGATGCTTGAGTTGTTAGCATCGAAGCAACTAAAAATTGCGCTCCACCCGAAAATACTAATATGGACAACAGACCGGTTAAGATTGGATCAAAACCCACTTTTTGCAATAAGACACCACAAGCTAACCCAACTGGTATATAACTTAAGCAAAGTGGCATTACTGCGTGCAAAGCCTGAAGCCATGGCGCACTTTTCTTTTTATTCATCAAAATGTCTCCTTCAATTACAACAAATAAACAGCGGACTCATTGTAACATAAAAAAACGAAATTGTAGCCGTTTTATCTAAAAACAATATTATATTTTTCTCATTTTAAGCTTGAATATTGAAATTTTAAATCATAAACAAGTTATTTTTATGCAACATAAAAGCATTGTTTTGCTGAAGAATCAGCATGATCATCTTCGATAATTAGGGTCATATTTATCAGTTTCAATATAAATATAAACTTTTTTATCATTTAAAGACTGACGAATCGTTTCTTCAATGTTATTGATGATTGCATACGATTCATTCTCTGGGTGATCAAAGATATCGATTTTAGCAGCTACCAATACCTCAGTTGGGCTCAGATGAACGGTCTTTACATCGATCAAACGAGAGACTTCCGGACGCTCAAAGGCTTGCTTGATTTTAATCAAGTCACTCGTTGTCACACTTTCACCAACAATCAAACTGTAAAATTCTTTTGCTAAGAAAATGGCAGCTCCCATCAACAATAATCCGATCAATAGGCCGCTAATCGCATCAAACGCCGCAATTCCTGTTACCATCGTCAAGACTGTTCCTACTAAAGCAAGAATGAGTCCGATCACAGCACAAAAATCTTCAGTAAAGATGATCAAAATTTCACTGTAACGACTTTCTCTCAAAAATTTCATCAATGATAACTTTTCGGTATTCAACTCATGGATTTCTTTCATAGCGATACGTAATGACGTTCCTTCAATGGCTAATCCAAAGATTAAAATAATGATAACGATCAATGAGTTATCAACTTCATGCGCAGGATGGGTCAATTTTTCAAAAGCTTCCATGACTCCCAAAGCTCCCCCACCAAAAAAGAGCATGGTTGCCACAATTGTGCTAAAAAAATATTTTGCTCTTCCTTCGCCAAATTGGTGTAATTCGCTTTGCCCTCTATTCGCTCGTTTATCCCCAAAAAGCAAAAGGATTTGATTGCTGCAATCGACGATACTATGAATACTTTCATTCAGCATTGCCGCACTTCCACTAATGGCATAACCGACAAATTTACTGATTGCAACTAAAATATTCGCACCTAATGCGGCAATCACAGAGAACATCCCGCTCTTTTTAAAATTTTCCATCTTATTTCCTTCTTTCTTTTCTTCTCAACAGTTTCTCAGTTAACTATCTCTCGGAAGAACCGTGTGATCTATTGCCTGCAGACGGAACAAAAAACATGCGACAATCTCTCTAAGGATTGCCACACGTTTATATCCTGTCTAAGCCTTTCGAACCATCAAAGGAACCAAAAATTCGTAATTGATAAAGAAATCAATCACTGATCGATGGTACTCCCCAGAAGAAACTTCAAGCATTGTTTGGTTTTTCTGATTTTTGGAAATGATCATGGATTGTCCTTTATCTAATAGAACTTGATATTTTTCTTCTCCAATTTTTTCAAAATCATATTGAGGATTTTTCATCGCTACGATAAAGATGTCATCTAGTACCTGGTCAGTCAATTCAAATTGACTTTGAAGATTCAGTTGTAACGGTTGGGTGTTATCTAGTAAGGTTTGCTTGACTAAGAAACCTAAGTGACGTGCATGAGCTAATATTTGGTTGAACTTATGATTGAAAATAGTCAGTTGACCAGCAGAGAATACCCGTTCAACAGACCAATAACGAATCAAAGATAACACACGGTCATCCTGAACCGTGATTTCCATCGTTTCTGGTGAAACTTCCAATAAGTTGAGTGATTCCACTTGGTATCGTTGATCAATCGTCGGAAGAACAAAAGAAAATACTAATTGATTGGACTCATTCAAACGATAGTTGATCGAAAAATGTCGTGTTTCCCAAGTATCATAAGTGGTATTAGAGAATTTCAAACCAATATCATTTAAAGGTTTTAGCAACTCATAAGTAAAGTATTCGATCAAACTTGTCTTACCAATCGGGGAAATAGGTTCTGCTTTTAAGATATAGCGTTCAAAAGCATCTAATAATTGTGAAAAGTCCGATTCAAGTAGATATTTTCGTAAGCGTAAATCCGCTAATTCTGCCTCTGCTGTTTCAATCAAAAGAACAATGTCTTGATGGTCTTTTTCTTTTGTTTCTAAATAGACTTGATTTTCCCTCGCTTCATGTGGATGACTGGATTCAATTGCCTCTAATTGTTCAGAAGTGACCTGTTCATTTTCATCAAGCAAATCATCTTCAGAAGCAGAGTGATTGCTGGAGTTTTCAGGATCTGTTTCTATTGCTTCTTCCGCCACAGTCGTTTCTGCTAACGATTGTGCTTCCAGCTCTTCATTTTTTTCTAACTCTTCATGCTCATTCATTACTCTACCCCTCCCTCTTGCATCGATACTTCTGGGTTTTCATGTGGATCAACATTACCTAAGTAATTCATTAGGAAATGATGGATGGTTTGACTGAACCCTTCTATCCCACCGAAGTAGCGATTGATTTGTCGTTGTTCTTTTTCAACGATCGCTGCACGTAATTGATTCGCTTTTGCTTCGTTAAGTAAAGCAGCTTTTTGATTTTGGATTTTTTCAGGTGCTTCAAGATAAGGCATCCAGCCTAATTTTTCATTCGATAACGCTTGTTTTTGTTTTTTTAGTTCTTGGATTTCTTCATCAATTTTTTTCCGATTTAAGAATCCTTTAGTGTCATCCAGATCAGAGATTTGGCGATCCACTTCTTTTAATTCTTCATCCAGACGATCAATCTCGGCTTTTGCAGTGATGACTTTAGCATCAAGTTCGTTAATTTGTTGACTGTAGTCATCCGGTTCCTGGTTTGCATAGGTGCCCCACTCTTCGTCAATTTGGGGCAAGACGAAAATTTCCGGTAGACTAGCATCGATACCAATTGTTGGCCTTTCGTGATAATACGTACCGATCTTGTAATAACTCATCGTAGGAGAAATCTTTTCGACTAGCTCCATAAATGGAAATTCTTGAATAAAGCGATCATGAATTTTCCGCATTAATAGCTGATCGATTTCATGGTTTTCATTCGAACTTTTTTTCAATTCCTCATTTAAATGACCATTATACAGTTGATAGATTTCTGGAATGTTTTCTTCACGAACAGCTCTTTCAAATGCTTGTAAATCCTCTAACAGTTGAGATAGATTCGTGCTAGCTTTTTCTTTGATATCAAAAAAAGTAGTGTCATCTTCTTGCTGAATGATGATTTCTTCGTTATTTTCTTGTGGTGTTTCTTTCATTTTGATTACCTCCTCACAGTTATCCACTTTCTTGGACAGAAGCACAATAGGTTGAGTTTACTTACTATTGAATTGATAATTTAATAGTACCATTTTATAGAAAAAAATGTTACAAAGGGCTTCCTCCTCTATGTATCTTTTAATCAATATTCATTGATTATCCACCGTTTTGATAAGGTCTGATTATTGTACTTTCACTATTGAATAATCTTACGTATCGAGAGTAAAACAAAAGAGTGGAAAGAGGATTGAAGCGACCTCCAAAAGTTAGATTCTAACTTTTGGGGGTTACTACAGATCCCCCCACTCTTTTTCACTCAGTAATTTTTTTATTTTTGAGGCAGATCTCTGGTTGTGAAGTGAATGCGCTGATTTTCATCACGAGATAATAGTGTTTCTTCATTCAAATAAGTAAACTTCATCTCTTCTAAATCAGTATTTTCGAGCATTTTTTCATAACCGGTAAAAATCGAACGGATATATTGTTTATATGCGTTTTTCTTTTTCTGTCTTTTTTTCATGTGACACCTTCCTTATCAAAACTATCATACCAATGAATTTAAGATGAAACAAGCCAGATTTGAGATTTTATCTGTTGTTTTAATCCGGTGTTAGTTACTAGTTGACGAAAATCAAAAAAAATGAAAAAATGCTTTAGTACTTAAGGAGGGAATCTCGTGAAAAAAATCGGTTTTGATTCAGAGAAATATATCGAAGAACAATCAGCATATATCCTTGAACGAGTGAATCACTATGATAAATTATATTTAGAATTTGGAGGCAAATTGGTCGATGATAAGCATGCCAAACGTGTTTTGCCTGGCTTTGAAGAAGATGCAAAAATCAAATTGTTACAAAAATTAAAAGACCAAGCAGAAATCTTGATTTGCGTCTACGCTGGAGACATTGAACGTAATAAAATTCGTGGGGATTATGGTATCACTTATGACATGGATATTTTACGCTTGATCGACGAAATGCGTGGCTACGGATTATCTATCAATAGTGTCGTCATTACTCGTTACAATGGTCAGCCAGCTACGAATGTCTTCGTCAATAAATTAGAAAGACGTGATATCAAAGTCTACAAACATTCAGAAATTGAAGATTATCCAATTAATGTTGAAAAAATCGTTTCTGAAAACGGCTTTGGCAAAAATGAATATATTGAGACCAGTAAGCCAATCGTTGTTGTTACTGCTCCTGGACCTGGTAGTGGCAAACTAGCAACATGTTTGAATCAGCTTTATCATGAAAGCCAAAAAGGACAATCAGCAGGTTATTCAAAATTTGAGACCTTCCCTGTTTGGAATGTCCCATTGAAACATCCACTAAACATTGCCTATGAAGCTGCCACTGTGGATTTAAAAGATGTCAATATGATCGATTCCTTCCATTATGATGCCTATGGCAAGGTTGCTGTAAACTATAATCGAGATGTTGAAACCTTTCCAGTAATCAAACGGATCATTGAAAAAATCACTGGTAAAGAATCAATCTATCAATCCCCTACCGATATGGGTGTGAATCGTGTGGGATTCGGAATCGTTGATGATGAAGTTGTGCAAGAAGCTTCTCGACAAGAAATCATCCGCCGCTATTTCCAAACAGAGTGTGATTTCAAAAAAGGATTGATCGATGAGGAAGCAGTAAATCGAATTAAATTGATCATGGAAGAAGTAGGTCTTCAACCTGAAGACCGTCAAGTGGTATTGCCTGCTCACGAGTATGCAAAAACTGTTCAAAATGACAGCAACGATCCTTCTGCGGTGATCGCGATCCAATTACCCGATGAAGTGATCATTACAGGACGCACCAGTTCTTTAATGAATGCTTCTGCTGCCGTCATTTTAAATGCGATCAAACATTTGGCACATATCTCAGATAATATTCCATTGTTGTCGCCGCTTGTTCTAGAACGGATTCAAGGGATGAAGTCTTCCGCACTGCATTCTTCCGTTGATACATTGAGCCTAAATGAAGTACTGATTGCTCTTTCGATCAGTGCGGTAACCAACCCTATCGCTCAAGTAGCTTATGACAAACTTGCTGAATTAGATGGTGCTCAAGCTCACTCGACAGTCATCGTCAATAAAAATGATGAACAAACGTTGAAACAATTAGGTATTGATATCACAAGTGCTCCCTTCTATCCATCGGAAAATTTATTTTATCAATAAGCATTGTTTCTTTATGAACAAATAGCTGAATAAACTCTTAAAAGATTTTATTTAAATTGCACCTGAAAAAGTGCAACTGATAATCTTTTAAGAGTTTTATTTTGTTGTATCCGTTTCAATTGAAATGTATGCGTTTCAGTCTAAAAAAGCGATGATAATCTTAGCAAAAAATTAGTATTTTAACGATAAAACGTGTAAAATTAAACGGAATTTTGATTAGGAGTGATAGTTTGAGTCAGATTTTAGGAATTATTGGATTACTTTTTATTTTTAGCCTTGCTTTTTTGATTAGTACCAACAAGAAAGCCATCAAAGTAAAACCTTTACTATTGATGATCGTGTTGCAATTTATTTTTGGTTTTATTTTGTTACGAACGACTTTTGGTACAGCAGTCGTTTCCATGTTAGCGAAAGTATTCGATCATTTACTGGCGTTTGCAGGTGAAGGAGTCAATTTCGTTTTTGCTGGGGTAGCCAATAAAGGCAGTGCGCCGTTTTTCTTAAATGTTTTGATGCCGATTGTTTTTATTTCTGCAATCATCGGGATTTTGCGTTATATCAAGATCTTGCCATTATTCATGAAGGCAGTTGGATTGGGTTTAAGTAAAATCAATGGTATGGGGAAATTAGAATCTTACAACGGTGTTGCTTCAGCAATACTAGGTCAATCTGAAGTTTTTATTTCAATAAAAAAAGAATTGCCTTTCTTATCTGAAAAACGTTTATTTACCATGAGCGTTTCTGCCATGTCGACTGTTTCGATGTCGATCGTGGGTTCTTATATGGCGTTGATCGATTCTAAGTATGTAATTACTGCGCTGGTATTGAACTTATTCGGTGGGTATATCTTAGCCTCCATCGTTAATCCCTATGAATTAGAAGAAAAAGAAGATGAGTTGATCATTGAAGAAAACAAAGAACAAACTTTCTTCCAAATGCTTGGAGAATATATTCTTGACGGCTTTCATGTAGCGATTACAGTTGCTGCTATGTTGATTGGATTCGTTGCTCTTATTGCTATGATCAATGCCATTTTTAGTGGAATCTTTGGGATCTCTTTCCAAGAAATTCTTGGTTACATCTTTGCTCCACTAGCATTTATCAGCGGGATTCCTTGGAAAGAAGCTGTGGATGCGGGTAGTATCATGGCGACGAAACTTGTGACAAATGAATTTGTTGCGATGACAGAACTAGCCACTGGGAACCTGCATTTTACTGAACGTACAACAGCTATTTTATCTGTCTTTTTAGTATCTTTTGCTAACTTCTCTTCCATTGGAATCATTTCGGGTGCTATGAAAGGTCTAAATGAAGAAAAAGGAAACTTAGTTGCGAAACATGGATTAAAAATCTTGTTGACTGCCACATTAGTCAGCTTTTTAAGTGCGATCGTCACTGGTTTATTAGTCTAAATGATTAAATTTAATTGAATTGTATATTTAAAACACTCTCTTTGCTCTTTAGACGATTTTCTAAAGACTCAAGAGAGTGTTTTTTATAAGACAAAATTTATTGTCGTCCACCTGGAATATCTATGCGAAAAGAACAATTGCTAAAAGAAACTTTCTCGTGTATCGTTTAATAAAAGAAATAAAGGGTTAAAGGAGATTCATGATGAACAAATGTTATGTATTTATTGGTCCTTCTGGTTCAGGAAAAACTTCCATTGCTAATGCTCTTTTTGAACTAAAAGAAAAAATTGTCACTTCGACGACTCGTCCTCCTCGAAAAGGTGAAACCGATCAAAAAGATTACTATTTTCTCTCTGAAGACAAATTTGAACAGTTGATCACTGAACAGGCATTTGTGGAATGGGATGAATATGCGGGACATAAATATGGTTCAACTAAGAGGGAGATTGCTCAAAAGTTGAAAAATGGTGATTGTTATACAATTTTAACAGCTGCTGGTTTTTGGGCACTCTTCCATGCATTTGGGAAACAGATCCAACCAGTATTTGTGACTATCGCTAAAAACAAATTGAAGCAGCGTTTAGAACAACGTGGAGATGCTCCGGATCAAATCAAAAAAAGGCTCGCTCTTTTTGAGCAAGACACGAAGGAATTAGATGAGTTAAAAAAACTACCAAACCTCATTGTTTTAGCAAATAATGAAGGGTTAGAAGCCACCAAAAACCAATTTAAGCGACAAATAAAAATGCTCAAAGAATGATCTTATTTTGATAAACAGGATTGATTAGCAAAAAAATCTCTCACTAGCTTCAAAACATAAACTAGTGAGGGGAATCAAACCAATTTTTGTCGTTCTGTATGTCCAATACCACAAATCAGCGAATGTAATTCTTCTACTTTAGAATACATGCGTAACCAATTAGTCGGCTGGTCTAATAATAAACTGAGCAGTTCTAAATGATGGACCAATGTCCATTTTTTCAATACACCTAAACCAGGAAATTTTTTTTGTTGTTTCAAAGAAAGCAGGGCTAATATACCCGTTGTAATCAACAGTTGATCTTGGTTCCTCAATACCCACTGTTGCATTTTTTCAACAGCTTCAAAAAACTTTAGTGCTTGATCCTTAGCTGAATCGTTCGTATCAGAAATAAAATGTTTTACTCTGAGATTACCATATGCATCAACATAGGTCAGATGAAGTG
This sequence comes from Enterococcus sp. AZ077, assembly GCF_051714965.1. Taxonomy (NCBI): domain Bacteria; kingdom Bacillati; phylum Bacillota; class Bacilli; order Lactobacillales; family Enterococcaceae; genus Enterococcus; species Enterococcus sp. AZ077. Next base: position 1,443,324 of record NZ_JBIOSX010000001.1, read on the forward strand.
CCAATGCCCGACTAGGAAAGCCTTTATCAAAATAGCGACTTCCTTCAATCGTAAAATCTGAAAAGCCATGATTCCCCTCTTCTTTAAAAAACAAATAGTCGTCGCTAAAAAAATCATCTATTTTTTCGCTATAATCTTCTACGTGTTTTCTTGGTTTAAAGGCTTCTTTTATGATGATTTTGTTTTCTGGTAACCAGATATGGAACCGACTATGGTCTGGTAACAAAAAATGAGTATCCATTTTTGAAAATTCTTTCCATATTTTTGGATCATGAGGCTGATGTTGTCCATCAAAAATGATCAATTTAGGTGGTTGCTCCATGATCTGTTGGTAATTATCGGACGTGATGATCATTGCATGTTGAATGGAACTATTTTCTTTTTCTTCCCATAAATGTAAATGTTCATCAAAAAGTTTGAACTGACCCACTTGGGGATTATCGATGATGATCAGCGGGTGATTTGCTTTTTGGAATAACTCAACAACGTTTTTAAAGGTAGCTGAATCACGAACTGGTTCGATGATGGGAACCACCTTTTTAGATAATAGATTCTGTTGAATCATTTCTTTTAATGCTAAAAGATCAAACTGTTTCCCTCTCAAATAAGGATAGTACATGCTTATTCACTCCAATGGCTCTGTTGGCAAGCGTCTAACTTGCTGCTTTTGTCGCAGATTCTCATAGTCTTGCTGTAAAGCGCTGATTTCTGCTTGTAAATCTTGGATCGCTTGATTTTCTGTTTCCTCAATAAATCGTTCATAATAACGCTCTTTGGCAAATGGATCTTGAGAATCTGATCGTTTTTTTAATTCTTTATACAACTGATCAGTTGGAAAATATTTGACGCCTCGTTCCATCTGTTTGGCTTTTCTTACTTCTCTAAATAACGAAGCCATAAAACGGTTGAGCAGCGCCTCTTCTGCCACTGCTAACGGTTGCTTCATTGCTTTTTTAGCAATAATGAATGTACCAGAAGCTGGCATCTCTTCTGCTATCCCGTAAGGTCGATAAACTAAAACACCGATACCAGTGGGGATTTCAGCTTTGACTTCATCAAAAAGTGTTTGAGGTAATACAAAATAATTGTAATTCCCGACAAACGATAATTTTGCAGTGGAACGAAAGTCCGCTTTTGATACTTTCAACTCATAGCAACGCCACTCTCTTGTACCATCAAACTTTGTGAGACAACTTAACGTATCCACGATACCATGGTCGTCAGGCATGGTCACCTCTTCTACGACAATGCCCCCTTGTTCGATACAGTATTGATAAAGAGAAGTTTCCATCTCGATCGTTAAAGGAGTTTTCAATCCCTCCACCTCCGAACATATTTTCGCCTACCCATTCTACCTTAGATCCAACAAAAAATCTATCGTTAATTATTATTTGAATCGTTTCCTTAAAAATATTTAGAATCAGTTTTTGTTCACTTTAATCCTGCGAAATGAATGGGACAAAACATCGTCACGAGGTAGCTGACAGCCAGATAAAAAACAGTTGAGTCTAAAGTTTTCTTAGTCCCAACTGCTTTTCTTCAACTGACTATTATTGATAACTTGGCGGTAAATAGAATTTTTGATGATTTTCAAAGATTTCGCCAATTTGAAAGAGCAAGTCTTCTCGTCCTCTGGCAGCCATGAATTGGATACCCAAAGGCAGACCTTCCTCACTGATATGTGTGGGTAAACTGATTGCTGGTTGTCCCGTCAAATTTGCCAGTTGGGTGTAAGGCGTGATCTTTAAACTTTCCTCAAACATTTCAGAAATAACTGCTAAACTTTCTTGTTCGTTGCATTCGTTGATTCCAGCCATTTTTGCCCGAATTTCATCGCTTTGAAGATCAGTGGAAATTTCTGGAGCAGTAAATGCTGTTGTCGGCGAAAGAAAAAGATCAACAGTTTGAAATAGGTCTTCCATTGTGATTGCTGCATGATCCCAAACATGAAGCGACTGGATATAGTTCGCTGCAGAAACCTTCTTCCCATACTCTAGCAGGACCCAGGAAATCGGTTCAAGTTCATTTTGAGCAACCGGTCGTCCTAATCCAGATTCAATCGAGTGAATCATACTAGCTGTTTCTGCTCCATTCATTTGGTAATAAGACTGGATCAAGGCTCTTCCATCAAGAGGGTAATTGATTTCAATGATTTCATGGCCTTCTTGTGCTAAAAATGTCACCGCATTGGTCACTGCTTGTCGTGCTTCATCACTGATTTTTGTGTGGATCGGTGATTCTGTACAAACAGCGATTTTCAACCGTTTTTTTGGTGGATGCTCTTGCCATTCCGCTGGCGAAACTTGATAAGGTGCTCCTGAATGGATACTTCGCAGTCCTGCAAATAAAGCTTTGGTGTCTCTCATAGAAATGGTCAAACCAAAATCAATCGCTGCTCCTTGCCAACCTCGCCAAGCATGAGGACCAACTGGCATCGTTCCTCGTGAAGGTTTTAAGCCAATCAGACCACAAAAGGAAGCAGGTATGCGAATTGATCCTCCACCGTCACTAGCACCAGCGATCGGTAAAATGCCAGAAGCAACAACGGCTGCTGCCCCACCACTTGAACCACCTGGCGAATGCGCAAGATTCCAAGGATTTTTAGCTGGACCATAAAGTTGTGGGTCGGTGATATTCTTAAAACCAAACTCTGGTGCATTTGTTTGTCCAAGTGGGATAAGACCAATTTTTTCAACTTGCGAAACAAAATTTGAATTTCTAGATGAGCGATGAGTTTGAAAAAGCTTTGAGCCTGATGTAGCTAACCAACCTTGCTTTTCCTGTCCTAACATTTTCAACGGGAAAGGTAAGCCGCTTAAAGGCTGTTCATCCTTTAGAATTGGTGCCTCATCTTTAATCGGTTGATCTGTTTCAAAAGTAACGAACGCATTTAATTCTGGATTTAATTTTGCTACTTTTTGGCTAACCTCTTTGACTAATTCCTTGTAACTGAACTGCTTCTTTTTTAGACCCTTCACGATCTCCATGCCATCTTTCAAGTAAATCCCTCCTTTTATTTGTCATACCTTTGTGCCATTTTCTCATATTTCTATTCAACAAACAAAAAGAATGATTACGCTTCATGTTAGAAACGGTGGTGCTATTATCAGTAATTATATACACCTATTGAATCCTAATAGCTAAGGTACTATTCATGGCAAACCAACGAATAGACTAAAAGCTAACCACCAGTTATTATTCTAAAACCACCGGATCGCATAAAAATAAGCCAAAGATTTCCAAAATAAGAGAAACTATGTTTGGATTCTTTGGCTTATTTTTTTTGTTGTCTTTTATTTTATCACTTAGAGAATCGTTAACGATTAGATCATTTTTAGTTTCCCTCTAAATTCATCGATGGTTCGATACCCTTTTTCTGTCATAATCTGTTCGAGTTCTTTCGTGATCCGATCAAAAATTTTTGGTCCTTCTTTGTGAAGTTCGGTACCGATTTGTAGCATAGTTGCTCCACATAATAAATGTTCAAAAGCATCCTGTCCATTCCGAATGCCTCCAGTACCAATAATTTTGATCTCTGGTTTCAAGCGAGTATAAAAAGCACGGACGTTCGCTAAAGCGGTTGGTTTCACATATTCTCCACCAAGTCCACCGAAACCCTCTTTAGGTTTGATCACGACTGCTTCTTTTTGAGGATCGATATACAAACCATTACCGATACTATTAATAGAATTTACATAAGTTAAAGGAAATTGATTCAAAATTTCAGCCATTTGATCAAAATGCGCCAAATCAAAATATGGGGGCAATTTGATTCCTAATGGTTTGGTGAAACGGGCAAAAACTTGTTGCAATAAATCTTCCGTCGCCTCAAAATCATAGGCTAACTGTGGTTTGCCAGGAACATTGGGACAAGAAAGATTCAATTCAGTGATTCCTTGAAAGTCACTCTTTTCAATCATTGTCAACATTTCCAAATTTTCTGCTGCACTCATGCCTGCAATAGAGAAAAAGAGCGGTTGTGTCTGCTGTTTTTCATAGTTCAATGCATAATCTAAGTAATAATCAAATCCACGATTAGGTAATCCCATGGAATTAATACTTCCAAGAGGTACATCGAAATAACGGGGTTCTGGATTTCCAGCACGTTCATTCAATGTACAACTCTTTGTGATAAAAGCGCCAGCATTGGATTGTTCCAATTCAACTAGTTCTGTCGTTGTCATGCAATGAACACCAGAGGCATTCATAAAAGGGTTAGCAAAAGTATGATTAAAAAAAGTCGTTTCTAAGGTCAAGTCATTCTCTCCTTTGATGAATCATTTTTTCTAGTTTATCATCAAGTCAAGCAAAAGCAAATAGGATCAAGACAATTAATCATCATTTTCAGTTGCTAAAACTTCTCCTGTTTGACTATTGAGTTTTACTTGAGTACTCTTATTCCCGTTTTTCACTTTCACTTCCCAGTAAGTGGTACCAAGTTCCTTACTAAGATCCCAGTCAGTGGCTGTTCCCCCACCCGCTTGTTTTTCAGCGATTTTCGCTGCTTCTTCAATACTTAGAAGTTTACTTGTGTCCAAAGCATCTTCTTGTTTCTTCTGTCCATTTTGTTCATCTTGATCTAAACGCTCAGGATTTTGTTTTTGGATTTCTTCGTTTGCTGCATTGATCTTCATTTCGTATTCATTTTGATCATCAACACCATCAATTTTATAGAAGAAACTTCCCCAACTACTATCTAATTCTAAACTGGTAATCGCTGCATTTGGATATTCTTTTTGAAACAACTCAATCGCTTTTTGTGCAGATACTTTGATCTCTTTTGTTGCATTCGTCCCAGAATTCATTGTTTGATTTGATGCTTCGGTTGAAGAAGTTGTTTGTTGACCAGTACTTGTTGACGTAGTCGCTGGAGCTGGCGTTGATTCTGGCGTGGACTGATTCGATTGACAACCTGCTAATAATAGTAATGAGAATAGACCGCAAAAAATAACATTAGTTTTCATAAAATTTATTTCCTTTCTTGAATAAAAATCACTTTAATTTAAGTATACACAAGTAAAGTTGTTCTGTCATTTTTAAACAAATCAATCATTAAATAGCAAAAAATAATAAAGACAAGTCTGAAAAAATAATCAGTCTTGTCTAAAAAATCAAATTAAGAAAAAAATTTGTCTCTACTTCTACGAACAAGTAAAATGTGTTTTAAGTAAAAACGCAGTTCTTTCTTTCAATTACTAATATGTAATATGTTTATTGGCTGCTATTCTCAGTTTCAGAAATGTTAGGTATGATCCAGTAATTATCTTTATTATGACTATTGATATATGTACGAAATTTTTCTGATTGGTAGGCTTTCTTAATCGCTTTTGCCCAATCCGTTTTTTCATTTTCTTTTGTCACAGCAGCTACGATTTGTAATTCAGGCACCATTTTTTCTAGCTCGATCAAATGAAGTTGTTCTCGAATTCCTGCATCTTCAACTGTGCTTCCAGGTATGACTTCAAAATCAAGGTCATCCAACACGTGTGGTAAAGTGTTCGTGTCCATCTCTTTGATATTTAACTGATAGGGGTTATTTGTGATTGCTTTTGCAGTCAAGTCGGTACTTTTCACTTGTTTATCCACTTGAATAAAACCAGCTTTAGCAAGAACTGCATAGGCTCGTGCTGCATTACTCGGATCTTGGGGAATCCCAATCATCATTCCTTTTTTCACCTCTTCTTTACTTGTATATTTGGAAGAGTACAAATTACACGGAACAGAGGGTGTAGCAACTAAAGGAACTAAATCAGTCCCATTCTCCTTATTGAAAACATTCATATAAGCGGAGTGTTGAGCAACATTTACATCAATCTTTCCTTCACCTAAGGCAGTATTTGATTGGATAAATTGAGAAAATTCAATTCGTTTAATCGTATATCCTTCCGATTCTAATATAGGTGCAATCGCATCATCAAATAAATCGTTATACGGTCCTCCAGTTACCCCCATGACAATTTCATGTTTTTTCTGAGCGTGTGATGATTGATCTTTTGAATGACAACCACCCCCAATGAGAACCAATACGAACAGACAGACTATAGTCACTATTTTTTTCATGAAGTTTACTCCTTAATATTTAATTTTATGATAAAGATAATTTCCCAGAAATTGGATACTGTTTATTAAAACAATTAAGATAACTACCGTTACAACAATCATCCCACTATTAAATCGTTGATAGCCTTGGGAAATAGCTAAATCCCCGATTCCTCCTCCACCGACAGTTCCCGCCATAGAAGAGGCATTAATTAGTCCAATCATTGAATTAGTAATGGCTAAAATAATCGCCGGTCGAGCTTCAGGTAGAATAAAGTAAAGAATGATTTCCAATCGGTTTGCCCCTAATGTTTTCGCACATTCGATAATTGTAGGAGGGATTTCTAGAATGGCTTGCTCGATTAAACGGCCCATAAAGGGAACAATATATAACGTTAACGGGACAATAGCAGCAGTTGTTCCAATGGAAGTTCCAACAACTAAGCGAGTAAAAGGCAAAATAGCCACCAACAAAATGATAAATGGCACTGAACGCAAGATGTTGATAAGCGTCTGTAACACCGTGTACATAAGAGAATTAGCTAAAACACCTTGTTTTCTGGTCTCTGCTAATAGTATGCCTAAAGGAACTCCTAAGCCGATAGCGAACACCAAAGAAATACTGACCATATAAATCGATTCATAAGTTGCTTTGAGAATGATCTCTGATGAAAGTATTTCAAACATCAACGATCACCTTCTCATAACTAATTAGTTGGTCAATAAATTCATTATCAGGAATTTTATTCGTTAGAAAATACATCGCAAAAAAACGTTCTCCGCTAATATGTATGGTTTTGATATCATAGACCGTCCCCTCCATTTTACTTTCTTGAAAACGAGCATAATTTGTGGCATTCATCAGGAAGTAAAGGACATAATTAAAGGAAATCGATTCTTTTTTTGGATACTTAGGATAAATCATATCGGCTAAAAATTCACGAACTAAATTGCTTTGAGGGCTTAAAAACATTTTTTTGGTTGTTGCCTGTTCAATAACTTTTCCTGAATCAATGACAGCCACTTCATCACAAATTTCTTTTATCGCCTCCATTTCATGGGTGACCAAAATGATGGTGGTTCCTAGTTCCTCATTCACTTTTTTTAACAAATTTAGAATACTTTTTTTAGTGGTTGGATCAAGAGCGCTAGTAATTTCGTCGCATAATAAAAGCGAAGGCTCCGTTACTAGCGCTCTAGCAATCCCCACTCGTTGTTTCTGCCCACCAGATAAATGGGAGGGATATGTATTTTTTTTCTCTATCATCGATACATAACGTAAAACGTTTTCAATTCTTTTGTCGTATTCCTGCTTATTGACTTTGCTAAATCTCAGAGCAAGTCGAATGTTATCAGCGACAGTTTTTGACTGCAATAAGGCATAATGTTGAAATATTGTGCTGCTTTTCACATCTTTTGATAGAGATATCTTACCTTTTGTTGGTTGATCTAATCCGTTTATTAAACGAATCATTGTACTTTTTCCTGCACCACTTCGTCCAATGATACCAAAGATTTTTCCTTTTGGTATAAATAAATTGAGATCATTTAGGATCATCGTACCTCCAAAAGACTTTGAAACGTGTTCAAATGAAATCAAGCTCTCATTCCTTTCCGGCGCATTCATATAAAAACTTTAACTATGTGGGAATTAATAGAAAGACGATAAAAATCCTTAATAATTAAGTCTTTTTATGTAGTAGATGCGCACATCTATATTTTAATTTCTTCTTTTCGAATTAAATATAGCATGGAAAAATAGCCATGTCGAGACTAATATGTGATGTTGATCACATGATCATTGATAAAAAGCGAGAAGCAGAATGTTCCTTTCTTACACTTGATGAAAACAGTGATCAAGCAATGAACTAGCTCGAAAAATAATCAAATGCAGTGGAAATGCAGTGGCGACAAAAAAATAAAGCTAAAAACATCAACAGAACGGCTCTGTATCAATGTTTTTAGCTTTGTATGTATTCAATTGGCGGGAATGTGTAGGAATCGAACCTACCCAAGAAGCTCTTAACTCCTCATACTGGTTTTGAAGACCAGAGGGAACACCAGAATCCATCCACTCCCCTAATAAAAACATTCTAACATTTTTCGTTTGTTCAATCAATATCAAATGCTAGAATGTTTGCAGTTATAAAAGACTTGACTAGCTTTAATATCTGTTAGTTGTTCTCTTTTTATTTTACTAGGATACGTTGCGGTAAACGTTTCATAAACCAAGCAACAAGTAAACAAGAAAGCATCTTATCCACAATATTTCCTGCAACAGTTGCCCAATAAGTTGCAGTGATCATTTCTTTACCGGAAGCCTTGAAAGCAAAAATGAGGATGTCCGTTCCTGAACCGGTAAAACCACCAAATAAAGCTAAACGGATCGGCGCACCGATCATTGGACAAACAACGGCTAATAGTCCCCCTGCTATTAGCGCTTTTTTGTAAGAAAATCCATTCTTCGCTAGTAAAGAACAGATAATTGCTACAACAATATTTACGAATACAAAAGGAACAGCCAACGGTCCACTGATGATACCCATTAATAAATTAGTGGCAATCCCAGTCATTACCCCATAACTCATACCAAAATTGGTTGAAATATAAATCGTTCCCATCGTATCTAAAAATAATAAGGGGATTTTCATTAGTGAAACAGCCTCACCTAAAACAACATTTAAAACAACGGCCATTGCACATAAAGTCAATATTTTCATTTTATTATTCATCATTTACTTTTCCTTCTAAAAATAGTTTTAATTTCTGATATAAATCGCCTTGTGTTTCTTCTGTATACCAAGTTGGAACTTCAAAATAAGGATTAACAATCCCATGATTCTTACATAATTCAATATACTCTTCCATTAGTACGCCTCGCTGTGCTGAGATGGAACAATTAGGACTTTCATTGATCCCGATGATTCCCAAATAGCGATAATCATTCGCTTGATACTCTTTGATTTGTTGAATGACTGGTTGCAACATACTTTGACATTTTTGACGATAGCCTGGTATAGCAACATATTCTTGATAAGTCATTGGTGGTCTCTCTTTTCCTAAGGTCAAAAATTCAGGACAAGGCAATTGTAGCAACGCAACGCCTTGATTTAATAAAGAAATGGCCAAAGGAAAAGCACCACGAGCCCGTTCCCATCCAGGTATCACCGCATGTTGATTCAAGATGCAGTGTGAAACAACCACAAATTCTCTCTTTAATTTCATGTTATTTCCTCACAAAAAATCTTTTCTAAACTGACGAACACCTGATGAAGTTCTTCTTCAAAAATCGTGCGCATATCTAAATAGTTTCGCTCATTTTTTACCCGACTAATCACTGGAACAATTCCTTTTCTTAGTCTTCGTTGCAGCTCTTCCGCATGCCATTGCTTACTTTTTACTGTTACTGCATAGGTAGGTAATAAGCTTTCTGGATACGTTCCACCACCAACCGTACTATAATCTTTTTCGATAGAGACTTCGAGTTGCTCGATTTTTTTTAACTTTTCAGCTAATATTTGTGCGCGATTCAAACAATTTTCGATCTTATCCGATAGCATTTGCAAAGTAGGCAAGGATCGAATGGCTTCTTCTTCATCAAGATAAAGTTCTAAAGTTGCTTCTAATGCACTTAGAGTCATTTTATCGACTCTTAATGCACGCAGTAGTTGATTTTCTTTCATCCTCTGAATATACGTTTTTTTACCTACAATAATTCCGGCTTGTGGTCCGCCTAATAATTTATCTCCACTAAAGGAGACCACATCACACCCTTGCTCGATTACTTCTCGAACAGTCGGTTCATACGGTAAGCCAAAGCGGCGCATGTCAATGAGTAGACCGCTACCCAGATCATTGATTAACGGGACTTGATGTTTTTGTGCTAAGAGAGTTAACTCTGATAAGTGAGGAGTTTCTGTAAATCCAATGATTCGATAATTACTGGTGTGGACTTTTAAAATCGCTCCAGTTTCAGAAGTCAAAGCCTGTTGGTAATCTCTAATATGCGTTTTATTGGTTGTTCCAACTTCTCTAATTTTTCCACCTGTTGCGGTAATTACCTCTGGAATACGAAAAGACCCTCCTATTTCAACAAGTTCCCCTCGAGAAACCAATACTTCTTTATCAGTAGCCAAAGTATCAAGAATTAACATAACAGCTGCTGCGTTATTATTCACCACTAAGACGTCTTCTGCTCCAGTAAGTTTTTTTAGAATATGCGTTAAATGATTGTATCTGGTACCTCTCTTGCCACTAGTTAAATCCATTTCTAAATTTGAATAGGAAAAACTTATTGTCTTTAATTGTTCCTCAATTTTCTTACTAAGTAAGGAACGTCCTAGATTTGTATGCAGAATCGTACCGGTCCCATTAATTACTTTTTGTAACGAATACGTTCGTTGTTTCACTTTTTCAATCACTCGAATACAGAGTTCTTCAATCGCTGGAGGTAACACTTCTTCTTTTAAAACAGTTTTTCTAGTTTGTTCTAAAACACTTTGTACCTGTTGTTTGACTACTCCGTAAGAATACTTCTTTTCTAATATTTGCAATTCAGGAGTTTTTAATAAACGATCCACTGAAGGCAAATCTGCTAATCGTCGTTGTATTTCTCTAGCCATCGTTTACCTGCTTTCTATCGTTTTGCAATTATTCTCAACGCCTTTATGGTTTTTTCTATTTCTTCTTCTGTTGTAAAACGGGATAAGGATACTCGAACAGTTCCAGTATTTTTAGTTCCTAAATCTTGATGTATTAGCGGTGAACAATGGTAGCCTGAACGTGTGGCAATGCCAAACTCTTCCCACAGAATGTCACTGATTAAAGCTGATTCTGCAGATCTGATATTCAACGAAAAAACGTCTATATGCTCTTTCGTGAAATCTCCATAAAACGTTAATTCTGAAATCTTCGTCGCTTCTTGGTAGAAGTAGTTTCCCAATGATGGTGTCTCTTGGGACATTAGCCAACCTACACTGGCTGCTAATCCAGCAATTCCTGGCACATTTGCTGTCCCAGCTTCCAACATTGCTGGCAATTCATCCGGCTGCTCCTTAGAAAAGGAATTCATACCATCACCACCAGTTATTATCGGTGTAAGTTTCATTTTTTTGTGAATACAGATGCCCCCAGTTCCTTGTGGTCCATGTAACGCTTTGTGTCCAGTGAAACAAGCCGCTGCGACCTTCCCATCACTTAAGTCAATTGGTAGATGTCCAGCTGTTTGAGAAATATCTAAGATTAAATAAAGCTGATGTTTGTGGCAAAAACGTTTTATCCATTCAATATCTAAAAGATTCCCTGTCACATTACTCGCATGATTGCAGACCACTACTTTAGTTTTTGCGTTTAATTTTTCAGTAAATTCTTCATAATTCAACTGTCCAGTGATTGGATGACTACTGATAATGTCGTAGGAAACGCCTAGTTTTTCTAATTGATAGAGCGGTCGCAACACGGAATTGTGTTCCCAACTTGTGGTCAATACATGATCACCAGCTTGAATGAACCCTTTTAATACTGCATTAAGAGCAATAGTCACGCTTCCAGAAAAAATAATTTCATATAAATCCCCGGTATGAAAAAAACTTTTTAGTGTATCTCTTGCCATTTCTATTAATTGATAAGCACGAATGGAATAGCTATGAGCGCCACGAGCTGGGTTGCCATACCTCTCACTTTCAAGCACATCCAGCATTGTTTGTTTCATACAAACCGGCTTTTGGACTGTCGTAGCTGCATTATCTAAATAAATAGTCATACTAGTCTCCCTCTTGTTTCCCTAAAATCCGATAATTTTCTACTCGTTTCGTGATGCCGAGTTTATCGATTGATTCTAGAATAAGCATGGAAGCTTTTCGGCTCGAGTTTGTCATATCACGAAAATCAGCCAGTGTCATTTTCTTGTTTTTCTTAATATAAGTCCGGATTTGTTGAATAGCTTGTTGGTAAATCTTTCCTGACAGAACATATTCGTGGGTTAAAAAAACAGCGCTGGTGGCATCTAAAGCTTCCAATACTTCTTCAGCATTTTTGTCTAAAAGGGCTAACTCTTCTTTTTTTATCGGCATATAACCACTGCTTTTTAGGTAACGTTCAATTTTTTGTTTGGCGACTTGTTGATAGCTATTAAATTGTACTTGAAAATCATAAACAGATAATCGTTTCTGTTGTTCTTTGATTACGTTGAATTTTTTTAATAATTGAATCAAGACGAAAACTTCTTTTTCGGTCAAGCCATTTCGTATTTTAGAACGAAATTCTTCTAAAGGCATACCATCCCGTAGACGATATTTTTTGTGATACTCTTCTAAGATCTTTTGTGCTTTTCCTGCTAATTGTTGGTATCTTTCATAAAGTAAAAACCCACAAGAGGTAAAGAAGATTTGACTTTTATCCTGTAGTTCTTCTAATGAATGGCTTAGTTGATCAAGGGTGACACCCAGATAGGCCAACAATTCTTTTTCTACTGTAAATGGCTGTTTCTTATTTAACATAAAATCAATTATCATACTGTTTAGATTGCCATTTTCTTTCGCTTTTAAGCTTTCTAAAACCGCCTGCTTGAATCGGCGATGTTTTTTGGGAACGGCGTTTAAGACTTCGCCTCCAGCAATCGTATGCATGGGTGAATAAGAGCGTAGAATAAAACGATCTTTTTCTTTTACAGAAACTTTTTCTTCTAATCTTAACTGCAAAAAGCCTTCTTCGTTTGGCCCAATCCAATCTAATCCTAATGGAACAGTACGAGCCATTATTTCTTTTGTTCCGATCAACACTCTAACCCGATCCCATAGATTAATTCCCCCATCCGTCCCTGCCAAGCAAGTTACCTTAACATCCAACATCCAGCTTTCCTCTAAAGAATCCGCGGTTGATAGAACATCCCCGCGCGTGACTTCTTCACGGGTAATGTTTGCTAAATTGATAGCAGTTCGTTGTCCAGCATATGCTTTTTGAACGTTATTTTCATGTACCTGCAGATTTCTTATCCGAACTTTTCGCTTATTTGGGTAGAGATAGCAGTTTTCTCCAACGGTTAGTTCCCCTTCCAGCAAAGTGCCTGTAACTACTGTACCGAAGCCTTTTACACTGAAAACCCGATCGATATTTAGCCTTGGTGTTCCATTACTTACTTGTTCTGATGTTTGCTCCGTGTAGGCTTCGATTTTTTTTAGTAATTGTTTGATCCCTTTTCCGCTAATGGCATCGGTTTCAATTATTTCCGCTTTTTCTAAAGGCGTGTGAAGTAATTGATCACGTATATCTTCGATGACTAGTTCTTTCAATTCAGCATCAATCGTATCAATTTTAGTTAATACAATTAAAAAATGGTGGATTCCTAATAAATTCAAAATATCAATATGCTCTTTTGTTTGAGGCATGATTCCTTCACTAGCATCAATGACTAATAAAATAAGATTAAGACCAGGTAGTCCAGCAACCATATTTTTAATAAATTTTTCATGGCCAGGAACATCTACGAAACCCACACGTTGTTGATTTGGTAAATTTAAGTAAGCAAATCCTAGATTAATCGACATGCCCCTTTTTTTTTCTTCTTTTGTTGTGTCAGTATCTATTCCAGTCAGCGCTTTGATCAATGTTGTTTTTCCATGATCAATATGCCCAGCTGTTCCAATTACAATATTTGCCATTTCTTTTACCCCTTATAATAAGTAATACGTTACATCCAATCCAACTTGAAGCGCTTTATAAAAACCTTCTGATGACACATTATTTTTAGCTAAAATATGACGTATCTGATTTTCAGCTTCTAGCGGAAATTTTAAAGAAAAACCACAGCTAAGATATATTTTTTCGGGTGTAGGAATGATTCTTACAGATAGTTTAGCTGATTGGCACATCAGCTCAGCTCTCATTGCTTCACGTGTCGAATGAAATAATACCACTCCATATGACTTCATTGTTTACTCCTTAAGGTTTGATGATTTTTTTAGATTGTCGCATCATTTCAACAATATGATACATATTGGTCACTTCACCGACTTTACATTTTTCACTGAGATTATAATAGTTAAGACAGGCTCCACAAGCATAAATTTCTATCCCATTTTCCGCAAGAATCTGTAAATCCTCCAAGGAATCCGAGTTGTCGCTTACTAAATGGACCCCACCATTGTAGAAAATGATTTTTTCGGGCAAATCAGGTTGTTCGGTTAAAGAATAAATAAACATTTTTAATAATTGTTTCCCTAATTCTTTCGACCCTTGCCCCATCGTATTCGTGTCGACAACAACTATATAATTGTCTTCAATATCATTTTCTCTTGTAAGTTCTTGTTCATAAATAGAAGCTACCTCTCCTTTTTTCTTGGAGATACGTACAGTAAACGATTGTGCATCATTTTGCTCTACTTGATAATCATAACCTAGTTGTCCCGCCATTTTTTTTAGGTTTTGTGCAGCAATCTCATTATCGACAGTTGTTTCTACTGTATCGTTTTCTTCCAAAGCTTTCTTTGTTTCAATCACTGGAAGGGGACATACTTTTCCCAATGCGTTAATTTTAACCATTTTGATTCTCCTTTCCTTGTGTGGTTAATCATGGGATCAGTTCGTTAGACTAATCGAACAATTTTTTTCTTAATAAACCATGATTTCTGCTGTCTTTTTTTTCGTAACAACGCCAAAATCTTTGGCTAAGATATTGGCTGATTTCAGCTCTTCTTCTAATTTTTTTGCTTCTTTAGCCGGGATACTTACCAATAATCCTCCAGATGTCTGTGGATCATATAGCAACTCTTCGATTCCTAAGTCATCGACATAAAAGGCCATCTTTTTTTCCATAAAATTTCGGTTTCGTTGTCCTCCAGCAGTAAAAAGAAAAGCTTTTGCTCCTTCATAAGCTTCTTCAAAATATGGCAGTTTTTTTGAATAGATTTCAGCTGAAAAATTGTCATGTAACATTTCATGAAGATGTCCTGCTAACCCAAATCCTGTTACGTCGGTACAACTAGTGATTGGATATTTTCTGATGATAGCCATCGCATATTTATTTAAGGTTTCCATACTTTTTGTTGCTTTGGCAAACCCTTCTTTGGTTATTGCCCCGGCGCTGTAACCAATGGTAATAATGCTTACACCTAGAGGTTTTGTTAAGATTAAGTGATCTCCTTCTTGACAAGTATTATTTTTGTAAATATTGTTTGGATGAATTGTGCCAGTTACAGAAAGTCCATATTTGACTGAACGGTCATGGATTGAGTGCCCACCTGCTAAGATTCCACCTGCTTCTTGAACTTTTTCAGCTCCACCTCTTAAAATCTCTTTTAAAACCTGTAGTTCTTTTTCTTCAGGAAAAGCAACAATATTTAAGGCAGATAATACATCCCCTCCCATCGCATAAACATCACTCATCGCATTGGCAGCAGCAATTTTGCCAAATAAATAAGGATCTGTCACCATAGTAGGAAAAAAGTCTAACGTTTGAATAACTGCTAATTCATCGGTCAATTTAATAACGGCTGCGTCATCTGTTGCATCAAAGCCCACTAACAATTTTTCATCTTGGGATTTAGGGAGGTCTGCTAAAATATTCCCTAGATTTCCAGGACCAATCTTAGCATTACATCCACCACAAATAATTAATTGTTCGATTTCTTTTTTCATTGGCATCCACTTCCTTTTCATATAGTGTAATAATTGATGACTTTTCCTCTGCTGCTTACTGTTTCATTTTCTATAGTTACACCAACAATCAGAAAATAGCGGGCAAATCATTAAAATAACTATGCTAGTTTGGTGTACTAAAAATGAAGAAGTGGCTGTACAGTTCTTTCCACTCCTTCACATTTTGCTACTAGATTAAGCTTTTCTATTTTTTAGAAAACATTCCTTTTCGCATATATGTAATTCCTGAGTAAATAATTACAGCAATGATTACCCAAGTCAGCATATTCAAATCTAAACTTGTGACGAATTTAACAGCAATAATTACCCCAATCACTCCACCAATCGTAATTGCCAAACTAACTTTACGCGCATAATCACCAGATTTAATAAAGTTACCTGAAGCAACGGGCATCAATCCTGCACAAGAAGCCATCATAATAGGAAAAGCAACAAGCGGACTTAACCCCAACATGTATACTAATGCCATGCATGGTGCATATAAACCTACGCCAATCGTCATTAATGCACCTAAAAGGAAATTACCGATAACGCCGATGATTAGCTTAAGACCTGTTAAAGCGGTCGCTTCATTTCCAGAGCCTAAGAGATCCAGCATTCCAGCTTGTTTTAGCCCCATTAAAATTGCTGTCACAATCAAAGCAAGTCCCATAAAAAACTGCACCTTTTTTTCAGGTAGCTTACTGACTGTTTTCGAACCCACAAACGAACCCACAATTGCTGCTGCAACTAATGAAAACAGAGTAATGGGTGATACTTTAACAACAGTAATGAAAATAAAAGCTTCAATGATTACCGGAATAGAGTGTGCCACATTGAGCGTTCCTGGTAATTGTCGATCGTTATCTAATTGCTTGGTAAATTCTAGTAACATGGTTGTTGGCGCAAAACTACCAATCCCTAATGTATCTAAAAAATCGGTAATTAACCCAATTGTTCCAGAAATAAGATAATTTCCTCCACCCCAATTTCCTTTATTTGCAAGTAAGTCGAGAACAAAAAAGAATAAGAAATAGAGTAATAAAACGCTTAATAAACCCAACAGTAGTTGTACCATGATACCTCCTTAATAGTAAGCAGAGTTTTACTAACCCATCATTTTTTGTGTAACCATCTGTAAATGGCTAGGACTAGAGAATTTAATTCACATTTTGGATGGTTATACCGTGTATTTTAATCAAGTAAAAATCCATTTTTTAATGAGTCTTTAGGATCGACAAGGAATTGATTAAATCCTGTAATATAAGCAGATCCCGTCACTTTGGGAATAATCGCTTGATAATTTCCTACACGTGTTTCCTTTGTAATTTCTCCCTTAAACATCGTTCCTAAAATACTTTCATAGACAAAACTTTCACCAATTTTCAACTCATTTTTTGCATACAAAGTTGCTAATTTAGCACTCGTTCCCGTTCCGCAAGGTGAACGATCAACTTGTCCATCCCCGAATACCACGACGTTTTGATAAGTAGCTTCAGGACTTTTAGCAGGACCATAAAATTCGACTAAGTCAACGGTTTTAATATGTTTTAATCGGGGATGTTGGACCTCGATATTTTGATTAATCGCTTCGCGGATTTTTAGACCTGCTTCAGTAAATCTTGACGCATTCTTCGCCTCAATTGTTAAACCAACTTCTTCGGCTTTTAATATGGCAAAAAAACTTCCGCCAAAAGAAATATCCACATGAACTGTCCCAATATCGGGCACACTCACTGCCATATTTTCTTTATATAGAAAGGATTCCACGTTTTCAAAAGAGACTGATTCCGCAGAGTAATCTTCATCCAGACGAACCTCTCCGCAAACAATCCCCGCAGGTGTATCTTGCGTTACTTTAACCACACGGGTGCCTTCTCCTACATCTACCCAGCCCAATTCTACAGCTGCTGTCATTGCCGCAATGGTGTTGTGACCGCACATATTTAAATAGCCACCAGAATCCATGAAAATAATCCCGTAGTCTGCCTCATCATGAACCGGTTCACAAATAAAAGCCCCGAACATATTTTTATGCCCTCGTGGTTCATGCATTAGCATTTTACGTAAATCATCTGCTTGTGTTTCCAAGTATATTTTTTTATCCGCCATCGTTTTTCCATGAAATTTAGGAATGCCTCCTACAATTAACCGAGCGGCTTCACCAGCTGTATGGGTATCTACTACTGATATCATTTTTGATACTTTCATACTAACCTCCACGTTACTTCAATTTTTGATTATCTTTACGCATCTTTAATTTTATAAAAGCGAGCGCTTTAACTGCATCATAGAAAGTGATCGTATTTTCTCCAACCACTTCCGTTTCAATCCCTGCTTGTGATTTATTAAAATCCAGCACATATTTTGTATAATCATTTTCTACGACAAACTTGGCTTGTTTCCCAATAAATTTGAGCCCAATAACACTGATGCCACGACGACCTATTTCTTCTAGGGTATTGGCAAAATCGATGTCTGAATTTCCCCAACCATCTGTTGATAAAACAACGCCATCTGTAGCCATCGCTTCTAGCCAAGTAGCTGTTCGTTGTCCGACTAGATGCTTCATTTCATTGCTTTGAGGCGTGCCAATAATAATAACACCTTGGAAATCAATGTCAGGATCTTTGCTTAAAACATCCAGTAAAGGATCTTTAAAAAGGTGCATCGAAGTTTCTTTAGTTGATGGTCCTATTCCCATAAAAATCCCCTTTTCTAACAATTAGACCATTGAACGAATGGCACCATCACGATACTCATTGGCAGATAAAAAGATGGGCATATTATTCATATCGATAATCGAATGACCGCCCTTAAACCCACTAGGTTCATCTGGAAATAATAACATATCGTACATCGCACCTTGGCCAGCTACCTGCTTGACCAACGTCACTTTTGGCTTTCCCGGATTTCTTATTTCTTCATAGACATGTGTTTCCGTTGCTTCCTTACCATCTAGCAACTTTAATTGTTCTCGGATTTCCTGCAGATAATTGTCAACTATCCGAAACAATTTTAAACATAACTCACGATCGAAAGGTGTTCCTTTCTTGACAAGTAAGTCAATCAAAATAATGTAATCCTCTGCGTTAGGTGTGCCCGGTCGATTTAAAAATAAATGATCACGCAATACACCATCAGAAGAACCAAACTCATGGAGCTGTTCACCCTCATCGATTGTGCCGGTCATTATGACCGACACTCCCGTTAATGTATGGGTGATACCCGTCCCCAAAACGCCTAATACTTTAGCAGAAATTGGTAAAATATCCATAATAGTATTTGTTTTTAGGTCTAACTGATCTGGCTCTAACAATCGGATCGTCAAGGATTTGACATCCTCACACAGACAATCAAATTCAGTTTTTATCTGTAGTTGGTTGTGATCAAGCTTAAATTGATTTCCTATGGAAACTTTTTCCATATGGAAAACTTTCATTTTTAATGTTTCTCCTTGCATGCTGATCCCTCTTTACACATGAGCGATATATTCATAAGGTAATGGCACAATTTTCCCTGGTGTTTCAATTGAAACTAGGCTTTCTAAAGTATCTTTTAAAATACCCGTTTGCATGTCAATATTATGTGGTTCTCCGGCATTAGCGCCCATCGGTACACGTGGTGCTACAGCTCTAGGTGAACCATTTTGCCGTACTACTGGTGGTAATGCGGCGATTAAAATAGTAGGAATCCCTGCTTCCTCAATTGCTCTCTGCACGATCACGGCAGTTCTATGACAGGTCCCTCAACCAGCAGTTAAAACAACTGCGTCAACTTCTTCTTCTACGAGTTTTTGTGCGATTTCTGGTCCCGTCTGTTCATTAAAGGCATCTTGGTCACCGCCGCCTCCCATAAAGCCATAATGTACAGGGGCAGCTTCTTTAATAAAGCCGTCTTTTACTAATTCATGTAATCGGTCAATCGGAAACATTGCATTGACATCCCGATTAACGTCTGCGTTGTCATATCCACCATGTGAGACCATTAAATCTTCACTTGGTACTCCATCTGGAATCTCACGATACGTTGTGTCTCCTGCCAAATTAAAACGTGTATCACTTTTTAAGTGGACACCAGCTGCCGTTGCTAAAGCAATCCGCATCTCTTTCAGCTCTTTTTTAACGGGCGTAAAGACGGATTTGGGTGTGATTGGTACAAAAATTTCTGACTGTAATCCTTCGAATACTGTTAAACTCATCTACTCATTTTCCTCTCTCATTTTTATTTTCTTCTGTTGATTTTTTAAACGTCGACGTTCATGTTCTGTGATTGCTTCAACGTAATGAGTATTGGCTGCTTCTTCCAAAACCTCTGGATAACTCATCAAAAATCCAACTTCTTGTCCTATTTTTAAATCGTACTCTGAAATAATCATGCGCCGCGGAATTTTTAATTGACCTAGTCGTCCTTTGATATCAATAGTTACGCTCGCATCTCGAACTTCAACAAGTATCCCTTCAAACATTTGTTCAGTAGAGACATACTTTAATTTTTCGATTCTATCCATTTTGCACCTTATTTTATTCTTTTTCATAAATTTCTTGACGTTTTTTACTTTTCGGCAAAGATTGTTCATTTTCTTCCAGGTCTATTTTTCTTCCTGTTGTTTTTTCGATAATCTCAATGTTGTTTTGTTTGACATTCGGATTCCATTTACGTTCAGCTGGTTTAATTGTTCCTCCACCCATTAACGTTTTTAACATAGCTAAATCACGAATGGCGTCTTCTCTACACAAGGTATTATTTGATAAAATTTCATTTTCAATCCCTTGTTTTGATTTATTATTATCAACCATTGCGCCCATTTCAGAATTACCAACAACTAAGGCTCCTTGAACAGCACTATAAGAGTCGCCAACCACTTTGATTCCACGTTTTCCAATTTCTTCCATGTGAGAAGCGAAATCAATATGATTATTTCCGAAACCTTCAGTGGTTACAATGGCACCATCAATGTCCATGGCTTCGACAGTCATTCCTAAACGTTTTGAAACATAATATTTTTCAGTATTCGCTTGTGGAGAGCCGACGAACATAACACCGACTAAATCAATTTCTTCATCTGCCATTGCTTCTTTAACAAGCGGTTCCCGCCAATAATGGCGTGAAGTTTCTTTCGAAGCCGGTCCAATACAAGTTAACGCATGGATTCCTCCATCTAATACTTCTGTTGGTGCCAATAGGATTGGCAAATTGCCAAGGTCAACATTTGGTTTTGCGCCAAATGTTCCAACTGGCTCGATGGGCATAATCAAATTATCATGCATCGCACCTTGCCCCATTATTTCTTTGATGATCAAAACTTTCTTATTGCCAATTCGACGTTTCTGTATAATTTCTTCTGAATGTATCACCAATGATTCATCCGCTTTTTTGAGGGCTTCACGAATTTCTTGAGTGATGTAATCAGAAGCTTTGTGAGCGGCTAGCGGACCCGGACGTTCCATATTCGCGTGTTCTTTGATTGTCACTTGGGTTTTAATAAAGATTTCTCCTTTATCTGGTGCTCCAGGTCGTCCCCACATAATGTTACGATCTAATTCTCCTTCAGAAGAACCAAATTCACCGATTTGAACTCCATTAGCATCCGTCCCTGTAACAACCATGACGACACCATCCAGTACTCGGGTAATTCCATGCCCAAGATCACCTTCAACTTTTGCGGCAATTGGCTGAACGTCCATAATCGTTTCACTATATTCAGTGTATTTATCTGGTGTAATGATTTCTAAAGTCATATCTTCAACGAGCTGTTCCAGTTCAACTGCTTCAGCACAAATTTCTGTCATTTTTCGTAAAATTAAAGTTGTTCCTTCGATTTTTGTTTCTTCCCCAAAAATCACCTGATCAATTTTTAGATGATCATGTCGTACAGAACGAATCACTTTTTCTTTCACCTGATTTGAGTTTTCCAAAACCGGTGCTGGTATTACTGGCGTTACTTGCTCAGGAATTATTGATTCCGGTTCAGGATTTACCGTTTCGGTTAACTGAGTAGCCATCATTAAAGGAAGCTCTAAATCAATTCCTTTTCCTTCAGCAATATGAATTTTAATAGTCTGACCACTTGTTACAGAAGATGAAGCAGTTTGAATTGGCGTCGCAATTGTTTCAGAAGTCTCAACTTCTTTTTTTTCATTTAAATGAACTTCTTTCATTCCTTCAGATACACCTTCCAGTAATTCTTTTGTCAATGGAATCAACGCATCCGTTGTTTCTTTTAATGTTGTACCAAGTACTTGTTCAATTGTTAACACATCTTCAGAAAATTCAAGCAACCCTGATTCTTCCAGATCAAGAAAAATTGCGGGGTCCTCTAGATTTTCTGGCGTAATCACTGTGCCTGCTTCCGCACGACAACAGAGTACAGCTAGATCTTTTGCATGTTCTTGGGCAGTTTCAGCCGTAATAGACATTCGTTAAATCCTCCTAAAATTTAAATTTATTTCGTTGTAGGTAATTTACGATATAGTCTGTGCCCATCTGCCCGAAGTACATGATCTGTATGATGATAAACCGGAACTCCTAACCTAGGAGCTACACCAATAACGGTGTTCGTTCAATCAGAACAAGTTCCAGTCATCACAACTTCAGCACCTGCTTTTTTCAAAGCAAAGACTGTTTGTGCTTGTCCTGGACATATACCTGGCAAGGTACATCTATATCTTCCATTCACTTTTACCATTCGCTTACAGCGTTGTGTAGCAACAACTTCAGCACCCATGTTTTCAGCTATTTCAGTCATTCTTTCTTCTGAACCGCCGCATTCACAAAGTAATAGTCCTATTTTTCGATGTTCTTGAGGAAATGGCATAGCAACCAATACCCCTCCGCTGGTTTTCGTAATGGGGGTTTCTTCCGTGCCGCTATGACCAGTCATTGGTCCACCGATCACAATTTCTCCATGGGGCTCAATAAAACCTCCAACTTGATCAATTAATTGCTTGACAGGTGTTCCAATTGGGACATCTTTAAAGACTGTTTTCTTTTGTTTTACACGACCAGATACCGTAAGATCTTTATCAATAAATGGTTTTCGCTGTTCAATCGCTTCGACAATGCGTTTAATTGTTTCAACATTATCCACTACTGCTCCGATTTCGATTGGCAGTTGACCAGGGTCTAAAGTGATGTTCAACACTTCACGAATCACTACACGTTCATCGCCTGCAGGATAGATGTCAGGTAATTGGTAAACATCTATTGTCGGTTCATTGTTGGTAAACTTTAACAATTGTATGACTAACTCTCGATGTTTTTCTTTAACGGCAATGATTCCTTTGGGTGCTTTCGTAATGCTCATGCAATACTTTATTCCACGAATCAATTGTTTGATTTGACTTTTCATTTGCTTTACATTGTGAAGTAATAAAGCTTCACATTCTGCACCATTTGCGATAAAGATGCCTTCTGGTATTTCACAAGATAATTTTATATCTGTCGGAAACCCAGCTCCACCAGCTCCGACAATTCCGGCTTCTTTGATTGCTTGAATATAAGAGGATGTTTCTGGAATAGGAAGATAACTTGAAAAATTTTGCTTTTCATCAATCTTTAGCACAATCTGATCGTTGGTTACTTCTGATACAACGCCTGAAAAGCTAGAATGAATGTTTGCTCCTAATCCATCTGGTTTAGCAATTTTTTGTCCACGTTGCACATATTCGCCTATTTTTACCATACTCTTTGATGAAGCGCCTACATGTTGTTTTAATGGTATAAGAATTTTTTCCACTCTTTTCACCTCCCTCGTTTTACTTGAACTTGAGTAAACTAGCCACCCACAGCTCATGTTTATAATATCACAATATGGAGGTTTGATGAACGATTTATTTATATACAATTGTTATTTAATGTTCTATAAATGCTTTTATAACAACGAAAATATATGTATTGTTTTTTATTTAAATATAGATAAAAAATAACAATATTTACTTAATGATTATATACATAGAGTGAGAACTGATGGAAAATCTTTTTTCACTTTATTGAACGACACATATAGTCTATGAAATTTTGATTATCATAATTTTTTCATTTTCATTCATCAAAAAATACAGTTTAGCACGGTTACTCTTTCAATATCTGTTCTATTCTATGGGCAAAATCAGCTCGATAATCATCTCCTTTTTAGCTAATAAAAAATCTAAAAAATAGGTTGGCCAGCATTAGACATTTTCACACAAAAAAAAGGGACTGGGACAAAAGTTGTCTCAGTCTCTTCTAGTATCTCTAAAAACGAATAAACGGTGTTCAAACATCAGCTCCTTGAAATAAGCCTGAATTTTTCAAAACATGAGAAGCTGTTTCAAAAAATTCTTTCTTATTGTCATCAGAGCTACCCGATGTTTTTACGACCTCTGATTCGCGGTGTTCAAGAAGCAACTCCTCAATAATAAGGGAGGAGTTGCTTCTTTCAAAGCCTCTTTTCATGCGAATCTTAATTCATATTTTTTATTAGGTTTCTCCCCTTATGCACGATGCATTGGAAGATCATTATTACTTGGTTGAACAAGTAAGTATTGGATAACATCAATGTTACTTGATTCAAAAGATGCTGCACAAGCTTGAAGGTAAAGATCCCACATTCGATAGAAGGAATCGCCCATAGTTTCTGTTACCTTGTCTTGTACTTTATGGAAATTATTTGTCCAATGTTCTAAAGTAAGCTGATAGTCCCGGCGCAAACTTTCTAAATCAATTAACTGTAAATCATTATCCGTAATATCTGTTACGATTTCTGCTAATCCTGGAATGTATCCACCCGGGAAAATATATTTGTTGATCCAAGCATTAACTGCCCCACCTTGCTGACGAGTAATACCGTGAATCAACGCTGTTCCTTTAGGAGCTAGTAATTTTTGGATGACACCAAAATACTCTTTTAAGTTGTCTGCTCCCACATGTTCAAACATCCCGACACTTGTAATATGATCAAACGTTTCATCTTTTAGATCACGATAATCCATTAATAAGACCCGACATTTATCTTCCAGATGTTCTTCTTTGATCCGATTAGTAATATGGTTATATTGTTCTTCACTCAAGGTAATACCAGTTGCTTTTACATTGTATTCTTTGATAGCTGTAAACATCAAGGTTCCCCAACCACAACCGATATCTAATAACGTATCATTATCCTTGATAAAAAGTTTATCTAAGATGTGGTGGACTTTATTGATTTGGGCTTGTTCCAATGTATCTTCAGGTGTCTCAAAATAAGCACAAGAATAGGTTAATGTTGGATCTAGCCACATTTCATAAAAATCATTTCCTAGATCATAATGTGCATGAATATCTGCTTGATTTTGTTTTTTTGTGTGTTTTTGCTTTTTAGGAAGCCATTTTAAATAGTCGCTCCCTCTTAAAAAGCTGTTTGCTTGTTGGTAAGCATCGTTGATCAACGCTTGAATACTTCCCTCAATCTCAATACGATGATCCATGTAAGCTTCACCTAGAGCTAGAGAGGCGTTATTTGTGATTTCTTTCATTGGTATTTCTTCATGGATCTTAATTTTGATTTGGGGAGGATTGTCAGTATCTCCATAGCGTTTTGTCGTACCATCCCAGTAGGTAACTTCGACTGGAAGGGAGAAAGAACGTGAAAATAATTGATTATATACTGTTTTTTCTAACATGATTTTCCTCCTTAGAATTGCTACTATTTAACGTTAATACTAAAAATTAAAAGAATCAACTCAGAAGGGTATTTTTCAGAAAAAAATCTTTGTTACCTATCAAATTTTCATTATTTTCACATTTAATTTCTCATAATTAGTTGATGATCTTAGGCCTTGACTTCATCTTTAAAGCCAGTTTTAGCAAAAATCCATAGCAATAAAAGAACTGAAACAGTTGATTGAATACCTAACATCAAAACAAAATCAAAATAAAAGAATCCAACAATCGTGGCAATAATGGAGCCAACTCCAATCACATTCAACATTAAATTGGCACTTTCTTTGAATGTTTGGATGGAAGAAAAACGACTCTTTCTAGTTAGCCATAAAAAGAAAGAAGCACCAAATAAAATGAAGCTAGTCATTATTAATAAGATGATTCCTAAACTCATACTATAAGATAAAATAATCATTGGACGATTACTGGCGTAAAATTCCTGTTCTAAAAATGCTTGAAACTCTTGTGGCGTTCGGACTGATTCGGGATTGAAAGACGCTTGGTAATTCATTTGATAGGTTCTTATACGCCCCTGTTCTTTTTGTTGGATTGTCCAATGATTTTTTGCGAAATCAATAAAGGCGTTTTTTTCGTTTTTTTGTTCTTTCGTCAATCCTGACCCAATCAGTATTTCGTTATTCTGATAAATCGTTATTGGTGAGTGATTTATTTGCCCATTCTCCATGGGTAATTCTGAAAATTTATTTACTCCATCTTGATCAATTAGTTGGTGAACTGTCAAAAATTGCTCCATAGGGATTGCTTTTACCTGATTGGTATAATACATGGTAATCGGCATAACCATCAACGCGACCAAGAAAAGAAAGATCAGACTCAATTTAGGCCATGACAACTGTCTTCTACCAGCAAAAAGACGTCTAGGACTATTTAAATGAGAAAAGTAATTCAAAGGAAATGTTTGCATCAACACCTGCTCCTAACCTTTTGTGCCACCAGAAGTCAAACCAGTGACAAAGTTTTTTTGTAAAAAGAAGAACAATAAACAAATCGGTAATGCAATGAGGATCGCTCCTGCGGCAAATAATGAAACCCGTTGATTTGTCACATCAGAAATGAATGTTTGCAAACCAACTGCCACTGTTTGATTTTCTGGTGTGCGTAGTAAAAATTTAGCGAGCATGAAGTCTCCAAACGGTCCCATAAAGGCCCACAATGCTTGAACGGCAATCATTGGTTTAACTAACGGTAAAACGATTTGTAGAAAAATCCGGAAATGACCAGCTCCATCTAATTTAGCAGATTCATCTAAATCAAGTGGAACAGTATCAAAATAACCTTTCATTAGCCAAGTATTCATCGGAATTCCCCCACCAATATAGATCATTGTTAAGAACCAGTATCGATCTAAGGCGTTAAGTAGAAAAGCCATGACGTAAAAAGCGGTCAATGCAGCCATCGTTGGAACCATTTGAATCACCAGGAAAAACATCAAGCTTGATTTGCGCCCAATGAAACGGTAACGACTATAAGTGTAACCTGCCAAAGTTACAACAGTCACTTGGATAACCATTGTTAAAATGGAAATAATCAAGGTATTTTTATACCAAGTACCATATAACGTTTCTGAGAATAGCCGTCTAAAATTTTCTAGTGTCCAGTCACTGGATAAATCCAGACTAAAAGCAGCGATATTACCTGATTTAAATGCTGTACTGGCTGTAATCAACAATGGATAGATAATGATGATCGACAAAAGAATCAAAAAAACATAGGTCAAGAATTGTGACAATCTTCGTTGGAATTTAGCACTTGAATTAAATTGTTTCATCGCTTAGTCCTCCATATTAAATGCATTAGTCTTTTTAAACACAAGTAAAGAAACACAAATGACAATTGCAGAAATAATTAGTGTAATAGCTGAAGCCATGGAGTATTGTGGCGAGGTTCCCGTCGTTAGTTTATAGATCCAAGAAATCAAGATGTCTGTTGAACCTGCGCCCCCTCCTACACTTCCAGGACCACCGTTGTTAAATAAATAAATCATCGAGAAATTGTTGAAATTACCAGTATACTGAGTAATAAACGTTGGCGCTGCTACTAGAAAAATAGCCGGTAACGTGATATTAGAGAAACGTTTCCAAGCATTTGCACCATCGATTTTTGCTGCTTCATATAAATCTTCAGAAATGGATTGTAAAATACCTGTTACCATGACATAGATATAAGGGAATCCTAACCACCCTTGAACCATAATGATC
The DNA here is from genome assembly GCF_051714965.1 of Enterococcus sp. AZ077. Classification (NCBI taxonomy): domain Bacteria; kingdom Bacillati; phylum Bacillota; class Bacilli; order Lactobacillales; family Enterococcaceae; genus Enterococcus; species Enterococcus sp. AZ077. The sequence goes on from NZ_JBIOSX010000001.1 coordinate 1,470,896, forward strand.
GCAACTTTCGTCCAAAATGGATCTGTTTTCCATGAAATCGCGCTAATGTCTACGAATGGCAGATGATTGATAAAAGGAATCACTTGGGTGTTGATCGCCCCCACACTATCATTGAAGATATTAGAGAAACTCATAATTGTTATAAATGCTGGTACCGCCCATGGTAAAAGGAAAATAATACCAAAAAAACGTCTAAATTTAATAAATTTTTGGTGAGCAATAACGGCTGTAAAAATACCTAATGTGATTTGAAGTGTCGTTGCACATAGTGTCCAAATAACAGTCCAAGAAAACACAGAGAAAAAGGTATTACGGTAAGAACTTAAGAAGAAGATACTAAAAAAGTTTTTTACTCCGATCCAATCAATCAAACTAGCAGGTGGGATATGTTTGAAATCATAGTTGGTAAATGCTGTAAATAATGTGACTAGAACTGGAAAAATAATCGTAAAAATCATCAAAAGATAGGCTGGAAGTGTAAGCAAATAAGGAAAACCCTCATCACCAATATTATGTATAACTTCCTTCATCGTTCGGTTGATTTTCTTACCTTCTTTGCGTAAAACTGCGACACGTTTGGCATCTAACAGATTCAGTCCATAGAAAATAAAAAAAATAACCGTAATGATTAGTTGCAGCGTTCCTTGAATCAAAATAAATAAGGAGTGATCCTCCATCGGAACCGTTCCCAGTGTGACTAAGCCAATCAAAGAGTGGAAGCCACCAACTATCAGTTGTAGAATAAATGCTACGAAAATACCTAGAAATACGATTCCTTTGAACGCTTGACCATTAGCAAATTGCCCTAAGCCAGGTATGAGAGACATAAGTGTAATTTTTCTTACATTGATATTATTTTGTTCGTCTTGCATAACGATACCCCCAGTACTACTATTTTATTCTTTGCGCAAGGAAATGAATCAGTCGGCTATCCATAATAGCCATCTATAAGTAACTATTCATAGCAGTTATACATAGTAACTATAAATAGTAGCTATAAATAGTAGCTATCCATGACAGTCATCAATAATTGCTATCAAAAACCATTTTCCATTCATTTGTAGTCCTCACTCAGTTGCTATAAAAAACTCTGCTCGTGGATGTTATTCACACGAATCAATGTGAAACAGTTAAAGAAAATACACCGTTCAACTGTTTCACCTATTGATCCATGACTTGTTTTATGATTTGGTTGACCAAATGAGATTTAGTGGTCTACTATCACCACATCTAGTAAAAATATCCATTTGATCGTGAATAGAGATCGCTTTGTTACTTTTAATATTTTTGCTCAATCGCTTCTTTTATGGTTTTCACTGCTTGGTTAGCAGATTCTTTTGGCGATTTAGAACCTGAAGCTGCATCAAACATTAAGTTTTCAGCACCAGTCCAAACTTCAGCCATTTCTGGAATATTTGGCATTGCTTGCGCAGTTTCATACTGATCAATCACCGCAGTTGTCAATTCATCATTTTTTGATTTAGCTGTTTCACGTGCTGCTTGATTGGCTGGAATCTCATTGACCATTTCAAAGAATTTTTCTTGATTTTTTGTGTTTGTCACATAGTCTAACCATTTTTGTGATAATTCTTTGTTTTTAGAATAGTTACTTGCTACCCAACCTTTTCCTCCACCAAACGGTTGATAAGATTCGCCGTTGTTCAATGTTGGAATTTTTGCTACCCCATAATTGATTTTGTTGTCTTTATAAGTTTGTGCTTGCCAAGGACCATCAATGATTGCTGCTGCTTTGTTAGACATGAATTGTTGGCTAACGAAATCGCCTGCACTCTTGATATCTTGCATCCCTTTTGGCCAAACATTTTGGAACCAGTTTGTAGCATAAGTGATTCCTTCGATTGATCCTGCATTATTTAGACCAATATCTGATGGATTAGTTCCGTTGTCACCAAAAACATACCCGCCATAGCCTGCTAGTAAACCATAAGAATAATAGAAATCAGTCCATTTTGCTAAGAATCCAGTATTTTTTCCTGCTTCTGATTCAAAGGCAAAGCGTTTGTCTTTGGCTAGATTTTCTAATTCTTTGAAAGTGGTTGGTGCTGCATCTACTAGATCCTTGTTGTAGTACAAGACTAATGTTTCGATCACCGCTGGTTCGCCGTAAATTTTTCCGTCATAGGTCACTTGTGCTTTATCTGTTTCGTCATAGTCGGCTTCATTTCCTAATTTGACTTCCGCTAAATGGCCTTGTTGTCCTAACGCACCAATTCGATCATAGGCTGCCATCATCACATCTGGTCCTTTACCGGCAGGTCCATCCAAAGAAAGCGCTTCTAATTGATCGAACATATCTTTTTCAACTAGCTTGATTTTGACATCATTCTCTTTTTCAAAATCACCTTTGATCTCATTGATGTAATCTTTATAACCAGAATCTACCGATACAGTTAATGTTTTTTCATCATTTCCACCGCTAGCTGTATCAGCTTTTCCATTACCACAAGCTGCTAATCCACCTAAAATACCAAGTGACAATAAACCCAACCCTAATTTTTTAACATAGTTTTTCTTCACTTTTTGTTCCTCCACTTCCATAAATGTTGTTTGTATAAAGAGTATACTGTTATAAAACGACAACTTGCAAACGATTTCTGCATGTTACCGGTAACAAGTTATTCACACATCAAAATGAATCCGAATTGTTGAATTTCAGCTTTCCCATCATTTAATAATTCACTATTTTGGCTTAAGATAATTTCATTTTTCTGATCAACCAAATAACTTGTAGAAGATTGATTAAAAATAGCATGGATCTTTTGGCCGTTCAATTCACGAGAAAAATGAATCACGTCTTGACTATCATCAATTAGCTCCCAGCAAATCGTACCTGTGATTAAAATTTCAGATAATCGTTTCCGAAGATAAATCAATTCTTTAATAAAACCGTATAATTCCGTATCTTGTTGCTCTTTCTCCCAGATCATACATTTACGACAATCAGGATCATCTTCTCCAGTCAATCCGATTTCCGTTCCGTAATAAATACAAGGTGCGCCTTTTTGTAAAAACATGAAAGTAAGTACAGCTTTCATCAACTCTTTATTTCCATTACACAATGTTAGGATTCTCGCAGTATCGTGGGAATCTAATAAATTAAATGTTCCTTCGTTTACTTGATCTTGGTACAGCATCTGCTGATGGTTCATGCCACTTGCCATTTGTGAAGCAGTGATTTTTCGTTTAACAAAATAGTCTTTGATTGAGTCTGTAAACGCATAGTTCATTACAGCATGGAACTCATCTCCTTGTAACCAAGCTTGGGATGAATGCCAGATTTCGCCTAAAATATAAATATCTGGTTTGATTGCAGTGACTTTTTCATGGAACAATTTCCAGAAATGATGATCGACTTCATTAGCGACATCTAAACGCCACCCATCAATATCAAATTCTTTCACCCAATAAGCAGCAATATCTAGTAAGTACGATTGAACCTCAGGATTTGCTGTGTTGAGTTTAGGCATGAAAGGTGTAAAAGCAAACGTATCATAAGATAAATTTGCTGCCGTTTCGGGTAAATTCGTCATTTGATAGGCATCCACAGGAAAAGAATGAATATGGAACCAATCTTTATAAATTGATTTTTCGCCATTTTTGATCACATCTTGCCATTGGGGCGAGTCACTACCAATATGATTGAAAACAGCATCTAACATAATGCGGATACCCTTTTTATGCGCTTTTTCGATTAATTCTTTTAACAGACGTTCGTCACCAAAGGCTGGATCAACCTTCAAATAGTCGATCGTATCGTATTTATGATTAGACATAGCTTGGAAAATCGGGCAAAAATAAATACCATTGATTCCCAAATCGACTAAGTAATCGAGGTGATCAATCACACCCTGTAAATCACCACCAAAGAAATCATCTCGGTCAGGTGCTTTACTTCCCCATGGTAGCGTATGAGCTGGATCGTTAGTTGAGTCGCCATTCGCAAATCGTTCAGGAAATATTTGGTACCAAATCGTTTCTTTTGCCCATTGCGGCACTTTGAAACGATCAATTTCATGAAAATAGGGTATCCGGAAATAGTAATTTGCTTCTGCTAAGTTCGCTGGTTCATACGCAAAAATCCCTTGATCCCCGTAAAAACATTCTGTGCCATCAATTCCTACGATATGAAACCCATATTGTAACCTTCTAGTCGAGCTTGTTTGTTCCACTTCCCAGTAATCATGAACTAAAGTACTCAGACTTTTTTTCATTGGTATTTCTTCCAGATACCATTTTTGTGAATCAATCGTATAAGGATCGCCACTAATAAGATAAACTTTTTTTACATCGTCTTTACAGGTACGTAAACGAATTCTGAAAGTATCAGCTGTATATAAAAAAGCATATTCACTTTCCGGTCGATGATAAATTGCTGCGGTGTTCATGTATTTCCTCCTTCATATTTAAGATTACGTGTTCACTATAAAAGAGTGAACAACAAAAGACAACGCTTTCATTTATGTTATCGGTAACAGAATTCTGTTTCCCATGATTATCTCATCAAAAGGAGAAGTTAGGTCAATGGCGACATTAGCTGAATTATCGGTATTGTAGAAAGTGTAATTTTATACTCGCTACTTGCTGATTCATATAAAAAAAGTTCAACAATAAAGAAAGAATCCAAAAGAGAAAGAGCTGCTTTTGGATTCTTTCTGATTACTTGGTGTATCTCTACAACGACCACAGTGATCATATTATTTGTCAAACGTTTATTATTGAGAAAAAAGGAGTTCCTTTTTGTAGCAATAACGTTCGATTTTTTCTTGATCAAGGACTGCCCCATTGCCTTTTCCTAAGGGAACTGCAAGTTTCCCATCAGTGAGGCAAGCTTTATTTTTGATGATATCATCGTAGTAATAGCGATCTGATGCCGATATATCGCCAGGGAAAGTAAAGTCATTTTGGCTGGCAAATTGTATATTTAAGCAACGTCCTACTCCTGATTCAAACATTCCACCTAGCCACACCGTCAAGTTATGTTCACGACAAAATGTTACGATGGATAATGCCTCAGCGATCCCACCCACTCTGGGGATTTTTAGATTAATCCCACGACAACTTCCCAAGGTATGAGCGGTTTTAACATCATTTAGTGTACGAATATTCTCATCTAAACAAATTGGTGTTTTTAATTGTTTCTGTAAATACGCATGCTCGATAAAATCCCGTTGATTAAAAGGCTGTTCAATCATCGCTAGGTTTAATCGATCCAATTCTAACAATATCGGTAGATCCTTTAATGTATAAGCAGAATTGGCATCTGCCATCAAAAGCAAGTGAGGAAATTCCTTTCGTAATAAGGTTAATGGTTCGATATCGTAACCTGGTTTGATCTTTAACTTCAACCGCGTATAGCCTTGAGAAACATACATTCGAGCTTGTTTTAACAATTTTGCAGAATCTATGTGGATACCTAAACTAATCCCAACTGCTAATTCTGTTTTCGTACTTTTGAAAATTTCTCGGAGACTGACATTCTTTCTTCTGGCATATAAATCCCAAATAGCAGTTTCCATGGCTGCTTTTGCCATAAAATTCCCTTGCACTTTCGTCAATCGTCGCTGAACTTCGAAAGGCTCTTTGATTGGAGACATAGTAAGTAAAGGAATCAATTCATTTTTGATGATCAAGCGACTCATGTCGATCGTTTCTTCAATATAGTCCGCTTGTTGGAAAGAAACCAACTCTCCTACTCCTTGATTGCCTAATTCATCCTCGATTATCAATAAATCAAACGCTTTTTCAGTTAGAATTCCATAACTCGTTTCAAAAGGGGTAGTCAAAGGTAATTTAAGTTGTAATTGCTCGATTTTTCTAATTTGTATCACTTTTTTCTTTCTCCATTATCCATTGATTTACTAGGGAAACAAATTTCGTTGGCTGTTCTAGATGAATACAGTGTCCACTTTTGGGAACCAACGCCATGGAAAACAGACTATTTTCTTCAACCAATTTTTTTCCGATTTTTTGAAACTTATCATCATATTCTCCTGCTAAATAAAGGATCGGTCTTTGGATATTTCTAAGCGATGGCCAGTAATTCGTCTGTTGCCCAGTTCCCATGTACATCAAACTAAGCGCCAAACCAATTGGTTGTTGCATAAGTCTTCCTTGGCGAATCTTTCTTCTTGTCGAATCAGGTAGTTCTTTTTGACTTTCAAATAATGGAATCGATTCCCAATAATCCACAAAACCAGACAATGGTTCAGTCATAATCTTTTGCGCTAATAGAAGATCTTTTTTTTGACGTATGAGTCTTTCGCTAAGCGAACTGATGCCTGGTGTACCACTTTCCATAATGATGCCTAAAATTCCTTTTGGTTGTTCAATCAGCCAAGTTAACGCGGTACGGGCCCCCATGGAATACCCCAACAAATAAAAGGCATCGATCTTTAATTGCAAAACCAATTGTGCTAAATCTTGAACAAGTAATGGAAGCTTATAGCGATAAGGATGAACATAAACATCCGTCTTACCATGCCCGATCAAATCGATTGCTAAAACATTTAAATCTTGAAAAGGCAAAGAAAAGCTCATGGAAGTTCCGGTAAATCCGTGTAAACAAATGATAGTAGGTCTCATTGGAGATGTTCGCTGTAACCAACGATAAGCATAATTAACACCATTGATTTTTATTTTTCCCTCACTCATTTCGATTACCGTATCCCTCAATCATGTGTTGCCAAAGCTCTGCTGGTGCTTTTTGTTCGCCAACGACTTCAATCAACGTCCAAGTTGAATTTTCTTTCTCTTCTCTATTGTCTTTACTGTCTATTCTTTCTCGACTTTCACAAACTATTTGTTCAAATTCAGTCAGCGATTTGGGCTTTTTATAAGCACCGCAGTAGAGATCTGCCACTTTCTCCAAGTCTAGATGTAAGGGTGTTGAAAACAAAGGATCAAAAAAGGAGTTATCTAATTCCCTTTGAGGAAGGAAAGAAAAGATACCTCCCCCGTTATTATTCAAAACGATCACAGTCACCGGCAGCTCAAGTTCTTTGATTATTTGTAATCCATTCATATCATGAAACAAAGCTAAGTCACCAATCAACAAAAACATCTGCTGTTTCTTAGCCGCACAAATACCTGCAGCTGTTGAAATAATCCCGTCAATACCATTTACTCCCCGATTCCCATAGACTGAAAATCGTTGTTTTGAAAAACCAGCGTAGCGATCAATAAAACGAATAGCATTACTATTGGACAAGAAGAGTGTTTCGTCAAACTTTAACAATTGAAAAAGACGCTTACTGGCATTGCTTTCGTTATAGGCATCTAAGGGCAAGGTTGTTTCTATCGTTTGTCGGGCAAGCTTTGCTCTTTCTTGCCAATAGGATAACCAGTTTCTATCTGCATGAGTATGAAATGCTTCATCGCTCATGTTCTTAACCATGCTACAAAACGTCAGTGGATCAATTGGTAAAACATAATTACTTTGATGTAACCAGTCTTTCCAAGATTCGCTTTCATCAATGATGACATAAGTCAGGTCATTTGACTGCTTTAAATAAAGCATGAGGTTTTTGGCCAATGGCAAGTTACCAAACTGCCAAACGATTTCGGGTGTTTCTAAGCGTTGATCGGCAAAGATCAAATCAACATGAGAAATATAATTGGCGCTTTCTTTCCCGCAATTTCCTAAATTTGTAAGTGGATCACCAAGAATAGGCCATCCTACGATTTCAGCTAGTTCAATCATTTTCGTTGCCTGTTGTGTGGTCAATTCTCTTCCAACAATAATCAACCCTTTTTTGGTCAACCAAGAATCAAGTTCTGGTAACGAAAAGGAAGTTACTTTATTGATCGTTTCCCCTTTTCTTGAATAATGACGTGTAAATGATTGTGATAAATCCGGCAGTAAAGGTTCTCGAAAAGGTAGATTCACATGTACAGGTCCTTTAGGAATTTTTATTGCAGCAGCCGCACTCTCCCAACCCTGAAAAAACGCATATCTTTCAAAAGATTCTCCTTCTTCTGGCAAAGCCATTCCGATATACTTTTTGACATGGCTTCCATACAAATGTTGTTGATTCATCGTTTGTGGTGCTCCTACGCCTTGCGCCTCTGGTGGACGGTCAGCGGTCAACACAACGAGTGGAACATTTGACGCCTCAGCTTCACAAATGGCTGGATAATAATTTGCTGCAGCAGTTCCTGATGTGCAAATCAGACCCACAGGTTCCTTTTGTGCTTTTGCTAAACCAAGCGCAAAAAAAGCAGCCGATCGCTCGTCCACATTGATATAGCAATTGATTTCCGGGTCACGATAAGCCAATAAGGCCAGTGGTGTCGAGCGTGATCCTGGGCTAATGACCATTTCTTTTAATCCACTTTCTTTCAATCCATGGATAAATGCTAATAAATAAGCAGTCAGCTCTTTTGTGTTCGTCATTCTTTTACACCTCGAATCATCGGTTGAAATTTTAGAGCAGTTTCTAAGTATTCCGCTTCAGGCGTTGAATCTGGCACAATTCCACAGCCAGCATACAACTGGACTTCAGTATCACTCACTACTCCAGAACGAATACCAACTGCAAATTCACCAACATCCTCAGTTAAACTACACCAGCCAATTGGACCACCGTATAACCCTCGCCCAATAGGTTCTTTTTCCGCTATCCAATCAATGGCTGCCTGTTTAGGAACACCGCCTAAAGCTGGTGAAGGATGTAGTTGTCGTATGACTTCTAAAAATGAGAAACCGTCCTGACGGTTCCCTTTCAACGTCAAACAAAGATGTTGAATGTCTCGGTTTTTTAAAAGACTTTTTTCTGATACTGTTAGTTTCCCCTTAATAAATGAGTGCATCTGTTCTGTTAAACGTTCGACGACTAATTGGTGTTCTCCAATATTTTTAGAGTCTTTTAAAAGTTTTTCTCCCAATGTAACGTCTTCTCTTTCGTTTGAACTTCTAGCGATAGAGCCAGCAATGCTAGCGGTCAAGAAATGGGTATCAGTCGCCTGAAGCAAACGTTCAGGTGTTGCGCCAATAAACGCTTGACCTTTTGCTTCTAAAACAAAGTGATAGGTGTTTGGTTGTTGACTAATCAGATGAAGTAAGATTTTTTCAACAGAAAATTCTTTGCCAACTAATTGCATCTGTCTTGCTAAAACCACTTTTTTAAGTGCTGATTTTTTATTTGCTGTGACTTCGATCGTCTCTTCAACAGCTTTTAAGAAATGAGGAACAGCTACTTCAGTTTCTTTTAATATTTGACTTGGCGAAAAATCTGGGACACATCGCTCTTTCATTTCATTAATGAGTCTCATTTTTTCTTTAATAAACTCATCGAGTTTTTTTAAAGTTTTAAAATGATTCCTTGCGGTTATTACAACGGTTAGTTGCTGATGATTTTGCTTGATTAATAGTTCGGGTAGAATAAAACAGCCCTCTGCCAATTCTCCCCAAATAGGCGCTTGTTTTTTGTTTTCAGCATCGAAAGGTAATCCTCCAAAAAGAATCGGAGTCTCTTTTTCAGGAACCAGAAACGAAAGTTTTTTAAAAAACTCTTGTTTAGCATTTATCAGGTCTTCGGTGGACCAGTTTCCACGCTTCTTTAAAAGATTACGCCCAAACCCCAAGAAACCGACATTTTTGTCTGGCGTTTGCCAAAAGAAACGTGTGCCTTTAAAGTCACTCGCTTTTGCAAAGAGATTTGCTAACGGTTCATAAGGAATCTTAAAGCTATAACATACATAGTCAGCTTCAGGTACTTCCTGTAGATTTAGATTAAATAAGTTGGTAGTCAATATAGTTCACTCTTTCTTCTGTTAAAAAAAGTCGTTTTAATGGTTTTCCTGAGGCTGTTTTTGGTAGATCATGGATGACAAAAATTTCGTCAGGATGTTTGTAGGAAGCAAGTGGCTCCATGAGATTGCAAATTTCATTAACGCTGACCTTATCTATTAATTTCAAATAAGCTACTGGGCGTTGCCCCCAGTTAGGATCGGCTCTACCAATAACAATAGCCTCTGCAATTTTCTGACTTTTTAAAAAAATTGCTTCAATCTCAGCAGGGTAAATATTTTCTCCGCCAGAGATGATTCGCTCACTCATTCGACTAAGAATTTTTAGTTCACCAGTATCTGTTAAATAGCCCCAATCACCAGTACAAAACCAGCCCTCTTTCGTCCACGAATGTCGATCTCGTCCGTTGAGATATCCTTTAACGATCGACGGACCTTTCAAAAGAATTTCTCCAGATTCATTCGCTTGATCTGTCCCATCGATTTTAATTTGCACACCCATTAGCGGACGACCAACCGTGTCTTTAAACTTTGAATGCATATTGATTTTACCTGCGACAACTTGGGAACATGTTTCTGTCATGCCATAAGATAACATAACGGGTAGCTTCAACTGGCAACAGTCTTCAAGTAAGGTAGATTCAATCGGACCGCCACCTAATAAAACTTGCTTCAAAGAAGAAGGATAACCGTCTTCTGGTACAAACGGCAACAGATCTTTTAACATTTTCGTGACTAACGACAAATAAGCGGTTTTTTCGCTTAAAATCAGTTGGTTGACTTCTGATGGGTGAAATTTTTCACATAAATGAACGCTAATTCCTAAAACAAGGGAACGTAAAAGAATCGATAAACCACTGATATGGTACAACGGGACGCAACAAAGCCAATTCTCGCCAGACTCGATAGCCATACTTTTTTGTGTAGCTAGGCTACTTGCTTGATGGTTTGAAAAAGTTTGAGGTACTCCTTTTGGCTTTCCAGTAGTCCCAGATGTATACATGATCGAGGCTATTTGCTCCAATTGATAGCCGAAATCAATTGGTGGTTCATTAATTCTCCCGATTAGTTCCTTTTTTTTCGGGAAAGAAATGATGGTTACATTTTCAAAGGAAAAATGTTCAGGATGTTCAGTGATCAATAGTCGTGTATTGGCATCTTTTAACTGATAAGCTAGTTCTTCACTGGTTAACCTTGTATTTAGAAATTGGATCTCCATTCCTAATTCCCATAGAGCTAAGATCGACTGATACATCCTTGTCTGATTGTCGCTCAAAATGGCTACTCTTTTAATAGTTTTTTGTTGATTGCTTATAAAACGTTTGAAATAATAAGCAAGTTGCTGTACATAGTGATTCAATTCACTAAACGTTAGACAAACATCTTTCGTATAAAAGGCTGGCTGATCTGGCTGTTTTAATGCTTGTCGTTGCAACCAACTATTTGGTTTTTGTTTAGGGAAATTTAGGAAATTGGTCAAAGTCAGGCTCTCTCTTTTCTTTGAATGCATCTCGTCCTTCTTGAGCTTCAGCCATCGTGTAGTAAAGTAAAGTGGCATCCCCTGCTAATTGTTGGATCCCCGCTAGTCCGTCTGTATCTGCGTTCATTGCAGCCTTGATCATTCTTAATGCTAAAGGACTTTTCTTCAACATTTCTTCTGCCCACTCTATCGTTACGTCTTCAATTTCGGCTAAAGGTACCACTGTGTTGATCCAATTCATTGCTAAAGCTTCTGTTGCGGAATACTGTTTCGTCATAAACCAGACTTCTTTTGCTTTTTTATGACCGATCACTCGAGCTAGATAGCCTGATCCATAACCGCCGTCAAAACTTCCTACATTCGGACCTGTTTGTCCAAATTTCGCATTTTCAGCGGCAATTGTAATGTCACAAACAAGTTGTAAGACATTGCCTCCACCGATCGACCAACCTTTGACCATTGCAATCACAGGCTTTGGAATGACCCGAATCAAGCGTTGGAGATCTAGCACATTCAAGCGAGGGATTTGATCATCACCTACATACCCGCCATTTCCTCGAACTTTTTGATCTCCACCAGAACAAAATGCTTGATCTCCTGCTCCGGTTAAAATAATCACACCAATATCTTGCCGCTCTCGACAAATAGTAAAAGCTTCAATCATTTCAAACACTGTCTTTGGAGTGAATGCATTGTGTACTTGAGGTCGATTAATTGTTATTTTTGCTATTTTATCATGTTTTTCAAAAAGTATTTCTTCATAGTCTTTAATTGTTTGCCATTTTCTCATTTTATTCCTCCTCTAAGTTGAACATTCTTATTATACACAAAAGCCAAAGAAAACGTTTGTAATTTTATATTTTTTAAGAATTTCTGTTATACTATTCAAAAAAACAAAAAAAGGAATGAAACCTAAAAATGAATTTAATCGAATATTTACAGATTGAGACAATGTCTATCTCAAAAGAACAGGTTGAATTGTTACTACCGATTTCTGACATCCATCTCCAACCTTTTGGCTTCCTTCATGGCGGAATCAACGGTATCTTGATTGAAACCGCTTGTAGTATTGGTGCTAACCAACATTTAAGCTCGCCACAATATGCGGTAGGTGTAGATTTACACGTCAACCACCTTAACAGCGCTCAAAATGGACAATTACGAGTGATCGCACGTCCGACTAAAATTGGACGCTCTATCCAATTTTGGGCAGCTGAAATTTATTTAGAAAAAGAAAACAAACTAACTCCTGCTCATCTTATTGCCAATGGTTCTTGCACACTAACTGTTCGTAACGAATCGACATGACGTTGCATTTATGTCCAACCTTTCATTCATTAAATTTCCATCTTTATTTGCTCTTTATCGAAATAAGGAAAAGTAAAAGACATCTTTCATTTTTATTTCAATCGATAAAAAATATTAATATTCACTATCTATAGCAACATAGTGAACTCATAGCTCCTCTATTTCTAGACCTGAAATGTTAGACTAACCTAACATTTTTTTAAAATAGTAGTTAACTTTAGGTGGATATTACGTTATAATGAAAAAAGCACTAAAAAATTAAAATACAATAATGAATGGATGTGAATGGATGAAGCAAATGAAAACGATGATTTGGACATACATAAAAATAATGTTTGCCTTAACCATTTTAGGTGTAGGTATCAATATGTTTTTAGGGCCTCACCATATCGCAGCAGGCGGTGTGAGTGGTTTAGGTATTCTCTTAGAATCGGCTTTAGGTTTTGATCGTGCAATGGTCATTTTAGTATTAAATATCATCATGTTGGTATTAGCTCTTGTATTTCTTGGAAAAAAACCTTTTTTCAAAGTGCTTTTTGGAAGTCTTGTCTTTCCGCTGATTATTGCGGTTGTCCCTGAAATGATGGTTACGTCGGATCGTTTACTTTCAGTGATCTTTGGTAGTGCGATCTTTGCTCTGGGTGTCGCTATTTTATACAAAAATAATTCTTCAAGTGGCGGAACAACTATTCCACCACTGATCTTCAAAAAGTACTTTCATTTGAATACTTCGATTGGTTTATTGGTAACAGATGCGTTTGTTGTATCACTTAATTTATTTATTTTTGGGTTTGAAGAATTTTTATATGCCATTCTTTCGATCGTCATTACCTCGATTGTAATGTCTTATATTGAAACAGGAATGAATCGTAAAAAATCGATAATGGTGATGAGCGAAACCTCTATCGAAGAAATCCGCCAACGTTTAAGTGCGGAAATTGGTCGTGGCTTAACTTTATTAGAAGCAAAAGGTGGCTACAACCGCAAATCTAAAGAAGTTTTATTGATCGTCGTAACAGACCAGGAGTTTTCAAGAGTCAAACCATTGATCGAAGAAATCGACCCTACTGCTTTTGTGATTGTCAGCAGTGTAGCTGAAGTAACTGGTAGTGGCTTCACTTACCATCCAATTGAGTAATAAGAAGCTTATTCATAAATACTTCCTCTTCTATTTTTGTATTTCTTCTAAAAATTGATTCTGCTTAAATAATTTATCTAAAACGAGTGATGCCATAACGTGTAGTCGCTCGTTTTTTTATGCCCATGCTGAAACGAATTAGTTGCCTTTCTCAATTAAGTTGTATACAATTTAATTGTACAAAATCAAATTTAAAGGAGTGTTTTTTATGAAAAAAATGTATTCTACAAAAATGATCAATACTGGTGGTCGTTCAGGTGAAGTTCATAGTCCAGATCATTCATTTGAACTTGCAATTGCGGCTCCTGGACGTCGTGTAGCCGATGCAACGAATCCTGAGCAATTATTTGCAGCAGGTTTCAGTGCTTGTTTCAATAGTGCGTTAGAATTGATCAAAAATCAAAAAAATATCTCTGGTGCTTCTACCATCAGTGCTCAAGTATCTTTGTATGCTGAAAATGAAATGAGTTTTGTTTTAGGCGTTGAAATTGAAGGTCATGTTGAAGGTATTTCTTTAGAAGAAACACAAGAATTATTGGAAGCAGCTCATAAGGTTTGCCCATATTCTAAAGCAACTGCAGGTAATATTGAAGTGACATTGACTGCTGTTAACAGCTAGACATTTATTATAAAATCAGCTATGCTAACAAGGAACTACGAGAATCGAGGTGGAGAAAATGGAAGATTTATATTTAGAAAACCAGTTGTGCTTTCCTTTATATGCCACCTCTAAAGAAATCATTCGCTCGTACAACCCTTTGCTGAAGCCTTTAGATTTAACTTACACGCAATACCTGGTAATGCTTGTTTTATGGGAAAACCAACAAGTCACAATGAAAGAACTTGGCAGCTTACTTTGTTTAGATTCTGGAACCTTGACGCCCGTCATAAAAAAAATGGCTGACAAAGGCCTACTTCAAAGAAGAAGAGCAGATAAAGACGAGCGTATTACGATTCTATCACTGACTTCTAATGGAAAAGCTTTAGAAGAAAAAGCAAAAGATATTCCTGCTAAAATATTAGCGAGTCTTCCACTTGAACCGGATGAGCTTGTTCTTTTGCAAAAACTCAGCAAGAAAATGCTAACTAATTTTCGGGAAAAACACTAGGAACTAAACAGTCAAACTGCAGACATTGCTCATCAATGTCTGCAGTTTTTATTTTTTTCTTCCTAATTCCCTATTTCCGCTTTATAATCAAATATGTACGCTATGACTTAAATTACTTGGAGGTTGTTGATTTGTCTGTTTACCAACGCTTTTTGGCGAATGAAAAAATTCGTCGTATGACTGTTCTATTAATCATTATTGTAGTCCTTTTTCTTGTAAGAAGCATGATTACAACAATTTTACTAACTTTTATTTTTACGTATTTAATGATTCACTTAGTGCAAATTATCCAACGATTCATTAAGGTTCCAACCGGAGTATTAACCATTATTGTTTATGCTCTTGTGGTTTACCTAATCTATTTAGCATTTACAATTTATATCCCCGTCTTGGTACACCAAACATTTGACATGGTCAAATCAGTCATCAATTTCTATGAACATCAACCCAAAGACGCTGATCCGGTTTTACTTTATATCCATAATTACATTGAAAGAAATGATTTCTTTGAACAATTACAAAATGGTGCATCAATTGCTTTAGGCTATTTGCAAGACTTTGGTAAGATGGCTGTCGCCTTTACTATGTCTTTTATCTTAAGTTTCTTTTTTATGATCGAAAAGAAAAAAACAATCCTATTTTCCCGCTTATTCTTAAAAGGCGAATTTTCTTGGTTCTTCCAAGACATTTATTACTTTGCTGATAAATTTGTCAATACCTTTGGATTAGTATTAGAGGCACAGTTCATTATTGCTTTATTAAACACGATCCTCACAACGATTGCTTTGGCTGCTTTTGGTTTCCATCAGTTGCTTAGTTTAGCAATTATGATTTTTATTTTAAGTTTGATCCCAGTTGCTGGTGTCATTATCTCTTGTGTGCCCTTATCCTTTATTGCGTATTCTCAAGGTGGCATAAAAGATGTGGTTTACATCTTATTAACGATTTTAATCGTCCATTTACTTGAATCTTATGTTTTGAATCCAAAATTGATGTCTAGTAAAACAGAATTACCGATTTTCTATACCTTTATTGTATTATTGATCAGCGAACGCTTTTTAGGAGTATGGGGTTTGATTGTTGGTATTCCAATTTTTACATTCTTATTAGATATATTAAAAGTGAAAGAAATTCCCAACCATCCCCTCAAAGAGTGACTTTCTTTGAATCAGAACCTGTAAGATTTACTTCAGTTTAATTGTCATAAAAATTTTGTGACGTCTCTATCTCTGAGAAATAAGTCGAAGAATCCCTTCTAGTGAGGGCATTCTTCGGCTTATTTTCCGCTAAAATTTTCTAGAACACCGCACACTTGTCTTGTTAATCCTTACAAAGTAAATCCATCTTAGAAAAGATCATTTTTATAACAGGAGTTTTTTTAATCGAAAATCAGTTTTTCTGGTAAAAAATTAAAATTGGTATTATCATTAATTTATATTAATAAAAGGAGGAGATGTATCATGTGTACATCCATTGTTTATGCAACTAAAGATCATTATTTTGGACGAAACTTAGATTTAGAGCTTTCTTATGGACAAGTAGTGACAATTACGCCTAGAAACTATCCTTTTAAATTTCGTCGAACGGATCCTCTACCCTCTCACTATGCGTTAATTGGTATGGCTGCAGTTGTTGATAATTATCCGTTATATTTTGAAGCAACAAATGAAAAAGGACTTAGCATGGCAGGTTTGAATTTCCCTGAAAATGCTCATTACTTTGAAGAAGACTCTGGTAAAACCAATATCTCACCATTCGAATTTATCCCTTGGTTATTAGGAAAATGCGCAACAATCGATGAGGCAAAAAAATTACTTGCTGAGATCAACTTAGTAAATATCAATTTTAGTGAAGAACTTCCACTTTCTCCTCTTCATTGGATGCTTGCTGACCAAAATGAAGCTCTCGTGATCGAATCAACCATTGATGGTTTGAAAATTTACAATAATCCAGTCGGTGTATTAACAAATAATCCACCTTTTGATTATCAATTGTTTAATTTAAATAACTACCGTCATGTTTCTCCTACTGTATCTTCCAATCATTTTGCGAAAAATCTAGAGTTGGATGTGTATAGTCGTGGAATGGGTGGATTAGGCTTACCAGGCGATTTATCATCTGCTTCTCGTTTCGTAAAAGCTTCCTTTACAAAATGGCAATCAGTCTCAGGAGATTCAGAGATGGAGAGCGTGAACCAATTTTTCCATATATTAACATCCGTGGAACAACAAAAAGGATTGTGTGATGTAGGAAATGGGAAATTTGAATATACGATCTATTCGTCTTGTTGTAACATGGACAAAGGGATCTATTACTATACTACTTACAACAATCACCAAATCACCGCAGTTGAAATGCATAAAGAAAATCTCGAAGGCACTGAATTGATTACTTATCCAGTGGTTGATCAAGAACAAATACATTATTTAAACAAATAAAAAATAAGTGCTTTAATACTTATGGTTCATCACTTATTTTTCTAGTAATTTTCTATTTTATAAAGAAGAGAATGAGGATGTGCTCCTCATTCTCTTCTTTTAATAATAATGTTATTTGTTTGCTTTAACTTTGTTTTTCACTATTTCGTAACTTTCTCACTCCGAAAATAGAGAAAATGATAAGTGTAAACCCAAGATACATAAAACTTGGTGTTGCTTTATCTGCTGTTTTTGGTAATTGACCGCTTATACCATTACCAAGAGATTTTTCATTATCTGAGAAATTATCATTATTTATTTCATAATTGTTTTCATTTTTAGGCGTTAAACTACCTGATAAAGACATCTGATGCGATTTTTCTTTGATCATATCTGGCAAAATTACTTGATTTTTCGTATTAACGTCAATTAAAGATTCCCCCACAGTTGGAAATTCTTCTTTCTTAGGTATCTCGATTTCCACTTGAGGTTTTTTCATTTCATCTGGCGTTGGATCAGTCGGTTCGACTGGATCTGGTTTTTCCTCCGGTGTTGGATCAGTCGGTTCGACTGGATCTGGTTTTTCTTCTGGCGTGGGATCAGTCGGTTCAACTGGATCTGGTTTTTCTTCTGGCGTTGGATCAGTCGGTTCAACTGGATATGGTTTTTCTTCTGGCGTTGGATCAGTCGGTTCAACTGGATCTGGTTTTTCCTCCGGTGTTGGATCAGTCGGTTCGACTGGATCTGGTTTTTCCTCCGGTGTTGGATCAGTCGGTTCAACTGGATCTGGTTTTTCCTCCGGTGTTGGATCAGTTGGTTCGACTGGATCTGGCTTTTCTTCCGGTGTTGGATCAGTTGGGTCAATTTCTGGTAATTCGGTAAAATTATCCTCATCAACATTAAGCATTTCTTCAACTGTCTGACGTTGACTATAAGGCGTAAGATGCTGATTATCTGTCGGACTGCCATCAGCTACTTTGATCGTAAATAATGCTGGCTTTGTTAAATGTTGATTTAATGTTACAGTAAAGGTAAAACTAGCCTTATGTCCATTAATCTGAAGCGTAGTTGGATCGTACCCAATCGTCAATGCTGGATCAACATTCTCAAATACTACATTGGATTGTGAGATTGGTTGTCTATCGCCTGAATAGCTGACACTGGCTTTGACTGGTACCGTTTTTCCCACCGGAAATTTCATGATTCCTGAATTTGTTGTGGAGAATTCATCCTGTAGTGTGATACAATTCACGTTTGCCCACCCAGGCTCTTTCGTTTTAGTAACGATTGGGTGGTGCTCTTCAATCTTTACTTGTTGCGTTGCTTCGGCAGTTACCGATAGGCCTGTCAAAGCAACAGTAGCCATTATAAGTTTTAAGTGATTCATTTTTACATCTCCCCCGTTTCAAACACTTTTGGCTTGCAATACATAAGATAATACAAACGGCTAAAATATTATTACTGTTTTTTTGTTCAAAATAGCTAATTTTTTAGTAAAATGCTGGATGGAAAATCAAATGGAGGAATAACATGCAAACACAAGAAGCAATCAAAAAGTATCTTTTAAATAAAAAAAGTGTTACCAAGCTCAATATTTTTCTTTTTCTTGCAGAACACCCATTCTTCATTACCACTCACTACCTCGCTGATTATTTTGAGATGTCTGATTCTAATTTTTTGCTTTATCTTCAAGAATTAGAACAGGATTTTATGACACTTGATTTAGAAGATGTTTCTTTGATCAGGCAAAAGAAATTTGTCCAGTTAGATTTAAAGAATACAGATAGTGCAAAATGTTATTATGAATTATTTGGTAAATACTGTTTAGAATCGACAAATTTTAAAATTTTAACAGCCCTGTTAGAACCAACTGGTCATTCAATTGTTAGCATTAGTCAAACAACAAATTACAGCTCCTCTTATCTTTATTCCAAAATGAAAGCTGTCAATCAGTTCCTTAAATTGTATGGGATTGCATTTAAATTTACAGCTAAAGGAAAAAAAATCGTAGCAGGAACGGAAGTACAGATCCAGTATTGTTTTTTAGATGTTTATTGGAATATTTTTTCAAATACTTCTGTCCCCTATGGCATGGAAACCCCACAATCTATTACGTATGAACTAACAACTTATTTTAAACAAGAATTACTTGATGCCCTAAGTGGAGGGATGAAAGAGAAATTATTTTTACTATTAAAAATCTGTGTAGAGAACTTTCCAGTTACATCGTTGAAGAATGTCCAAAGAGAGTTTAAAGAATATGACTATATTGAATACTTGGTTACTCCAGAATTTGATTTGCTTAACGATCATTTATCTATTTGTCATGAACAGCGGGTTTTAATCAACCTGTTAGCAAGATTAGCGATCTCAAAACTAGAAAGTGACGAGCTTAGCTTTCAACATTACCAAATGTTACTAGAAGCTAATGTTCCTTACATCGTTTACTCTAAAAAGCTAGTGGAGTCTTTTAGCCGACACTTTCATTTAAAAGTACCAGTAAACCAACAAAAACTTTATGCCTTGAACTTTGCTCGAAATAAACTTTTCAGTACTTTTTTGAATCCTGATCAACCCAATACTCCTTTACCTACCTATACTTTATATGAAGGAAAAGAAAATTTTGAAAACTTACAAAATGAGATCAAACAATTCTACGTCACTTTTAGACAAAAAATCAGTAAAGAGCTGCCAGATCTATTGATCAAAGAAAATATGCAATGGATCGTTGAAGACTTACTTCATTTGTATGATCGCTTTAAACCTCAACACTCGATCGTCATAGGTATCAATTACACCAAGGATTTTTATGTGAGTAAAGATTTGATGGTCAAAATCGAGCAGATCTTTTCTTCCGAGTCGATCATCATCCAAAAAAATTATATGGAAGAATGTGATATCATCGTCAGTGACTGTCCCTTAGAGCATCTGCCGTCACACATCAAAAAAATCTATTTATTGGACAATTATGTAACACCGCAAGAATGGAAAAAAGTAATTACTCAAATTGCTGGATATATCTTTGAATTAAAACAAGAAAATGATTATACATCTTGCACACCATTTTCTAATAAATGATCCAATGCAGCCGTTCATGGAAAAATAGTCGACGAATCCTACTAGACAAAGGAAGCAGTCACTATTCCCATGTACGGCTTTTTCTATTGCACCTATAAATAACCTCCTATTTTTACGAGACATTCTTAAAATAACCAAAAAACCTTTGACTTTGCAACCGTTATTAAATTATATTAATTATAAATAAAGCAAAATAAATTGGAGGTTTTCATATGTCATTGATTGGAAAAAAAGTTGGAGAATTTACCGCACGAGCTTATAAAAACGGAGAATTTATCGATATCAGCGATGCTAATCTTACTGGTAATTGGAGTATTATTTGCTTTTATCCAGCAGATTTCACTTTCGTATGTCCGACAGAATTAGAGGATTTACAGGAACAATACGATGAATTAAAATCACTAGGCGTCCAAGTCTTTTCTTGTTCAACGGATACCCACTTTACACATAAAGCATGGCATGACTCATCTGAAGCTATCGGAAAAATAGAATATGCCATGATTGGCGACCCTTCTCACCACATTTCTCGTTTATTTGATGTATTGAATGAAGAAAGTGGACTTGCACAAAGAGGAACTTTTATCATAGATCCAGATGGTATCGTACAAGCAATGGAAATCAATGCTGATGGTATTGGACGTGACGCAAGTGCCTTGATTGACAAAATCAAAGCCGCACAATACGTACGTACGCATCCTGGTGAAGTTTGTCCAGCGAAATGGAAAGAAAGTGGTGAAACACTAAAACCTAGTTTCGATCTTGTTGGAAAGATTTAGAGGATGAGCCGATGTTAGATAAGGAAACGAAACAAAATTTAGCTCAGTATCTTGATTTAATGGAAGCACCAGTCGTTTTTTCGGTTAGTACAGATGACACTGCCAATTCTCAACAATTATTCGAGTTTGTGAACGAAGTGGCAGATATGACTGATAAAATTACGGTTGAACAAAAGAAGTTGCCACGTACCCCTAGCTTTGAAATCAATTCTTTACAAAAGACTAGCGGGATTACTTTCGCAGGTATTCCTTTAGGCCACGAATTTGCATCTTTCCTCCTTGCTTTATTACAAGTAAGTGGACGACCACCTAAAATAGCTGATACTTTGATTCAATCCATTTTAGAAATTAATCAACCTCTACATTTTGAGAGCTATGTCAGTTTAACTTGTCACAACTGCCCTGATGTTGTTCAAGCGTTAAACATTTTAGCGGTTTTAAATCCGTTGATCACCCATACGATGATCGAAGGTGGGATGTATCAGCATGAAATCACTGAAAAACAAATCATGGCCGTGCCAACCGTCTTTTTAAACGAAAAAGAATTTGCTAGTGGACGAATGACGATTGAACAAATTTTAGGAAAAATAGCTGGCCCGAATCTAATGGAACAAAAGGAAATCAATACAAAAGAATTATTTGACGTTCTAGTTATCGGTGGCGGTCCAGCAGCAAGCAGCGCAGCGATTTACGCCGTTAGAAAAGGCCTCCGTACTGGACTCGTAACTGATACACTTGGCGGTCAAGTCGTAGAAACGTTAGGCATCGAAAATCTAATCGGTACACCTTACACAGAAGGTCCACGATTGATGAAGCAAGTCGAAGAACATTTACGGTCTTATCCTGTTGATGTTATGACAAATCAACAAGTTGTGTCACTAAACAAAGGAGCAGATCTCTTTGAAATCAATTTAAAAAGCGGCAATCAGCTGAAATCAAAAACAACGATTGTTGCAACAGGAGCTCATTGGCGTTCAATCAATGTTCCTGGTGAAAAAGAATTTAAAAACAAAGGAATTGCCTATTGTCCTCATTGCGATGGTCCCCTCTTTGCCGGAAAAGAAATCGCAGTGATTGGTGGCGGAAATTCAGGGATTGAAGCTGCCATTGATTTAGCTGGGTTGGCGAAACATGTATATATTTTAGAGTTTCTTCCGACACTTAAAGCAGACCAAGTATTACAAGATAAACTAGCTACTTTAACAAATGTCACTGTCATTCTAAATGCCCAGACGAAAGACATCAGTGGTCAGACAAAGGTTGATTCGTTGAGTTATATCGACCGTTCCACCCAGGAAGAACACACAATAGCTGTTTCAGGTGTGTTTATTCTGATTGGTTTGGTTCCTAATACGGATTGGTTAGTTGGAACACTTGAGTTAAATGATCGAGGAGAAATCATCACTGATGCTCATGGTGCTACTAGTGAAGCAGGACTTTACGCTGCTGGTGATTGCACAGATAGTGCTTATAAACAGATCATTATTGCTATGGGATCAGGAGCTACAGCAGCCCTTGGTGCATTTGACTATTTGATGAGAAAAGAATAACTTTGCTACAAATCTCAAAAGGTTAAGACAAGTTTATTCATCAACTTGCCTTAACCTTTTATTTATTCTTTTTTTACAATTGCGATAAGTACACATTTATTGAACAAACGAATATAATAAAAGAAAACTTATCGTAGGAGGTGCTATCATGAATCAACGAATTTTCACCATGAGTTTCTCAAGTGTCTACCCTCTCTATGTAAAAAAAGCTGAGAAAAAAGGACACTCTCGGTCAGAAGTGGATGAAATCATCCGCTGGTTGACTGGTTATACCGAAGAAGAATTACAAAAACAACTGGAAAACGAAGTAACATTCCAAGTCTTCTTTGAACAAGCACCCAAACTGAACCCAAACCGACAGTTGATAACTGGCATGATTTGTGGGGTGCGAGTCGAAACGATCGAAGATCCTCTAATGCAGGAAATACGTTATTTGGATAAGCTAATCGACGAACTTGCAAAAGGCAAGAAAATGGATAAAATATTAAGAAGCTAAATCAAAAAACAGGTTTTTGTTTGGTAGAATAACCGTTTACCGTTACAATAGAATAAAAGGAGGTTATGTTATGTTTGAAATGATACGTACTAATTTTCAGCGTTACGCATTGCTAAGGTCAGCCATTTACATCATTGCCGGACTTGCAATTGTGATCAATCCGACAGCTGTATTCCATTTTATTGGCTACCTCATTACAGCGTATTTTGTTTTATTGGGGATTTTGAATCTTTTAGAAGCAAATAAAAACCGAAAACAAACGGGTGCATGGGGATTTGGTTTAATTAGCGGGATTGCCTTTTTTATTCTCGCACTAATCGTGTGGGTCTTTGCAGCAGCAATCGTCTCGCTCTTACCAGTTATCTTAGGTTTAGTTATTATCCTAAAAAGTCTCTTTCAATTATTCGTCGGACTTAACACCCGTTCGAAAGGTTGGAGTGCTTATAGTATTCTCTTATTGGTTGGTGGTTTGATTTTATTATTCAATCCATTCAAAAGCGTCATGATACTCTTCCAATTATTTGGTGGGCTATTAATTTTCATGGGTATCTCAGAAATCATTACCTATTTCAAAGTGAACAAGAGATATTCGTAAGTAAATAAGAGGTTGCATGACTATTAGTTTACCTAGAAGATGGAAGAAGTTGCTTTTTCCAAATTTCTTTCGTTTCTAGGGGTAAACTTTCTGTTTGCTCCCTCTTTTTATTTGCTTTAAAATTTTTCATTTTCCGAGTCTCTGATTGCTGATTTCTTATGCAATCTCTTTTTACCACAAATAAAATAATTAATGTTATTATATATTTGAGACTATTGAATAAAGAAAGGTTTGACTATCTTATGGAGTTTATTGGTATCTTGTGTCTAATCCTTGTTGCAACTACAATTGGTTCGCATATTTCAAGAAGATTTGGGATTCCGGCTGTTATTGGGCAATTGTTAGTTGGTGTATTACTAGGACAAGCAGGACTTGGCTGGGTTCATCCAAATATTTTAGTTCATGATTTTTCTGAAATTGGTGTCATTTTGCTGATGTTCTTAGCAGGTTTGGAAAGTGATTTATCCTTATTGAAAAAATATTTTAAACCAGGAATGTTTGTAGCACTTTTAGGAATCCTCTTCCCTGTCTTTTTCGGTTGGCTTACTGGCGAGGCGTTTCAAGTAGCAAATAATGAAGCAATCTTTTTTGGGATTATTTTAGCTGCGACTTCTGTTAGTATCTCTGTCGAAGTACTAAAAGAACTGAATGTTGTGAATACGAAGGAAGGATCAACGATTCTAGGTGCCTCTGTCGTTGATGATATTCTGGTTGTTCTAGTGCTAAGCTTCAGTTTATCTTTTTTAACAGGTAAGTCTACGAGCAACCTACCCCTTCCTTTACTCTTGTTGGAACAACTATTCTATTTCTTATTTATCTTTTTATTAGTGAAATGGATCGCTCCATTTTTAATGTCTCTAGCAGAAAAAATCTATGCGAATTCAGCCATTATCATTATGTCATTAGTCATTTGCCTAGGAATGTCTTATTTAGCAGACCTGATTGGGTTAAGTTCAGTAATTGGGGCATTTTTTGCTGGGATTGCAGTGAGTCAAACAAAAGTAAAACATGAAGTTTACAATAATGTTGAAGCTTTAGGATATGCAGTATTCATCCCCGTCTTTTTTGTGAGTGTTGGTTTAGAAGTAGATTTTTCTAACTTTAGTGAACAGATACTATTTATTTTGATTTTGACACTCGTAGCGATTCTGACTAAACTTATTGGCGGATATATTGGAGCAAAATTCTCTGGTTTTTCTTCCAACAGTGCACTCATGGTAGGAGCTGGTATGATTTCTCGTGGTGAAATGGCACTGATCATTTTACAGATCGGACAACAAAGCAACTTGATTGAAAATCACTACTACTCTCCTTTAGTGATCGTTGTTTTGTTAAGTACTCTGATCTCACCTCTGATTCTTAAATATTTCACTAAAAAAGTATACGCCAATTAACTTACTATCTATCAATGAATGTTGTGATGATAATGTCCATTCGTTATACTAGAGAAAAAGGACGGTGAAAAATGGACTCAAGACTTAAATTGATTAGTGAGATGGTCGATCTGACTAACGAGATCACTTGGCGTAATAAACCAAAATTAGAACAAGTACTCGAAGGCTATTCTTTAAATGAGATCGACTTAATCGAAAAAGTAGCATCAATTCCAAATCCAAATGTAACCAAATTAGCAAATGCTAGTTACATGACTCGTGGAGCGATTAGTAAGCTAACTAAAAAAATGATCACTAACGGCTTACTTGAAAGCTATCAGAAACCTGAAAATAAAAAAGAGCGTTACTTTCGCCTGACAGCTGAAGGTCAGCGTATTAACAAAATGCATCAAAAGCTCCATGAAGAATTTCTTAAAGAAAATGAGGTCGTTTTTCAACAAATGACTAAGGAAGAGTTTGATACTGTTTTTCGTTTTATCGGTCGCTTTAGAGAAAATTTAAAAAGAACAAAACTAGAAAAATAAAGTGCATGTGTAATCAACCGTGATCTTAAGATCACGGTTTTTTTTGCTCTCTGCTTCGTTAGATTTCATTCTTCTATCGTAGTATCTCTCTGTTTATTGTTGACAAGGAAACAATAAACAGATACTATATAAAATGTTTCCTGGGAAACATTTTATAGCTAAGGAGTTTTGATATGAATACAACAATCAACAAACATGCACTCGTTTTTGGTTTCACTTCGGTCTTTTTGATTGGATTAGGGTTAACAATCGTTAATCCGGTCATCCCATTTATGGTAGAGCAATACACAAAAAACACACAGCAACAAGCAACCACGGTGACACTACTCAGTGCGATCTATGCTTTTTCCATGTTTTTAGCCGCCCCTATGTTAGGCGCACTCAGTGATCGGTTTGGTCGGAAAATTATTTTGATCAGTAGTTTGTTTGGCTCTGCGATTGGGTACTATTTATTTGGCTTTGGTGGAGCTTTATGGATACTTTTTCTTGGTAGAATAATTGAGGGGCTGACCGGCGGTGAAATCTCAGCTATTCTAGCCTATTTTGCTGATTTGACGCCAATTGAAAGTCGAACAAAATATTTTGGATGGATTAGCGCGACGGTTGGGATTGGAACTGCAGCAGGTCCTTTGATTGGTGGGTTCTTGGCACAGTACGGACCAGCAACTCCCTTATACGTTGCCTCCTTTTTGTCTTTGAGTAATGCGGTTTACGGTTATTTTTTTATGCCTGAAAGTTTGACTAAACGTGAACGTACAAGAAATCTTTCTCTTCAGCAAATCAATCCCTTCAAGCAACTCCAATTGGTTTTCACTTTTCGATCAGTCAAATGGTTATTGATCACAGGTTTTTTGATTTGGCTACCCAACGGTTCATTCCAAGCGATTTTTGCTCAATTTTCAATTGATACTTTCCATTTATCGCCAATCATCATCGGTTTTACTTTCTCGTTAATTGGCATTATGGACATTATTGCTCAACTGTTGATTATGCCGATTTTATTAAAATTTTGGCGAGAAAACCAGATCATCACTATGGGTATTACCAGTGAAATGATTGGTTATTCTGTCATCATCCTTTCCGCTTTTTATAGATCGATCCCCTACTTTATCATCGGCATGGTCTTTTTCGGGCTAGGTGATGCGATTTTTAGTCCTTCCTATAATGGTTTGATTTCAACGTATGCTAGCAAAGAGGACCAAGGGAAAATCCAAGGGGCTTCACAAAGCATCCAAGCATTAGCTAGAGTGATCGGTCCGATGATTGGTGGTCAACTATATGCTACTTTCCATCATACGATGCCATTCATTATTGGATTCATTTTATTAGGTTTAGCTACTTTTGTCGTTAAACCAAAAGTAAAAAGATCATTCTAAAGCATCCCTATATAAAAAAACTAATCGAGTGACTGTAGTATTCTAAATAATTTAGGTTTCCTAGCCCAAATGTAAGTAGTGACTACAGTCATTGATTAGTTTTATTCATTCGTCTATTGATAGTTTTGATTCAAGTATTGGAGCAACTCAGGTGCACGTTTCGTTGCAGAATCACCTTCTGCTTTATCTTCTAACATGCTGATCATGAGATAACCATTTGTATCAGGATTCACAGCAAATAGGAAGCTATTTTCTTGTCCTTTTTCATCTTGTTTTTCTTTGATTTCCGCTGTACCAGTTTTTGCTGCTATTGGTATGCCTAAAGCAGCTAAAGAATGAGCGGTACCATTCGTATCTTGAACAACATCTTTCAAATCTGGCAGAATCGTCTGTACAGCTGTTGTAGCAATGACATTTTGTTTAACTTTCGTTTCTTTATCCATCTCTAATTTTGGATAAACGAGATTTCCATTATTAGCAAAAACAGAATACATCGTTGCTTGTTGGATCGGATTGATCAATAGTTCTCCCTGTCCATAACCAGTATCTGCTAATAAGATTTCTGACTTAAAACTATCCTTATTTGAGATTTGTGCGGGATTCATGCTGATCGGCAAATCTAAGTCTTCCCCAAAAATGAATTTATTTAATCCTTCGCGGAATTTCTTCTCACCCATTTTCAAGGTTTCTTGAGCCATATAGATATTATCAGAATAAATCATTGCGTTTCTCAGATTGACTTGAGGCACATCGCTGACACGAGTAACTTGATACGATCCCCATGATTGGTCTTTTTGCCATTTCAATCCATTGATCGTCAATACTTCGTCTGGATTCAGCGTTTGATTATCTAATCCGATTGCGGCAGTAATCATTTTAAATGTAGATCCGGGAGCGTAACCGGTAGCAAAACGACTAATAAATGGTTGATCTTTATTTTCCGTATAGGCTTGATAATCTTCTTGAGAGATTCCATTTGTCATTTTGTTTGGATCATAACTTGGAGAGCTCGCTAATACTAACAACTCACCCGTTTTTGGCGAAGTCGCTACTGTTGAACCCGCTTTTCCACCTAAACTATCAAATGCGATTTTTTGAGCATCGGCATCAAGAGTTAATTTGATATCCTGACCATTTTTCACTTCTTGATCGATCAATACTTCTTTTTCTGTCCCATCAGCATCCGTAATACTCAATTTCCCCCCATTGGTGCCACGTAGTTCTTTGTCATAAGTCATTTCCAGACCAGAACGACCAATTTTACCATTACTACTTAATTCAGCATTCTTTTTGATATCTTCTGCTGAGATATCACCAACATAACCAATCAATTGCGCTGCTGCTTCGCCTAACGGATAGGTGCGACCATCAACTTCTTGGATCGCTGCTCCGCTTGGTAATTCGGGGGTTTGTCCATCAATGATTTTTAGAGGAACAAAATAGTCCGGTTGTACCCAACTTTGAGAGATAGCTTGATTGATTTCATCTTCTGAAAGATCGAAAGCTGCAGCAATTGCTTTGATGTTTGCTGTTTTCTCTTCTTTTTCTCCCAGCTTTCTAGGAACGATCCCTAACTGTTTCAATTTGCCCGTCGTTGCTAATTTCTTTCCATTTCGATCGAGGATATCGCCTCTCTTAGCTTCCTCACTAGTCAGACTTACTTTGTCTGTATCTTCCATTTGAGGAAAAATCAAGTTCGGCTGCCAGTTGATTTTGATCTGATCATTTTTATTTGTCAAAGTTCCTTTATATGATAGGTCTTTTAATTCGCCTAAGCTTGTATTCATTTTAGCTTTATAAGAAAAAGAATAGGTTTCACTATCTTTTTTCGTCACTTTTAAATTAGAGATTTCCAAGCCTTTTATGGCCACAGCTCCGTAAATGTTTTGGTATTTTTCAAGAGCTTCTTTTTCAGAAATTGTCTTCTTAGTCTGTGAATCAATTTGTGTGTATGACATCGCCTTTTTGTAATCGCCAGTACTCAAACGTTCCGTAAACTGTTGGATCGTTTTTTCTCCTGCTGAAACCACTTGCTCTTCTTGCGTTTTTTGATAGTAAAAATACCCGCCACCAGCCGCAAGAACTAAAACAAGGGCGCTTGTTAGATACACACCAGTCTTGTTCCTGCGATGATTGTCACTTCGTTTCATTTTGTCCCTCCGCTCACATTTTCTTATCTTAACTTCTATCCATTTTACCATAAGAAAAGAAGCTAGAACACAACGACAATCGCTTGTTTCTAACTTCTTACACTTTAAATAAAATGTAAATCTATTGGTCTAAAAACTGATTGATTGCTAATTGATTTTTTTCTAAATCAAGTTCTAGTACACTACCAGAAGGTGTGTTATCATTAAAATTCCAACTACCTTCAACTGGTACAGATAACGTATCAATTGGTTTGTCATCTTTTAAGAAATCAATACCACAATCAATTAATACACTTTCAGGTAAATTCGTTTTAATACTTCCCAAGAGTTGACCGATTGCTTTTGGTAATTTAAGGATGGAAGTCACATCTTTTAATTGCTTAGAAATTGCTTTGATCACTTGTTGTTGTCTTCTGATCCGTCCAAAATCTCCTTCAGCATCTTCTCTAAAACGCGCATATTGCAATAAGGTATTCCCATCCATCGTTTGTTCACCTTTTTTGATGTATACACCATCCAAATCTAAATCTTTCTCAGCATTGATATCTACACCGTTAGGGAATAGCTCATTGACACAATCAATGAAATCTTGGAAGGTGATACTTGCATAATAAGGTGTTTCAAATTTGAAATTTTCTTTCAATGTTTGGTTCAAAAGATCAATCCCGCCATATGAATAAGCTGCGTTGATCTTATCTTGACCATGCCCAGGTATATCTACATAAGAATCACGCATAATCGAAACCAATTTTGCTTTTTTAGTTTTTTGATTATACTGAGCAATCATCAAAGAATCTGAACGTCCATTCTCTTCTTTCGACCGGGCATCAGAGCCAATCAATGCCACATTGATAATCTTAGGAACACTTTTGGCTTCTACTTTTGGTACATCGTCTGCTCGACTCGTTGAAGAATAACCATGAACAAACTCAAAAGAAAAATAGCCGATGACAATGACGACTGCCGTCAATAGACCTAAAATCACTTTTTGAAATGTTTTCATTTTCGATTCCTCTTTCTAACCGAACCTCTTACTTGAAATATAGCCATTTTTTTATTATGATAGTCCAATTGAGAGATTCTTAATTGTTCTTGTTTAACAGTTCAGGTTTCTTGAGTTGTAACCTCTCAACCTGCTTATTTTTCTCTTTCACTTGTCGAGACGAGATATTCAAAGCTAATCCAATAGCAAAAGACAAGATTAAATAGCTTGTTCCTCCGTAGCTGACAAATGGCAATGGTACACCTGTCATTGGAATTAAACCAAGGATACTTCCAATATTGATACTTGTCTGAACGAGTATCCATGTCCCTACACCAATTAAGATCAAAGTTGCCTGTTGGTTCTTTTGTTTCGTACTCTTTTGGAAGATTCGCATACATAATAAGAAAAGCAAAAACAAAACAAGTAATGCGCCTATCAACCCAAACTCCTCAGCAATGACTGAGAAAATAAAATCTGTTTCGGATTCAGGGAGATAACCTTTTTTAGTTATACTATTCCCCATTCCTCGACCAAATAGGCCACCGTTGTATAGTGCATAGTAAGAGTTACTCATCTGGTATCCTGCACCATGTTCATCTAAAAAAGGATTATGAACCATTGCGATTCGGTCATAAGCGTGTTCAAAAAATGAAGGTAACAAATGATGCTTTTCAAGTAGTAAAACTAAGCCAGCTACTAAGATCAAGCTAGCAATCGCTGCTCCGATAATTATCAGCCCTTTTTTAATGGGAATAGCTGCAGCCCAAAAGATAGCTCCAGCAATAGCTAAAATCATCAGTGCTCCCGCAATTTTAGGTTGAAACAAAACAAGCACGGCGATTCCGCCCACGATCAACACTGGTATATGAAGTTTCTCAGGAACACTGCGGTCATTTCTAAAAAAACGACTTAAATATAAAATCAAAAAAATGGTTGCGATTTCTGACGGTTGAAACTGGATTCCAGCGATTGAAACCCACCGCTGGGCACCATTAACTGTTACAGCAAAAATCCCGAGTTTCATCATCGCTAATAATAAGCCCGATACAATCAATCCAGCTTTTATTATTCTTGGTTTCAGTAGAACTTGTAATCTGATGGAATAGGTCAATACAATTACTCCCCAACTAAGAATAATAAACAAAAATTGCCGAATAAATAAGCTTTTAGGATCACTTCCTGCTACCAATAAACGATAGGAACTAGCACTATATATCTCTAAAAGACCGACAATTGACAAAGCCAAATAAGGGCCTAAAATCAACCAGTCGATCTTTCTGTTTTTCCACATCGCATATCCCCCTCCTCTTACACAAGTTAGGCGAACACGAGCAGTTAAATATAGAATCAGTTATAGAATATAAGAAAAGGTCAGAAACCTTTTCGAACAAGAATTCTGACCTAGCATCATCTCATCGTCCGAGTTTTAGCACTATACAACGTAAAGAAACACTCTTAGCTATTTGAAAAAGCCTTAATCCGACAATTCCTGTTTGACTCATTGGCGTCTTTCGACGTTTCTGAGCAATAGCATATGTTTGTATAGGAGCCTCACCTAACAAGGTTATTACTATTTTTATTTTTTACAGAGTTAATAGTAAGCTTCTTTAACTATTTTAGCAATCATTTATTTGATAAAAAAACAAAATTAATCAATCTTTAATATATTTCCCCTTTTTAGGAAGTCGTTTAGTATGAAAATACCTTGCTGACTTGATTGATTTTTCTGTTTTAATTTTCTTTTTTTCACTTTTCGGAATAAATTTTCAAGTTATCTTAACATTTACATACCAGTTTATTCATGCATTAAAAAGTCTCATATTTGCCTTTTTACTTGCCTATTTTAAATAAAACTTTAAATCATTCGGTTTACCTAAAAAAACTTTATTGTTTTTTATAACTAAAAAATGTTTTAGCTAAATTTTATTTCTTACTCCATTCATGAAAGAAATGAACTTACGCCAATATTATAATAATATTTTTAGGATTATACATCCTCTAAAAATAACATATTTATCGTCATGTGGTTCACTTTGGCCTAGGGATGGTAAAGATTTCCCCTAAGGTTGCATAATCATTCCCTGCTAATCGACTAACTGGTTGTAGTTTCTTGGGATTGATCTTCCCAGATACTGGATCATATACCTCTTCATTTAATTGATACGTATGGATTTTTAATAAGAAAAGATCGGCAGTAACTTTTTGCTCATTCTTAATTTCGAGATGGTCATATAAATCTGTTTCAAAAACAATTTTTGACTCATTGATTGGTGGAATTGAACCATTCCTATTTATTTTCGTAGTCAAGTTAGTCAAGGTTAGCTCACTTTCTTCTTGCGGAAGAGTTGCTGCTGTTTTATTGACCTCCACCACATTTTGCTCATCTAAAACTTGGATAATTGCTTCTTTCCTTATTAAGATATTTTTAGCAGTATCTTTCATCTGCTCATTTTTTCTTTGGACAGCCAACGAAACGATGGGTGGATTTGAACTAACGATATTAAAATAGCTGAATGGCGCAATGTTTAAGTTCCCTTTCTCAGTTAATGTTGAAACAACAGCTACTGGTCTGGGAATAATTGAACCAATCAGTAATTTATAATTTTCTCTTTCTGTTAATTGAGATGACAAACGTGTAAACATCTACTCCCCTACTTTCATTTGACAGAATCAAAAGCTGTTCTCCTGTCTAGATTTAGTCAGACACTATTTTTTACTATCTATCATTGTTCTTTTTTTGTCAAGAATCCGTCTTGGAAGCGTTGCTTATTACGTTTTTGCCTCTATATAAAGAGCTGTGCATTGTTTAGCAAGTATTTATTTTGCTGTTTATGGCTATTTCAACTAAAATAATATGGAGGAGGCGTTTTCATGAAATCGTATTCAATCCTATGGTTATTCCCTACGTTATTGGTATTTGCAGGATGTGCCGATCATTCCTCTCAATCAAATGGTACTAATACTAGCACGAATTCGATTGTTTTGGATTCTACAACTTCTGCGCCTTTACCAACTAATCCCAACCATCCATCAAAGGAGGAAACACCAATGTCAATTGCTCCAGGTCGCTTGTTACAAGCTGTTAGTGCCGAGGATTTAAATCTAGTTCAAACGTTGTTAGACCAGTCAACTGCGATGATTGATGAACAAAATGAAAAAGGAGAATCCCCATTATTGATTGCTGTCCACCATAATATGATCGATATTGCAAAAATCCTCGTTGATCACGGTGCGAACATCAACTTACAAGATCATATTCAAGATAGCCCTTACTTATATGCTGGCGCACAAGGAAAAACTGAGATTCTTGCTTATATGCTTGAAAATAGTGAACCTGATCAGTCGATCGTTAACCGTTTTGGTGGTAATGCATTGATACCAGCTGCCGAAAAAGGACATTTAGCCAACGTCAAACTTTTGCTAACCGATGGTCGTGTTGATATTGACCATCAAAATCATTATGGCTATACTGCCTTGATTGAAGCTGTGGCTTTGCGAGATGGCTCAAAGATCTACCAAGACATCGTCCGAGAATTATTGGCTCATGGTGCAAATAAAGAATTGCGTGATAATCAAGGAAAAACTGCCGAAGATTATGCCAGAGAATTAGGATATGATCAACTACTATCTCAATTAACTTGATTACAGGGTAAACAATAATTTCCAAATAAAAAAGCTGATGATCGATGTTTTATAACAAAATGACACTTTTGTTTATAGCTTAGACATTTGCTTTTTTGTTTTACTTTCACGATCGTCTCATCGTTTTCGTCTGAACCATGTTCGATTTACTTTCTGATCAGCTAAGCTTTTTGGTATGGAACGTCACATCTGCGCCTTTACTCATACGCAGTTTTTCTATCACGAAACCTTCGTTAAACAAAAGATTTCACTTAAGATGAACCTGTTTCATTATGGTTACAGGTCACTCGACTGTTGGTAATACATACGTTTTTATTTCTAATACTTGAATGATCTTATCTAAATCTGCCACTTTGACTACCATGGTTTGATCAGGTCTACCAGGTGCAAATACTAATTTTTCCTGAGCGAATATTTCTTCATCAATAATGACAGGAACAGATGATTCATAACCAAATGGTGAAACAGCACCTGACTTTTGTCCCGTTTCCGCTTCCATTTCTTCAGCCGAAACAACTGACACTCTTTTACCAATCAGTTTGCTTAATTTTTTAAAGTCGCTTCTTTTAGTCGTGAAGGTTAAAAAAATATAGCGATTGTTTTGTTTATCTTTTAAATATAAGCTCTTCGTCTCAGTACCGCTAAATCCTTGTTCCTCTTTTACAACTAACGCATCCTCATTGGTATAAATCGGACGATGGCGATAAAGTTCAAACTCAATCTGGTTTTGTGTAAATATTTCTTGCAAATCAATCAAAAAAATACCTCCTAAAAAATAGATTATTTCTTTACTTTTCTATTTTATGGGATTTTTATCGATAAAAGCAATGTTTATTTCATTACTCGTTCGGTTTATCCCTAACTGTGTTTACATAATATAAATATAGTTTATTTAAGTCGGATTTCTTAAAAAAACAGAGTAAATTCGTTTGATATCACGAATTTACTCTGTTTTTTTCTATTGATTTAAACTGCTAAGACTATCTGCTACGATTTGTTTTGGTGTCAAATGATAACGTTCATACAATGTTTGAACAGGTACACTATCAGTAAACTCTTTTTGAGAACCAAAGTTTAGAACTTGGATTGCTGAATCTCCATAATAACGACTGATTTTTTCACCAAATCCGCCCGAAAGACTACCATCTTCTAAAGTGATAATCAATTGGTGATTTTCTTTTAATTCTTCTAAAGTTTCATGATCAAGTTCGGTGATCGTTCCAGGGTTAATCAAAGTGCCTGAAATCCCCTGATTCACAAATTCTTCTAAAGCTTGTTTACCTAATTCAAGGAAGCCACCTAGTGCTAAGATTGCAACTTTATCTCCAGCAACCAAGCGTTGGTAACTTGGAATAGCGTAGTCTTTTGCGATTGCTTCACCAGATGTCACACCATGAGCAGGGATTCTAATAGCAACCGGTGAATCGGTTTGCGATAAACTCCAATTCAACATCGAAAGTAAGTCTTCCTTCGTAGCTGGCGCTAAATATTTAATATTAGGAATACTTGAAAGATAAGGAATATCAAAAGTCCCTTGGTGGGTACGATCA
This sequence comes from Enterococcus sp. AZ077, assembly GCF_051714965.1. NCBI lineage: Bacteria > Bacillati > Bacillota > Bacilli > Lactobacillales > Enterococcaceae > Enterococcus > Enterococcus sp. AZ077. The sequence goes on from NZ_JBIOSX010000001.1 coordinate 1,506,232, forward strand.
CTTCCTGAAATGCTTGCTCCTCCAATTAGAATGACTACTGGATTTTCGTTGATCGCTAAATCATGAGATAATTGATCATATGCTCGTTGTAAAAACACACTTGAATGGAATACCACAGGTCGAATCCCTTGAGATGCTAAAGCAGAAGCAAATGTGATCGAATGTTGTTCTGCAATCCCCACATCAAAGTAGTGTTCTGGATGTTTTTTTTGAAATTCCTTTAAGCCAAACATTCCTGGAATCGCAGCATTCACAGCCACGATAGGCGTTGCACTTGTTTTCGTTTTTTCATCAAGATAGTTCATAATTATTTGATTAAAACTTTCACTAGTAGGAGCATTTTTCGCTTCGCCTGTTTCTAAATCAAACGGTACATGCCAATGATATTTCATTTTGTTTTCGACGGCTGGCTCATAGCCATGACCTTTTTCGGTGTGAACATGTAAAACGATTGGATGGTCAATGTCTTTAATTTCTCTGAAAACCTCAATTACTGTTTCTAAATCATTACCATCCGCAATGTAGCGATAATCATACCCCATCGCTTTAAATAAATTATCATTACTTGTCCCATTGCTTTCACGAAGCTCTGCTAAATGACGATATAAACTTCCCTGATTCTCATCAATGGACATTTCATTGTCATTCACTAAAACGATCAAATTAGAATTGATTGTTCCACCATTATTCAAACCTTCAAAAGCTAAGCCTCCACTTAAGGAACCATCCCCGATAAAAGCAATGATATTTCCTTTCTCCTGTTTCAAATCACGGGCTTTTGCAAGACCGACCGCTAAACTGATCGAAGTTGAAGTATGCCCCACAGTAAAATAATCATGTTCACTTTCATGTTGATTGGAATAGCCACTAATTTCGTGGTAGCTTCCCTCCTCAAATCCATTTTTACGACCAGTTAATAACTTATGTCCATAAGATTGATGGGAAACGTCCCAAACAATTTTATCCTTGGGCGAGTCAAACACATGGTGGAAAGCAATTGTTAATTCCACGACACCCAAATTTGGTCCGACATGTCCTCCGATCGCACTATTTTTTTGTAAAATCTTTTCTCTAATTTCTGTAGCTAATTCAGACATTTCGTCTATCGTTAGTTTTTTTACCTCTGTTGGACCATTGATTTGGTCTAAGATGTTTGTCTTTATACTCACTATTCTCTCTCCTTTTGCAATAACATGTCCGAAAAGAATAACTCATTTCGGTCTTACTAATTGTTACCACAAAAGATATTGTACTACTTGGAGTCAACTCTAAGTCAAGAGGATTTTGAGTAAAACTTCACAATAACAATGATATTTTTATTCTAAACAGCTTACACGAATAAACTTTACTAACTGGACCGAATTTTTTTAAAGTAGATAAAAAAAGCTGAGACAATAATTGTCTCAGCTTCTGATTTTATTTATGATCGATCAAATGATCCGATCAATTTCTTACAGTTTACGAGCAAAGAATGATACGACCAATACAAGAATGATTGCACCAATCAATGATGGAACGATTGCCATGCCCCCGATACTTGGTCCCCAAGTGCCAAGTAAAGCTTGTCCGATCGCTGATCCAACTAGACCTGCGACTACGTTAGCAATGATTCCCATTGAAGAACCTTTATTTGTAATAGCCCCTGCAATTGCTCCGATAATACCACCGACGATTAATGACCAAATAAATCCCATTTTAATTTCCTCCTAATTTCTTTTACTAACAATCAATTACTGAACACGTGGTTCAGTGTTTTCTTTCACTTTTTGTGTTCCTTTATTCATAGCTGCTTTTGCTTTATCTGTTTGTTTTGAAGCAAATTGACCAGTTGATTTAGCAGCATCTGTCACTTTGTCTTGGACAGTTTCTTGATCTTTTGCATATTCTTCTTGTGTTTTGATATCAACTACATTCACATTCACTTCGATTACATCTAAATGTGTCATATCATTCACTTCACGGCTGATCAAGTCTTTAATTTGATCATAGATATTTTCAATATCTTTTCCGTATTCTACAACTACATCTAAGTCAACAGCTACTTGTTTTTTACCAACTTCTGCATTGATTCCTGCTGTGACATTATCCGTGTTCACTAATTTTTCAGCAATGTTTGAGAAGAAACCGCCATCTAATGTTAATAAACCGTCAACATCTTTCAAAGCATAACCGATGATTTTTTGGATTACTTTATCTTCGTAAGTTAATTCTCCACGTGAAATATGGTTATTCTCAGATGTCATTGTATTTGTGTTTTTGATTTCTTTGTTTTCCATGTCCAGTTCCTCCTAAGATTTAAAAAATTGATCAAATATTTTTGTTTCTTTCAAATAAAAACCAATGCCTGCACCTATAGCAGTCATGATTAATATTAGAAGTGTTTTAAAAAATCCAACTGTTATCCATAAAACAGCTAACAGTAAGCCAAGTCCCCCGAAGATAATAGGGAGCTTGTACGCTGAAAATATCTCTTTCATGATGGGCCCCTCCTATTCTACTCGAGCGTGCTTGTGTGCATTACTGTCGTAATCTTCAAATCCACTATAAGTAACAGCTACAGCGATGTTTTGTTCAGTACCAAGTACTCGTGCCACTTGTTGTTCAATGTCACGCATCAATTCTCCTGTTTTACCAATTAAAGAGGATGTTCGTTTTAAATCCCCTTTTACATGGACATTGATTTTATTTTTTGTTGAGCGTACTCGAACTTTTGGTGAACCAACAAATTCTTCTTCATGTAATTGTGATCGCACAAGCCCTTCGATTGCTTTCTTGTCTAAAGTCAGTTTTCCATCTTTTTGTTTTAAAACAAACGTTCCTTTGGATTTTGGATAGAAAAGAACAACTAATAACAAAATAAGCACAAGTATAGCAAAAACGACAGCTGTCCAAAATAGATATTGTTGCACGTAGTAGTTCGTTATGACAAAAAATCGAAAACGTTCCAACTGTTCTGGCATCATATACGGTGCGTTGATCAACGCAATCCCTAAAAGCACCGTCAGCAAGAATAAACTTGCAAGAATACCGACGATCTTCCACCCTTTATTCATTCTCCACCTCCTACTTCTAATTGACCGTGATCACACATGTTATTTACAAGATTTTATAGAAAGCGCTACCATGCCATGCTAATACTAATAGCCTTTTTTCACTTTCTATGACAATCATTCATAAATAACGTTTCCCTCCAATAGACTGTGTTGCCTTTTTTCTATTGGGTATATTTAAAGGATAGTAGTCTACATTAAAAAATGCAAAGATAATGCTCAGTTATTATTACAAAAAACTATCAGTTGCTATGAAAATTTTCTAATATTTATCATTTCCTACTCTCTTTCTTCTTTCTTATCTGTAAAAAACAGATAAAATTTCTTTCCAAATATCTTTTAAATGAATTATACTTAAGTAAAGATCATTTGAAGAAATGGAACGCTTTAGCCATGTTTTTGAAAAAAGGGGTGTTGTGAGATTATGGTAAAGAAAATAATTTATGCTCTAATAACTACCTTAATTTATTTAATCGTTTCTAATGCAGGGAATTTATTTTTTGGAATTTCAAAAGAATTTAGTTGGACAACGACATTATGGGAATCTTTTTTCTTTTTTATATTTGTTTTGCTCTTACAAAATTATCGAAAAAAATAAGTCTTAGGGTCAAAATAGCAACTACTATTTTTGATCCTAAGACTTATTTCGTATGATGAATTCTTTTTATTCCACTAGTATTTCGATTTACAAGTTTATTTTTCGATTTGTTTCAATGCTTCAGGTACTTTTGGTTCATAAATAATTCCTGTACACATTGTTCCTTTACCTATAGCTTCTGTAGCAACAGCAATAGCAACAGTTGCTAAAATTCGCATATATTTTAATTTTCTTGAGCTAATTTTTTTTAACATTTTCTTCATCCTTTCTTTTTTGAACAAACATTAAAAGGGTTGAGATCATCATGCCTAACAACAGTAAGGTACGAATACGGTTATTTGATTGAATCCCACCAAAAATAGTAAGGAACAAACTGACCACTATCATCTGGCTCTTTCCATTTAGCAAAGAACTTTTCGCCGGTCTTTGTGCGATCACTATCCCTTTGAACCACAAGATCAAGCAAATCATGAGACTGCAGATCACAAAGCTGGCTCTTGTGACATCTACAGCAAAAGTAGTAACTAGATATGGTAATAAGACAAAGAAAAATAGACTTAAGACCGTACATACATTACTATCTCTTGCATGAAAACTTTTTGTTGTTCTTCTCATTAGTGTAAATGCCAAATGGGTAGTTAAAACCGGCAGAATAATATGAAGACACCCAGCTAAACAGTAGATAAAAAATATCTTTGAACTAATTACCAGAAGAACAGCTAATCCATATTCCATTTTTGCCAAGTCAATTTCTGACAATTGTAATTGTCTTCCTATCCGCTTACTAATTGTTTTTGAAACTTTTTCTTCTAAAGATATAGATTCTTCCGACATTTGATCCGCTCCTTTTCATCTATATTATATTTGTTTTTTTATAAGATAGTTGGTTTTATCAAAAGTGAACGTTATTTGATCAAAAGTGCGGAATACTTGGAGATGTAATCAACAACTGGTTAATTTCTTGAACTGATTTACTACTTTTTTTAAATGACGAGTAGAAACTAAACATTTTGCTCCATTGGCCATAGTGATCACTCGTTCTTTTTTATTGATCTCTTTCACATTCATCAGATTAACTACATAAGATTGATGGCAACGACAAAATACCTCATACATACTTTCTACTTCTTTGATCTTCCCTATATACTCAATTCTGCGGTTATCTAAATAGACGATCAATTTATGGGGTGTTGGACTAGATTCAAAATAAAATATTTCATCGACATATAACTTTACATCAACTGGACCATTCTTAATCCAAATTTGGGGTCTAGTTTCCAGATTTGTATTCAAATAGCGTTCAATTGCGACGTCAATACATTCCGTCACTCTCTTTTGAAAGGTATCCATATTATCTTTAACGATGTAATCTAATGCTTCTACTTTGTATAAAAAAGTTAAATAGACTAAATCTGTATAAGTTGTCACAAAAATGATTTTTGCTGTTGGGTCGTAATCTCTGATTTTTTTTGCTAACTCGATCCCATTTAAATCCGTTTTTAGATCAATATCCAAAAAATAGATTCCTTCTGTTTTATGTTTTGAAATAAACGACAAGATCATCATTGGATCATCCGTAGCAAATTGGAATTGAACATCATAGTCTTTCATCAATAAATAATTTGTAATCATCCGAGTAAGCTTATTACGATGAGCAATTTCATCATCACAAACAAATATTTTTAACATTACTAGCCCCTCATTCCACTAATCGTTATGATTTGTATAAAGCGATTGTTTTCAATTTTTGTTTCTAAAAAAACATTCTCATTCAAATGAACAAGCTCGTCCAGATTCGTTAGACCTAGTCCTTGATTTCCTTTTTTAGTAGTAAAATTCACTTTTTTCAATTCATGTAATTTAGGAATACTCGAACGACATTGATTCATTAAGACAAAAAAACAATTTTTGTCTTCCTCCATAATAGTCAATTCAATTTTTCCCTTTTCTAAAAAGGCTGATTCTTCAATTGCATTATCCAGTATAATCCCTAGCATACGAACAAGTGTGACTGTTGAGATAGCGATATCCGTAATGGGTGTTGGAATCATTACGTTTACTTCGACACCCTTTTGGCTAGCCACGTATAATTTACTCAAAATAATGCTTTTTATCTCTCTAATTTTAAGATTTGAAATCGAAGCAATTGGGAGATTGTTTTCTTCAAAAATCGTTTCTGTTGCTTTGATACTTTGATAAAAATACTTTTGCAGCCCTTCAATATCCTTTGTTTGAATATAATCCTCTATTGAAAACAAAATATTCTTATAATCGTGTTTAAATTTTCGTAATGCAAGATAATTATTTTCGATCTGTTCGCTGTATTCAATCAGGTGACGCATTTCTTTTTGCTGTTCTCGTGTTTCGAATTCTTTTTTCTTGATAAAAAGTAGTACACAATAAATTATGGTAGACATTACACCATAAAGAACCGTAAATAATTCATTACTGATAACTAGGAATCTTGCTAAAACAGAAAAACGATCACTACAAATGTTAATAAAATAAACAATAATCGTAAAAAAAACAACGATGGCCGCTATTTTTAGAGTCGTTTTATCCCTAATAATCTTTGGTATGACCATTTTTTTTAGAAAAACAGTAACGATCCACAAACAACCTGTTCCTAAAACAGCTGTAAAAAAATCGCTGATATCCCAACCTAAAATTTTATATAGATATTTGGCTGTTCCATCAATGAATATGTAGAAAAATAAAATAATCGAAGGATAAAATATCGCTATATCAATGTTTCGATCAATGATATAGATACTTAGACATAACCCAGCCCATAAGATAACTGTCGCTATGATATTGATCCATTGATATAAAGCAATATAAGCGATTACACTAACAAACGAAAACAACTGAAACTTTTTATTTGATAAAAGATTCCTTAGATAACCAAGAGCCATAAAAACAGTGTAAAGCTGACCAATCAAAATTAGGATAAATAAACTTTCTTCATTTAATTTCATTTAAACTTCCCCTAACAACTTAATAATTTTATCTGAAATTTTTATCCATACTTATATAACAATTTATACTAGCGTATTTTGTTTCTCCACTCCCCACAACCAAACAAAATAAAACAATTAGTTATTTGTACACCTAATTTTAATAACGAAAAATAGGGATAAATTTTTCCAACCAATCATGATCTTCGCTGTTATTTGTGATTTTAGCATATTTACTTTAGATTTGGGAGGGTATAAACATGATAATGATACGTTTTTCTACTTAAAAGTTCTGTTATTTAAAACTATCGCAAATGTAATCTAAATTAAATATCTTTTTTGCAAAAGATATGTTATAATTAATCTATTGCGATAAATATTTTATGCGAGATTTTGATTTGTTTTGATGAAATTTAATCCCACTGGCGTAACTTCAGGGTTACAAGGATGTATTAGTGGTTAGGGAATACATTGTTTAAATGAGAAATAGTCCATTTTTAGTAATAGTTTTACAGCTTTAAAATATAATATGATTCGTTAGAACGCCTTTTCTTTATTGAAAAAGGCGTTTGTCCATCCTTTTATTTATCGTTTATCGATAAATAATTATTGATAATGAACAAACCTCATGCTATACTAATAAAAATTTAGGAGGCATTTTATGAAATCCAAACTGTTCTTTATCCAATTAATCGTTTCTGTTTTTTGTTTTGTTCCCCTTCTCTTGGGAACGCTATTAACTATTCAATTGAGTACAAAACCTACAAATCCATTTAGCAACTGGCAAACTACACTATTTATTCTAGTTCTTTACCTGATCCTTCTAGTCACTTTGTTGCTCAATTTCTTCCTGCTCCGCTTAGTCAAAACCTTCCCTTCAAAGGAAACTTTTACTAAAAAGAGTCTCAAACTTAGCAGTAAAATCCGATCTTGCCTTTTATGTATCACGATCCTTGCATTTGGTATTTTGCCAAAATTTTACCAAATAGCTGATATGAGCGATAGTCCAGGAATCCTACTCATCGCTTTCGTCTTACTCTTTATCCCTTTTTTTATCTACATCCTTTCAAGCATTTTGATTGATTTACTCAAACAAGCCATTTATTTAAAAAATGACTATGATTTAACAGTGTGAGGTGTCGAATGTCTATTATTATCAATTTAGATGTCATGTTAGCCAAGCGAAAAATGAGCGTGACCGAACTGAGTGAAAAAGTAGGTCTTACGATGGCTAATATCTCTATTTTAAAAAATGGTAAAGCAAAAGCGATTCGGTTTTCTACGCTCGATAAGATTTGCGAAGTTTTAAACTGCCAACCAGGTAATATCCTCGAATATCAAGATACAAGCCAAATGAGAGAGTAGCTCATTTCTTTAGTTGAGTGACACCAATGAAAGCTAACTACTTTCTAATCAATCTGAAGACCGACAAAAAAGCCCACGTCAGCTGTAGTCTAGCTAACGTGGGCTTTTTAATAACTGATTATCTTATTTTTTAGAATTTTTATTTGCTTTTCTTTTTCTCCAAAACAGGATGATTCCCGCTAAACTAACAATCAAGACACCTGATACAGTAAAAACCGTATTTTTTGTTTCATTGGTTTTTGGTAAATTACCATTTTTTGCGCCACTTGTATTGTCTCCATTTGAGTTCTTTTTTTCTGAATCTGTTCCTGTGATCTCTTTATCTTCAGTCATGCTATCTTCTGTACCATCTTCTAAAGCACCATCCGTCCCTTTTTCCACCACTTCATAAGCCGCTTCAGTTTCAGTAGAAAAACCACCATAGGAACGGTCAGCTTTCACGACTAGTTTAGCAACACGATACCCCAAAGAGGAAGTATCGATTTCTGTTTCAGGATCTAATGCAACCGTATAAGCAGTTTTCGGCAGCTCTTTGCCATTGACTTTAACTTCTTTCAAAAGATTTTTAAGGTCCACACGTTTCGTATCGATAACTATTTGCGCTTCTGTTGGTGTCACGGTAAAATCTCCTGTTGGTTCAAACCCATATTCAGTCACATTGTAATACGCATAATTGGAACCATAAGTGTAATTTCGCTCTTCTTCTGCCATCAAGACATTCCCACTTGGATCGGCATGATACACTTTAATTTGATCTCCCACCGAAACTTTTAATGGTTCCCCACTATTGAATCGATTAATCGATTGTTCAATTGTTTGCGTACCGCGAACTTCGTATTTATATTTACTGCTGTTATTTGTAAAAACTTCAATCCCATAGTAAATTTCCATGTCATCATATTCTGTGATACGGTTCGATAAGTCACTTCCGTCTTCTCCCTGTAATGATTGGAGTTTGATTTGTTTGTTTTCTTTTATCAAACTGTAGGCACCTACAGTATCGCCATCTTGATTTTTTAGTTGGATCGTACTTCCCCACTTCACTTCGTAAGGCACTTCCACTTCTGTAGAAGTCACCTCATCTGCGGTAGACAATTTCACTTTTAACATTTTCTGTCCAGTGGTATTTGTATCAAAGTCAGAAACTTGTTCGACATCATATAATGTCGTCTCTAATTTTTGACCATTGAAAGTGACATTTTTAATCAAATCCATTCCATCAATGTCACTGGTATCTTCGCCCAAGGTAAATTCATGCGAAACTGTTTCAGCCTCCATCTCAGTGATGGGAACAAATTCTTGACTGGCCACTTGATAATAGGCGTAGTTGGAACCCGCTGTATAATTTTTCGACAAGTCATCTCGCATCAATAAATTATTCTTCGCCTCTGCATGATAAACTTTAACGATGTCCCCTTCCTCAATCGGTAATGGTTGGCCATTATTAAACCCATTGATCGCCTGCCACACTGTCATATTGCCCGTCACATCATACTGGTATTTTATTTGTTCCGATAATCGAGTAGTCGGATCTAAGCCCATAATATTTTCGACAGTGACACCTGTTTTTTCTTCGGACTGATTTTCTGGATTTCCTACTATTTCGATTCGATAGTAAGTATCGCGACCAAAGGCACTATTCACATGATCCGATAAAACGGTGGAATCATCCCCTTTGCCAGCTTGTATCGTCCACTCTCCGCCTTGTTCCACAATACTATAAGCGCCCACATTCTGGTCATCTAACCCTTTAAGTAAGAAAGTACTTCCCCAAGCCACTTCATAAGGAACATCCAGTTCAATATCTGCTGAGCCATCTTCTGGCTTAAGATTTAATTTGACTTCTCTTTTACCAACAGTAGAGGTGTCCATTTTAGAAAGTTGCGTAATCTTATAATTTTTGCTTTCCACCCGTTCACCATTGATCGTTATATTCGCTAATAGCTGACTCAAGTCTATATTTTGAGTGTTTTCCATTAAAGAAAAAACTTTATTTGGTCCTACAGTTTCAATTACCGGCATGGGCTCAAAACCATAAGAAGTTATGCGGTAATTAGCATATGGAGAACCATAGGTATAGTCCTTTTCTGTTTCATTTACCAATAAGACAGAGCTACCGTCTGAACGTTGGGGGTGATATAGTTTTATGATATCACCTGCTTGGACATTCAATTTTTGTTTCGAGCCAAAATTAGCCATTACCTCTTCTAACGTCGCATAACCCGGTATTTCTTGAGAGTAAATAGATCGCCCTTCACGCACTATTTCAATGGAATAGTAAAGTGAAGAATCGGTACTAATTGGTGCATTAAGATCGGTTTTTAATCCTTGGTTAAAGACTAATACCCGATTCGTACTGGAAGTTCCCGCATATAATGAAAAGGCCCCGGCTGATTGTCCATTCTGAGCTTTTATCAAAATAGTTTTTCCCCATTTGACTTCATAGGGAACGTCAATCTCTTTTGACACCAGCCCATCTTTCGTATCAATACGTACTTTGATCGTTTGTGATCCTGCCACCGAAGTATCAAAATCACTCATTTGTTTGACTGTATATAGATTACTAGCCACTATCGTTCCATTGACCGTAATACTATTGATCAACTTCGATCCATCAACGTTACTGCTGTCTTCACCCAAGATAAATTCTTGAGGCATCGAATCAGCCGCTACCGCTAAAATTGGTTCCAAGCCATATTCAGTGACTTCATAATACGCATAATCGGAACCCATCGTGTAATCCTTGACTAATTCGTCTTTCATTAATAGATTTTTCCCAACAGAATCGGCATGGTACACTTTGATCACGTCACCTTCATTGACATCCAGCGGTTTTCCCTCGTTGAAGCCGTAGATGGATTCACGAATCGACTGATTGCCTATCACTTCATAACGGAACTTGTTAGTTGTCCCCTGTAAAATTTCAATGGAGTAAAAGGTACCTCTGCCAAAGTAGTTATTGACTGGCTCGTCTAATTCTGTACCTTCTACGCCTTGGCTAGCTTTAATCTGCCATTGATCATTACTTTTTAGTAAACTGAATGCACCAACAGTCGATTCTTTCAACCCCTTTAGAACGAAAGTATCACCCCATTTCACTTGATAAGTGACTTCAACTTCTTCAGAGACTAAACCATCTTTTGTGGTAATATTGACTCTCATCGTTTGCTTACCAACTGTTCGAGTATCCCCCCCATCGATAAGGTTGATTTTATACTGTTCATTCGAAGTTAATTGATCATTAAGACGTATATTTTTGATGAACTCTTGTGGATTCAATTGGTTGATATCTTCGCCTAAAAAAAATACTCTTGCGCTTTCAGCTGTTATTACGGGAGCTGGGTCTAAACCATACGCTGTTACACGATAACGAGCATTCTCTGTTCCGTATGTAAAATCTTTTTCTTCTTCATCAATCATCACGACCGAGCTATTAGCTGTTTTCCCTGGGTGTGTGATTTGGATGATATCATCTATTTTAACGTCTATTTTATTCTCTTTATCTCCGAAAGCATTCATAATTTCTTGTAAAGTTGCCCGATTTGTTACTTCTTGCGTATAGATCGTTCTCTCATTACGTAAAATATCCAACCGATAATACAGTTTAAATGGATCTTGTAATTTTCCTACCGCCACGTTTAACGGTGATTCTAATCCTTGGCGAATCGAAAGAGCTGCGGAGTCATTATTTGAGTTACTGACATCAAGAGTGAAAGCACCTGCAGAATGGCCATCAATTGAACGCATTAAGATGGTATTGCCCCATAATACGTTGACTGTAGTGGTTCCTGTTCCTTTAATCCAGACACTCGCCTCAGAAGTTTTTTTCTTAACTGTAATGTTTACTTCTTTTTGACCAATAGTCTGAAAATTTGTATCGGTTGTTTCGTCCACGACCAATTCTAGCTCATTAACGTCTACTTTCTCACCTAACAGTGTCACTTCTTCTATATAATTTTTAAAATTTGAACTTAAAGAAGGGTAGGATACTCCTAATATTCGTTCTTCTAATGGTTTTAATTTAACTTCTAAACCTGGATTGGAGATAACTTCAATTTGTACTGCACTATCTGCAGTACGCCCATCTGAGGAGGTCGCTTTCGCCAGACAAGTTTGAACACCCTCTTGATTCATATCAGGGGCTTTGACCCATTCAATTTTATATGTAGACTCTTCATAATGATTCACCACATTAAAATAATCGGCTGCTTTTGGAACAGCACCATATTGTATGACTTTATGTTCTCCTGCTTTTGGTAACATCTCTAGTGGCAAAGGCATAATCGTAATCGGCACAGTGACTTCAAGCGTTCGTCCAGAGTCATCACTGACTACTATTCTCGCTTCTTGCACTCCTGGCTGACTCGTATCAGGAGATGTTTTCCATTCATATTTTACATTTCCTCGAGTATTCTCTACTGACTCAATATATTCTACAGCTTTAGGTACCTCATCACCTTGTTTAAGCGTATGTACGCCATCTTTTATTGAAGCTTTCAATTTCCCAATACTTGATTCTGCATCAGGAAAATCTACTGAAAAATCAATTGCATCATATTCTTTAACTATCCCATAAAAGTAAGTAGGGTAATAAAAGATTTCCATAGGGAAAATCTCGGGTTGGTTTGGCGCAATTTTCAGACGAGTGAATGTAACCTGATAACCCCAAGTATTTAATTGAACCAATTTCATTCGCCAATTTCCGCTTTTTGAATCTACACTAAAATGTTTACCTTCTGGAATAGTTCCATTATGTGGTGCCCCTTGAGGTAATAAATATATTGTGTCATTCTTTATCAGAATGCCATCACGAGGGAGATCAGGGTCATAAGCTGGTTCCATAAGACCTATCTGATTGCTATAATCAAAGTCTGAAACAAGTATATATTCTTTTAAATTTACTTGTTCATCTACTTTATAATTTAAGTTAATCTCATCTACTGTAAATCTTATCCTAACATTCAAATATTTTCCTAAATACGCAGAAGCTGTCTTCCTAAGTTCTCCACGTTGATAACTGGTTAGCACAGAGTCTCTAGAAGAAATTGTTGTATTTTTTTGATCATCTTCTGAATCTACTAGGTTATTATTATCTGCTTTTTCACTTGTTTTTTTTTCTTTTCCCTGATTTGTTTTTTCAGTTCTTTTTGATTTTTGACTTATAGATCTGCTTTCATTTGTAGGCAACATCGAACCTGCTCCCACGATAGTCCCACTATTCGTTTGACCGAGTATCAATGCAAAAATCAACGCACTTTTCAATAATCGTTTTTTATCTTTCAACATAATCCTCCCTTGATTACTCTATTAAGAAAAAAATTTTTCTTTCATCAAGAAGCATATAAGGAATTATTTTATCGTACAATGTCATATTTTACCAACAAACCAGGAAAAATAGACTTACTTCAAATCGTTATTTTTTAAATTGTACTATAAATGTAAAAGGAAATGAAAAAAACTGATATTTATGGGATTGATGAATCATCATTGATTTTTCCGTTTCATTTCAGATAGTAAAAACGCTGAGTAAAACTGATATTACAATAAAATTTACTTTAGATAGAATTCCCCCACCCTCTAGATGTGGTTAATGAATAAATTTCAACAGGATGATTATCGTAGTAACTTGAAACCGATATGTACGTTTAGTTAAGCAGATATCATTTTTAATTTTGTTATAATAACAATAATTTTAGTTATACATATAATAAAATAGTTGAAAAGCTATTTTCCAAAGCTTACTAAAGAATTCTATTCGGATATTGATAGACGATGGATGTTATCCTCATGTTTGCATAGAGGATGACATGGGCTTTATTTGTGCAAATGGTAAGTCAGACAACTCAGTGACAAAGAGCTAAAAAACACTCATTAGAAGCTTTTACCGCAACTAATGAGTGTTTTATTTATTTCAACGAGATTATACTACTTTTTTGGTTCTTCTTTTGGTTTTTTCTTTTTCCAAAGCAGAAACATTCCTACCAAACTAATTAGCGCGGTACCTAAAAGTGGGAACATTGCATTTTTGGTTTCATTGGTTTTTGGTAAGTTACCACCGTTTGCTTCTTCTGTTCCTTCACCTTCCACGTTGGTCTCTTCTTCTGTATTTCCTTCGCCTGAACTTTCTCCTAACGCTCCTGGTGTTCCTTCTTTCACCACCTCATAAGTCGCTTCAGTTTCAGTAGAAAATCCACCGTAAGAGCGGTCAACTTTGACCACTAATTTAGCGACACGATTTCCTAAACTTGAAGTATCGATTTCAGTTTCAGGATCCAATTTCACGGTATACGCGTTTTTCGGTACTTCTTTCCCGTTGACTTTTACTTCTTTCAAGAGATCTTTAAGATCCACTTGTTTGGTATTAATGATTATTTTTGCTTCTGCCGGTGTCACGGTAAAGTCCCCAGTCGGTTCAAAGCCGTATGCGGTCACATTATAATACGCATAATTGGAACCATAGGTATAATTTTGCTCCGTTTCTTCTGCCATCAAGACATTCCCGCTTGGATCCGTATGATACACTTTGATTTGATCCCCTGCAGAAACTTTTAATGGCTCCCCACTATTGAATCGTTCGATTGCTTGGGCAATCGTTTGTGTGCCTCGCACTTCGTATTTATATTTACTACTGTTGTTTGTAAAGACTTCGATCCCATAATACACATCTGCATCGTTGGCTTCAGTGACTCGACTAGCTAAGTTCGTTCCCTCTTTCCCTTGCAATGCCTGGAGTTTCAATTGTTTTTTGTCTTTTGTTAAGCCGAAAGTACCGACGGTTTCACCTTTTTTATTTTTGAGCTGGATCGTACTTCCCCATTTGACTTCGTAAGGTACTTCCACATCCGTAGAAGTGACACCATCTGCGGTAGATAATTTCACCGTTAACATCTTCGCTCCAGTAGTATTCGTATCAAATTCAGAAACTTGTTCGACATCATATAATGTCGTATCTAATTTTTGACCATTGAAAGTGACATTCTTAATCAAATCCATTCCATCAATATCACTAGCATCTTCGCCTAATGTCAATTCTTGCGAAACTGTTTCAGCTTTCATCTCAGTGATCGGTTCAAATTCTTGATTGGCTACTTGATAATAGGCATAATTTGAACCCGCTGTATAATTTTTCGTCAAGTCATCTCGCATCAATAAATTATTCTTCGCCTCTGCATGATAAACTTTTACGATGTCCCCTTCTTCAATTGACAACGGCTGTCCATTATTAAACCCGTTGATAGCCTGACCCACAGTCATGTTTCCAGTCACATCATACTGGTATTTTATTTGTTCCGATAATCGAGTCGTCGGATCTAAGCCCATAATATTTTCAACGGTTACACCAGAACCTTCCTTCGGTTGATTTTCTGAACTTGCTACTACCTCGATCCGATAGTAAGTATCGCGACCAAAAACGTTATTCACGTGATTGGTTAAAACGGTGGAATCATCCCCTTTGCCAGCCTGGATCGTCCACTCTCCATCTTGTTCCACAATACTATAAGCGCCCACATTCTGGTCATCTAACCCTTTAAGCAAGAAGGTACTTCCCCAAACCACTTCGTAAGGAACATCCAGTTCGATATCTGCGGTCTCATCGGCTGTCGTCAGTTTTAATCTGACTTCCTTTTTACCCACAGTTGCGGTATCTAATTCAGAAAGTTTCTCCACTGTATAGTCTTCATTCGTAACGATTTCGCCATTGATCGATACTTGTGCTAACAACAGACTCAAGTCCGTCGTTTTCGTATTCTCTTTTAATGAAAATGCTTTGTTGGAGCCAACAGCTTCAATCACTGACATCGGTTCAAAACCATAGGAGGTTACTCGATAGTAGGCATATTGCGAGCCATAGGTATAATCTTCTTCCATTTCATCTACCATTAACACTGAACTACCTTCTGAACGTTGTGGATGATACATTTTAACGACATCACCAGCTTGGACATTTAACGTTTGTTTCGTCCCGAAATTGTCCATTACCTGTTGGAGAGAAGCACGTCCCGGTACCTCTTGTAGATAAACAGAACGACCATCTCGCAATACTTCAATAGAATAATAAAGTGAAGAATCGGTACTAATCGGCGCATTGAGATCGGTTTTTAATCCTTGGTTAAAGACTAATACACGATTCGTACTGGAAGTCCCAGAATGTAATGAAAAGGCTCCGGCTGATTGACCATTTTGAGCTTTCATCAAAATCGTATCGTTCCATTTAACTTCATAAGGAACCTCGATTTCTTTTGAAACGAGTCCATCTTTCGTATCAATACGTACTTTGATCGTTTGTGATCCCGCCACCGAAGTATCAAAATCACTCATTTGTTTGACTGTGTACTGATTACTTCCCACTGCCGTTCCATTGATCGTAATGCTATTAATTAACTTCGTACCATCAACGTTACTACTATCTTCACCTAAGATAAATTCTTGAGGCATCGAATCAGCCGCAACCGCTAAAATCGGTTCCAATCCATGGTCAGTGACTTCATAATACGCATAATTGGAACCAATCGTATAGTCCTTGACTAATTCATCTTTCATTAAAAGATTTTTCCCAACAGGATCGGCATGGTACACTTTGATCACGTCGCCTTTACTGACCGTCAACGGTTGCCCATTATTGAAGCCCTGGATCGATTCACGAATCGACTGATTGCCTGCCACTTCATAACGGAACTTGCTTGTAGCTCCTTGTAAAACTTCGATAGAATAATACGTATCACGCCCAAAATAATTATCCACCGGATCATTTAAGTTTGTGCCGTCCACTCCTTGAGAAGCTTGGATTTGCCATTGATTTTGATTCTTCAATAAACTAAACGCACCAACTGTCGCCTCTTTCAATCCTTTAATAACAAAAGTGTCTCCCCACTTCACTTGGTAAGAAATCTCAATGATTTCAGAAGCCAGTTTATCTTTTGTCGTGACTTTGACCCGCATATTTCGTTTACCGATCGTGCTAGTATCAAACTCATCAAGAGGTTCTACTGTATAAAATTCATTGTCCGCTACCCCACCGTTGATCCGCACATTTTTTACTAGTTCATTCAAATTCGTTTGCTTCACGTCTTCGCCTAAAACGAACGCTTTTTCCGCACTTTCTGCCGTCATGACAGGTGCTGGATCAAACCCATAAGGAGTCACACGGTAACGGGCGATTTCCGTACCATACGTAAAATCATTTTCTTTCTCTTTTATCATCACCACTGAAGCATTTGGCGTTTTGCTTGGATGTGTGATTTGGATGATATCATTCATTTGAACTGTTACTTCATTATTCGTATCTCCAAACGCATCCATGACTTCTTGTAACGTTGCTCGATTCGTCACGTCTTGGTTATAAATGGCGTTGCCATTACGTAAAATTTGTAAGTTATAATAAAGTTCAAAAGGTTCTTTAGCTGAGCCTACACTGACATTTAACGGGGACTCAATCCCCTGGCGAATCGACAGCTTGGCTGGGGCATCATTAGAATTGCCAACATCTAAAGCAAAAGCACCAGCGGAATGACCATCAACCGAACGCATCAAGATGGTATTGCCCCATAATACGTTGACTGTGGTGGTTCCTGTTCCTTTGATCATGACATTGGAAACAGGGTGTTTCGCTTGAACAGTGATTTTCACTTCATGTAAGCCTACTGATTGAAAATCAGTTTTAGAAGATTCATTCGCAACAAATTCTAGATCATCAATTGCTACAGGTTCTCCTAACATGATTGCCTCTTCAATATAATTTTTAAAGGTATTTGCTAACGTATCAGAAGATTCTACTAAAGTCATGGTACGATCTTCAATCGGTTTTAATTTTAATTGTATACCAGGATGAGGTAAAATTTTCATAGTCATTGATTTTGTTTCTTCACGACCATCAGCTGTTATCACTGTTGCTTGCCAATTATAGGTTCCTGATATGGACGTATTCGGGCTATTTTCCCATCGCAGAGTATACGCACCTTCCGTTGTTACTTCAAAATAATCTTTGACATCTGGGATAGCATCGTATTGATAGATCTCATCAGTAGCCTTTTTTACTGTCAATAATTCTTTTATTGTAATCGGGAAAGACACTTCTGTCGAACGACCGGTGTCGTCTTTCACCGCAATCTTAACATCTTGTTTCCCGACTTTACTTGTATCTGGTTTAGTAACCCATTCATAAGTTACTTTTCCGCGAGTATTTTCAGCAGTCACATACTCTTCTGGTTTAGGGATCGCTGATAGGTGTTCCCCTAATATATGGTCTCCTGGATTTACCGTTACTTTAATTTTACCGATAGCATTTTCTGCACTTGGTATAGTGATTTTATAAGTCTGCGGACTATAAAGATACTCATGAGCGCCATTTTTTTTCGAATAAGTAAAAACAAATTTATCAACATCAAAAATTTCCTCTTGTGGCACAGCTAATTTTAACCGAGTTAAAATAGCGTATACCTTATGATCGTACAACCTATAAGCTGCTGCATCAGGAGCAGATATCCGTAGGCTCCAATTCCCGCTCTTTGATATTGTGGTAGCAGTTGAATATATTCCCGGGATTCCTACCGAACCTGAATTCAATTGAGTTATCGAGGACAACGTAGCAATTTGAGTAGATCCAGACCATGGTTGCTGATTCCACCATGTATCATTAAAAAATTCTTGATCTGCCGTTCTTATAAAAATATCATAAAATGGAAATATTATCGTATCTCCAACTTCGTAGTTATCTTCTGAAACATCAATATTTTTATTTAGCATTTTGTTTACGAAATAATTAATATAACTTGCGACTTCTGTTCCATACTGCTTACTTTTAGCAGGTGATACTCTATCGGAAGTTTCATCATTCGCTATAGTAAAAGTAGGTGGTAAATCCAAATTTCTAATTTTTTTAGATTGACTCTGTTTCTTAGAATTAGTGTTATTTTCAGTTGTTTCTTTTTTACTCGTACTTGTTTTTTCATTCTTTTTTGAACTTTGCTTGACAGAACTACTTTCAACTGAGCTTAACATCGAAACAGCTTCAACAACTGTCCCGCTGGTTTGTCCAAGCGCTAGCGCTAATATTAATGTACTATGTAATAACTTTTTTCTGGTTTTCAATGTACTCCTCCTTTTAAGGCTATATCTTTAAATGGCAATAGAAAAGTAATGTCTGTTTTCTCATAAGAAAGACTCCTTTTTATGCCATACTTATGTTTGATTTCTTCCTTTGTTTCTGCCAATTTAGTAAAGTTAAAACGTTATGTTTCTTAAGTTTTTTTTCTTTTCTCCCAATTCGCCCCTTTTACGTTTATTTTTATGGAAAAACTTCAATAAAACCCTACTTCTTAAGTTTAATGGGAATCACAAGAATATGTAATGTCACTTTTTCACAATGGACAAACACTAAAAGACAGAAGATGTTTTTGTTATGTAAAACATTTTACTCACCATTAAAAAAGGAGCCTTAGCCAAAAATAGAAGAGACCGAGACAAAAACTTGTCTCGATCTCTTCTATTGACTCTATAAATAAACTAATTTTTAGTTGCTTTGCTTTCAACTACTTAGCGACTGAACGAACAGCTAATTCGTGCTTGAATCAGTTGATTATTGGTTATTTTCTTTTTGTTGCTCAATTGCGGATTTGGCTTTTTCCGTTTGTTCAGATGCAAATTCTCCTGTGGCTTTTGCCGCATTTGTCAATTTATCTTGAACTGTTTCACTGTTTGCTTCATATTCTTCTTTTGTCTTAATGTCGACAACATCGACATTGACTTCAATGACATCTAGATGTGTCATTTCATGAACTTCTTTGGCAATGATTTTTTTGATTTGTTGGTAAATTTCTTCGATGTCTTTGCCGTATTCAACAACGATCTTAAGATCAACAGCGACTTGTTTTTTCCCAACTTCCGTGTCAATACCGGCTGTTACATTATCAGTGTTGACTAATTTTTCTGCCACGTTAGAGAAGAAGCCACCATCAGCTGTTAATAATCCATCCACTTTTTCTAAAGAGATGCCTATGATTTTTTGAATGACTTTATCTTCATATGTCACATCACCATTCATAGATTCACCGTTTTCCGTTGTGTTTTTTGGATCTTTTGCTGGGGCTTCTGGCTTAGGTGGTGTATGACCTGGCATTGGAGGTTTTGGCTGATCTCCATGATGTTCTTTTGGATTACTAAAATTTTCATTTTTTCCTTGTTGTTCTGATTGTCCTTCGTTTTCTTTTTTATCATGAGCCACTTTGTTTTCAACGTTGGGTACAACCGGATCTGGATGTGCTGAAACGGGTGCTGTTTTATCTTTGGCATCATGAACACCATTTGCATTGTTCGGTGTCGTTGGATCTGGATGTGCAGATACTGGTTTGTTTTGGTTATTTGTTTTGTTGTTATCCATAATAGAATTTCCTCCTAAGATTTATGATCAAAAATTTTCGTTTGTTTTAAATACATTCCGACCGCCACGCCAATGATCGCCATAAGGATCAGCAACAAGGTTTTAAAGAATCCCACTGTAATCAATAGTACGGCGAGAATCAACCCAATTGCCCCGCAAATGATCGGAAGCTTATAAGCAGCAAAAAGTTCATTCATTTGTGCCCCTCCTTATTCCACACGAGCGTGTTCGTTTGTTTGATATTTATTGGTAGGTGCTTGGTAACCTGTATACTTCACCGACACTTTTACTTGCTCATCTGTGCCGAGTAACTGTTTCACTTCTTTTTCGATTTCATCCATCAATATTCTTGTTTTCCCGATCAATGAAGAAGTCCGTTTTAATTCACCTTTAACTGTAACTGCGATCTTATTTTTTGTGGCTTTGATATTAACCTTAGGCGAGTGAATGAATTCATCTTCATGTAAATGTGAACGAACCATACCTTCAATCGCTTTTTTGTCTAACGTTAATTCGCCGTCCCCTTTTTTCAATAAGAAGGTTCCGATCGTTTTCGGATAAAAAATGACGATCAATAATGCAATAATTAGTAGAATCGCTAAGCCGACTGCTACCCAAAAAATATATTGCTGCATATAGTAATTCGTTATTGTAAAGAAACGGAATCGTTCAAGCATCAATGGTAAAGGATAGACCGCACTGATCAAGACGACAAATAGTAGAATAGACAAAAGTAGCAGAGAATAAATGACACCAATTGTTTTAGTCCCTTTATTCATCCTGGCACCTCCCATTTTTTATAAGTTGATAGCTTCCCCACCAGTTACACCATAAATTTGTGCAGTAACGTAGCTCGCTTTATTTGAAGCTAAGAAAACGTAAACTGGAGCTAATTCTACTGGTTGGCCGGCACGTTCAAGCAAGCTTTGTTGGCCAAATTCAGGAATAGAATCTTCCGGTTGTCCTTCGTCTAACTGTAGTGGTGTCCAAATAGGACCAGGAGCTACTCCATTAACACGAATGCCTTTTGGTGCTAATTGTTTTGCTAAGCCAATTGTAAAGTTTGCAATAGCTGCTTTCGTGGAAGCGTAATCTAAAAGATGTTCACTTGGATTGAACGCTTGAACAGAAGTAGTGTTGATAATTGCCCCTCCTGCTGGAATATGCGGAACCGCCTCTTTAACAATCGCAAACATCGCTAAGATATTCACCATGAAGGTATCTTTCACTTGTTCTAATGGAATTTCTTCAATAGCCGGGCAAGAGATTTGTTGTCCCGCATTTAATACTAATGTATCTAAGCCACCTAATTCACTGACAACTTTTTCAACGATTTCTTTAGGCGCTGTTTCGTCTCTAAGATCATATGGTAGTAAGACAACTTTTCGTCCTGCTTTTTCAATATAGGAAGCTACTTGTTTGGCATCTTCTTCTTCGCCTGGGAAAAAGTGCAAGCCGATATCTGCCCCTTCTCTTGCAAAAGCAATAGCTGCCGCGCGCCCGATCCCTGAGTCTCCGCCAGTAATCAGAACACGGCGATTTTCTAGTTGATTTGATCCTTCATAAGATTCTTCTCCACAGTCAGGAACTGGTTGCATTTCTTTTTGTAATGCTGGTGTATCCTGGTCTTGTTTAGGAAATTCCTCAGTATGGTAAAGTTTACGTGGATCAATTAATTTTGGTTCTGTCATGTGTATCCTCCTCATCGTTTGGTACTTTTTTATTTTGTATAATCTTTTCGGTATAGATGGTAGCCTACAGCTCCTGCAACAACGATCGAGCCAAAGATAACTAATAAAAAGGCTAAGCCAGAGCTTTTACCAGGTAATCCGCCGGTATTCATTCCCCATATTCCTGCAATCAATGCTGGAACAGAGATCACTAGTGCCGCCGAATCAAGATATTTCATTAGATGATTCAAATGATTGTCCATCATTCCATTAAAAAGATCCCCAATACTTTCTAACAAGTCACGATAGATCAAAATCATTTTTTCTGTTTGTCTTTGTCTCAATTGGATGTCATAAAGTAGACGAGCATCAGCTAATTTCTCAACAAAATCTTCTGATTGCCATAAGGTATCTAAAGTCTCCTTTTGATCTCTCAACGTATGGTCAATATAAACAATGTCCCGTTCTAAATCCGCTTGCTTATATAGTTCTTCGTTTTCCGTCGTTTTACGCGCTTCTTGATCGAGGGAATCAATCCTCTTTTTCATTTCTGTTAGTTCTTTCACGTAATGGGTATAGATGTTCAAGACAGAATATGCAATAAGTGTTTCAAAAGAATTGATCTTATTCCCATGTTTTGCTAATACTCGATCAAAAAAGTCCGTTTTTTTATCGATACAACTAATCAATAACTCATCCGAATAAATAAACGAAATAGGCATTAACCGATTCTCGATTTTCTGCTCCTGGTTGGACAAATTCAGTAGCACTAAGGAAATCGGATGGTTCAAATTCGTCCCTACAAGCTCTTCGATTCTTGAAACTTCTTCTGGTAGAGAAGTTCCAACAAAGATATCTTTTGGTAAACGATACTTTTCAATCACCTGTTCGATTTCCTTAGTGTCACTACTGTCGATCACGAGCCAATTATAGTTGTTTTTGTCTGTCGTTATTACTTTCTCTTTTCCAATAAAGTAATAGTCCAGCATGATCAATCTCCCTTTCTACAAAGGATGTTAGCTAAAGAAACAGTTGCTTAATTTAATGTTACGATCCAAGACAACAATCTCATTTTCTAAAGAGAAACTGTTTAATTGGTGGTCATAGGCAAGATTCAAATGTCTACCTAAATAAGATTGCTCTAATTTAGATGTGTAGATTTCCAGAGTGGGATGTTCGATTTTATTGACGTATTTCCCAAATTCTACAAAGAAAGGAATAATCTGGAAAAAACTGCCTTTTGCACAAGCCCCTTTATCTCTTAAAAACGGATCTGAAGAATCAATCAATGCCAAAGCAATTTTTGAATCTTTTCCTACTTTTTTTGTCAATGCCTCCATCGCATGTTTTGTCATCGTGATTTCCATCATCATCATCTCCTTCAGATTATATATAAGTTACGACATTTTTCCTCAGCGGCTCACTTCTGTGTTACGATTGATTCTGGCATAAAGTGGATATTTAGGAAATTTTGCGACACAACGGAAAGCTGTCATGTTTGCATATTTATCGTAGTATTTTTTAGTTGGCCCTTCAAAATCTTTACTCCATGGTTTAACATGACCAGAGAAGTGGATGATCGATGGATCTTTACGTGTTTCTTCGTATTCCTTTTCTCCTTGTGGCGTTGGATGTTTTTTCGCTTTTGCCATGATATATCCTTGAGCATTCCATTTTGGATGTAATGGAATCCAACGATCATGTAAAATTGCATTTAACGCATCTTGATCGTGGAAACGTAATTTTTCAGGATTTTCTTCAATGAATGTTAGAACTTTTTTAGTAATGTCTTGTTCTAACCATTTTTCAACATTGATGAGCATCAATCCAGAATTAAAGTAGCGTGTTGATTTTGCTGGAATCTCCATTTTTTCTAATCGTTGGTGGAAACCAGCATCTTCTACGGCGGCCAAGATCGCACCATTAAATTCAAGATCCCATAATGGTGTAACATCTTTTACGGTAATCATGTCACAGTCCATATATAAAAGACGTTCGACATTTTTTCCTCTAAATAACTCAGGAATAGCAATACGATAGTAAGCAGTTTCCGGAATACGATCACTTGTTACTACATTTTCAAAGAATTTTTTGTTGATCTTCAAGAATTCAACCTCTGTATTCATACGAGAATTCTTAACAGAGAAACGTAATAATTGTTTGCTTTCATTATCAATGTTGTCATCAATGACATAAAATCGTACAAAAACTTTTGGATCACTATTTTCTAATACTGAAACGAACAGCGCCGCTAGATGAGGCACAAATTTGGTATTACAACTTGATACGATTGCGATTTCTTTTCTTCTATTCATTTACCTCTCCCACTTTCTTTAAAACGCTATGCGCTAATTTTTTTAAATAGACATTTGTATATGGATGATCTTTTAACGTATTCCATGGTTTGTCATGCCCTGTGAAATGAACGATCGACGGCGATTCATTTCCTGCTTTGTATAATTTTTCATACGCAGCATCTGGAGCAGGATGACGTTCAAAGATCAAAGAAGTCTGCATATTCCATTTTGGTTCTAATTGCTCCCAGTCTTCATAAAGAACTGCATTTAAAGCATCTTGATCATGGTAAATAATTCGATCGCCATTTTCTTTTAAATAATTGATTGTTTTTTCAGTAATCATTTTTTCATTCCAACGATCAATGTCGATAACCATCACACCGGAATTAAAATAATAAGCATCTGATTCAATTCCTAACCGTTTCAAAGCTTTCGTTTGACCTGGATCGATGACAGCTCCAATCGTTTTACCATTTAATGGTTGATCATATAAATGAACGATGTCATCCAGTACTAAAATATCTGAATCTAAATAAAGCACTTTTTTATAGTCGTATTTAGCTAAGATCTTAGGTAAAGATATTCTTAAGTATGCTGTAGTAGTAATATGGTCACTTACTAGGAAATCTTCGTAGACATCTTTATCAACTGTTAAAAATTGAATCGTTGCATTGTCTGAATGTTTTTTAACCGTTTGTCTAAGTCCTTCTTTGCTATATTCAGAAATACCGTCGTCAATGACATAAAAATAAATGTGTCTTGTTTTAGTGGAGTTTTCCAGTACAGTGGCAATCATCACGCTTAAGTAAGGAGCGTAATTTTCATCTGAAGCAGTTACTACCGGAACGATACCTTGTTTCATCTCCATTAAAATCACTCCTTTTTCTAATCTTTTTCTAACCTTTTCTATATCCAGAATATGCCTCAATAAACTTTAAAGCAAAAGATATGCTTCATTTTCATTGAATAATTCATAAAAATAAACATTTTTTATCGAATTGAAAACGTTAACTTAATCGTTTTTCTGCCTATTTATTCAATTATAGGATTTGAAATACTACCTATATATGTCTAATGAAAACTAAGAATATTTTTTGAAAAAATTCAAAAACACAAAGCATTTTATTTTTATTTTAGGAAATTCTCATTTAACCTTAGAGTAAGCAATAGATAAAGGGAGCGAATAATATGAAATTAGCAGCAATTGATTTAGATGGTACTTTACTCGATCGGAATGGAAAGATACCAAAAGAAAACATCGAGGCACTTCAAAACTTTGATCGACATGGTGGGATCGTCACGATTGCGACTGGTAGAAATAGCATCTCTGCTAAAGATGTATTTGAAGAACTTGGGATCGGCGGCTATTTGATTTCATCTAATGGTTCTTTCGTGGCAAAGATGATGAAAGGCGAGATCCTTCACGTATTGAAACGTTCTAAAATTGAGCTTGCTACCCTTAAACGGGCCTTTTTCTTAGCACAAGAGGCAAAAATATCAATTATTGCTAGTCGAGAAACTCAAGATGATCAATTAACCTTTGATGAGTCAAATTTGGTGAAAGATGATCCCTACTACCAACATTTCAATTTACAAAATCAGACATTTGCTGAAATCACCAAGTTATTAGAAGATCCATCTGTCAGCTATTTAAAATTGGCATTAACAGATAAAGATGAATCAAAATTGCAAAAACTGCAACAAGATTTAAAAAGTGAAGGGATTGATTCCGTCTTTTCAGACCCCCATTTTTTGGAAATCACACCTAAAAATGTAACAAAGGCTCACTCATTAATCTTTTTAGCTGAGACCTTGGAAATCGATCCTCATGAGATCGTTGCCTTTGGTGATCAGGAAAATGATATTGCGATGCTAAAAGTCAGTGGAACAAGTATTGCGATGGGAAATGCACAGAAACAGGTAAAAAATATTGCGGATGAAGTAACCAAAACAAATGAAGAAGCTGGTGTAGCGTATATTATCAACAATTATTATTAAGGTTTAAGGAGGGAGACAAAATTGTTAGTAATCGTCGATATGCAAAATCATATTCTAGATCCTGAGAGTAAATATTATGTTCAGCACGCAGATAAGTTAATCAAACAAATCCACTCACGTTTAGAAGCTGCACGTAAAAAAAACGAATATATTCTTTTTACCAGAGATATACCAGTCGAGCGAAAAGAGCAGGATGAAGAAGGCGAAGATTTGCAAATCATTCCTACACTTGCTCCTAAAGAAAATGAAAAAGTCGTCAAGAAATACTACTTCACGATGCCACCGGAAAGCTTACTTGAGATTAAACAAGAAGCTTTTGACCAAGATGAAAAAGAAAAACACATTGAAGTCGTTGGTACAGAAACGAATCTCTGTGTCT
Organism: Enterococcus sp. AZ077; assembly: GCF_051714965.1. Lineage (NCBI taxonomy): Bacteria > Bacillati > Bacillota > Bacilli > Lactobacillales > Enterococcaceae > Enterococcus > Enterococcus sp. AZ077. The sequence continues at coordinate 1,532,922 of NZ_JBIOSX010000001.1, forward strand.
TATCGAATACCATTGCTTTACAAAGCGTATTTCCAGAAGCTGATTTTTTAGTGGATACAGCTTTTGTTTCTGAAAACAAGCATGGCGATCAAGCGCTAAAACTACTCAAAGATTTTAATGTTGAGTTGAAGTAACCGAAAATAAAACGCCCACAAAATTTAACTTTGTGGGCGTTTTATTTCGTTATTTACTAAAGGCTTTTCTTTGTTCGTACTATCTATTTCCTAAAATTTGTATTGATCGTTCCCTCACTTTGTGGAAAGTAACGGTTAGGATTTTTTTACTACTAAACTTCCTATAGCGTTTATAAAAAATATCAAATGAGGTTCCCCATCTCCAATAAACAATAGTTGAAACGTCAGTTATTAGTCATTTCTAAAAGCATGCAACTTTTCAAAATAAAAAAACAACGATTATCTAATCATTGTTTAAAGAAACGAGCGCTTTAATATGTACCCTGTAGGACTCGAACCTACGACCGGACGGTTATGAGCCGTCAGCTCTAACCAACTGAGCTAAGGGTACAGTAAAAATTTTAAGATATAAAAATAACTTATATCTACTATAGCATGAATAAAAATCCGAAACAAGCTTATTTAATAAAAATCCAAAAGCATCCCATTAAATAACAAATATTTTATTTGGATCAGACGATTTCCAGCTCTTCCCTCCCTCTTCACCACAAATGCACTATCACTTGGTATATGAATTGCTTGAATCATTTGTTTTTTCAAACACGTAGCATATTATTTGTTCTGTTACTCGGAACGTGCTATCTTGTATTTGGGTTGTTTTTTTATTCTTATGATTATTTAAGTCGTAATCACTTTTCGAAGTGTTTTCCACCTCTTAGTATAAGTGGTTGTTCGTTGTTAACCTACGACTGAAAATCAATGATTATTTAAATACGAAATCTATAGGAGTTAGTACTATGATAACATTGAGTCGACTTATTTTTTTTATTCCTACCTTAATTCTTATCCCTATTATTTGTTACTTAATCAACTGGAACAAGGAACGCCTAATTTTAGCGTTTTTTACGTTACCAGCAATCTTTTTTTCATATAAAATCTTAAATTATCAGTATTTTGAACCAGATCAATTATTCGTAGCAGAACTGATTGGTTTGATTCTAGCTTTGTTATTACCAATTGCTTATTTGGTTTATTTAAATAGAAAGCATTGATCGATGAATTTATTTGAATGACAAAAGGAGCGAATTTATGAGTATTGAAGAAGCGATTTTATTAGATACACTACGCTGTCGGCTGGATTATCTCCGAAAAAAAAAGAATTTAACCGTTAAGGAAGTGACTGAACAAACCTCACTCCCGTTGGAAACTTATCTACAATTAGAGCAGGGAAAACGTTGTCCGAGCGCTATCGATCTAATTTTTATTGCGGATTTTTATCATGTATCTGTTGACTATTTGATCGGACGATCAGAAAAACCAGACCGCGTAAATTAAACCATCTAATCTAAATGAAAGAGAGTGAGTAAATGCGCTTATGGCATGAAGAATTAATCCCTTTGCTTCCTAGAAAACAATTATTAGGTCAACATAGAGAATGTTGTGCATTAAGAGGTAATGGTTGGGGAAGAAAGCATGCAACAGTTGATTATGTCTTCCAACATTCCCCTTACAAGCTTTATCAGTATCACCATCTTATTCTTACTGAAATGAAAAAGCGCCATTATCTTCCTTCTCCAGAATGGTCTGTCCCGGAGTACCGTGGGAAAGCCTGTGATCCTTATACTTATCTTTCTCCTCAAAAACAAACTTCACCTATTTATCCTGAGCATGACGAGGACTACCTGATGATCTGTTTAACAAACCTTAAACAAAAAGGAATTGATTTAATCCATATAAAAGCTGCGGATTCTTAAAAGTTCATCAGATTTTCCTCATTTATTGATCCAAATAAACGTAATGAATATGAGAGTATGAACCTTTTCTCACTCTCATATTCATTATATTAGCATTCATTTAAACTGTCTGACTGACACATTCATTCGTCGATCACGATTCTTCGCTATTGAATAGGGAGAGGTCCGTATCCCTTCCTCAATAGTCTTCACTTGAGCGGCAGAGCAGCATTTTTCTTTACTAAGAAAAAACAAAAAAACTACTCTAATGAAAGAGTAGTTTTTATTATGACAGTATTAACCTTTTACGATGTTTACTGCTTGAGGGCCACGTTGACCGTCTTCAATATCAAAAGTCACTGCTTGACCTTCGTCTAATGTTTTGAAACCGTCACCTTGGATAGCTGAGAAATGTGCAAAAACATCATTTCCATCTTCAGCAGTGATAAATCCAAAACCTTTGTCTGCGTTAAACCATTTTACTGTACCGTTATTCATATATATTTCCTCCTAATACGTATCAACGTACGATTTTATTGCAATAAATTATTGATAGGCAAAAGGAGTCATAAACTAAAATAGTTAGCTCAAATTACGTTTCAAAATAGATTACTTACTTAATATAGCATAGATAAATGAGAAACACAAGAATAAACCTCTACTTTTTTTATAGTTTTTTAATTAAAGCGAATAGGCTATTTCTATCCTGTTTATCTTATCTTCTATATAAAGTTAAACAATCCTTAATTAGCAAAGTTTTCTTCTTTATGCTATAATAATAAATGGAATTTCGTTATCAACGTTTCGTTGCCTTTCGCAAGAATTTAAGAAAGGAGAATGATTATGACATTCTATAACAAAGACTTACAATATCGTGTAACTCTAAATACTGATTTGAATCTATTTGTGGTATTTGATAAAACAAATGAAAATCGAGTAGCCACTGGAGTGACGATTGAACAAGCAGTGCAAGAATTGAAAAAATCCGCATAGGAGTGAAAACCCCAAATGAACGATTACAGTTCTAGTTCACTTTAAAAGCACCTATTCATTCAATGGTAGGTGCTTTTTTGTCGTCTATTTACCTCACTTTATTCAGTTCTCTCCTTAACTTATTCCGCCATTAATGAGTATACAATTAAAAATTGGACAAGGTAATACAAAACTCTTTGTCGGTTATATACTACGTGCTATTATCTAAATTATGCAAAGGCTGTATAAGGATGGGTCATATGATTACGATGAGTAAATTACTGTTTTGGATCCCTTTTATTGGTATTATTCTTTTTTTGTCTCTTTATACAAAATGGAACAAATATGACATACTAATGCTTCTCTCCTCTTTTCCGTCTATCTATTTTATGATCCAAATTTTAGAATATTCCTATAGTCAACCTGTTCAATTATTCGATTTCTATCTTAAAGGACTCGCTTTTTCCACCATCTTCTATTCCATTCTTGTTTTCATTATTATCAAAAAGAAGAAATAGCTCACTTGTTTTAATGACAAGAATATTATTTTTCACTTTTTAAAATCTGTAACTACTGGCATTCTAACAGAGAAAACTATGCAAGGTGTCCAGCGATATTCAATCGATGTAATAAAAATAATCTTACAGCCTAAAAAACTAACCTAAACAAAATTAGTAAAAAAATTTTTGGAACGCCTGCTGCAAAATAACAAATAAACGGTGCTCCAGCATCAGTTCTTCAGACAGGATAAATGTTGAACGTCTACCAACGTTTCATTTTTTTATCCTGTCTGAAGAACTGATTGATGCTTTTGCTACCGTTTTCGTTTGACTTACGTCACGTTTGAGCTTTGGCACTATGCAACGTAAAGTTTGCACTTAGCTACCTTAAGAAAAGCCTTGCTATCGACAATCCCTGTTCTACCCATTGGCGTCTCTCGACATTTTTGGGCAGTAGCTTATGTTTACATAGAAGCCTCACCTAACTATTTGAAGATATTTAAATGAAAATCATCAACGACACTAAAAGTCCAAAAAAGCCGACTACCGGAATCATTCCCCAAGTTACAAAGGTTTTATCCTTAGCAAGCTTAGAGTACCTCTGGTCATTATCCATTTCATTCACCTCATCTTTCTATTCTTAATAAACCATATTAATGATTTTTTGTCAAAATTTCATTCGTGAATCCTAGAATGCGTATTTGGACAATCCCCTGCTAATCTATTTCTCCATCAAATTGCGTCAATGCTCCATCACATGGAATAACTGACCAACAAAAAAATCTAACCAGTACATGCTCCGGCTAGATTTAATAGTTGATTTTAAATCAGACTTTTTATCGTCTCATTCATTTTTTGAAAACTAATTTAATTCATCTACTTTATCTTTGATTTTTTTAGGAATCTTTTCTTCTGCAATTACTCTAGGAGAGCTTGTTCTTTTGTCACTGATGTCAGCTTGCACGTAACTACCTGGTTTCAATGGTTGTGGTGCTTCCCCACTCACACTAAATGTTCGTTTGGTTGCTTTACCATCAGCTTTTACAAAAGTCACGTCATAATGGTAACTATATTCACCCGCAATGATTTTCCCATCGCTGTTCTTTGATTTCGTTTTTTCTGGCACTTCTGCTGGAATCTTAGTGTATGCAGTAGTTGTTTTATACGTTTCGCTATAATATTTGTAACCGAAAAATCCCCCAACTCCTAATAAAATTAATACAATAACCCCGAATATTCCCTTTTTCATAAACTCACCTCATCAATAAATTTAACTTATTTTATCTTTTTTGATCTTTTTTTTCCATTTATTTATCTTTCAAATTTGTCACATAAATGACATTAACCACTTATCAATAGATACTTATCATCTCCTACATCTTTTTTGATAATCCTACTTCTCTATTACTTTCTCGATACCTAACATGATCTTTCGAATAATAAAAAATAACAAATTTTATAATTACATATTTCCAAATCAAACACATCATGTTACTATATGTAAGTAAAAAATGAATATTCTTATTTGATGCGAACTGTTAGGTGTTTTTTTGAAGCTTTTCATTTGTGAAAAACTGAATATTTGGTAGTAAAGATGTCTTAATAAATGAAACACAAGATATCTATATTTTGGCGACTATCACTACCTGCCATTAAGTGGGAGTAAATTAGATAATTATTATGGAGGAAACAATGGTTAAAAAAAGTGTTGTAGGGGAAGATGACAAACGTTACGTAGTAAAGGAGAAAAAGCCATTTTATAAAAAAGTTTGGTTTTGGGTACTAGCAATCATTCTTGTAGCAATAATTGGATCTGCACTGGGTGGCTCAGATGACAATAAAGCAAGTGATAATGGCGGAGAAAAAGTGACAAAAACAAGTTCTACTAAAGAAGCTACATCAAGCTCTTCTTCAAAAGAAGCGCAAGAAAGTTTTTACCAAGTTGGGGATACTGTAAAAGTTGGCGATGCTGAGTATACATTAAACAGTGTGGAACTTACTGACGAAAGAAATCAATTCGCAGATGAACAACCTGCTCAAGTAGTCAAGATTACTTACACAATTAAAAACAATGGTCAAAATGACCTTCCTGTAGGAATGGATGTAGAAGTTTATGGCTCAGACGATAAAAAAGCTTCTTCTTATCCAAATGACAATACAATGGGATCAGTTGCTCCTGATAAAGTAATGGATTGTACTGCTCATTTTGGTCTGAATCAAACTGGAGACATCGAAATTCAGTTTAGTCCATTAGTTTCTATCGAAAAAGCGGCTAAATTTAAAGCAACAGTCTAGTTTATAGATTCATATCGGGACATTTTAGAAAAAAGTTAAACGACGGTTAGCTATTGATATGGTTAACCGTCGTTTTTTGGTGAAAAACAAGTTCAGAAATAGCGAGTATCTACTGTCCTTCTTTTAAATAGTCACTATCTGTTATCGCTTTGAACAGTTTGTGTATTTTGCGTTCATTTAGTTTTATTTAGTTTTTTTCATCTCATCCTTCCTAATACTAAATTCTATATATTACATAAAATTTATATTACATAAGTGAACTAATTTTTCGATCGTATGTCATAGTTCCCGCATATCATTTTATAAACCTCGGTTGTATTCTTCTAGTTGGAGTAATCGAACGACAAAGTCTTTGATAAGTCTCTTGATAACCAAAGCTTAGGACACGAATCAACTATTTTCTGACTCGTGTCCTTTGCGTTTATCTTTTTCTTATTAGAAACTATATAAAAAAGAATCGTTTGGTCAAAACCTTCTTATCCAGGCGCATCTTCTAGTGTCCAAATTAGGCTTCCTTGATACGCCCCAGTTTTGTAAAAAGGATGTAAATTTAACTGGATCTTATGATGATCAGTGAAGCTTGCACTACCGTCTCCTTGCCAAACCAATTGGTCTTCTGCATTAATCGTTTGATCCACTCCACTCCTCTGCAGATGAAGAGCATTATGCAACTGGTCATTCTCTTGGTTAGTTAAAGGTCGTTCTTCTTTTAACTTAACGTGCCAATGACTCTTCTCCAACACACTTTCATCGATAAGCTGAATTTCTTTTTGATTCGTTGCTTGTACCGATTGATCTTGACCCGGAATCTGTTGTTCCCCAAACGTCAACTGTTCCGGTAATCTAAGCTTAACCCCGTGATCAATTAAAACCTGACGGCTCTCTTCCTTTGATTTTTGTCCTTTTTCGTTTTCCATATAAAAAGCAACTTCCTTGTTCAACCAATTTTCAGGAAGCTGAACATTCACTTTATCTTGGATCTCGTTTTCGGAACTTGGATAGTCCTTTAACCTTAAGACTTCATCTCCACATTTCGCCATAAATGATAAATTCTGTTTCTCTTCACAAGAAATATGAATCGTCACCTCTCTGGTTTTTGAGAAACGAGAAAACAGTAAAGGATTTTCTTTAGGCATCAAAGTAAATTCAATTGGTGAACCTTTCTTATAATGATGAACGAATTGCTGTTCTTCTGGAGTAAAGATTCCTTGATCCCTTTCCACTATTTCCTTGACTGGATAATATCCGTTCAATTCTGGATATTCTTGTGATAGATCAAAAGAATCTGTTATGATTCCTGAAATGATTTTAGGATCAGAAAGTTGTTGGTTATTTTCATCCAAGTAATTCAGTATGACCTTCCCCACGTAGTATACAGAAGAATAGGCAGAACTCGTTCCTTTCTGTTTGTGATTAATCTGTGTAGTAACAGTGAAAGGAATGTTTAAATAGCCTTCTTTCAAATTCGTTTTATCTACCGGATTTTGCTTACTCCCAATCCACTCAAGATTAAGTTGATAATTCAAAACTGTATCATAAAGATTTTCATTGTTAGGGTCTTTTAACGTTAGTTGATAGGAGTGATCCTCTTTTTGATTCCCCACAAAAAGATCACTAATGTCCGTCCCATCAAACTTCACTACGTTAAAATCTTTAATCTTATATTGTGAGTGAGCTGTCACATCATCCAATGAAAAAGCCACAGATAAATCTTTCATTTTATTCCCATGCCCCACATTCGGTATGGTTTGCATCGCATTTAAAGTAACCTTTTGTTGTTCCTTATCAAAACGCTTATCCACTGCTTCAGCAGCAGGAAACTCTGGACTAGCCAAAAAATCTGTTTCATACATGAGAGAGGATGGCGTATTATCTAAGTTTTTAACAACCGTTTCTATTTTAGTTACTGGTTTAGTGATAATCTGGAACTCTTGTGTAGGATGCCCCCATGGCTTCGAAAAATTATTTTCAAAATACGTCCAGAAAGAATGATCATCACTCCACGTATGGTAACTGATATCTGTTGGATTATTCGCAACAAGATATTTTGCCACCTTACCGATATGATTATAGCCGATATACTTGTTTCGATTGATCCCAAAATAATTAAAAGAAGTTTCAATTGGAAAGGCATTCCCCGTTTGATCGAAAAATTCATAAGTAAGAAAGACTTCGCCAGAGATATCGATATCTAAAAAACTCTTTGGATTGCCAATACCGATCTCTCCTCCTGCTTGTCCATCCTTTTTTTTCATTATTATTTTAACATCTACTGGTTTCCCATTGAAAAAGCCAACATTTTTGATCAACGCACTACTTTCTGGATTCTCCTGATTGACAACCAGCCAATTCCCAGAATACTGACCTTTAACTTGTTCCACAGTTGTAAAACTACCATAATGCATCATAAATGTGTTATTGGCGGGAGTTTCTATCGTATTTGCATATCTGAAATACGGAAGATTTGTAATACTTCCAGCTGCTCGAACTTCTTTTGGAAATATGCCAATCAACCCTAACAAAAAAGGAAGTAACCAAATTTTATTAAACTTACGAACAAATTTCTTCCTCTTTTTACACCAATACAGGATGATTAAAGTCAATAGAGCTACACCAATAAAGAGATATAAATGATGGTTAGATTGGTTTGTTTTGGGATACATTTTTATTTTTCCAGCTTCTTCAGACTTCGCTTGTCCATCAGTAACTGGTCTATTTCTCTCATTTGGATTAAGAACTTTTTCCATCGGGACAATTTGGTGCGCACTCGTTGGTTGGTAAAAACGAATCCCTACCTGACTATTGACCTGGCTATCAGCTAAACCAATTCGTGGGAAAACCACTAAGAAAACCAGTAAGAGTATATTGAGCCATCGTTTTTTCATCAATGTGACACTTCCTTTAATTTCCTTTATTCCTTCGCAATTTTGTAATATGCCACAGTAACAAGCCAATAATGAGTAAGCAAACAATTAGCCCCCCATATAAGTATTGGTAGTTATTGTTCTTCGATTTTTTAAGCTTAACCGTTTTGTCGTTAAGACTTTCATCTTTTCCTTTTACCGTAAAGTCTTTTTTCAACGTCCAAACTTTCCCCGACTTTTCTTTCAAAACGGTAGTTAACGTATACTCTCCTTTTTTTAAAGGTTCATCTTCCCAACTAATCGGTAATTTGAAGGTACTTCGTGGTGCTAAAGAAACCAGCTTACTAACATCGTGCAGTACTTCTTTCTGTTTCTTTTTTGTGATGAAAGCATGAAGATCCAATTGACTCATAATCATTGGTTGTGGATTTGCCAATTTTGCATAGACTGTTAAATAACCATTATCTAGTCCTGGCTTTGCCTCCAAGAGTTTTAGTTCAGAAGCAATTTTTTTGTCTGAACATTGGAGTTGGATACCAATTGTATACGCAAATTTATTTGCTAAGCTAAATCCAGCTGGTTGATCCTCTACCTTATTCTTTTCTTCATAGCAATAAAAACCACCCAGAATCGTCCCCTCAAATCCAGTTGACGGAATCTTTAATTGAAACACGACATCTTTTTCTTCATTAGGATTCAGTTCAACTGTTTGAGGACCTGAAATCAGTTCTTCTAAAGAAGGACCACCTAATAATTTTTGATCATGTTGTGAATAATCTAGCACCCCATTTTTATTGGTAGTCGCATTATTGGCTGCTACTTTGACTTTTATCTTTTCAGAGCTGGTATTTTTAAGCTTTATCGTCAACTCTTGGGACTGGTTAGGCTCAACTTTAAGATCATAATAGCTTACTTCTGAACGTTGATTCTCTGGCAAGACAGCCTTAGCTTCAAAGTTCACTTCTGTTTTTTCAGCAAAAACTGAGGCAGGGTGGCAAGCAAACAGTAAACTTGTCATAAAAAGGATGGAGACTATCCAGCCCCATCCCGGCCTAAATTTATACTGGAGCATCGCTTAACGTCCAAGTAATCTCAGCTGTATAATTTTTTGCTTCCACACCTGCCCGGGGAACATGTAATTTCACATTTTCGTTCTTGCCATCTGTTCCTTCGAATACTGCAGCAAAAGCCCCTGCACCTTCGCCGGGTTGAGCCAACATAACGGTTTGATTGACTTCGTTTAGTACAAATGTATGATCTTTTGACTCTACCAAATGAGGTGCTTTGGATGAGTTGTTTTTCGTTACTACTTGACCATTGCTTAAAGATAGCTGTGCGCCTGTCAACTCCGAGTGATCTTTATCTGTTGAAGTAAATGGTGAGATAGATACACCTAATGTCCAGCCTTTCGCTCCCCCACGAGTATCATTCACTTGGACAAATGGCTTTTTATTCAATGCAAAATAATCCGCATCTCCTTGTTGGATTTCTTGTTCACCAAAAGTAATGTTTGATGCGAAAGGAATAGACAATGAGCCTTTCGCTCCTGTGCTTGGATCGTCATCATGGGTATCATCTGGTACCACTGGCTGAACATCACTACCCGACCCTTCCTTCAAAGTTACATTTGTTTTATTTGTGACTTGACTTGTTAGTCCTTCATTTTCAGCTGCACAAACCACGGAACTAGATGTCCCTAATGCCAATAAGGCAAGTCCAGCTATACTAACAACTTGTTTCTTCATAATTCTCTTCCTCCTAATAAAAATTAGTCTGCAATTGCGACTACAACTATTCTTCCATTTCTTGATGAGGAAAAAAACAGTAAAAAAATTCCGGAATCTGGAAAAAAATTAGAAGTACTTTTTTGAAAAACGTTTCGTCTCTCATTTGATTTCCTATGATACTGCAATAATTGATTGAAAACAGGTGCCAATTCGACTTATTCTCAGCTAAGCCATTTACGATCAAATCCAAAAGTGCTGATTGACTCAATCTATTTTTCAATTAAAAAGAGGTCGTGATATGTCCAGATTTGAGAAAAAGCCGGAGAATCCAAAGACAGTTTTCCTATTTTTGGAATTCTTCGGCTTATTTCAAGGAGCTGATGCTTAAACATCGTTTAGAGTAAAGTGTGAGTTTTATGTCTCAGACTCTGACAAATAAACCCTTGAAAATTTTGATTGTTGATAAGTTTAAAAAAAAATAGTTATTTGTTTGTAGCTCTTTCTCTATGCAACTCATATAAGATTTTTTCAAGATTTCGCCAGTTACGTTCTGTCGGAATGTTTTTCATTAACAGTAACGGTGTATTTTTCGTATCCAAGAAATAATTTGAGATCACTAAATCAACCTCCTCAAATTTGGTTTCAGAATCAAAAAAAGAAAGAGCATAAACATTACTAAACAATGTTTTGATTTTATTCATTAACCATAATCGATGAGGACGATGTAGATCATCCGTGAGCAAAATTTTTATTGGTTGAATACTTTTGAGTAACAATCCATAATAATCCAGCAAATAGTAATAATTTAAAAACAGCTGGTGCGTGTTCTTTAAATGGGGCAATAACTCTGCGGGAGCTATCTGTATCATCGAGTCATGAAACTTCTGAACCATTCGGCAAATTTGAGAATCAAGCTTTTCTACTTCAAATATATATGATTTATTGAAAAAAACATCGGGATTCCCCCAGAAAAAACAGCTTCTTTCATAAAACGCAATCAAGCTAAACAAATGGTTCTGGTTTCTTCGATCAAAGTCGTAATCAAAGACTTCTTTTAACGAACAACTGAGCAATTCAACTAAACGATAGGCTAAACTTTGACTTCTTGTATGAGCACGCACCGCTTGTTGCTCATAGCACTCCTTTCCCTCAACAATACCGAAAGCATAGATTACCCGATATAGAAAATATCGTTCATTGTCTGGCAATAGTAACTGGCTTTCTTTCAACCACATCGAGACCAATTCAAAGTTTGGATCACTCTCGATTGTTGATTTCACCTCTTTATCTAGTGAAATAATCTGCTTCTTAGTTCTTTCAAGTATAATCGCTAACCAAAAACTCAGCGTTTTCGTTTGTAAAGCATCTAATTTAAATCCATAGGTTTTTTCAAAACATTGAACAGACTTCATGATCCTGTCACAATCAATCAAAAAGGGCCAGTGACCATCTCGTGTTGATTCCCAATAAAAATAGTAATAAAAACTTCTGATATTGATCTCTTCGGCTTCTATTTCCAGTTTAAACGAGTGAAAACCGATCTTGTATCTTTTAAAGTAAGGAACTAATAATTTAGCATATCTAAAAACGGTAGATGTACTCGTATATTGTTTTTCTGCAAAGTCTTCGATTCTTTTTTCGGGATATTTGAACATAAAATCGATTAATTGGTAATTATATGATTCTTTATAATAGGGAAGATAAATACTATATATGGGAAAGTCTTCTTCCTTTTGGATACAAAAGCGCTGATTATTCTCATTTTGTAAAACAATTTTCCCATTAAACTGTTCAAACAGCTCTGATAATTCCTTCATATAAAGAGAAATTGATTTAACAGATCCTCCTATATATTGCTGTATCTCATCCATCGTATACCCATTGTCCGCTTCAAGTAAAAAGTGAATTAGTTTCACTTTTTTTTGGGAGGCTTTCGTCAAAAAAGTTTGCATTCAATCACCACCAATTTAAATATTTTTAACTTTCTTAACATTCAAAAGACATTGTTCGTTAACGTTTTGGATTATAGCATACACTGGTTTACGATCAATTCATATGAAATTAACGAGTCATTTTTCAAGTCACAAAGCTAAATTCCTTCTCCCATGACAATCAGAAAAATCTACCATTCGGGTAACATTATTTATAATATTTTGTCCAAAATAAAAAGCCCTAGATAAGAGCCATTTTTTCTTTCTTTTTATAAAACTACGATTTATTAACTAAAACAAAACTATGAATAGTCAACAAAAGTTCGAACATGCTTTTAGCTCTAATTCCATTTATAATCGAATCAATTAATTTTAGACTAGATGAACAACTCGAACTACTCCAGCTGCCAATTTTTGATTTTCTAACTCTCATATCTTTTATTCGTTTCACACAAACAAAATAAATATCCGAATAGCGAGACGTGTTTCGCTTACAGTGAAGAAGCTCTGACATCTCTCTATTCGGATATATTGATTTTGAAAAAATATTACTTGTGAATGATAAACGATTTTTTACTTAGCTTTTTTGATCATAAAATTGTACACAGCACCAACTAAATTGGCATTATTTCCAAATTTTGAAGGTAGAATCTCAGTTTCCACTCGCTGTGCTCCTGTCCGCGTCCGTAAACATTCTATTTCTTCTTTCATCTTCTTGATAAATAATGAGTTACTGGAAATGGCTCCCCCAATAATTATTTTATCTGGGTCAAAACTGATCATCAGATTATAAATACCTCTAGCACTATACCGACAAAATTGTGTGATTAAATATTTTGCTAATTCATCCCCATTTGTTGCACGTACGAACAATTCTTGCCCATCAATCGACTGGTTTTGACGTTGATTGTATAAGGCAGTTGTACGAACAATACTTGCTAATTCACTAAATGATCCCTCTTCATTTAGCATCATATAGCCAAATTCTCCCCCAAATTGATGTTTTCCTGCCTGAATTTGTCTATTTTGGATAATAGCACCACCTACACCTGTACCAAAAACAAAATATAAAATACTTTGGGCATCATCTGCATGCCCTTTCCATATTTCTGACAAAGCAGCACAATTCGCATCATTTTCCATAGTAACAGGTAATTGAAAATAATCAGATAGCTCCTGAGTGAAACTTCTGTGATGAATGTAATCAATTGCCGTTAATCCATAAATTTTGTCTTCTTCTTGACTCACAGCTCCAGGTACACTAGTTGCTATCCCATCAATCAGATACCCATCGTTTCGATAACGTTCCAAAATTTTTTCGATTGCTTTTAAAGCTTCCTCCCAAGTTTTGGGCAGTGGCGTCACACCTTGTTCAATCAATTCCTCTTTCCAAAGTCCGTATTTGATCGATGTACCCCCAAAATCTAAAGCTAAAATGCCCATGGTTATACCCCTTCCAAATTGCTGCCATTACTTGCAATGACCTTTTGATACCAAAAATAACTGTCTTTTTTGTAACGCTTAAGGCTTCCTTTTTGCCACTCATCTTGATCAACATATACAAATCCATAGCGCTTTTGATAGCCATTTAACCAACTAAGTAAATCAGTATATGACCAAGTACAATAACCTAAAACTTCGACACCGTCTGTTAAAGCTTCTTGAATCGCTTGAATATGATTTTTGAGATACGTGATTCGATAGCTGTCATGAATCTGGTTATTTTCAGTTAGTTTATCGTATTCCCCCAGCCCGTTTTCAGTAATGATGATGGGTGTTTGATAACGACTAGCAATTCTTCTTAAAGCAATTCTCAGCCCACTTGGATCAATCTCCCAATCCCAATTTGTTCGTTCAACAAAAGGATTTGGGACTTTTTTGTAGACTCCTGGAAGACCACTTTCTCCAGAAGTTCCTTTTTTACCAGTCGTATTCATTTCACCAAAACCAACTCCTGTTAGCGGATTAAATCCATTGGTTGTTGACTGATAATAATTGATCCCTAAAAAGTCTGGTTTGGCACTTGCTAACAACGCCATATCTCCTGGTTCAATTTCAGGCGCCCAGCCCTTTTCTTCTAAATAGCGCAAAGCAGCTAGCGGATAACGCCCCTGCATGTAAATATCCATCCAAAAATTTGCAAGTAGATCCTCCGCATTTTCTGCAGCAAGAACGTTTTGGGGATTACTATCAATGGCATAGTTTGGAGAATAAGCAAAACTTGGTCCAATCTTACCTGGCATCTCTAATTCATGAAATTTATTGATTACTGCTGCATTTGCAAGATTTGCCATATGATTTGCATGATACATACGCTTAGGATCACTAACTCCTGGTGGATGAGCAGCTAACAAATACCCATGGGAAATAAAGATGTTCTGCTCATTCAAGCTTATCCAATAATGAACTTTTCCACGAAATGCTTCAAACAATACTTGGGCATAGTTGGTAAAATCTTCGATAATTTTTCGAGATTCCCATCCTTGATACTCTTCTTGTAATGCTTGAGGAAGATCCCAATGATATAACGTCAACATAGGTTCAATGTCATTGTCGATCAATTCATCCACTAAACGTTGATAAAAGGCTAAACCAGCTTGATTGATTGCTCCACTGCCGTTAGGGAAAATCCGAGTCCATGACACGGAAAATCGATAAGTTTTCAAGCCTTGTTCTTTCATTAATGCAATATCTTGTTTAAAACGGTGATAGTGATCAACTGCAATTTCTCCTGTTGTTCCTTTAAATGTTTTACCAGGAATTTTTACGAATTTATCCCAAACAGATTCTCCTTTGCCATCTTCATCATAAGCACCTTCTACTTGATAGGCAGCTGAAGCAGAGCCCCACAAGAAGTCTTCTGGGAAGTCATTTAATTTTTGATGTTCCATTTTCTACACCCTTTTCATTTTCTTCATACCAATCTAGTACCTTAAAAATTTGTTTATCCCAATAGCCCCATTCGTGACTTCCATTAGAATAATCGGTTGTCAATTGGTACTTTTTCTTGTGACATTCTTTTTCAAAAGCTTTTGTATGGTCATATAAAAAATCTTGATAGCCACAGCAAGCAAAATAGTTCGTTGCTTCTTTACCGAGACCCGCTTCCAACATTGTAAAAAGATTTTCTGATTCCGCTTGTGCAAAATTTCCGAAAATCCCTTGCCAATAGAGTTTTTCCTGGTCAGACAATGGTTGCCCAGTCAAAGACTGCTGCTTATTGTTCTTTAACCCGTTAACCACATCTAATGCGCCAGACAATGAAGCGCCATAGGCAAAATAATCACTACGTTTCATCGCTAGTTTGATCGCGCCATAGCCCCCCATTGATAGTCCAGCAACGAGATGATCAGTTCTTTTTGAGGAAATATATGGGAAAAATTCATGACAAATCTGTAGTAATTCTTCCGAAATGAATTTCCAGTAATTCAGACCGTATTTTGTATCTGTATACCATGACAAGTGTACATTTGGCATTACTACGATCATATTTTCACCTGAGACATAACGCTCGATATTAGAGCGCCTTAACCAAATTGTATGATCATCAGTCATTCCATGAAGCAAATATAAAATTTTATAAGTTTCAGATTCGGGAGCTTGTGACACACCGATTGAATGGTTCTGTCTTTGAGGGACGATCACCTTCATTGTCGTGTTCATATTCAATGTTTTGGAAAAAAAATTAATATCAAAAAGAGCTGTCATTGATTATCACCTATCTGTTGCATATCTATGATTTGTTTTACTGAACCAATTACACCGGCATCATTTGCCAATTTGCAAGGAATGACTTGGGGCATTTGAACGCTGGATAATACTCGGTACTCATGAATAATTCTTGTATAAGCTGCTTGTATCTCTGCCATAATCTGAGAATTTCCACTAACCCCTCCTCCTATCAAAATAGCTTCGGGTGCTATATACACACTAATGTTGGTTAGAAGTCGGGCAACATCATCTAAAAATTCATCTACATATTTTTTAGCTAATGCATCTTTTTGTGCAGCCAAATCAAAGATATACTTGGCATCCTTCACTTCTTTCCCAATCGCTAAGCTGTATTTGCGACATAAACCGCCGACAACACCCGCATGTAATGAAGTAGAATCCAGTTTATATTCCTGATTTTCTCTACCCATTAAAGAAACACCAAACTCACCAGCTAAACCACCTTGCCCCCAATAAAGCTTACGATCAATCACGATCGCCCCTCCAATAGCGGAGCCTAAAGTCACGCAGACATAATTACTATAGTTCGCCCCATTTCCAAGCCAACCTTCAGCTAAGGCAACCGCTTTACTATCAGTAATGATTTCCACTGGTAGTTGTAAATGGTCTTGAGCAATTTCTTTAACGTTCAAGCCAATCAATTTTTTTAAGGAGCCTGCTGTTTGCATCGTTCCATCATGATTTATCACTCCTGGTAAACTAATTCCTACACCAGAGATATCTAAATACTGTTGTTGTTCGTTTAAATAATTTTTCAAATCGGTCAAAATTTGTGTCATATCATTTGTACTAGTGATTTTTTCTTTTTTTATTATCTGACCTGTAGAATCAACTATCCCTAATTTGATAAAGGTTCCTCCGATATCGACACCTAAATAATAGCTAGTCATACTGTTTGTTCACCTCACAAAATCTAAAATCTTCAAAGCGTTGTATGTTTTTCATCTCAAATAACCGATCTTCCGGAATATGCCCACAAGATTGATTTTTTTATCACCAGGGCGATCTTTCAAAGCAATTTGAACTTCACCTTTATATTGCCCATAAGCCTCATTTAAAATGAGAATATCCCCTTTTTTGATCATCTGAACTGGGTGATTGCTAGGCAATGGCTTATCTACAATCTTAGCGCGAAGCCTAGTTGAACGAATCATATAATCCGAAGAGTCTCCTCGATAGTTATGCGTGTAGTCAAATAAGAGCTGTCGTTCGAATGCAGTAATATCTTCCACTAAGGTGATATCTATTTTTTTCATTGAATCTTTGGCAGCTTCACTGACTTGACGTAATTCTTCTTCTGAGGCAAACATCGTACCAATCAGGACATCATCTATTAGACCACTTTGTAAAAGATCCCTCACTTGTATTCCTATTGGTAGGTGACGATGTTCCTCTAAGGTACAAAGCCCCTCTTGTAATGGCCAAGGACCATGTTCCCCGGACTGAGAAGTAACAAATGCTGCTGTCGTTAAATAACTTTGACAGAATTTTATTGAATACTGCTTAAACTGCTCTCTGGATAGCCCTGTATATTGCTGTGGGAAAAAATTATGGCAACCAGTAAGCTGCTTTCGATTCGGACCATAATCCAAAATTTGATCAAGATAATGAGAATAATTGCTCATATTTAATTCAATCTTGATACCATAAGGATTTTTAGTCATTTCAGCTTCTTCTTTCCCTGTCATACCAGCATCTAAGCGAATACAATTAATTCCCCAATCAGCTAAAAATGTTAAGTCTTTATAGGACTCTCCTAAAAGATCAAATATTGGTGGGATAAAATCAATGGCTACTTCAAATTCTTGCTCTCTTGCTTCTTTGATTATTTTTAAATATTTTTCCATGGACTCACTGACATTGTTCCGATCAAATTGAAGCAAGCTCAAGAATACACGTTGAAAGCCATACGATTTTGCTAAAGCTAAATAGTTTTTCATTTCATTAAATGAAGCTTTTTCTGGATATAAGGAAATTCCTAACACTGGATTTACTCCTAACAATTATTTATTTTTCATTTCTTCCTGTAGCTCTTTCATATCAGCGACTTTAACAAATGGGAACCAAATCAATGCCACAATTGCCGTGATAATAATGTAAATCAACAGGAATTGCCAGTTACCAATCAATGAAAACTTAACAAATCCTGGTGTTGTCCAAGGAATCGCTTCTGCCGTAGGATTATAGGGAATTGGCAAAATCGTACTCATTAATCCCCAAGAAACAAAACCTGCAACAAGTGGGCTTAAAACTAATGGTAAGAAAAAGATTGGATTCATTACTGTCGGAATCCCAAAGTTTAGCGGCTCGGTAATATTAAAAATCGTTGGCAACGCACCTAACTTAAACATTTCTTTATAGCGAGCTGACTTAGAGAAGAATAAACAAATAACCAGACCAAGCGCATTTCCTGCAGCTCCACAAACACCATACACAAGAGAAGCCATGGCAAAAGGCAACGTGCTGCCATTGGTATAAGCATCAATATTAGCAGTCATCATTGTTAAGGTTACAGCTGAAAGTGGTCCAGATAACACAGCATTATGGATACCAAAGAACCACAAGAAAGCAATCAATACTTGAATAAAAATCATTGATACTGGATTAGCCATCAAACTATTCAACGGTGCACTAATCATTTCTGTAATAAAAGTAAAGATATCTCCAAAATCAGTAAACGAAAAAGCAATCCGAATGGCACATACAAATAAGAAAATCGTGGTCACAATAAACGTCGGTGCTAAGGAATCAGAAACCATTGGTGGCACTGATGCTGGTAATTTGATCGTAAAATTTTTCTTTGACAAGATAGAATACAATTTGGTAATTCCAATTGCTACGATCATTCCTACGAAAATACCTTGTCCTCCTAAATAATCAAATTTCACCGCGTTGACTGTTGATTCCACCCATTTTCCCCCATCGTTGACATGCGTAACAACTTGTTGAGGGATTAAAATAAAATATGAAGCGAGAGAAATTAGACCTGCATTTTGTGAATGGACACCTAAGCGATTCGCATATGCATACGCAATATTATAAACTGCAAACAAACCCATTAGACCAATAGAGGCATTACTAACAGCGGCTAGACCAGGTGCTAAGTTCATATCCTGTAACCATTTAAGCCAAGCAGGAATCGGGAAATTTGCCAAAATTAAAATGAACGCAGAGCCAATCGTCGCTGGACTTGTTCGAATAAATCCTTCAGATAGTGCTCCTAAGATATTATTGTTTTGCATCTTTGCTGAAAGCGGCAACAAATTATTGTTTAAAAACGCTTCGAATTTTTTCATTACT
The DNA here is from genome assembly GCF_051714965.1 of Enterococcus sp. AZ077. Classification (NCBI taxonomy): domain Bacteria; kingdom Bacillati; phylum Bacillota; class Bacilli; order Lactobacillales; family Enterococcaceae; genus Enterococcus; species Enterococcus sp. AZ077. The sequence goes on from NZ_JBIOSX010000001.1 coordinate 1,552,110, forward strand.
CAATACTCCATTCTAATATGTTTAAATAAATGTTTTTTGATCAAGTACTTTAATCATCCATAGTATAAACAATGATTATGAATAGATATACCAAAAAAGTGTTTCTTTTATTAAGAAAGTGTTTTATATTTTGAATGGAGGTGTTAGTATGTCGCCAATCCTTATTTCATTAATATCCATAACAGAAAAACTAGGCATTCCCGTCAGTGTGGTTGAAAAAACACTAAAAACAGAAGAAAATCAGCTTTCTGCTATTCAAATGTATAATACAAAACGAGAAATCTATGGAACTTTTTTATATAGTGACAGTTCATCGGAGACAGGTTATATGCAGATTACCTGTGGCCCATTACTCATGGCCGAAGTAAATTTTGGTTTAAAAGAAGCCGAGGATACCACACAAGAATTCAGACAAATCCTTACAAATCTATTTATATTAGCAAATCATCATTCACCAAAAAAAATCGACGATAAGCAATTAAATCTAGAAGAATTTTACCAATCACAAACATTCTCTTATAATACTTTTTACGATATTGAAGAATACTATAAGTTAGAGTTGCTGCTCTTTTCTCATGTAAAAGATCGCAATAAATTAGCTGCAATAAAAACACTTGAATTATTTATCAAATATTACTATAAGAGCCTTACAAGCGATCAACTTAAATGTTTTTATTGTGCGCTCATTACATTACTTACACGAGTGGAAGTTGAAAAAGGTGTACCGGTAAGCAAAGTTTTTAATAGACAGTTTCAGTACTATGAATATTTACAGGAAATTCGTGATATCAATAAGTTTGAAACATTAGCTAAGCAAGCCATTCATGACTTTTTGGCTCATCCAACCAATATTCCTAAAAAAACCTATAGCCCTGTTACCGTATGTGTTCTTAACTATGTAGAAAATCATCTGTATGAAGCTATTTCTTTAAAAGATATCTGTGATGTTTTAAATCGGGATTCAAAATACGTGGGAAGGTTATTTTATAAAGAAGTTGGGATGCATTTTAAAGATTTCATGCATTTGAAGAAAATTGAAAAGGCCAAGTACTTTTTATTATTTTCTAACAAATCCATCAATCAAATTGCCGAAGAACTATCATTTAGCACCCAGAGCCATTTCTCAACCGTATTCAAAAAGATCGTAGGCATAACCCCATATAAATATCAGCGCAATCGTGTCTATTATTCTTATTGAGTAGTGATGATAGTAATCGCTCAGTTCAAGGATTAGGGGAAGCATGAAACTGATCATTCAAAGTGTAATAAAATGAAATACTAAATCTCGAATGCACTCTCCCTCTCATTCAACTTTCATTCTTTGCGGCATACTCACGCTACTCTTCTTGAAAATGGTGCTAAGATGAAGGAAATTCCTGAACGACTAGGGCATAGCAGAATTTCTATTACGATGGATACTCTCACATGCCGAATAAAATGCAAAATGAAACGGTCGACATTATGGAGAAGCTTAGAAAGAACTCTTGAGGTTTGCCACCAAAAAAAACCACCGGTGGCAAACCGGTGGTAAATCCATGTAAACATGGTCTAATTTTTACACTATTTTCAAGCAAGCGCTACTATTTCTTCGCATGTGGGAAAACCGTGGGAAAAACAGATAAAAAAAATTTATTCTATATTTTATTTGGATTGATTGTATCTGTCTCTACTATAGGTACCTCTAATGATTTTAACTTTTTAAACCTTTCAGCATCATTAACACCATAAATCTGGTACATAATTCCAGATTTATTTAATTTTTCAATTACTTGGTTTGTTGCTAAGTCATTTGATACTGATAGCAAAGCTTTATTGTATTGCTCAACTTGTTGTATATCATCGTCAATGTTATTTTTTGAATCATATAACCATGAAACCGTACAATCAGGATGATCCTTTACTACCTTATCTCTAATTTTTTTATTTGTCAGGACAAAAAAAGAACGATCATATACATTGTATTTTTTTAATGTATTTACTATTGATGCAACAAATTTATCGTCATTCCAATCTCCCTTTGATCCATCCACATTAACAATTAATTTGTCTTTACTTATTTCTTTAATTGCTTCGTCAAAAGTTGGTATATTAACTTTTTTATCTTTATATTTTGGATAATTTGAAGTATCTATCGATAATTCTTTAAGCTGTTTGATTGTAAGTCTTTCTGGTTGTCCTTCTCCGTTTGTTGTCCTATCAAGAGTGTCATCGTGCATCAAGAAATTCACTCCATCTTTACTAGTTCTTACATCAATTTCTACTGCATTATAGCCAAGTGACTTTGCTTCTCTCATAGCTTCAACTGTATTTTCAGGAGCAACTATATGTGCACTTCTATGGGCTACTAGGTAAGTTTCTTTATGGTTCAATAAGCTACTGGATGAGTAAACACATCCGGTTAAAACAATGGAAAACATAATTAATATCTTTGATAATTTTCTCACTTTCGGAATCACCTCAAAAACAAGTATATCAAATTAAAAAGACACAAAAAAGACTAGGGCAATAATAAGTCGGTTTCTATCATAGATGTTTCCTTTTTAAGGAGGTAATTTACATTTGCGGTAACTTGCAATTGTCTTCAATTCGCTCTGGTGTATTTAATGTTTCCGATGGAAGCCAATCGTCATTTGTAGAATATATGACAGAGCCAACGCATTCCTGTCCTGCAGGGAAATTCGTTATCGGCGCCATAACTTTTTCGTTTGCGTATAGCGTTAAAGCGGGATTTCTAGACTTTCTGTTTGATAGAGCTCCGCCCCAGTTGTTGTAGTAAGCAGGATAGAAGCCATCCGGATATTGCACTAGCGTTTTCAGCCAGCAAAATTCGCATTCTTATTCTCGACCATCATATAAGCTATCACAAGTCTTCCTGTCCTTTTGAAAATAACTTTGCTTGCTTCAGTGAACTCGTCAGTGTTTGTTGTAGGTACCATTTTAGTCGCTGTTCGCTATCTTCCAATTTCTTCCTTTTCGTCACCATGTTATTAGAACAAGGAGCAAAGCCTAAGGAGATCCAAGCCAGATTAGGTCATTCCAGGTTAGCTACAACAATGGATACCTATGCCCATGTTACGAAAAAATGAAAAAAGATACAGTTGACATTTTTGAAAAAATGCTACACGATAATGCCTTTGATCCTTCCCTTTCACATGTGGGAAAACCGTGGGAAAAACAGATAAAAAAGAGGTTGAGACAAAAGTGTTTAGCATCAAGAAATAAGAAGGAATTTCCGAAAATTGCTTCTCAAATTTTTGGTAAATTTCGGCTTATTTCCGAAGATGCTGCTTTTGTCTCACCGTTTATTCGTTTTAGAGATACTAAAAGAGCCTGAGACAAGTTTTGTCCCAGGCTCCTTTGCTATTTCTTCGGTTCATCCTCGTCCATTTTCAGAACAGCCATGAAGGCTTCCTATAAGATTGTGTTATTCACAAAGTTTTTCTAATATCTATACATCATTATAAATCCTATTATACCAACTTTCATATTAAGCAAGAGCCTATTATTTAATACTTGCTGATACTCATATAATAATAATTGATATTTTATAAATGGGCGAAAAAATGGAGAAATTATTTCTTTAATAGAATATTTTTTACCTTGTAAGACTCGATTATACGACCGGATGCTTATGAGTCATAATATAAAAAAAACCATCTCGATTGAGATGGTTAAAGTTCAACATTATTTTACGATATTTACCGCTTGAGGTCCACGTTGTCCTTCTTCAATATCATAAGAAACAGCTTGACCTTCATCTAATGTTTTGAATCCATCGCCTTGGATAGCTGAGAAGTGTGCAAATACGTCATTTCCATCTTCACCAGTGATAAATCCAAAACCTTTATCTGAGTTAAACCATTTTACTGTACCGTTATTCATATATATTTCCTCCTAATACGTATATAATACGTGTTTTGTTGCAATTAATATTACTTGGTAAAAGGAGTTTTTATAGTGTGAATATATCGCTCAGATTACGTTTCAAATTAGATTACTTAATTACTATAACACGGATGCAATGGTAACACAAGGATAACTGCTTGATACACTTTTTAATACAAAATTTGGAGTAAATATTTAGAATGATTAATTAAAGGATGAAAAAATTGAAAATAAACGACTAACGCCACTAATTACAATATTACATCATTTACTTAAAACTTTAATAAATTTTACTTTTCTACTATATTGACTATTGCTTTTCCACAAATTAATTCTTGTTCTAAAACTGATTTTATTTGCAATGCACATTCTTTTGAAAATGGTTCAGCCTCTTTCCATGATCCTAATAGTGGATAATTATTGATTACACTTTTGACATATTGTTTGTTTTTTACTCCTCGTGTTTGTACTTCTACATAATACATAGTGATACCTTCTTTATTAGTTTTTTATGTAAAGACTACTCTTATGAGTAGTCTCATAGATAATAAATCGCAGTAAAATACAGGAGATCTTTGTGAGGTTGATCGTAGTTACTACGAAATTTATTTTGTGCTACATAGTTTAACCTGAATAATGCGAATACAACATGTAATATCTTGTAGCACATTATAATTATAATCTATTAAATTAAGTTTTTTTATTTGTTTTTGTTATATCTAATATAAAAAATATTACCTGATAATAAAAAACATTATATTTAACCAAAAATGGCAGAATAGAAATACAATCTATTTTTTATAAAATAGATTAATCAAAAGCAACTAAAAAGAGCTACTCTTTCAAGTAGCTCTGAATAGATGTCATCAATCTTAAAAAGAAAAGAGATCATTCACTATTTGAGGACTGTTTATCCAGAGAAGTCAGCCGGCTACCTGAAACTTATGCGACAACTTTGCGAACATTTAAAAAGTTTCTGCCACAGATCCAAAATGCCCTCCGCTACAGTTATTCAAACGGACCACTAGAATGTTTAAACAACCATATTAAAATATTAAAACGCAATGCTTATGGGTTTCGAAATTTTTATCATTTCAAACGACAGATCATGATTCGACACGGTAAAACTATTTTAACCAAATAAAAAGAACAGAAAGAAGTTTTTCTTCTTTCTGCCCCAAATTATTCTAAGATTTTTCTTTACCAACATCATTTGACAAAGAGCCTGGAAAAACCGTGGGAAAAACAGATAAAAAAGGTCTAGCTCAATGGCTAGACCATTTGCTATTTCTTCGGTTCATCCTCATCCATTTTCAGAACAGCCATGAAGGCTTCTTGTGGGACTTCGACGCTGCCGATTTGTTTCATTCGTTTCTTTCCTTCTTTTTGTTTTTCAAGAAGTTTGCGTTTCCGTGAAACGTCTCCACCATAACATTTTGCTAAAACGTTTTTACGTAATGCTTTGATATCTGAACGAGCAACGATTTTTTGTCCGATAGCTGCTTGAATCGGCACTTCAAATTGTTGACGTGGAATTAGTTTTTTCAGTTTTTCAACGATTGCTTTTCCTCGTTCGTAAGCAAAGTCTCGGTGAACGATGAAACTTAACGCATCGACTTTTTCTCCATTTAATAAAATATCCATTTTTACTAACTTGCTCTTTTGATAACCAGACATTTCATAATCCAAGGAAGCATAGCCTTTCGTGCTGGATTTTAGTTTATCGAAAAAGTCAAAAACGATTTCAGAAAGTGGAATGTTATAAACGACATTCACTCGATAATCATCTAAATAATCCATTGTGATAAATTCTCCACGTTTTCTTTGGGATAATTCCATCACTGCACCAACGAAGTCATTTGGAACCATGATTTGTGCCTTGACAAAAGGTTCTTCAACATCTTGGATCGTTACTGGTTCTGGAAAATCTGCCGGGTTATCGACGACTGTCATAGACCCATCTGTTTTATTCACATGATAGATTACAGAAGGTGCCGTTGTGATCAACTCTAAGTTGAACTCACGTTCCAAACGTTCTTGGACTACATCCATGTGTAATAAGCCTAAGAATCCACAACGGAAGCCAAAACCAAGTGCTTGTGAGGTTTCAGGTTCAAACTGTAGTGCTGCGTCGTTTAGTTGTAATTTTTCAAGTGCTTCACGCAGATCATTGTAGCGGGAAGTATCAATTGGATATAATCCACAGTAAACCATTGGATTCATTTTACGGTATCCAGGTAGCGCTTCTTCTGCTGGATTATCTGCCAACGTAACTGTGTCCCCTACTCGCGTGTCTTGGACCGTTTTGATGCTTGCCGTGATATACCCTACATCACCGACCATCAAGAAATCTCTAGCAACAGCTTTGGGTGAAAAGACTCCCACTTCTGTCACATCAAATGTTTTGCCGTTACTCATCAATTTGATTTTATCGCCTGGTTTGACCATGCCGTCTGTGATTCGAACATTCAGAACGACTCCTCGATAACTATCGTACACGGAATCAAAGATCAATGCTTTCAAAGGGGCATCCAGATCGCCTGATGGTGCGGGTACATATTCAACGATTTGTTCAAGTATTTCTTCAATCCCAATTCCTGCTTTAGCACTAGCCAGGACTGCCTCACTGGCATCGATTCCGATAACATCTTCGATTTCTTGTCGTACACGTTCTGGATCAGCAGCTGGAAGATCGATTTTATTGATGACTGGCAAAATTTCCAGATCATTATCCAAAGCTAAGTAAACATTTGCTAATGTTTGAGCCTCGATTCCCTGTGCCGCATCAACTACTAATACCGCACCTTCACAGGCTGCTAAACTCCTTGATACTTCATAAGTGAAATCGACGTGCCCAGGGGTGTCGATTAGATGGAAGATATAGGTTTCGCCATTTTTGGCTGTATAATTCAATTCGACAGCATTTAATTTAATCGTGATTCCACGTTCACGCTCTAGATCCATTGAGTCTAATAGCTGATCCTGCATTTCACGAGACGTCACAGTGTTCGTCTTTTCCAGAATACGATCGGCCAGCGTTGATTTTCCATGGTCGATATGAGCAATGATCGAAAAATTTCGAATTTGCTCTTGTCGTTGTTTCATTTTTTTTATATCCATAGCGTCTCCTCTTTTCGTTAAATCAGCACCTCTCATTATATCAATGAAAAGCATGAATTTAAAGACTTTTTACCTAGTCAGCTTTAGAAGTTTTTTTTATGAAAATTTGCTATACTAATAACAAGTAAATAATTGGAGATGAAAGAATGGATGAAAAAGATTTCAGAGAAAATCTTGAATTAAAACCTGTTACTGAAAAAGATGTTGATCAATTCAATGAGTTATTGTCTTATGTCTTTCAAGTAACAGAAGCAGACATCGAAGAAAGTGGTTTTGAAAGCAAAGGGGCATTTATTCGCTCCAAGCGCCCAATTTTGGAACTATCGGAAGTATTTGGCTGGTTCCACCATAACAAATTGATTTCTCAAATTGCGATCTATCCATGTGAAGTCAACATCCACGGTAAACCCTACAAAATGGGTGGCGTTACCGGTGTCGGAACGTATCCTGAATATGCAAATCATGGATTGATGCAAGATTTGATCTTGGTTGCGTTAGATAATATGCGTAAAAACAAACAATGGATCTCTTATCTTTATCCCTATAGCGTGCCTTATTATCGACGCAAGGGTTGGGAAATCATGTCTGATAAGTTGACATTTAAAATTCGTGATACCCAATTACCGAAGAATGTTCCTGTGGATGGAATGGTTGAACGATTACCAGTAGATCATCCAGATGTTTACCGAGTGTATCAGAAATTTGCGGCTCAAAATCACGGTGCTTTGTTTCGTAGCCAATTTCATTGGGAAGAATATTGGCGCTTTGAAAATAAAGAGGAACGGACAGCTGCGATCTACTATACGAAAGAGCATGAACCAATTGGTGTTTTATTTTATTGGGTCGCTGAAGAAATTTTTCATGTTAAAGAAATGTTTTACTTGAACCAAGAAGCTCGGAATGGTCTATGGAATTTTATTTCAGCACACTTTTCAATGGTTTACTGGGTTCACGGTGACATCTACAAAAATGAACCACTGGCTTTCTTGATCGAAGATAGTCAAATAAAAGAACAGATCGAGCCTTACTACATGGCGAGAATCGTAGATGTCAAAGAGTTTCTGAAGCAATTCCCCTTCGTTTCTACTGCGAAACCTTTCCACTTTGTTGTCGAGGACCCTATCGCCTCATGGAACAATGGTGTTTTTGGGTTGGTCTGGAACGAAGACGGACAATTGGATGTCGTGGACGAACCTGTCGGACAATCGGTCCAGTTGTCCATTCAAACATTAAGTTGTTTGATGATGAATTATCGTCGCCCTTCTTATCTTGCAAGGATCGAACGAATCAAAACAGATGATGAAACACTTAAAACACTTGAATTGATTCTTCCAAATATGGAAGCTTATTTCAGTGACTATTTCTAAGAAAAGGACGATGAAAATGAATATTTATTTTGCTGCCCCACTTTTTGCGAAAAGTGACTTATTATATAATGCGAAACTTGTAGAAGAAATCAGGAGTCTTTCCAATGAATTAACCATTTATCTTCCGCAAGAAAACGAAGCGATCAATGATAAAACAGCCTATGCTGATAGTCAGATGATTGCTTTAGCCGATACAGAAAAGGTGTTGGAAAGTGATTTGATGATTGCACTATTAGATGGTTTAACGATCGATCCTGGTGTTGCATCCGAAATTGGTGTTGCCTATGCTAAAGGGATTCCTGTCATTGGATTGTATACAGATAGTCGGCAACAAGGCGGTACCCACCCGCAAAAAATTGCTGCTTTACAAGAAGTAGCTGAAAACCAATTCCATTATTTAAATCTTTATACAATTGGGTTAATCAAGCTAAATGGCGCTCTCGTAACTAGTGAAGAAGCGTTACTCAGTCAAGTAAAGACTTACTTAGATGGAGGTTTGAGCCATGAATAAGACAATGAAAAAAATCCAACTTGCACTTGTTGCTTTTGGTGTGTTTGTGGTTTGTTATAACCTTTATGAATTTATTACTAAAAAATATTCAACTACTCAGGGAGTTACTTTCATCATCGAATCTTTAGCTGGAATTCTATTGATTTTTCTCCCTCAGATCGTTAGAAAAATCGCAAAATTATACGTTCCAGATGCCATTGTTTTATTTTATTGGTTTTTCTTGTTTATTTCCGTGTTCTTAGGTACCGGTATGCATTTGATCAGTATCATTTCATTCTGGGATAAAATTTTACACGCCGTTAGTCCTATGGTATTGACTGCCCTAGGTTACGGATTGATCGGCTTATTATTGAAAGATGCACCAATTGCGAAGACTAGTCCATGGTTGTTTTTACTGTTTGGTTTTGCCTTTGCTGGCCTCTGTGGCGTGTTTTGGGAATTTTGGGAATTTCTCTGTGATCAATTCTTAGGAATGAATCTCCAACGGTTTGCCGCTTCAGATGGCACCTTATTTGTCGGACGAGCTGCTTTGATGGACACGATGGGTGATTTATTCACAAATACGATTGGTGCATTGGTCATGGGAATCTTTGCTTGGACCCAAGGAAGAAACAATCGTGATTATTTTGAAAATTATCGGTTGAAAATTTTGAAATAGAGCAAAAAAAATATCACATTAAAGAATTGTGACAAAAGTGAGATGCTTCCTAAAAATTGTGCGTGAAAACGTCAATGGTTAGGTAGCATCTCATTTTGTCTCACCCACTTATTTCTTATCATCAACCCTTACGGTGATTTTGTTACCATTCCCAATGAAAATTGTACTTAGTGACAAGGGTTGAAATGATGGGAACCAAAGAAGATATTTACCTGACCACTCCTATTTATATGGGGAATAAAAACATTACCTTATGAGTAGATGAACTTGGAAATAACGATTGAGATCAACTTATTTTATGAATGATTTTTTCAGACTTATGACTAAATTACAAAAAAACAATAAAGCTAGGTGGTTGACCTAACTTTATTGTTTTTTTTTTAAGCTTAGATGGTGTGTGGCTCAACTAAACATTTGATCGATTCTACTGTTTGCCAACACCCGTTTTCTTGCGAAAGCTTACCGTTTCTTTACTCTTCCGTGTCTTCAAGTTCTTCCGTTTGGAAATGAAGTTTCTCTGCTAGCAAGGTAATCGTTACTTTAGATTTTGGTAAGATGTGTCCTGCTACGATTTCTTTGGCTAATGGTGTTTCTACTTCTTTCGTAATAAAGCGTTTCAATGGTCGAGCCCCGTATGCTGGTTCGTAGGCATTTTCTGCGATCCATGTTTTGGCTTCGTCGCTGATTGTTAGATGAATTTCTTGATAATCCAATCGTTTTGCCAATTGCGCCACCATTTTATCAACGATTCCTTTCACATTTTCAAGACTTAATGGTGTGAATAAAATCGTATCATCGATTCGATTTAAGAATTCTGGTTTGAAATGACCTCGAAGGATCGTTCTTACTTGTTCTTCCACTTCTTCAGGGATAGTGCCATCTGCTGACACTCCTTCTAATAACAGTTGAGAACCAATGTTGCTGGTCATGATAAGAACGGTATTTTTGAAGTCAACCACACGTCCTTTAGAATCAGTTAAACGTCCATCATCTAATACTTGTAACAAGATATTGAAGACATCTGGATGGGCTTTTTCGATTTCATCGAGTAAAACGATCGTATAAGGATTTCTGCGAACGGCTTCCGTCAATTGTCCGCCTTCTTCATAGCCAACATAGCCTGGAGGAGCCCCAACCAAACGAGATACGGCATGTTTCTCCATATACTCACTCATATCGATCCGCACCATGTGTTCTTCAGAATCAAATAAGTTTTCTGCTAAAGCTTTCGCTAATTCTGTTTTCCCAACTCCGGTTGGTCCTAAGAATAAGAAAGAACCTAGTGGGCGGTTTGGATCTTGCAATCCTGCTCGAGAGCGAATGACCGCATCACTGACTGCATCTACTGCTTCATCTTGTCCAATCACACGTTTATGCAATGTTTCGTTGAGCTTGATTAGTTTTTCTCGTTCCCCTTCCACTAATTTTGTGACTGGGATACCAGTTAAACGTCCAACCACTTGCGCAATTTCATTTTCAGTGACTGATTCTTGAACCATCTTGATTTCACTGTCTTTAGCTTTTGCTTCCAATTCCTTTAATTCTTTTTCTAATTGAGGAATCGTTCCATGTCTTAGGACGGCAGCCCGTTCTAAATCATAGTTGTTTTCTGCATCTTCTAATTCATGTTTGGCTTTATCAATTTCCGCACGTTTAGAAGAAACGCTATTGACTTCTTGTTTTTCTGTTTCCCATTGCATTTTCATCGAGTTTGCTTCTTCTCGAAGATCAGCTAACTCTTCTTGTAGATTTTTCAAACGTTTTTTACTTGCATCGTCTGATTCTTTTTTCAATGCTGCTTCTTCGATCTCTAATTGCATCAAGCGACGAGTCACTTGGTCTAGCTCAGTCGGCATAGAGTTCATTTCTACTCGGATCGTTGCACTTGCTTCATCGATCAAATCAATTGCTTTATCTGGTAAAAAACGGTCTGTGATATAACGGTCAGATAAAGTTGCAGCAGCGACTAATGCATTATCATGGATGTTGACTCCATGATGGATCTCAAAACGTTCTTTCAATCCTCGTAAGATACTGATAGTATCTTCTACTGTCGGTTCTTTGACTAAGACTTTTTGGAAACGACGTTCTAATGCTTTATCTTTTTCCATATATTGACGATATTCATCTAATGTCGTTGCCCCAATCAAATGCAATTCACCACGAGCAAGCATTGGTTTCAATAAATTTCCAGCATCCATGCTGCCTTCAGTTTTCCCTGCACCAACGATATTGTGGATTTCATCAATAAATAAGATGATTCGTCCATCACTTTTCTTGACTTCTTTCAGCACAGCTTTTAATCGTTCCTCAAATTCACCACGGAATTTAGCACCAGCAATCAATGCCCCCATGTCTAATGAAAAGATCGTTTTATCTTTCAAGTTTTCTGGCACGTCTTTTCGTACGATACGTTGTGCTAACCCTTCTACAATTGCTGTTTTACCGACACCAGGTTCACCAATCAATACTGGATTATTCTTGGTTTTACGAGATAAGATACGGATAACATCCCGAATTTCTTCATCACGTCCAATGATTGGATCCATTTTCCCGCTTCTGACTTGTTGAACAAGATCAACGCCGTATTTTTCTAGTGCTTTGTATTGTTCTTCTTGATTTTTAGATGTCACCTTTTCTCCTCCTCTCATGTCTTCGATATTTTTACGTAACTCTTTTTCTGATAAACCATTTTTGGTCAAATAAACCGTCAATGGATAATTTTTCAATTTCATCAAGGCTAAAATTACAATCTCTGTTGAAAGAAATTCATCGCCAAAACTTTCTCTTAACTGGTCTGCTTCATTTAATAAACGGAATAGATTTTGGCTTAGATTCTGACCATATTGGACGTTTCCCCCTGAAACTGTGGGATATTCATCTAATACACGATCTACTTCCTTTTCAAACGTATCAACATCCATTCCCGCATCAGTGTATAGATTGCGCCCAAAATGGTTTGGTTGTAAAAAAATCTTCCACAAATGCGCAATATCAATTTCTTGATGTTTTCTTGTGACAGCGATTTGTTGCGCTTCAGCAATCGCTTCTTGAAGCGTGGTTGTCATTTTTTCAATGTTCATTTTACTTACCTCCTGAATATAAAATTTCAATATTCAATATGATACATCTCGTTCCAATAAACATTATACCTCTTTGGTCAGTCTTGGTCAAAAGATAACCTCGCTTATTTTATCGGAAATAAGTGATCAAAAAAAACACAACAGAGCCAACTTGGATGGACTTACTGTTGTGTTTTAGATCTAATAAAATGACTCTATACAATCGCTGTAATAATCAATTTGATTCTTTTTTGTTGTTTTTTACATCTTGGATCTCTTGTTTTATTACCCTTCGACGATCAGCAATCACGTAACATAACCCATAAATAAAAGGTAAGATAAATGAGCTAAACCGATACAGTAATAAAGAAGAAACAGCATCTATGGTTCCCACAAGTGGTCTGAATAACAACAGATAGACAAATTCAAATGAACCGATTCCAGCTGGGGTAGGGATGACACCAGATAAAACTACCGCAAAACTGATAAATGAAAAGGTCAAGAGAAAGTCGATCGTGGGATGGTTTTCAACCAAAAAGAGATAGGGCATGATATACCAAAAAGTAAGTTTGACCATATTCCAAAAATAGATGCGTAATAGAGCTGTTCGATCTTTGACAATTGTCTGGACAGTTTCTCTCAACGAATAGATTTGTGTATTACATGTATCTACCCAACTTCTGATGCGTTCACTTCGAAACAGTTTGTTTGAGATACTCACAAAGAAAATTTGTAGATTCAGACTCATTGAGACCATCAATAAAAAGGCAATGATCAGCCCAGTTAAAATAATGCCAGCAATAATGAACCAGATCATGTTTGGTCCTTTGGAATAAAATAAAGAGAAATGGATGATCAAACCAATGATCGCATAGGTAATCACGGCTAATTTATACATAATCATATGCAACGCAGTGACACCTGCACCTTGTGAGTATTTCATTCCTTTTTTATTATAAAAATAAATTTCTGAAATCAAAGTTCCCGTTCCAAATGAAACGATTCGATAAAATGCAATATAGCAAGACGTCCAAAAACCATCCCAAGTGGAAAATGTTGGTTCGAACGGCTGGGCAATCTCTTTGATTGAACGACCTTCTGCCACCTGATAGATCGTTCCTAACAAGAATGCCGCTACCAGAACGATAAAGCTTGTAGACAGCAATTCAGCGAAAATATCTGCAAAAGATTGGTTGATCAAATAATAAATAATGGCAAAAATTCCAATCAATAAGAATAGATTTAACGCTATTTTCGTTTTTGCACCTTTTGTCGCCATCAATTACTCCTTAATGAAAAAAATAAATCAACAGTAAATCCACCAATACACCTAGTACAAATCCTACTGTAAATTTCTTTTTTCTCGTTTTATGATGGAATACTTTACGAGAAATCAATCCCCCAATTCCACCGCCTAATAAACTAACAAAAATCAAATTATTTTCTGGAACGCGCCAACCGCCTTTTTTTGCTTGATACTTGTCGTAACCCATCAAACAAAATAAATATAAATTGACAATCACTAAATAAAACCACAAAGGATTGTGTAGTAAAGCTTCCATACGTGTTTTCCTCCACCTCTAGCACATCATTTTTGCTCTTCTTTAGGAGCAAAGACCGACAACCCTTTTTTGACTACGACTAATTCGATAGGCAGATTATCTGTCGTATCACCATCTGTACGAGTACCAACTGATTTCTCCCGTGCTTGGATATTGATTTGACTAGCAGTCAAATAATTGATACCTGGGACAGAGTAAATTTTTCCTTTGATTAAACGAGGCAAATAAAAAACAAATCGAAAAATATCTAAAGATGGGATGATTGTGACATGAAACATACCATCATCGGGTGAAGCTGAATCATCAAAATTCGTATAACCACCTACTGAGTTAGACATTGTGACTGTCAATAATTGTGTTTTTCCTCGCCAATGTTCTTTTTCTGTTTTGATATCTAAATGATACTTTCTCTTTTTTAATAATAACTTGATGAACCGTTTGATAAAAATCCAAGAACCATATTTTTGCTTTTCTTTTTGACTGATCCAAACAGCTGTATCTGCCAGTATACCGATCGTTAAAGTTGAGATAATGACTTCATCATTGACTTTTCCATAATCGATTTGACGGATTTGTCCCTCTAAGATAATGTCTGCAGCTTTTTCCTTTTCTAATGGAATACCGAGAACACGGGCTAAATTATTGACTGTTCCTCCTGGTAGTAGTCCTACTTGATAATGCTCAAGTTTATCTTGAAAAGCCTGTACAATATGATGGATCGTACCATCGCCTCCGATTACGATCAAGGTATCTGCGTGCGTTTCTTCAGCTTTTTTGACTAATGTCTCATGCTTGATCGAAGGACCTGTTTCCGTTAGATTGATGATTAGTTCTGGTCGTTTCTTTAAAGCATATTCTTTAAACCAGCTTGCTAATTTTTCACCTTCATCTTGTCCTGAGCTTTGATTATAAAAAACTAGCAATTTTTCCATTTCTTTCTTCCTCCCATTTTTACACAAAAACCAAGGGGTCAGACGTTCCATTGTTGGAATACGCCCACCCCCAGCTAAAAGGATAGATCCACTTCGTTTACTTACTTGATCCATCCACGTTCCTATTTGATTTTATACGTTTGTATTCAATTCTGCAATTTTTACAATCACATCTGTTGCTTTTTCCATCACTTGCAGAGAAACAAACTCAAATCGGCCGTGCATATTTTCGCCACCTGCGAACAAATTAGGTGTTGGAATGCCTAGATAAGAAATTTTTGATCCATCTGTTCCACCTCGTACTGGTTCAATCACAGGCTCGATTTCTAAATCGATCATCGCTTGTTTTGCTAATTCAACAATGCTCATATCTTTTTCAATAATTTCTCGCATATTATAGTACTGATCATACATATCAACTTTCACGCGTGTCTGATCGAAGCGACTATTTAGTTTTTCTTGGATTTCAGTAATTTTCGCTTTCCGTGCTTCAAATTTTTCTCGATCGTGGTCACGGATAATATAACTCATAGTTGCTTCTTCGACATTTCCATTTAATCCCATCAAATGGAAGAACCCTTCATAACCTGTCGTTTTTTCCGGGACTTCATCTGCTGGTAGTTGATTATGGAAGTCTATCGCTAATTGTAATGCATTGATCATCGTATCTTTGGCTGTACCAGGATGGACATTTTTTCCTTGAATTGAAATATTAGCCTGAGCTGCGCTGAATGTTTCATATTGCAATTCGCCTAAAGGACCACCATCAACGGTATAGGCAAAATCAACATCAAACTGCTGGACATCAAATCTATCTGCCCCTACCCCAATCTCTTCATCTGGTCCAAAAGCTACTTTGATCTCACCATGAGGGATAGTTGGGTTTTTCAGCAGAATTTCCATTGCGGTCATAATTTCAGCGATCCCAGCTTTATCGTCCGCACCTAACAACGTACTGCCATCAGTTGTGATCAATGTGTGTCCTTCGTAGTTTTTCAAATTAGGGAAGTCTTTGGTATTTAATGTATAATGTTCTTCACTATCTAGAACAATCGTTGATTCCCCATCGTAGTTCTCAATGATTTGTGGATTAACATTGACTGCATTGAAATCTGCGGTATCCATGTGGGCAATGAAACCGATCGAGCGAACTTTCTTTTCAATATTACTTGGCAATGTTCCTATAACAAATCCATTTTCTTCATTGTAAAATACATTGGTTAGTCCTAAATCTTCTAATTCCTTTTTCAAGACTTGCGCAAAAGCGACTTGTGTTTGTGTCGAAGGAGTCGTTTGACTACTTTCATCAGATCTGGTTTCAGTCTTAACATAGCGTAAAAAACGTGGTAAAAGATTTTCGTACATACAACAGCTCTCCTTTAGTTAAATTGAAATGGGTTCGTATCCGTTTCTGAAACAAAGAAATCAACGGTCCAATTTTCTTCTTGTTTCCATTTCTCAAATTTTTCGACAAACTTTTCTTTACATAAAGATTCAATATAATGACCTGGATCAATCGCAATCAAGCCTGCACTTTGCATATCTTGAGCTGTGTGGTAATAGATATCTCCAGTAATATAAATATCCGCTTTTTGAGCTAATGCGTAAGGATAGAACTTTTCGCCGCTACCACCACAAATGGCGATTCTTTTAACAGTGCTCTTTGTATGAGTTGGACGAACAACTCGTAGCCCTTCTAATTGGAAGACTTCTTTTAATTTAGATACAAAGGTATCTAAATCAAGCGCTTCTGGTAATTCTCCGATTCGACCGATCCCCCAGGTTTGAGTCGGTTCGTCAATTGAAAACAAATCAAATGCTACTTCTTCATAAGGATGGACACGATACATAGCTGATAACACTTTTTCCTCACGGTCTTCAGGAAAAATCACTTCCACTTTAGCTTCTTCTACCTTTTCTAGTTGGCCATTTTTACCAATTGCGGGATGTGCCTGTTCATTCGGTCGAAAACGACCTTCGCCAATACTGGTAAAACTTGTATGATCGTAATGACCTTGTTCACCCGCACCAGCCTCAGCTAAAGCCTTACGTAATTTGTCAGCGTCTTCGATCGGTACATAAACAGCTAGTTTTTTGTAATGCCTTGTATGTGTCTTTAACAAATAATTTTCGACATTGATTCCTAATGCTTCACAAAACCAATCATTCAGTCCATCCTCGATAATATCCATATTGGTATGTGCTGCATAGACAGCAATATCATGTTTTAATAAATCAGCATACATTTTTTCTTGTGGATGATCCGTTGTTAATCGTTTAATTGGTCGAAAAATGGGAGGATGTTTAGCAATTAACAAATCAATCTTTTTTTCGATGGCTTCTTGCACAACTTCTGGACGAACATCTAACGTCATCATTATGCGTTGAATCGGTTTATTTAATGTTCCGAGGTGTAGCCCCACAGGATCTCCTTCTTCAGCCAACCATTGAGGACAATATTCTTCAAATTTGCGAATAAATTCATTACCGTTGATCGCCATTAAGCTAAAACCTCCTCGATCATCTGGATTTCTTTTTTTATCGCTTCAACACGTTCTTCTTGGTTCTGTGCTTGTGCCAATTGTTTTAAAATCGCTTGTCTTTGTTTTAATTCTCTTTGCCATTTCTTTTGGAAGACCACTGTTTTTCCTTGCAATAAAAATGGACCAAACAGAATCTCTTCCTCATTATAGATATGCTTCGTCGGTGTTTTTTCAGCTACAATGATTTCATAGATTTTTTTGTTTTCCTCTAAAATCTCTTCTGCAATGATTTGATAGTAATTGTCTTGCAACCATTTTCTCACTGCTTGCTCGCCAATATTTGGTTGGAGAATCAAACGCTCCTTCCCTGTTAAACGCTGTTGTTTGGCGCCTGCTTCTAAAATATCTCGAATCAAAGCCCCACCCATACCAGCAATCGTGATCGCATTGATCTGATCTGTTGGCTCAATCGCATCTAATCCGTTAGCTAAACGAACAACGATCCGCTTTTCTAAACCATTTTTCTGTACTTGTTTTTTTGCTGACTCATAAGGGCCTTTCACCACTTCGCCAGCTACAGCAAATTCAATTTTATCCTTTAACATTAATGCAACTGGCAAGTAAGCGTGGTCAGAGCCAATATCTGCTAAAAACGCTCCTGTTGGGACATGTTCTCCCACTAATGCTAAGCGTTTCGATAAATCTAAGTGGTTCATACCTTCACTCCTTCCCCCTCATTATAACATTTTCCCTATAAATGAAGGAGATTTGAAAAAGAAAAATTTCAAATCTCCTGATGAGCTATTTGCTTTTACGAAACGTTTAACACTGACTATTCAATAACTCTTACCTCAACGATCGAATTACCAGGAATTTGCGGAGGGATTGACATTGTCATAATTGGTTTTTCTTTTAAAGTAAACTTGATCTCGTCACCTTTTTGAAAAGATTCCTTACCTCCGACTAATTGATCATTCAAAACATTTAGTGTTACACCATCATTATCAAAAGAGGTTCCAATATTCTCGGGGTCTTCGATTTCATCTACATTGACCACTTTGATTTGAATGGTATCATCGACTGAATCATCAATACTTTCAATTTCACCCTTAAAAATACTTTGTCCTTCGTTAGAAGAATCCTTCGCTTTAGTCGTTGTTTCCGCACTAATCGAATCGATCGATGCCTCATTTTTATCTCCATTACCACAACCTGTTAGCGAAAAAAGTAACCCTGTCGCCAACAAACAAGAAAAAATCACTTTCATATCTTTATCCTCCGGCTAATTATTTACATTACTTCAATTGATGATCGTTCTTTGACTTTTTATTTAGTTGACGATAAATCAATACATTCTGTTTTTAGTCGTTCAATTTTGTTTTTGATACTTGTTCATCAGAAATTTATGGTTGTCTTTTTTCGTTACCATGATGACTATTGATCAGGCATAAGCTTCTGTAATCATCACTCTATCCAGTATGACACCACTTTTGTAGCTTGTTACGATCAATAAAAGTGGCGTTAAGTATGAATTCAGATACACTTTCATCTCAAATTATAAGTTTCTTGAATAACTAAGTGAACATCGAGAGTCATTGAAAAGAGAATTATTTGCATTGCTTATTTTCCTACCCATCAAAGCAATAGGCAGGAAATAGGGCAATAACTAATTCAGCAAAAGGCTTTCTCAATCACATATTCTAATCCTACTAAGGCTAAAATTATGACTTCTATGCTTTCTCTTTTCGCTAGCCATTTCTTCGATTGCGTCCAGTCATTTCAATTTCTTTCGTCAAGTAACGGATTCGTTCCATGATTCGTTTGGCTTTCAATGGTTCTTCATCTCCACGCTGCGTCACAGCAAGATGTTGTTCCAATTCATTCATTGTAAAATTAGATGAGAAAAAGGTTGGCAGTTGCTCTTGCATTCGATATTGCAAAATCACACCAAAGACTTCATCTCTGATCCAACTACTCATTGCATCGGCGCCAATGTCATCCATCATTAAAATGGGTGAACGTTTGACCGCATCTAGTTTTTCTGCGACTTGATCTTTTCCAATCGCTTGTTTCATTTCAACAGCAAAAGTCGGAAAATGGACAAGTGTAGTTGTAAAGCCTTTAATGGCTAGTTCTCTGGCAGTCGCCCCTAAAAGATAGGTCTTTCCTATTCCAAAGCTGCCAACTAAATAAAGTCCTTTGTGATATTCTTTGGGACTTGCACTATAATTTTCCACAAAGTCTAGTGCTTCAAAACTTGCATAGCTCCGTCCATCGGTACGCTCAAAATTATTGAAAGAAGCATCTTGGATATCTTTTGGCATATCGAC
This sequence comes from Enterococcus sp. AZ077, assembly GCF_051714965.1. NCBI lineage: Bacteria > Bacillati > Bacillota > Bacilli > Lactobacillales > Enterococcaceae > Enterococcus > Enterococcus sp. AZ077. The sequence continues at coordinate 1,572,020 of NZ_JBIOSX010000001.1, forward strand.
AGCTTTGATCCGGTTCCTAATTTCTTCTTGTCTTTTCTTCGCCAATAAGGCTTCTGTTGGAACATAAGTCACATCGACATAATGAAAATTCAAGGTTAGCTTGGGCTCATAGCCAGGAGCGATCATCGTAGGATCATTTTTTTGGTATTTTCGTTTTTCTTGGACAAATTCATATAGTTTTGCATAACTTTTTTCGATATCTGCTTGTGTTAATTCATCTTTGTGATCCGCCAAAAAGGCTTGCACATCTGGATCGTTGAGGACTTCTTCGATCATTTCAGCAAATTTTTGTTGATAATTTCGCTGGCTGATGATCCGCTTTAATTCTTTTCCTACATCTTCCATTAGCTATCTCCCTCCTTCTTGGCAAAATATTCTTTGAATCGTCGTTCGATCTCCGCTTTTTTCTCACTACTGATTTTTTTCTCTTCTTTTGGCTGGTTGACCCAATCTGGTAGTTTCTCACGACGAACGTTTCGACGATTAGTTGAATAATTCTGGTTCGTATTTTTAGTATTTTGTTTGCCTTTGCTATTGGTTTTCCGAATATGTTCAATGGCTTCTTCTGGGGTCATGATCTTTTTTTGTGCCCATTCGTTAGCGATCGTGTTGACAAAGCTTGCGGTTAAGCTAGGACGATCTTTGATTACTAAGACATAATTGATCAGGATATTGATCAAACTATTCGACAATCCCGATTGTGAAACTAAATCCTGTAAAAGCCAAGTTTCTTGTTTTGAGACATAGCCGCCTTTTGCTTGTTTCAGTGCCTCTAAGTATTTCATTGGCGGAATGCTTTTGGCTTCGTTCACTAACTGTAGTGTCGCATTTGTCAGAGCAGTTGCTTCCTTAGGTGTCTCATTCTGATTGGCAGAGGTTGCTTCTTCTTTTTGATTAGTCAATGTATTTGTTCGCTTCGTCTGTTGGTTCACCAATACGATGCGTTGAAGCTCTTTGACAGATACTGTCTGCTCAGAAAAATCATACGCTTGTACGACCCATTCACCTAATGTCAACTCATCCACGCCATAAAGTAAATGATACATTGTTAACTGTTCCTTCAATGATTCATCTAGATTCATGATATGTTTTTTTGCCAACCAATCTGTCAAAAAGCGCCAATCAAGAGTGGATTGTTCCATGGACTTCCCCAGATCAGTTGATTTGGTTGTAAATGACTGTTGGTTTTCCTCGAGTTTCTCTTGATCTGCAGCATATGTTTTTTCATTAAAGTGATATACTTCTAAAAATTTCTTCGTGATCTTTTGATAATCATTCGTCGAAAAATGTTCCGGCTGAAACAGTTGGATCAACTGATCAAAACGCCGTTGACCGACTTTTTCTAATAGCAGAAAAGACAATAATGTATCTTTAAAAAATGCTAACGGTTCAATTGGCTCAAGTAACTCATAAATAAAACATCCCCCTAAGCTAGGGTCTTCTTTGAAAAAAACTTCTAAAAGTCCGATCCCTTCTAGTTTTTTTCGTGCTTCATAAAGCTGAGGAATACCACAATTCAAGCTACTTAACAGATCAGCATGTAATCCTTCCGGTCCAACGCCTTTTTGTAAAGGAATTTCTGATAGTAAGGTAAAATACAAACTCAAAGCTTCACTGCCGATTAATGGCTGGTAGAGATAAAGTAATGAGGATTTCCCTTCTTCTCTTAGCGGATAGCTTTTTCTTCCTTGGTAGATATTTTTAGGTTGAAGCTCTTTCCATGCGTTATCCAAGGAATTTGGCCTCCTTTTATGACTTGATTTTATTTCTGATTTATTCGTTGTTTTCTTTATGATTCTCTTTATGATTCTCTTTATTATTTTCTTTTGCTTTATCAACGATGTCTTGTAATTCTTTTAAAAACACCGACATATCTTTAAATTGACGATAAACACTGGCAAAACGGATATAAGCAATCTCATCTAAATTGACCAGATCTTCCATCACGTATTCTCCGATCAACGTCGTCGATACTTCATTTTCACCAAGACTTCGCACCCGATTTTCAACATGATTTACGATTTGCTCCATTTGTTCCATCGCAACTGGTCTTTTTTCTGCTGAACGGATTAATCCTCTTAAAATCTTGTCACGATTAAATTCTTCCCGTTCCCCATTTTTTTTGATCACTAATAAAGGTGCTGCTTCAATTCTTTCAAATGTTGTAAAACGAAAAGAACAGTTTTCGCACTCTCGTCTTCGACGAATTGCTCGACCATCATCCGCTTGTCGACTATCAATCACTCGGGAATTGTTATGTTGACATCTAGGACATCTCATTATTTTCACCTCTTAATCTGAAATTTTTCTGATATACATTCATTTAATATATTGAATCAATTTATATAGTATTGATTCAACGAACATTCAAAGGATAAATTTTCACTCGATAATAGTTACGTAAATAATTACGTATGAAACAATATTTTTATGATTCACTCCTGCTTTTCATAAAAAAAGTTTCACACATGTAACTAGTTGTATTATAACATGAAACAATTCTTACAGGCGACTCTCCTGTATAAAAAACCTCGTTAGAAGAACCTTTTTTTCAATCGATTGATCGAAATTGTTCCAAAGCAAAACAATTAGGCTTGACTTTCGAGAAAACTGCATGTAAAACAGTGCTTCTTAAAAACTTCTTTCAGGTGCATACTTCAAAAAAACAGAGAGTGAGACAAAACTTGTCTCACTCTCTGTTTCAACAGTCTAAGTTATACCCATTAAAGTTTTTCTTCAATCCCTGTATAATGTTTCATTCGTTGTTCATCGATTTTTTGTTGTTCAGGAATATGATCGGATTCTGGTAAAGGTGTTTTTTTGTGTGTTGGATCATCTTTTTTTCGTTCTTGTGTCAGATCTTGCTCCTTGGCTTCTTTTTCTGCTTGTTGGTCTTCTAATTCATCGACTCTGGCTTTGTAGCGTTCATCATTTTCTTTTGCAGCTTCTGATTGTGCCCGTCCTTCATCTACCAGTTCATCTTTATTCAAGATCTCTCCTAGTTTTTCTTTTGCAGAACCGACTACTTTATCTTTTTGATTTTTAAAAGTCCCCATACCAATCCCCCTCTTTTCTTTATATTCAGCATAGCAAACTATCTAAATATACTCAAAGAAATCGATTGTTGAAGTCCGAGAGCCAACGTTCGATTTGACAAGTCAGTTCATCCTTACTACCGGAATTGTCAAAAACGATATCTGCTAATTTTTTCTTTTCTTCAATCGGCATCTGGCTTTGTATTCTTTTCTTTGCTTCGTCCAGTGTCAATTGATTTCTTTTCATCAAACGTTGCAATTGAATTTCTTCTGGAAGGTAAACGACTGCTACAGCATCCATTTCCTGTTCATAATGACCTTCAAATAATAAAGGGATATCAACGACAACTAAAGGATAATTTGCTTTTTGTTGCTTAATCTGTTCCGTAATCGCTTGACGGATAAATGGGTCTAATAAGCGATCAAGTTTTTGTCTTTGTTCTGTCGAATCGAAAATAATCTTGGCTAAAGCTACTCGATCAAGCGTGCCATCTTCTTGAAGGATTTCTTCCCCAAATTCTTGAACGATTGCCGCCAATCCGAGAGTCTGAGGTTGGACGACTTCACGGGCGATGATATCTCCATCGATCATCGGGATTTGGTGACGGCTAAAAACAGCTGCTGCAGTGCTTTTCCCAGTAGCAATTCCACCAGTTAAGCCTAAGACATAGCCTACTTGCTGATTTTTAGTCTTTGGCAATTTGGACAATAGTGCGTCCCCCTTTGCGCTACTTTTGTTTTGACGATCGGTGTATGACAACGAACACATGGCTGACCAGTCTGGCCATAGACATATAAAGCCACTTGAAAGTTACCTGACTCACCTAACGCATTGAGATAACTCCTGATCGTCGTTCCGCCAGCCTCGATTGCCCGAGACAACACGTCAATAATTGCTTTTCGTAACAACTCTGCTTCTTTGGGCTTCAATGTATCCGCTGGCTGTTCTGGATGGATCTTCGCTTCCCAAAGCGCTTCATCCACATAGATATTTCCTAGGCCTGTTACTAACTTTTGATCCAATAATAATGGTTTGATTGCTTTATGGGATTTTTGTAGACCTAAACGAAAGCCGTCCAGTAAGAATGCATCTGGTGACGGTTCGGGACCGAGTTTCATGATGCCTTTGTATGCATCACTCGCTCCTTTTTCAACTAATGTCATTCGTCCAAATTTACGTACATCATGGTATCGGAGTTGGCTACCATCTTCAAAGAAAAAAATGACATGCGTGTGTTTATCGATCGGTTCATTTTTTTCAACAAATTGGTATTTTCCTTCCATACGTAAATGTGAGATCAATTCATAATGAGTCAAACGAAAAATTAAAAACTTGCCTCTTCGATCAATAGCCAGAATCTCTTCGCCAACTAACGAAGCTTCAAAGATTGCTGTTTCTGGTTGTTCAATGATTCTTGGCCATAAGACTTGGATTTTTTGGATTTTCTTTCCAACGACTAAACGAGACAAGCCTTTTCGTACAGTTTCTACTTCTGGTAATTCTGGCATGTTTTCACCTTCGACTTATTTGCTTTTTTATCTATTTATTGAGCAGATCGGTTCAATAGTGGCAATCAGCTATTTCGCTTCATACCACGTCTTCCCCCAACTACTATCTGTAATCAATGGTACGTGTAAGGACACGGCATGTTCCATGACTTCACTTACTAATTTGTCTAATCGTTCTAATTCTGTTTCTGGCACTTCAAAAACCAATTCATCGTGTACTTGTAACAACATGGTTGCTGATAGTTTTTCTTCTTTTAAGCGTTTATCCAACTCGATCATCGCGATTTTAAGAATATCAGCGGCACTTCCTTGGATTGGGGTATTGATTGCTGTTCTTTCAGCAAAAGAACGTATATTATAATTTCGTGAATTGATATCAGGCAAATAACGTCTGCGATGGTAAAGAGTTTCGACAAATCCTTGTTCCTTCGCTTCACGAACGATACGTTCCATATATTCTTTGACTCCAGGATATTTTTCAAAATACGTATCAATATACTGTTGTGCTGCTTTTCTTGTAATCCCAAGGTTTTGTGATAAACCATAGTCAGAGATGCCATAAACGATCCCAAAATTGACTGCTTTTGCTTGACGACGCATATTTGGTGTAACATCTTCTGCTTTTTCAATCCCGAAAACACGCATAGCAGTACTTGCATGGATATCTTGTCCTTCAAGAAAGGCTGCTTTTAAATGTTCATCATTCGAGATATGAGCTAAGACACGCAATTCGATTTGTGAATAGTCAGATGAATAAATCAACCAGTCTTTTTCTCTAGGCACAAACGCTTGGCGAATCTTTCGCCCTTCATCTAAGCGGATAGGAATATTCTGTAAATTAGGATCTACTGAACTTAAACGCCCTGTTTGAGTCAATGTTTGAACATATCTGGTATGGACTTTTCCATCGGATTGAATGACTTTTAACAAACCTTCTACATAAGTTGACTGGATCTTGGCGATTTGGCGATACGTCAAGATGTCATCCACGATTGGGGCTTGTTCTCTTAATTGTTCTAAAACATCGACCGCAGTGGAATAGCCTGTCTTCGTTTTCTTGATCACCGGTAACCCCATTTTTTCAAATAAAATAACCCCTAATTGTTTTGGTGAGTTTAAATTGAAGGATTCACCAGCCTCTTGATAGATTGTTTCCTCAATCTCTTTCAATCGATTGGAGAATTCGATTTTCATTTCTTGTAAACGAGAAGCATCAACTTTGATACCAGTGATTTCCATTTCAGCTAAGATGATTGAAAGGGGTAGTTCCATCTCACGGAACAAGGCCATTTGGTTTTTTTCTGTTAATTCTTGACTTAACTTAGGTGTTAAAACATTAATGGCAGATACTTTTCTGGCAAGGTGGGCAAAAAATACTTCTTCCTCTTCCGGTAATCCTTTTTTTGCCCCTTTTCCATAAATTGCTTCATCTGACTGCACTTCATGATAGCCATAATGGGCAGCGATTCCTTCAATATCCGTACTTTTCTCATTTGTATCAAGCAAGTAGGCACCAAGCAAGACATCAAAATCGATCCCTTTTGTTTTCGTGGCATAACGATTTAAAGCCACATAAGTCCGTTTGGCATCATAGACTTTTTTCAACCGTGTTGGATCAGCTAGCCAAGCACAAAAAGCTTCGTTCTCAAATAACGCTAGATCATTCGTAACATAAATTTTTTGTTTCGTCCCCCAAGCTACACCCACGATATCTTCTGTATGGTAATTGTCTCCCATCATCTCCACATATAAAGCCATGTCAGTCGTGAACATGTCCTCATGGTATTCATGGACTACTTCAAATAGGATATCTTCAAGTTCTACTTCTTCCTCAACAAGGTCCAGCTTTGCCAGAAATTGTTTAAATTCCATTTCTTTATAAAATGGCACCAATTTCTCTAAGTTTTTCCCTTCATATTTTAATGAATCAATTGAGACTTCAACTGGCGCATCTGTATTGATCGTCGCTAATTGTTTGGATAAGAAAGCTTGTTCTTTATCATTGATCAAATTTTCTTTCATTTTGCTTTGTTTCATTTCATCAATATGCTCATAGATCCCTTCAACGGATCCATATTGTTTTAACAATTTGATTGCTGTTTTTTCGCCGATTTTCGTCACACCAGGAATATTGTCTGAAGCGTCTCCTGCCAAACCTTTCATATCAATGATTTGATTTGGCGTCAACCCATCATATTTTTCAGCCACATGTTCAGGTGTGTAACTTTCGATATCACTCACACCTTTCACCGTAATGTCTACTTTGATTTCATTACTAGCTAATTGAGTCAGATCTCGATCACCAGATAAAACAACGACATCAAATTCTTCTTTATTGACTTTTTCGGCTAATGTCCCAATGATGTCATCCGCTTCATAATTAGGTAATTCATAGTATTGGACACCTAGTCCTGTGAGTAATTCACGAATGTAAGGCATCTGTTCTTTAAATTCTCCAGGAGTTTTTGAACGGCCACCTTTGTATTCTGCATACATCTCGGTTCTAAATGTCGTCTTTCCTGCATCGAATGCAACTAATACATGAGTAGGTTGCTCTTTTTGCATCACATTTTCAAACATCGTGTTAAAAGCATAGATCGCATTTGTATGCAACCCATTTCTATTTTTAAACCGTTCTAATGAATTGTGTAAAGCAAAAAATGCGCGAAAAGCAACACTATTTCCATCTACAAGTAATAATTTATTTTTTGTCATCTGCCTAACTCCTTACTGTAAAGTTCTTATTTATTCTAACAAAGAATACTGAGGAAAGCGAAAAGAAAAACGCAAATTAACCACTTTACTGGACAAAAAAGAGTGAAAAGACTCAATGCTTTTCACTCTCATAATTATTGTTCAACTGAACGATCCATTCAATCGCTTAATTGTTACGTCCGAAAATTCTTAAGAATGCTAAGAACAAGTTGATAAAATCAAGGTATAGTTGCAATGCCAAGAAAACGGCAATTCCACTGTGTGCTGTCCCATTTGATTCTATATAGATTGACCGGATCTTTTGGTTGTCATATGCGGTAATTCCTGCGAAGATCACGACTAAAAGAAGAGAAATAAACAACTCTACTGCGCTGCTTCGTAAAATAAAGACATTTAAGACCATGGCAATAATGACACCGATCAATGCGGCCATTCCGGCACGGCCGACACCTGTCAAATCTTTTTTAGTAACCAAGCCTACAACGGACATCCCTAAAAACATTCCAGTTGCTGTAATAAACGCTCTGGTAATGCTACCGATATCATACATCGCTAATGTGACAGCTAACGTCAGTCCATTCAAGAGCGAATACGCAATAAAACCACCAATAGCTAAACTTGGGTTTTTAGCGGCTTTAACGCCCAATACAACTACTAAAATCAACTCTACGATCCAGAGACCCATAAAGCCTAAAGGGAAATTATTGATGAACGAGAAAACTTGTTGAGGATATACTTGTAATGCGAGATAAGAGATAACCGCACTTAATGCTAGTCCTCCTCCTAGATAACCATAGACCTTAGCATAGAAGCGATTCAGTCCTGTTGAAATAGTACCTTGATTATTCATATGTTTCACCTTCACTTTCAAGAGTAATCTCTAATTCTGGTTCGACCGGTGGCTGAACCATCACTACTGCATCCAATACCCGATTTTCTTCGCTATTGTTTGCTTCGACAGAGATTGTCACGACATTTTTCATTTTGTCTACTTTGATAATATCAAACTGAAAAGTCAATGTTTGATAATGGAAAACTGGCTCAATAAAATTGACAGAAAAATTGACTACATGAGACCCAGGACCTGGCAAATGCTTTGAAATTGCACTGGTGATGATGCCCATCAACATGACAGAAGGCACAATCGGTTGTTGGTATTCCGTGTGTTTCGCAAAATCATGTTGGATGTAGAGTGGATTCGCATCATTTGTTAGTCCTAAATACAATAACAGCTGATTGTCTTCAATCGATTCAGTTAAAGACAACGAGTCCCCTTCCTCCAGTTCATTGATGGTTTTTCCTAATTTACGTGGTTTACTTATGTTCAAGTTAGTAACCCTCCAGTTTATATATTGATCACTTCTTATTGTATCAAAACAGTCCAAAAAGGCAAGTTACACTGATTAAAACAAGAAAATATTAACGAAACTGAAAGAAGACAGCGATGTTGATTCCTCTTTTGAAAACCAGAAAAATCAAAAAATCTCTACCTGTTAAGTTTCATTCTTTAACAGATAGAGACTGCTTTACAATCGACTACTTAAAAAATAGATTACAATACATTCTTTGTCGTACTACTTAATAATTTTTCATACGCTTGTTCAAATTTTTGAACGTCCCCTGCACCCATAAAGATAATGACAGCATCGTGGAAATCAAGTAAAGGAGAAACATTGTCTTCTTTGATCACTTGACCACCTTTTTTGATTTTATTGCCAAGATCTTCAATTTTGACATCGCCCTGTTCTTCTCGAGCAGAGCCAAATATATCACATAGATAAACTTTATCTGCAAGATCTAGTGCTTCTGCAAACTCATCCATCAAAGCAATTGTGCGGGTAAATGTATGAGGTTGGAAAACTGCAATGATTTCTTTATCAGGGTACTTTTGTCGAGCCCCATCGATTGTTGCTTTGATTTCAGCTGGATGATGGGCATAATCATCTACAACTGTCATATCAGCTACGATTTTTTCGCTGAAGCGACGTTTTACACCTGGGAATGTTAACAATTCTTTCGCTACTTCTTCTTGGTCTAGTTTTTCAAAATAAGCAACTGCGATCACGCCTAATGCGTTTAATATATTATGTTTGCCAAAAGCAGGAACAGTGAAATGTCCCACAAATTCATCTTTGTGGTACACATCGAAAGCTGACCCCGTCGTTGTGCGTTCGATATTCCGAGCTTGGATATCATCATCTTCAGAAACACCATAATAATAGATCGGAACATCTGCTTCTAATTTTCTTAAGTAAGCATCGTCTCCATAGGCAAAGATCGCTTTTTTCACTTGATTTGCCATTGATTGAAATGCGGTAAACACATCATCAATACTTGTATAATAATCTGGATGATCAAAATCAATATTTGTCATGATAACATAATCAGGCGAATATGCTAAGAAATGGCGACGATATTCACAAGCTTCAAATGCAAAAAATTCTGCTTCGGGATCGCCATGTCCTGTGCCATCACCAATTAAATAACTTGTTGGACGAATGCCAGTCAACATATGTGAAAGTAATCCTGTCGTACTCGTTTTACCATGTGAACCAGTCACTGCAATACTCGTGTAGTTTTGGATAAAGTCGCCAATAAAGTCATGATAACGAACAACTTCTAATCCCAACTCTTTCGCTCTTTGAATCTCCTCATGCGTATCTGGGAAAGCATTACCAGCAATGATCGTCATTCCAGGTTGAACATTCTCTGCATCAAAAGGCAAAATTTTGATATTTGCTTTTTCTAAATCCCTTTGTGTAAAGAAATATTTTTCGATATCTGATCCTTGTACTGGTAACCCTTGCTCGTGTAAGACAAGTGCCAATGAGCTCATTCCTGATCCTTTAATACCAACAAAATGGTATAATTTATTTTGATTTTCCATTTGAATCCTCTTCTCTTAAATATCATCCATTATTTTGTTTTCTATTACAACACGTTCCTCATTATCATATAAACCTAAAAAAATTTCAACCAAATATATTTGAAGAGGTTACTTACTTGAAAAATCGTTCAAATTTAAAAACTGGCTAACGCTCTCGTTTGGTCTACTAGGGATGATTTTCTCATGAACGCAAGAAAGTTCCTGAAACAGAAGAACGGATCCGTTGATAGGCTGACCAAACTTTTTGTGGGATGTCCACATGATTCATATAATTTTTCCCATTTGGTCCATAGCCCTGTTCATCATCCTTCAAACGAACCATTTCTCCTAAAACTAACGCATAGAAATAATCTTTCGACCATTGATCGTTCAACTCTGGCTGAGAAAAATGTAACTCTTCCGCTAGTTCAATTAATTGGGGAACAAATGGGACATAGTTACACCATTCTACTCCTGTGCCTTTCCAGACCTTCTCAAAAGTTGCTCTGGTACGTCGCTGTAATGTTGGATCATTCATAAGAAAAATCCGTTCAGGTAGAGCGCCCTTTTTTTGAAGGATCGTCAAGGCATGTTGTGCATTTTCCCCAGAGTTCGTCGAGGTTGTTTCTAAAATGAATCTTTCAGTTGGAATGTGGTATTTTTCTGTTAAGTAACGAAAACACATCTCACTTTCACTGAGTCCATCCTCAAATAAAATCCCTTGCTTTGCAAAATTTTGGCGAATCACCTTAGTAGCATGTCCGATTCCTCCGACTAGAAAAATTTGCTGCACTTGTCCTTGCAAATACAGTTCAGCTGCCTTATCAGCAAGAATCGGTAAGCCATTGCCTGCTAGAATCACTATTGGTGCCGAATCATTTGTTCTTTGATCACTTGCATCAGCCAAAAAGGATAGCAAACAATTCCAATCTTTCAATTGTTCCCCTTGATTCGTCATGAGCTTTTTTCTCCTTTTTAAGATTTTTTACTTACTGGAAAGCTGTTCATTTGGCACTTTATCCAGTGTTTCCTTCCAAATCAAACGCCCTCGACATTTCCCGCAAACATAGCGTTTGGTATCGATTTTTCGCTTGCGGTAAATATCGGTTGTACAACTAGCACACTGATACCATTCAATTTTAGTCGTTTTCTTAGCAGAAAGAGCAGGAGCGTATCTTAAACCACCCGTTTTTTTTAGTAAGGCCTTAAAATCAGCATCTCGATGACGATAACCTTTATTAGCTAAATGCAAATGATAATGACATAATTCATGTTTAATGATTGCAACTTTTGTCGCTTCATCCACTTCTTGAAACATCTTCCAATTAAAATCTAAATGATGGTCGTTTAAGTGATAACGTCCCCCTGTAGATCGCAAACGAGAATTGAACTTTGCTTGATGCTTAAAGGGCAATGAAAAACTATCTAGCGAGATTTTTTCAACGAGTTGCTGCAATTCGATTTCTGTCACTTTATTTCGCCTCATAAGGGGAAAGCATCGTTAAACTGATTCTTCCTTTATTGACATCAACAGCTTCAATCCAAACTGTTACAACATCGCCTACAGAAACGACATCAGTAGGATGTTTAACAAATTTTTTACTTAATTTAGAAAGATGAACTAATCCGTCTTGCTTTACACCGATATCAACAAACGCACCAAAGTCGATTACATTCCGTACAGTCCCTTTCAACTCCATCCCTGGTTTCAAATCTTCCATACTTAAAACATCTGAACGCAAGAGTGGGGCTGGCATTTCATCCCGCATATCTCTACCAGGTCGGGTTAACCCTTCAAGAATATCAGCTAACGTTTCTTCTCCTACAGATAATGTTTTGGATAAATGAGTGGAAGAAAGTTGAGATAGGGTTTCGATTGCTTCTTTTTTACCTAATGCTTTTTCTGATAACCCGTTGCTTTTTAGAATTTCTTTTGCAATTGGATAGCTTTCTGGGTGAATGCCTGTATTATCAAGAATGTTTTTCCCACCTGGTACACGGATAAACCCGATCGCTTGCTCATAAGCCTTTGGTCCTAAGCGAGGAACTTTTTTCAATTGCGCTCGCGTATCAAACGCACCATTTTCTTCTCGATAAGTCACAATATTTTGAGCAGTTGTTTTATTCAAACCAGAGATGTGTTGCAATAATTGAGGGCTTGCAGTATTAACATCCACACCCACTTGATTGACCACAGTTTCTACTACAAAATCTAATTGTTCCGCTAAACGTTTTTGAGAAACATCATGTTGGTATTGTCCAACTCCTACAGCTTTAGGGTCAATCTTCACTAATTCAGCTAATGGATCTTGCAAACGTCGAGCGATCGACACTGCACTTCGCTCTTCCACTTGGAGGTCAGGAAATTCTTTGCGGGCAATATCACTTGCAGAATAAACAGAAGCTCCCGCCTCATTCACGATCGCATAGTACGCTTTATGATCAGCTGATTTTAATTGTTCAGCAACAAATTGTTCTGATTCACGGCTAGCAGTACCATTTCCTATTGCGACCATATCTACTTGGTATTGGTTGATCAATTGAACAAAAGCAGGTCCTGCAGCTTCACGTTTCGCTTGAGAAGCAGGTTTATGCGGATAGATGACTTCAATTGCCAAAACTTTACCTGTCGCATCTACTACAGCTAACTTACATCCTGTACGATAGGCTGGATCGAATCCTAAAACGACTTTTCCTTTTAAAGGAGGTTGTAACAAGAGATTACGGAGGTTTTCTCCAAAGATCGCAATTGCTTGCTCATCAGCTTTTTCAGTTAATTCATTGCGCACTTCCCGCTCAATCGCAGGTTGAATAAACCGTTTGTAACTATCTTGATAAGCATTCCTAACAAACATAGTTGCGGGAGAAGCTGGGTTATTGATCAATTGCCGCTCCAAATAAGACAAAATAGGTTCCTCTTCCACTTGGAGTCCGACTTTCAAAATACCTTCTTTTTCACCACGATTCGTCGCTAAAATGCGATGAGAGACGATTTTATGAATGGGTTCGGCATAATCATAATACATTTCATATACCGCTTTTTCATCTAACTCCTTCTTTTTAACGACACTGACATAAGAACCTTTATTGTAGGTATAGGAGCGTACCCACGTTCTGTAAGTTGCATTATCACTGACTTCTTCAGCAATGATTTCGTGAGCGCCTTGCAATACTTCCTCGACCGTATGAACTTCTTTTTCATCATTGAGGTATTTTTTTGCTTCTGCATAGACATCTTCATTGGGCAATTGGCGAAGCCACTGGGCAAAAGGCTCTAATCCTTTTTCTTTTGCGATCGTCGCTTTCGTTCTGCGTTTTTGTTTATAAGGACGATACAAGTCTTCTACTTGTTGCATTTTAACTGCTAAAGTAATGTCTTTTTTCAATTCTGGCGTTAGCTTACCTTGTTCATCGATTAAACGAATCACTTCTTGTTTTCGTTTCTCTAAGTTTTCTAAATAAGCATAACGCTCTTCAATTTCTCGAATTTGTACCTCATCTAAGCTACCGGTCATTTCTTTTCGGTAACGTGCAATAAATGGGACAGTATTTCCTTCGTTCAATAAATTCAATACGGTGGTAAGTTGTTTTGAATGATACATCGTTAGTTCTTTTTGAACTAACTGGACAATTGTTTGATTTAAATTCTCTGCCATCAATATACTCCCTTTTTAAGTTAAAGCCATTTTCATTATTCCCTGTTTCTAAATAAAAATGGTGGATTTTCTCACATACTTATTTATTTTATCATATTTGATAACAGTACTTATAGCAGCTCTTAGCAAAACAAATCAATCACACTAAAAATCCCCTATAATAGTTGAGGAATTTGAGTTTCCTCAATACTTTTATAAGGAATCATGTACTGTTATCCTGATCCATTAATTTCCTTGCCACGGTCCTTCAGTGTTTTGATACTCAATGTCTTGAACGATACCAGTTTCATCAAAAACCACACCATGCATCGATCCACCGAAGACTGCTCCACCGTCAATTCCGATTTTCTTATCGTGAATCCATAAATCTGTCGTTTCCATATCTCCGTGTAGCATAGGGGTAATGGTATGACCAAAAACGATTGTTTTTCCTGTATTATTTTTACCTTCATGGAAAGGTTCGCGGATCCAGATGAAATCATGAGGGTTTGTATCATGCCAATCTTTTTTAGTTAAGTCAACCCCTGCATGGACAAAGAGATAATTATGCCATTCATAATATAGCGGCCGCTCACATAAAAAATCAATCAGTTCGCCATATCGTGAGCGAATCATCAACGCAATCTCTGTGGGCGAATACTCTTCAGTTGACCCAGGGTGTAAAAGACTGTCAAATGTTTCTTTGCCACCATTCCGTAAATAGGGCTCATACCAGTCTTCAGGACTTTGGAGGAACTGCAAAAAGTACTCTTCGTGGTTTCCTCGAAGATAAATCGCGTTATTTTCTTTGACTAGTTGCATACCTAGTAAAAAACATTCTTTCGTGTTAGGGCCTCTGTCATTCAAATCCCCCATCAATACTAATTGATGATTTAATGGATCAAATTCGTTGACCAATTTTTTAAAGAGATCGTATTTTCCATGAACATCGCCAATCGCATACACCCACTTTTTCATGATGAAACTCTCCCTTTCCATTGTAGTATAACGTATCTTTCGCATAGATTTACACTTATCAAAAAGGTTTTTCCCTTTCCTATACTGATTTTCTCAATAAAAAGAAAAAAAGACAAGCCAAAAATAAAGATAGCAAAGGAATTCCCTTATTCACTCAGCGCTCAACTAGTGCTAGGTGATTGGAGAACAGCTTCTCCTGCTATGTTTATTTTTCAGCTTGTCACTAAATGCTAGTTAAAAAAAGCAGCTAATTTTTCTTCTACTTCTTTTTCAGACAGTTGATGCTCTTTGATGTAGCGGTTTTGTGGATGTTTTGCGCATTCGATCGAACAAGAACCTAAATGTTTTTCTTCATTTTCAACAGAAGTCAACATCTGACGATTGCATTCAGGATTGCCACAATTGATGTAGCGTTCGCAAGGCGTACCGTCGAACCAATCTTTGCCTACGATTCGTTTATCCACTTGATTGATATCAACTGCAATACGTTCATCAAACACATACATCTTACCATCCCACAATTCTCCTTGAACTTCAGGGTCTTTTCCATAAGTTGCGATCCCGCCGTGTAGTTGACCAACATCTTTGAAGCCTTCACGGACTAACCAACCAGAAAATTTTTCGCAACGAATCCCACCAGTACAATAAGTAACCACTCGTTTTTCCATAAATTCTTCTTTATGATCACGGATCCATTTAGGGAGTTCCCTAAAGCTTCTAATATCAGGACGAACAGCCCCACGAAAATGTCCTAGATCATACTCGTAATCATTTCTGGCATCAATGACAACAGTATCTTCATCTAAAATTGCCTCTTTGAATTCTTTTGGTGAGAGATAATCTCCTGTCAATTCGTGAGGATCGATATCGTCTTCTAATTTCAAAGAAACAAGTTCTGGTCGTGCACGAACAAACATTTTCTTAAATGCGTGGCCTTCACTTGGATCAATTTTAAAAAATGTATCAGCAAAACGCTCGTCTTGATGCATCATCGCCATATATTTTTCAGTTTCTTCGATCGTTCCAGACAATGTGCCGTTGATACCCTCTTTGGCAACTAAGATTCTTCCTTTTAAATTCAACGATTTACAAAAGGCTAAATGTTCCTTCGCAAATTGCTCTGGGTCTTCAATGGTTGTGTAGTTGTAATAAAGTAATACTTGGTAATCCATGTTTTCTTTCCTTCCTTCTCTTCTCTCCAGAATAGTATAAAAAAAGTAAGGTTCGTTTGACGATATTTATGCTTGTGTATTTATGTTCAAACTCCTTAGTTAACATAATATAATTATCGTTTTTTAATTTAGGCAAACTTTACTATATAAAAGATGGAATAAGATGACCTCAACGATGGAATGACCATTTACATAAACTAGGTTCTACCAAGTGAAAAACACCCACTCTACTAGTCGCTAAACATGACCTGTTTAACTACTAGTAGAATGAGTGTCTGAAGACTACCTTCAAATCATTTCTTTATTTCCCTGTTACTGCAAAATAATTACCATCAGGATCGGCAAAATTAAATACGTATTCTTCACCTAACTGGACTAATTCGCCTAATACCGTACCTTGTGCTTGCATTTTCTTATATAAATCAAAAATATCATCGCTATAAAACATCAAGGATGGGGAACTTCCAGCAACTTCTGGGGAATGTTGTTCAATGAATTCCCGATCGTATAAGACAAGTGAAGTAGTCGCCTTCTCTGATTGGGCGATTTCTACAACCAATGTGCCATCCATTTCTTGACGATCTAATTCTTTGAATCCAACCGCAGTCCAAAAATCAACGTTTTTTTTCACATCATCAACATATAACATGATTTTCATTTCATTGGTAAACATGTAAATCCTCCTACATTTCTTCGTTTTAGAAGTCATAAGCTTAACTATTTTAGCATACGGAGATCGGAAAAGCTATCTTCACTCCATCTTTATACTCTTATACTTGCCCTTATTGTCATAGTTTTTGGAGTGGATGGAATCTCGTTTTCACTTTTCGGAATAAAATAGATTCTCTGTATCAATCGCTTATAAAAAAAACAGATCCCGTCTCAAAGACGAAATCTGTTTTTGGCTTATAACTAAGCATTGACATCAATGACTTTTGAATCATCTTTGATTGCTTCACGATCCAAGTCCTTAATTCTAGCACTTGTGACAATCCCGGCAACCATACTGCCACTGACGTTCGTTGCTGTTCGAGCCATATCAATCAATGGTTCTACTGAGATAACTAAGCCAACGATGGCAACTGGCAAATTCATCGCCCCTAAGACGATCAATGAAGCAAACGTTGCGCCACCACCAACACCGGCTACACCAAATGAGCTGATCGTGACGATTGCAACTAACATCAAGATAAAGCCAATACTAAAAACATCAATTCCAGCAGCTGGAGCAACGATCGTAGCTAGCATCGCTGGATACACACCTGCACAGCCGTTTTGCCCAATTGATAAACCAAAGCTGGCTGAAAAATTCGCTGTTGCTTCATCCACACCTAACGCTTTGGTCTGTGTTTCGATATTCAATGGCAATGCCCCTGCACTTGAACGTGAAGTAAAAGCAAAGCTCAATACTGGAAAAGCTTTTTTAAAGTAGTCAAACGGATTGACTTTCACTGAAAGCAAGATCAATGAATGAACAATCAAGACTGCTAGTAAAGCAACATACGAAGCAAGTACGAATTTTCCTAAATTGATGATGGCAACAAAATCACTAGTAGCCATCACATTCGTCATCAACGCAAAGACGCCATATGGAGTCAAACGTAATACTAAGGTAACGATACGCATAACGATTTTATATAAACTATCAATCAAATTGGCAAAAAATTCTGCTTCTTTCGGTGCTTTTCTTTTGACTCCTAGATAAGCAATCCCGACAAATGCAGCAAAAATCACAACACCGATCGTACTTGTTGCACGTGTACCAGCTAGATCAGCAAAAACATTTTTAGGGATGAATGATAATATTTGTTGCGGAATCGTTAATCCTTGGATACTCTCTTGGCGAGTGGCTAATTCCGAGATTCGAGCTGTTTCTGCTGCGCCCTCGGTAAACTTTGCTCCTTGAAGACCAAATAATATGGTTGTACCGATTCCAATCAATGCAGCAATTGCTGTTGTTGCAAGCAGTGAGGTTAATACTGTTGCACTGATTTTACCTAATTTTTCAGAAACTTTCATTTTTGTAAATGCGCCAACGATCGAGACGAATACTAATGGCATAATCAGCATTTGTAAGAAGCCGACATAGCCTTCACCTACGATATTGATCCATTCCATTGATTGACTGATGACTTGGTTATCTACTCCAAAAATCAATTGTAATAAGCCACCAAATACGATTCCGATAGCTAGAGCTGTATAAACCCTTGTTGAAAATTTTGCATGGCGCTTTTGCATGCGATAGAAAACATATAATAATACCGCAAAAACTAGAACCACTAAAACTGTGATGAGTGTTGTCATTTTACTCCTCCTCTAATTTTTAATGACAAGTCCATCTAAGGAAGTAAAGGTTCCCGAAAATGATTCTTCAATCATTTTCCTGAAAATATTTTTTTCAGCGACTCGTTCATTCTAGACTATTTATGTAAAAAATACATTCGTTTTGCTTACAATTAGTAATAGAAAAAAACCAGTAGTGATAGCTTTTGGCTATCACTACTGGTTTTAAGCACGTTTTATGCTTCGTTTTCTTCTTTTTCAGATTGAAAATTTAGTTTCACGCCTGGTTGATCCAATGCAATCTCAGTTATTTCATAGGCCATTCGTTTGACGATGTCAAATAATGGCGCAACTAGCTCATCCACTTCTTCTTGTGTGACATCATTTTGTCCTTCAATCTTTCGATTAAGGATATGGTTAATTTGACTCACGCTTCCTGATAAAACATATGTATCAAAGACTAAGCGAAATTCTAAACGTGCCCCTACGATACTGTGTTCTTTCGGATAGTTCTCAATCGTCTCTTTCAGAGGAGAAAATCCTACTTTTAAATCTGTTTCAACTTCTTGATCAGGCCTTTTAAAATCATAGTGAAATGCCTCTACTACTTCTTTTTGTCTTTTGATTTCCATTTGATCACTCCTTATTCAAATTATAACATACCTCACTTTGATAGAGGATACTATTTTATTGCTTTCTCCTTGATATCAAGGATTTTCAAGAGATCATCTACAACATAATCCGCAGGAATATCTTGTAAAAAATGATCAATATCATACAAACAAGTCAAGACTCCTGCGTTCTTACCAGCTTCTATATCTAAACGACGATCACCAATCATGATCGTTTCCGACTTTTTCAATTGATGTCTTTGGATCAAATGATTTAATGAGTTGGGCGCTGGCTTACGAGGAAAATTCCGATCAATCCCAATGACTTCTTCAATTAAATCAGTTAGATCAAACTGCTCAAGTAATCCCCATGTTGAGGTTGAGAGTCGATGGGTCAAAATAAAATGTTTTGCACCTTGGCTTTTCAATAATCGTAACACTTCTTGGGTGCCTGCAAAAGGCTTGGAAATTTTCTGACTCGCTGCTTCATAACGATGAAACAAGGGTGTAAATTGTTCTTCTGGTAATTGGTATTCTTTGATTAGTTGACGGGTGGAAAATTTCTTCATAATCGGATAAATCGTTTCTTGATCCGCTAAGATACCTAACGCAGCCATTGCTTGAAGCGCTCCATCGACCATGGCTGGATAAGTATCAAATAATGTTCCATCAAAATCCCAAACATAATTTTTTATCATCGTAACTTCTTTCCTTTAAATCTATTCATATTCCCACAAAACATGTCCCTCTTATAACAATTCTTTTCCGAGGATTTCTAACTCTTTATTTAAAGTGTATTGGATCGGTTGCGCATTCGGGATATCAATCGTATCCAACTGATTTTCTGGTACATCTTCTAAATATTTCGTTAACGCACGTAAGCTATTCCCATGTCCAACCACTAAGACATTTTTACCAGCTAATAAGTGTGGTGCTAGTTCATCTTGCCATAAAGGAACCACGCGCTCAACTGTCATCTCTAAGCTTTCACCATGGGAGAGCAAACGTGGATCTAAAGAATCATAGCGTCGATCAAAATGGTTTTCTGATACGAGTGGCGGAACTTCTCGATAGCCACGACGCCATTTTTTGACTTGTTCTTCGCCATATTCTTTTTTCATCTCCGTTTTATTTTTACCAACTAATGCCCCATAATGTCGTTCATTTAACCGCCAAGTTTTTTGGACGGGAAGATACAATTGATTCATTTCTTCTAAAGCTAACTGTGACGTTTTGATTGCTCTTTTTAGTACAGATGTATAAACGATATCAAAAACCAGTCCTTGCTCATTCATTTTTCGTCCAGCTTCCGTTGCTTGTTGCATCCCCTTTTCAGTTAGCGCAACATCTAACCAGCCAGTCCAATAATTTTGAAAATTGGCTTCACTTTCACCATGTCGTAATAAGACTAACTTCATCCTCTTCACCTAGACTTTCGTTTCAAATTGGGTACCGCATTTTTGACAAGTCACTCGAATTCGTCCTTTACCTCGTGGCGCTCTTTGCTTTTGGTGACAAGTAGGACAAGAAAAAAACGTGTACTCCATCACTTTCTTTGAATTTTTTGGCTTTCTCAACTGAGAAAACCATAATTTTATTTGATTCGATTTTTCGATGAATTTACGATTTTCATTTATTCTTACATAGATTTTCTTCGATAACAATCGAAATACGATCAGACCGAGTAATCCCCAAAATAAGAAATAACCGATTGAAAAAGGAAGTAAAAATTGAAACAGACGAAAGAATAGTGCCAGAATCAACAATACTCGGTTCAACGAATCAAATGTTGCATAACGTCCTTGCATCACTTGGTTGTATTTTCTTTTGTATTCAATCAAGCGTCTTAACCAAATTTGTGCCATCGTAACTCCTCCTGTTGCTCTTATTATGGCAAAAAAAGCAAAAAGAAAAAGCTTTAATTCGCTTTTTCCATTGTTAATTGATGAAGTGCATTCCGATTCTTCATAAAGTCAATCACGATGACTTTCTTTTCCTGCGCTCTTTGGACGACACGAAATGTATCCGCTAACGGTAACGTGAGCTTTCTAGAAGGCACTTCCTTCAAGCGAACAAATCGGCGAATCAGCGTTAAGAATTGGGTTAATTGAATCGATGTATGAACTAAATCAGGATATTTTTTTAATAATTGAGTTGTCTTTAATAAATGGCGTTTTTTACCAATTTCACTTAAAAAACTTTTTAAGATTTTTTGTTGCCGTTGAAAAATCGAAAACGAATCTTTCTCATCAATTTTATAACGCATTTGTCTTTGAAGTTCACTGACCGTTAACTGTATCAACTGGCCGTTCTCCTTGATTATCAAGCCATTTGGAAATAGTTCTGTTACTGCCTGATCCCAACTTGTCAATGAAAGCTCAAGATAATCTTTCACAGGTAAATCAAGTTCTCTATTAAAAAAGAGCAAAAGTGCAGTTAACCCTTCTGATTGATAGATTTCTCCTAGTGTTTGACCTTCTAAATGAAACTCTGGCGAAAAATGCAACAAAGTTTTCCCCTTGTTTAACTGAACATAAAGAAAGGTCGAACGGTTGATGACTTGATCCTTTAGCACCACTAAAAAATTCATTTTTCTCCCCCTTTATCATTTTTAACATAGCATATTTTTAAAAAGTTGTCTGGTAAAAGAGGAGGGTTTCATAAAAATTTAGTAATTCATCAAATTCTCCTTAAAACAATGAAACCACCTGAGCGATTGCAGATTCACTCCTCTTTTTCCATCAATTCTTTCATCTCGATCACTTCCCGATATTGGTGGATTTTAGTGATCCCAATGACTTTATCGACATCAATACTAAAACAAATACCATTTCCTGGAACATCAATGTTGATTCCCTGACCAATCGTCTCCATGACTTGATTGGTTAAACTATCAGGTACGAGGGTTAACACAATATCTTTTTCAGGTGAGATTTCCAGACCTAAAAAATTACTAGAATCATGAATCCCTGATCCACGCCCATGGAGTATCGTACCTCCAGCTGCTCCGGCGGTTTTTGAAAACTTAATCACTTCGTACCCCATTCCCCCATCAACAATCGTGACGATCATATTCAGATTCAACGCTACAGGATCTTTCATTTTTTTCCCTCCAACTGTTGTAATTTGTGTTTGGCTTGTTTATCTTTTTCATCTTTCCTTTTGTAGATATAGCCTAGAACCAATGTCGATAATATGGGCGTTAATGCAATCATAGCCACCACTCCAAATCCATCAATAATCGGATCTCTTCCTTCAATTTGCGTGGCGATTGCCACACACATCGATAAAATGAACGTGGAACACATGGGACCAGTCGCTACCCCTCCATTATCAAATGCCATAGCAAGAAAAATTTTATCAACCTTGCGCCCTAAAATGAAAGCTAAGCCATATCCTGGAATCAAAAAATAGTAGAGAGAAAACCCAACTAATAAACGCCACATAGATAACCCAACTGCTAAGCCAATCCCAATAGAGATGACTGCTAACATGATTTTTGCTTTGATTCTTCCCTCACTCAATTCTTCCACTTGTTTAACCATGACATGGATCGCTGGTTCTGCGAAACCAACTAAAAACCCCATCAAGAACCCTAAAGGTATCAAAAGCTGATTATGTTCTAAACTAGCAAGTACACTACCTAGATGTTGTCCAACAGGAACGTAAGCCAGATCGACACCATGCAGGAATAAGATCAATCCGACAGTAGTGATCAAAAAGCCCTTGATAATAGCCCAGAAACGTTCTTTACTCATCTGAAAGCTCAGGAAGTTCATGACTAAGAATAATAGTATGATCGGCGATATGGCGATTAACACCTCATAGGAAATGATTTCTATTCCCGAAAATAATTCTTGGACTATCTTCATTGAAAAATCACCCCTAAAATCATTACTGCCAGAATTGGACCTAAAGATGCAATCCCAACCATCCCAAAGCTATCATTGGCACTTGTTTCTTGACGAATCATACTAGTCAGTCCGCCAGCTAATGCTAGAATAAAAGGAACAGTAATCGGTCCAGTCGTAACGCCTCCAGAATCAAAAGCAATCGGCATAAATTCATTACTTGTAAAAAATGAAGCGACTAATACACCAACATAACCAATCGCCATCAATTGATAATAAGATAATTTGAAGACAACCCGTAACAGAGCAAACGCTAAAAAGACACCTGTGCCAACGCTTACAATTCCAATTAACAAAACTCGGCCAATCTTTCCTTCAGAAATCTGATTGACTTGTTGTCCCAACACTTGAACGGAAGGTTCTGCGATCGTGATTACAATTCCAATCATAAATCCTAAAGCAATGAGGATTGTGAGACTTTTCTTTTTGATCATATATTTTCCCACTAATCGCCCGACTTCCATCATCGAATAATCGGCGCCAAATAAAAATAGTGTCATGCCAATCATCATAATCCCTGCCCCAAACAAAAAAGAAATCATTTCATCTGAGTCAAGCGGTGCAAAAATAAAAGTTAAAATAACAATTAAAAGCGTCATTGGTAAAATGGCGATAACAACTTCTTTTAAATTTTTTAGCATATATCCTCCTCCTTTACTCTATTTTACCTGATTCCTTCACAAGTTACGAGCAGAACAGGTAAACGCTGTTATTTTTTTCAATAAAAAAATACTCAAATATGACATTACCGTAAAAAGAAGCCAAATTGAGCGAAAATCAAACTTGGTTTCGGCTCCTTTGGCTTCTCTTTATGTTATAAGCAACAATGCCTCAAATCAAGAATGAAAAATCAGAACGAACTTTTCAAATTTTGGGGCTTGATTTTAAAAGAAAGGCATGTTGTTTAGCAAGGTGATCAAAAAGCGTCTGGAACTAAGAGTCTCTTCTTGTTTAACCTGTGGGAAGTAACCACAAAACAAGTACTCAGCTCTAAGACAAGGAAGCAATCAATTGTTTTCGAATTGCTTCGTATTCGTCTGCCTGTTGATTAAACAAACGTTGGTTGCTTGTATGGCTATCTTGCATCCATTCTTTTGGTTCGCTGCTGCCTAGAAATGCATCTAACAATTGTTGTGTGACAATCGGATTCTTTTTCACTGCTTCTTTGACCAAGTAAAAATCTTCAATTCCTCTTTGCAATTGTTTGTAACGTAAAGACAACAATAACTGTCCAGAATAGCTAGGATAAATGAGACAAGTATCACCGATCGGTAACGAACTAGTATTATAGCGGATATCTTCTCGCACATTTTCTGGCCAGCAATTATATGCCCAACGCAGCATACCATCTGTTTTGAAGCAATGCGCTAAAATTCCTTGGATACGAGTCTCTAGTAATGAGCTGTGTAAAAAGGTATTCGGACGATCAGGATAATTACAAATATAATATTGTGTCTTTCCTGGATGGCTTTGTGTTAACTGCTGATAATGGTTGCACGTACAATAAAAAGAAGTGACCGGAAAATCGACATCTGGCAGCAATTGTTCCAAGACGTTTTCTTTATCAAAAGCGACTTTTATCTGAACACTAGTATCCACTGACTTTAATTCTGCTAATGAAGCTTTAAAGGTGTCTATTTCGTGAATCTTCGGCTCATCAGAGATAATCCTGACTTTGTCCCATACCCCAATCTCTTTGAAATGCTCAAATAATTGGTTGAAATAGGACTTCAATTCATTTTTGTTTTCGATGAATCCGATCTTTTGCAAGGCTTCATCAAAATAGCGAACCACAATTTTTTCAGGGTAATCTAACTGTTGGATCAATGGGAAGAATGGTACTTGCCACACACCTAACAAACCAAAGACGTTGATTTCTTGATCGATACCTGCTTCTGCCATTGTTTGAAGATAGCGATCTAAAATGGTGAAATCACACGTCAATTCTCCTTTGAGATCCTTTTTGACTTTAATCATCGAGTACTCATAAAGATTCGCTGGATAGTCTTTGACGATATAATTAAACCAACCTTTCCAAGGGATCTCGCCTGCGATCACCGTTACCGCTTTTTGCCCAATAGCTGCTAAACTGGAAGCCATTTCGCGAATCAATCGGAAATGAGTCTCACTCCAAAGTGGGACTTGAAAACTTCTCGCTAAATTAGACGGTTGTTGCCAGATGTCCAAATTAAATTTCTGAGTCACGTTATCTGGAAAACAATAATCTGAAACGTCAATCATTAATTTTTTCGTCACTACTTCTTCGTCACCGGCTGTCAAATGCGAACGGTAAACTGTTATTTCTAGTGAATAGCTGCCAGACTTGATTTCAGTATCCAAAGGAAATTCCAGATAAATTGGCGCATAACGATCGCCTGAATAAGTTTTCACTGTTTGTTCTAACAACTTATCAGCATACAATATATCTTCGTTGCCTAAATAATAGTCAATAAATTGAGCTTTTACTGGTAACGAGGATTCGATAGCGATACGATAAATCGGTATCTCAATAGCATCTGGTATCGAAAATTCATCCGATAGTACGAAATGGTTTTTTCGCCCGTCATGAAGTAGTAACTGACAAGCATTTTTACTGTTCTTATAAAAAGTTAACTCCGTAAGTTCCTGAGGCTGTTCAGCCGTCAGACGGTTGGTCGCTTTATAACTTTCATGGACAAGGTAAGCTTGCATTCAATGCTCCTCCTTTGGTCGATTCAATCCATCGATCAATTGTTCAAATTGTTCATTCGTCATTTGATCTGGAATCATTCGCCGTAATTGCTTTAAATTAAGTCTTTTTACTAATTTGAAACGACTAGGATCTTGCCAGCTAGGGAAAAATCGTTGGAGAACTTGCTGATTTTCTGCCTCTTTTACGAGTTGAAAAATCGGTATGTCGATGATCTCTCTGGTCGATAATTCGTTGCCTTTTCCTTGTTCTTCCCACTGTGATTCCATCCATTCCATCGCAAATGGAAACCAGCGAGCAAAACGTTCGTCTGTCACTTCATCAGATGTGCGGTACCACTTAGTTGCCAAAGAAAGTCCATGAGGTCCTTTTTGAAAAATATGTGATTCAAAAGGAACATCATTTTCTTCTAACGCACGTAAATATAGTAAGGAATTTTCGATAGGAACGATCGAATCTTCAAATGTGGAAAATAAAAACGTCGGCGGCGTATCACTCGTCACGCATTCTTCCAAAGAAGGAGCAGAAATACCCATGACCTCCGAAAAAGAAGAGAGGATAGCTGGATAACCTAATAAACATAGAGCGGGTTTAGTCGCTAACATTGTCGACATGGCTGCTGCTAAATGCCCACCTGCTGAAAAGCCAATGACCGCAATCTTATGACGATCAATCTGCCATTCTTCCGCACATTCTTGAAGTAATCCCATTGCTTTTTGTCCATCAGACAATGCTTTTTGAAAATGACGATGTTCTCCTACATGATAATGTAAAACACCTGCATGATAGCCCTTTGACAGAAAGCTTAATGCGATCGGTTCCCCTTCTCTTTCACTACAAAAAGAATACCCACCCCCAGGAATCACTAAAATAAACGGACGTTTTTCGATTGGCTGCGATTCAAACAATTCTTCTTGTAAGTAAAGCTTGAGACCGGTATTTGCCTTGCGATCAAAAATAATTTCTTTTGTTCTCATTGCTTCATTCTCCTAAGCCATTTTCCTCAATCACTTGTTGATACCAATAAAAGCTATCCTTTTTATACCGTGCTAAATCGAGTAACTCTTCATCGGTCCGATTGACATAGATAAATCCGTACCTTTTATTGATTCCTTCATGGGTACTGATCAAATCAATCGCACTCCATGGGCAATAACCGATCACCTCAACGCCATCTTCAATCGCTAAAGCCATTTGCTGGATGTGTTGATGTAAATAAGCAATCCGATAATCATCATGGATTTTCCCGTCAATGAGTTGTTCTGATGCACCGATCCCATTTTCTGTCACCAAGAGTGGTAAGCGATAGCGAGAATAAATTTCATTTAAAGTAAAACGAAACCCTTCTGGATCAATAGGCCAGCCAAATTCCGTCATTGGTAAATGTGGATTTTCGACTGTTTGAAAGAATCCTGGAATCCCAAAACCGGATTGCTGATCTATTTTTTGTTCTTTGGCAAAATAACTGGAGACGGTCATTGTATTATAGTAGTTAAAAGCAATGTAATCTCCTGTTCCTTCTGCTAAAATCGTTTGATCTTCTGCAGTGATCACTGGTGCCGCACCAATCTTCTCTAATAAATGCCAAGCATTATGATTGTACTTCCCAAAAACAGCAACATCTAAATAGAGCCAATTTCTAAGCGCACTCATATATAAAGCGGCCATCTGATCCTCTGGTTTATCTGAAGCAGGATACACACTGGCGATGTTAGGCGCTGGTCCAATTTTGCCGTTATAATTCCCTTTGTGGTAATTACTGGTCACGAGGGCTTGTGCGACTAACATATGATGGTTTTCTTGGAATTTTTCTTTCATACTTTTATTACTTGTCCCAATTACAGAACCAGCCAATGCCATGACATTTTGTTCATTGATTGTTTGCCAAAGTGGAACATCTTGCCCAAAATGGTCAAATAATACCTGACAATAATCCGCAAAAGCTTGAATCGTTTCTCTATTTTCCCAACCACCTTTTTCGGCAATGGACGCAGGCAAATCAAAATGGAAAACAGTTACGATTGGTTGGATATCATTTTCTTTCAATAACTCAATCAAACGTTTGTAAAAAGCAATACCAGCTGGATTCACTTTTCCATTAGGCATTACACGACTCCATGAAATCGAAAAACGATAAGCTTTTAGTCCTAACTCTTTAAATAAACGGACATCTTCTTCCAATCGATGGTAGTGGTCAGAGGCAACTTTAAAATCAGTCGTTCCTTCTGGGATAGACTTGATATCCTGAACAGATGGTTCTTTCCCTTCTTCATTCCAAGCGCCTTCTACTTGATAAGCACTGGTAGAAGCTCCCCATAAAAAATCTGTTGGAAATTTATTTTTCATCTTCATTCTCCTTTATGGCCGCACCAATTAAATTGGCGTCTGCTTGAAATTTTGCTGCTTCAATCGTCATTGGTTGTAATGTTTTTTTGATGATTGGCGCTACTGTAAACAGCTCTCGATAAGCTTGTTGAATCGTCTGGACCAAATATTCTTGTTGACTGATTCCTCCACCAATGACGATCTTTTCAACATCTAGCAGCGTTTGAACATTGAAACAAAGAAAAGCAACCTGTTTACAATAATCATGAAATAAAGCTTTGGCTGACTCATTCTCACTGTCTTTTAAGGCAGCAAAGACCTGTTCGCCCTCGTTGTCTACTTTTAATAATTCAGCTAATTGTTTGATCAACCAAACAGCCGACAGTCCCATACCTACAAACGAGTCTTGACCAGTAATCTGACGATCACGGATCATAAAGCTAATTTCACCGGCTTGCATGTGCGTTCCTTTATAAAGCTGTCCATTGATACAAATGCCCATGCCAACTCCAGTTCCCAAAATAATTGCTGCGCCTTGTTGGATCCCTTTTAAATTGCCATATTTCATTTCACAGGAAGTAGCAGCTTTGGCATCATTTTCAACGAACACTTCGAAATTCTCCAACTCTAAAAACGATTGCAATTGGAGTTGATCCAGGTAAGGAACAGCACCGCCGAAGCGAACTGTCCCAGACTGATCAACCGATCCAGGTACTGAAAAAGCAATTTTATGGAATGATTGGATCTCTTGATAGTCACGAATCATTTGTGATAATAATCGTTGAAATTGCTCTTTGTCTGAAGGTGTTGGAAAACGCTTTTTAAAAGAAACTTCATTCTGAGAAATCAGAGCGGTCTTGGTCATCGTCCCTCCAATATCAATCCCTAAAACAACCATTTGCTCTCCTCCATTATGCTTGAACTTCTTCTGCAATCACACCAGCCATCTTTTCTTTTGCTTCCTTAGCTTCGGCTTCTTCTTTTAATTCTAATTC
Source organism: Enterococcus sp. AZ077 (assembly GCF_051714965.1). Taxonomy (NCBI): domain Bacteria; kingdom Bacillati; phylum Bacillota; class Bacilli; order Lactobacillales; family Enterococcaceae; genus Enterococcus; species Enterococcus sp. AZ077. Next base: position 1,600,744 of record NZ_JBIOSX010000001.1, read on the forward strand.
ATACTCTTTTTTGTCAGCAATCTTAATAAATGGATACCACATCAAGATCCCGATACCCATGCAAATAACCATCAAGATTGTATAATTTATCCCACCAGAAAGTGGCATCTTAACAAAAGTTGGTGTCGTCCAAGGCAATAAACTTATCATTGGGTTCAATGAAATCGGTAAAATGGTTGTGGTTAATCCCCACGTCACAAAGCCTGCGATCAACTGTGTAAAGACTTGTGGAATGAAAAACAATGGGTTTAAAATAATCGGCATACCAAACATCAAGGGTTCCGTAATGTTGAAAATGGCAGGAATCACGGATAATTTCCCAAGTTGTTTCATTTTGGCAGATTTACTACGAATCATAAAGAACGTCACAAATCCCATGAAGCCTGCAGCGTACATTCCCATGTAGATCACAGAAGGAATCAAGTAAGGCAAAGCTTCATTTTTTTGGAAAGCTGCGATATTTGAGACAACCATCGTCATACTGATTGCTCCTAATGGTCCTTGTAAAACTGCGTTGTGAATCCCAAAGAACCAAAGGACAGCTAATACTTCCATGATAATAATAATTGATAATGGACTAGCAACCAACGCGTTAAGCGGTGCATTGATCACATCGATAAAGAATTGGAAAATCGAGCCAGATTTTGTCAAACCAAATAAGATACGCAGAATAAATACAAAGACAAAGATGATTGTTACAACAAAGACCGGTGCCAATGATTGCGTAACCATCGGAGGTACGCTATCTGGTAATTTAAGCACAATATTTTTTTTCGATAGATAAGCATAAAGTTGAGTAACCACTAACGCAACGATCATTCCAATAAACAAGCCTTGTCCGCCTAAGAAATCTAAGCGTAATGCTGCAATCGTAGAGTCTACAGCCTCTCCATTTTGCATAGCCATTGTTGCGACAGTTTGAGGCATCAACATCACAAAACTAGCTAAAGAAATAATTGCTGCGTTTCGCTCATTCGTCCCCAGTTGTTTTGCATAAGAAAAAGCCAGACTATAAACGACATACAATGAAAATACCCCAGTTGCACCATTTGTAATAGCTTCTACATGTGGGTAAATACCTAATGAAGTCAAATAATCGATCCAACCAGGAATTGGGAAGTTCCCTACAATCGTAATCAGCGCAATCCCCAAAGTGATTGGACTCGTACGAATAAACCCTTCCATCAAAGCAGCTAACACTTTATTTTGTTGTAATTTTTGCGATAATGGTAATAACTTACTTCCTAAAAACGCTTCTAATTTTTCCATCGTAATCCCCCTATTGTTTATATTCCCATGTGGTAACACTTTCTAACCCGTCGACATTTAAATAAAAATGGTAGACACCTTCTTCTATCCAACTATTTCCATTATTATCAAAGATAGCTAAGTCAGAAATTGGAATATTGATTCTTGCTTGCTTTTCTTGATTTGCTTCTAAATAGATTCGCTGACTGCTGACCAATCGTTTTTCCGGTTGGACAATCGAAGCATATTCTTGATGAAGATAAACATGTGTCACAGTTTCTGCTGAAACATCCGATCGATTTTTCACTAAATAATTGATCTCAATAAATTGGTCTTTTTGCTCACTTCTCAGTAATTGACTTTCGAATGAGGCGTAACTCATTCCCGTTCCAAATTTGAATAGCGGATCATTGGATTCATCGATATATTTTGAGACAAAACGCTCAGAATGATTGCTTGTTGATATTGGTCTACCTGTGGAGGTCTGAGCATAATAAATCGGTAGTTGTCCTTCACTTCTAGGAAACGTCATCGATAGACGAGCAGAAGGACTGACTTTACCAGCAAGTAAATTAGCGATTCCGATCCCCCCCATCGTTCCAGGAAACCAGACAAGTAATAAACTATCGAAATATTTTTCTATATCCGTTATGACTAGCGGTCGACCGGTATATAGTACGCCTATAATTGGTTTATTTAATTCATGTAATTTTTTGATCAAACGTTGTTGTTTTTGTGAAATCTGTAAGTGAGCTTTAGAAGCTCCTTCACCACTCTCGAGAAATTGTTCGCCAAATGTTAATACAATCACATCAGCCTTTTGAGAAATCTGGTAAGCTTCTTCCACTAATGATTCCTCTTCTGCAATTGGTCCATTCAATAATTCCATTCCTTTTTTCAGAGGTCCAAACCCATCATAAGAATCGAATAAATTGTATCCTTTAGCAAACATTAAGTGATCTGTCGCAAAATGGCGACTCAACCCTTCCTTCAAAGTAACCGTATCTTGTGGCTTTCCGCTAACTGAAGCCCAAAAACCTAAAGTGAGAGGACTTTCGCCGTATGGACCGATCACAGCAATTTTTTGATTTGGTACTAATGGAAGTGTGTCATTATTTTTTAAAAGAACACAACTTTTTTCAACCAACTCGACTGCTGCTTCTTTAGCTTTTTCGGTTAAGATTTCTCCAGTATTCACTTCTTCCAAGCCACGATAAGGATTTTCAAATAAGCCCAATTTATTTTTGAGCATTAAAATACGCCACACCGCTTCATCGAGAAGTTGCATAAATCGTGGCTCTTGTACTAATTCAGACAGGTGATTGGCATAAATCGAAGTCATCATGTCTAAATCAACACCTGCAATGAGTGCCTTTTTGGCTGCATCTATTTCGTCTTTGGCATACCCGTGAGGAATCAGTTCTTTGATTGCTGCATAGTCTGAAACTAATACGCCATCAAACCCAAAGCGAGAACGTAAAATCTCTCGATTCAACCATTCATTTCCAGTTGCAGGAACTCCATTCAACAAATTAAAAGCAGTCATTACTAATTCACATTTTGCTTCAATTGCTGCTTGATAAGGCTGTAGATATTCATTGAAAAGCCGTTGATGGGACATATCTACAGCTTGATATTCTCGTCCTGCTTCCGGTGCTCCATAAGCTGCAAAGTGCTTCAGACATGCAGCTACATGTTTTTCTGGAATTTTTGTCTCACTATCTCCCTGATAACCATTGACGATACTTTTTGCAAACTCTTTCGCCGTATAAACATCTTCGCCTGGAGATTCCATAACCCTCCCCCAACGTGGATCACGCGCTAAATCTAACATTGGTGAAAACAAGACATGTAAGCCATTTAAATAACTTTCTTCTGCTGTTAACTTAGCTGCTTGTTGAATTAACTCAAAATCGTAAGAACCAGCTTGAGCTAGAGGTATGGGGAAAATTGTCCGAAACCCATAGATGACATCTGACATAAACAACATGGGTATCTTGTGTTTACTTTTTGCTAAAACTTTTGTTTGTAGTTCTTTTAATTTTTGATGATCGTTGATATTATAAATAGAGCCAATCTCAAATACGTCTAACTCTTGAGGTAATCCTAATTCTTCCATTGGCCCAGTATTCATCACATCATTTTCTGATAGAATACTTCCATTCAGTTGGATCGTTTGTGCGATTTTTTCCTGAACAGATAATCGATCAAACAAAGCTTGTAACTGATCTGCTTCCATCGGCGCCTCCTTTGTAACCGCTTTATAGAACAGATTATAAAGAATAAAAAACGAATTTTATATAAAAAAATTAGCATTTATACCAAAATATTCGCGCTATACAAAATTTATTCGTGTAAAATAAAAAGAAAGAATTCGACACAAGGAGTATTTACATTATGACTACCGATACGATTAAAATAACTATGGATTTATTGTACCGAAAATATCTGATTCCGATGCTATTATTTGATGAAAACGGATATCTCATCCATCCAAAAAATTTAGAAGACTTACCAATCACGATCAGTACCTATTTTCCATTTAAAAAAACAGAGCAGATCCAGCTTTACCATACAACATCCTATTTATACGGCTATTTTTGTTTTAAATCTGATCAAAAGGAATATCAGATGATCATTGGCCCTTGCGGTATTATCGGTTCAAAAGAAACCTCTTGTTTTTTTATGGGACATGAGTACCATTATAATATTCATTATTCCAAAGAAGACAAGTATTCATTTGAAGAATATATCCAACTATTACACACGATTCTGACTCAGCGGCCAACCAAAAAGGAAGAATTTATTTGGTACTTTCAACAAGAAAAAAATAAAAAAAATCTATCCACTGATTACAGCCTGGAAAATAATCTTTATGATCGACGGATCCACAAAGAAACCTTCGATTCGTATCATTTTGAATTACGGTATCTAGATTACATCAAACGAAACGAACCTGAAAAAGTCATTTGGGTCTTCAATAAAATGAAAGAAACCTATAAAGTCTCTTTATCCCCCTTTGAATTGGAAGGGTTGAAACTTAAATTTGCCTCGTTCGTAGCCATCGTCACCAGAATGAGTATTGAAGAAGGCGTACCGATCAATCAAGCCTTTGGTCTGTCCGACTCTTTGATTCAGGGACTGATTTATATCCACTCAGTCAAAGAATGTCTGCAATATATGAAAGAAGCAACCTTCCGTTTTATGGAACTGCTTCATAATTTTCCTTTAGCTCAAAAATCCATGTTAGTAAAAACGATTGTCAACCACATTGATAATCATTTATACGAACGCATCACCGTCGACGAGTTAGCTGCCATCACTGAAAAACATAAGGCACATATTTGCAGCCACTTCAAAAAAGAAATGGGGATTACCATTCACGGATACATTCAAGAAAAAAAGATAACCGAAGCAAAACATTTGTTATTGTTTACAGATCATTCTTACGATGAAATCAGTCACTTGCTTGCTTATTCTAGTCAAAGTCATTTTATTCAAGTGTTCAAAAAGGTCGCCGGCTGTACCCCAAAAGAATACAAAAGTATCCACTATGCCCATTCATTGGTCTGAAAATGCCTTAACTACTAAGTCGTTCTCCATTTATCTTGATCGAGATCAGATAGGTTCAATACTTTCATGTATGTATTTGTAACTGCTTGTGGTTTGAGTAAATGTAGTAAAAACAAGCCGAAGAACACTAAAATCAAGGAAATGATTTTAGATTCTTCGGCTTATTTCATCAACCTAATTATGCGTGGCGCTACTCTCTCGATCGTGTCAAACTTCGTCCCATTCCTCAGAAAGATCAATCATTTTTTCTTAATGTCTTTGACTTCCAAAAAGATAATTTAGAAAATTAGTGACATATGTTTGATACGCTACGGGATCAACTGATTGGGCTTCCCCATGTCCTGCTCCTGCTACAATCAACTTGACTTTGTAGCCCCCGGAAAGATCATAGAGCTCATCCGCATTTTCATGAGGAACTACTTGATCAGCATCTCCGTGAATGATCAATTTGGGGATCGTTGTGGCCATACCAATTTCAGGTAGATTTTCATTCACATTCATTTTTAATTCTTGGTCAAAGTAATACTCTTTCAACAATCCCATATATAGATCTTCATGTTCTTCGTCTGCTACAATGTCAAATTCTTCCCCAAATATTGAACCTAATAAAGGCGCTACGGTATTTTTGTAGGTGTATCTAAGTTGTTCATCAATTGATTTAAATCCGCAATTCTCGATGATTCCTTTTACGTTTGCTGGGATATCCTTAGCTAATGTTGACATCATAGTTGCAGCACCCATTGAGCCACCATAAAGTAAAATCTTTTGAGTCGGCTTAGTTCCTACTTCTCGATTGATCCAATAGAGCACATCATCTGACTCATATTGTCCATAAGTGACATAATCGCCCCCACTGTTTCCAGTGGCACGAGGGTCTACAAATAATAAATTATAGCCCGCATTGTAAAAGATATTATACTCATCCGTTACTGTCCCTAAATTCCAATTTCCTCGAAAACCACCATGAATCATCACCGTTACATCTGATTTTTGATCCACATAATAAGATTTCAACGTCATTAATTTTCCATCTTGCTTATTTACGGTCGTTCCTTCTAATTGAGTGGTATTAGGATAAAAACCTGTAGGCTCAGCAGGTGCCGTTCCATCATTCGCTGCACCAAGCAAGTTCATAAAACAACTGTCTTTTGCAAAAGCAATGTCATACATCGCACTGATTGTAATCAAACGTTTGATTACTTCTGGACTAACATCAAAGCGTTCTTTTACATTCACTTCTGAAATTTGGTCTGATATCAACGAAGAGAATTCACTTAGAAGTTTAAAAATATTTCCATTATATTCTTTGAAAACTTCAGTTATTTTATCTCGGATATAATTTAAATAAAGTTTTCCCTTGAAATTCTTGCCTTTACCGATTGCTTGAATGATCGCTTGCTCATCGTCAGATAATCCAAGTGTTGTTGTTTTTACTTGCCCCTCGTTTCCTTTGTTGAGGGATTGAGAAACAGATGTAAGGCTTGTTCTTGCCAATAGTCCCTCTTGTTCCTTTCCGTAAACGACACTTGGTGTAGCACATCCTAACAATAAAATAGAAGCCAAAGTAATCATGCAACATTTATTTTTCATTCTACTCACTCCTTTATTTGATATTTCTATTCTAATGAAAGCGTAACCATTTTTATATCAAAAAAGAAGTGTTTGTTATATAAAAGAAGCTCTTTTAAAAAATTCTTGAGTAAATCTTAGGATCATTCAGGTCATTTATACTAGCATAGCCATTTAGCTAATATTTTATACTGGTCTTATTTGTATTACATCACTAAAACCAAACGCTTGTGATAAAACAAAAGAAGATACTGAGACAACTTTTTTGTCCCAGTATCTTCTATTATATCTAAAAATGAATAAACGGTGTTTAAAAAGCTCTTGTTCACGACGAGATAAAAGCAGCATTTTCGAAAGATAAGCCGAAATTAATCAAAAATTGGAGAAGCACCAAGTAGATAACAATCGACAAAAAAAACTAGCGTTTGTGTTTCTTGGCAATTTTCGGTATTTTTTTTGGTACTTGATAGTTAACACTTTCGTCTCAACCTCTAAGGTGCTAAGTTTTTTGCTAAAGACGATCAATTCGATAATTTTGACTGCTCATCTTGCCTGCTCATCATAAGCTATTTAAACAAAACATAATATTGGGACATATAATGTTCTGTATCTTTTGGAGATAGAGATTGTATGGCTGTCCATAATTGTTTTTTAGCCATTGATCTTTCCCACGCCATCGGTTTAATACCCTCAGCTTTTACTAATGAATTCCCTAATTTTTCAATTTTTTCCATAAGATCTTTTTCTGGATTATTGTTTAATCCAAGGTGTTTTAACCCATGTTCCGTAACTAGCCAGTGGTTAGTATTTTGTCCACGATCAATAAGATTTTCTGGACCTTTCAAACGATTTCTTGCTTCTGCATGGTAGATTTCTATGCTATCTCCTATCTCAAGCAACAAATGGTCATCGGTGAATCGTTCAGGTATGTCTCCATTAATCGATTTTTCATACCTAATTTTGCCATCCTGAGATTTGATAGTCACTTTTACATAAAGTTCATCTTTAAATAAATAATGAGGTTTTGGCATATTTAAGGTAAGTGTTGCTTCTCTTGAATTCAAATTCGTTCTTAATGAACCTGACCATTGATCATTAAAGCCATAAAAGATAAGATCTTCATCGGCTAACTTACTGATATCAGCTTTGATTAATGAAAGAGAAGCATGGTTTTGGGTTTCCTTTACATAAACATAATTTTCGCTTGGTAAATAATACTTCATTTGTTCACCAGAAAATTCTAAATGATAGACCCCATTAGGAATATTTTTAAATGTCATTTTTTGTTGTACTGGTTGACTCGCTATAATAGTTGCTCCATCTTTTAATTCAACTGTGAGTCCTTCAAAGTTACTCAAATCGCTAGGAAGAATTTCAATGGTCAAATCACCAGCCAACCCTAGAGAGGCGATTTCCTCGTTAGTAACCAATTCAAAATTAGAATTGATTAAATAGTTTGGGTCAATCAATTGACGTGCACGCACCAACTCATTTTCAGAGACAATATCTGCCAATGAAGCCACAGCTGGATAACCTGCCACACGATTTTTTTCTGCTTGAAATTCATCAAGATACAACCCACGTTTTTTTAAGGCAGCAGAAAAATCCTGCTTACTATTTTCACTGTAGATACGATTCATTAAATTGGGTAATGTATATTCCCAATCTTTGAAATCACTCTGATTAGCCATTTTACGGTATTCCTGATATATCTTAGTGAAGGAGTCATTTCCAGCTTTTTGTTTGAACATCGTTAATAAAATCAGTTGTTCACGCACATCGACATCATGGTAAGTGTCTCCATCACGGATCAACTTATCATATAGCTTGTTTTCGACTTCTTCTTTTTTACCTAAATTAAACAACCAACCGATGTCATCTGCTTTTTTTCCATATTTTTCATACTGATATTGGACCCCAAATAAATTATTTGACACTTCGCCAGTATACATATCTTGCCCATCAAAACCAGCTTGATAACCGTGAGCAATTTCATGTAATGTTGCCCAACTTAGTTCTTTCAACCACATATCTGTCGTAGGTTCACTATTAGCTGTCCAATCACCCCCATAATAAGCAGCACCTGCGCCAGAATCATCTGCCTTTAAAAAGTAACGATTCGCGCCGTTCTGATTTTCTGGTGCGGAACCATCAAAACCAGCGATACCGTTAAATAAAGCAAAAATACCGTGATGATACTCAATCAACGCATCAATTGATGGAAAATCTTTTAAGTTTCTCACTAGTTCTTTGTCCAATTTGGGTACGAGTAATTGGAAATCTACTCCTTGAATTAGCGCATACTCTGCATCCTCCGTATCCCACATTGAAAAAAACATGGTCTCATTCCCATGATATCCATAAACAGGTAACGCTTTCATTTCTTTGGAAGTCACCACTTCGTATTCGATCTGTGCTGATCCTTCTCCGTACGGTGTATCAATAAATAGAACCAAGGGCTCATCTGCACGTATACTTACCCAATTTGATCCAACTTCGATACTTTTTTCATTCTTTTTATCGTTTCCTAGTAGTCGCAATTTTAACTTATTCTTGAAATGAGCATTTGTCTGTCTCATTCTCAATTCGGTATTTTCGCTTAAGATAAAACCTAGATCCTGACGATCATGGTTTTTCCCTTTACTCATCCCTGAGTTGAAGATCCACGTCGGCTCCGGAATACTAAAAATCTCTTTTGACGTGACTTCTTGCGCCCCAACATTGGCTGAAAGTACAAAGATACCAAACACAAATAACAACAGACTAACCGCATATTTTTTCATTTACCTCACTCCTTAAAATTATTTTATGAACAAAAAATAATTATTCATCCATTACGAAAACGTTATCTTTTGTACAATTTAATTATAAATAACAACTAAATAAATAGCAACAATATAATATTTATTAATTTTTAAGCTTACTACCTTTAATAATTACAGTTATTTAAATAATTAATCATAAATATATTTTTAATATAAAATGTTATTTAAAAAGAAAAAAAGCTCTCCCCTAGTGGGACAGCTTTTCCTATACATTTAAAGTTTATACCAAACTAATTTTATCATCGAGTCGCGTTTACTTGACAGAACCGATCATTCCTTGGACAAATTGTTTTTGTAAAACAAAGAACACGATAGCTGTTGGTAATGTTGCAATCACAAGCCCGGCCATAATCATTCCGTAATCTGGTGTATAAGAGGCTCCCATGGCAGATAAAACTAATGGGACCGTACGCTTATCTGGTGATTGTAATGCAACTAAAGGCCAAAGATAGTTATTCCAGCTACTCATAAAAGTTATGATTGCAGCAGCTGCATACGTATTTTTAGCAGTGGGTAGGTAGACACGGAAAAATATACTTAATTCTTTTAATCCATCTAAACGTGCAGCTTCTACTAAATCTTTAGGAAACGCTTTAACGTTTTGTCGAAAGAAGAAGATCAAAAAAGCTGTACTTACTGAAGGCAAAATGACGACTAAGAAGCTATTAATCCCTAAGATCGTTCCGTTTAAGTTAGAAAACATGCGGTACAAAGGAATCATCAACGCAGCAAAAGGAACCATCATCGATAAAAGCAAAATCGTAAATAATCGTTCTTTTTTTCGACTTTTATAGATCTCAAACCCATAACCAGCCATAGATGAAATCAACAAAGCTAAGACCGTTGTTACAATAGCGATCAAAGCTGAATTCCACAATGAGCGTGCAAAGTGTAAGTCATTTGAAAAAAGATTCTGGAAGTTGACAACTAAATGGCTACCGATCTTTAATTTTCCGGCAGTAATATCGATAGGTGTATTCGTCATTCCTAAGATCATCCAAACAAAAGGAAAAATCGAAATAAATGAAATCACGCTCAAAGAGGCATATTTAAAAACAGCTAACCAATCGAATGTTTTAGTCGCTTTTTTTTCATTCTCTTTAAGAAGTACTTTGTTTTCTGCTTGATCTATCACGCTTTTTCACCTCCGACTTTCGTTTGAATGATTGATAACAGTACAATAAAGACTACGATCACAAATGAAACCGCCGCAGCATAACCAAAATTCGGTGTAAATTTATAACTTAAATTGTAAATATACTGAGATAGCGTAGTTGTTGCATTTGCTGGTCCACCACCCGTAATATTTTGTACTTCATCAAAGAGTTGCAACGTACCGATCGTTGATGTGATTGACGTAAACAAAATAATTGGTTTTAAGTTAGGAATCGTGACTTTGATCAATTGTTGCCACTTAGATGCGCCATCGATTTCTGCTGCTTCATAAATTGCCGGATCAATATTTTGCATTCCTGATAAAAAGAAAATCATGTTATAACCTGTCCAACGCCATGTAATCGAAATGATGATTAATACTTTCGCCCAAACTGGATGAGTCAGCCAGCCAATTGGCATATCGATCAAGCCGATCGTCATCAAAAAATTATTCACTAATCCCGATTGAGAAAACAAGCTTTTCATAATAAGCGAATAGCTAACCATGGATGTGATACAAGGTAAAAAAATCGCTGTCCGGAAGAATCCTTTCATTTTAAGCTTTTTATCATTTAATAAATTAGAGACAAATAAAGCTAAAAACAACATAATCGGTACTTGTACCAATAAATATAAAAAGGTGTTAAAAAAAGCCTTTTTGAAGGTCGCATCATTCAACATGCGTTGATAATTCCCCAAACCATTAAAACTCATATTAACTGGGGGACCACTTTGAAATGAAGTGATCAGCGCTAAAATCATTGGGATAAACACCATGATCGAGATCATCAGAACTGGTAAAACAAGAAACGCATTTCCGTTCTTGAAAAAATCTTTTTGTTTCATCTGCTTTGCTCACTTTCGTTACGTTCATCTTCGTTTTATCTGTCATTTAAGGATCGTCTCACAAATCCTTCCTCTTAACTAATTGTCTGAGTAATTGACAGCGTCCTCACGAAAATTCTACGGTATTGATTGAAACTATTTTTAAGAGATAGCAAATTTGTGTGACTGATGACCATTCAAAAATCACCAGCCAACACAAATTTGATACTCTAAATCAATTCATTTCACTCTGCTTAATTGGCTAACTGTGCTTCTACTTGTTTTTGCGTATCTGCCAAGACTTTATCAGTATCTTCTCCATTGATGATTCGGTGTAATGACTCTGCTACAACTGCTTCGATTGCATAGGTTTCTTGTCCATAATTAACTTGTGGAATTTCCGCTGTCCATTTAGAAAAGTCTTCAAACACCTTTTGACCACTATAGAATTCAGAAGACTCTTGATAAGCTGGTTGATCTTTTGCACTTAACATGGTAGAAACTAACCCGATTTCTTTCGCTAAGGTTCCCATCAAGTCTTCGTTAGTCGCAAAGGTCTTCTTCAAGAAGTCTTTCGCATTTTCTTCGCCTGAAACACCTTTGATCACATACCACCCAGCTCCGCCTAAATTAGAAGCTTGTGCTTTTTGCATATTGGCAGGTAATGAAGGTGTCGGTGCAATTGCCCATTTCCCTGATTGATCTTCAGCACCTTGGATCGTTGAGGAATACCAAGCACCAATTGGACTGGATGCAACAGCCCCTGATTGAATGGCCGTGACACCTGCATTCCAATCTGAAGTTTGTTCCACTAGATCTTCTTTAAGTAGTGTAGCAAATAGATTTAATCCATATTTCAATGATTGGTTATCTTTGATCGTAACCGTCTTTCCATCTTCCGAAGTGTACCATTCACCAGCTTCTTGCATAATCATACGGACACGTCCAAGATCTGAGGGATTCACTTCAGTAATTTTTTTACCCGTTTTTGCTTTAACATCTCGAGCAACTTGTAAATAGTCATCCCAACTTAAATTCTGCATATCTGCTTGACTGTAACCGGCTTCTTCTAACAAATCTGTTCGATAAAAATTAGCCGTAACACCTGAATCAAATGGGACGCCATAAATTTGATCATCGATCTTATTAACCGCAAATTTATACGAAGCAAAATTGGATTCATCTACGATATCGGTTAACTCAGAAAATGCGTCCGGATAAGAATTCAAATAACCTTGAATACGATAATCCTCAATCAACACGATATTCGGTAATCCATCCGTATTTCCACTGGCTAATGCTGTGTTTAACTTTTGTACGATATCATCTTGTGACATCGTAACGACATCCACTTCGACGTCTTTATTGTCATAGACTTTTTTTGCTTCATTGACTGCTTTGATATTAAACGTTTCATCCCATGCCCAAACACTGATTTTATTTTCATCTTTCGTTGCTGAATTTGAGGAACTCCCACATCCCGCAAACAAAACTGCTGCTGAAGCTAAAAGCGTCGCACTTGCTACTAATTTTTTGAATTTCATATCCAACCCGCCTTTTTCATTTTTATTCTTTACATGTGAATCATACCAAAAAATGTAATCGTTTTCTTAGTTTCTAAAAGAGTTCCAAAAAATATCCCAAAATAAGAAAAAATCACAAATTTAGATTTCAAATTTTTTTATTTTGAGTAATTCATCTTGCTTTTCTGTCAATAAAACCGTATTTTAAAAAGAGAAACTGTTTAAAAGGGGGAACAAGCTTGATTAATTTATTATTGATCGACGATGAAAAAACAATCTTACATGGCATAGCCAATTTGGTTGATTGGTCAAACCACGGATTCCAAATTAAAGGCGCTTTTTCAAACTCATTGGAAGCGCTTGATTTTTTCTCTATTCATTCTAATGATATTGATATTGTCATTACTGATCTTATCATGCCTGAACTGGATGGGATTGAACTTGCTCGCCTCCTAAAAAAAAGCAAGCCTGATATTCAAATATTAGTGTTATCAAGCCATGATGAGTTTCAACTAGTGAAAGACTCTTTTAAAGAAGGCGTATCCGATTATTTACTTAAACCAAAATTGAATCCAGAAAACCTGCTTTCTGCTTTGAACCATTTGGTTAAAAAAGGCCAAAAAAATCTAGACTCTAAATTCTCTCTAGATAGTGCTTTAACACAATATTTCTCTGGACAAAAAACAACGATATCTAACGATCCTTTTCGTTTCCCGTTATTTTACATCGTCTATAGCGAAATGGATGATTTAGCTCCACTAGCTTCTCTAAAAAGTAACGAAGAACGAGCTGAACCCTGGATTGATTGTCAGCCTTTTACCACTCTCGACTATGAATATGGTTGCTTACTAAATGTTTCTTCCATGGATTGTTTCGAACAAATTCAGACTTCTTTGCGTGAATATGCGCAAAAATCTGATGCATTATTGATTATTTCCCCTTGTTTAGAGCTAAGTGAGCTGTTCGATTGTTTTCAAAGATTAAAAAAATTAGGCAAAGGACAACGTTTTTATCAGAAAAGTGCTGGTGTTGTATCGGAAGAACAATTAGTCCCTTTGATTCCACACTTTGATCAGAGCACGAAAAGCTACTTAACAAAGATTGTCAACAAAGATTATGTATCCGCTATCAGAGAAATGAAATCAGCGATTGAGACTCTGATCGCTTTAAAAATTGACCCTTTATTTTTAAAACACGAAACAATCAATCGTCTCTACGCACTCATCAATGCTTTAGAAGATGGTCAAGGGACGAAAGAATTGACGACATTAAAAATTACGTTACCAACACTTATAACGAACGTCGCCACCATCGAAGATTTTTCCATTACGTTTACTAAAATCATCACTCAATTGATGCGTTGGAGCACGCCGGAAAAGAATGAAAACTCAGAAATTCTGACAGCGATCTATGATTATGTTCAAGAAAATTATCATCAAGATATTTCCTTGCAAATCATCTCCGAAAAATTTCATTTTTCCTATAGTTATTTATCTACCATGTTTACCGAGAAATATGGGATTAGCTTCACTAAATATCTAAAAAAAGTCCGGATACAACATGCGAAACGGCTTTTGCTTGAGACAACCGAGCCACTTTCACAAATCTCTTACCAAGTAGGATTTGCTGAACTTGGTTACTTCTCAAGAGTATTCAAGGAAGAAACTGGGCTAAATCCTTCTCAATATCGAAAAGGAAGTTTGAAACATGAAGAAAAAATTCAAAGAGTATGAACTAGTTACAAAACTACTGGTTGTCCTAGTCATTGCGCTTCTTACTCAAGCGATTATTCTGTCCTTCTTCATTTATGATCGATCCAAAAACGCTTATATCCATCTATTTGATAAATCGAATGAACTAACGCTTGGCAAAATACAACGTGATTTTGAACGATTGAATGATAATATCGAAAATACCTTAACGATGGTCGCTAACAACCCTGCAGTCGAAAATTATTTCTCTAACGATCCGCACTCTTCGTTAGATAACTACGCAAATGTAAAAACAATCCAACAAATGAACCGAAGCTTTACTTCGATCTCTCCTTCCATCAATTACGATCTGATGATCTATGGTGAAAGTGGACATACCTTTGTTGGAAACGAGATGCTTGCCAGTATGGATGCTGTGGCATTCATGAGATCTGATGTCGTACAAAAAGCAAAGGCACATAAAGCATCGACCCAAATGTTCTTTGTCGACTTTGGTTTGACTACTCGTGACCAAACAAAAAGCAGCATCCTATTCATTAAGAAATTGACTTCCTCGTTGAATCATATTTATGGGTATGCTGTCATTGCGATAACTGCAGATGAGCTAGCGAATTTATTCAATGAAACGATCCATTCGGAGGTCTCCAAAATCTATCTCATCAATGAAGCAAATCAAATCATTACCTCCAATGAAACTGGCATGATTGGTGCCAAAACCAACTTGTTAAATGATTTAAATACCAATGAAACAAAAACAGTTGATTATAATCGTTTAACACGTGTTCCATTATATCGACAAAACTTAGCTTTGATTAGTAAAGTAAATATTCGTTCACTAGTCAATCAAATGGGACTGATTGTTCCGATCGTCCTTTTTAATTTGATGACTTTAATGGTAGTTGGTGCTATTGTCTTTCGCTATATGAACCGTCAGACGAAGTCGATTTATGCCTTGATTCAGTCCTTAAAACATATCAAAAAAATTCCTAATAATACCCAAGTAGACGTTCAAGGGACCTACGAAACAAAGACTTTAGGCACTACAATCAATCAACTATTAACAACGATCGATGAGAACTATTTTACTTCAATTGAAAACGAAAAGAAAAAACGCCAATTAGAGATTCAAACGATGCAAGCCCAAATCCAGCCTCACTTTATCTACAATACGTTAACTAGTCTAAAATTTTTGATCTGGCAAAAAGAAAATCAAAAAGCAATTCATGGAATCGATCATTTTATTGATTTGTTGAGAAGTACCATTGGGAAAAAAGCAGAAACAATCACTGTCGAAGAAGAATTAAAAAGTGTGCAAAGCTATATCCATATTCTTTCATTGAGATATGGTGATGATATCGCCACTCGGATCATGGTCCCCGATGAACTATACCCTTTTAAAGTGCCCAATATGATGATCCAGCCAATTATTGAAAATGCTTTTTTACATGCTTTTCAAACAAAAAAAAGTGGGTTTATTACTTTATTCGGAAAAATTCATGAAACACAATTGATCTTTGAAATCGTAGATAACGGTGATGGATTTGATACAAATCAAAAGAAAAAAAACAAGGACTATTTTTCTGGAATCGGAGTCAAGAATGTGAACGAACGAATCAAATTGCTTTACGGTACAGAGTATGGATTGCAGATCCAATCGATTATGGGTGTTGGTACAACGGTAAAAATCACATTGCCATTAATCAGTTAATTCAAAAATAAACAATTCAGTTAGTTGATACTTATAAGCAATAGACGCTGCCCTTCTAAGATAGATGATCCTAGAAATGCAACGTCTATTTGTCTATGGTTTTATATTTTTCGTGTCTGCTAATAATATGAAAAGCTATTGTTCTTTACCGATACTTAGCTATCAATCCTTCCTTTCTCTAGATAGACAGCATTCAAGCATCAGCTCCTTGAAATAAGCCTAAATTTTTTTTAACATGAAAAGGTGTTTTAAAAAATTGCCTCTTATTTGCTCGGAGCTGACCGCTTCTTTCACGACCTTTACTTCACGATAAAACTAAATTCATGGTCTTCTTCCGCTGAAATATGATACGCTTCTTCAACATCTGCTCCCCAGCTGTTGATTCCTCCTACACCACGTACCTTCCCTTGAATCACTAAGACGGTTCTTCTAGCTGGTGGTAACTCTTCAAGATGCGTAGCATTTTCTAATTCTTCGGCTTTATAAGGGAGAGCTGAAAATGCAAAATCGCCGTTCACTTGTTCAAAGCGTAATGAAAATTCCTCCTTTCCATGATCCGCATTATTCATCGTAGAATCTCTAGTGATTTCTAGCCATTTCGTCTTCATATGGACACCACAATCTTGTGGCACGAGATAGGGAGTCACTGGTAAACCAGTTACTTTATAAGTACCCTCGATTCCTCCTGCCATTCGATCTGGATACGTTTCTCCTGATAGTCCTTCATATTCAAAATATTTCGCTTTGGTTGGCATAATAAAGCGAAAACCTAATAAAGGTAATTCAGGCAGCCCTTGCTGTCCATGATAAAAGACAGAAATTTTCATTTCCCCATCAGATTGTACTCCATAGTTGACTATGACTTCTGTTTTGGGCACCGTATTGATTTCTAACGTGAATTTGATCGCTGCTGATTGAGCATATTCATGATTGGAATAGCGATTATTGATCGGAGCAATTGGCTGTTCGATTGGTTTTTGATCAATGGAAACTTGAACATTTTTTACTTTCGGGTACATCCCAGCCCCTAGCCACATGGACGAACGATAGCCAAACCCATTCCCTCGATCATTATCCGTCAAAGCTCGCCAAAACGTCGGCAGCGTTTCTCGATACAACCATTCTTTCCCATGTTTATTTAAGGATTCCAACCCACCTCTTGTATAGGAAAAGATATAATGAAATCCTTCACCTTTTAAAGCAAATGTACAATCTCCATAAATAATCTTCATTTTAATCGCTGTATTTTCCATAATAATACCTTACCTCCTGTAATGCCGGTTTTTCTTGACCATCAGAAAAGACGATCCCGTTACCTGAAAATTCATAATCACTTGGACGATCATCAAAGTCCCCACCGTATCTCATTACTTTTTGTTTCGTCAATGGATCGATCACTTGAATCGCTTGATCTTTAAAGTCCCAAATATAGCCACCTTGATACATTGGGTATCGATCTAATAATTCCATGTAAGAATTCAATCCTCCCAACGAATTCCCCATGTCATGCATGTATTCACATAAAATGAAAGGCTTTTTCCCATCATTTTCAAGGTAATCACAGATATCTGTTGGCGTAGCATACATGCAACTCTTGACATCAGAAATCGAATCTTCGAATGCAGGATTAGGGAAATTTCCTTCATAGTGAACAAGGCGATCGGGATCTTTTTCTTTAAAGTAATCATTCATCAAACGAATATTCTCTTCTGCGTAAGATTCATTTCCTAAAGACCAGAATAAAATACTCGTATGGTTCTTGAATGTCTCAAAATTTGTCTGTGCTCTGTCAAGAACGATCTCCCGCCATTGAGGAACGTTCCCCGGTACATTGTAAGACGGCTCAAACGCGCCCATCTTTTGCCAAGAACCATGAGATTCCAGATTGGTCTCTGCCATCAAGTGAATCCCCGCCTGATCACAAAGATAATACCAAGGGATTTGATTTGGATAATGTGAGGTTCTAACCCCATTGATATTCGCATGTTTAATGATTTCTAGATCTTTCTTCATATCCATCAAATCGATAGCTCTTCCTTTTTCAGGATGCCATTCATGTCGATTGACACCGTTGATGATCAAACGTCGGTCATTCAAATAAATGATCCGCTCTTTGATCTCGATCTTTCTAAAACCAAATGGATAGTAACTATACTCCGTCACCCCAGTATCATCAAACGTTTCAAATTCGACGGTGTATAAATTGGGTTGAAAATGATCCCATAAAGTAATTTTATCTACTGGAATATGCAACGAGATTTGTTCTTCGATTCCCACTTCTTCTTGATGGATCTCTTCTCCTTTGCAATTGAGGAGTCGGACACGTAGCTTTCCGTTTGAAGTAAGATTTTCAATAGTCAAGTCGATATCTACCCAACCGCTTTGAAAAGAGGGATCAACTTGAGGTTTGATCCACATATCCTCTATATGATTTTTCCCTCTGGCGATCAATGAAACATCTCTAAAAATCCCAAAGAAACGGAAAAAATCTTGGTCTTCTAGAAAAGCGGCACTACTTCTTTTATGGACTTCTACCGCTAAACGATTCTCTTCTTCCAGATAAGGAGTTAAATCAAATTCAGAAGGCGTGAAAGAATCTTCTGCATAGCCGACAAAGTGCCCATTTAACCAGACATACATTGCCTGTTCGACACCTTCAAATCGAATGGTGATCGCCTTTTCTTTCATTTCTTCATTTAAAGTAAAGTTCGTCACATATGAGCCAACTGGGTTATACTCGGCTTGAGAAAACATCCCCTCGGCTTCTTCCTTACCAGCGGTTGTATAAGCCGGACGTCTAAACTCATGCCCTTCCCATGGATACATCGTATTGATGTAGTGGATCTTGTCGTATCCTGCTAGTTCGATATGCCCAGGAACATCAATCTGATCGAAGCTGCTGTTATCAAATTCCTTTTCAAAAAAATTCACTGGACGTTCTAAAGCATTACGGGAATAGCAAAATTGCCACTTCCCATTCAGTGATTGGATTCTGGTGTTTCCTGTTTCCACTTCTTCTTTAGCACCATAAATAACATGATCACTATGGGCTTTCCTTTGATTTACTCGATACACTTGCGGATCATCTAACCATTCAATCAATGCGTTCATTTTTCTATTCTCCTTCGTCTATACTCATAAAATGAATCAATTCTGTTTGAAAATCGCCATAAAAATCTGGGAAATAAAGACCTATTGTCATTAATTCCGATCCTGAATATACTTTGCCATCTATCTGGTTCTGGTATAGCTTTTCTTCGCTTAGTCCAACAAGGCGTACCTCATGAAATTCGGGCTGTGCATTTGCCAACCGACGATTTATAAATAAGAGGACTTCCTGTTGGTTTTTTGAAACAAATTCCCAGGAAGCAATATTTTGCTCAAAGGGATTTTGTAAACGATAGAAATCACCATATTGGACTGTCTGTCTGATTTTTTTATAAAATTCTACCTGTGTCGCTACTTCCTGCTTTTCCTCACTAGATAATTTTGTTAGATCGAGTTCATATCCAAACACCCCGCCCATGGCCACATCTCCACGTGTTTTTAAACTGGTGACTCGACCCGTTTGATGATTAGGAACAGCTGATACATGGGCAGTCATAGCTGAAATAGGATAAGCTAAGCTCGTCCCATATTGGATATTGATGCGTTCAACCGCATCTGTATTGTCACTAGTCCAAGACTGTGGCATATAATAAAGCAGCCCTGCATCGAACCGTCCACCACCACCCGAACATCCTTCCCAAAGGATATGAGGATAGTCGTTTGTTAAGTTTTCCATCATCTCATATAATCCTAATAGATAACGATGCAAAACTTCCCCTTGGTTTTGTTTGCCCAATGACACCGAATAGACATCAGATAGCGATCGATTCATATCCCATTTGATATAGTCGATCTCCACACTGTCTAACAAATGCCGTAACTGTGTTTCAATCGTCTGCCGGACTTCTTTTCGGGTAAAATCAAGGACGTGTTGAGATCTAGAAGCTGATGGTTGACGACCTGGTTCTTTCATCATAAATTCGGGATGATCCCGATTTAATTGAGAGTCGCTGGAAACCATTTCAGGCTCAACCCACAAGCCAAACTTTAGTCCTTTTTGGTGAACATAGTCAGCGATCCCTTTTAAGCCATTTTTCAATTTCCCTTGATATTCAAACCAGTCTCCTAGAGAAGATTGGTCCGAATCTCTTTTCCCAAACCAGCCGTCATCTAAAACAAACATCTCTATCGCTAATTCGTTTGCTTCATCAACGATCGCTTCGATCTTTTTGCTCGTAAAGTCAAAATAAGTCGCTTCCCAATTGTTGACTAGGATCGGACGTTCTTGGTATTGGAATCGCCCTCTTGCTACTCGTTCCCGTAATAAATGATGGGTCACTTGACTCATCCCATTCAACCCTTGATCAGAATAAGTTAAGAGTATTTCCGGTGTTTGGAAGCTTTCATATGGTTGTAACTCCCAAGAAAAATTATAGGGATTGATCCCACCGATCACTCTAAATTGTTGAATGGCATCTTTTTCAATCTCAAAGGAATGATTTCCCGAATAAACAAGATGGATCCCAATCGCTTCCCCTGTGAATTCAGTTGTTGCATGATTTGTCAAGGCAATGAATGAATTCATCTGATGACTGCTTGAACCACGACGGCTTTCAAATGATTTGATGCCATCTGTTATGCTTTGTCTAGACATCTGCCGTTCTTTGACATGCGCTCCTGGTAAGGCAATCACTTCATCAAACCGGCCTGAATTCGTAAAATCAAGTTGAAAAGAGGCTGCTTTTTCAATCATCACTGGATCATTGGTTTCATTTCTTACCTTCAGCGAACGTGTAATCACTGCTCTTTCTCGATAAATCGTATAGGAAAGATCCACGTAAATCTTTTCTTCACGATCTTTCAACGTCACGATCAACGTTTCTGCCTCTGTATCATTCTTGATATACGCTTGCGGTAATCCAGATAAATTTGGCTTTCCTTCTTGGATCTGAAAACTTTCATAACGTAGATCAAGCAGATTTGATCCATTTTCTCGACGAATCATCAAGGCAGGTAATCGATAATCCATCCCTCCGTGCCCTGAATACTCTTGTGGTAATGTATCTTTTGAATACGTTCGATCTTCATTTAAGGGGACGTTCCCAGAAAAGCCGCGATCTCTGCGAGGATATTTTTTATGATTATGATAATGGGTCGTTCTTTTACCAAAATAAACATGAGCCAGAACTTCACTTTCTTCAATTTGAAGAATATAGGAAATTTCTGAATTGGATAGATGAAATACTTTTTCCTGTTCGTCAAATGTGATTAAAGCTGCTCTTTGATTCTTCATCACTTGTTCCATTGTTTCACCTCTCAAATAAATAGTAACCGTTTACTTTTGTTACATTTCCTGTATACTGTTTACTAAACAAATATGTCAATAAAAATTTTTATTTTTTTGTAAGGGGTGCCATTTTATGGTTGGAATTAGAGATGTCGCAAGAAAAGCCAATGTTTCACCTGCTACGGTCTCAAGAGTTTTGAATGAAGACAAAACGATCAGTGTCTCTGCTGCTACTCGTCAACGGATTTTTACTGCAGCTGCCACATTAAATTATGATATCAACAAGCGAAAATATATTAAAAAACGCCGTCCTTCCATCGGTGTCATTTCAGCAATCAGTAAAGCCAGCGAAGAAAAAGATATTTATTATCGAGAATTACGAGCAGGTCTAGAAGAAGAAGCCAGCCGACTCCATATCGGCATGAATCGAATTTATAATATGTCGGATAACCCGACCGAGTGGAAAGATTTGGATCAATTAGGTGCTATAATCGTAGTCGGTACGATCGATAAAGGTGCAATCGCCGATTTATTGAAACAGAACCGACAATTAGTTGTAGTAGATAATCCAGATATCCAACAAGAAGTGGATATGGTCTATGGGGATCTCGAACGAATGACTAAATCTGTTTTAGAACTTTTTTTAGACAATGGGCACACCAACATCGCTTATATTGGTGGTTATCAAATCGATATTAACGAAGCTGGTCGGAAATCAACAACTGAGAATGAAAAAAGGCTCAGAGCCTACCGCCATTTCATGCAAGATCATCATTTGACCAAACAGATCAATTATTATTTAGGAGAATGGACAGAGGAATCCGGAGAGCAGTTAGCGACCAAACTTCTCGAAAAACAAAAACATGATTTACCGACGGCCATTTTGATCGGTAGCGATCCTTTAGCATTAGGTGTTTATCGAGCATTACAAAAAGACAATCGAAAAATTGGAGAAGAGATCGTTCTAGTTAGCTTCGATAACATCGAGGCGATTGCTGATTTATCTCCTAGTTTAACAAGTGTAGCGATCAATGCAAAAGCCATTGGTCAGTCTGCTGTTCGATTAGCGGTGGAGCGAATCGATGGTTTGAGAGATGAACCGATCATTGTCACTTATCCTACACGACTAATCATTAGAGAAAGTTTTAACCCTGATAAATCCTAACCAAATAGACGAAGAAGAGCGAGATAACTATCCTTTCCCGCTCCTTCTTCGTCTACTTTTGCTTATCCTCATTTGTTAAGTCAGCTTCTACTTTTTGGCTTTCGATCCATCCTAAATAATATTCATGATAGACTCCTTCTTCCGTTTGCTTCGTTAGCAGATACTGTCCAATCACATTTCCTGTTTGATACCCTCGTTGAGCTAATGTTAATCTTACTTCTTCGATATTGTTCTTTTCGGTATGATTGACTTCCACTTGTAATAAAAATCGATGATAAGTTTTACCAGGCTGATTGTACCAAACAATTTTAGACAGTGGAATTGTGGCTGATGTTTGGTCTGTACAGAAGCCATAAATCATTTCATCGCTCAGCGAAAAATCAAAATACCCACCGAAGCTGGCATAGTTTTCAAGATAGGCTTTCGAATCTAAAATGTCGTCGGAATCCACTATGACGATTGCCGCAAAAGGAATTGTTTCTTTGGTAATGCCTCGATTGTCAATCATAAGTTTTAATTGTTCTTTTCGAGCCAAGATTTCTTCATGTTTTTTTTGCAGACTTATTTTTTCTTGCTTAATCCGCTGCTCTGTTTCTGCAATCGTTGCATAATGTTCTTCGATCGTTTTTCCATATAAATTTTTCATCTGTTTGATTGGAACATCTAATTTTCGATAGAAATTGATGTCATAGATCTGAAAAATATCATCAATATTAAACATCCGATACCCGTTTTCTTCATGGCGTAGAGAATGGATTAACCCTTGCTCATCCCAAAAACGAATCGTTGACTTTGGTACATTTAGTAGTTCCGAGACTTCTCCGATTGTGTAAAGTTTTGGCATTTCCGCTCACCTCTTGTTAATTTTACCGCTTCTTCTATTGACCTTCAAGTAACTTTAAGGTGTAAAATTCATTATTGTCTAGTAAAAGGAGGAAACAAAATGACATTACTTAAACAATTCCTATGGAAGAATAAAAAAATCGTAGGCATGACTTTTTTATTCGTCTGTTTACAAATCATTGGTACACTTGGTGTTCCTAAATTAGTGGCAACATTAATTGATGAAGGGATAGTTACTGGTCAAAACAGTAAAATTTATACCATTGGTCTACAAATGGCATTCGTAGCCTTGCTAGGTACTTTTTCAGCGATTGCTTCTAGCTATTTTTCTGCACTAGTGTCTGCAAAATTTGGCTACCAAACAAGGGAAACCTATTTTGATAAGTTCCAACAATTATCGATGAAAGATGCAGATGAATTTGGAAGTGCCTCACTCCTGACTCGAATGACTAATGATGTAGATAATATCCAACAAATGATTGTACTCTTTTGTCAAATGATCTTACCTGCACCAATCATTGCGGTGTTTACAATTGTCATGATGCTTCAATATTCCATGACATTGACATTGATTACATTGATTTCTGTGTTTATTTATGCTGTCGTTATTTACATCTTAATGAAAAAAGGAACCCCTCTATCTCTCAGTATCCAACCAAAAATGGATCGTATCACAGTGACTTTAAGGGAATTTTTTACAGGTGTGAATATGATTCGAGCCTTTAACAATCAAGACTATGAGGAGAAGCGCACCAATCAAACATTTGAGAAGTATGCCACACAGATGATCCGAGTCAATCGCGTATTTGCTTGGGTCACTCCGATTGCATTTTTATTAATGGGGATCGTATACAGCGCCATTCTTTGGTTTGGTGGTTCGTTGGTCAGTGAAGGTGCACTACAGATCGGGACTGTTACTGCCATCGTCGAATATTCGATGCTCACGTTGGCTTATCTAATGACTGCAGCTATGGTGTTAGTCGTCGTTCCAAAATCGATGTCCTCTCTTCGGCGGATCGAAGAAGTGTTGAATCAACCTATTGAGATCATTGATCCGGAAAATCCATCAACAGCTTCGCTGAATATGGATGATGAGCATGTGTTATCTTTTGAACACGTTTCTTTCAGTTATACCAAAGATTCGGAACCTGTATTGGAAGATATCCATTTTAAGGTACCTAAAGGCAAAACAACTGCCATCGTTGGCGGAACTGGTTCTGGTAAAAGTACAATAGCCAAATTGCTCCTTCGTTTGAATGATGTGACCAGTGGACAGATTATATTAGGGGGTCAACCACTCCAACAATTAACACAAGAAATGATTCGCTCAAAAATCAGCTATGTTCCGCAAAAAGCATTTCTGTTTAGTGGAACAATTTTATCAAACCTGCAAATGGGCAATGAGCATGCAACAGAAGAAGAATTGACCTCAGCTATACGTATTTCACAATTAGAGGAAGTTTTGGATAAATTGCCCAAAAAATTAGCTAGTTTTGTTGCACAAGGCGGAGATAATTATTCTGGCGGACAAAAACAACGGATGTGTATTGCACGAGCGCTCATCAAACCAGCAGATATCTATGTTTTCGACGATAGCTTTTCTGCTTTGGACTACAAGACGGATGCAAAACTAAGAACAGCCCTCCATGAAGAAATGGCTGATAAGACATTGATCATTGTGGCTCAAAGATTGAGTACAATCATGAACGCTGATCACATCATCGTTTTAGACAATGGCCGAATCGTGGGACAAGGAACTCACGAAACACTCCTTGCTACTTGTCTTTCTTATCAGGAATTTGCTAAATCACAAGGGATTTTGAAAGAAGGGAATATATGAAAACAACTGATGTAAAAATGAATAAACATAGTTTGATCCGCTTTTGGAAAATGATCCAATCTGATCACAAAACATTTTATGGCTTACTATTATGTAGTTTAATCGGTAACCTGATGGTCGTTGCAATGCCGATGATCATGGGCGTTGGTATCGATCAGCTTTTAAGTCGAATCCGCACGATCGGGATTGCTGAAATGACATTTCATGATGTCAAGGATGCCCTTTTGTTCCCTGTTGTTTTATTACTCGTTTTTTCTTTTTTAAGTAGTATTACTTCTTTCATTCAAGAATACGCAATGGCTTCATTGAGTGAAAAAATCACACTTAATGTTAGAAAAGAAATGACCAAGAAATTCAAAACATTACCAATGGCCTTCTTTGATCAGCATCAGGTAGGAGATATCATCAGCCGAACAACGACTGGTTTGAATCAACTAGCACAAGTCTTGCTAACAGGGATCAATCAATTTTTCACTTCCATTGTAACGATTTTATTTTCAATTTTGATGCTGTTTTATATTGACAGCAAATTGACGTTACTGATTCTTTTATTGATCGTTGGTAGTTCATGGGTCACTCAACTCTTTGCGAATAAAAACAAAAAGATTTCTGATGACAATCAAACAGAACTAGGTTCATTAAATAATAAAGTGGAAGAATATCTTGCAGGTAACTTGGTCATCAAAACATTCAATCAACAAGATCAAGCGATCGAGTCGATCCGTCAAGTAAATCATTCACAGTACCAAGCATTTAAAAAAGCGCAATTCATGAACTTTGCCATCTATCCAGCGATTCGCTTGATCAATCAATCAGCGTTCATTTTAAGTGCTGTCTTAGGTGGGATCTTAGTAATATCTGGTGGACTCACACTAGGATTGTTACAAGCTTATCTGCAGTACATCAATCAAATCTCTGAACCGATCTCGACCGCTTCTTATGTCATCAATTCGTTACAATCTGCTATGGCGGCGATTGATCGTATCTTTGAGATTATGGATGAACCAAATGAGCGTTCTGATCACGAAAATACAGCATCACTTGACCAGCCTGCTGGTTCAATCAGGTTCAAAGATGTTCGATTTGGTTATAGTCCAGATAAGATCTTGATGGAAAATGTCAACTTTTCGGCTAAACCAAAACAAACAATTGCAATCGTGGGACCTACTGGGGCAGGAAAAACGACATTAGTCAATTTACTCATGCGATTTTACGAGCTAAACCATGGAAGAATCGAATTCGACGGAATCGATATCACGAAATTCTCTCGTAGTGAGTTACGTAAACACTTTGGGATGGTTTTGCAAAATACGTGGCTCTTTGAAGGCACAGTGGCAGATAATATTGCTTATGGGAAACAGCAAGCTTCCAGAGACGAAATCATTGCGGCTGCCAAAATTTCCCAATGTGATCATTTCATCCGTACGTTACCTGAAGGATATGATACGATTATTTCAAGTGAAAATGGTTCGTTGTCACAAGGACAACAACAGCTATTGACCATTGCTCGGGTATTGCTGGCGAATCCTTCCGTAGTTATTTTAGATGAAGCAACCTCCAGCGTGGATACCCGCACCGAAGCAATGATCCAAAAAGCAATGAATGCTGTCACAGAAAACCGAACCAGCTTTATCATCGCCCATCGGTTATCTACGATTGAAAATGCCGACTTGATTTTAGTGATGGAAAATGGAAATATTATTGAACAAGGAACTCATCAGTCACTATTAAGCAAACCAACACTTTATGCTAGTTTATATAATAGCCAATTTCAAATCACATAAAAGAGGTTGTGAAAAGTACGCTTTGACCTGAGTAATAAGGAAGAAAATCTCGAAACAGCTCCTCATGTTTTGAGATTTTTAGACTTATTACCGAGGGTCAGCACTTTGAACACCGTTTAGCAAGAGGCTGTGAAAGAAGCGTTTAGCTCCGAGCGAATAAGAGAGGATTTTTTAAAATAGCTTCTCATATTTTAGAAAATCATCGCTTATTGTTGAGGAGTTGCTTCTTGAACGCCGTTTATATCAAGAAGTTGTGAAAGTACGCTTTGACCTAAGTAATTTTGAACACTTTTTACCCATTTTAAAACCCATAAAAAAGAGCCTGGACTTTTTTCCAAGGCTCTTTTTTATGGGTCTATTCTTTCAATCTCTCTTATTCACAAATTCAATCGTTACATAGAGAACTTTCACTTACATAAATTGTCAATGTCTCTCCTTACGCCATTTTCTTTTTGGGGTTGAAATTCATCTAAACCTTTTTAGCGATTCTCTACTTGCGATAATTGTTGTTCGAATTGCCATGTTTCTCCACCATCAGTCGAATAAAAAAGACAAGCAAACATTTTCCCTGCATCGATCGATCCATTTTTTAGGAGGTAAAACTTGGTTTCCAATTTATTAGCACTTACTTGTACCACTTCATTTGGTGACTGGAACAAATCGATCCCTCCCAATTGATACTCACCCGGGATAGCTACCAAGGATTCTTTGAATGTTAGTCCCCCATCATTCGTATAATAGATGTTTTCTCTTGTAGAAAGGAAACCCAATGTCTTCGTCACAAAACTAACATTTTGAATCGGTTGATTTACGATGGTACTGCCGCTTTTTTGCCAGCTTTGCCCTTTATCGTTGGTCGTATAAATTTTTAGACTTTCCGCAGACATTCCTGTAGAGGATGAAAATACCATGACGCCTTGATCGTTTGTGAAAAAGTTTGCTTTACGATAACGAACCTGTTCACCTTGATCTGTAATCTGACTTTTTTGCCACGTCTTCCCATTATCAGCTGATGATAATAGGTAAACGTTTTTTTGATCAGGTGAATAGATAAACCAAGAAAAAGTAGGAGAAACATCAAATGTTTTGTCCATCCATTCCCCTTTTGCAACAAGGCCTGAAGTCAAAGTATAGTCACCAAAGCGCAACCAGTCCACAGCAATTGGAACGAAATGCCAGTCTTTTCCTTGATTCGTCGTCAAATACAAGGCTTGTGTTTCTGGGTCTATTTTTACGTCATTCGTTTGCTCAGTGGTCAAATTGACGGATGTTTGAACAGGTTTCAATAATCCGTCCTGATTAGTCGAAGTTGGCATTTTTCTTACTTTTTCTTCGCTTTGCATCATAGAGTGTACATTCGTTGCTACTGGTCCTGCATTAATGAATTGATAAACACCCCCGCCAATCAACAAGAGTGTTCCAACTCCAATTGCTAAATGAGAGTAAAAAGGCTCAATTCTTTTTTTGTTTTTTCGGTCTATCGGTTCATTTACTTGCATAAAAACATAGTATCGATTACTGCCATACCAAGTAAGTTGTTCTCCTAGAAAAAGTGAGACACCCTCCATCGTTTGCAGCAGAAAATAACGCCTCTTTTTCGCAAGTGTAAACTCCTTTTTGTTATGATCACTCAAGTAGAGATAATTTTCGTCCTGAGAGCCAACTGAAATATGTAACATATTCGCCACTTGTTTTTCCAGCCATTGATCATAATGCCGAGAGATGTTCCTCTTTTTGAACCATAGCACAGCAACGAGTAAAAACAAGAATAGTCCTATCGCAAAGTCAACATAACTTGAAAAATGGTACAAACTAGTGATTCGCTCCATTTTAAATGAATGTGGATGATTCTGCTTTAAATGATGGTAGATGTTTCCCCATCCGCCAAAGAACAACAAGTTAGCGGTTAAATACATCCCAATTTTCCATGTCATTTTTTTCGTTCGTTGATTGATGATAGACAACATCTTTGCTTTTGCTGACATCAATTCAATAATCAATAATTCTTTATCCATCTTGCCAATCTCCTTTTTTTACATTATGACGTAAAACGAGGAGATTGACTAGTTGATTTACGCTTTATTTAACGTTTATCTTTTTTTTGTAAACAAAGTATAATCCAAGTAAGAAGCAAGCCATGCCAATCATAGAAAGACTTGATTTTTGATAACCTGTAGTAGGTAGTTTTTTGTCTTCTTGTTCGTCTTTTTCATCTTTATCATCTTTTTCATCTTTTTTATTTTTTTCATTTTTTTCGTCTTTTTTATCTCTCTGATCGTTGTTATTCGTTGTCTCATTTGGCGTTGCTGGTACTGGCTTTTTATCCCCCGATTGGTTCGTATCCGCATCTGGTTTTTCTTTAGTTGGTTCAGCTAGCACATGGATTTCAACAGTTTTCTTTTGATGACCGTTTTGATAGGTCACTGGATAAACGCCAACTTTTGTCGTATCCACCTTACCAGAAACCATTTTCTGGTCAAATGTTAGGGGATTTCCTTCTTTATCATTGGCTGAAATAAAATTGTCTTGTGGATTCCAATTGTCTCCTACATAGAGTGTGGAACCTTTAACTACGAGTGTTTCTTTGTTCTCTTTGACCGTTACTTTGATCGTCTTACTTGCTATTCCGTTGGTATACGTCACAAAATAATCGCCCGTTTTTTGGCTATCCACCGAACCTTCCACCATTTTTGGAGTGAACGCTAGAGGCATCCCATCTTCATCAGTAGCTGAAACAAAATTAGCTTGTGGATCCCATTGATCACCCACATAAATAACTGAGTCTTTGGCCTGAATGCTCTCCTGGTTTTCTTTCACTGTTACATGAATGACTTGAGCAGCGCTACCATTAGTATAAGTAATCGGTGTCACTCCTGCTACTGAGGTATCCACTGTTCCACTGACCATACTCATATCAAATGGAAGGGGATTTCCTTCCTTATCTGTTGCTGAAATAAAATTATCCTGTGGATCCCAGGTTTCACCAAGGTAAAGCGTCGAATCTTTGGCTAAAATTGATTCATAGTTTGGCTCTTTCTGCCAAACATACGTATCTGCCATCGCTCCTGTATAGTTCGCCATCAATTCTTCTGAAGTTAGCACGTATTCCCCTGCAGGGTTCGTAACCGTTCCAGAACCAACGTTTTGCCAATAACCAGTATTTCCATCTTCTACTGGAATAGCAGGAAGATTGGCTGAATCTACAAAACGATAGCCTTTACCAAGAGTCAATTCATTGAGGCTCGTTGTTCCAGCCAGCATTTCTGCCATTTCTACGGGATCCTCAAACTGAAAATAAGAAAGATCTAATTTTTTTACTTTCGAACAATTTAAGAACATATATGTCAGATAATTCACAGATTCTGTATTGAAATTAGACACATCGATCGTCTCTAGTAACTCACAATTAGCAAACATGTATCTCATTGCTTGGACTAGACTGGTGTCAAAATTAGAAACGTCCAAAGAGGTTAAACTATTACAGCCATTGAACATATAATTCATGGATGTTACTTGACTTGTATCAAAACCTTCCACTGCGATCGTTTTCAATTTGCGACATTGATCAAACATGTAATGCAAATGAACAACCTTTGATGTATCAAAATTAGAAACGTCCACACTCTCTAATTCATAATTCAAACGAAACATCACTGAAAGATCAATCGCACTTGATGTATCGAAATTTGAGACATCCACATAGCGCAACTTCTTACATTCAGCGAATAAACGTGACATATAAACCACATTTGATGTATCAAAGTGAGCGATATCTAAGGTAATTAATTCATTACAAGCAAAAAACATTCTGTTCATGTTGACAACATTACTCGTATCAAAACTAGAAAGATCGATTGATTGTACTTTGGTACATCGACTGAACATGCCACTCATATCAACTACATTACTTGTATCGAAACTTGAAAGATCAAGATGAATGAGATTCTCTGTTTGGTCAAATGCTTCAAAAAACATATTAGACATATTCGTGACATTTGACGTATCCCATCCTGACAAATCAACGCCATTTAGTACACGACAGTCAGAAAAAAAGGAAGTCATATCCGTTACTTGACTTACGTCTAAATAAGCTAAATTCTCAATGGACAAAAGATTACTATATCCATAAAATAAGCGATGAGTTTCTTCAGGAGCAATCGTTGGTCCAGTGAATACCATTTTTTTTATTTTAAATCGATAGCTGTTGAACCAAGGAGGAAAAAACGTAACCGGTGTTTCTCCCAATGTGCCTCCTCCAATATATAATGTACCTTCTGCATCGATTCGCCAAGAACAAGTTCCGAAAACACCACTGGCAATATCGGTGGATTCTTCTGTAGGTGTGGCAGTGTTGAGAAGTGTCTCCTCTTGTTCTGTGTTTTCCGTCAATTGATCCTGATCTAAGTCAGCAGCTGATTGACTTTCAGTTGGTTGATCAAGGCTCTCTGATTCCTCTACCAGTTCTTCTTGCGGAACTTCTGTCATTGACTCTTCTAACTCTGGCTGATTTTCATCAGGTTCCTGGATCATTGTTTCTAATGGATTTTCGACCAGATCGTTTTTACCTCCTGGTTCGTTTAAACTAGTTGCTGTTTGTACTTGCTCTTCGTCTGGTTTACTCCATTCTTCGGCATAAGAATAAGAAAACGGATGAAGCAGAGATTGTGTCGCCAACCAAATCGCTAACGAACATTTGACTAACTTTTTCTTGTTCATTGATTTTCCCCCTAAATTCACCATGTTTTTAAAATAAAAGCTATTTATATAATCAACGATTACTTGAAGGAAAAGTTTTCTATTTTTTTCTTTCAAAAAAAATATTAGTAAAAAAATTGAGCTCATCGTTTATTCAAGTTAAAATAAAAAAGATTTCACTAAATAAATTACGCGGCTTTTAATTAAAGTCGGGAAGGAATAAGAATGAATAACCTATTTTTCAGATTATTAAATAACAAGCAATTACAGCGGCAGATAAGAATTCTTTACTATTTACATAAATGTGATTCGATTTCTTCAACTGAAAAACTAGTGAAAGAACTTGAAACAACAGCACCGACACTTCGCGCGGATATTGATTCTTTACAACAATTACTTCCCAAGGGAATGACCATCAAATATTATAAAAAGATCGGTTACCGATTGATGGTGTCTACATTCAAAACGATTGATTCCATTGTCATGGAGATCGCTAAAGATACAATTGTTTATAAATTGATTGACGAAATCTACCGAGGTCGTATTCATTCATTCCAAACTGCCACCGAACAGTTTCATCTCTCGCATTCAGTTTTGAGAAAGACCATTCGCCATATTAACAAAGAATTAAAATTTTATCGCCTTACTTTATCGACTAAACAATTAGATTTATTAGGAAATGAAGCAGATATCCGTTACTTTTTATTTGAGTTTTACCATGGTTTTAGACAAACATTTACGACTAATCATTCTTATCAAACAATCAACAATACATACGAAGAACTCCAAGAAGCGACAACGCAAATCGCAACAAATTATTTTCGCATCAACTTATGGATGAATATTTTAAAACAGCGCTTATTAAATAAACAAATGATTCATCTCGAACCGTCCTTATGTAAAGAAATTAAGGCAAGAACAAGTTTCATTCAGTTTAAATCGGTTTTTAAAAAGTATTTTAAAAGTAGATTTGGTATTACCCAAGTAGCCGAGGAGGAAATTGTTTGGTCTTACCTCATACGCTTACATTGTGTTTCTTACTACCCAGCTAACAAAACTTTGAATCTGTGCTATCCAGAAGATATTCCAACCTTAGAACAGTATGAACCATTTTTACGACCATTACAGAATTCTACAACTATCACAAATGTCGACCTGCTAAAGTTAAAAGGATATCTCAGCAACCTGCGTCTGCTGACAAAAATCTCTTCTCATTTTGAGCGAATCACTTTAGAACTTCATACCAGCGTACCTATGAAAGTCAAAAAACTTTTTAAAGAATGGCAGAACTATTTAAAAAAGTATACACATGTATTACCTTTTTCTGTTACCCACTATCAAGATATCGCCTTAACGTTAAGTATTATTCATTATGCCAATTTAACCTCTTCCTCTACCCAAAAAAAACAGACGATTTTATTTTCATTCCAAGGAGAACCCGGATTAGAAGACTATTTGACTCGATTCGTATGCCAATTGCTTCCACAAAATGTGGTTCCTCTTTTTGTCTCTAATAAATTTATTTCACATAAGATGGTTTTAGAAACTGAGGTTGCATTGGTTGTTTGCAATTATGATTTTCTAGATACAACCTGCCCTTGCCCAGTACTCTTACTTTCTTATTTTCCTACAAAAAAGGAATGGCTCGATCTACAACAATACATTTTTAAATT
Source organism: Enterococcus sp. AZ077 (assembly GCF_051714965.1). Taxonomy (NCBI): domain Bacteria; kingdom Bacillati; phylum Bacillota; class Bacilli; order Lactobacillales; family Enterococcaceae; genus Enterococcus; species Enterococcus sp. AZ077. The sequence continues at coordinate 1,634,217 of NZ_JBIOSX010000001.1, forward strand.
AGCTTATCCAATCAATGATTGATCATTAGCCGAACAAGTGAAAAAAAGAATCAACACGATTATTAGTTTCGTGTTGATTCTTTTTAATTATTTATTATAGATTTTTGGTCCTTTTCGCATATTCCGTCGATCATTTTTAGGCTCAGCCATTTTTTTTGAACGTCCGCCGCCTTGTTTCTTTTTGATCAATTCAAGCATTTTTTCCTTTGTATCCATCTTATACCCCTTTCTTCATGATTGTCAGCTACGTTATCATTTTCTAGTTTTCTGATTCTTTTACATGATTCACTAAGTTTGAATTATCCCTTAGGTGCTAATAGCGCCACTAATTCCACATGATGTGTTTGTGGGAATAAATCGACTGGTTGTACTTTTTTCACTTCGTAGCCTGACTCAGCAAATAACTTTGCATCTCTGGCAAAAGTTGCTGGATTGCAAGAGATATATACTAATTTCGCAGGTGCCATGTCAATGGCTGACGCAATAAAACGTGCATCTAATCCTTTTCTTGGCGGGTCGACAACGATCACAGATGGTTTGATCCCTTTGTCTTGCCATTTCTTCATGACTGTTTCTGCCTTACCCACTTCGTAATGAGCATTTTCAATTTTGTTTGTTAATGCATTGAATTGTGCATCTTCAATCGCTTCCGGAACAAGTTCCATGCCATAGACCTCTTTAACTTTATCAGCTAAAGATAAACCGATCGTTCCAATACCAGAGTAAGCATCAATGACGGTATCTTCTTTTTGTAACGCTGCAAATTCAATGGCTGTTTGATACAATTTTTCCGTTTGTTCAGTATTCACTTGATAGAATGATTTTGAGGAAATACGGTAAGTTTTTCCCAATAGTTGATCCTCAATATAACTTCTACCATAAAGAACCTTCTCTTTATCGCCTAATATCACGTTTGTTTTCTCTTCGTTGATATTTTGAACGACTGAAACGACTTCTGGCAATTCTTCATGAATAATAGACGCAATTTCCTTTCCTTTAAAGAATTTTTCTTTTCGTGTAACTAAAACGACCATCATTTCATGTGAGTAATGACCTCTTCTGATGATAATATGACGGATCTGTCCTTCATTTTTCGCCTCGTTATAACCACGTACTTGGAAACGTTGCAAAATATCTCTCACACGTTTGATGGCTTCATCGATTGCTGGATCTTGAATATAATAATCCTCGATTTCAACTAGTTCATGGCTATTCTTTTTATAAAAACCAGTTGCTAGACGACCATCTATTCTTCTCACTGGAATCTGCGCTTTGTTACGATAGCCAACAGGATTCTCCATTGGGATGGTAGGTAAAATGTCAACCTCTGGCATCTTTGCGATCTTGCTCATGACATTTTCCACTTGCTTTTGTTTAAAAAGTAATTGCTGCTCATAGTTCAAATGTGCTAAAGGAGCAATTCCTGTCCGTAGAAGGCGATTATCCTTTAATGGTTGACGGTCTGGTGATTCGGTTAGCCATTTTTCTACTTTTCCATAACCAAATTTATTCCCAGCTTTTACTACTAGCACTTCCACTCGTTCACCTGGTAATGCATTTTCAATAAACAAAGGATAGCCATCGATTTTAGCTACGCCCATACCTTCATAACTTAAATCGATAATATCTAATGTGTAACGTTCATTTTTTTTAACTGATAGTTTCTCTTTCATAATAACTCCTCATTTAGGTTTGTAACTGAAGCAGTTTTGCTTTTAGTACTACGGTCATATCCAAAAAACGATCATTTGTGTTTTATTGGATAGGGACTTGGTACCGGGTTGCTTCAGGACATTTTTTTTAGGCACATAGAGCCTTTTTTTGGCAAGTCCATTTATTCACTTGATGCCTTCACTTCATTTACGATCCAATTGTCAATCTTTCGTTCGCCTGCTTTAGACTCAACAAAGAAAAATAACATACTGTTACATAATGACCTTCAATAAATAAGAATTAATTTTTATCATACGAAAGGGTGGAACGATCATTTGTCCCACCCTTTACGTCATTTTTCTTTATCTGCAATCTTGCCGTCACCGTCTATATCTTCATCAGTCAAACGCTCAACTTCTTTGACAAATTCTTTGCTGACCTCTTCTAACTCCTCTTCGGAACCAGTAATTGCTTCATCTGGAATTTGGTCGATGTTTGCATAAAATTCAATATGTTGATGAAGGTTTTGGAAGTGCATAGGTGCATTTCCACCATATTCACCGTCTAAGTTGATCATGACCGGTCGGTTGATATCGTCTTCTGTTTCGACATACAAACTGCTGGTTTTCGTATAAATCACTCGAGAATCATCTACATGGCGCCCACCATTCAACATCAAGGCTGCGATATGCAAAATTTCAAAAATATTCGCTGTTTTGACAATAATTAATGAAAATTTACCATCGTCTAGCTTGGCATCAGGAGCAATCTTTTCGAACCCGCCGACTGAATTAGTGAGTCCTAAAAAGAACATAGAGGCATTCCCGATGTATTCTCCTTCATCATATTTCAAGCGCATTTTGATTGGTTTCACTCGAGGCAGCATCTCTGCTCCTTTAGCTAAATATGCCAAATAGCCGAAAATACTCTTTAGTTCTGAAGGAACTTCATAAGTTAACTCCGTTAAATAACCACCCGCAGCGATGTTGATAAAGTAGCTATCTTCCGTTTGACCGATATCCATCTTAACCGTCTGATTCTTCTTGATAACTTCAGCTGCGGCTTTGATATCATCCCGTGGAATCTTTAACGCACGTGCGTAATCGTTAGTAGTACCTGCTGGGATAATCGCCATTTTAGGGCGATGCTCAAGCGGTGCAATACCGTTAACAACCTCATTGATCGTCCCATCGCCTCCCGCAGCTACCACCAGATCAAATCCATTTTCTGCTGCTCTTCTTGCTTCATTTTTGGCAGAATTTTTTTCTGGTGTTGTCGCATACGCACTTGCTTCATAGCCAGAATCCTCCAAAGCTTGGAGGATATCCGCTAGATTTTTTTTCAACAATTCTTTGCCAGAAGTTGGATTATAAATAACACGAGCTTTTTTCATGATCTACTCCTAGCGTTTTGCTAATTCTTCTTGCAACAGTTTATTAACGACACCTGGATTGGCTTGACCTTTAGTTGCTTTCATGATTTGTCCTACTAAGAAACCAACCGCACGATCTTTTCCGTTTTTGAAGTCATCTACTGATTGTTGGTTATTATCTAAGATTTCGTTGATAACTGGTAATAGTTTGCTTGGATCAGACAACTGAACCCAACCATTTTTTTCAACAACATCTTGTGCGTCGCCACCATTTGTGATTAATTCTCGGAATACTTTTTTCGCAATCTTAGAACTAATCGTACCATCTGCAATCAGACGAATCATGCCTGCTAGATTTTCAGGAGTCAAGTTCGTTTGAGCTAATTCTAGTTTCTCACTGTTCAAGTAAGCAGATACTTCACCCATTAACCAGTTAGATGCCTGTTTTGCATCCGCACCATTCTCTAAAGTCGCTTCAAAGAAGTCAGACATTTCTTTTGATAGAGTTAGAACCATTGCATCATACTCAGGTAACCCTAATTCTTGGATATAACGTTGACGACGAGAAGCAGGCATTTCCGGCAAGCTTGCTTTCACTTTTTGGATCCATTCATCGTCAATCATAAATTTAGGAATATCAGGTTCAGGGAAATAACGATAATCGCTAGAACCTTCTTTGACACGCATCAAAATTGTTTTATTAGTTGTTTCGTCAAAACGTCGTGTCTCTTGTTGGATTTCTCCACCAGAAAGTAAGACTTTTGCTTGACGTTTTTCTTCGAAGGCTAGACCTTTTTTAACAAATGAAAGGGAGTTTAAGTTTTTCAACTCTGCTTTTGTTCCAAATTCTTCCTGTCCATAAGGCCGTAAAGAAATATTGGCATCACAGCGCATAGAACCTTCTTCCATTTTCACATCACTAACTTCAGTAAATTGGATGATTGAACGCAATGCTTCTAGATAAGCATAGGCTTCTTCTGGTGAACGCATATCAGCTTCAGAAACGATCTCGATCAATGGTGTCCCTTGACGGTTTAAGTCAACGTAAGAATAGCCACCAATACCATGCATGTTCTTACCAGCATCTTCTTCTAAGTGAACTCGTTCGATCCGTATTTTCTTTTTCTTACCTTCAACTTCGATCTCGATCCAACCGTCATGCCCAATGGGTTGATCAAATTGTGAGATTTGGTAAGCTTTTGGATTATCTGGGTAAAAATAATTTTTACGATCAAAATGTGTGTCTTTAGAAATTTCACAGTTCAAAGCGAGTGCTGCTCGCATACCGAATTCTAATGCTGCTTTATTCATTACTGGTAAAACACCAGGATATCCCCAGTCGATCACATTTGTATTGCTGTTTGGTTCAGCTCCAAAATGTGCAGGAGCTGGAGAGAAAATTTTTGAGTTGGTCTTTAACTCAACGTGGACTTCAAGCCCAATGATTGTTTCAAAGTTCATTCGCCTTTCCCTCCTAAAATTGCTGGTTTTTGATTATGGAATTGTGTTGCTTGTTCAAAAGCATAGGCTGCTTGGTACATTGTTTTTTCATCAAAATAATTACCAATGATTTGTAAACCAACCGGCATATTCTCAGATAATCCCGCAGGAACTGACATTCCAGGTAAACCAGCTAAGTTAACAGGAATTGTTAAGATGTCACTCATGTACATCGTGATTGGATCATTAATGTTTTCACCGATACCAAATGCCACTGTTGGAGAAGATGGGCCGATGATCAGATCGTAGTCTGCAAAGACTTTTTCAAAATCACGTTTGATCAATGTTCGAACTTGACCCGCTTTTTTAAAGTAAGCATCATAATATCCAGCACTTAATGAGAATGTTCCCAACATGATCCGACGTTTGACTTCTTCACCAAAACCTTCAGTACGTGAATTCACATATACATCTTCTAAGTTCTTCACATTTTCTGAACGGTAACCGAAACGAATACCATCAAAACGTTGTAAGTTGGAACTTGCTTCTGATGAGGCAATGATATAGTAGACTGCTACCCCATATTTTGAATGTGGCAAACTTACTTCTTCTACAGTTGCGCCTAATGAACGGAAAGTTTCTGCCGCTTTCAAAATGTTTTCTTTTACGCCAGGAGCGACTCCTTCGCCAAGATATTCTTTTGGTAAAGCAATCTTCATCCCCTTGATGTCGCCAGTTAATCCTTCGGCAAAATTAGGAACAGAAACACCAGAAGATGTGCCATCTTTTTCATCATAGCCACTGATTGCTGTTAAAGCTAATGCATTATCTTTGACGTTGCGAGTCATTGGCCCGATTTGATCTAGTGATGAGGCAAAGGCGATCAAACCAAAACGTGACACACGTCCGTAGGTAGGTTTCATTCCCACGATTCCATTAAATGAAGCTGGTTGGCGAATACTTCCGCCTGTATCACTACCCAAGGAAACTGGGATTTGTCCAGCAGCGACTGCAGCAGCCGAACCACCAGAAGAACCACCAGGAACTTTCGAATGGTCCCAAGCATTTTTTGTTTTCTTAAAGTAAGAAGTTTCTGTACTTCCTCCCATCGCAAACTCATCCATGTTCAATTTACCAACTGGAATCATATCTGCTTGATACACTTTGTCCATGACAGTAGCATCATAGATAGGATCAAAATTATAAAGAATTTTGGAAGCTGCAGTCGTCAACAGATCTTTGGTAACGATATTGTCTTTGATCCCAATTGGAATCCCAGCTAAGACATTATTTTCGTCAATTCCTTTTTCATCTAACGCTTTGGCTTGTGCCAGAGCTTTTTCTTCATTCAATGTAATAAAAGCTTCAATCTCTGGCTCAGTTTCTTTGATTCGCTCAAAGGTTGCTCTTGTTAAATCTTGTGCAGTGATTTCTTTAGAAACCAATAATGCGTGCAATTCTTCTAAAGAAAGATCATATAGTTTTGTCATTATGCGCCAGCCTCCCCATTGTCAATAATTGCTGGCACTTTGATAAAGCCATCTTCTTTTTCTGGTACATTTCTCAACAATTCATCGCGATCCCAACCAGCACTTGCTCGGTCTTGTCGCATAACGTTCACTGTTTCAACCACATTTGATGTAAATGGAACACCTTCTGTATCAACTTCCTCAAGCATTTCCACCATATCAATGATTTTCCCTAATTGATCAGTAAAACTTGCAAGTTCTTCATCTGCGAACGCAAGTTTTGCTAATTTGGCAACGTGTTTTACTTGTTCTTCACTGATCGCCATACTACCCCTTCTTTCTAAACGAGTTAAAAACTTTGCTCTCTATTTTAACATAAGTGATTCCCATCTGAAATTGTTTCTTGAAATTTGTCTGAAAAAAATCAGATTTTCTTAATTAAAATGACTGTCAGCTAATGCTTCTGCCATTTTTTCTTCTGACCATACGTCGATTCCTAGTTCTTGTGCTTTGGTCAGCTTACTACCAGCGTCTTCGCCTGCAACCACGATATCGGTTTTCTTAGACACACTGCCAGTAACCTTACCTCCAAGATTTTCAATGGTTTCTTTTGCTTCTTCACGCGTAAAACGAGTCAATTTCCCTGTTAAAACCACTGTTTTTTCTTTAAAAGGTGAGTCGATCGTTTCGATCTGTGAAGAACGAATCCCTTTATACTCAAAGTTGACACCTGCTTGTTTTAGTTCGGACATCAAGTCATGGACCTCTTCATTACTGAAATAAGTCACTACGCTATCAGCAATCGTATCGCCGATCGTGTCTAGCGCAATGATCGATTCAAAGTCACTTTTACTTAATGTTTCCAGATCGCCAAAATGCTCTGCTAATATCTTCGCTGCCTTGGAGCCGACGTGGCGAATCCCTAAGCCAAATATCAATCTTTCGACCGAATTATCCTTACTATCGTGGATCGCTGTCAATATATTATTGGCTGATTTTTCTTTGATTTTATCTAACGTCAGCAATTCCTCTTCCGTTAGCTTGTAAAGATCAGCCACATCTGTAACTAGTTGTTTATCATACATCTGTGCCAATACTCTTGGTCCTAGGCCATCGATATTCATGGCGTTACGTGAAACAAAATGATTCAATCCTTCTTTGATTTGGGCTGGACACTTCGGATTGATACAACGAAGAGCAACCTCTTCATCAAGATGAACTAATTCACTATGACAGATCGGACAATGTGTTGGTAAAACATAAGGTTCGCTATCAGCAGGTCGTTGATCCAACACGACTTGTGCTACTTCAGGGATAATATCTCCTGCTTTATAGATACGAACAATATCGTTTAACCTTATATCTTTTAACTTGATGTAATCACCGTTATGCAGACTTGCTCGACTAACTGTCGTTCCAGCCACTCGTACCGGAGTCATAATCGCTGTAGGTGTCACAACACCAGTCCGCCCAACCGTCCATTCGATTTCTTCGATCTTCGTTTCTACTTCTTCCGGTGGGAATTTATACGCTGTTGCCCAACGAGGTGCTTTGACAGTAAAACCTAATTGGTCCTGTAAAGAAAATTCATTCACTTTGATGACGATTCCATCAATTTCATAGGTTAAGTCCATTCGTTTTTCATGGTATTCTTCAATAAATGACCAAACTTCATCAATCGAATGACACAAACGCTTTTCGTGATTCGTATGGAAACCGATCTGTTCTAATTCTTCTAAAGCATCATATTGGGTTGTTGCTTTCATCGGTCCAAAATCCGCTACCGTATATAAAAAAGTATCCAAATTACGTTTTGCAGTAATTTTAGAGTCCAGTTGTCTCAGTGATCCTGCAGCTGCATTTCGAGGATTTGCAAAAATATCTTTCCCTTCTGCTTCTCTTGCTTGATTTAATTGCACAAATGATTTTTTGGGCATAAAACATTCGCCGCGGACTTCGATACTGATAGCATCTTTCAACTTCAATGGGACAGAACGAACTGTTTTTAGATTTTCTGTGATATTTTCGCCAACCGTCCCATCTCCTCTTGTTGCACCACGAACAAATTCGCCATTTTCATAGCGCAAGGAAACCGATAAACCATCAATTTTTAGTTCACAACAGTAATCAACAGGGCGACCAATCGCTTTTTGGACACGTTGATCAAAGGCAAATAGTTCGTCTTTGCTAAATACGTCATTCAAACTATAAAGCGGAATATCATGAGTCACTTTTTCAAAGCCACTGAGAACTTTCCCCCCTACTCGCTGAGTTGGTGAATCCGAAGTGATTAAATCAGGATATTGCTCTTCAATTGCTACTAATTCAGCATATTCTTGATCATAAACATAATCTTCGACAGTTGGTTTATCTTCAACATAATATTCTCTGGACCAACGATTTAACCGAGATCGTAGTTCTTCTGCTCGTTTTGCAGCTTCATCAATTGTCATTTCATGTTCCATCGTTTATCCCCCCTGTTTAAACTTTTTCAATTGGCGCAAATGCTGCTAACAACCGTTTCACACCTTGACTAGGAAATGCCACGTCCAATTCTAAATCTTTGGCAGTACCATTTACCCTTACCACTGTTCCGATCCCCCATTTTTTATGGTTGACTTTATCGCCTGCTTTCCAGCTATTGCTTTCTCCACCAGTTGCTGTTTTTGAAGAAACAACAGTTGTTACTGGTTGTTTGTAGGCTGGTTTAGCTGTTCTGCTCGTAAAAGGACTCGTTTGTTTTGGCGTTGGCCGCATGCCTTGGACTTCTAATAATTCTTGATCGATTTCTTCTACAAAGCGAGAAGGTCGATTATATTGCGTCCTGCCATATAAGGTACGGGAAAAAGCATTGGTCAGGTAGAGTGCTTCTTCTGCTCTCGTGATCCCGACATAAGCAAGTCTTCGTTCTTCTTCCAATTCGCTTTCTTCCATCAAGGCTCGTGACAATGGGAAAACTCCTTCTTCCAAACCAATCAGAAAGACGACTGGAAATTCAAGACCTTTTGCGGCATGCAAAGTCATCAATGTCACTTGGGTGGTTTCTTCTTCTAAATTATCGATGTCTGAAACTAAGGCCAAGTCATTTAAAAATACAGTCAATTTTTCTTCTGGTGCATCCGCATTTTCTTCATTTTGTTTTTCAAATTGTTTATCAAATTCTTGAGTAACGGTTAAAAATTCTTCCAAGTTTTCGATTCTTGCTTGTGATTCTAAAGTATTTTGAATTTTTAAGTCTTCTAGATACCCACTACGTTCTAAGACTTCTTTTGTCAGTTCGGTCACTGTTAGATAGGGAACCATTTGTGTGACGTCATTGATCATGTCGCCAAAAACTGCTAATTGTTGACCGGCTTTTCCACCAATGTTAGTTAAATCAACATTTTGAGCCGCTTCAAGGAGTGGCCATTGGTGGATCGTCGCAAAACTTCTTAATTTCTCGATTGAGCCAGGTCCGATCCCGCGTTTAGGCGAATTAACGATCCGTTCAAAACTGATTGAGTCTTGAGGATTCGCAATCACATTCAAATACGCTAAAATATCCTTAATTTCTTTACGGTCATAGAACTTATGTCCGCCCACCATTTTATAAGGAATATTCGCTTTTAGTAAGGTTTCTTCCATCACACGAGACTGAGCATTAGTTCGATACAAAATCGCAAAGTCGCCATAATTCCGTTGATTTTCACGAATTTGCTCTTGCATACGATCCACGATGAAACGTGTTTCATCTCGCTCGTTATCTGCACGGTAGTAAGTGATTTTATTTCCTTCCCGGTTTTCTGTCCAAAGATTTTTCGGCTTTCGATTGCTATTATTTTCGATCACTTGGTTGGCAGCACTTAAAATTGTTTTAGTCGAACGGTAGTTTTGCTCTAATAAAATGACTGTGGCATTCGGATAATCTTTTTCAAAATCCAAAATATTTTGCATATCAGCGCCACGCCAACCGTAAATACTTTGATCAGCATCCCCCACAACACATAAATTTTGGAATCTTTGGGCGAGTAGATTAACTAAAGTATATTGTGCATGGTTCGTGTCTTGGTATTCATCCACATGGATGTAATGGAATTTATTTTGATAATAAGTCAAAGAATCAGGATGCTCTTCAAATAACCGAATGGTATTCATAATCAAGTCATCAAAATCCATACATTGGTTATATTGTAATTCTTTTTGATAAGCTACATAACACTTAGCTGCAATTTCTTCATAGTAACTTCCCTGCAACTTGGCAAACTCCTGAGGGTTTTGCAAGTTGTTTTTTGCTTGCGAAATCGTTCCAAGTATACTTCTTGGATCGTATTTTTTCGGATCAATATTCAATTCTTTTAAGATACGTTTCATTAATGACAACTGTTCAGAAGAATCGATAATGGTAAAATTTCGGTTGTAACCGATGAAATCGACATCTCTTCTTAAGATACGCACACACATGGAATGGAAAGTCGATACCCAAACATCTTCGCCACCATATTCTAAAATGGCATTTACCCGCTCTTTCATCTCTTTAGCGGCTTTATTGGTAAAAGTAATCGCTAGGATGTTCCACGGATTTACTTCCTTTTCTTCAATCAAATAAGCAATTCGGTGGGTCAAGACCCTCGTTTTCCCACTACCTGCACCGGCCATCAATAATAGTGGTCCCTCGGTATGAAGAACCGCTTCTTTTTGTCGAGGATTCATCCCATTCAATAATTCACTTTTGGATGACATTTACAACATCCTTTCTTTTATCAATCCGTTTAATTATAGCATTTCCCCAGCTTTCATTAAAGCATATATTATCTATGAATAGGGTAGTAATAACCGCAATCTGATCACTGCAAGCGAAATGAAAATTTGTTTGCAAAGCGATGAATTTGCAATGAAAAAATTTTTTCTTTTCTTTTCCTCTTGTAAAAAAGAAAAAATCACGCTAAATTAAATTGAAACGAGGGATTAGCAATGAAAGCAAAAACATTATTTAAACATGTCGACAAAACACAACTATATTATATTTTAAAAGGGGTCTTAGTTGGGTTGCTCACTGGCGGTATCGTTAGCATTTTTCGCTTGGCAATTGAGAAATTTGGTGAATTAACCGAACAAGTTTACCTTCATAGTCAACAAGAACCTTTATATTTAGCATTTATCTTAGCAGCTTCAATTATTATTGCTATTTTTGTGGGATTTCTTATCAAAAGCGATCCCGATATTAAAGGAAGCGGCATTCCCCAAGTCGAAGGACAATTACAAGGAGAATTAACAGTCTCATGGTTTTCTGTTCTATGGAAAAAATTTATTGGAGGCGTGTTATCAGTTGGTTCCGGTTTATTCTTAGGTCGAGAAGGTCCATCAATCCAGTTAGGCGCAGTGGTGGGTGAAGGAACAAGCCAATTATTAAACAGCTCTTCAGCTGAAAAGAAAATTCTTATCTCTAGCGGAGCGAGTGCGGGATTAGCAGCAGCATTTAATGCACCGATTGCTGGGTTATTATTTGTTTTAGAAGAAATCCATCATTCTTTCTCTCCATTAGTTTGGCTGACATCCTTTACATCAGCGATCACTGCTAATTTTGTGTCACTTTATTTTTTCGGTTTGAAACCTGTATTGTCTCTAGGAAAAATTCCGTCTTTACCGTTAAAATATTATGGTTTTTTAATTATTCTAGGTATTATTCTCGGTGTGCTAGGGTATATTTATCAAATCGTTTTGCTAAGCTTACCAAAATTTTATCGAAAGCTGCCGATTCCTGCACACTTTCACGGAATCGTTCCTTTTCTTTTAGTTTTGCCGATTGGCTATTTTTGGCCAACAATCCTAGGGGGCGGAAACCAGATCATCATCACTTCAGGACATGCCTTTTACCCATTAACATTGATTGCAGGTCTATTTATCTTACGGTTTTTCTTTTCTATGGTTTCATATGGCGCCAGTTTACCGGGCGGGATTTTTTTACCAATCCTAACTTTAGGTGCGCTGATTGGAGCATTTTATGGAGGGGCTTTAGTGAACTTAGTTGGTATGAATCCGATTTATGTCAAAGACTTTCTCGTGATTGCGATGGCAGGTTACTTTACAGCAATCGGAAAAGCCCCGTTGACTGCAATTATCTTAGTAACGGAGATGGTCGGTTCTTTGAATCATTTGATGCCTTTAGGTGTCGTTTCACTCTTCGCTTACGTTAGCAATGATTTATTAGGAGGCAATCCGATTTACGAATCTTTACTCGAGCGATTGATTCAACAAGAAAAACAACCAATATTAGTCGGCAAAACAACCTTTGATTTTCCAATCACTGCGGAAAGTACATTGGATGGACGAATGGTCAGAGATTTCAATTGGCCAAAACATATGTTACTCGTTTCCATTATTAGAGGAAATAAAGAGATTTTGACTCATGGGGATACAATCATGAATGTTGGCGACATTTTAGTCATCTTAACCGATGAACGTCATCTTTCAAGCGTACGGAAAACGATTGTTGCTCGCTCTTCGATTTTAACGACGAAACAAGCCTTTTAGGCAATAAAAATTTGCTCTTACGATTAGCCAGTATGCTAGTGGTAAGAGCAAATTTTTATTTTATAGGGAAATACAACCAGTATCTTTATCTTTAAAAAAACTTTTCATTTTATTCTCTTTCTTTATTTCCCCAAAAATACTTCACTGTAATTGTTACTCCTACAAGGAATATTCCCAAGAAACTAATCATTAAACTGTCTGTGTCCGTTGTTTTGGGGAAGGTACTCATCGTTTTTACTTCTGTTTTAATCACATAACCTGGTTTTTGAGCCCCTGCACTTTCTTGCTGGTCATTTGGCAGTTCGGCATCAATTCCAAGTGATCCTTTTACGTCAAGTGTTGCCTTCATATTATCCCTTCTAACTTTTTTAATCAGTTTAAGGCGCTGCTGTCCAAGATACAGCATCTAATTGCAACGTCAAATTGAACGTTGGTGTACTCTTGGTTGCTGTGGTAGAAGATACTGTTCCAGCATAATTGAAGGTGGTCGAAAAAGCATTATTTGCGGTACCATTTGCAGTTAGTTTTCCTTCATTGTTTGCTAATGTAAAGAGTTTGACTGGTGTCGTCGCAAAATCTGTGAGTGTTCCTGCGGCGATCAAGGAAGTGTTCGTTGCTGCTGGAGAAACAAGATTTAGACTAGAAATTTCTGTGATACTTTCGGCATTTGTTTGCGCGAAATCTGCAATGGATACATCAACTGGACGTCCCGATTTATTTTCAATATTATAGGTTGGAGATTCAATATCATTTCGCCCGCTTACGTTATAGAATATGGTCGCTGTATCTAATGTCACATTGATCCAATTGTCATGACTTTCCTCAATCGCTTCTTCTGGATCTGTGTTATCTAATCCAATCGTACCATTGATTTGAATATCGGCTTGGTCAACACCAATCACGTCTTCCGCTTGAACCATTGCGGGCGCAACAAATCCAACAAAACTCCCACTAAACAACATACTTACAAGTACTTTTTTCATCATATCAATAAACCCCTTTTATTTTTTATTCAACTGTTAATGTAACTCCTGCAGCCACTTGACCTTTTTTTTCATTGGTGTCTGGGTCATACAAACTAAATAAAGCAACTGATGGATACTCCCCCTTTTCTAATGCCTGTTCCAACGTGACATTTTTTATTTCATACCCGGGCTGAATCGCACCGGAAGTATAAACAAGTTGATTGTTCTTTTTTTCTCTAATTTCTACATTGATCGGATAGCCATTTTCACTGGGATTTTTTATCATCAATTCGCCGCTCCCTGTTTGTCGATCGATTTTCGCTTCAGGTGAGATAACTAAATTGAATTTGCTTTTATCTACTGCAACCTGCGCAATTTTTTTCTTTTCAGAGTCAGAGATTTTTTGGGCATCTTTCCCAGCGGGTAAAAATTCGCCACTAACAATAGTAACGGGCTCTGGTTTTGCTTGAAGATAATAGCGGTACACTAGCCAGCCACTTAGCAACAACAATAATCCTAGTAGAATGAGTAGTACCTGTTTTTGTTTTTTCCGTTTTGTTTCTTCCATTGCTTTTCTCCTTTATTCTTTAGCTGATAGTTGATAAGTAAAGGCATAACTAGGATAATATTTTTGTAAAATGTTTCCTGAAAATTCTCCAGCTAAATAAAGTTCAATTGGTTCTGTTAAAAAAGGGGCAATTTCCAATCTGTCCACATTATTTTGCCCGACAACCAACGGTCCCATCGTTGTCCCATCAGTGGCAACAAGATTAAGAATCAACTCGTTATGATTTCCGCCAGAAAATTGATTGACTAGCACAACTGATGAATCAGCTGTAAGATCTTGAACCGTGCCAATCGTAAAATCAATGGGATAGTTACTCGAACTAATGATTGGTTTGGTCGAAGATGCCGTGTCGAATGCACCTTCTGTTTTCGATTCAAATATCATTTCTAAAGGTACTTCCACACTTAATGGACTTTTGACTACTTCCACCTGTTGTTCTACCCAAAGGCTTTCAGTTAAATAGGCTTGAAGTTCGGGATCATCGTTGACGGCACCAGCTATTTTTGTATAGACAAAATAAGTTCCAGCTGGTAGTTTTTCTTTTGTCCATGTCATTCCCGCGGTTTCTTCGACTGCGATCATCCCATCTGTATTTTCATCAGCAATCTCAACTTGTTGTTGTGCTTCCTCAGTCGTTAAATCGGTTTCACTCCAAAGTTGTTTCGTACTTAATTTAAACGTCGTTGCCTTTCCTATCCGACTGGCTGGCTCATAAGCATTGATCGTAGTGTCTAATTGACTTTGTCCGACCGCTACACTCGGCTGTGCTTTCCAATCGGTAATATTGATTTTTTTTTGATAGATTGCTTGTTTTAGAGCTGTATTTGTAAAGTAACTGTCATTTAATGTAGCTGTACCAGCTCCTACTACTTCCTTTTTTTGTAAACTTTGATCAGTTGCTAAATAGCTAAATTGATAGCCTCCTATTTCTCCTGCTACTCCATCGATCCGGTTAAATGTCATATTTCTAGCAAACAAGCCGTTGGTATTAGAAGTATTTTGAAAACGAACAAAATCGGGCTCATCCGCATTCATTACAACATTTCCATTTGAATTGAATCTGCCTTGGCTGATCATTGAAGTTTGTGAATTAGCGCCAAAATTGATTTCTGCTGCTTGACCATTCGTAAAATTCATTGGCTTGTTACCTGTTTGTTCATACAAAAATTCAGCATTTTGACCAATCGTAAAAATTAATCCTGTCCCATCATAAGAAAAATAATCTTTGCTTGATGTCAATTGCACATTCGCATTTTCTTCAAGAGTGACTCGTATTTTCCGATCACCCGATCCGCCAGAAGCTGAACCATAAAACAAAGCGAGATTCGTACTCGTTTGGTGGTTGATAATCGTCGTCGAATCTTTCGCAAATGTAATGTTGTTTCCTTCCATGAACTCTTCGCTGTTTGCTCCTGCTTCACTGACAAATTCATTTTTCCCCTCAAAGGTGAAGGTGGATTCTGTATGCCAAGCTAGAAGTGGTTGCGCCCCGGTCTTGCCATAATAATTGACGTTTTCAAAAACCGCGTCAAATGAGAGGACAGATAAACTTCCAGCCCCTAAGATCCCGTAGTAAGATTGGTTGCCATAGATAACGCCATTTTCATCAGTTAGTGTCGCGCTTCCAAAATTCATGTTTTTCAATTTGATTCTTAATCCACTAATCTTCACTCGATAGCCAGTATTCGAAGCGGTTGAGTTGGAAGCGTTGGTATATAGCATATGATGATTTTGACCATCGATCTCGACATTTTTATAAAACTCAAAAACATCCGCATCTGTATACACGATGTCTGCTGTCAAAGCAACATAATAGGTTCCCGAACCTGAATCATTATTGATCTCACTCATTACCCTAATTAATTCATCTGCTGTTGCTGCAGTATAAGGACTTTCTAATGATCCTTCTCCAACCAAAGGACTAATTGCACCAATTTCGTCGGACAGTTCAGCGTTTTCTGCTAACACTTGTTTTGTTTCTTCGCTGCTTGTTGATGCTTCGGTGATTTGATTATTGACATCTTCATGGGATTCTTCCGTAGTTGTCTCAAAGGAAACGGAGTACTCATCACTTGTGCTCGTTTGCACATTGTCATGGAGATTTACACTATTCTCAGAATTTTCTTGTGCATCAAAGTCATTGACTGGGACAATACTAGCACAAAGAATAAAGAGCGATAAAACAACCCATTTTGTACTTTTTTTCATATTCCCCTCCTCTATAACCATTCTTTTTTTATATAAAAGCGCTTTTGATTAACATTAGATTACAAAAAAATGATACTATACACATTTATATCCGTCAATAAATAACTAATTTCTAATCACAAATCCTATATTTATGCATCTATTGATCAATTTCGCTTTCCATTTTTTAATTTTCAAAAAATTTGCATTTAATCTCACAAAAAAACCTTCTTACGAAAATTATTGTTAAATTCCGTAAGAAGGTCTCATATTTATAAATTGAAAATTATGCTGTTGTTACTGTTGGTGATTTTCTTAGTAAACCATAAATCACACCAGAAACGATTGCACCAATAGCGATGAATGCTAAGTACAAGACTGGATGACTTAACAAGAATACAACGAAAATCCCACCATGAGGAGCAAGTAATTTGATACCGAAAGCACCAACTAAACCACCTGTTAAAGCAGAGCCAATAATGAAACTTGGAATGGCGCGGATCGGATCAGCTGCTGCAAATGGGATCGATCCTTCTGTTACAAAGGACAAGCCCATCACAATATTCGTTAGACCAGCATCTTGATCTGTTTTACTAAATTTATTTTTGAATAAACGAGTAGCAACAAAAATTGCTAATGGTGGAACCATCCCACCAGCCATAACAGAAGCCATCACGACACTACCGCCAGTCGCAACAGTTGTTGCTAGCGTAGCTGTACCGAAAACATAAGCCGCTTTATTAATTGGTCCACCTAAGTCAGCAGCCATCATTCCTGCAAGTAAAGCTCCAAGTAACGCAGCGTTTGAACCGCTCATGCTTGTTAAAAATCCGTTTAATGCATCATTGATTGCTTTCATCGGTACATTAACCAACAACATCAAGAAACCGGTAATCAACAACCCAAACACGGGATAAAAGAGAATCGTTTTGATTCCGTCTAATGATTTAGGTAATTTCTTGAATAGTTTGCGCAAGAACACAATGACATATCCAGCTAAGAAACCGCCGATCAAAGCTCCTAAGAAGCCTGCACCGCCAGTATTAGCTAATGCACCAGCAGCAAAACCAACAATCAAACCAGGGCGATCCCCGATACTTGAAGCAATAAATCCAGCAAGAACTGGTAACATGAAACCAAAAGCAGCTTGACCGATTTGGTTGAACCAGCTGGCAATTTGATTATAATTCCCAAGGTTTGCAAGCTGATCTTGTGGTACACCCATAAATTGGTCTACCATGAAAGAAAGAGCAATCGCAATCCCACCGCCAATAACAAACGGCAGCATATGAGAAACACCATTCATCAAATCTTTATAGATTCGTTGACCGACGGTTCCTTCTGCATTTCCTTCATCAGAACCAGTATCTTTCCCTTGTCCATGATAAACTGGTGCAGTACCGCTTAAAGCAAGATTGATCAGTTCTTCTGGCTTACGAATCCCGTCGCTAACCGGACGATTGACAAGTTCTTTCCCGTCAAAACGATCCATGGCAACTTTTTTATCTGCAGCTACGATTACACCATCCGCGCGAGCGATGTCTTCAGCTGTCAATAAGTTTTTAACGCCTTCTGATCCGTTTGTTTCAACTTTGATCTCTACGCCCATTTCTTTCGCTTTTTTCTTCAAAGCATCTTCCGCCATATAAGTGTGGGCGATTCCTGTTGGACAAGCGGTTACTGCAATAACAAACTTGCTCTTAGGATCAACGGTTGCAGCTTCAGCTTGTTTTGCCTGTTCTGCTTTTTCTTCCGCAGCTTTTTGATCTTCCGCTGTTTGGAATAATTCTTGTACAGCTTCTGGTGAATCTGCTTCTTTTAATTTTGCAACAAAATCTGGATCCACTAAAAGGCGGGATAAAGCAGCTAACGCTTGTAAGTGTGTATCATTTGCGCCTTCTGGAGCTGCGATCATAAAGAATAGGTAAGTCGGCTGACCATCTAATGCCTCATAATCGACCCCTTTGTTACTTTTAGCAAATAGTACGGTTGCTTCTTTTACTGCTGCATTTTTTGCATGAGGCATCGCAATGCCGTCACCTAGTCCGGTAGAAGTTTGCGCTTCTCGTGCTAAAATCCCCTCTTTATAGGTTTCAATATCTGAGATTCTTCCGGCAGCAAACATTTTTTGGACCATTTCATCAATTGCGCTTTTTTTATCAGTTGCTTGTAGGTCCATGATCATTGCATCTTTGATCATTAAATCTTTGATATTCATGATAATCCTCCTGAAAACGAATCTATTTTTGTTATCTCAACTTCTGGTAACAGTTCATCAATCAATGCTCTAGAAGCTAAATCATCAGAAAATGCTGTCGCACTTCCACAAGCGACTCCCCATTTAAATGCTTCCACTGGATCTTGATTTTTGCTATAAGCACCAATAAATCCAGCAATCATTGAATCTCCTGCACCAACCGAGTTTTTTAACGGGCGAACTAATACGTTTGATCGGTAAGCACCTTCATTAGTAAATAACAAGGCACCATCTCCCGCCATTGATATCAAGACATTTTGTGCCCCTTCAGCTAATAGTTTCTTACCATATGGCAAAATCTCTTCCACACGATCAAAGTGTGTCTGATATAATTCGGCTAATTCATGGTTATTAGGTTTGATCAACAATGGTCTTTTAGCAAGAGAATTTTTTAGATCATCTCCAGTTGTATCAATCACAAAGTCTGCTTCTTTTTCACGAATGATCTCAATCAATTCTTGATAGAACCCTTTTCTTAAGCTGGCAGGAGTACTACCAGATAAGACAACGATGTCCCCTTTGTTCACAACACTTAGCGCTTGCTTGAATGATTGGATTTCTTCATCTGAGATCGTTGGGCCTAAACCATTGATCTCCGTTTCAGAATCAGATTTTAATTTGATATTGATCCGAGTATCTGATTGAACTGTTGTAAAAGAAGTTTGGATTGTTTCTTTTTCCAACCACTCTGCGATAAAGTTTCCTGTAAAGCCTCCTAAAAAACCAAGGGCTGTCGAATCAGAGTCAATTCTTTTCAAAATTCGAGAAACATTGATCCCTTTTCCGCCAGGAACTTTAAAGTCTTCTTTCATTCGATTCAATTCCCCGATTTTTAACCCATCGACACGTACGATAAAGTCAATCGACGGATTTAATGTTACTGTATAAATCATTGTATAGCTGCCTCCTTGATAGTTGTCCGTTCCCGATAATCGGTAACAAATTCCAATGGACAACGTTCGGTTACGATCGTGGCTGCTTCTAAAGGTGCCACAGAAGTGAAACTAAGCTTGTTGAACTTAGAATGATCAATCAGGACGAAACTTTCTTCCGCATTTGCCATTGCTAGACGTTTCACGGCTGCTTCTTCCGGATCTGGCGTTGTAAATCCACGGTTCAAGTCAACACCGTTCATTCCCATAAACACTTTATTAAAATAGAAATTTTTTAACTGGCTGATTGTACTATTTCCTAGTACAGCATTTGTTGATAATTTAACTTGTCCACCTAATATGATGGTGGGAAGTTGCAAATCAACCAAACTAGCTGCATGTTTCACTGAATTAGTTACTACCGTTACCTTTTTCTCTTGCAAATATGGGATCATTTCTAACGTCGTGGACCCAGCATCTAAATAAATAACGTCATCGTCATTGATTAATTGAGCTGCTAATCGAGCGATTGTTTGTTTTTCTTGAACGTTTTTGAGCGTTTTTTCACTCATATTCTGTTCAAACCCTAAAAGTTGCCCTTTTTTCGCGCCACCATGGATTCTTTCTAACAGACCATCATTCTCCAACTCTTGCAAATCACGTCTAATCGTTGATTCAGAAGCGTTTAGAAGTGTTACTAAATCTTGAGATTTCACTATTTTATTTTGTTCTAACAAGTGTAGTATTTTTTGTCTGCGCTCTTCTGTAAGCATTTCCACGATCACCTCACGACATATAGTAGCATAATTCTTTTTATTAATCAATAAAAATCATTCAAAAACATTCACAGACAATCTAAAACATTCAAAAAAGAGTCTGAACTTTCAACTGGTCCAGACTCTTGATTGGTTGTAAAGAAGTACGAACGGTATTCGCTGTACGATTCTTCCACAACCTTTTATATGCTTTATTTTCTATGCACTAAATAATAGTACCTTCCTAATCCAATGAACATAATGATAAAGCCCAAAATTGATCGTACAGGGATGTTGGGAAGAAAGAACATCAAAAAAGCTACAAATGCTGTAGGTAACATGACCCGATAATATAAGTGTTTATCCATGTGCTCACCTCAAATTTTTTGTAATGTCGCAAATTTGTTTAACTTGGGATAATCATAGATTTCTACTCTAAGATGATTTACACCTTTTTTCACGTCAAAGCTTAAACGTCCTCGTCTTTTTCTTATTCGCTTAAACTGAATATCTGATAGTTTTTCGCGAATTTCATTCAATGGGAGCTGTGTCAAATTTTCAGTAGGTACGTATAATCGTAAAGTAACTAAATATTCTTGATATTTTTCATCGTCAACTGCGATCTCTAAGTATTCTCTTATATAGTAGCAATAAGCTTCGATCCCATCATCTAAAGAAATACGGGGATCAATCACTTTGTAAAACATCATCTGCGCCCGCTGCTCATCTACCCAAGGAAAATAAGCTTGTGTATTCAACCGCCCTCTTACTCGCTTTTCGTGGTATTCATCATTGACAAAATTATAACTTCGAGTAACGAAGAACGTCGCATCCTTTTTCTGAGTCGGTTGCATTCTTTCATTTTGGTATTGAACAGATTGAATACTTTGATCGGTATAAGCATACTCAATGTACGGGGCTTTCAAAAGCCCAACACCATTGTCCCAAGAAAGATGATCAAATCCCAATTGGTCGCGATAATAGGTCTGAAAATGTCGATTCGTTTCCTCGGCCCATTTGAAAGGGTCACGATATAATTGAATACAGATCACACCATTTTGTTTCTCTTTTACAAATTCCACTTGTTGGACATCTAAAAATACTTGTTTCGGAATGATGCGATAGTAGTAAGAGCTGTAATACATTTCCCAACAAGAAGTAAAGCATAATCCCTCATGAGATAGATCGTAACCAGGCAATTGATTACAATCAATCACAACCGCTCCCGATCGTTCTCTCATCTTTGGCAACTTATCAATAGCTTCTTGTGTTTCAAACTTCAACCGTTCTTCAATTTCTTTAATATTATGATACTTAAATTCATTGTATGAACGTAAGTAAGCAAATACGCCATTTTTATCCATTTTAAGCTGGATATAATCTCTGATCACCGATTCATGTTGTAAGAAAATATTCTTCTCCAAAATATTCTTAATGATCAATTGTTGACCATCAAAATGAAAACGACACTCATTCGTTTCATTTTTTACAGTCAGCCAACCAAATGCGAACTGAGATTCCTGCATTGCTTCCTTTTTAAAGGTTGTCCATTCAAATATTCGTGCTGTCTGATGAGAAGTCTGAAAAAATGAGGGACTAAACATCATCCGAATAAAAAAGAACCAATCTTCCAATTCATTTTCTCTTTGACTTTGATTCAAATTGGTTAATTGAATCGTCATTAATAATTGTTGTTCTTCCACTCTGCTCTCACTCCTTTCAAATTGTTTTATAATTAAATTATAACTAAGCATAAGAAAAAACTAAAATTTAACGACTTCCAATTATTTTAGTAACTATCCATGGTAGAATAGAAACAAATAATCAAAGAGGTGAATAATTTGGGGCTTAAATTTGAACGCACAGATAATCTTGATAAATTATTTGAATCCTTTGCTGTTGATCCAGAAAAAACAGTTGCTTCAAAAGAAGAAATCGATCGCTTTTTGAAACCAAAAAATGACGAAAAAAAAGAACAGACAAAAAAATAGAAAAAAACTAGTAGCAAGCGAATGTTCTCCTCTTTGAGTCCTTCGTCTGCTACTAGTTTTTTATTCTGAAATTGCTTCTTCAATTGCCTGCCAAGCTTCTTCTTTTCCTTGCTTTGTGACAGAAGAAAATAAAATAAACTGATCATTATTATCAAAATCCAACGCTTTTTTGATTTCACTTTCATGCTTGTTCCATTTTCCTCGTGGTATCTTATCCGCTTTAGTCGCTACGACAATCACTGGAATATCGTAATATTTCAAAAATTCATACATCTGGATATCCTCTTGGGAAGGTTTGTGACGTAAATCGACTAAAGAAACGACTGCTCGCAACTGCTCTCTGGTCGTAATATATGTTTCGATCATTTTACCCCATTTTGCACGTTCAGTCTTTGATACTTTGGCATAACCATAACCAGGGACATCGACAAAGTGTAACGCATTTTCAATCAAATAAAAATTCAATGTTTGGGTCTTACCTGGTTTTCCCGAAGTGCGAGCTAAATTCTTTCGGTCAATCAACGTATTGATAAAAGAAGACTTTCCGACATTTGAACGCCCTGCTAAAGCAATTTCTGGTAAATCAGATTCTGGGTATTGTTTTGGTGCAACTGCACTAATCACTATTTCTGCTTGATGTACTTTCATAAAATCTCTCCTAAAAAAGGTCGTTGAAGAAGAAATGAACTCTATCGAGATGAGAGAAGATTGTTTAATATCACTTTATTAAACAATCTCTGATAAACGAAGAGTCGCTTCTTAAACGCCGTGTAACAGGTTGCGAGAAGCATGAATTGATTCGTTCTTTAAAGAAAAAAATCTCGAAACAGCTTCTCATGTTTTGAGGTTTTTTAATTTCATTCTAAGATTCAACGATCGAAAAACTGCAGTTGATTGCGGAAAGTACGTTTTTACATAAACGAAAGTCATCTTCCCTATTTGTCGATTTTGAGTAATCACAACGTTGAATCGCCTGCTGTCAATAGAATGCCTTAATCATTAATCAATAGTTTCGATAAAAAGACAAAGCTGCCGCAAAAGCAATAACTAACTTTCACGACAGCACTCCAGCTTCTATCTGCTTTTATCCCGCTTTTTTCTCAGAATCTTTATAAACGACAGTCGGTTCTCCTGTTAATTCAGCAGCTTCTTTCGTAATGATCACTTTTTCGATATTCTCATTAGATGGGATGTCAAACATAATATCCATCATGATTTCTTCGATGATCGAACGTAGTCCACGTGCCCCAGTATTTCGGGCAATTGCTTTTTCAGCGATTGCTGTTAATGCCTCTGGTTCAAATTCTAATTCCGTATTATCCAAAGCAAGTAATTTTTGGTATTGTTTGACCAAAGCATTCTTTGGCTCTGTCAAAATACGCACAAGATCTTCTGTCGTTAATTTTTCAAGTGCTGCCATTACTGGTAAACGACCAATAAATTCAGGAATCAAACCAAATTTCAATAGATCTTCTGGAATGATTTCTTGCATGACACTTTCGCCATCTGCTAATTTTTGATTTTTAGTCCCGAAACCGATTGTCTTTTCTCCTAGACGATTTTTAACAATTGTTTCAATCCCATCAAACGCACCACCTACGATAAACAAAACATTTGTCGTATCGATTTGGATAAATTCTTGATGAGGATGTTTCCGACCGCCTTGAGGGGGAACGCTGGCAACTGTCCCTTCTAAAATCTTCAATAAGGCTTGTTGGACACCTTCACCTGAAACATCTCGAGTAATTGAAACATTCTCGCTTTTACGAGCAATTTTATCGATTTCGTCAATGTAGATGATCCCTTTTTCAGCTCGTTCCACATTGTAATCAGCTGATTGCAATAATTTCAATAGGATGTTTTCGACGTCTTCCCCAACATAACCAGCTTCAGTTAAACTGGTTGCATCAGCGATCGCAAAAGGTACATTTAACGTTTTAGCTAATGTTTGTGCCAAGAAAGTTTTCCCTGATCCAGTAGGACCGATCAGGCAGATATTACTTTTTTGCAGTTCAACATCATCTGCATCTTCTTGGGATTGTTGATTAACACGCTTATAGTGATTGTATACTGCTACAGCTAATGAACGTTTCGCACGATCTTGACCAATCACATAATTATTTAAGACTTCCAAAATTTCTAATGGTTTTGGTACTTCTGTGAATTCACGTACCGCTTCTTCATAAAATTCTTCATCAATGATTTCTTTGCATAGGTCAATACATTCATTACAGATGTAGACCCCTGGACCAGCCACGATTTTTTTTACTTCTTCTTGTGTTTTCCCGCAAAAAGAACAACGTACGGTCTCATTGCCACTTGGATTATCATACATGGTCTTCACCCCTTAACTTGCATCATAAATGCAAGAAACTATCACAGACTTTACAGTCTTTTACTATCATACCATAATTCAAAAAAAAGCAAAAGCACTAAACAAGAACCAAAAATCGAAAATATGCAAAAAGAGGAAACCTCTCAGTTTCCTCTTTGATAAAATGCAATAAAAGATGATTATTTTGCTTCAGTAGCAGTTCCAGTAATCAAATCGATTGCTTTTTTCATTGTCACATCATGTTCCAACATATCTTCTGTTAACACTCGTTTGATTTGTTCGATTGGCATGTTGTATGTCTCAGATAATTCTTGGATTTCAGCGTTGATTTCTTCTTCTGTTGCTGCTAGTCCTTCTGCTTTAGCGATAGCTTCGATTACAAGATTTGTTTTTGTGCGTACTTCTGCTTCGCCTTCAAATTGTTTGTGCAAGTCTTCTTCTGTAGAACCAGTTAATTGGTAGTACATGTCAGGAGAGATTCCTTGACGTTGCATGTTGTTCAAAAATTCATCCATTGAACGGTGTACTTCATCGTGAACCATCACGTGTGGCAGATCAACGATTTCTGCATTTTCAACAGCTAAGCGGATTGCAGCTTCATCTTTTGCGTCTTCTGCTTCTTTTTCTTTTGCTTCTGTCAATTCTTTTAGATATTTTTCTTTCAATTCTGCTAATGTAGAAACTTCATCATCTACATCTTTTGCAAATTCGTCATCTAATTCAGGTACTTCTTTAGCTTTTACTTCATGAACCGTTACTTTGAACACTGCTTCTTTACCAGCAAGGTCTTCTGCTTGATAGTCTTCTGGGAAAGTAACTGTTACATCTAAGCTTTCACCTGATTTTTTACCGATCAATTGATCTTCAAAGCCAGGAATGAATGAACCAGAGCCTAGTTCTAGTGAATAGTTTTCACCTTTTCCGCCATCGAATGCTTCGCCATCAACAAAGCCTTCAAAGTCAATCACTACAGTATCGCCATTTTCTGCTGGAGCATCTTCTTTGATTACTAATTCTGCTTGAGCTTCTTGTTCACGTTTGATACGTTCTTCCACATCCGCTTCAGTAACTTCACGGTCTTGTTTTTCAACAACTAAATCTTTATATTGACCTAATTTCACTTCAGGTTTAACTGTTACTTCAGCAGTGATCACCCAATCTTGCCCTTTTTCCATGCTTTCAACATCGATTTGAGGTTGTGATACAGGTTCGATACCTGCTTCTTTAACTGCTGCTTCATAGCTTTCAGGTAAGACAGCATTCAATGCGTCTTCATAAAGAGCTTCTTCTCCGTACATACGGTTGAATACTTGGCGTGAAACTTTCCCTTTACGGAACCCTGGTACGTTCAAGTTTCCTTTAACTTTATTAAACGCAGCTGTCAATCCTTTTTGAATTTCATCTTGCGCAATCGTAAATTTTAAAACACCATCGTTTGTGCCTTTTTTTTCAAATGTTGCAGTCATTTAGTTCCCTCCGAGTTTAGAAAATTCATTTTATACATCAAAAACGTTTCATGCATACCCTTAAATAGTACACTAACCCTTTCAAATTGTAAACATATTGAATGGTTAGAATCCACGTTTTTCATGACTTTTTTATCTGATAAGTGTCAACGGTCACTTTGAAAGAGCAGCATTTCCCTTAAAATATTTCCCCTTTTTTCTAGGAAATCTGCTTCCTCTGCTTCTGTTTGTCTATTATTATAGTTTGGATCATACATGCTAAGTGTATCAGCAAACCATTTTTTGGGATCACCGACATATGTATCATAAACAGGATAAAGAAGAGCGGATTGCATCATAAATTCTTCTTTTAGCACTGTACTAAGATAGGCATCTTGATCTTCATAAGCTTCTGCTAATCGCATTAACTGTTCATAAGCCTTCTGCTTTTCTGGTTTTGGTAATGTTGCAGGTATGACTTCTATAAACGTCTGATCCATCGTTAAATAAACAACTGGCTGGTGTTTCTTCACTTGCACGAGTGACTCTAACATTTTTGCTCGCACTAATAAGTGGATTTCTGGTAAGATAATCATTTTTTTGATTGTTTGTACCAATTCATGATAAGGCAACTCTTCAATCTCAGAAACAACCAAAAGTTGTTCTGCAGGTGGCATTGTCGGCATTTTTTCAACACTAAGATGAATCTTACGTATTTTTTGACGGTCATTTTGACTCGTGAAATTTTCTGCTTGTTGGATCTTCTCTACCATGAGTTGCTCAAATAAATCAGAAAAATCATAGCTGGCAATTAACTTGCGAGCATAAAGATAATCTTTTGTTTGGATCAGCAGATCAAAATAAAAAGCTGCCACTTTTTCATCTGTCAGGTAGTCATTTTCATAAGGAAACGCCTGATTCAGCGCTTCTTTTTTTTCATCTAGCTCAACTAAGCAAAGGACAAGTAGACGATTCGCCTCAAATGTTCCTTTAAGCTCCAATGCTCGTTGTAAAAATGTCTTTGCTTGTAAATATTGATGATCAGCTAATGCTTGTTGCGCTAGACGCATAAGATTTTCGTATTTATCAGGAAAATCAATCGGCTCCAATGTTCGTTCTCCCTTCGACTCTTTGCCAGTAAAATCATGAATAAAACTATAGTATCAAACATAAAAAAACATGACAATCTTTTTTAGATTGCCATGTTGAAAAAATAAAATGAATCAAGCATTAATTTCTTGATTAAAGGCTTTGACTAGATTTAGCGTGACTACACTCGTATTTGAAAAATAATCACCAATATGCTGTTTTCTTTGATTAAAGATTGTCGGTAAATAGCCAACAAAAAGTAATGGGAATTTCAAAATGAACCGACAAGCGCCTTCTCTCACCAGCACTGTTGTCCAACTCAAATCTGATTCATTAAAGCAAATCACACGAATCCCAAAAATCATTTTTCCAATCGTTTGACCATGATTTAATTTCGTGAATAAAATAAAATAACCAAGGTAAATCAGCAAAGCAGCAAAACCATAAATACTTAAATAAGAATCGGATACTTTTAACCAGTCTAAATTAGCCGCTAATCCAATGGTCAACCGTGTGATTGAGCCAATACAAATCAGATCCACAATAAAAGCGAAAAATCTTATCCAAAATCCTGCATAAAAATATTTAGGAAAGTCATTTACATTGATTTTCTCCTCTTTATCTTCGGTATACTGTTGCCATTGTTGTTGCTTTACTTTGATTTCACTTTCAGATAATGGTTTTTCTTTAAAAGATTGCAGTACTTTTTGAGAAAAGCTCGGATCTGGCCCTACAGCAGGACGATCTGCCTTGTTATGTGAAGTTAAATCTTCTGGTTGCTTCGTCATGCTTACTCACCTCCGTAATAATACATTGCCTTTGGTGATTGAACGGTTCCTTGATTTTCTAAGAAAGACAAGATTTGACTTGTTTCAGAAGCTTTTAGGCCTTGAAGCTGAGCAAGTTTCGAACCGAACCATGTGTTTGCAAAACCAGTAGTATTCGTTTCATATTCTACTAACTGAGCGTTTTCTAAATGTTGCTCACTTCTCATCGCTTTTAACGCGTCTTGTGGATACCCAATTTCATCCACTAATCCGACTGCTTTCGCCTGTTCTCCATCATAAATACGACCATCCGCAATTTTTCGGACTTCTTCTTCTGATTGATTTCGTCCAGTACTGACTACTTTGACAAATCGATTGTAGGCATTATCGATATAAGTTTGTAAGACTTTTTGATCTTCTGGCGTTTGTGGTCTAGTACTTGAACCCATATCTTTCAATGCACCACTTTTTACCGTCGTATCCTCGATCCCTAATTTTTCTAAAAGACCAGAATAATTAAGACCTGACATGATGACACCAATGGACCCAGTGACTGTTTCCTCTGTTGCATAGATTTTATCTGCTTGGGCTGAGATATAATATCCGCCACTAGCAGCTGTATTTTTCATACTGACATACATTGGAATATTTCGTTCATTTCGGATATCACTGATTGTCTTAGCTATTTCTGCACTTTCATAAACACCACCACCAGGAGAATTGACTTCTAACATCATCCCTTTGATCGTTTTATCTTCTTTTATAGCATTTAATTGCTCCATAAACTTAGCGTGATTGTATCCTTCTGTTGCAAACAAACCTGATGTTCCATCACTAGTGATCGTCCCATCAACAGTCAATTTTACGATTTTTTCTGAACTATCTCCTTCTTCCAGAACCGTGGGCGATAATTCATTAGTGCCATATAATAAGCTATTCAAACCACTCATTTGCTTTTCTTCTTTTGAATTTGACGTCAGGCTAGATGATACCAACGAAACAACCAATAAGCCTGTCGCAATCAACACTGCTATCCAACGCTTTTTATTCATACTCTCCCTCGCTTAATATAAATTTTTGATAACGATCACTGTTTCTTTTTCTCCAGTTGCATTCATTTTTTCTGCTTTTTCGACTAATGTAAATCCATTGAACTTCTCTTTTGTCCACTCATCTTCTACTACGAATTGTTGCGCTTCTCCAATAGTCAACGCATCAGGCGCAATTTCTTGGATACTATCCCAACCAGTATCTAAAAAGATTTTGGTTTCATCATCCACTGTATTTACTTTTTCAAGTTCGGCCAACTGTTTTTTTAGCATGCCTAATGTCAAGACTGCGATATTTGATGCCATTTTTCATCCTCCTTCTTTTACTTACTCTCATATTGTACCGAAGTCTGCAAAAAGATGATAGTCAAAACTTCATTTCGATCCTCCCGCCACAACCATATAGACCAATTTTATTTTTTCTCTTTTTTATTGACAAACATCACACAACAACGTTATCATTTAAGAAGTTTCCAGAAAAATACGAAAAAGGAGTTTAGATATACCATTCTCATTTTAAGGAATAGCGCCTGGTCTGTAGTTACAGATGACGAGGAAAGGGTTTATCGAAATATTCGGCGGATGACCCTAGGGATTGCACTCTATAGGATCGATCAAAACCTATCTGTGAAGATAGAACAAAAATCGATTCCAGCAGCTGGAAACTTTCATAATGATTATATTATAGAAAGTAGGATGTTTTTTATGTGTGGAATTGTCGGAATGATTGGATTAGAAAACGTAACACCAGGATTGATCAATGGTTTAGAAAAATTAGAATATCGGGGATACGATTCGGCTGGAATCTTTGTTGCGAATCATGAAAATGATTTTTTGGTCAAAGCACAAGGTAGAATTCAGAACCTAAAGGATAAGCTAACAAACGAAACAGCGGGAACAATCGGAATCGGTCACACTCGTTGGGCAACTCATGGCGAACCTTCTCAAAAAAATGCGCACCCTCACACTTCTCAAAGCGGACGTTTTGTTCTTGTCCATAACGGTGTAATTGAAAACTTTGCTGAACTAAAAAACGATTATTTAGAAACGGATCAATTTTCAGGGGAAACGGATACTGAGATCATTGCTCATCTTATTGAATTTTTTGCAAATGAAGGACTGGATACAAAATCTGCCTTTGTCAAAACACTTCAATTAATCAAAGGTTCTTATGCTTTCGCATTAATTGATCGTACTCTGCCAGATCAAATTTTTGTCGCTAAAAACAAAAGCCCTCTCTTAATTGGTCTGGGAGACGGATTCAATGTTATCGCCAGCGACGCAATGGCTATGCTGGCTTATACGAAAGAATTTGTTGAAATTGAAGATGGCGAATTAGTGATCGTCACTAAAAATGAGATTTCAATCGAAACGATCTCAGGTCAACCAGTTGAACGAACTTCTTTTGAAGCACAAATTGATGCAGCTGATATTGAAAAGGGCACTTATCCTTACTACATGTTGAAAGAAATCGATGAACAACCGATCGTTATGCGAAAGATTGCCCAAACTTACGTGAGCCATGAGAATGAAGTACTGATGGACAAACAACTTTTAGAAACAGCTAAAAACAGTGACCGTATCTACATTGTTGCTTGTGGAACGAGTTACCATGCTGGCTTAGTTGGAAAACCTATTTTAGAACAATTAACCCGTATTCCTGTGGAAGTCCACCTTGCAAGTGAATTTGGTTATAATTTGCCTTTACTTTCAGAGAAACCATTTTTTATTTTCTTAAGCCAAAGTGGAGAAACAGCAGACAGTCGACAAGTACTCGTGAAAATGAATGAATTGAGTTACCCATCATTGACGATCACTAATGTACCCGGCTCTACTTTATCAAGGGAAGCTTCTTACACTCTTTTACTACATGCTGGACCTGAAATCGCCGTGGCTTCAACAAAAGCTTATACTGCTCAAATCGCTGTTTTAGCTGCACTTGCTAAAGGAATTGGTCATGAAAAAAATCTTTCTTCAGCTAGAGAATTCGATCTAACGCACGAGCTTAGTATCGTAGCGAATGGCATGGAAGAACTAATTTCTCAAAAGGACTACTTACAGGAGTTAGCAGCTGACTATCTAATGGATGCAAGAAACGCTTTTTATATTGGACGTGGAACAGATTATGCTGTCTCTTTAGAGGCTGCATTGAAGTTAAAAGAAATCAGTTATATCCAAGCAGAAGGTTTCGCAGCTGGAGAATTAAAACATGGTACGATCGCGCTGATTGAAACGAACACACCGGTTATCGGGATGATCAGCGAAGAGATAACAGGTGCACACACGAGAGGAAATCTAAAAGAAGTGGAAAGTCGTGGAGCAAAAACATTGGTCATGGCTACAAAAGGCTTAGATCGATCAGATGACCAATTAGTATTGCCTGTTGTTCATCCTTTACTCACTTCATTAATCACAGTGATCCCTACACAATTGATTGCCTACTATGCGACCTTGCTAAGAGGTCTTGATGTTGATAAACCGAGAAATTTGGCAAAATCAGTGACCGTTGAATAGGAAAAAGGTTAAAAAAATATAGCATGTATCACCATGAAAAAAGCCAAAAAACAATGAAATTTAATTTTCATTGCCTTTTTGGCTTTTTTGTGTAGTCATCAATCAGTTCGAAAATGACTTTTATTGTTTTAACCTATTTTGCATCGAGTCCCCCATCTAAACGAGCTAAGCATTAGTTCCGGGCTGTTTTGCTTGATGGCTCTTTTTTTGTCTCCTGTAAGATAACAGGATTGTTACACTCACTATGGTTAGCCCCAGTAGTTGTAGCAATGGACTAACTTTATTACCCGTAGCTGGTAACTGTTTACTCACCTTTTTAGCAGTATTCTTATTCACTTTTGCTTCCTCTTTTCCTTTATTAATCGCTCCATTATTTTTTGTTTCGGTTTCTTTTGCCACAGGTGGTTTTTCCGTTGATTCTTTTACTATCTCTTCCTCTAAAGGAGGAACCGTCTCATGTTTTTTGCTTGTCTGCACAATGATTTTATTACTTTCTTCCGAGAGATTCCCTTCTTTGTTTTTCGATTTAACTACATAAGAATATTTCGTATTTTCCTGTAAATCTTTATCAGTATATAGTGAGGTTTCCCCCGCTACTTCTCCTACCAATACATTGTTTCGATAAACTTGATAGCTCATGATTTCCTTCGATTCATTAGGTGCGTCCCACATTAAAGCCACTTCATGTTCTGTGACACGGACTGATCTCAGTTTAGTAGGGGGCAACGGGCGACTCACCTCCATTGTCATTTTCGTTCTTGCTTTCACTGCATTACTCGCTTCTGATAGATTACCAGCTTGATCAACCGCTCTGATTTTATAGGTATAAGTGGTAGCCTCCATCAATCCTGTGTCTATGTAAGTTAAGTCCGTACCAGAAAGTGTTTGGACTAACTGATCGTCTCGATAGACGTGATAACCAGTGACACCCACATCATCGATTGCTGCTTCCCACGACAAGCTGACACTGTTAGTTGTTACATCATCGATTCGTAAATTCAAAGGGGGCGTAGGAGGAGTCAGATCTTCTGCTGATTTTGTCCTAGCCGTTACCGCATTACTTGCTTCTGATAGATTCCCTGATTGATCAACAGCTTTGACTATATAGGTATAGGTGGTATCTTCCATCAACCCTGTATCTATGTAGGTTAAGTCCGTACCAGTTAGCGTTTGAACCAACTGATCATCTCGATAAACGTTATAACTAGCTACATCAACATTATCGATTGCTTCTTGCCATGACAAGCTGACACTGTTAGTTGTTACATCATCGATTCGCAAGTTCAAAGGAGCTGCAGGAGGAAGAATTTCTTCTGTTGGTTTTGTCTTAGCTGTTACTGTATTACTCATTTCTGATATGTTTCCTGCCTGATCAACTGCTCTCACTTGATATGTATACATCGTATCTTCCATTAATCCTATATCCGTGTATGCTACTTCCTCCGCACCAATCACTCCTTGAATTAACTGATTGTCTCGATAAATGATATAACCGATTACGTCAATGCTATCTGTCGCTGATTCCCACGATAAGCTGACACTATCAGTTGTTACACTAGTAACTTTTAAATTCAAAGGCACTGCAGGTGGGCTGCTACTCGCCAGTTTTGTCCTAGCCGTCACTGCATTACTCGCTGCTGATACATTCCCCGCTTGATCAACTGCTCTCACTTCATACGTATAGGTAGTATCTTCCGTTAATCCATTGTCGGTATAGGCGAGGTCTGCATCGGTGACTGTTTGAATCAGTTGGTTGTCTCGATAAACCAAATAACCCATTACGCCTACGTTGTCTGTTGCAGCTTCCCAAGATAAGCTAACACTATCACTTGAAACGTCGTTGACTTTCAGATTTTTAGGATTGGTAGGAGCTTCCAAATCTAATGCAGTGGCTTGAACGTTATCAAAATATGCTGTCCCGTTTCCACTAGACGCAAAACGGATAATATATGTATTTTCACCTTCCGGAGTCGTAAAGCTAAATTCATGTTGTTTCCAAGCATCATTATAATGTCTCTCATCCTTCAACGAAATAAACCCTTCCCCATGATTAAGCGTACCAAATTCCACAATTGCTGGAAACGAAGGGTCTCCGATCACATAATAAGTGAATTGATAGGTCGTTTTCGGTTTTAACTGAACATATTGCAGGATATTCTCTCCATTTGATGCCATTACATAATGATTGCCACTTTCATCTGTCACAAGTGCAGGATTACTACTTCCAGGATTGGAAACGATCCAGTGATTCAATCCATCATTAAATTCACCATTTTTTATAATCACCTCTTCTGCTAGTTGATAAGAGGGTGCATAAGATGGATCAACCGCTACTGCAATGACCGGTTTTACAAATAGAAAAACAATCATCATCAATCGAATCAGTTTTTTGAAAATTTTCATATTTACCTCCTCTAAATTAGTTGTTTCGCAAGTTAGTTTAATCTATTCAGAGATAAAAAAAGCCCTTTTTTTTCGTATAATTAGAAATTAAAGTTCTATCATAACAACTTTTAACGGAGAATATTCTAAACCCAACGCTAATTTTATACAAAAAAGTAGTTATCTTGGAACAATCATTTGACAGTAACCCAAATTTGTTTTCCTACAGACAAAAAAACTGTTATTCACAAAAACAAGAAAACATTTTTGTAAATAACAGTCGATTACTATTAAAATGAGAAAAATTTTAGTTCTTATTCTTCAAGTCCGATCTCTTCTCGAACAACTGAAGCAATCTTATCCACGTAATATGCTACTTTTTCATCCGTTGGCGCTTCGGCCATGACACGTAATAATGGTTCAGTTCCAGAAGGACGAACTAAAATTCTTCCTTCACCAGCCATCTCGGCCTCAGTTTCTTCAATCACTTTTTTGATCGCTGGAACTTCCATTGCACCATTTTTGTTGCTTACTCGGATATTTACTAATTTTTGTGGGTAGATCGTCACTTCGCTCGCTAACTCGGATAATTTCTTCCCAGTTTGCTTCATGATATTCAGTAATTGGATTCCTGATAGCATTCCATCACCTGTAGTATTAAAGTCAAGGAAGACCATATGACCAGATTGTTCTCCACCAAAATTATAATCATTTTTTCGCATTTCTTCTACAACATAGCGGTCACCAACCTGAGTAACTACGTCCTTCAAGCCAATTTCTTCCACCGCTTTATGGAATCCTAAATTACTCATGACCGTTGTAACGATCGTATCTTTTTTCAAACGATTTTTCTTTGAAAGGTATTTCGCACAAATGAACATGATTTTATCACCATCAACGATATTCCCAAGTTCATCCACTGCAATAATTCGATCCCCATCACCATCAAATGCTAAACCGGCATCGGCGCCTTTTTCAACAACCATTTCAGCTAACTTTTCAGGGTGTGTTGAACCAACACCATCGTTAATATTTAAGCCATTAGGGCTGGTACCCATCGTATAAAAATCTGTTTCTAAGTCTGCGAATAAACGGTTGACAGAAGTTGCTGTCGCCCCATTTGCCGCATCGACACAAACGGTTAGGCCTGATAGATCCCCATTGATCGTTTGCACTAAGAATTGAGAATATTTTAATAAGCCTTCTGGAAATTCTTCTACTGTTCCTAATCCCTCTGCTGAAGGACGTGGCAATTCGTCCACTTCGGCATCAAGCAATGCTTCAATTTCTAATTCTTGTTCATCCACTAATTTAAACCCATCAGCACCAAAAAATTTGATTCCATTATCTTGTGCAGGATTATGTGAAGCAGAAATCATCACGCCGGCATTGGCTTTTTGCAATCTTGTTAAATAAGCAACTCCTGGTGTGGAAATGACGCCAAGTTGAAATACTTCAATACCAACTGATAACAAACCAGAAATTAAGGCTTCTTCTAGCATTTGCCCAGAGATTCTGGTATCACGCCCAACTAAAACCCGTGGACGTTTCCCTTCTGTTTCATGTTGGCTTAATACATATCCGCCACATCTACCTAACTTAAACGCTAATTCTGGTGTCAATTCTTTATTGGCTTCGCCACGGACACCATCCGTTCCAAAATATTTACCCATAATTGTAAATTTGCTCCTTTAACTTAATTTTCCGAAGAATACGTTTGACTCTCTTGTGTACTTTGCATAGTGGATTCACTCGAATCTGTACTTTCAGAAGTTTGCTTGCTTTCTGTCTGGACACTAGAAAGTGACGTGCTCGATGTAGTCGACTTTGTCGTTGACGTTGTTGAGTCATTCCTTTTAGTCGAACTTTGATTTTTATCGGCTGAAGAATCACTAGTTGTCGATTCCAGCACTGGTGTTATCTCAACTTTAACCGATTTAGGCGAGACGCTCATTCCTTGTTCAATAGGAATCTGAATCGTCCTAGTCGTTCGATGAGTAATTCCTGATATGTCGATAGGCACAGCGATACTATCCCCTAATTGAGCAAGTTGTTCCGTCGTCCCTGTGACTTCAGCCTCTAATTCGGAAAACTTGAAATTATAGTTCTTAATTCCTTCGCTTTTTGTCCCTTGTTGAATACCATATAGGCTAACCGTTTTTTTCGGTTTGATTGCATCTGACGTGACGTTGACTTGCACTGGATCAGAAACAATACTCAACGGCTCACCAGCTGAATTTAATGCTTGTACAGATACATTGCTATTCACACCATCGTCCGTTATCATTGACGGGTTGACTTTTGCAACCACTTGATGAATTTCCGCTAAAGTCTTATCTCCAGTGGTGATCGTGACCTTCGTTGGATCGACAGTTGTTTCAGTTAAATTATAACCAGAAGGCGTCGTCTCTGTTGGCAGAATAGCTTTAACTTCAAAGTCTTTGGTCACTTTCTTTTCAATTGTAACCGTGATCGTTTCCGGTTGCAACTTAGCGGTGACAGCGCTGCTTAGATTTTTGATTTTCAATGGCACTTCGTGGGTTCCTTCACCTAGATGTGCTAAGTCTGCGGTGACCCTAAAGGTACGGGTGTCTTCATTTGCCTCAGCCATCAACTGGATACGATTCGCACTAGCCAATTTGACAGTAGTAGTGTTTTCGTAACCATGGATATAATACTTATCGGTATCATATAAAAGTTGGATCGAAACATCAGAAGCTGTCTGCGAATAGGACTCGTTTCCAGATAATGTGTTTTGCATCGTTTGACCATTCGCATTGAAATAAAGAATGATACTAAACAATAACGCAACAAACCCATACAGAATACTCGTACGCTTTTCTTTTGAGATCATTTCCGATCCCCTCCCTTAGTCATTGCGTCCAAGAAAGATTGAAGCCCATTCTTTTTGTTTTTATTTTTTTCTTCTACAATTAGTTGTTTTCGTAAGATCGATAAATACTCTTCTTGCGATAACCCTGGTATCAATTGATTGTCTAAAGTGATACTTACATCTCCTGTTTCTTCCGAGACCACGATAGTTATTGCATCGCTGACCTCACTAATACCGACAGCAGCTCGGTGACGTGTTCCAAATTCTTTTGGAATCAACATACTTTCTGATAAAGGTAAATAGGCACTGGCAACTGCAATTTTTCCATTTTTGACAATAACTGCCCCGTCATGCAGCGGCGTATTGGGGATAAAGATATTAATGAGTAACTCACCAGTAATATCTGCATCCAATGCGATGCCTGTCTCAATATACTCATCTAAACCAGTATGACGCTCGATCGTAATCAGAGCACCAATCTTACGTTTCGACATATATTGAATAGCTTTATCAAAGGATAGGATCATCTTCTCGTCTTCTTGTTGCTCGCTTTTCGTTTGTTTGAATAACGAACTTCTTCCCAGATGTTCTAACCCACGACGAATCTCTGGTTGGAAGATGACGATTGCTGCAATCACACCATAAGTTATGACTTGATTCATCAGCCATGACAGCGTGTGTAGCCCAATCAACTCAGCCGCAATTCGAATCACGATAAAGATGGCAACGCCTTTGAGCAATTGGATCGCTTTCGTCCCTCT
This sequence comes from Enterococcus sp. AZ077, assembly GCF_051714965.1. NCBI lineage: Bacteria > Bacillati > Bacillota > Bacilli > Lactobacillales > Enterococcaceae > Enterococcus > Enterococcus sp. AZ077. Next base: position 1,671,431 of record NZ_JBIOSX010000001.1, read on the forward strand.
TAGTAGCTGGATCAGTTTGTAAACCAAATACCATACGACTAAAATATCCAGTATGTTTACCAAAAAATTCAGAGAAAATAAGTCACCGGAAAACATTTGTTGCCAATACTCTAAATTAAAAAGTTCCCCGATTTGAAATGACATAAAAAGCCTCTCTTCTCTTTTGAGATTTCCCTTTAAGTATATCATATGTTTGGAAATATGAGACGATTCTGGCTACTTTTTTCAAGAAAATTACATAAATTATTCGATCGATTTTTCCGCCCTTTAAATTGTTTGCTTATCATTTACCGAATGAGATAGTTGGATCAATGAACAAAACATCAAAACATCATTTTCGACGTGCTGCGCGTTCTGCTCTTTTAGCAGCTCTTCTGGCTGCTGCTTCATTATCGATCTTACGTTCTTTTTTTCTCTTTTTCGTTTCGACTTCCTCTTCTTTTACAATTGGATCAGACGGTTCTAGTTTTTCTTTAATTTTATCAAGCTGTCCAGTGAGTGAAGCATAATTGTAAAAACGAGTTTTTGCATCTAGAACCGTTTTTTCAAACAATTTTTCAGCTAATTGAGGGTTGGCACTTTCTAGTGAAGAAAACCGGACTTGCTTACGCATAAAATCGTCCATTGTTGAAAAGTCTGGTTTTTTGTAATCCAAAATCATCGGAACCTTCCCTTTTTCAATTAAACTTGGATTATAACGATAGAGGGACCAATAGCCTGATGAAACAGCTTCTTTGGCTTCTTTAATCGATTCTTTCATGCCCCCCAACAGACCATGGGTGATACAAGGCGTATACGCAATGATTAGTGATGGCCCTGGGTATTTCTCTGCTTCTTCAAACGCCTTGATTGTTTGCATTTGATTGGCACCAGAAGCAATTTGAGCGACATAGACGTTCCCATAAGTCATTGCCATCATTCCTAAATCTTTCTTCGACGCATATTTCCCACTTGCGGAGAATTTTGCAATAGCTGACGTTGGCGTTGCTTTAGAGGTTTGCCCCCCAGTATTAGAATAAACTTCATTATCCAATACTAGGATATTCACATCTGCCCCACTAGCCAATACATGATCGATACCACCAAAGCCAATATCATAAGCCCAACCATCTCCGCCAATAATCCATTGACTGTTTTTGACAAAAATATCTTTGTGCTCAAGAATGGATTCCAATTCTGGGACTTGCTGTACTTCCGCTACCATCGCAGCCTGAAGTTTAGCTGCTCGTTGTTGTGTTCCTTCGCTATCGAATAAATGGTTGAGCCAATCCTCCATCAACAGTCGAAGCGCACTCGATACTTTTGGCATGATTTCACGAACAGATTGCGCTAAAGCTTCACGACGGGTTTGAGCAGCTAGTAACATACCATAGCCAAATTCAGCATTATCTTCTAATAAGGAATTAGACCAAGCTGGACCTTGCCCACAAGCATTCGTTGTGAACGGTGATGCTGGCGAAGCTCCTCCCCATATTGAAGAACAGCCGGTTGCATTAGCGATCATCATTCGGTCTCCGAACATTTGGGTCAAAAGTTTCACATATGGCGTTTCACCGCAACCCGAGCAAGCACCTGAAAATTCAAGCAACGGTTGGTTAAATTGGGTAGCCATTACCGTATTTTTTCCTTTCATAGGGTTTTCTTTCTGTCTCAATGTCATTGCAAACGCCCAATTGACCGCTTGTTCTTTTTGTTCCTCGTAAGGTTTCATCACTAACGCTTTTCCTTTGGCTGGACAAGCCTCCACACATAATCCACATCCTGTACAGTCCTCCACGGAAACTTGGATACGATAGTTTAACCCGTCAGGTCCTCTCATATCACGAACGATAAATCCTTCAGGCGCTTCAGTCAGCTCTTCTTCATCAGCTAAGAATGGGCGGATGGCTGCGTGCGGACATACAAATGCGCACTCATTGCACATCGTACAACGGTCACTGATCCATTCAGGGACTTCTAGGGCTACACCTCGTTTTTCCAGCGCTGCTGTTCCTAATGGCATCTCGCCAGTTGTCATCTGGTTGGCTACTAAAGTACCTACTGACAGTTGATTTCCTTCTTGAGCATTGATCGGCGTAAAAATCTCTTTTACGTAACGTGATGTTGTCTCTTCTTTTTTGCTAGGCAGTTCTAATGATTGCCAATGTTTGGGGATTTCAACTCTATGGAGAAGTTCAAGGGTATGATCAATCGCTTGGTTATTTTTTTCTACGATTTTCATTGATTTATGACCATAGCTTTTAAGCACTTCTTCTTTCAAGAGCGGAATCACTTCTTCAATAGGAATAATGTTTGCTAATTTGAAAAAAGCCGTTTGCATGGCAGTGTTAATACGACGACCTAATCCAACTTCTTGAGCAATTTTCATCGCATTGATCGTATAAAATTGAATCTCATTTTCTGCCAAATATTTTTTTAGACGAATAGGCAGATGCGTTTCTAACTGCTCATCTGTCCATAAAGTATTCAATAAAAATGTGCCACCTTTTTTCAACCCTTTAACTAAATCATAGCTGTGCAAGTAAGCAGGCGTATGACAAGCGACAAAATCAGCATGTTCAACTAAATAAGTAGAACGAATTGGCGTGTTTCCAAAACGGAGATGGGAAATCGTCAATCCACCTGATTTTTTTGAATCATAGTAAAAATAGCCTTGGGCGTATTTGTCTGTATGATCACCAATGATTTTAATAGCAGATTTATTTGCACCGACTGTCCCGTCAGAACCAAAACCCCAAAACTTAGCTTGGTAAGTTTCAGCATCCGTTAAATCCAATGTTGGTCTTGGTGCCAAAGAATGATAGGTAACATCATCCACTATCCCGATTGTAAATCGTTTTTTCATTTGTTCATCTTTTTGCAACTCGTCAAAAACGCTGATGATTTGATCTGGTGTCACATCTTTTGATCCTAATCCATACCGCCCACCAATTATTTTAGGACAGATTGTTGCATCATAAAGTGCACTTTGAACATCTAGCAGTAATGGTTCCCCACCAGCTCCTGGTTCTTTGCTTCGATCTAATACGGCAATTGACTGTGTAGTTTTAGGAAGTTTTTGCAACAATGTTTCAATTGGGAATGGGCGATAAAGATGGATATTCAAGAAACCGACTTTCCGGCCATTTTTATTCAAATAATCGACTGTCTGCTCAATCGTTTGCGCTACCGACCCCATCGAAATGATGACTTCTGTCGCATCGGCAGCACCATGATAAGTGACTAAATCATAGGAAGTTCCACGTAATTCATTGATTGCTTGCATGTATTTTTGTACGATGCGAGGTAATTGTTCGTAATACGAATTGATCGTTTCTCTTTGCTGAAAATGAATATCTGGATTTTGATTCGTTCCACTAACAGTTGGGTGGTTAGGGTTCATCGCTCTGTTTCTAAACGCAGCAAGTTTCTCTTGATTGATTAACGATGCTAACTCGTCATATTCTAGTACTTCAATTTTTTGGATTTCATGGCTCGTACGAAAACCATCAAAAAAATTCAAGAATGGCAGCTCTGCTTCAATCGAAGCCAAATGTGCTACGGGTGCTAAGTCCATAACTTCTTGCACACTGCTTTCTGCAAGCATCGCAAATCCAGTCGATCGAGCAGCCATGACATCCCCATGATCCCCAAAGATATTTAACGCATTCGTCGTGACTGCACGACTTGCGACATGAAATACGCTTGGTAGTAATTCACCAGCGATTTTATACATATTGGGTATCATCAACAACAATCCTTGAGAAGCTGTATAAGTCGTTGTCAGCGCTCCTGTTTTGAGCGAACCATGCACAACACCAGCCGCTCCTGCTTCAGATTGCATTTCAACCACTTTAACTGGTTGTCCAAAAAGATTTTTCTTCCCACTAGCAGACCATTGATCCACTAATTCTGCCATCGTTGAGCTGGGCGTAATGGGATAGATTGCAGCTAATTCTGTAAAAGCATAAGAAATATAAGCGGCAGCTGTATTTCCGTCCATTGTTTTCATTTTTCGCATTTGTCATCATCCTTGTTCAAATTCTCTCAAATATCCCACCTATTATAACGCAAAAGCTCCTGAAAACCTACCTATTCTGTAATAGTACTCACATGAGAAGATACATGCTTTATTAAACAAAAAACTAGTCTTTTTTCTGAAAAATGCTTAAAATGAATCTAAGAGGTGATTATACATGGATATATCTATCATTAAAGCAGATAAAACAAATACCGAAACTGGCATTCATTATGGAAACTTAGATGCTCCTAAGAAAATGGCAGAGTTTATCAATCTGGCTTGCCCTTATTGCCGTCAATGGTTCAACGAATCTTATGAATTACTCGAAGAAGCTGTAAGTAAAGGTCGTTTGCAACGGGTGATCAAACTTTTTGATAAAGAAAAAGAAAGTTTGCAACGTGGGAATGTGATGCATCATCATATTGATACGTCAGACGGTCAAGTAGCTTTACGAGAAATCAAAAAAGTATTTGATTCGCAGGATGATTGGAAAAATCTTAGTCTAGCAGAAGTAGCAGATTATGCTCAAAATAAGTTAGGTCTAACTTACCAAGAAGAATCTCCTGCCTCTCAAGCAATTATAGCTGAGGCGAATGCTGCCAATATCCGTTTTGTTCCAACTGTTATTTTGGAAGAGCATATTTTTGATGAATCGATCAAAAAAGAAGAGCTAATTGACTACATTAACGAGTAATAATCCTGACTATCACATGTACTTGTAATCATTATTGATCAGGATTGACACTATCGTTCCGATCCTAACAAGACCCAAAGAACCTCAAAATAGCCTAGCCTATTTTTAAGGTCCTTGGGTCATTTTTGATTGAGCGACTATCCAGATCTTAATTTAGAAAAATATAAAAAAACGGATTGATACACCATCTATCTATCCTAAGACCTTTCGTTGACAAAGCTTCGTAAACTAGCTTGGACACGTGGGTTATTTAGATGCTGTTGCCATTTCTGTTCGATGACATTTTGTACTTTTTCAACGGCACGAGTTGTAGTCGATGAAAAACTTTTTGGCTGTGACAATATGGGTGAGTCTACCCGTGCTTTTTTCAGACTTAGGTCCAGGGCGCCAGGATCCGATTCTGAATTCCTTCTCTTCCTCTCTCCTTCTGATCTCATTTCTTGACTCTTTTCATATTTTCCTTTCACTTGGTCTGAGCTATTTGATCTAAGCTCGATTTGATCAAAACGGCTGGTTAATTCATCCATAGATATTGGTTGTAGTGGTTGGTGACTCGTGCTTTGGTACAACGGATTGTTTTTAACTAGAGAGAACGCTTCATCTTTATGGATAAACCGCAGTTTTCCATCGGAATTAGGAACGGAATAAAAAGAAAATTCTGTCGCAATCTCGTTAACTGTCCTCCCTTTCTTTTCTTCATTTTGGATGTAATCATATATTATTTCTTTGATCTCTTCTGGTGATAAATTATATTGATATGAAATTACTCCTATATTTTGATTCTCCTTATACTCACTAACAATGATTTCACGCAATGGATCTAATCTATTCGATTTAGTGTAGATTTGATGAAACTGGTTTGTTGATTCAGCCATAGATATTGGTTTTGGTGGTTGGATCGTGCCTTCTTGTATCAGATTTTTCTTAACTTCAGAGATTGCTTTCTCAATGATAGGTGGTTCTGGGGTGTTTAATTCTGGTTGAGATTCGTTCTGAATTTTATTCACTATCTCTTGAACGGCTTTTTCGTTTATCTTTAGCGTACATGCAATTTCATTAATGGATACATTTTTTTCAATTGCTCCCTCTACATATATCTTATAAATTTGAGCCAACGTGCAGCCATTTTTCTCCGCAATTCTTTGAATTTGATGGTTCATTGCTTTATAATCTCTAATATATTGATATGGAAGTACTTTTATGTCAGTTTGAGTCAAACAAAGCCGGTTACCTATTTCTTCTTTAGACATTCCCTTAATTGAATGTTGTATAATAAATTCAGCCATTCGATGTTTAACCATTCTCGGAGTCCAGTCCAATTCGGTTGCAATATCACCAATTTTTATCCCTTTTCTTAGTTTCTTGACAAGCTCTTCGAAGCTTAGTTGTTCAAGTACCCTTTCTGGTTGTGTTTTTAATAATAAGGTATTTGTGTTTTTACTTTCTCCCTCTAACTTATTATTTTTTTCAACTTTTTTGAAAGTCTCAAGTATCCTCGGATATCCATCTAAACTCACAGGTAATATACTATTTAATTCTTCCCGTGTATATCCTTGATGAATCTTTTTTATTGCATAATCCTCTATTATCGTTTTAGTTTTTTCTACCGAAATATTCAAGCTTTCAGAGATATTCTTTATGTTTTCCTTTATTTTTAGCTTGTGAACGACCAATTTTTCCATCACATAATCTTCTGAACAACCAATATTCTCAGCAATGAGAGGGATATCACTATGCCTTTTAAAACTATTTTGGATAAATGCATGTTTTTTTCCCATTATACTACTTGAACTTTTATGTAGTCTTTCAGCTATCTGAGGTACCGAAAAACCTTGGTATATGCTACGTGCGATTTCTAAATTAAGTATCCTATAAGCAGTTGGTCTACTAATCTTTAGTTGCTCGATAAGTTCTTCATGACTTATTTTATTTTCAAGTCCTTGAATGAACTCTACTCGTATTTTTTTCATTTCCTCCTTATTGTGGCGTTTTAGAAACGCTAATTTTTTTGAACTATCTTTATTGGGGCGCATCTTATGAATGGATTTTTTCATTTCAAGTGCGCCTTCGATATACATTAATTGAATCTGATCGAACGTAGAACTGTTTAACCAAGCAATATGTTGCATTGTATTAGCCTTTAACTCTACTGTAAGATAGTTGTATACATTTTTTTTCATTTGAGCTGTTGTTAACCAAAGATAGGTAGAAATGTGTTGTTTAGGGGTTCCCTTACTCGATTCACTGATAATAAATTGCGCTATTATCATTCGAATTGTTTTATGACTTCTATTCAACTCTTGTGCAATTTCCTCAATATTTTTACCTTTCTTTCTTTGGATAGCAATATAATTAATTAGATATTTATTTAATTCATTTGATGTTATTTCTTCTAACTTGTCTTTTCTATTTTCTTTGTAAAAATTAATTATTTCATTTTGTCTCCTACTTTCTACTCCTTTTTCTCCTGATTCGTTTTCCTTTTTAACTTCAAGGTAGATATTATGGACTCGTGGATTCTCAGCCAAATTAAGATACAACATTTTATTCAATTCTTCCAGTGTGTATCCTTCCTCACAGATTTTTCGTATTGCATAATTTTCTATTATCTTTTTAGTTTCTCCTAATGAAATAGAAACACTCTTAGTAATATCCTCGATATTTTCCATTTTTTTCAGCTTTTGAATAATTATTTTTTCAAGAACATACGCCTTCGTACCACCTATCTGCTGAGAAATGGAGTCAATCCTAGAGGAAGGTGGAATCTCAGAAATGGAATTATTACTAGAGGAATCCGAAAAACGTCTTAGAATATAGTTGTGTTTGTTTCTGTGAATTTCCTCAACGGGCTTGTGAAATCGTTCAGCTATTTCAAGTTCCGTAAATCCTTGACTTAGTTTACATGCGATTTCAAGCAATTTGATTTCAACCACTGTTTTACGGGATATCTTCAAGCTATCTGCAATTTCTTCATCTGTTTTTCCTTGTTCATAACCTTGAACGACCTTGGCTCTCAGTATTTTATTCAGATATTTCATGACACTATTCTCCTTTGTTTTTAGTAGCAATAACCGTTATCAATGGGACTTGCTACTTACTTTTTAACATATTAAAGGACACTGATTAGAACTTTTTTTGGAAATATAATAAAAAAAGATTCTGAGACAAATACTTGTCCCAAAATCTTCATTAATTAAAAAATTAAAAATTTTTTCACTTAACTTGCTTCTTCGCGCAACTTTTCTGCAAATTCATTAATCTTTCTGATTCGATGATTGATTCCGGATTTAGAGATCGCTCCTGATGGAATCATTTCTCCTAGCTCTTTTAAACTGACTTCTGGGTGCTTTAATCTCAATTCTGCAATTTCTTGCAATTTTTCTGGTAGCGCAGTTAATCCAACTCTACTTTCAATCAATTCAATATTTTCGATTTGTTTTGCTGCAGCATCAATCGTTTTATTCAGATTGGCTGTCTCACAATTGACAAGTCGGTTGACTGAGTTTCGCATATCACGTACGATACGGACATCTTCAAAGCGCAACATCGAATTCGTCGCACCAATTAAGGTTAAAAAGTCAGCAATTTTCTCTGCGCCTTTTAAGTATGAAATATAGCCGTTTCGACGTTCCAATGTTCGAGCATGAAGACCATAATAATTTAACATATCACAAATGTCTTGATTATGTTGTTCATAAATGGAGAAAATTTCTAAATGGTAACGACTAGTTTCAGGGTTATTGACTGAACCAGACGCCATGAATGCTCCTCTTAGATAAGATCGCATTTTTTGTGCATTTCCTAAAATTTCATCAGATACATGCCCATTGAACATCATTCCGTCCATGATATCTAGATCCATCAGTACATTTTTCGTTCCTTGTTTCAAACGAACGATATAGACATTATTCTTTTTCAATTTCATTTTTTTTCGAACGAGTAACTCGCTTCGGACATTATAATGATCTTTTAAAAGAGAATAGATCCGTCTAGCGATAGCTGCATTTTCTGTTTGAACGTTTAGGATAAATTGTTGATTCACAATCCCTAAAGATCCATTCATTCGCAAAAGTGCAGCTAATTCCGCCTTTGCATGTTCGCGGTGAACTTCAAGTCCAGTAAGTTCTTTTTTGACATCTGCCGCAAATGACACCCTATTCTCCTCCTTTCTCTTAGTGACCTATCGTTTAATATTTGGAACCAAAAACCAAACGAAATAGCTCTTCCACAACTTTTTCACCATCATGGAAGACACCACCATTTTTTAATTCTAAAAAGTCAGTCGAAATCACTCGACATCCTTCATTCCGTAATCCATGAAAATCATGAGTTACTTGTACGAGGTATTCATCGTAAATTTCAGGATCCATATAACCTGCTGGTACTTTTTCTGTGTTAACTAAAACAGTATCAATAAATGGTCGTTTCAAATGTTCATGCAACACCCGAATATGATCAGCATCTGTAAAATGTTCTGTTTCACCTTTTTGTGTCATGATATTACAAATATACACCACTTCGGCTTCTGTTTTAGCTACTGCTTCTCCAATTTCTTGGATGACCAAATTAGGTAAAATGCTAGTAAACAAACTACCCGGTCCTAAAACGACCATATCTGCCTCCATAATGGCAGAAACAACTTTTCGTGCTGGTTTGGCTTCGCTATCATCCGTGGTATTTCGCACATAGACATGATCAATCGTTTTTCGATCGACCGCAATTTTTGATTCCCCCACCGCAGTAGTACCATCTTTAAAAACTGCATGGAGTGTTAATGGTGTTTCAGAAGAAGGATAGATATGACCGTCCACATGCATCATCTTAGATAGGAGTTGTACTGCTTCGTATGTACTTCCTCTCATTTCTGCGACAGCGGCAATGATCAAATTACCGATCGTATGATTGGCTAAAAATTGATCTTCTTTTTTAAAACGATACTGAAAGATATCTTCATAAAATTGTGGCATATCCGACAATGAAACCAACACATTCCTCAAATCGCCAGGGGGCGCCATCGCAATTGATTCTCTGATTGCACCGCTACTGCCCCCGTCATCTGCGACAGTTACGATCGCTGTAATATCAGCCCCTTGGTTACGCAAGCTTTTTAAAATAACCGGTAAGCCTGTGCCACCCCCAACGACAACGATTCTGGGCTTTCTTATACGGTAAGTTTTCATCTTCACGAGCGATTCACCGTCTCTTTCCGTTTATCTTTGTCACGGTGAGTCACATTGACTTTATAATTTTCTTTCAAAGCACCTGATAAACGTTCTGTTAACGCAACTGAACGGTGTTGCCCTCCGGTACAGCCAATAGCAATCGTCAAGCTGCTTTTACCTTCTTTGATATATCCTGGTAAAACCGTCTGTAATAAATCTAAAAACTTATTATAAAACAGCTCAGTTTCATCAAATGACATCACATAGTCATAAACTGGTTGATCTTTTCCTGTCAAAGGTCTTAATTCAGGGATATAGTGGGGATTTGGTAAAAAGCGTACATCCATCACGATATCTGAATCAATTGGCAAGCCATATTTGAATCCAAAGGAAACAAATTCGATTCGAAAGCCTTGATCGCCTTTGGTCTTAAACGTTTGATTGATTTTTTCCCTTAACTGACGTGGCGTTAAAGTCGTCGTGTCTATAATGACCGAGGCCTGCATCTTTAGATCATTCAATATCGCACGTTCTTTACGAATTCCTTCCGTGACTAAACCGTTCATTGCCATTGGATGGGTACGTCTTGTTTCCTTGTATCGTGCGACTAATTCTTCATCGGATGCATCTAAAAATAAAATCGACGTATCGATAAAATCCGTATTCTCAATTTCGACTAACATATTTTGGATTTCTTCAAAAAACGAGCGTGAACGCAAGTCTACCACTAATGCCATTTTCGTCACTTTACCCGATTCTTTGATCAATTCCCAAAACTTTGGAATTAGATTTGGTGGCATATTATCAATACAAAAATACCCCATATCTTCAAAACTTTGAATAGCGACCGTCTTCCCAGCGCCACTCATCCCTGTGATGATTACTAGTTGTAAATTATCAGCCATATCAAACGGCCCCCTCTCATATCTCTTCCTAAAATTATATCACTTCCGGGCGTATCATTACCAGTTAAACATTCTTAAAAATGAAGTTGTCGATAAAAATAGGGACAAATACCACTGTAGGTATCCGCCCCTAATCTTTGCTCATAAAAGTTTTCAACTTGATATGGTAGCTTGTCGGTGTTGTAAGGCACGGGCGATCGTTTGATCAGCTAAGATTGACTGTGCGTCAATGACGGGATATTCATTTTCCCCTACATACTCTTGCATCAACGATAATTCTGTACAGCCTAAAATAATTTTTTCGCAATCAAATCGCGCCACCGCTTCTGCCAAAATTTCGTAGTATAGTTCTTTGTTTAAATAATCTGATTCTTTGATATCATGATAAATCAAATGGTTGATTTTCGCCTGAAGTTGAGCATCAGGAATGACAGCCTCAAAGCCTAGCTGTCTCACTTCCTTTTCATAAATCCCAGCTTTCATGCTACCTTCCGTACCCAGGATGGCTACTTTACCAGTTGTATTTTGTCTGACAAGCTCATTTGCCGCTTCTCGTGGCATATGAAGAATCGGAATCTCAGTGGCTGCTTGAAGTTCATCAAAGAAATAATGAGCTGTATTACACGTTAAAACGATAAAATTTGGTTTGAGTAAATTTTGTTTTTCAACATCATCTAGTAGGTAAGGCATTGGACTTTCTTGTTCCCTATCTAAAATATAAGCCGTTCGATCAGGAACTGTCGCATGATTAAATAATACATAATTTAAATATTCCTGATCTTTTGAGGCTTTGGTTCGATGATTGATTAGACGGACAAAACTCTCTGTGGCCATCGTTCCCATTCCGCCCAAAATACTAAAAAAGTTTTCCATGAATCAACCTTCTTTCACATGAAAGTATTTTTTAAATCGAGGAATGTAATTTCTAAACATATACTTCATCAATAACCAGCGTTTGAGCGAACGATCTTTCTCATAAAAAACAGTCGTTCCATAACGATTTTCTTTAATCATTTTTTCTGCAACTTTTTTGTCTTCATTTGCTTTTGCATAAGTTAAAAAGACCTTGTTAGGTACACCCATCCATAATTTTGCTTGATCCGATTGGCTCGTCCCATAGGTAGTCCCTGTGAATGGAACTTCAAATACACGGTCTTCTGTCACAAATTTTGCTAAATTCAAGCCATTAAGAGTGACAAAGAAACTGCTTCTTCCCTGACGAAGGTTGATTTCAAAAAGTTTGTATTCACCATCTCTTGGATCGTATTTCATATCAAAATTCGCAAAACCAGTATAGGAAATATCTTCTAAAAATCGTTTAATCGTTTGATAGATCTTTTCATTATAATCTGGCATGATCACCACATAATTACCAATCGAAGCTGGTGTTGGATCTTCTAGTAATGGGTGACCTAAACACATCATTCTTACTTGATGGTTTTCATCGACATAAGCATTTAACACACGCATATTACTATCATCCCCAGGAATGAAATCTTGGACGATCATTTCACTTGTATAACCTGCTTCGTAAATACGACCTAAGATCAAGTCAAATTCTTCACGATTATCGATAATAAAGGCTTTTTTTCGACCTTCAAATTGGACAGATAAGTATTCTACGCTGTTTGCCGGCTTTAATGCCACTGGAAAGTCAAATGGTAACTCTTGATTCAAATGCCCATCAACTAACATTTCTTTTCTAACAATCAACGTTTTGGGATAAGGTAACTGGTATTCCTCGCAAACTTCATAAAAACTAACCTTATTAATCAGACGTTTAAATAACGAATAATCGATGTAAGGACAAATAAAATACTTTGAGAGTTCTTCTTTATGCTGAGAAATCAGTTCTGCATAGCCATCTCCACATGCAATCAAGAGATACTTCTTCGTTTGATCTGAATATTTCTCTCTTGCTAAACGTAACATGGACTCAATAAAGACCGGATCTTTATCAAAACCAGGAATTACGTCTACTTTGACGATTTTGCTATAGCGAGTTGGTGCCAACTGATTTGATGCATACGCCTGGCAAACTTTGCCATACGCTTCATGAAATGAACGTGCCATTCCATAGACATTCATGTCGCTACCCAATAAAATAGGAATAAATTCTTCGTTTACATTACTGTTCATCATTATCTCTCACTTACTCATAATCTCTAGTTTTCTTTTTCAACTACACAAGGAATATCATACCATAAAGAAAAAAGCAATCAAAGGAATCTCCTCCGATTGCTCAATTCTTTTTTGAACGGATTGAACTTATAGGAAGTTTTTATCTATACCAATTAGTGTAGAAAGAACTACCATGTTTCGTATTTTAGTCTATACTAGTCAATAAAACAAGAATAGATACTTGATTTTAATTTTTTTTTAACTATCCAGTTGGTTTTCACCATTCATGATTTTTTTTAAGTATCGACCAGTATAACTCTCTTTCACCTCAATGATTTCTTCAGGTGTACCAGTGGCTAAAATCGTACCGCCACCTTCCCCGCCTTCTGGTCCAAGATCAATAATATGATCAGCGGTTTTAATAACATCAAGGTTATGCTCAATCACTAATACCGTATTCCCTGCATCTACTAAACGTTGCAAGACATCAAGTAGCCGGGCAATATCATCTGTATGCAAACCAGTCGTTGGTTCATCCAAAATATAAAAGTTCTTACCATTCGCTATTTTGTGTAATTCACTAGCGAGTTTCATCCGCTGTGCTTCCCCACCAGATAATGTTGTAGCTGGTTGCCCCATCGTAACGTAGCCTAGACCAACATCGACAATGGTTTGAAGTTTTCGATGAATCTTAGGGATTGGTTGGAAAAATTCAACGGCATCTTCAACCGTCATTTCTAAAATATCTGCAATACTTTTTCCTTTATAATGAACTTCTAGCGTTTCAGAATTATATCGCTTCCCATGACAAACTTCACAAGGAACGTAAACGTCAGGTAGAAAGTGCATTTCAATCTTAATAATTCCATCGCCTCGGCAGGCTTCACAACGTCCACCTTTAACGTTGAAACTAAAACGGCCTTTTTTATACCCACGCATTTTAGCTTCATTTGTTTGTGCAAATAAATCTCTGATATCATCAAATACACTAGTATATGTCGCAGGATTGCTTCGTGGTGTGCGCCCAATCGGACTTTGATCGATATCAATGATTTTTTCAATACTTTCATAACCGGAAATTGATTTGAATTTACCAGGTTTTGCTGAATTACGGTTGATTTTTTGTGCAAGAGCTCGTTTTAGGATACTATTGACCAATGTACTCTTACCTGAACCAGACACACCAGTTACCGCAACAAATTCTCCTAAAGGAAATTCCACTGAAATATTTTTCAAATTATTTTCCGTTGCCCCAGTGATTTTGATGGCTTTTCCATTCCCTTTTCGGCGTTCAGTTGGAACTGGGATACTCTTTTTACCGGATAGATATTGTCCAGTCAAAGAGTCTTCATCAGCAGCCACTTCCGCAGGCGTGCCAGCTGAAACGATTTCTCCTCCTTGATGTCCGGCACCAGGGCCTACATCAATCAAATAATCTGCCGCACGCATCGTATCTTCATCATGCTCGACCACAACCAGGGTGTTCCCTAGATCACGCATTTTCTTCAATGAACCGATCAAACGGTCGTTATCTCTTTGATGGAGTCCGATAGAAGGCTCATCTAAAATATAAAGAACTCCTGAGAGATTCGAGCCAATTTGAGTGGCCAAACGGATCCGCTGTGCTTCTCCTCCTGAAAGAGTTCCTGATGCACGACTCAGCGTTAAATAATCGAGACCAACATTTTCTAAAAATGAAAGTCGATCATTCACTTCTTTTAAAATCGGTTTAGCTATTACTTTTTCTTGGTCTGAAAGGGTCAAATTTGAAAAGAAGTTGACCGCTTTTTGGATAGACAACTCGTTCGTTTGTCCAATATTCGTCCCATTGATTTGAACGGATAAAGCTTGAGGATTCAAACGATACCCATGACAAGTTTGACAAGTCAATTCAGTCATATATTGTCTCATTTGCTCTCTTGTGAAATCACTGTTTGTATCATGGTACCGACGCTTAATGTTTTTCAATACCCCTTCAAAAGTTGTTTCAACATCACGAACACCACCGAAATCATTCTCATAGTGGAAATGGAACAGCTCGTCTGTCCCATTGAGCACGATTTCTTGATGTTCAAGTGGCAACTCTTCAAAAGGCGTCTCCATATCAATCCCATAACTTTCACAGGCTTGAGCCAGCATCTGTGGATAGTATTGTGAACTGATTGGATTCCAAGGGACGATCGCTCCTTGACTCAACGTCTTCGTACGATCAGGTATCACTAAATCTTGGTCCACTTCTAATTTGACACCAAGACCATCACAATCAGGACAAGCACCAAATGGCGCATTGAAAGAAAACAGTCTTGGTTCCAATTCACCAACAGTAAAGCCACAATAAGGACAAGCGTAATGCTCGCTAAACAGCATTTCCTCTTCTCCGATGACATCAATCAAAACATAGCCTTCTGCTAAACGCAAGGCAGCTTCGATTGAATCAAACAAACGTGAACGGATTCCTTCTTTTATGATGACACGGTCTATGACAATTGCGATATCATGCTTTTTATTTTTTTCTAATTCTGGTACTTCACTTAAGTCATAGATTTCTCCATCCACTCGAACACGTACGTATCCTTCTTTTTGAATACGTTCAAAAACTTTTTTATGTTGGCCTTTTTTCTTGACAATGATCGGCGCAAGAACTTGAATTTTAGTTCGTTCAGGTAATTCTAAAACTTTATCAGCCATTTGATCAATAGATTGGCTGGTGATCTCAATGTGATCATTCGGACAGATAGGATGCCCTACACGTGCAAACAGCAATCGGAGATAATCATTGATTTCTGTGACAGTTCCTACCGTTGAACGAGGGTTTTTACTAGTTGTTTTTTGATCAATTGAAATTGCTGGACTTAGCCCATCAATACTATCAACATCCGGTTTATCCATTTGCCCTAAAAATTGGCGTGCATAAGCAGAAAGACTTTCGACATATCTTCTTTGTCCTTCTGCATATAATGTATCGAATGCTAACGAACTTTTCCCAGAACCAGATAATCCAGTGACCACCACAAATTTATCTCGCGGAATTGTCACATTGATGTTTTTTAAATTGTGGGCTCTTGCACCATGGATAATTATTTTATCATTTGCCATATAATCCCCCTACTCTGACGCCTTTAGTTCAAGAATCATATCCCGTACATTTGCGGCTGTCTCGAAATCTAATGCTTTAGCAGCATCTTTCATTTCTTTTTCTAATTTCATTAATAATGTAGCTTTTTCTTCTCTTGTCATTTCTTCATAGGATACTTGAACCGTTTCTTTTGCATCATCTTCGGATTCTTTCGTGATGGAAATCAAATCACGGATCTCTTTGATGATCGTTTTCGGCACGATACCATGCTCTTGATTATATTGTTCTTGGATACTACGTCGTCTAGCAGTTTCATCGATAGCCTTGCGCATCGAATCAGTCACTTTGTCCGCATACATAATCACTTTTCCTTCTGCATTCCGTGCTGCACGTCCAATCGTCTGTACTAAAGAACGTTCGCTCCGTAAAAAGCCTTCTTTATCTGCATCCAAAATCGCTACTAGCGAAACTTCCGGTACATCAAGTCCTTCACGTAACAAGTTGATTCCTACAAGTACATCGAATTCACCTAAACGAAGATCACGAATGATTTCGGTACGCTCTAATGTTTTGATATCACTATGCAGATATTTGACTTTGATTCCTAATTCTTTAAAATAATCAGTCAAATCTTCAGACATTTTCTTTGTCAATGTAGTTACAAACACGCGCTGATCTTTTTCAACTCGTTCATTGATTTCTCCTACCAGATCATCAATTTGCCCCATGATCGGCCGCACTTCGATGATTGGATCTAGTAGCCCAGTTGGTCGGATGATCTGTTGAATCACTGTATCCGTTTGTTCATACTCATATGGACCAGGCGTAGCAGATACATAAACGATTTGATTCACGTGCTTTTCAAACTCTTCTAATCGTAACGGACGATTGTCTAATGCCGATGGTAAACGAAAACCATAATCGACTAACATCTGTTTTCTTGCGCGGTCACCATTGTACATTCCCCGAATTTGCGGCATTGTCACATGCGATTCATCAATAATCATTAATGAATCTTCGGGAAAGAAATCAAGTAATGTGTATGGTGGCTCACCTTCTTTTCGACCATCCATGTGTCGCGAATAATTTTCGATTCCAGATGTATAACCCATCTCTAACATCATTTCAATATCATAGTTCGTTCGTTGTTCTAGCCGTTGAGCCTCTAACAATTTATTCTCATTCCGCAAAACTGTCAAACGTTGTTCCAGTTCCGCTTTGATATTTGCAACCGCATGTTCCATGTGTTCATCATTTGTAACAAAGTGAGTCGCTGGAAATATCGCCACATGCTCAGTTTCTCCCAAGACCTCACCAGTCAACGCATTGACTTCACGAATCCTTTCGACCTCATCCCCAAAAAATTCAACACGCAACGCACGTTCATCCCGACTGGCTGGGAAAATCTCCACAACGTCCCCACGTACTCGAAAACGACCACGTTGAAAATCAATATCGTTGCGCTCAAATTGGATACTAACTAAATCACGAATCAATTGATTACGATCAAGCTCAGCTCCTTGTCTAATTGAAACGACTTGTTTTTGATACTCAAAAGGTGAACCCAAACCAAAGATGCAAGAAACAGAAGCAATCACGATCACGTCATTTCGTTCTAATAACGAACTGGTTGCCGAATGTCGTAATTTATCAATTTCATCATTGACACTAGAATCCTTTTCAATGTAAGTATCACTTGAAGGGACATAAGCTTCAGGTTGATAATAATCGTAATAAGATACAAAATATTCAACTGCATTATTGGGGAAAAATTCTTTGAACTCCCCATATAATTGTCCAGCTAATGTTTTATTGTGGGCAATAATCAATGTTGGCTTATTCACTTTTTCAATCAAATTCGAAACGGTGTACGTCTTCCCTGTACCAGTTGCTCCTAAAAGTATCTGAGCTTTCTTTCCACCAACTACCCCATCAACTAACTGTGTAATGGCTTCGGGTTGATCTCCTGCTGGTTGATATTTTGACACCAACTCAAAGTGTCGGGAGGTATCTCTTTCTATCATATTTCATCCTCCTTTTCATTCTTTCCTCTTCATTTTACGACCACAAAAAAGAAAAGGAAAGCAAAGGCATTCCTTGTTGATTTATTATACCACACCGAACATACTTTCGCTACTTTTGAGTTTTTTCTTTTCTACTATATTATATAAATTCATACATGTATTATGTAGTAAATTAGGCAGCAAAATTATATATCAATAATGTCCCTTAAGTAATTATTTATCTTACGTCAGATTCCTCTCTACATTTATTATGTTACATTTTATAACATAGATTGTTACAAAATGACATTTTTTTTATTTTTTTCAGCAACTCAGCTTGTATCTATTATTAGTTTTCGCATATAATAGGAAAATATGAAAAGTTATTGAAATTTTAGGAGGTTAATTATGAAAAAAAAGCATTTGCTTCATACGATTATTTTCATAATGACAGGACTTGTCACATTTGCGCTTAGCAATCCTGTACAAGCTGACGATAAAACTACTGCTGACTCAAGTACGAGCGAGACGATGCAAAAAATAGAACCTAAGAAAGAGACGTATGTCATTGCCAGCGATTCAGCTTTTGCACCTTTCGAGTTTCAAAACGCTGAAGGCAAATACGAGGGAATTGATGTTGGATTAATGGAGGCAATCTCCAAACTGCAAGGATTTAACCTACGTATGGATTATCGTGGTTTCTCTGCTGCGCTACAAGCGTTAGAATCTGGTCAAGCAGATGGAATGATCGCAGGAATGACTGTGACCGATGAACGAAAAAAAAGCTATGATTTCTCAGATCCTTATTTTGAAAGCGGGATTCAAATCGCTGTCAAAAAAGGAGACAATTCAATCAAGTCCTATGAAGACCTAAAAGGAAAAACAGTAGGTGCCAAAGTTGGAACTGAAAGTGCTGATTTTTTAAATGCCCACGAAGACCAGTACGGCTATACCATCAAGTACTTCGATTCTGCAGATCAGTTATATGACGGATTGAGAGTTGGCGCAATTGACGCCATGATGGACGACTACCCTGTTATCGGCTATGCAATTAAAAACAATCAACAATTAGAAACACCGATTGCTAAAGAATCTGGTGGTAAATACGCTTTTGCTGTGAAAAAAGGCCAAAATCCTGAACTATTACAAATGTTCAACGAAGGTCTAAAAGAATTAAAACGAACTGGCGAATACGATAAAATCATCAACAAATATATCTCAACAGATAATACGCCTACTAAAGCCAGCAAAGATGAATCTACACTAACTGGTCTATTACAAAACAACTACAAAGTTTTACTAAAAGGTTTATGGCAAACGATCTTATTAACTTTAATTTCATTCGCCTTGGCATTAGTTGTTGGTGTTATCTTTGGTTTATTCAGCGTAGCGCCAATCAGAGCCCTACGAACAATTGCAAGTATTTATGTCGATGTTATCCGCGGTATTCCAATGATGGTTCTTGCATTCTTCATCTTCTTTGGATTACCAGGTATCGTCGGATTTACTATTCCCGACTTCATTGCCGGGATTATCACACTAACTTTGAACGCCAGCGCTTATATCGCAGAAATCGTTCGTGGTGGGATCAAAGCTGTGCCAGTTGGTCAAATGGAAGCTTCTCGCAGTTTAGGACTTTCATATAATCGAACCATGCAAAAAATCATCTTACCACAAGCAATCAAGATCATGTTGCCATCTTTCGTGAACCAATTCGTTATTTCATTGAAAGATACAACAATCATCTCAGCGATCGGTGTGGTAGAGTTACTGCAAACTGGTAAAATTATCGTTGCACGTACGACACAAAGTACGTACGTCTATCTAATTATTGCTATCATGTATTTGATCCTCATTACTATTCTGACAAAATTAGCAAAAGTTTTAGAAAAGAAGGTGAAATAAGATGGCTGAAAAAATTCTAGTTGAACATCTTGTAAAAAAATACGGTGAAAATACCGTTTTAAATGATATCAATGTTTCAATCAACGAAGGTGACGTTGTTTGTATCATCGGTCCTTCCGGTTCAGGAAAAAGTACCTTCCTACGTTGCTTAAACCGTCTAGAAGAGCCTTCAGACGGCGAAATCATCATTGATGGAGCCCACTTAATGGACAAAAACACCGATATCAATTTGGTAAGACAACACATCGGAATGGTATTCCAACATTTTAATCTATTCCCACATCTTTCAGTGCTAGAAAACATTACATTAGCACCAATGGATTTGAAAAAAGAATCAAAAGAAGCCGCTGAAAAGAAAGCAATCAAATTGCTACAAACCGTCGGCCTTGAAGATAAAAAAGACATGTATCCAGAAATGCTTTCTGGTGGACAAAAACAACGGGTCGCTATCGCTCGTGCTCTAGCGATGAATCCTGATATCATGCTCTTCGACGAACCAACTTCTGCACTAGACCCGGAAATGGTCGGAGATGTCTTGAACGTCATGAAAAAATTAGCTAAGCAAGGGATGACGATGGTTATCGTTACACACGAAATGGGCTTTGCTAAAGAAGTTGCCAATCGTGTCATGTTTATTGATGGAGGGAATTTCCTAGAAGATGGCACACCACAACAAATCTTTGAAAATCCACAAAATGAACGAACAAAAGATTTCCTAGATAAAGTACTAGATATTTAACCTTAAGATGATGAAATTGTTAAAGACCGTTGCAAAAGGATGCCTATCCCTTGCAACGGTCTTTATTTTAAAGGCATTTATAAAATTGACAAAAAAACACTTGATTCCTTTTTGTCCTCTTCTTTCGTCCCTGCTTTAATTATTTGTATGCCACTTTCTCCTGTCTAAATAAAAAAAAGCAAATCAATAAGAGGGCGGGCGATTCTCCAGCAATTAGATGTTGGTCTAACTGCCAGAGATGCTAGCTGAATTTATTGATTTGCTTTTCTTTTATTTTCTTTTCTTACCGCCAAAGGCATCTTTCACTTTATCAAAGAAGCCATCTTCTTGTTGTTCTTCTACTTTGATGCCGCCAGCTTCAGCAAAAGCACGCAATGCTTCACGTTGCTGTTCATTTAAGTTCTTCGGCGTGATCAACTTCACTTTCACATGTTGATCCCCAGTAGCTCCTCCACGAAGTTTAGGCGCTCCTTTGCCACGTAAACGGAAATTCGTTCCTGTTTGCGTACCTGCCGGAATTTTAAGTTTGACATCTCCATGAACGGTTGGCACTTTTACTTCATCACCTAAAGCAGCTTGTACAAAACTCAATGGCAATTCGTAATAGATCTCTGAACCATCACGATCGAAAATATCACTTTCTTCCACACGGAATACAACATATAGATCACCAAATGGTCCGCCGTTTTCCCCAGCTTCACCTTGACCTGCCAGACGCATTTGTTGTCCTTCTTCTACACCTGCTGGTACATTCACCTTAACAGAATGTGCTTTCTTTTCGTGACCAGAACCATGACAAGTTGGACAAGGATCTTTGATTTCTTTACCAGTACCATGACAAACGTCACAAGTTTGACGACTCATCACACGGCCAAGTGGCGTTTGACGTTCCACATTGATTGTCCCTGATCCATGACACTTATGACAAGTTGTTGGTTGTGTTCCAGGTTTCGCACCATTTCCATGGCAAGTATGACAAATTTCTTCTCGGTTATACTTGATTTCTTTTTCTACGCCAAAAATCGCTTCTTCAAAAGAAAGATCGATCGTGTACTGTAAATCCGCACCCTGTCTTGGCGCATTAGGGTCTACCGTACGACCGCCACCGCCAAAGAATGAATCAAAGATATCTTCGAAGCCACCAAAACCGCCACCTGAAAAGCCGCCAAAACCACCAAAGCCGCCACCGGCTCCACCAGCGCCATAGTTTGGATCGGTACCTGCGTGTCCATATTGATCATAAGCTGCCCGTTTTTGCGGGTCACTTAAAATTTCATAAGCTTCTGATACTTCTTTGAATTTTTCTTCTGCATCAGCTTCTTTATTGATATCTGGATGATATTTTTTTGATAGCTTTCGATAAGCTTTTTTAATTTCATCTTCAGAAGCTCCTTTTGAGAGCCCTAAGACTTCGTAATAATCACGTTTTGTTGCCATAGGCTTTCCTCCTATTGGTTCTCATCATTTCCACGTCGCTTGTTATCATATCATACTTTTACGAAAACAAAAACTGCTACTTTCAAGTATTTAAAAAAGGAAGCTAGTTTAAGGATCATACCTAAGTCAAGTTTTCCAAATTGAAGGAAGAATATTCCTCAAATCTTATCTTATGACCAGATCGAACTACCTCAAAGCAACAGCTATTGTCCAAGAAATTCTCCCATTGTTCTTATGACTTCTGTTATTCAACAGGCATAATCATGCACATCAAATCTCCAAACAATAAGGTCTCTATTTTGCGCATCATTCTTGAAAAAGAACGCCCAATAACCTTTTAGGCCACGCTAAATGTAGCACTATCGGAAAATAATCCGAAGAATCTCGAAAATATGAGAATCTATTTTCGCATTCTTCGGATTATTTCTTAGAGCTGATCTCTTTTGCTAAACCTTCTTTCAAGCATTGGCACTAAAAACGAATGGTAAAGCAAATTGTTGTATAAACTTCGATTCACTCGTTTTTTAGATCCTGCTTAATATTGTTTAACAACGTATTCAAAAGGTTGTATTGTATGATAACAGTCCCAGCTAGAGAAGGGGAAAACCTTCTCTACTGAAACTTGTCATTTCTACTAAACAGCTAACGATTATTTAATGAGATTATTTTTTGTTGTCTCCGTCGACTTCTTCAAAGTCAGCGTCTACTACATCATCTGCACCTGTTTGCGCTGCTTCTGGATTTTCTTGTGCTTGTTGTTGCGCAGCTTGTTCATACAATTTAACTGTCAAGTTTTGCACGATTTCATTCAAAGCATCACGTTTTGTTTTCATTTCTTCGATATTGTTTGCTTCAACAGCAGCTTTCAATTCATCGCGAGCTTCTTCCGCTTTTTTCACTTCTTCTGCGTCAACTTTACCTTCTAATTCTTTGAGTGTTTTGTCAACTGAGAATAATAAAGCATCAATATCGTTACGTAAGTCTACTTCTTCTTTACGTGCTTTATCTGCTTCTGCATTCGCTTCTGCATCTTTTACCATGCGTTCGATTTCATCATCAGTTAAACCTGAAGAAGATTTAATCGTGATTTTTTGTTCTTTTTGTGTACCTAGGTCTTTAGCAGAAACATTCACGATACCATTTTTATCAATGTCAAAAGTAACTTCGATTTGTGGCACACCACGTGGTGCTGCAGGAATATCTGTTAATTGGAATCTTCCTAATGTTTTGTTGTCAGCAGCCATTGGACGTTCACCTTGCAAGACATGGATATCTACAGCAGGTTGATTATCTGCAGCCGTTGAGAACACTTGTGATTTACTTGTAGGGATCGTTGTGTTTCGATCAATTAATTTAGTAAAGACGCCACCCATTGTTTCAATACCTAATGATAACGGAGTAACATCAAGTAACACAACGTCTTTGACATCACCTGTGATAACCCCACCTTGGATAGCAGCACCCATCGCTACTACTTCATCTGGGTTAACAGATTTGTTTGGTTCTTTTCCAGTTTCTTTTCTTACTGCTTCAACAACTGCAGGAATACGTGTTGAACCACCAACTAAGATAACTTCATCAATTTCAGATTGTGATAAACCAGCATCTTTCAAGGCTTGTCGTACTGGAATTTTTGTACGCTCTACTAAATCAGCGGTTAATTCATCAAATTTCGCACGAGTCAATGTCATTTCTAAGTGAAGAGGACCTGCTTCTCCAGCTGTGATGAACGGTAAGCTGATTTGTGTGCTTGATACACCAGATAAATCTTTTTTCGCTTTTTCTGCAGCATCTTTCAAACGTTGCAATGCCATTTTATCTTGTGATAAATCAATGCCGTTTTCTTTTTTGAACTCAGCTACCATGTGATCAATGATTTTGTTATCGAAGTCATCCCCACCTAGATGGTTATCTCCAGCTGTTGATAGTACGTCAAATACGCCATCACCTAATTCAAGGATAGATACGTCGAACGTACCACCACCAAGGTCAAATACTAGGATTTTTTCATCACGATCTGTTTTATCCAAGCCATAAGCAAGCGCTGCAGCAGTTGGTTCATTTACAATACGTTCAACTTCTAAGCCAGCAATTTTACCAGCATCTTTTGTTGCTTGACGTTGTGCATCATTGAAGTAAGCAGGCACAGTAATAACTGCTTTTTCAACTTTTTCACCTAGATAGTCTTCAGCGAATCCTTTGATATATTGAAGGATCATTGCAGAGATTTCTTGTGGTGTATATGATTTTCCTTCTACTTCTACTTTATAGCCTGGTTCACCGATATGGCGTTTGATCGATGAAATCGTATTTGGATTCGTTACTGCTTGACGTTTAGCAACTTCACCCACTTGAATTTCCCCATTTTTAAATGAGACAACAGAAGGAGTTGTACGGTTACCTTCTGGATTTGCAATAATTTTTGCTTCGTTTCCTTCTAAAACAGCTACTGCTGAATTGGTTGTACCTAAGTCAATACCGATAATTTTACTCATAATTAACGTCTCCTTATCTTAGTTAATTTTATATCATGACATTATTGCGCAACAATAACCATTGTTGGTCTTAATACGCGGTCATGTAATTTGTAACCTTCTTGTAGTACTTCGACGATTGTGTCAGCTGGAAGTTCCTCAGTCGCTGACACGGTTTGTACAGCTTGATGGAGGTTCGGATCAAAAGCCTCTCCTTTTGCTGGGATTTTTTCGATTCCTTCTTCTTTAAGTGCTTGTTTCAAGCTTTCTAGTACCATTTCGACACCTTTTTTCAAACTTGCACCCTGATCATCAGCCACATCTGTAGCCAAAGCACGCTCTAAGTTATCAATTGAAGGTAATAATTTTTTAGCAAGATCTTGTGAACGATATTTTTGTAATTGTTCACGCTCATTTTTACTTCGATTTGCAATATTTGCAATCTCAGCTCGAGCACGTAAATATTTATCTTCCAACTCTTCCATTTCAGCCTTTAAATTTAAACGCTCAAATTCTTCAGCTTCTACGTCAGAGACACCTGAGTCTTCCGTCGCTTCCGTATCGATTTCCGTATCTTCTTGAATATCCGCTACGTCTTTTTCTAACTCTTCTTTTTTTTCTTTCACAAGACACACTCCTTTTCGTTAATCAGTCAGTGATTCGTTTTCATGCTAAGATCCAGTCAAATCAATTGATCGATAATAATCAGCAAGCTTGTTCGCTAATTCTTGACGATAGACATCTACCAGACCCAGCATTTTTGAATAAGGCATACTGGTTGGTCCTAACAAGGCTATTGTACCTCGACCGTGTCCAGCAATCTCGTAACTTGCTTGGATCATGCTCATATTTTGTAAAAGCTCATTTCCTAATTCAGATCCAATTTTGATGTGGATGTTACTATCCGTTGGGACGATCATTTGGGTTAATTCATAAGTATCTGTCATAAACGAAAACATCGATTTGAATTGCTCCAGATCTTGGTGGAGTTCATAATCTAGTAGATTCATTTGTCCACTTACATAAATTTTGTCTTCAAACGCATGTCCGAGTATCGTATCAAAAAGATTTGATATCCCTTCAGTTGTCTGAAAATATCTATGCAAAATCATTGGAATCTCTGTCCGCAATTTATGATAGACAGTCATCAATGGATCTCCCACCAATCGTTCATTGACAATGCGAACAATTTTTTCTAAATCTTGGCTTCCTAGATTTTCAGGAAGTGTAAAAACTTGGCTTTCTACATTTCCTTTATCGGTTACTACAATCGCAATCACTTGACGACTATTTAAAGGAACGATACGAAAACCAGTCAAACGGCGGTCTTTAATTTCTGGGCCTAACGAGAAGGTTGTGTAACTAGTCAGCTCGGATAAAATCTCAGCAGATTGTTGAATAATCTCGTTAATTTCATGAAATTCTTTGCTTAAAGACAGCCGAATCTGCTGCAGATCATCATTGGTTATACGAGCAGGTTTTAGCAAATGGTCCACATAATGCCGATAACCTAATGCTGAAGGAATCCTTCCTGATGAAGAATGAGTTTTAAGTAACAACCCAGCGTCTTCTAAGGCTTTCATGTCATTACGGATCGTTGCTGAGCTTGCCTTGACTCCATCTTCCATTAAGGTTTTGGAGCCAACGGGTATACCGCTACTCGTATAGTTTTGGATGATCAGACGTAAAATCTCACTTTGTCTTTGTGTTAACATCTTCTTCACCTCTCATTAGCACTCATATCTTCTAAGTGCTAACCCACTTACTAATATAGCAAGAAGCGCATAGTGTGTCAAGAAAAAGAACACCACTTTTAGCACTCTCATTTAACGAGTGCTAAAAGTGGTGTTCTCTGATAAATACATTGATAGATCAACACGAAAGATAAATAGGTTTCTTAATACCTTCCATTATTTAATCGATCTATAAAGAAATTTAAAGGTTTTATTGACCTCTCACAACTATTTTTCAAGCAAGAAACGTTCAAATACTTCATTTCCTAGAAAAGTTCCTTTTGGCGTTAAATAAATTCGATCGGATTCATTGACCAATAATCCTTCTTTTTCTAAATCTGTCAAAACCTTTGAATAAAGCGATTCGATTGTTTGCTGATAACGTTCGTAAAAATGTCGTTTGGAAATTCCTATCTTTTTCCTTAACCCAAGAAACATTTCTTCCTCGATTTGATTTTCTCTTAAAAGTACTTCAGTTTCCAAAACAGGGAGTTCTCCTACTCTTAATGGACGTAAATAATGTTGAATCGGTCCCTTATTACGGTATCGTTTATTCCCAAGATATCCACTTGCACCTGCGCCAAAGCCGAAATAATGATCATTGTTCCAATACATCAAATTGTGTTTTGATTCATGCCCATCCAACCCAAAATTACTGATCTCATATTGATGACGTCCCTTTTTTTCCATTGCTTGTATGGTTTCTTCAAACATCCGCGTTTCGGTTTCTTGATCAGGCAGTTCTAAACGCCCTTGCCGCACCCAATTCATAAACATCGTTTTATTTTCTAAAATCAATGAATACAATGAATAATGGGGCAAATCAAGTGCAAGTGCTTGATTCAATGTCTCTCGATAGCCCTCTAACGTTTGTCCAGGTAACGCATAAATCAGATCAATACTCACATTCGTAAAGTTTTCTTCTTCTAAAAAACGCATTGTTTGGTAAACATCCTCTGCGGTATGTTTCCGCCCAATTTTTTTCAGCAACCGATTATCAAAAGTTTGCACCCCCATTGATAAACGATTCACTCCATAATTTTTCATGACCTGAAGCTTTTCTTTCGTTAGATCTCCAGGATTCGCTTCAACCGTAAATTCTTTTCCTTCTTTAAAAGGCAATATTTCCCTAGCGCCTACTAACAAACGATCCAATTGCACTGCAGTCAAAGACGTAGGTGTCCCACCACCAACATACAGTGTTTCTAATTCTTTTACAGGATGTTGTTCAAGTGTGATTTCCATTTCTTTTAGAAGCATCTCGACATATTCATCTACGGGTTGACCTTCTAAAAATACTTTATTAAAGTCACAGTAATAACAGATATGCTCACAAAATGGGATATGGATATACGCAGAAACCTTTTGTTCTGCGGAATTGGTTGTTTCATTCATTAAACTAAATTCTCCTTACGTCGAAAAGTCGTACCTGTTTTCGACCACTCTTATAAAAGCATACTAACCGTATTTTCCAAACAAATCCACTAAAAAATCCAAGAATCGACTTCTTGGACTAGTTTTTCTTTGGTTGTATTGGTTACTTGGTTATAAATCTCTAAAGTTGTTTTCATGTTGGAATGACCCACTCGCTCCATGATCGCTTTGATCGGAACGCCTGCTTCTGCTAAAAGAGAAATATGTGTGTAGCGAAAAGTATGCGTAGTCACATGTTTATTAGAATAATTGAAATTGAAATAACATGAGAAAAGAAGTAGCTATAATTAAATACGCAATTTTTTTCATTTTTCACCTCTGTTACGCAAAAAAAGAAGACTGATTTCCTCATCAATCTTCTTTCTTTTTTATAAAACACTTAATTATAAATTTTTAGTTCATCATATGATCATTAATTGTGTCGACAACACTTCTTTTTAATTGATCAAAATCTTCTGAATCATGCGTAGCTATCTTGACAACAAAATCAATGGCTTCGTTTTGTTTAAAGGATACTTTGACCTGATTTAACCGTAAAAAGACATCCATCGCCATAAAAGCGGTACGTTTATTTGCATTTTGAAAGGGGTGTTTCTTAATAAGATTGATTCCTAAGATGGCTGCTTTTTCTTCAATCGTTTCGTACAACTCTTGACCAAATATTTCCTGACGCGGCTGGTTTACAGCCATAGCTAATGCACTTGCATCTCTTACACCGGTCATTTCACCTGGTGTTTGCCAGCTGATTAAGTGGACATTCATTTTTATGATATCTTTTTCTGTCAGGTAGTTGATCAATGGTTTGCCAACTCCTTGTACATCTGTTCATAGTCATGAAATGAATCATTAATCAATTGGTCTATTTTTAAGTCGTGTGAAGATTTTGGCTCTTTTTTACTGATGGCTTCAATTAACTTTTCTTCATCTACATAAACAAAATCATTTTCTTTTACACCAATTTTTTCCAATACTTCTTTTGACAAAGTCAAAACGATTGAATTTCCACTTTTTCTAATTTTTCTTTCCTTGATTTCCATCTTAAACGCCTCCTTAAGTTATACCGTATATACAGTATAGCTTAAACCAGGGCGTATATCAATTGAAGGAATTTTTTGTGTTCTCTTTCTCATTTTCTTGTTCTGCGATTAAACTAAATAAAAGTTTTTCTGATTCTTCCAAACTTCTAAAATCTGGTTCTAATTGTTCCATTCGATTCATAGGTAGCACATACTTCGTTAGTAATTCTTGATCTTGTTCTTGATCAAAATAAGCTTTTCCTGCTTGGGTTAATGCAAGTTCTTCCAAGTTATATACGGTCATATTTAGATTATCCATCTCTTCAGTATTCTGTGGTTCATCAAACTCCTCTTTCACCTCTTTCTCATCTAGTGATAGCTCTTGTTCGAGAGTTAGCTCATCTGATTCTGCCAATGAACGATCTTCTGGATTTTCTATAGGAATTTCCGTTTACATATCTATAAAGATAATTTGATAAAACCTTTTTCTTAGATTTCTTATTTATTTTTGTACTTAGCTAATTGAACCACCTGTTTGGATAGTTGATCAAAATTAGTTGTCACAACATTTGCTCGAATTACTTCAATAGTTGAAGCCAATCACTAGCAAACAAACGCCAGTAAAAACCACTTTATTCGCTTTTTGTTGTGACAATTTTTCACTTTCGGATGTTTCTCTTTTTTCTCCTTTTTCTTGACCTTTTTTAAATTCATAGTTCCTCCTGATTTCTTATTTTTAGACAAAAAAATAGACCTAGTTATACTTGAATTTCCAAGGAAATAACTAGGTCTATATGCTATAATAGTTGAGACAGTAAAGTTTATGCGGTGGCTAATCCCAATAGAAACGGGGTGATGCCTATGTTGATTTGTGGCTTGATCCCTAGAAAGGAATAAGCTTGTCTGTTTTTGAAGCGCTAATGTTTGCAATAGCTTTTGCAACGTTAGTTCTGACAATCAGCAATCACAAAAACGACAAAAAATAACCGCAATTTAAACTTAGGCAGTTTGAACGGTTATTTTTTGTAACTATTATTAAACTGAGCCACCGTCTTAAACGGTGCTGTCAAAAGGGAACTGTTAGCGCAGTTCCTTTTTTCATGTTCATTATAGCATATTCTTTCTCTTTTGTTCAATTGTTTCATCATTCTACATTTAACCTTCCACAAAGAGCAGACATTTTTTGACAAGATCTTCTCGATTTGAGTAAATTCTCAAAATCAACAATTGTTTTTCTACCTCAATCTTATAAAGAATTATATTGTAATCTATCTGTCACTCTAATTTGAAAAACTATCAACTATAATCCAAACTCTTTCACCATCTCTTTATTGCTCACACTATCACTTTGCTCCGCTTTCATTAATTCTTGAGAAACTTGTTTCGCTATTTTATAATTCTCGTATTCTTCCTACTCTTTAATATCAATTACCGCAAATTTTCCATGCCCATTTTTTGTTAAAAAAAGTAGTAACAGTAAAGAATAAGATATCTACAAATACATATAGCGACGTTTGGACATTTCCTGTTTTAAGTAATTTTTTTAATTCTCTACTTTATTTATAATGAACGCTCAGATAAAGTGACTTATTACTATTCAAAATAACTTAAGTAAGAAAATGCTTGGATCAATTACGAAAGTATATGGTGAGATCATCATCAACACCAATCAAAACTTAATGCTTGAACGCCAAAACTTTACAAAAATGCATGAGATAATCTATTACTATAGGGATATACCCTATCTTGGAGAATCTCATGCATTTTTTGATATGAATTTAGAAGACACCTGTTTACCAGAAGACTATGAAAAAGAACTTAGAGCCAATATAGGCGTCAGTATTCTTATGGCGAACGATCAAGCGCTTTCCTATGCACTAAGAAAATGTAGAAACTTTGACGAAGTAGCCAACTACTTTTTTATGAGTAAATCAGCGCTTAGAAAAAGAATCCTCCAGTATTTGGAATTTACTGGAGGATATACTAGCTTTCAATTTATTTAAAAATTATTACTACAAACAAAGGCTCTTCTATTAATAATTTATCACAAGTGGTTTTAAACAATATATTTAAAATAGCGTTATTAGTAGAGCTACACCAATAAAAATTCTATGATATTGTCCTATAACATTAGCTTTCATAACGTATCTTAGTAAAGATTTATACTTTACAGGTTCATTTTGAAGTCTTTCATAGATTATGGGATCATATTACGTATCTTCATAGGAAGCCTTACTTTTTATTTTTACACACCCAACCAATTGCATCTTCGGGTGGATTATCTATATCAATCCAAATAAATTCCAGACCAATCCCCCTATTTAAGTCATCGAATTTAGTTAAACGAATTGCATTTATTCCTAGTTCATTGAGTCTTTCACCAGTTAAAACTTCATACTCATCAAGTTGGAACACTCCACGTAAAATCCATTCACCTAATATTCCTTGTTTGTTTTTTGATTGAATTCCTTTACCGTTATCTTGATTAATGTATGCTAAGACTTTATTTCCACTTGGAATAAATTCCAATGAAAAAGTTCTTTGTTCTTTATCTAAAGCTAATTTTGATGTTCCGTTTATAAAAGTTCCAATATTTTTCCCAAAAAAATCTGGATTTTCATTATGAAATTTCTTTGATTCAGGTATGGGAATATACATTTCACTTACAGGACGATAAACCATTGAAAACACTGCAGTTTTTACCTTTTCATCACCAATTGAAATAAGCTTATCCCTAAGTTTATTCCGTACTTTTTTCATTTCTTTTTTATCATCTTTAGTGGGATAATCTTTCAATAAAATTTCTCTTAAATATAAAATAATTATATCCATATCATCTTTCGTCACTACATTTTTAAATTTTTCATAGAATGAGTTAATTCTGTTCTCTCTATAGTTGTTAGCCTTTGCTAATTTTGTAGCTCCATCAAATCCATTATAGCCCGAACTTCCTTCAACAATACCTTTTTCATTCGCTATCATCCAAGAAACAGTTTGTCCCAGTGGTTTAATTTCAGGTAAATTTATTGCTCCTGCATTCAAGTTCTCAAAGAAAGCAAATGCATCCTGGACATAATTAACATCCCAGGTATCTACAACGATTTCTTTATTATGAAAATTCATAAATAATTGCGAATCAGCATCTGCATATTTATAAGTATGATGACCGTCCGTAAATTTAAAATTTGTTGCATTTCTTAAAGCAGTTGCTCCCAAAATTACAATATTATTGATATCAATTGGTAGATAACTAGTTTCTCCCACATGAATTTGAGGAACTTCTCCTCTTTTTGAAGGCATTAAAACATGATATACAGCATCCACATTTACATCATTGCATGCATCGAATCCTTTAATCAACTCTTTAGAAGATGCAATTCGTTCATTTCTTAATCTGGCTATTTCCATAGCCACTTTTCTATATAGAGGTTCATTTTTTTCATCAGCTAGTTTCTTATCACCAAGTAAATCCGCATTTTTTCTAGCTTCAGCTAAAATCGTACTCCAACCATTCAAAATACTACTTGCTTTAAATTGAGCAATTTTTTGGTCGCCAGAATGTATTCCAAAAGATTTAATACCAACTAAATATTTATGTCTATCATCTAATTTCAACGAAGCATCATAGCTTGTATTTGCTATATCTTCACCAATTGCACCAAATGACCTTTGAAAGGCTGTTTCCTGAAACTTTGAATTTACAATAGGGGCAACTCTTTTTGTTATTTGTACATCTATTTCGTTATCTGATTTTTGAGAAAAAGCCTCACTTAAGCTGGCAAAATTAGTTATTAAGGATTTGTATTTTTCTTTTTTATGTACATCAAGTTGATTCCACATATTAAAAACACCTTACTTATTATTTTATAAATAAAGTATAACAAAAAAAGACCAACAAATCATAATAAAGTTGGTCTTTTTCTAAACATAATTAATCATTTATTATTCAAAATTATAAAAATCCATTTGACGATTTTTTTGGACATTACGTAAATATTCATCTCGACTCATAAAAGTAATGTTATGTTCTTCTTCAAATTTTTTAAGCTCTTGTTCACTATTAACTGTTCTTACAAGTTCAGATCTACCACTAAAACGACCATCCATTATAGTATGCATGATAGCATATTTCCCATTTGGTATTACTTTTATTAATTCGTCACTTTTTTCCAACGCTTCATCTATTTTTTCGGCAATTCTTTGTATTACAGGAACAACCACACTATTACCTGCTTGCTTATATAATTGTCCATTAGAAATATTTGGCAACTTAAAATTAGCAGGAAAGCCTTGAACATTAAAAGTTTCCTTTGGTGTTAATTTTCTTATACGTCCATCATTAGTTAAAATTAGAGGAACGTTATGTCCACCTGTTCCCATGTTAGCTGTCAATGTAGGTACTACTCCTGATTTGTTTTCTCGAACGTATTGTCGTCGCCATTGATAGACCGTATCTTGGGAAGTAATATTAGGATACAATTTATCCCAAAATGGTGTTTTTGTCTCATCATAATAATATCTTTCATCGGCATCTAGATTAAAATCAATAACGCTATCTAATTTATTTGTTAACCTAATTTTTTCAGGGAAACTAAAGGATTCATAAGCTTCTTTTGACTTAAAGCCAACAATGTATATTCTCTCTCTATTTTGTGGAACATTACCATAATCTTTTCCATTAAGTACTTTCCATTTTATAAAATAGTTACTCATCACTAGGGCTTCTCTTATTACCTTAAAAGTATTTCCATGATCGTGTGTAACCATATTTTTTACATTTTCTACAAATATAGCCTCGGGTTTCTTCTCATTAATAATTTTCAATAGTTCAAAAAAAAGATCTCCACGTTCGTCCTCAAAACCTTTTCTATAGCCTGCAATCGAAAATGCCTGACAAGGGAAACCACCGATAACTAAATTAGCTTCCGGTACAACCGACATATCTTTTGTGACTTCATGAATATCCCTTTCATCCAAATGTGTTTCTGGATGATTTTCACGGTAGGTAATAATAGCATTACTATCAAATTCGTTTGCATACAGTACTCTGAACTTGCCAGTATTTGTAAAACCTAGCTCAATTCCTCCTACACCAGAGAAAAACGCCGCAATTGTTCGTTTATCCTCCATTGAAGAACTTACAGAATTTCCCATGTATTACACTCTCTTTTCTTAATAAATTTTCTATATAACTCTCACATTGTAGCACATTTGTTCGCATATTGCAGCCCCAACATTATATTACTTACTAATTTCTATAGAAGTCACAGTAATAACAGATATGCTCACAAAATGGGATATGGATATACGCAGAAACCTTTTGTTCTGCGGAATTGGTTGTTTCATTCATTAAACTAAATTCTCCTTACGTCGAAAAGTCGTACCTGTTTTCGACCTTCTTTAAACGGTGTTCAAGCGATTGCTTCTACGGAATTAAGTTCAAAAAATTCAAAAATATGGAAAGCTATTTTCGATTTTTCGCTCTTAATTCTTGAAGCAAACCATCGCTTTCACAACCTCTCATATACGCATACTAACCGTATTTTCCAAACAAATCCACTAAAAAATCCAAGAATCGACTTCTTGGACTAGTTTTTCTTTGGTTGTATTGGTTACTTGGTTATAAATTTCTAAAGTAGTTTTCATGTTGGAATGACCCACTCGCTCCATGATCGCTTTAATCGGAACGCCTGCTTCTGCCAATAAAGAGATATGAGTGTAATGGTAAAGACAGTAATGTTTATAAAGTGACTAATCAAAAAAGACCAGGCACATGGTAATTCAACAAGTATCTCCTCAATTGCTGAACTTATTAGCTATTTCATTCTGTCTTTTATGTTGTATGTACGTTTTAAATCTAATTCTTTTGAACATTCGTTTCTTTAGGTTTATCCATTTGAAAAATTTCTCTGCATCACTTGATACAACCTCTGGGGGTTTACACACTTTTTTATAGACTACCTTTCAAAAGTTGACTCTCGTTTAGTTCTTGAAAATTCTTCGTTATTTTTTATAGCAGTATTTGCTAGTTTTTCTGAAAGAGTAGGTTTCATTGACTGGCCTCTTTTATTTCTTCTGTTATTAGATTGTTCAAAGTTATTAATGAGTTTATTGTATTCATCAGTATACTTTGTTGCTAACGAGGGGCTTAATTTTCCTTTTTTTACAAGCAACTCTATACAATTTTTCTCATTAATTATTGCATATTGAATATTCGTTTTTTCACACTTTAATGTTGGAAGGATGATATTCTCAAAAATATTAAGATTTTTTTCTGTCTGCTGAATATCACTAGGAGACATTTTCTTATTCGAGCGTAACTGTAAATGGAACTCATTAATTTGTTCACGTAAATATTTTATATTTTTAGTTGCCATGTTGAAATTGTTTGAAAGATCTTCAAATCTTATTGCTATAGATTCTTCTTGTGGAGAAAGAGTAGGTAGCGCTGTTGTAGGTTTATTCGTTATTTCAGGCATACTTATCGTTGTTTTATAAGCGCTACCCAAATGGGTTCCTTTTGATTTTGTAGACTCTTGTGAAAAAATAGTAGGACTTTCTGTTTCAAGAGAATGCACTGCAGGGGTTCTCAGGTAGTTTATCTCATTTTTTAGGAATCTTGTTAGCTTTCTACAATTCGCTAAAAAACTATTGGCCTCCCTTTTTTTGTTTTTTAGATTGTCTAAGTCCATTATGTAACGAAACTCATATTCTTCTACTTCTGTTCTATTCTCTATTCCATCATTTTTTAAATATTTTTCAAGCGATTCCAACTTCTGTTCTGTCTTATTCACAAAAGTTTTTAAATCATTCCTCACAAGACGTAATTCTTTGCATAATTCTTCAGACTGCTCACGGTATGATTTTAATAGATTAATTTCTGCAGGTTTTTCAGTAATATATCCGTTTAAGAGTTTGATAAATTCTGACTCTTTTTCCACTAGTTGATAAATTGCTCCGTCATGAGCTTTTTGATCCTCGAGATGCTTTGAAAATTCTACATCAATTTCTTTTGATTGTTTAGATTTTTGAGCTGAATAGGGGTTTGGATCATCGACTTGCATTTCGTCTAATAGTCTTGAGGTTTGGTCAGTGTTCATCACATTATTGTGTTTCGAGTGTCGAACTTTGTGTGGATGAATTTCATCATTTTTTTTAGATTTTTTTTTAGATATTTGAGCTGAATAGGGGTGTCTTGGATCATCTCTTTGCATTTCGTCTAGTAGTCTTGAGGTTTGGTCAGCGTTCATCCCATTGTTGTATTTCGAGTGTTGAACTTCGTGTGGATGAATGTCATCAGGTAAAAAATTAATTCTATCCAAGTTTTCTACATACGGATTTCGTTCTAATTCCCTTCCTTGATTTTGGTGTCCTAAACTACGTGCTTCATTTGCTATGCTCGCCACACCAAGAGCAGCAGTAATCAGTTTACCTATTTTCATATAGTATCCATCTCCTTTTCATTTAATGCTTTTTACTTATCCTATGGAAAGTAAAAAGCTAGACAAAAAACACAACAACTATAAAATCTATGCCAAACAAAGAAAATGCTTTCTAGTCGTCGCAAATGTAGAGTACCACAACGACAATTTAATGCCATAAAAAGTTTCATTTGGATGTGAGACATTATCTTTAACACATTTTAATAGTCACAGTCATATCTACGTTTAAGATATGACCTTGTTCAAACCATTTTTATCCACATTAACTAATTTTTATTATTTACTGCTTATCCCATTAACTATGTACTTCATCATTTCTTTTGTTTTTTGGCCAACAATTGTTTAACCAATCAGCGATAATTCTGTTGTCTTTTTTTCATGATTTTATGTAACAATTTCTTTATTGCTTATGATTATAACGATGTTTTTTTTAATGGCTTACGATTATTTCATATCCCCAAGCATTGAGAACAAGTATTACAATTCTCACATAAATAGGAAAACGATAAATAATAAATATGTTAATCAATTCAAAAATCACTAGTAATATTAAATATTGAACAAATAGCCATATTTTAGATAAATAATTCATATAAAACACCAGCCAATCAAGATTTCTTTACTTTATTGGCTGCGTACACTTATGATTACTCAACAATCAATATTCGAACCCCTTTTCATCCTGGTTGTTTATTTACACGAATAATCATTCTTTTACTTGTATGAATCGTAGTTCCGATAGAACCAGTAATAGCTTGAGCTATCCTAAACCTACATAATGTACAATCACTGCAAGCCCAACAGTTTTTGCAGTAGTCGCAATATAAGAGTTCAAATAAATATCTTTTGTTTCGTTATTGAAATTAAATACTTTATTTACCCTAGCCCTAAGTAGCTCTTTTCTTCTTTGTAATGCTATTTCGCTAGCAGTAAAAATTGTATATGGATCAATTCCTTATTGTTTCAAAATAGTGATTAAATCGTCAATATTTAAATTAAATAATTGCCTGAATCCTTCAGTAAGCTTTTATTCAGTAATAGTTCTGTCTATTGATTGATTCAACGAAATTTCTGTATTTTCATTAGCAAATACATTTGATCCTATCGAGATTGATGGAGTAATAGAGACAACCAAATCAGATGTAAGTAATACTAATTTTCATTTAAAAATATGTATCCTCCCAATTATTTTATTTGTCTTATATGACGATACAACTGTAAACTAATAACGATGTTATTAGTTTACCTCATCATAAAAAGCGTTTTTAAAGTCATAACTGTTTGAATTTTTTAAATAAAAGAACTAATTTTAGTCAGCCAGTTACAGTAATGGCAGATATGCTCACAAAACGAGATATGGATATACGCAGAAACCTTTTGTTCTGCAGGATTGGTTGTTTCATTGATTTTTGTTCCCCTGAATCTTATTTTATTTTGTTTCTTTCTTATGTTATAAAGCAACTTTAATTTTTCTTATTTGACTAAATAACTTTAACTTCCATCGATTCTAATATACTTACGTTTTCACGGATAAAAAGTTTTTGTTTTTCTCCTTTTTCTTGATTTTTTTTCAGTTCACATTCCCTCTTGGTTTCTTATTTTTAAGCAAAAAAATAGACCTAATTATACTTGAAATTTCAAGAAAATAACTAGGTCTATATGCTATATATAGTTGAGACAGCACAGTTTATGTGGTGGCTAATCCCAATAGAAATAGGGTGAGGCCTATGTTGATTTGTAACTTGCTCCCTAGAAAGGATAAGCTTGTCTGTTTTTGAAGCGCTAATGTTTGCAATAGCTTTTGTAGCGTTAGTTCTGACAGTCAGCAATCACAAAAACGACAAAAAATAACCGCAATTTACACTTAGGCAGTTTAACGGTTATTTTTTGTAACTATAATTAAACTGAGCCACCGTCTTAAACGGTGCTGTCAAAAGGGAACTGTTCGCGCAGTTCCTTTTTTCATGCTCATTATAGCATACGCTTATTCTGCTATTCAATTTCCAAAACAAAAGAACAGTTGTTTTTATTTTTAAGGTAATAATAACAAATCCTATATGCTATAATCAGTTATGACAGTAAAGTTTAATGACGGTGGCTATCCAATCTGGAAGTGAGGTGGTGCTTATGCACATAATCTCAAACTTTAGAGAAAGGAGACGCCTTTTGTCTGTGGAAGCAGCGTTAGGGCTAATGATCAGTTTTGGATCTTTGATCGCAACACTGATTTTTGGCATTCTAACCTTAGCCCACAAAAACGACAAAAAGAAGTAACCGTCACTTTAGCGAGAGATTGGTTACTCCTTTTTGAGATAACTATATAACTTGCCACCGTCTTTAGCGGTGCTGTCAAAAGGGAACTGTTGACGCAGTTCCTTTTTTCATGTTTATTATAGCATACCCTTTCTCTTTTGTTCAATTGTTTCATTATTCATCATTTAATCTTTCATAAACTCATCATTTTTCACACTACAAAAACGCTTCTTACCCCGACACTTTATTTCAGTAAATTATTTCTTATTTTTCTTTACAACAACTATCTGCCCGATAATCAAAATCAACGTTACTCCAAAGCCGCTTCTTAGAAAGTCTCGATTCAGTAAATATTCGATAAAAATACCTATTAAACTGGCTACTAACGCCACAATGATAATACTAGCGTATGGATGGTTTTTCGTATACTTTTTCCAGTTTTTATACAAGAAAACTCACTCCTCTATATTATTCCGGCTATAGCTATTCCAGCATCATTATAGCTAGTTCTCGTAGGAAACCAGCCTAACCTTTTTTAATTCTATCTTATTTTCTTGAAAATGCTGTATTAAGCGCTGATTCTAAAGTTGCTCAACGTAAATCAGAGATAATCTTATAGTATTTTTTCATGATGTTCTACCATAGTTTTTTATAGTTAATGTTTTAAAAAACGTCTTATGATTATTTCATATCCCCACCCAATGAGCATAAGTATGCCTATTCGTAAATAAATAGGAAACTGACAAATAAGATATGTGTTAACTATTTCAAAAATGATTAATAAGATTAAAATAGAAATAAATGACCAACTTTTAGTGATATACTTCATCTAATATCCCTCTCTTTATGAATTTATTCCGCGCACTCTAGCCTTAGTCGTATTCCAGATATTTACTAATAAGTTGACCCCATATCATTGTGAGGATGAGTTTGAGCT
This sequence comes from Enterococcus sp. AZ077, assembly GCF_051714965.1. Lineage (NCBI taxonomy): Bacteria > Bacillati > Bacillota > Bacilli > Lactobacillales > Enterococcaceae > Enterococcus > Enterococcus sp. AZ077. The sequence goes on from NZ_JBIOSX010000001.1 coordinate 1,710,762, forward strand.
TTAGATTGAATATAACCTATCTCTAAAATGACGGTTTTACTATTTTGGAACAGATTAGGTGCTGTTTATTTTTCTATTGATTGAGTGAGACACATAAATACCGATTTTCAACGTTTGGTCTTATTTATTTTGATTGTCTTCATATATTCTAATTCTTTTTTTACATGAACAAGCATATAATAATCTTCAACATAAAGGCTTTTTACTAATATAAATAAATTATTCGATTTAAAAATCCCAAAAATGAATGTCAGTGGAAAAAGACTGATTAGAAAAGTACTAAAATTTATACTGCCTTTCTCAAAAAAATTTTGGATGAGATAGATTGTAATGGGAAAACACGAAGCTACGATAAAGTTTTGGTAAATACTTAACATACTGGTTCCGTGGTTTTCTTTCTTTTTGATCAAGTATTCCACATCAAAAATCAATTGATTGATACTTCGTTCGTCGAGCATTCTTTCGGCTTTTCGTTTATATAAATAATTATGGTATTTTTTAGGACGACCATGCTTTGTTCGATATCTTTTATAGTAACAGAATAACAGAAACGCAGTCGCCACGATGAATTGGTAAAAGATTGTTTCAATATTATTATAAGCATGAGTATTTCCAGTTAAATATAAAAAACTACTACCCAAAATAACTAGAATAAATAGCGTATTAATCCATAGGCTAAGAACATATAAAAACAGATAAAAGGGTTTGATTACCCACATGTTTCTGAATGAACTTGCTTCTCGATAGATATCCGTATAAAATTTCATTGCTTCAATTTGCTTTACTTTGAGTATTTTTGTCATTTATCCATTCTAGAGTCCTTTCTTAATCACTTGTTTGAACTGTTTATTCTTTCTATTGAAAAATTGACGGGGAATTATTCCCAAGTATGGCTGCATCACATATTTTTTGTGGATTTTTTAAACTATAACGCTGTCTTAGCGTCCATAGTATTGACTAGCATTCAATCGAAGTATCACTGTATTAGTATATGTAGAGATTTTGGAAAAAGAATCGCTGACTAATGCAATCATTCCGTTGTGTTGAACTTTTCTGTATGACCACAATGTAAGGAACATGCTTTAAATAGATGGCCGGTTTTTCCATTCCGACAATTAATTATGATTCCTTCGCTACATTTGGGGCATATTTTTATACCCATTGGCAAAGAATTTAAAAGCTGAAATTTTAGCATCGTATCTGGTATGATTTGATTTAATAATTGTAATAACCCGTAGCGATCATACCACTCGATTTCTTTTGCTTTTTCATTTTGTTCAATTTCTTCATAGACCTGTTGATAAAAAAATGAAGTGGTGATAAACATTTTTTTATCCCAATTTTTATTTGAAATTCCTGAAAAATTAGTGATATCTTTACGTCCAATCAGTGTCGGTGTGGGTTTTGCGTTTAAGCGATTGGATTTTGCTTGTACCGCGATCCGCTTTTTTTCTTTCGTCAAAATTAAATCGACACCCCCATCTCCCACATACTTACGATGATCTTTGACATAACTTTTCTTCGTTATCTCAACCCCGTATCCTGCTAATCGGAAAGCTGCTGCTAAAAATTGCTCAAAATGTTCTCCTTGCCTCACTCGATCATCTTGGCTACTACCGAAATCTTTATCCATGTCACTTAAAAAGTCGATTACGATCTTCTCATCTTTCTTTTGCACAAAAGACGTTTTTCTTATTTCTAAGTATTGTTTGGAAACCACTTCTTGGGCGCTGCTTTCCAGTTGATTGGCTTCTTTGAATTTTTGTAAGAATTTAAAAACCATTATTTTCTCCTCTCGCTTATCGATCTGACAATTACATTGTAAATCAATAACAAGAGTATTAATTTGTTATATAATAAAAATTTTTAAATAATTTTTATTAAAAGAATCAATCCGTTGATACTTCGCTTACTAGAACTATTGTGAAGATTACAGATTTTTTAGGCATTCTCGTTGATTATCATTGATTTGAACTATCGTTTACTGGGTATCATTCCTCTCCTATACTCAAAGAAACTTTATCAAAAAGGCTCGATTATATTTTAAGGAAAGCTAACTTGTGTCCGAGTCACACAAAGGATTTTTCCTATTTGGAAAGATTGGATTGTTACTTGTTCTTGTGTTGATCAAAAAATCAGAATAGTCATTCAGAGTTTTTAGCCAATTACTTAAAACAATTGCTTGTACTGACTCGCTAATCTATGATCCTTGATTTGCTTATTGGTAATAGAGTTGGCGTTTGTTTGAATCGAAGTGTCGTTATTCAACTTACTACCAATGTGGCTTTTCGATAAAACGCTACATAAACTAGCCCCTCGCACAATCAAGTCAGCGAAGGACTAGTTTTTTAGTAGATTTTTGATTGTAAAGTACCCTTAGTTCAAATCTTTCTTCAATAAATCTACCTGTCTACTATTTTAGGTTTATTTCTTCATTGTCGCTATGCCCATTGTTTGTGGAATTTTTAGGATTTCAATGATTGGCAGAAGCATTAGTGCTCCTAAAACCGCAAAACCTAAGCTATAAGCCAGTGGGATCGACAATTGGATTTCCAATAAATGGATCACCAATGTAATAAATGATACGCCTAACCCTTGAGCTAAAGACTGGACAACTGTATTCAATGTATTGGCGCTATTGCGTTCTTGTGGTGGAATTTCTGATAAACTTAATCCCATAAACGCTGTGAGTGCAAGCGAGCGTCCGATTCCTGAAGCAAAAGCTAGTAACATGATAATCGCTGGAAACGTAGTTGATTCAATGAAAAACAAACAGAAAGAACTACTCAAAATCATGAGGAATGATGCAATCAATGCCCCTTTGTAGTTAAGTGAGCGAATAATCGATGTCGTGAAGGGTTTGATCCCAATATTTCCAATAAAAATGAAAATAACATAACTTCCTGCAACGACTGCTGACCAATGAAAAATATTTTGTAAATAGATCGTCAACAAGTATGGCATCGCTCCGACAGATAACCATAGGATTGCACCACTAGTTTGGCCGATTCTAAAAGAAGTCTTTGATAGGGCTTTTAATGAAAATAAGGGTTGTTCGACTTTATTTAAATGTTGATATGTGAACAAAAGAAATATTATTCCACTCACGATACACACAATTCCTGCTATCTCAAATGAAAGACCGTCTCGTGAAGATAATTCTGCACCGACTACCAGTAAGGTGGATGCCGTTGCCATTTCCAAAAAACCGAGCCAATCAAATTTATTTTTGATCAGGTCATGGTCTGACGGAATCAATGAATATCCTAGGATCAAGATCGACATACCGATTGGCAAATTGATCAAAAAAATCCAATGCCAACTTAAATAGGTAATGATTGCTCCACCCATTATAGGAGCGATCGCAGGTGCGATTAATGCTGGCCAAACAAGATAACTCGTCATTTTTAATAGTTGATCGACTGGCGTTTTTTCAAAAACGATCAATCGTGCAGTAGGTGTCATCAACGCTCCAGAGAAACCTTGTAACATTCGCATTCCTAAAAGAACCCCAAAACTAGGCGCAAGGGCGCTCCCTAATGAACTAATGGTGAATAGGAAAACAGCCAGAAGCCAGATTTTTTTCTTACCAAAATAATTGGCTAACCAGCCACTCATTGGGATAAAAATCGCCACTGTAACTAAATAGGCACTGATTAAAAGTGAGATTTGCGACATACTTGTTGAAAAAGTGGTCGCCATTTTGGGTAAAGCTGTTGTAACGATCGTACCATCTAATATTTCCATAAATAAACTCATTGCCATTACTAAGGCAATTTTGATTTGTTGAGACATGTTCTTCCTCCAAATATCATCCTTAATATATCTTTTAGATATATATTTTTTTGTATAAAAGAGACTGTAACTAATAAAAAGTTACAGTATCGTTGCTTTTTTATGACGTTTAAAATCGACCTGATGTTAAGAACTGTCACGTTTTGTTCTACACCATGATCATGCTTATTCTTCCACATAAGGCAGTTCTGATAGAAAATCTTCTGCCCACTGGATTGCTAACTGGGCTTTTCCAAGTAATAATTCTAATTTTTTAGTCGCATACCAATGATCAATTTTTTTTACTTCGTCTAATTTTTTTAAATAGCCCTTGATTTCGTCAACCGTGACTTGTTTTTCACGTATGTAGACCATTAACAATTCTTTTTGTTCGTCTAATGAGAGATGTTGCATCGAATCGAGTTTGATTAAATAAATTTCTTCTGTATGAGCGCCACTGGGAACGTCTTGTTTCATTAATTCAAAAAATCGTTGACGTCCTTTATCAGTAATACTGGCAGTCTTTTGTGTACGGCCTTCTTCATTAACAGTAATAGTGATTAAGCCATTTTTTGCCAACTTGTCTAACAATGGGTATAAAACACCAAAACTGACTTTGCGATTTTTGCCTAAAGAAGCCTGCATTGCATTTCTTAAGTGATAACCATTTTGTGGTGATTCCATCAATTCTCCTAGAACAAACAGTTCATTCATCATGTTTCTTCCTCCTTATCTATCTTTTAGATACAAGAATAATATATCTAAAAGATGCATAAGTCAATCACTTTCTTTATTTAAGGTAACTAAGCAAACCCAGTTTGCGATTCACATTCTTTCTGTTCTTAGTTCACCATTAAATAACTATTTTTATATATAATTAATATTAAAAAACATTTATCCAAAACAAAAAATACATAATTAAATAACTTTAATAAAGGAACTCTAAGAACCATTACATGGTATAATGGGAAAAAATTTAGTAGGTGTTAAAATGAGAATGTTAGGAAACTTGATTTGGTTTATTTTTGGAGGCTGTATCGGTGGGATTGGTTGGTTTTTAGCAGGAGTCATTTGGTGTATAACGATCATTGGTATTCCAATCGGGTTACAATGTTTTAAGCTGGCAACTCTTAGCTTTTTCCCATTTGGTAAAGAAGTGATTTATAGCGATAGTGGGACTTCTTTAATTATCAATATCATCTGGTTGATTATCAGTGGACTCCCATTAGCGATTGCCCATGTGATTAGTGGTCTTATACTCTATATTACGATCATTGGTATTCCATTTGGTAAACAGTCGTTTAAATTAGCTAAATTAGCGTTGATGCCTTTTGGTACGAGAATCGTTCTAACCAGATCTTATTATTGATCAGATAGTTAAGAACCTGGTAACAATTTCTAGATCTAAAAAAGCCGAAGAATGTCAAAAAAGAAACAATTTTTGAAATCTTCGGCTTTTTTGTTTGGACAACTTTTAAGAAACACCAGGATCAATTATTGAAGACAACATCAACTATAGATTCACCTCTTTGATCACTGATTGTTCATATTGTTTCGTGCCAGATGATTTGCTGTTGTGCAGCTAATGGTTCTTTAATCATTGTTAAGACTTCCTCTTCAGTCAAAGCATCAGGGTAGTCACTCCAGATAGCAAAATAGGCACCTTGTACTTTTTTCATTTGTTCGTTTGTTAATCGTTGATTTTCAGGAAATTGATCAATCGTCCAGTGGTCTTGAATCTTTTGAGCTGTAGGATATTTATAACTGGCACCTTCTCCTAAAACAAAATAGAAAAATTGATCGTTGACATTGATCAATTGATGGTCACGAGTGAGAAATTCCCCCACAGTCGCCATTGTTGCTTGATGTTTCGTCCATTACGTAATTTGAATAGAAGGTTTTAATTTACTTTTCATGAGCAGTCCTTTTTTATAGACACCATCATTCCAAATTCTAGCTTTTTTACCTAATGTTTCGACATAGTCTGCTAACTCATTGATGTAGTCGATGAAAACATCATACTGACGAGTTGGGTCGTGGTATTCAGCGATTGCTTGTGCTTTTAGTGCCGGATATTTATCCAACTCTGAAAATTCAATGTATTCGTCAGCCCCTAAATGGAAATAATCGGAACGATGAAATAACTCTGCATATTCTTTTATCATCTTTTTGATCATGGCGACCGCATCTTTTTTGGTGATATCAAGGGCTCGATTAGTCGGAAAAATCAAAGAATCTTCGCCTTCTCGCTCCATTTGCCATTGTGGATAGATTGCCAACAACCGTTGCAAATGGCCAGGACTATCAAACTCTGGAATCACAGAGATCCCCTTTTGCTCCGCATAATCAATTAATTTCGTCATTTCCTGTTTCGTCAAAAATTTTTCTGATGTGATTTCTGGAATTGTTTCGCATTCCAGCCGAAATCCTTCATTATCAGAAAAGTGAAGTTGCAAAGCATTCATTTTCAATGAAGCCATGTAGTCTACAAGTTTTTTCAGAAAATCTATTGAATAAAATTTACGTCCAATATCTAAAATCACGCCACGCTCTTTTAAAGAAGGTGCTTTTGTAACAGATATTGGCTTGTTTGATTCATTCATCAAGTAGCATCCACTCCTTATTCTGCCATTAGTTGCCAACAACCAATGCCCTCTATCGTTTTTCCTGGTACTAAAGTTTCTGATCCCATTACCTGATTTTTTTCAGACAGTTCTTGAATGGTAAAGTTTCTATAATCCAATCCTACCTCAGACAGCAATAAAGATGAAGCGTTTTCTTTATAAAAAAAGTAATAATCGCCATTTTTCTGGGTCACATACCAGCCTTCAGGGGAATCAAACGGTACTGCTCTTGTCTCATAGATTCCTTCGCCATATTTTTCCAACCAATCGCCTAGTCTTTCTAAAATCGCTACCGCTTCTGTAGGTAACTCTCCATTTGGTTTCGGTCCGATGCCTAGTAGTAGATTTCCTCCTTTTGCAACGATCTGGACGAATGATAGAATAACTTCTGCTACTTCTTTATATTCATCATTTGGCCAATAGCCCCAATTTTTGGTTAATGGGATATTGCTTTCCCATACTTTGACTGGTGGTTGTTCAGGTATTTTTCTTTCTGGTGTCACATAGTTCTCATAGGCCCCGCCAATGGTTCGATCGACAATCAAGAGATCTGGCTGAGAATGCCTGACTTCACTCGCTATTCTTTCCATATCGAGTTGTTCATTGCCCTGATTCACCCAGCCTCCATCTAACCATAAGATATCAAGTTGGCCATAATTTTGGCTAATTTCAGTGAGTTGATTCGTAACAAACCGATCATATTTCTGCCAGACTTCAGGCAACTCTTTTGGGTCATAATTTGCGTATCGCCCAGTCGCTTCTCTTTCTGGCAACCAATAATAAGAGCTATGCCAATCTGGTTTTGAATAATAAGCACCTGTCGCTAGTCCTTCCTTTCTAAAAGCGGTGACAACTGCCTTAAAAATGTCTGCTTGAGGCGCTTTATGGTAGGGACATGTCGCTGCAGTTACTTTATAATCCGAATACTTTGTATCATACATTGTAAAGCCGTCATGATGTTTTGTTGTAAAAATCATGTAGCGAAAACCAGCTTGTCGGCACAGCTTTGCCCACTTAGTTGGTTCAAACTTATAAGGATTGAAACTATGGATCAACCCCCAATAATCTTCTCGTAATTCGACCATGTTCGTGCGCCAAGGTATTTTTCTTGCCCAGCTGTCTTCTTGTGACAATTGCCAAGACTCTACAATACCGGGAATACTATACAGCCCCCAATGAAAGATCACGCCCAGTTTTTGATCTTGAAACCAATCGAGTTTTTTTTGGATATTAGCGGGTAACTCTTGGTAATGATCTGTTTCGCTTTGATGGTTTTCGACAATGTCTTTTCGCAGCTTACGGTCTTCGTTTTCCTGTTCAACTGCGGATACACCATGTGCTTTTTTCATGATCATCAACCTTTCTAAATAATTGAATACTTTGTTTAAAGGTAACTGTTTCAACTGTCAAATGAACTTCTCTTGGCAATACTTCTTTAAACGTTTCATCTAAATAGTATAACTGTTCTTTTGTTAGGATAATTTCAATCATTCGTTCTTCCAATGGGGTTAGATGTACTTTTTTAAATGCGAGCAATTCTTTTTCTCGTGGGGGAATAAAACCTTGTTGTTTTTTCCCGTAAATTTGAATCGTCTCTGCTCCACTATGATTACCTGTGTTTTTCAATCGACAAGAAACCTTAATCGAATGATCTTGATGATCGGTAAAGAGTACATCGGTCAATTCAAACGATGTATAGCTTAAGCCATAGCCAAAACGATAGATTGGCTTTTTAGGATAATCGGTATACGTTTCTTTAAATTGAGTATTTCGATAGTTATAATAAACGGGTAATTGACCTGAATGCTCGGGAATCGTAAACGCTAATCTACCATTCGGATTTTTTCCAAAAAGAACATTCGCGATCGCTTTTCCTCCGTATTGTCCTGGATAGCCAGCGAAAAGAATCGCTGAAACATATGGTTCAATCGCTGAGATACTATGAGGTCGGCCTTCAATCAAAACGGCAATGACTGGTTTTCCATGTTTTGCTAATTCCTTGACTAGTTTAATTTGGCATTCCGGTAGTTCGATCGAGGCTAGGTCAATGTTTTCTCCACTAGTCATTTCTTGTGATCCCTGTAATGCAGCGCCATTTTTAGCAAAAGCCGTTGAAAAATCTCTGGCACTGGACCCACCTAAAGTCACGACAATGACATCTGCATTTTCAGCTACTTGATTTGCTTCGTCTAGTCCTTGAGGTAGATCAGTTGTGATCTGACAGCCTTGAGCAAAAGCCAATTGGGTAGTTGAATTTGCCGTGTGCTCTTCGATCCCCTGCAATAGATTGCAACATGATGCTATTTTTTTAAAAGGCGTGTAATCACCTAATAGATGATAGATATTATTCGCAAGAGGTCCTACAACTCCAATTTGATTTAATTTCTCTTTTTTCAAAGGTAATATATTGTCATTTTTCAACAATACTAGACTGTCTTCTGCCAAAGCTGTACACAACGTTTCTTTTTGTGCCGAAGTAAAAGAAACTTTCGGTGAACTTTGGCTAGAGAAAAGACCTAATTCGCTTTTCAACTCAAGAATTCTTAAAACAGAACGATCAATCACTTCTTCACTTACCAGCCCAATAGCCACTGCTTGTTCTAGATAAGGAAACACCTCGTCCCATAAGCTAAGATCAACTCCACTAGAGATGGCTTTGGCTGCAGCCATTGATGGATCGCCACAAGTTTCTGCCACTCGATCTAATGCACAACCATCGGCCATGACGATTCCAGAAAACCCGTATTCTTCTCGTAAAATTTCTTGTAACAAATGGGGATTCGTGTGACAAAATACCCCATCAATATCGTTATACGCTGCCATACAGCCTTTTGCGCCAGCTTTAATTCCTGCTCGAATAGCGGGTAAATGGATTTCCCTTAACTCACGCTCTCCGATTGCCACTGGACCAGAATTATGTCCTCCCATGACGTTTCCTTGACCAGCCAAATGTTTTAACACAGCTTTAATTTTTTGTTCTTTTTGTAAACCAGTTACAGCTGCTTGGGTAAAGGCCGCTGTTAGATACGGATCTTCACTAAAACATTCTTCTGTTCTGCCCCAGCGTGGATCTCTTAATAGATCTAAAGTCGAAATCAGTCCAAGATGAGCTCCTTTTTCTTGTAACTCAGCAGCCACGACTTCCTGCAATTGTTGATAAAGTTCGGGATTCCAACTACATCCCACTGAAAAATTCGTTGGCAGTGTGGTGGCTTCTAAGGCTTGATGCCCATGGGGACATTCTTCGGATAATAAGACCGGGATTTTTAAACGGGTTTCTTTTTTCATGTATTGTTGAATCATTTGACTGACTTCTTGTGCCTCACTGGTTGTTAAACCAGTCAGCTCATTTCTTTCAGACCAAGGATCGGCACGAAATACCCCATAAATGACACCGACTGTGCCATATTTTTTCACTTCATTTTTGAAATAGTCCGTCAAAAAAAGCTTTCCATCTTTTTTTTCGTAGACTTGCCAGCCATACAATCGTTGATTCAATTGTCCAACTTTTTCTTTTAGTGTCATTTTTTGCAACAATTTTTGCAAATCACCCATCGTTCTGCTCCTTTAATTGGATTTTGAAGGTATGGATCTCGTAAGGTTTGAACACCACTGTTACCTCATGCTCACTGTCTAAAGCGACTGTTTCAATTGGATTTTCTAATAGATCGCAAATCTGTACATGTTGAATTGGCTGAGAAAATTTTAAGACCGTTGTTGTTTGGCGATTTTCAAATTCATAAGCTCGTAAAATGACGGACTCATCTTTTTCAGCTTTCTTTAAGGTTTCCATACAAATGTTTCGTTCTTGACAGGTCACCCACGAACCTTCTGGTAAAGTTTTCTGTTCTTGACGAACAGCCAAACAAGGGATATTTAATTGACGAGCTTCTTCTTGGGTCTTCGCTTCCTTCCACGTTTGAGCATGGCAATAAAGCGAGTAGGTGAACTGATGATTTCCTTGATCTGCTGTTTCATAAGGATCTGTGGCGGATTTGATCAATGAGACTCCTAAATGTTGGTATTGAGCATCAAAGCCATACTTTGAATCTGTCAATAATGAAATCCCATAGCCATCATCGGATAGATCGACCCATTTATGTCCACATACTTCAAACTTTGCTTTGTCCCACGAAGTATTTTTATGCGCCGGTCGTTGTAGATTGCCAAACTGGATATCATAAGTTGCTTGATAGGCATTGACAGGCACTGGAAACTCTGCTCGAAGGAGACTATGATTTTGCTGCCAATCAACCTTCGTTTCAAAATCGATTCGTGCTTTTCCGTGAATCAAATGGATGTATTGCGTAATAGTCGAATCATAAAACTTTCTAACGATTTTCAATGTATCCCGAATCGGACCTTGATCAACAATCAATGCTTCTTGAATATCGGTAATGATTGTTGGTTTATTTTTATAGTAAAAATCAATGTCCCATGCATCATAATTTAAAGGCAGATCTTCGTAAACCAGTAGTTCGTTCACTGCTTTCTTACCAGCGATTTCTCGTTGGTTCTTTTTATCGAATGCACTGATCATACGATAGTGTTCGTTGAATAAAAGACTAAAGTCTTGTGTCTCGTATTGTTTAGTTAAAGGAGTGGTTTCCGTTTTAGTCGTGACTTCACGATCTGATTTTACAATAGTGTAATAACTCCCACCGAGAGCAGGTAAATGATCGAATCGTCCTAAGAATTGTCCATCATACGTTTTTTGGCTGACAATCGACTGACCTTGATGTTCCAGACATTCTCCTGATTCCAGTGGTAATGGAACGATGACTTGTTCACTTACTCCGCTAGGGTTGAACAGATAAAGAAACTGTCCTGCATCGTGACTTGGCAACACTGTGTCAATTAATTGGTTCATTTCAGTGAAAAGTTCGTGATAATCAATATCTGTCTGATCATAAACTTCTTTGATTCCGCTTCCTGGAAGAATATCATGGAATTGATTTAACAATAATTGTTTCCATGATTTTTCCAACATTTCAGCTGGATATTTTTCTCGGGCAAAGATACTATATAATTTTTCAACTGTCTGTAATAACGTTTCACCAAATCGATTGTTGCGCTTGTTTTTCCCGATTGAGGTGTATGTTCCTCGATGGTATTCAAAATACAGTTCTCCGAGCCACTCTTTTTCCTGATGCTTGACCATTTTTTTGGAGAGTTCTTCAAAAAAATCAATCGCTGTGCTTTCAATGACTTGGGGCATACTTGGCAAACCTTTTTTCATGCGTTTCAACGTTTCCAACATGTCTCGTGTTGGTCCTCCGCCACCGTCTCCATAACCGTAAGCGATCAGAATACTGTCATTGACATCCTTATCTAAGTAGCGTTCCCAACTTCCTTTCACCGTATAAGGATCGAGTAGTCCATTGTAAGTCGTATAATAAGGTGTCGGGCTATAACCGTCACTGATTGTCGTAATAAAATGAGTTAGCGCTCGGCTACCATCGATTCCTTGCCAAAAAAAGCTGTCATAAGGGATCTGATTGAATTGATTCCAAGAAAGTTTTGTTGTCATGAAATAGGGCGTGTTTGTTTTTTTCAAAATTTGCGGTAAAGCTGCAGAATAACCAAAAACATCTGGTAACCACAAAATTTGACTTTCTTGACCAAACTCTTCGCGTATAAATTGTTTCCCATAAAGAAATTGACGGACCAATGATTCACCTGAAGCAAGATTACAATCTGCTTCTACCCACATAGCCCCTTCTGGAATCCACTTGCCTGCAACAATTTTTTCTTTGATTTTCTCATATAGTTGCGGATAGGTATCTTTGATCAATTGATACATTTGTGGTTGACTCTGAATGAAAGTCAGTTCATCATATTCCTCCATTAATTTCAATACAGTCGAAAAACTACGTTCTCCCTTTTCAACCGCCTGCATCACTGTCCATAACCAAGCCAAATCGATATGTGTATGACCAACAACCAAGGCACGAGGAGCATTTTTTACTAAGCCTGTTTGATAAAATGCACGTTCTAAGTGTTCTTTTGCTTTCATTAATCCTTGATAATATTCTGAGCTATAAGGTTTATAAAAATTCAATTGATCAACTACTTGTCCTAATTCTCTTTCATAATAGATATAATTCGAGTCATGCTCGTTTAGCGATCGCCAACTATCCAATATCACGAACAAATCGTAATAGAGTTCATAAGTCAAAGGATCGATCAACCTTAGCTCAACCGTCAAAGGATATTTTTTTTCCTCCCGACCTGAAAAAACCTCGATTTGCAATGGAATCCGATCTCTTGAAGCATATTCTTTGGGTAACCGCAAAGTCGTATGGTTAACATCTAATCCTTGGATCAGCTGATCATCAAAATACACTTTTATTTGTGGGTTTGTCGTTGAATCCCATTCAGTTAGTGAAGAAAAGATTGCTAAATCGACTGTTTGATTTTGAAATTCATTTGGTAAACAGAGTTCTCCTGCAATTGTATAGTACTGATTTTTTTCGCCAAAATAAGCACCTCTTTCAAATTCTTTTGTCCCCGTTTCAGAATGAAAAACTAAATTCTCAACAGGTATCGCAGTTTTGATCATGTTCTTTTTTAACTCTATGATGATTCGTTGCACACGTTCAAATTCTAGTAATTTTTTCACACTATTCCTCTTTTCTAGTGAAAAGCCAGGAAACAACTAAAAAAATTGAGCTCCTGGCTTGTACTATCTGTATTATTTTTGTTCTTTTTTCCAACTATCATATTGTGTTTGCATTTCCGTGATAATTTCATCTAGTCCAGCCGCATTCATTTTTTTCTTCATATTATTCAAATTCTCTTGTGTTTCAACTGAGCCAGTGTTGATCAATGCTTTAAATTCTTCTTGTACGTTATTCAAAGCAGCAAGTTGCGTTGTCACAGCTTTCGTGTCAAAGTTGAATCCAAGTGCTGGGGATGCTTCTGCTTGCTCATTATAAGATTTCAACACTTCCCATTCGTCTGTTGGTGCACCTTCTTGGTGATAAAGATTGAAGTAATTCCCAAACATATAAAATGGCATCGTATAATTGCTATGAGCATCTAACCATTTGATTGTCTTCTCCCCAGTTTTTTCATAATGTGTTCCTTCAATACCATAGGATAAGAGATTCATCAATTTTTCGTCGGTATTTACAGCTTCTAATAGCTTCATCGCTTCTTTTGGATGTTTCGAGTTCGCACTGATCACCGTACCGCCACCCATTGCTGAAGCATTCGTCACAATTGAATCTACCATAGGCGTTACCACTACATCTTTTTTCACTTGGTCTTTGACTGTTGCTGTATCAAGTGGTCCCATCACGGTTGAAGTAACAAACCATTCTTTCCCAACAATATCGGTTTGTTTTGCCAGTGCTGCATCTTTATTGACATAGCCTTTTTTCATAAAATCTCTCACTTTTTCAACCCGTTCAACGTATGGTTTCTCAAAATAATAATTGACGATCTTCCCTTCATCTCCTTCAAGGTTGATCCCAACGGATGTTGATAATTCATCGAATTTATAAGGGTTTCGGTAACCTTCAGACATGTACCAAGGATTGATTCCTTCTTTTTCCTTGATCGTTTTGAGCCATGGTTCAAGTTCATCATAGGTTTTGATTGATTCGTACGGAACATCATATTTATCAACTAGTTCTTTATTAAAGACAAAATATTCCGTAGCAGCGATTTCTTTTTGCGCTGGTACCCCATATATCTTTCCATCAATGGTGGAACCTTTCCAAAAATTCTCGTAGATTTCAGCTTTTAATCCTTGGTTTTCATTATCAAGTAATTCTGTGATATCGTACAATGCGCCCTTTCGAGCATTGGTTAAATAATTAAATCCTCCTAGCCAAGAAGCAGTAAATGCGAGATCAAAGCTTTCACCGGCATTGACCAGTGCGCTCATCTTTTGGTCATATTCACCCCAGTCAATTTGATTAAGAGACACTGTGACATTATATTTGTCCTTTGTATACTTATTGACCGCCTCATTCACTTTTGCCACATCTTTTTGTGGAATACCCGTTATGTACCAAGTAAGATCCACCGTACCAGACTCACTCGCATTACTGGTTTTGTTACTTGAACATCCTGTTAAAAGACCTCCTGCTAATAATGCAGCTCCTAGCAATACAAATTTTTTCATTATTTTTCCTCCTATACTATTCTTTCACTGCGCCAACAGTTAAACCACCAATAAAATATTTTTGAAAAAAAGGATATGCAATCAAGATCGGTAAAGTAGCTACTACTACCACCGCCATTTTGATCGTTTCAGTGGGTAAAGCACCGGTTTGGGTCATCCCCATTTTTCCAGCATTGTTTGCAATAAATTCAATATTATTCTCCATTTTCATCAACAAATACTGTAACGGTACCAATTGATTATTATCGGTATAAAGTAATGCTGAAAACCAATCATTCCAATAGCCTAAGGTTAAAAATAAGGCAATGGTTGCGATACCTGGTAATGATAACGGAAGTACGATTTTAAAATAAATCAACCACTCACTGGCACCATCGATATATGCTGATTCAATCAATGCTTCTGGGACAGACATTTGATAAAACGTTTTCAAAACCATGATTGAAAACGTGGACATACACAAAGGTAAAATCAATGCCCAGATAGAGTTCCTCAACCCTAAAACATTCACAACCACAATGTAATTACCAATCATCCCACCGCTAAACAACATGGGTATCAAAGAATACCTTGATAAAAACCCTCGATAAGCGTAAGTCTTTCGAGAAAGGGTATACGCAAATGTCGACATTAAAAACACACCGATGACGGTCCCAATGATCGTAATGAAAATCGTTGTACCGAAAGCGGAAAAAATCGCTCCTTCTTCAAAAATTGCTTGAAACGCTGCTAGGCTCCATTTTTCAGGTAGCAGTCGGTACCCGTTTCGTTGGATCGATTCTGAATCAGTAAAGGCGATAATACAAACTAAAATAAAAGGAACAGCAGTTAAAAAGGTCAATATCCCTAAACCCAGACTAATCAAAAGGTTATTTTTTTTACTGATTCGTCCAAATCGGTTCAAAGATTCACCTAGTGTTTTTTTTGCTTCCACTCTTTTTTCCTCCCTTAAAAGATTCCTTGTGTTTTATCGATTTTTTTGACGATCATGTTGGTTCCTAACACTAAAAAGAAGCCAACTACTGACTGCAACAGTCCACCAGCAGCCGATAAACCGATATCTCCCATAGACGACAATCCGCGATAGATATAAGTGTCAATGGTTTGTGTCACATTGATAAGCGCCCCTGAATCTTTTGGCACTTGATAAAACAATCCGAAGTCTGTCCGAAAGATCCCCCCTACTGCTAAAATCGTCAACATAATGATCACAGGTTTCAACATAGGAATCGTGACATACCAGATTTGTTGGAATTTTGTTGCTCCATCAAGATTAGCTGCTTCGTAATAAGATTTATCAAACCCGCATATTGCGGCTAAAAAAATAATCATATTGTAGCCCATCGTTTTCCACATTTGTACAACGACTAAAATATAAGGCCAATACTTTGCTTGCATATAAAATTGGATCGGCTCTTTCCCAATACTTATCAAAAACTGATTGATAAACCCATTTGTCGGGTCCAAAAATGCAAATACGATATAACTGACAACGACCATCGAAAGAAAGTAAGGAATAAACATGACACTTTGATACAATTTTGATAGTCGCTTACTGAAAATTTCATTTAACATTAATGCAAGGATCAATGGCACGATGATTCCCATAACAATGAACAGCACATTATAACCAACCGTGTTGCGAATAATAAGGCTAGCATTCCCACTTTTAAAAATAAATTCAAAGTTTTTAAAAGCGACCCAATCACTCTTCATAAAACTTTCAAAAAAATTACCACTTAATCGAAAATCTTTAAACGCCACTAAAATCGCAAAAAGTGGAAAATAGGAAAATATCGCAAACCAAATGATTCCTGGTAAAGAAAGGAAAAATAAAGGTCGGTTTTTTTTAAATGTTTTTAACACACGATTTTCCTGCTTCTTTTTGACAAATGTTGCTGCTAATTTTTCTTCCATCCTGTTCAACTCCTTATCTACGTTTATCATAAAGCAAATAAAGCGCTTTCTCAATTTGCGATTTTATAGATTTATTGGCAAAATTATAGACAATATTTTTTGTATGTAATAAAGACACAAAAAAGAAGAGTCTGGAATATCACTCTTCTCGAAAAATGATTCATGATTTCATTATTGGTTTTGCTACGCCTTTCTTAGTCATAAAAAATGATAAAAGAATGATTTTTCATTTTAGATTCAACGGCTCTCTTTCATTTTCGAACTTGCGTGCTTTATTGGGGGTTATTCCGTATTCTTTTTTATAATGACGATAAAATAAACTGATATCATCATATCCTAAGGCTTTTGCGATCACAGTAATTCTTTCCGTACTCTCTTTGATTCGCTGATTGGCTTCTCTCATACGAATTTTTTTATCATATTCACTAAAACTCATATTCAATTCTTTTAAAAAAAGCTGTCCAAGATAGGCTGGATTCATATGAAATCGCTCAGCTAATGATTTTAAAGAGTAGCGTTTCGTGAAATCCTGATTGACTAGATATAAGATTTGGTCAATCACTGGAGAATGACTTTTTGTGGTACAACTTATTTCAGTCAGTTTTGAACAGATCGTACCTATCTTTTTCTTAAAAACTGATTTGTCTGCTGACTTTAATGCGTAGATCAATGGTTGTAACTCTTGATAAGCTTGTTCTTGTTTTTCCAGAGTAGCAATCCCTTTGTGAAGTGCGATCAGCAAGTAATGACATACTAACGACTGAATCGGATGTTCTTTCCATTGATCAATATTGGCAATAGCTAATTGTTGGAATGCTTCAATCGATTGGTTTTCAAGATAAGCTAAACTTTTAAAATAAATTTTCTGCGTTAGTTGGTATTCGTTGATCAATGTAGTTTTAGGAAATAGATCAATGACTAATGGGTTTTCCAAGATATTTTTACTTTCCATAAATGGTTCAATACTTCGATAAGAATGCGTGATCTCAATTAATGAATGGCAGCCACTACCGATGACCGCAAATAAATCAAATGTCTCACATAAATATTGAATACTTAACCGATAATGTTGTTCTTCTTTAGGAGAAAAAAACAAAAGAAGTTTATTCGGTTCCAATAAAAGGCTATAAGGTTGGACGAATAATACCGATAACTGCTCAGAAACACGTTCAAAAAGTTTATCATTATAAAAAGCACCTTCTAGGTAAGTGATGGTATAATTTTGCCAATCCGTGATTGGTTCAAGGATGTCCTGCCATTTTGCTAATTCCGTTGACGAAATTTCTTGATGCAGCAATTTCCGCAACAAATTGACACGAAACACATCAATCTGTTGATTGTTCTTCAAATGCTGAAAGAGTTTTTCTTCTTTTATTTCTCTTGTCAACTTCCCAAAAGTAGTGGCTAACTCAATAGGATCGACTGGTTTTAAAAGATAATCACTACTTCCAATGAGAATGGCTTGTTTCAGATAACTAAAATCATCATAACTACTGATAAAGATGATTTTTATTTGTTTTTGTACACAACGTGCCTTTTTAGCAAGTGCCAATCCATCAATATCAGGCATTCTGATATCTGTTAATAAAATATCAATAGCTACCTCATTTAGGATTTTCAATGCTTCAATACCGGAAGTTGTTTTAAATGTCGTGAAATTTTTTGTGTTACCGGTTGTTTTTTTTAGCAGTTTCTCAATTCCTTCTGTGATTAACGGTTCATCATCAACTAGTAAAACATTCACACGATCTCCCCTCCTCTTTTTTTAGGCATGGTGATTTGAAATTTCACATAATCTTCTTGCGTAGTAAATGTTACGCCATACTGATGACCAAAGCGTTGTTTGATTCGATAATCTACCCCAAATAAGCCAGTAGGGGCAGTCATCTCCAGATCATGGCTGTTTTGAGCAAGTTGTTTTTGGATTCTTTGTTTTTCTACTTTTGGAATTGGCTTTCCGTTATTTACTACTTCAATGTATAACCGATCATCCTTTTCAAAACAATGGATCTCGATAAAGTTATCTTGGCGTTGCGAATCAATCCCGTGATGAATAAAATTTTCGATGATTGGTTGGATCGTAAATTTCTCAATCAGCAAAGATTCAAGACTTGGATCACAAACGATATCATAAAATAGTGCATCTTCAAAACGTATTTCAAAAAGACTAAGATAAGCATCACAATATTCCAATTCTTCCGCTAAACAAATGACATCTTTCCCCTTGATCAATTTACGGTATAATGTTGCAGTATTTAAGAGCATTCCTGCCACTGCGTGATCTTCATTTAGTTCTGCTTTCATTCGAATTGCTTCTAACGTATTGTAAAGAAAGTGTGGATTGATCTGAGACCGAATACTTTGGATCTGATAATCCTTTTGTTTAATCTTACTTTTATAAACTTGATGAATCTGGTCATTTAACTGATACGCTAATTCATCAATACTAGAAGAGATCAAAGAAATCGCATCATCACTTTTATAGTCGTCTGATTGAGCGAACTTTTCAGGGTCAAAATTCCCTGTTTTTACTTTGGTAATTTTTTGAGTTAGTTGAGAGAGTCTTCCCTCTATTTTTTGCAAATACTGAAATAGAAATGGGAAAAAACCTAAAAACACAAGGATGGCAAAAAAAGAGTAGACAGTATAGATCAAAGAATATTCTGTAAAAACATTGGCATACTTTGTCGTGGCTGTAACCACGTAATGTTCTGCTTGACGTTGGTCTAGAACATATTTTGGTTTTATCTCCGGTGGAATAGGGTTGTTTTTGTAGAAAACTTGAATATTGCCGTTGTTTCTTAACACTTGATAATGAATCTTTTCAAATAATGGAGAAATATCATAATAAAAATAGACATCTGCTGCGTAACTTAAATCTGTTTCTTTATGTAATTCTTTGTGAAATCCAATCAGATTTCTATTCTTATTTATCTTAAAAATTTGCTTTTTTGTCTTTTCGATATCGTTTGGGTCTGCTAGATGAAATTCATCCACTTTTTTCATCGTGGTTGTCTGATCTTTTTGAAAGACTACGCTACGTTTCGTCTGCGCATGATAAATAACTACAGTTGACAAATAATCATTCATTTTAAAGGACTGATTAACAAAATTTTGGGTTCCATTATACTTTGAACCGGCATGTTTCATGTAAGTAGTCGTTTTGTATTCGTAGTATTCTGCGAGTGATAAATTAGTAATTTGCCTCAAATCTTCCAAATCAGGTTGTTCCGCATACAAAAGCGCCAACATATTGTCTGTTGCATTTTTCATCATCATAATTTCTGTATAAAAATTTAAGTTGATTTCCTTTAGATTTTCATCTCTTTTTTGATGGAAAGAAACTGTGATGAGATAAATAATAAAGAATAATACTAATAAACTAACACTCATCCACAACATGTAACGATAAAAAGCGTGTTTCAAAAGGTTGTGTTTAATCCTCATCATGCTTTTAGTCATTTCTTTGATCCAATCCCTTAATACTCGCTATCCGAGTTTGTAAAAATGGTGTATAAAAAGTTAAAAACAAGTAGCAGTAGCCACTAAAACCGACAAAAAAGAAGATAGCTGGCGAGCGTGGAAACAATAAAAGAACAAATAACAGATAGGCAATCGTAAAAAGCTGTAATTGCCATTTTTGAAAAGATAAAATCATCGCATTCAACAACGTTTTTAAAAAGGTGTTTTGGAAAAGGATCGTTTCCATGATAGCAAAAGGAAGGATCAACATCCCGTAGACCGCTAAAATAGCATAAATAATGACAAATATAGAAAAAATTGGAGAAAGTTCAACCATAAAAAAGAGAAATCCTATTGAAGCAATCAGACTGATGAGCAAATAGACAGGTAAACTATCCCAAGAACATGCCTTAGCGATGCTCCGCCAAAAAAATCGGAGATTGCTTTCCTGTTTCTTAATAATAAACTGATACAGCGATTCAAATAGTGCGATCAATGAAATAGCAAACAGAATCATAAAGAGACCCATTAAAATTAGATATAAAGTAACTCCTTGATAAATCATCAAATAAAGGTAACTAAACAGCGGTAAATTTACAACAATAAAAAAAAGATTGTTTATGACTACATAAATGATCTGTGATGCTACATCATATATTTTTTCTTCCCTTGTCATTTGAATACCCTCCCTAACCAATGTACTATTTTACGTATCTACCTTAACATAAAAGCGTTTTCTTGTAACGGCTATTTCAATTAATTTTTCTCTTTGCTCATTCTTTCTTTTCTTCATATGACCAACTAATATAGGATGTTCTTTCTTTTTACGAACAAAACAGTACGCATTGGTTCAACTTTTAAAAAAGGTATCCCAGCTTTTGTCTGTAGACTATTTCCAGATGATTTTTAGACTTCCAAAATAACCGTTTTCTCTCTGACTCTTTCGTTCAAATTTTACTTTAACATCCATATTTCCTTTCAATTATTTAAATATTAAATAAAAAAAGTCTAATAATTTATTCTTTTATTCTCTTTATCCACACATTGATTCTTGCTATACTAAGAACGATTGAAAGTTGGAGGTGATGTGTGTGAAAGTGTACTATATTGAAGATAATGTATTCCATCAAGAAGAATTTCGTAAACAATATAATCGTAGTGCTAATTTAGCAGCAATTTCGTTAACCATCCCCTTGCCTTCTCAATTAGAAAAATTCTATGCTGACCTTGATTTTATGCCTATCCAAGACTCAGATATTTTTATTGTTGATATTGAATTGAACCGTTTTCATTCTGGGATTGATTTTAGCAAAAAAATTCGTCAGAGAAATCATTCTTGTTACATCCTGTTTTTGACGAATGACACAACTAAAGGGATGGAGATTATCAATCAAAATATTCGAGCAGATAAATACTATAGTAAAAAAGACATCATGGAAGCTGTAAATGGCTTGGAAGAATTATTGTTCAACCATTCGAATTTGCAACAAGGACAAAGTAAACTCATTAAAATCGAATCACTTTCTAAAATCTATTTAATCGACCCTAAAGAAGTCAATTACTTAAGTAAGATCACAGGTTCTCGTTCGACTATTGAATTTTTCTGTCAAACAGAATTTTTTTTGATTCATGGGAAAATTGAAGAACTAAAACAGACGTTTCAAAACTTTCATTTTTTCAATGATTTGAAGAGTTACTCCATCAATCCAGCTAACATTAAATTAGTAGATAAAAAAAACAATGAAATTGTGTTTAAAAATGATGATACCTTGATCCTTAGCCGTAGAAGCATAAAAAAATTAGTGGATTTTATGGAACTTCTGAAAAATGAAAATCATTTAGTTCATTAGTCCCATACGTACAACAAAAAGCCACTTGCCTATTCAGTAAATAGGCAAGTGGCTTTTTTTTAATGGACTGTTTCTTTTTTCAAAGTTAAGATACAGTAAAAACGTTGCTCTTGTTTGTCATACTTTAAATTCAATGCAAGATTCTCATTCTCTTCTACGATTTTTTTGACACTGTATAACCCAATTCCCTTACTACTTTTCTGACTGGTTGTTCCTTTTTGAAACAATTCAGTTAGATTTTTTCCAGTGTTTTTGCTGGGATTACTAAATTCAAAATAAAAACAATCCCACAAATGTTCAACGATGATCGTGATTTCTTTTTTTTCTTTCGCCATCGTTTGATCATAATGAACAAACGCATTTTCGATAATATTTGTAAATAAGCGAATCATGTCATAGGAATTCATTGAAAGCTTGGGTATGATATGATTAACTTGGATTTTATAAGGTATCCGAAGCTCTTCTGCCCGCTTAACAAATTTGACAAAAACTCCTTGCAACAGTGGATCATAAATTTTTTGTAACTTCATGTGTAAAGCATCGTTGAGTTGCGTTTCAAAAAACTCTTTTTCTTCCCCTACGATGGCCTCTATTTCGTTATGAATTTGTTTATTCTGTACAAGATCTTCCATCACACCAACATAATTTTTATAATCATGACGAAATTCTTCTAGCTTTTGATAATATTCTTCATTTTTTTTCATGCTTTCCAAATAGATCTGATAGTATTCTTCCTTTTTTTCATTCAATAAAATCAAAAGCATAAGTAGTCCATAAAAGGAATTACTAGCAACTAAAATAAAAGAGGTTAAAAGGAAATCCAATGAATCCATCGAAAAAAGCAAATGATACCACAAAAGTGACATGAACATACATATAATCAAAAATGTCGAAAACAGACGATTTTTTTTATATGCGTATAGATAATTACTAATTCGAAACTTTTTATCTAATTCTTTCATTACAATTAGGATTACCACTAAAAGCAAAATTTCTAGGATCGCATTCGCTAATAAGTCATAATTTTCTAAAAATCGTGGCACTTCAATTGTCAAAAAAACAGAAATGCCGATAAAATTTACACAAAAAGTATTTAATAAAAAAACAATAAATAGATTTCTTGTTTCCTGAAAAATATATTTTCCATTATAAAAATAAAGTAAAACCAAAAATACTGGCGTCCATTCAATCAGCCATATATTAAGTAGCGTTAATCCCAAACGAATGAAGCAATCCATAAAAATCCTTTTTTTTGCAAATAAAATGAGACCTATCAGTGCAAAATTAAGATGAACCACTATAATATAAATAATCACTTCCATTAACCCATCCCCCTAAGCAAACCAGTTTATCATTTTCAAACATACCACTTTTTCATTAATTGGTGCCTCCCCTTTTGACAACCAATAACATTACTGTTATAAGATAACATGAATAATAAAAAATACTAGAAAAATCGCAAGCATATTTAGAATATTTGAAAAATTTAATTTTTATTTAACCACCTTAGAGCTTAACTGTAAAACTGAATCTCACGTTACCTTAACCTTCTCGATTAGATGGAAATCCAAGTTTCATTTATTCATCTTTTTTTAGTAGCATAGAACTATCCAAACTATTTCAATCAATGAACAGTCTTCTTTGATCAGCATTTGCACCATCCTTAATAAAACAATACAAAAAAATAAGCCAAAGATAGCTTAAATACAAAAAGTAATTTTGGCTATCTTTGGATTATTTCGCTAATTTCAATATTAAAAATCTGGATTTCAATCATTTGAATATCCCTGTTAACCAGCTCCACTATATTTTATCAATAAAAGTAACTAAGGGGCATTGACAATTGTCCATTCCACCTGTGATGAATATTCCCCAGCATATCCACCGGGTTGCACATTTAGATAAAAATAGTTTTCTGAATTTTGTAGAATGCTGTAATTCCGGACATTATTATTAGTTGTTACTTCAGTCATAGGAAGTGTGATCGGATGTTCTTTTTCGATGACTTGTGCCGTATCACCATTTTGATAAAAAAGAGTGGCTGGTAATACTTGTTTACCATCTTTAAACTCTTCAGTTTGTGACACATTAAGTTTCCAATTCATCGGTTTTCCAGTTGTATCTTCTACTAAAAGATTGGCTGCCTGTGTCAAATTTGTTTGAATCGTATGACTAGCAACGGGGATTGCCATGAAAGTCAGAAGATCTGGTACGTTTACAAATCTCACAACCCCCGCTTCTTTGATCACCTTAAATGTTTCAATATTTGATTGTTGTTGTTTTTCATTTTTAACATAAACTTCAAATTGATTTTCTCCTGCTGCTAAGTCTGCAAGTGTGAAATTCTTTGAAAAATCAACCATATTTCCAGGTTGTGTATTCGCAATCGAATCTGAATCATTCAGCTTTTTTTCAACACCATTTAACTTATAATAAATATTGATCCACGAACCACTATCGGCTTTCCATTTGCCACTCAAAGTAAACCCTTGATCCCCCGGGTAAAGAACGAGCGTTTGATTAGCAAGATTATTTGCCAGTTCAATCGTAGGAGGTGAAGCAGGTTTGGTCATTCTTAAGACCGTTGAATCTTGTGCTGACTCACCATTACTTTTTTGAATCATCAAAGTCACATTATTCAATTCTGAAACTGATGGTAGCTGACTCAGGTCAACAGGTACACGAAATGTGCCATCACTCTTGAAGCAAGACAATAGTTCATCAGTGTTCATTATCATCCCATTGATTGTTAAGTAAGCTGTGAGATCGTTCAAAGGACCACTCCATTTACCTGTTAGCGTGATCTGCTCGGAATCTAATTCTAGATTTTTGCTCGTATCATCAAAAGATAAGGCTAACTTTTCTGATTGAAAGCTTGGCATTTCAGCAGATAAAAAATGAGTAAATCCAATATCTTTTTTCATACTATCCCAAATAGAAGCACGCAAGACAAATTTATCCTTAGTGACTGCTTTTTCTGTGACTTTGGCACGATAGGTGATCGTCATTGAATCACCCGTTTTTTCCAATAATCGATAAACCGAGTAATTGTCACTATAAGGACCATCAGAGATACCGTCTGAAGCGAGCGGCAATATTTCTGTAATCCGCCCATCATAGGACTTGGAATCTCCAAATTCTGTATGTCCATAAAAGTTATAAGCCGTTATGATGTCATAGGCAACTTCCTTAGATGGAGCCATCAAATTTCCGTTACCTGTTACACCACCATGTTTATAAACAAGTTCGGGTTCTCCTAATAATTCCAACCCTTGCTCTTTATCAGGAAAAACCGTCACTAACGTTGATTGCTTATACTCTTCTTCAAGGTTTGTATCATCTTTTTTTTCTAAAACTGTTGTAACTGTTATCGTATCCCCAATCGCTGTATAATTTGGATTCCCATCTTTTACATAGGTGATTTTAGCATGGATATGTCCACCATAGATGTCAGCTTCTGATTGTCCATCAGGCCATGAATCCGCAACAACTGACTTAGTAGAGAAGGCTAGCTGAAAGAGACTGAACAAAGCAAAATAGGCGACTAGAAATAATAATTTTTTATTCACTTTTTGCTTTTTCATTTCCTTCCTCACCTACCTTTTTGTTGGAAAAGTTTGTAACTTAAGAACACAATGATCCCTAATAGTAAGCCGCCTATCCCAATGATCATCGGCAGATAAGATACTTCTGCTTTTTCTTCTGTAATTGCTTCATCATTGATTTTTTTGGCATTTTCTGGTTTGATCGTAAATGTTTTTGCTAAATGCCATTTCTTTTGATTATTTTCTGTTGTCGCATCTACTGTTAACATATAAGTTCCCGGATCGATTTTCTTCTTGTTGACACTGATCGGAAAATCAAAGTTCGTATTGGGTGCGATCGACATATGATCTTTGTTTGCTGTATACAACACTTTTGATGAGCCTTTTTTAGTGATCGTCGCTTCCGTATGAACTTGACTGATGATCGTTGATGTAGGATTTTGTAAATGTGCAAAAATCGTTGCATACGAATTTTGTAACCCAGTTCTTACAGAAATTAATTTCAAATCTGGTGAGACAGGTTTACTGTTGTTCCTAAGCTCAACCCCAATAACATAAGCATACTTATTTCGAATCGCTGTTCCAGAAACTTTTTCACTTTGGTTCTCTTTTTTCGTTACATGGATACCTCCTAAAAGAATCCCGTCAAATGATTCTTTTGGCATTTTCAATTGAAAGTGCACGTCTTTTGCTTCTCCAGCTGGAATTGTTACTTCCTTTGCATCAGTGGTTAAGCAATCACTGACTTGGTATTTGGCAGAGGCATCCTTTTTAACTGTTCGTTGATTATAATCGATCACACCGTTTGTGTTGGTCGCTGCATTGTTGATCTCTATTTCAAAGACACTTTCTTTTTCTCCGACATTGGATAAATGAATGGATAGGTCGCGCGTTTCATTTGGTGCTTCAGTTAAATCAAAATAAGATACATCTTTATTTGTTTGTTCTTCAGGTATATTTGCACTTACACTATATGCAGATTCAGCTGAATCTGCATATGAGGTAAGCGAATTGACACCAAGGATTCCCCAAAATCCGATGATGCCTGTGACTAAACAAATAAAACGATGATGACGTTTATGCATCATTGTGCATCAGTTGGACCTGCAGTAAGGGTCCAAGTAATCGTTGCGGTATACTCTTTTGCTTGAGCAGAACCAACAGGAACAGTCAATTGAACATTTGTATTGTTTCCTTCTTCTCCTTCAAATACATCTAACCAAGTTCCCTGACCATTCAGACTTTTTGCCGTCATAACTGGTTGAGCTTCATGATTGTTAAAAGTGAAATCAAAAGCATCAGGTTTGCCGCTGATGTTATCAGAAGTCGTTCGAGTATCTCCATTCGCAAATGATAGGATTGCTCCTTTTAATTCAGTGCTGTCAGCTGCTGAAAATTTTGAAGCAGTCGCAGTTAGTGACCAGCCACCAGCTACTCCTCGTTTATCTGTAATTTGAACAAATGGTTTTGCATTTGCTGCGACATAGACTTTTTTATTTTGTGAAATTTCTTGTGTACCAAAACTGATATTGGACACATAGTCAATTGAAAGTGGTCCTTGATCGCCAGTTCCATGATTGTTAGGATCATCTGGATCTACTTCGTCTGGTTTGTCGATTGGATCATCTGGATTATCTGGATTCACTGGTTTATTGGAATGGGTATCATTCCCTTCGAATGTGATCTTTGCTGTTGAAGTTGCTGAATCACTCATTTCTTCTGCATAGATGGTCATACTCATGGTATTAATGGCTAACACACTTAATAATGTAGTTGCTAGAATATTTTTTTTCATGTTTCTTCTCCTTTAGATTAAGCTGGTGCGTCTGTTAATGTCCAAACAAGTGTGGCAGAATAAGTTCCTGCCAAGTTACCAGAAGGTACTTTTAATGAAACAGCTTCTGCTGACATCTGATCTTCCCAAGTCCCTAGACCGGTTGTTGCGGCAGCAAACATAATATTTTGCGCATCTTTATTTACTGTTACCGTTGCCGTTTCAGCTGCCGGAGATTGATTCTCTGTCACCGTTTTTGCTGTCCCTGCTGGCAAGCTTAGTTCAGCCCCAGCTAACGCAACACCATTTTCAGTATAAAATCCTGCTTTTTCACTATCATAGCTAACTTGTAAGTTCCAACCTGCACCATTTCCTCGTAGATCAGATATTTGTGTTTCAACAAATTCATCTGAATTCCCAGCTGTATAGTTTTTTGTTTCACTAGCGATTTTTTGTGTACCGAAGTCAATATTTGAGATATAGTCAATACGTAAAGCACCGGTGTTTCCTGTGGGAATATACGTACCTGGTACATCTGGTGGATCAATTGGATCCGTTGGTTCATCCGTTTCATCTTGTTTCTCTAACCCAACTTTAGCGATACTTGTGCCATGAGTATCATCGGCTATTTCTGCATAAACGGTTGTTGCCTTCGCACTAATAACGAATGTGCTAAATAGTGCGATTGTTAAAACTACTTTTTTCATTTTTTTCCTTCTTTCCTTTTCTCAGTAAGAGGAAACCTCCTGTTGCTGTTACAATGAGTCCACCACAGATCATCAAAGAACTACTCTGCTGATCAATTGTTTTTGGGAGCTTTCTTTGCATCATTCTTTTTGTCTGCCCGTCTTTCTCTTTTGCCAGATCTTCTGATGATGCATTTGAAGGATTTGGTACAAAGCGGATCCCCGCTGTGCTTTGTACAGATTCAGCGTAGACAATCATTGTTCGCGTATATGCCTCAATGGTCAAAAAAATAAGGAACAAAAAGAAAACAATCGTCATCTTTCTCATCCACTTACCCTCACCTTTCTCTTTACAGCAAATGTAACAAAACCTCCTTTTTTTAATCTTCGCTCAATTGGGTAAATCCTATTTTACTTATATTCATTCTAAAAAAAGGCGTTTGAAACCGTTTAACCTTGCAATTTTTGCTTTTTTTGTCTTAAAAGATGAATCGAACGACTGACTGATAACAAATCGGTGTGATAGATCAAATTTCAAAATTGTTGTAGAGACAGTCAAATAAATACTTTGCTAACAATAGTTGGCTGTTTCTAACAATCTCAAAGAATATTCCACCACATTTTTCAAGCCATTAAGTATTCGTTTCACTATTTATTATGTAGACACTTAACTACGCTTCTGTCCTTAACGAAGACTCTTACAGCAATAAAAATTGACCGTAATTAAGAAGAAAGAAAAAAATCAATGGTGAACGTTTCACCCAAATCTATTGACAGAAAATTCAATTTTTTACTTTTTTTGTCTTGACACTGTCCATCATTGCTTCTATAATGAACAAAAATCATTGATAGAGAGAGTAACGAATAATAAGCATTTTAGAGAGCGATTGGTTGGTGGAAAATCGTAGGTCTATTATTTGTGAAAGTAACTCTGGAGATGCACAAGTGACGTTAGAAGTTTGTGCCGGCGATCCCCGTTATCGGATAATGCGCTTCACTATTAGTGAGTCGCTAAGAGATTGTTTATTCATAAACAAAAAAAAACGGTGGTACCGCAATGTCAATTGCCCGTTGGAATAATTATTCCAACGGGCTTTTTGTGTTTTTTCACCAAAGAAAGGAAAAGATTTATGCAAATTTTTAGACAAAGACGAGTCAGACGTTTAGCTTCATTTCATTTATGTTAACTAAACGATTAAGGAGTTATTTATGATGGAAAAATTATCAACAAAGAAATTATTTTTATTAGCTTCACTCATTTTCGGAATGCTTTTTGGAGCAGGTAACCTTATTTTCCCTGCTCATTTAGGTCAACTTGCAGGTAGTCATTGGTTATCTGCTGGGATTGGTTTTTTGATCTCCTCTACTTTATTACCTTTAGCTGCACTGATTGCCTTAAGTAAAACACGCTCAAGCGGGTTGTACGATTTTGCTAAACCAGTGGCTGCGTGGTATGGTACCTTATTTCTTATTATGAACCATATGGCCTTAGGACCTTTATTCGCCACTCCCAGAACTGCTGCATTAGGATATCAATTTAGTTTAGGAATGATTTTACCAGAAAAGTATACAACGATTGGCTTATTTATCTTTTCGGTTATTTTCTTTGGCTTAGCCTATTATTTATCAACTCGTGAATCAAATTTATTAAAAATCATTGGAAAATATTTAAACCCATTATTTTTAATTTTACTATTCGCTGTGTTTATCGTCGCTTTGATTCTTCCCTTAGGGCCATTGGATGCCAAGCCTGTACTGGATTACCAACAAGCAGCAACTACCAACGGCTTTATCGAAGGATATAATACAATGGACGCATTAGCCTCATTAGCTTTTGGAATTACGATCATTCGTGCGCTTCAAGGAATGGGGATTCATGATGAAGATCAGATTGCTAAAAATACTGTAAAATCTGGTCTATTAACGATGGTTTTATGTGGTGGTATCTATTTGGGGATTATTGCATTAGGTACGATGTCTTTAAATCGCTTTGGTATCTCCGAAAACGGAGGGATTGCATTAACTCAAATCGTCCAATCCTATTTTGGTAAAGTGGGATTGATTTTTATGGCCTTGATGACGCTGTTAGCAGTTTTCACTTCTGCGATGGGATTGATTGCCTCATTTGCCCAAGATTTCTCTGTCCGCTTCCCTAAGATCGGCTATAAAGGATGGCTACGAATCACTACATTACTTTCTTTTATTACCGCAAACTTTGGACTTGACACCATTATTGCTTGGACCATGCCATTTTTAATGATTCTTTATCCTCTTTCCATGGCAATGATCATCCCAGCACTTTGCTCTGCCTTTTTCCAAAATCGCAGAATCGTTTATCAATTGACGACAATCTTTACAGCCATACCTGCTTTATTTGATGGTATCAAAGCATTACCTATTCAAAATCATTTGACAACAAATTTAACCAATTGGTATGTTCATACGATTCCATTTGCTTCCAGTGGTGTTGGTTTTATCCTGCCAGCAATCAGTGGCTTTATCATAGGCGTACTGTATTGTTTAATTTTTAAACAAAGAACTGAGTTAGACCCTTCTCTATCTAATTGAGTCTTGTAACGGACAAAGAGAAGTTTTACCGAAATATGACGCTTCATTTGATAATTTGAGTGAAGCCAGAAGAAAGAAGCAAAAAAGAACAATGTTGATTATCTTTTGATAAACGCATTGTTCTTTTGCTAGTTTTCATTGATTGACCTGATCTTGTAAGAGAATTTGATTGTTGATCAGATCTGAGATAAACTCTGTGATATATTTTTCTTTTTCTTCATTAGAATAGTCACCAGAATCAGCAAATCGTATTAATACTTTTTCTTTTACATGACTAAGTGCTACATTTGTTTTTAATAATTCAAATATATAGATCGATACTTCATTATCTAAAAGATAGATTTCATCATTCAAGGAAAGATAGAGGTCGTTCCCTAATTTCTCATAGGCCAATTCGCCGTTCAGTCTCACCTAATCACGCTCCTTCAGGTCATTTCTGTCTGTTTCCAGATACGATACATTTGATTTTTTATTAACTCTTGCAATAATTGACATTCAGAGCGATCCACTCCATGAATATCATTGGTATGATAATAATGTTGCGCACGACAACCACCACCGCATAAATAGCGAAAAGAACAAGTTTGACAACCAGATAAATGATGGATATTTTGAGATTCAAGCAATTCTATCTCTTTATGGTTATAAATATCAGCTAATTTGTTTTTTCTGATATTACCTAATTTATAGTCATCTGTCTCCAATAATTTACATGCAAAAATATCCCCAACTGGATTGATAACGAACTCTCCCAAACCCAAACCACAAGATTCTTTAATTGTAAATGGCTTTAAAAATGCAGATCGTTGAGCACTTTTTTCTTTGCACTCGATTTCTTTTCTTTCTTCAAAAGATAATGAAATATCTGCCATACTACCTCTTCCTAATTCGCTAAATCCACCTAATTTATAGGCGATTCCATTCTCTTTAAAAAACTCAATCGTTTGATCAACTGATTTTAAGTTATAGTTGGTAACGGTTGCATTAACGTAAATATTATGGAAACCGATATCTAAAAGATTACGGATACCTCTCATTGCTATTTCATAACAACCTCTACCACGGTTCTTGTCATTTTCTTCTTTATCAATCGAATCCAAGCTGATGGTCATTGATTCGCATCGATCTGCCAAGAATTGTGCATTCCTTTTTTTTCCAATCAAGGTTCCATTAGTGATCAAACCAACCGATAAGCCTAGTTGATAAGCATAATCGATATATTTTAAAGAATCATGATTCAGTCCTATTTCTCCACCAGTAAAAATGACTTTTTTTACACCACAGTCTTTTAATTGATCTAATAGTTGGAACCATTCAATAAAAGACAATTGATCCGGATAGTTCTTGGTCATATCTGCTTCTGCGTAACAATACACACATTTTAAATTACATTGATGTGTCAACGCCAAATAAGCGGTTTCAGGAATGGTGACTTCATTTTTTTTTACTTTTAATGGCTCGTCTAATAGAAGCTGAAAGATTTTTAGTTTTTTTTGCGTAGACTCGGATAACGCTGAATACTTTCGTAGCTTCACCAACTCTAACTCTTCTTTAGAAATCACTAGCCAGCTGCTTCTTAGAACACTATGGAGAATCATTTCATCAAGAAAAGGATACGCGTATAAATTTTCCTTGATTTTCATAGATCACTCACCTCTTTTATTAGCATAACAAACGAATAATAACATTTTGACTATATTAAATAGGAAAATAAAGTCGCCTTTTTAACAGGGGAGTTTTGTAGGGCAACTTTATTTTCCAATTAAAAATGGACATCGGAAGACTAGATTAAGAACCGTTACCAATCAATAACCCACAAGAACATGGGGACAAAACATTGCCAGAGATTTTTTTTAGTACAGGTTTCGTAAACATAACAAGTCTCCTTTCTGAACTTTTAGGAAAAAGCACGATAATATTCATTTTTTTTCCTAAATATAGTATAAACTTTGAATGAAAATATTGTCAATGACGGTTCGAGAGAAAAATTATTAAAACCTTAGTTATAAAATAAAAAAAATTAAACAATTTATGCGTTTCTTTTATATAACGCTAAAATTTCTAAGACACGTTGATTTGTTCTTCTGACTTATTTGATTGGATTCATTGCTATCTATAAGTAAATTTGTTTTTATTTTATTTCATCACCTCAAATTTCCATAGTGATCATAAATTTCCATTAAGTTATTTTAAATAACGATTTTTTAAGTTTAAATTTGAAAAACACTGCTTTATCTGTTTATTTTATTCTAAACATAACGATTATTTAACGAACAAATCTATTTTTTTCATAAGAATTTTAGTATAATTACAATCTATAAAGTATATTTAATTCCTCATCAATCTGAAACTAACTTTTGGGTCATAAGGACTTTATTTTAATTCGATACCACGGTGTTTAAATAGTGGTTTAATTTTTAGGAGGGATATATTGAAAGGTTATTATTCAGTACAAGAATTAGCCGACCAACTTGGTGTGACAACTCGTTCAATTCGAAACTATCTGCACGAAGGGAAATTAAAGGGAACAAAAGTTGGAGGAAAATGGAAGTTTTCTGAACAAAATTTGTTTGATTTCCTTTACGGTGACAAGGAAAATCTAATGATCCAAAAAGATTATCAAGTGACGCTTGATGTCCCTGTCACATTAAAATTATCTCTTGTAACAGATGATTTTCACGAAATGGATGCCTTTAAAGAGGAACTTTTTAATTATCATTCAGAGGTTTATGCTAATAAAAATGATCGATTGATCCAATACACGCATTTCAAAGAAAATGAATATGATATCTTAATTGGTGGTAACTTTAATTATGTCACTAATTTCGGGTCATGGATCTATGAACAACTACAAAAACAAACATCCATTTCACTAAAAAAGAATTAGTTTTTTATTTTGAAAGAGAGAC
The DNA here is from genome assembly GCF_051714965.1 of Enterococcus sp. AZ077. Taxonomy (NCBI): domain Bacteria; kingdom Bacillati; phylum Bacillota; class Bacilli; order Lactobacillales; family Enterococcaceae; genus Enterococcus; species Enterococcus sp. AZ077. Next base: position 1,744,005 of record NZ_JBIOSX010000001.1, read on the forward strand.
TGTGAAAGAAACGATCTGCTCTGATGACAATAAGCCTGAATTTTTTGAAACAGCTTCCCATGTTTCAAAAAATTCAGGCTTATTTCAAGAACTGGATGCATAAGCACCGTGCATAAGAGATTGCGAAAAGAGCGTTTGACCTGAATACTCACCAAGTAAAAACTAAGACGAATAAACGTAGGAGCAATCAAGATAAAAATCTCGAAACAGCTCCCCATGTTTTGTGGATTTTTTTCTTATTGGCAAAGGTCAGCTCTTTGAATGTCGTTTACTGTTTTTTTAGATTCTGAATTTATTATTTCCCATATTTCTTGTTTCTATAATAATGGTAAGTAGCTTTAACCCTTACCACCTTGAAAGGATGGATATAGTTTCATGCCACCATCTACAAATAAAGTAATTCCTGTCACATAACTGGATTCATTAGAAGCGAGCCAAGCAACAGCGGCGGCGACTTCCTCGGGTTTACCCACTCGTTCCATTGGTATCATGCTTTCTAGAATTTCTTTTTCTTTTGGATCTTCAAATTTTTCTGCATTAATCGGAGTTTTGATCGCCCCTGGTCCAATACTGTTGATTCGAATATTTTCTGGTGCGTACTCCATGGCTACTGTTTCTGTAAACAGCTTGACACCGCCTTTTGATGCTGCGTAATGAGCAAATGTCGGCCAAGGGATTTGTTCGTGAACGGAGGACATATTGATAATATTACCTTTGATCTGATGAGTTTTAAAATAATTCAACGCTGTTTTTGTCCCTAAAAATACGCCTGTTAGGTTCACCTTTAACACTTTCTCCCAATCTTCTAATTCCAGCTCATGGGTTGGTTTTTGCGTTTCCATACCAGCATTATTGACCCAGATATCTAAACTTCCGAATGTTTCGATTGCTGCTTTGAGCAGACGATCCATCCCTTCTTCTGTACTGACATCCGCTTCGACAGCTACTGCTTTGCCACCATTTTTTTCGATCTCGGCTACTGCTTCTTGTGCCCCTTCTTCATCCGAATGATAGTTGACAACCACACACATTTTTTCTTTACCAAAGCGTTCACAGATTGCTTTACCGATCCCTTTTGATCCTCCAGTTACTACTGCCACCTTATTTGTTAGATCTTTATACATATACTTTCCACCCTTCTTTTTCACCTACTGCATACTTCCTATATCAAGTGTACAATAGCACCCTGTCTTTTAGGCAAACGATACGCTTATTCGATCGATTTACTTTTTTCTATAATAAAAGAGTCAGCAAGCTACTTGCTGACTCGAATGATTTCACCAAAAAAGGCTTTTTTATTGTCTTCAGTTAAATTCAATACTTTTATTTAAAATAGTCCGCTGTCGCTTTTTCATCTGCTTTCAGTTGTTCAATCAACGATTCAACGTTTGGAAATTTCACTTGGTTTCTCAAAAAATGATGCCAACGGACTTTTACATGCTCTCCATAGATATCTTGAGCAAAATTTAAAATATATAATTCAACGGTAAGTTCACGATCATCACCAAAGGTATCATTATGACCGATTGATCCCATTGCTTGATACCACGTTTCACCAACTTTGATCTCTGAAACATAGACACCTTCTTTTGGAAGATGAACAGTACTTTTAACTTTGATGTTAGCTGTTGGGAATCCTAGCAGGCGGCCACGAGCATCGCCATGGACTACCACCCCTTCGACCTCGTAAGCAGCCCCCAATAAACGCGTTACTTCATTTATTTCTCCTGCGTTTAATAATTCACGTATCCGTGTCGAACTAATCTTCTCGCCACTGTCTTCTTCTTTTGGTACAGTGATGATTTCAAATCGATTTTTTGCATAACTTGGTAAGTGCGCTACATCTGCAATTTCTTTAGGTCCGTAAGTATAGTCAAAACCAGAAACAGCATATTTTGCATGAAGTCCTACGATATATTGATCAACAAATTCTTGTGGAGCTAAATGAGCAAACGATGACGTAAAATCGATTTCGTATAAATAATCAACACCTAATAAGGCCATTTTTTCTTCTTTTTGTTCCAGAGTAGTCAAATATTTTACTTGACTTGGATTTATTTTTTTGAAGACGATTGAAGGATGTTGGTTGAAAGTCATCAAAGCTAATTTCAATCCTTCTTTTTTAGCAATTTCTTTTCCCCGATTGATAACACGTTGATGGCCTAGATGTACCCCGTCAAAAAAGCCTAAAACAAGTACAACGTCTTCTGGTGGGATCTGATCTGCTTGATAAGGATGTCTAATTTTGATAATTTTCATTTTTATACCTCATTCCTCAACACTTTGCTTGGTTTTAATTTATTTTTTTCTTTTGGATTTGGCTGGTAAATACTTACTACTTTGTCTTGGTAAAAAAGTGCGATCTCTTCTGTCGGCATTTCTGCTAAGTTAAATACCTGATAATCTAAGCGCATACCATTTTTAACTTTTTCCCAAACACGATCACTAATGTCTACTCTCTTAAAACGAGCAACACCAGCTTCTAGTGGCAATAAATGTTCTTCAAAGGTTCCTGCAAGCATATAATCTGCTACTTGCTGTAAAGTGATTGCCTGCTCCTTCTTCATTCCTCCACTAGCTGTTCGAGTTAGATCGGACATGTGAGCAGGATAGCCTAATTTTTTCCCAGTATCAACAGCAAGCGTTCGTACATAAGTCCCTTTCCCGCATACTACCTCAAAACGCCAAGATAGCAACCCCTTCTCTTGGTCCCAATGCACGTCACTTGTTCTTTCAAAACGTTCAATCTGCGCTTTACGCACGGGACGTGTAACTGTTTCATTGTTTCTGGCATACTCATAAAGACGTTTGCCGTTCACTTTGACAGCTGAATACATCGGTGGTATCTGAGTGATTTCCCCGATAAAACTTTTCATCGTTTCATCAATTTCTTCATCACTGATTAATCGATCAACTGTTTTACTTTCGACGACCTCACCAGATTTGTCTTCTGTCGTTGTACTAAATCCTAATGTAATCTCTCCTTGGTATACTTTTCCTGCATCGCTTAAATATTCGATAACTTTAGTCGCTTTTCCAAGGCAAATCGGTAACACACCATCAACATCAGGGTCTAACGTACCACCATGACCAATTTTTTTCATATGTAAGATTTTTCTTAATTTAAATACACAATCATGACTTGTCATGCCACGTTCTTTCCACAAAGGTAATAATCCGTCCATGTTTTTTCTCCCTATCCAATAAAATATCAACTTTGTCATTATAACACATCCCACAATAATGTGACGATTTTACCTTTTTTCGCTACGTTTTTATTATTTGGCAACAAACTTGTAATAAAACTTCACAAACCTGTAAATACAATTCATGTTATTCTCTTAGACAAAGGCAAGCTTGAATCCTTCATTTGCAGCCTTTGATTAAAACGAGTCGCAGCTTTTAAGGAATAAATGATCCTAGTCTTCCCCAAAACAAAAAACTGAGGATCATATACGAATCTCGAAAAGAGTCTGAAGTATAAATCTAACTCTTAATAAATGGTGTCCAAGAAGCCACTTCTTAAAAATAAGAGAGAATTTTTCAAAATAAGAAAAGCTATTTTAAAAGATTCTCTCTTATTCGTTTGGAGTTGACCGCTTCTTTCACAACCTGTTCGAGACACGTACAAATTGTTCATTTTTTTCTCATGTATTCTGTACAGTAAAATTATGGTACTGTGCGTTTGTCATTTTAAACTACTTGCATTGTGTAGTTTGAACTTTTTTTCTAAAAAATTGGATGATGGTGTAACTGCGGTATCTCTGCTTTATAAAAAGCTAAAACTAAAAAAACTACTAAAAAAGAGCTATAACCCCACTTCTTAAGGTTTATAGCTCTTTTTGTTTTAATCTTTATTTAAATTACGAAGCAACTCATCAATGTGGTTACCATACCCCACTGACTCATCTAATTCAAAAGTTAATTCAGGCGTTTTATAGATGCTTAAGTTGTGTCCTAATTCACGGCGAATCAGTCCACTTGCTTTTGCTAGGCCTTCCTGTGCTTTTTTCTTATCTGAAGCTAAGTCAGATAAAATACTATAATAGATGGTTGCTTGTTGTAGATCTCCCGTAACGTGGACATCAGTGATTGTCACGTTTTCTACACGAGGATCACGAACTTTTTTGCGTAAAATATCATTTACTTCTTTTAAAATTTCTTGACCGACTCGGCGGTCTCGATAGTTTGCCATATTGAGCGGCCTCCTAAAATTAATTTGTTTTGATTTCTTCCATAATGAAGCCTTCGATGACGTCATCGACTTTGATGTCATTGAATTTTTCGATCATTGCACCACATTCATAACCCATTTTAACTTCTTTTACATCGTCTTTGAAACGTTTCAAGCTAGCTAGTTGTCCTTCGTAAATGACGATACCATCACGGATCACGCGAACGCCACTATCACGTCGAATGTATCCTTCTGTGACATAAGCCCCAGCGATCGTTCCAACTTTTGATACTTTGAATGTTTCTCGAACGATCATTTGACCAGTGATTTTTTCTTCAAACTCTGGATCTAGCATCCCTTTCATCGCCGTTTCGATTTCTTCGATTGCTTTATAAATGATTCGGTGTAAACGAATGTCCACTTCTTCATTATCCGCTTGAATTTTAGCTTGTGGTGTAGGACGAACATTGAACCCAATGATGATCGCATTACTTGCTGCTGCCAGGGTTACATCACTTTCATTGATGGCACCAACTGCAGAATGGACGATTTTCACACGTACGCCTTCTACATCGATCTTTTGCAATGAAGCAGCCAATGCTTCTGCAGAACCTTGTACATCAGCTTTAATGATAACATTTACTTCTTTTAATTCGCCTTCTTTTAAGCTTTCAAACAAGTTGTCCAATGTTACCCGACTAGTGATCGCACGATGTTCTAACAACGCACGTTTGGCACGTTCTTCACCGGCTGCACGAGCAGTTTTTTCATCTTCAAAGACAACAAAGCGGTCACCTGCTTGTGGCACATCGTTTAACCCAGTGATCTCAACTGGTGTTGCTGGTCCAGCAGATTTTTCACGACGACCTAAGTCGTTGACCATCACACGCACACGTCCATAGGTATTTCCTACTACAATTGGGTCACCTACGTTTAAAGTCCCTTGTTGAACAAGTAATGTTGTAACAGGTCCTTTTCCTTTGTCTAGACGTGCTTCAATTACTGTACCAATTGCTCGTTGTTTAGGATCTGCTTTTAGATCCTCTACTTCCGCAACCAGCAAGATCATTTCTAGCAATTCGTCAATATTTTGACCAAATTTAGCAGAGATTTCAACGAAAATCGTTTCTCCACCCCAAGCTTCTGGAATCAATTCATATTCACTTAATTCTTGCATCACGTGTTGAGGATTTGCCCCTGGTTTATCAATCTTATTAACAGCAACGATAATTGGTACGCCAGCTGCTTTCGCATGGTTGATTGCTTCGACTGTTTGTGGCATAACACCGTCATCTGCTGCTACAACTAAGATCGTGATATCAGTGATGCTTGCTCCTCGCGCACGCATACTTGTAAATGCAGCATGCCCAGGTGTGTCTAAGAATGTGATTGGTTTGCCATCGATATCGATTTGGTAGGCACCGATATGTTGTGTAATCCCACCAGCTTCGCCACTTGTTACTCGTGAATGACGTAATGTATCAAGTAATGTTGTTTTCCCGTGGTCGACGTGTCCCATGATTGTTACAACTGGTGGACGAGAAACCAATGTATCAGGATTTAATTCTTCTGGTTCAAAGAATTTGTCGATATCTGCGATATCTACTTGGATTTTTTCTTGTGGTTCCATCCCATAATCTGTTGCTAAGAGTTCAATCGTATCTTTATCTAGTGCTTGGTTTTGGTTGACCATTACGCCAAGCATAAATAATTTTTTGATGATCTCTGCTGGTTCACGATGGATTTTCTTCGCAATATCCGCAACGTTCATGCCTTCAGTATACTCTAATACTTCTGGTAACTCACGGAATTTACGTGGTGGTACAGCAGGTTTATTGGAAGTTTGTTGTTTTCCTTTTTTCCCTTTTTTGTTAAAACGATTGCGGTTGTTATTGTTAAATTTACCACGATTATTATTGTTGTTACGGTTTTGGTTACCACCTTGGTTTGATCCTTGGCGATTTTGGTTTCCGCCTTGTGTTGATCCTTGGCGGTTTTGATTGCCACTTTGTGTTGCTCCTTGACGGTTTTGGTTATTTCCGCCTCCATTATTACTTCGGTTTTGGTTTGTTGATTGGTTTTTTCCTTGATTCACTTGACCGCTCCCTTGACCGCGATCTTGATAGTTGCGGTTATTTTTTTGTTGTTTCGTTTTTGTTTCTTGTTTCTTTTGTTCATTCGGCTGGTTTGTGGCTGGCTTTTGGCTGGCTTGCTGTGCTGGTTTTTTATTCGTCTGTGGTTTTTTGAACGCTTGTTGCAACTTCTTTTCATCACCAGTTGTGATTGCTCCCATGTGATTCTTCACATTAATCCCAAGTTGCTGCGCCTTTTCCACAACGTCTTTACTAGGCTGATTTAATTCTTTTGCTAGTTCATAAATTCGTTTGTTGCTCATGCAATCACCTTCCTAACCTTCAATTAGCTCCTTGGTTTTCTTCGCAAAACCGTTATCTACGATTCCAAATACTTTGCGAGGCTTCCCAATCATCTGCGTGATTTCAGCTTCGGAAAATAGTTCAAAGCAAGGAACTTCATAATATGAACTCTTATCTTTCACTTTTTTCTTCGTATTCTCACTCGCATCATTTGCTACAAACACGATCTTTGCTTTCTGTTTACGAATGTCTGCAATGGTCAACTCCTCGCCGGTAATCAACTTACCAGCGCGCATCGCTAACCCAATGAGATTCATGGCTTTTTGCCGATTTCCTTCATTCATTTACCGAATAGCTCTTTTCGTGCTTTTTGATGGGTTACATAATCGAGTAACTCTTGGTAGAATTCATCTGTCAAAGTCGTTTCTAACGCCCGATCAAGAATCTTCTTATCCCAAGCTTGTTGTACCTCAGCTGGCTCAAGTGAGACATACGCACCACGGCCTGGCATTTTCCCAGTGGGATCAATCGATACTTCCCCTTCTTTGGAACGGGTAATTCGAATCATCTCTTTTTTGGGTTTCATTTCACCTGAAACCACAGATTTGCGTAAAGGAATCTTCCTTTGTTTCATCTCTTCGCCTCCTAAGCTAATTGTTAAGCATCTTGATCCGTATTTTCAACTGTTTCATCGTTGAAAGCAATCGTTTCATATTCATCATCTGTATAATCAGATTGAACGATCGCTTCATCATGAGCGACTTCTTCAGAAGCTACTTCTTGATCTTGCGCTTGTTTTTCATAATATTCAGCCATATCTGATTCTGACTTGATATCGATTTTGTGATTTGTTAGTTTGGCAGCCAAACGTGCATTTTGTCCACGTTTACCAATCGCTAAGGATAATTGGTAATCTGGAACGACAACGGTACAAGCTTTAGGATTTTCTTCATCAAAAATCACATCGATCACTTGCGCTGGATTCAGAGCATTCGTGATAAATACCGCTGGATCTTCGTTCCACTCAACGATATCCATGTTTTCACCCTTTAATTCATTCACGATCGCTTGCACACGCTGGCCTTTTGGTCCAACACAAGTTCCAACTGCATCAATATTTTCATCATTTGAACGAACGGCTACTTTTGAGCGATCGCCCGCTTCTCTAGCAATGCTTACGATTTCAACGATCCCATCGTAAACTTCTGGCACTTCTTGTTCGAATAAACGGCGTAATAGATCTGGATGGCTACGGCTAACGAAGACTTGTGGACCTTTTGACGTATTTTCTACACGAGAAACGTACACTTTGATACGATCATGCGGTTGATAAAATTCATTAGGCATTTGATCTTGTTTCGATAAAACTGCTTCGATCTTTCCAAGATTTACATAGATATATCGTTTATCTTGACGTTCAACGATACCTTGCATAATGTCTTTTTCATACGCGCTGAACTCATTGTAAATGATGGTTCTTTCTGCTTCTCTGACACGTTGTAAAATAACTTGTTTTGCTGTTTGTGCAGCAATTCGTCCAAAGTCTTTTGGTGTCACTTCAAAACGGATGGTATCACCAATCTCATATGCCGGATTAATCAAAAGCGCATCTTTTAATGATACTTCTAATTGTGAATCCATTACTTCTTCAGTAACTTCTTTCACAGCATAGACGTGAATTTTCCCTTTCTTTTGATCAAATTCAACTTCAACATTTTGAGCTTGACCATAATGGCGTTTGTATGCAGAAACTAAAGCAGCTTCTAAAGCGTCGATCACGATTTCTTTTGAAATCCCTTTTTCAGCTTCTAATGCATCTAATGCGTTTAGCATTTCTTTACTCATTTTTCTGTTTCCTCTCCGTGATTAAAATTGGATCGCTAAGCGAGCTTTGGCAATATTTTTTCGGTCAAGAATTAATTCTTTTTCCCGTGTTTTTATGCGTATTTTCAATATCAGCTGTTCAGCATCAACTGATTGGAGAAATCCTTCATATTGTTTTTCTCCATCAACTGGTTGATAAAGAGAAACATGGATATATTCTCCAAGCGCTTTTTCGTAATCTTTCTCTTTTTTTAATGGGCGTTCTGCCCCTGGAGATGATACCTCTAGAAAATAAGCTTGTGGGATAGGATCTGGATCTGCTGCATCAAGTTTTTCGCTAAGTTTTTCGCTAACCCATGCACATTCTTCGATATCGATTCCGCCATCTTTGTCAATGAATACTCGTAAGAACCAACTTTTGCCTTCCTTCACAAATTCTACTTCGACAAGTTCAAAATTTTGTTCCTCTAAAATCGGAGTCACCATTGCTGTGACTGTTTCAACGACGCTACTCAAAAAGTTCGCCTCCTTAAAATTGCTTCCGTAATTCCATTAAAAAGAGTGAGCGAAAATTCCGCTCACTCACAGTTAGTATCATTACCTATAAATAACTATACCATATTTCATTTAAAATGACAAGCTTCCACGCTAACCCTTGATTAGAACATATCAAACAAGGAAAGTTGGTTTTCATCTGGAAGGTCTTTCAATACCCCGTTGTCGTTCATATACTCAATCAACGTTTTAGAAACTTTTCCTCGTGTAGCAAGATCTTCTTTTGATAAGAATGGTCCATCTTTTCGTGCTTCAACGATTTGTTTTGCAACGTTTGTTCCTAAACTTGGGACAGCTCTAAATGGTGCGATCAATGTGTCTCCTTCGATCACGAAGTTCACGGCATCTGATTTATATAGATCGATCATGCCAAAATGGAAGCCTCTTTCCAACATTTCATTCGCTAATTCAAGGACGGTCAACTGATTTTTCTCTTTGACTGAGGCATCCAAACCTTTATCTGTGATTTCTTTCATCGCTTGTTTTACCGCATCTTTCCCTTTACACATAGCCACAAGATTAAAATCATCCGCTCGAACTGAGAAATAGGCACAATAGTATAAAATAGGGAAATAGACTTTAAAATAAGCTACACGTAAGGCCATCAAAACATAAGCCGCTGCATGGGCTTTTGGGAACATATATTTGATTTTAGAACAAGAATCAATGTACCAATCAGGAACATTGTTTTCTTTCATGGCGGATAGATAGGTTTCTCGTAATTCATCAGGGATCTTGTTCCATAGCCCTTTACGAACGGTTTCCATAATCTTAAAAGCCATCCCACTATCTAATCCAGCATGGATCAAGTAAACCATGATATCATCCCGACAACCAATTACTTCAGCCAAAGTTGCATCCCCACGTTTGATCAATTCTTCTGCATTGCCTAACCACACATCGGTCCCATGTGATAATCCGGAAATCTGTAAGAGTTCAGCAAAAGTCGTTGGATGTGTTTCTTCCAACATTCCCCGAACAAAGCGTGTCCCAAACTCTGGGATACCTAGTGTCCCTGTTTTAGAATAAATCTGTTCACTGGTAACGTTCAAGACATCTGGACCGGCAAAAATTCTCATTACTTCTGGATCGTCAGTTGGGATCGTTTGTGGATCGATTCCCGATAAATCCTGCAACATACGGATTACTGTCGGATCATCATGTCCCAGAATATCAAGCTTCAGTACATTATCATGGATAGAATGGAAATCAAAATGCGTTGTTTTCCATTCTGAATTTTGATCATCTGCTGGATATTGGATCGGTGTAAAATCATATACGTCCATGTAATCGGGAATAACGATGATCCCCCCTGGATGTTGTCCAGTCGTTCGCTTCACGCCAGTCGCACCTTTGGCTAATCGATCAACTTCAGCACTGCGAAATTGTAAATTATGATCTCGCTCATAACCTTTAACAAAGCCATAAGCTGTTTTATCGGCAACTGTACCGATTGTTCCTGCTCGATAAACATATTCTTCCCCAAACAAAACTTTCGTATAGTTGTGCGCTTCTGCTTGGTAATCACCTGAAAAGTTCAAATCGATATCTGGTACTTTGTCTCCATGGAACCCTAAGAACGTTTCAAAAGGAATATCATGGCCATCTTTATTTAATCGTGCGCCACATTTCGGACATTTTTTTTCAGGCATATCAAACCCCGAACCGTAAGTACCATCTTCAAAGAATTCTGAATACTGGCAATCAGGACAATAATAGTGAGGGGCTAATGGATTTACTTCAGTGATCCCAGTCATCGTTGCAACAAAACTAGAACCAACTGATCCACGTGAACCAACTAAATAACCATCTTCGTTACTTTTATGCACCAGTTTTTGCGCAATCAAATAGATCACAGAAAACCCATTCCCGTTGATCGAATTCAATTCTTTTTCTAATCGTTTTTCAATGATTTCTGGTAATGGATCACCGTACAACTGTTTAGCTCTGGTATAACTCAAATCAGAAATCTCTTCTTCAGATCCAGGAATTTTTGGCGTATACAAATCATCTTTCACCGGAATGACCTCTTCACAAAGGTCAGCAATCTTATTCGTATTGTCAACGACGATTTCTTTCGCTAGATCTTTTCCTAAAAAGTTAAAAGCAGTCAACATCTCATCTGTTGTTCTAAAATGCACATCAGGCAAACTATGTCGGTTCAACGGATTAGCCCCACCCATTGAATTAATCAAAATCTTCCGATAGATTGCATCTTCTTCATTAAGGTAATGAACATTCCCAGTAGCAACGACGATTTTGTCCAATGACTTTCCGATTTCAACTAGATTTTTGATGATTTCTTCTAAATCATGTTCATTTTTGACTAGTTCTTGCTCAAGCAATGGTGCATAGACCGCTTTTGGCATCACTTCAATATAATCATAAAACTTTGCTCGATTTCTAGCTTCTTCAATTCCTTTTTGCATCATTGCTTCGAAAATCTCACCTTTATCACAAGCAGAGCCAATGAAAAGATTCTCACGTAATTTCTTCAGTTGTGAACGAGGAATACGTGGGACACGTTCAAAATATTCCACATTCGACATCGAGATTAATTTGAATAAATCTTTTAATCCAGCTTGATTTTTCGCTAAGATCGTCACATGAAATGGCCTTGCTCGTTTATACGAATCGCCTTCTCCCACATGAGCATTGAGTTGATCATGGTAGAGCATCTCATGGTTTTCCATTGCTTCTTTAACGAAAATCCATGCTAAATGACCTGTCGCTTCAGCATCGTAAATCGCTCGGTGATGCTGTTCAAGACTGACACCAAATTTTTTAGATAACACACCTAGACCAAATCGTTTAAATTGAGGATACAGATATCTGGCTAATTCCAGCGTATCGATGACTGGATTCGTCGCCTCTGGAATTCCATATTTTGCATAACTTGTATTCAAGAATCCCATATCAAACGCGGCATTATGGGCGACCAGAATCGAATCTTTTGAAAACTCGAGAAACAGACGTAGGACTTCTTCTTCTGATTTAGATCCTCGTACCATTTCATCTGTGATCCCAGTTAGATCAATCGTTGTGCGGGAAAGTGGGTGTCCAGGATCAATAAATTCATCAAAGCTTTCAATGACATTCCCTTTATACATCTTGACCGCAGCTAATTCGATGATCGTATCATAAACAGCAGATAGTCCAGTGGTTTCCACGTCAAATACGACATATGTTCCTTCATTCAAAGAAACATGTTCATCATTGTAAGCAATCGGCACACCATCATCTACAACATTGGCTTCAACCCCATAAAGAATTTTTACGCCTGCTTTTTTACCGGCACTATGCGCTTCAGGAAATGCTTGTGCCCCTCCATGATCCGTGATTGCAATCGCTTTGTGTCCCCATTTTCCAGCTTGAGCCACAAGGTCAGAGATACTATTGGTTGCATCCATCGTACTCATATTACTATGAACATGTAATTCCACTCGTTTCTCATCGTCAGGAGCATAGTCTTTACGAGGTGCATGCTTCACCTCAATGATATCTTGTGCATTCATCACCAGGTCTCGCACAAATGTATCTTCTTGGATACTTCCTCTAACTTTTAACCAGCTTCCTACGCTGATTGCATCAAAGATTTGTTCATCTTTTTCATTATTTGAAAATTTCTTAACAATAAAAGAAGAAGTATAATCGGTGATTTTTAACGTTAGGATCTTACGTTTTGAACGTAGCTCACGCACTTCTTTATCAAATACATAGCCTTCCAAGGTCACACGACGTTCTTCTTCAACGATATTGATCATTGGTATTGTCGGTTCATCTGCTGGAATATTACGACCTAACTGGATCGGTCCATCTAGTACAGGAAGTTGCTCTTTTCTTTCTTTTTTCTTTTGTTCATGGACAATCAAACTTTCCGCAGCTTGCTTCATGAACGCTTCTGCTTGTTCTTGCTTCCGCTCTTCAAACAGTTTTAGCACACGTTCTGCTTGTTCTTCATCAATTTCAGGTTCGATACGAAATTTAGGGAACCCGTAGCTGACAAACAGCGTTTCAACTAAAGGTAGATATTGTTGCTTTAAATAATTAATCGCGCCATTGCTATCGACTGGCAAGACAATTTTCTTTTCCTTCAATATAGGGACTTGTGTTTTTAAAACTTGTTGAGCCAACGGCGTATCGCATTGTTGGCTTTCTAAAGCTTGTGCCCAATAATCTTGTAATAATTTTTCATCAAACTGCTGATCATCAGCTTTGATAGTTAATCTGATCTGTGCAATATCTTTAAATGCCAGTGTCAAATTTTGGAGCAATGATCGATAAAGCATGATCGGTAAAATTTGAGTAAAGTGTAGGGTAAACTCCCACAATCTTGATTTGCGGTGAACCACTACACGCTCCATTTCGCCAGCAGAGATTAGTGGATGATTTTTTTCCACTTCTTCTAGTTGGATTTGTTCCAACAATTTTTCAAATAACTCTCGTTTTTCTGACAAAACCATACGCCCTTTCTGACGAGGACAAATCAATGCTATTTCATTTGAACCTCTTCTTCTTTCAGTACTATTTAGTATACCCGTTTTTACATGGATTTACATTAAAAAAACGACAAAGAATTTTCTTTCTCGTTCTAAATCGTTGATTACTTAGCTAAATGAATCCTCACAACGTAAGCTGATTGGTACTCCTTGCTCTTGCAACGTAGTAACATGCAGTTCGCCCCAATCACATAACGCATCTAACACACTACTTAATGTTTGACCATATTCACTTAAGGAATAAACAACTTTTGGTGGAACCTGATGATATGAGGTTCGTACAACAATACCGTCTGCTTCTAATTCACGCAATTGTTGAGTCAACATCTTTTGGCTAAGATTAGGAATTTTTCGTTTTAAGTCGCTGGGACGAAGCGGACTGTGACGCAGGTTGCATAAAATAATCGGTTTCCATTTCCCACCGATAACATCCATCGTGGCTTCTACACCAATATTATACGTTTTTCCAATCATATTTCCCTCCTAAAATCCTTTTACTATCCAATAGTTACTTTTTAGACACTATAGCACAATAAAGTAGGTACTATCTATTAGAGCCTATCTAGTATACATTATATCTATTGAAAATTAAAGGAGGAGTATAGATGATCCATTCATTGAATGATCGAATCATGTTAAATAACCAAATAGAAATTCCAGGGATAGGACTTGGTGTCTTTCAAATCCCTGATACCCAAACTGCTGAAGTAGTCAAAGAAGGCATTGTAAAGGGCTATCGGTTGATTGATACTGCTCAAATATATGATAATGAAATTGGTACAGGAATCGGAATCAAAGAAGGGCTGAAAGCTGCTGGAATTTCTCGAGAAGAACTATTCGTAACCTCCAAAGTCTGGAACGATCATTTAACCTATGACGAAACGATCCAAGCTTTTGAAACCAGTTTAGCACGTCTAGGACTAGACTATCTAGATCTTTATTTAATCCATTGGCCTGGCGAAGATGCATTTTTAGAGTCATGGCGTGCTTTGGAACAATTATATCAAGCGGGGAAAATCAAAGCGATTGGTGTTAGCAATTTTCAAATCACTCATTTAGAAAAATTATTGACACATGCGAATGTCATTCCCGTTCTCAACCAAGTGGAACTACATCCAAAGTTATCTCAAATTGAACTACGCAATTTCTGCGCAAAACATGCAATAAAGATCCAAGCGTGGTCCCCTTTGATGCAAGGGAAACTATTGAATCACCCAACTATAGTAGAGATTGCTGAAGCGCATCATATTACTCCAGCCCAAGTAATCTTACGTTGGGATGTCCAGCAAGACATCTTATTAGTGGTCAAGTCAGTTAAGCCCGAACGAATGAAAAGTAATGCTGACATTTTTGATTTCGTTCTTTCTGAAGATGAAATGACGGTTTTGAATGCTCTGAACGATCATTTTCGGGTAGGACCAAATCCTGATACATTCGATTTTAAATAAAGGAGGAAGATGTAAGATGGAACTAGGTTTATCTCATAAGGTTGCGTTAGTCACTGGCTCAACAAAAGGCATCGGAAAGGCCATTGCGATCGAATTGGCAAAAGAAGGTGCAGATGTCATCATCAATGGTCGTCACGCACCGCTTGTTGATCAAGTGGTCACTGAATTAAAAGAAAAATTCCCCCAAACTAATCCTCAGCGTGCGCCATTTGATTTAGCAGATCCAGAAGCACGGCAAGAACTGTTTACGCAATTTCCTACAATAGATATTTTGATCAATAATATGGGGATTTTTGAACCGATGGATTATCTAGCTATCACAGATGATATTTGGGAACATTTTTTCCAAGTCAATGTTCTTGCTGGAAATGCATTAGCCAAAAATTATTTACCTAAAATGTTGAAGCAAGATTTTGGTCGTATCCTTTTTATTGCCAGTGAAGAAGCAGTGATGCCTTCAGGTGAAATGGCTCAATACAGTATGACCAAAACGATGAATCTTTCTTTAGCAAAAAGTTTATCCAAATTGACTGTTGGCTCTCAAGTGACCGTCAACACGATCATGCCTGGCTCCACCTTGACAGAGGGCGTTCAAGAAATGTTAACAACAATGTACGCAGACAGCCAATTACCTGAATCTGAATGGGAACAAGATTTTATGAAAAATCATCGTCCACTCTCACAGATCCAACGCTTGATCCGACCAGAAGAAATCGGGCGTTTTGTTGCCTTTGTTTCTAGCCCCTATGCAACTTCTTTTTCTGGCGCTGCCTTGCGACTTGATGGAGGATTGGTGCCAACGATTTATTAAGAACGATTTTGTAACACAAATCAATTTCTTCTTACTAAAGAGCCAGTATGATTTTTCATTCGAACAAATGTGAGAAACAAAAAACGAAGGATACCGAGCCAAAACTTGCCTCAGTCTCATTAGAAAAAAGACAAGCCCAACTATTCGTTAGGCTTGTCTTTCATTTCAAGCAAGAATTTTCTTTCTTGACTGTATTTTATTGATTTAAAAGAATGGGTAACGTATTTGCTAGCTCTTCTTTGCGAACTTCAACCATTTCCCCAGTTTTCTTAATTTTGACTTCAACGATACCATCCACCGCTTTTTTACCTACTGTAATTCTAATTGGACAGCCAATTAAATCGGAATCTGCAAATTTCACACCTGCACGCTCATTACGATCGTCAACGAGTACTTGATAACCAGCAGCTAACATCGTTTGTTCGACTTCTTCGGTTAAGTTCGTTTGGTTTTCGTCTTTTAGATTCATTTGAACAACATGTAAATCAAAAGGCGCGATTCCTTTAGGCCAGTTAATGCCATTTTCATCTGAATTTTGTTCAACGATTGCTGAAAGCAGACGACTTACGCCAATTCCGTAACAACCCATAATGACAAATTTTTCACGTCCATTTTCATCTAATACGGTTGCGCCCATTGATTCACTATAGCGTGTGCCTAATTTAAAGATATGTCCGATTTCGATTCCACGTGTAAATGCCAATACACCATTATTATCAGGTGATGGATCTCCTTCTTGAACAAAGCGAAGGTCTTCATATGAGATCACTTCAAAATCTCGTTCTGGGTTGACATTCACATAATGGAACCCAGTTTCATTCGCTCCAGTAATAGCGTTCGCTAAGTCTTGGACATGACGATCAGCGTAGACTTTTACTTCTTCTGCTACACCGATTGGACCAACAGAGCCGAAATCTGCTCCTAGGTATTTTTGAGCATCTTCTTCTGTTGCTTCTTCTAAGAAATCAACCGCTAAAAAGTTTTTCAGTTTCACATCATTGACATCGTGGTCCCCACGTACTAATACCAATACTGGGTTTTCGTCTGCCATAAATAAAACAGATTTGATGATTTTTTGTGGCTCAGTTTCAAAGAAGTTCGCTACTTCTTCAATCGTTTTTACATCTGGTGTCGCAATTTTTTCTAATTCAAGTTGTGTTTCATGTGATTTTTTAGGGACATAATAACTTGTCGCCATTTCTAAGTTAGCGGCATAATCGCTTTCTGTTGAGTAACAGATCGTATCTTCACCGATTTCTGAGATCGCCATGAATTCTTTTGAATCTTTACCACCCATTGCACCACCATCACCAATGATTGCTCGGAAATCTAACCCACAACGTTTGAAAATCTCAGTATATGCTTTTTCATAATCTTTATACGCTTCATCTAAACTTTCTTCTGATGAATGGAAAGAGTAAGCATCTTTCATAATAAATTCTCTGCCACGTAATAACCCAAACCGTGGACGTTTTTCATCACGATATTTTGTCTGGATTTGGTAAAGGTTCAACGGCAATTTTTTATAGGAATTGACTTCATTGCGAATCAATTCAGTAAATGTTTCTTCATGAGTTGGACCTAAGATCATTTTGCGATCATTACGATCATTGAGACGATATAAATTTGGGCCGTAAGTTTCATAACGACCAGATTCTTCCCACAATTCCGCAGGTAAGAGAGCTGGCATCAACATTTCGACAGCGCCAATCTTTTCAAATTCTTCACGCATGATCGTTTTTAATTTTTCCAATACACGATTAGCAAGAGGCAAATAAGAATAAATACCAGCTGAAACTTGGCGAATATACCCTGCTCTTAATAAAATTTGATGACTTAGTACTTCTGCATCATTTGGAACTTCTCGTAATGTTGGAATCAACATTTTTGATTGTCTCATTCTATATACTCCTTCATTTCTCATATAATCATTTATCGTTTGTAATTATACCCTATTTATAAACTTTTTCTAGAAAAAGAATCGTTGGATATCATTCCATGTGACTAATACCATTAAAAGCATTAATAAACCGAAGCCTGCTAATGTGATAAAGCCTTCTTTTTCTTGGCTGATTGGTTTTCCACGAATCCCTTCCACGACGTTCAAGACAAGCTTTCCTCCGTCAAGCGCTGGAATTGGTAATAAGTTAACGATTCCCAAATTCATCGAAAGAATGGCCATCAAGCTAATGACCGTTAATATTCCTTGATCTGCAGCTTCTGAAGATAATTGGAACATCATTACAGGACCGCCCAATTTATTTAAACTAAAGTTTGTAAATAATGAGCCTAGTGCTTTAAAAATTTCTAATGAACTACTGAAAGCTTGTTGTGTTCCTCCAATGATTTTGTCAAAAAATCCCGTTTTCATTGGTGCTTTGATTCCTAATTGCCCATATTTTTTTCCATTCGATTCTACCACGCCTGGTGTTACTGAAAGGGTTTGTTTCTGACCATTGCGCTCGACTTCAACATTGAGTTTTTTCCCAGGATTCTCGGTGATTGTAGCCGTTAGATCTCCCCAAGAATGAATGGCATTACCATTGATCTCCAAGATTTTATCATTTTCTTTTAAACCAGCAGTTTGTGCTGCACCATTAGGTAAGACTTCGCCAATTTGATTCGTGTTAGTGACTTGAACTCCGCCATGCATAAAAGCAAGCAGAATAAATAACAAAATAGCTAACAAGAAATTATTCATTGGTCCTGCGAAATTCGTCAACATCCGTTGCCATAATTTGGCTGATTGGAACTGCACGTCTTTTGGAGCGATTCGAAGTTCTGTGCCATCGGCTTCAATGATCGAAGCATCATGCGCGACAGAGTAAGTCACTTCTTGTTCTTCCTCGCCATTGACATAGCCAGTAATCGTTAATTCTTCTTCAAGATCATAACGAATCAATTCCATCGGGATACTATTTGTAAGCTGTACTTTTTTACTTAAATTGATTTTCTCTACGATACCATCAGAATTTAATAAAAGAGATAACGGCATTCCCGGAGCCATCTCTGTTTCATCGTCCCCGTTTCCTGCCATCCTCACATAACCTCCGATTGGCAATAAACGTAGTGTATAGGTAGTTCCGTCCTTAGCTTGATGCCCATAAATTTTGGGTCCCATACCAATTGCAAACTCTCGAACGAGAATTCCTGATCGTTTCGCAAAGAAGAAGTGTCCAAATTCATGAACAATGACCAAAATGCCAAAAACAATAATAAATGTAATAATTGTTTTCATTTTACATTCTCCTTTACTTTTTTTTAGGTTAAATAAAACATCTTAATTTTACCATATTAATAGCTATTCACCAATAGCTCTAGTTTTTTTAAAGAAAAGAGGTGGCGCTGGAAATAATCAATTTTTAGAAATAAGCCGAATAATCCAAAACTATTTTTCTTCTGGATTATTCGGCTTATTTTCTGAACGAACAACTTCTAAGACACCACGTATTCTTTTTTGAGTAAGATGTGAACATAAAGCTCGCATATTGATTTGAAAAAAGATAATGCTTCATTCCCATACCCATATTTAGTTAACAACTCATTGGCATACTATTAAACTATTGTTATTTATAAATGAGTAGACGATTAGGCAAGTGCTCATTCAAGTCTTTGATGATCACTAAATCAATCCAAATAAATGCATGATTGGAAAGACAAAAAGCAAACTATCAAAACGATCTAGTATCCCGCCATGCCCTGGTAAGATATTCCCAGAATCTTTGACATCGTAGTGACGTTTGATCGAAGATTCAACGAGATCACCAAATTGTCCCACGATCGATAAGAGCATCGTTACAAGGAGCATGAAGAACAGCCCATGTCCAAATAATTCTTTGGCTGGATAGAACAAGAAGTACAACAAAGCAACGACTAATGCACTAGCAATACCACCTAATGCTCCTTCGATTGTTTTATTTGGTGAAACATCTGGACTTAACTTATGTTTTCCGTATTGTCTTCCAACCATATAAGCACCGATATCAGTTGCCCAAACGACAAATAATCCAAAGAGCAAAACTGCCAAACCTTCTGTTCTTGCATTGACGAAATTTTGAAATCCAATACCTACATATAAACTAGTAATTACCGGGAACCCCGCTTCATCAATCGTATAGGTATTCTTTGAAATAACTGATGTCCCTAACAAGATCATGACGATCAAGTAAAAGAGCATAAACGTGCTTGTCTTCTCCGGTAAAAAGAAAAACCAACGTTCTTTTGGTAGAACTAAAATGACTGCTCCAATCGCTGATAATATTCCTTCAAAACTTAACAACGTCAAGCCCTTCATACGGAATAACTCATAGACACCGACGACTGCTAACAAAGCTGCTACAAATTCGATTGTGATTCCACCGATCCATATAATTGGTATAAATAGGACCAGGGCAATAGCAGCTGTGATCACTCGTTGCTTCATGACTGATCTCCTTCTTTCTCTGTTTTCTTCACGCCACCGAAACGACGGTCTCTGTTTTGAAATGCTGCGATTGCTTCTTCTAGATGCGCCCCATCAAAATCAGGCCACAAAGCTTTTGTGAAATACAATTCGCTGTATGCAAGTTGCCAAAGCAAGAAGTTACTAATTCTTTCTTCCCCACTTGTTCGAATAACCAATTCAGGATCCCGCCATTCGGTTGGCAAAAAACCAGTCATGAGATGATCTGCAATCAGTTCTTCGTCAATAGCTTCAATCGCAGTTTCTTCATTTTTGACTTCTTCAGCAATTTTTTTGACTGCTGTCACAATCTCTGCTCTGCTTCCATAATTCAAAGCAAAGTTAAGGATCATTCCAGTATTATCTTTTGTTTGCTCAATTGCTCGACGAACAGCATCTTGTGTATGTTCAGGTAATACTTCTTCATAGCCCATGACACGAACCTGAACGTTTTCTTTGATCAATTCTGGAACAAATGTATCAAAAAAATCCACTGGAAGTTGCATCAAAAAACGGACTTCATCTTTTGGTCGTTTCCAATTTTCTGTTGAAAAAGCATAGAGGGTTAAAACTTTCACACCTAAACGAGAAGCTTGTTTGGTTACTTTTTTAACTGTCTCCATCCCTTCTTTATGTCCAGCAACTCGAGGTAAACGTCGATTTTGGGCCCAACGACCATTTCCATCCATAATGATTGCGATATGCTGAGGAATGGGTCCTTCAGCCGCAAAATGAAAATCACTTTTTTCTTGAATATACTTGTTTTTTTGCGGAAAAAAACGTAACATTCTTTTTCCTCCTATACTTAAAAGTTACCACTATCTTTAGTATTATATCAATTTATCACGTGATTTCCTATGCTGGATTACTTTTTTTAGTTATTTCTACGACTTTTTTCTTATTTTTTAACTTTTGCTAAAAAAAAAGCCTAGGACAAGAAAGCGTCCAAGGCTTTTTAGTAGGTGTAAAAATACATAAACGGCATTGATAAAAGACTGATTCTACCAAGCTTTATGATTAAACTTCCAGTAATTCTTGTTCTTTGTCACTAGCGATTTTATCTACTTCTTTGATGCTTTCATCGGTTAGTTTTTGTACTTCTTTTTCTAATCCACGTAGATCATCTTCTGTGATATCGCCATTTTTTTGTTGTTTTTTGTATTCATCAATTGCATCACGACGAATGTTACGAACAGCGATTTTCGCATTTTCTGCTTCTTTTTTTACATCTTTTGCTAATTCTTTACGACGTTCTTCAGTTAATTGAGGAATAATTAAACGAATGACATTCCCATCATTGGTTGGACTGATTCCAATATCACTTGCCATAATTGCTTTTTCAACATCTTGTAAAATGCTCTTATCAAATGGAGTGATCATTAAAACACGTGCTTCCGGGATTTGAATTGAAGCCATTTGGTTCAAAGGTGTTGGTGCACCATAATAATTAACTGTGATTCGATCAAGTAAACTTGCATTGGCACGTCCTGCACGAATTTGTCCAAGCTCACGTTGTAAATTTTGTGCTGCTTTTTGCATCTTTTCTTTTGCTTCTGTCATAATTGCATCTGCCATTTTTTATTTCCCCCTTACAGTTGTTCCGATATTTTCGCCTAAGATTGCACGACGGATATTTCCATGTTCATTTAAATTAAAGACAAGCAATGGGATGTCATTGTCCATGCTTAGTGAGCTAGCGGTAGAGTCCATTACCTGCAACCCTTTTGCAATCACTTCTAAATGAGTCAATTCTTCAAATTTCACAGCATTTGAATCTAATTTTGGATCAGCTGAATAAACACCATCAACATTGTTTTTAGCCATTAAAATAACATCAGCGCCAATCTCAGCTGCGCGTAATGCTGCAGTGGTGTCTGTTGAAAAGTATGGATTCCCAGTTCCACCTGCAAAAATCACGATTCGGCCTTTTTCTAAATGACGTTCTGCTTTTCTGCGAATATATGGTTCAGCAATTTGTCGCATTTCGATTGATGTTTGGACACGTGTTGGCACACCAACATTTTCCAAAGTATCTTGCAACGCTAAAGCATTCATTACAGTTGCCAGCATCCCCATGTAATCAGCTTGAGCACGTTCCATTCCCATCTGAGCACCGATTTGTCCGCGCCAAATATTGCCGCCGCCTACCACGATAGCCATTTCAACGCCTAATTCGTGTACTTCTTTGATTTCTTGGATGATTTCTTTAATAACAGGCGGTTTAATTCCAAAGCCTTCATTCCCAGCTAAAGCTTCTCCACTTAATTTTAAGACAACACGCTGATATTTCGGTGTGACCATGTTCATTCCTCCAATATTTTCTATTGCTATTTTACCATATTCAGGTAATTTAGCCACTAAAAGTCTAACTATTTGTACCTATGCCTAAAAAAAAGAGCTGTGACATACGTCGCTGCTCCTTTTTAATTCCAAATAAGCATACTATCTAATGTTGATCCAACATTTAAAAAGTGACTCGCAAAATGAATCAACATTAGATAACATATACTCAATTTTCAGAATTATTTTTTCACTTGGTTCATAACTTCTTCAACAAAGTTGTCTTCGCGTTTTTCGATTCCTTCGCCAACTTCAAAGCGTACAAAAGTTTTCACTGCAGCACCTTTAGAAGCAACATATTTTTCAACAGTCATATCAGGATCTTTAACGAATGGTTGGTCAACCAAAGCGATTTCTGCTTTAAATTTCTTCAAGCGTCCTTCTACCATTTTTTCAACGATATTAGCAGGCTTACCTTCGTTTAAAGCTTGTTCTGTAAGAACAGTTTTTTCATGTTCTAATTCAGCTTCAGGAATTTGAGTTTCGTTTACATAGCGAGGATTGATTGCAGCTACGTGCATAGCAACGTCTCTTGCTACAGATTCATCAGTTGTTCCATCTAAAACAGTCAATACAGCGATACGTCCGCCCATGTGTAAGTAACCACCGAAAGCAGCGTTATCTTCTTTTTCAACTACTTCAAAACGACGGAAGCTGATTTTTTCTCCGATTACTTGTGTTGCTTCGATCAAGTCAGATTCGATCGTACCTTTTTCTGTTTTGATCTTCATTGCAGCTTCCATGTCTGCAGGTTTGTTTTCTGCAACAAGTTCAGCGATTTCTTTCACTAGATCTTGGAACATTTCGTTTTTAGAAACAAAGTCTGTTTCTGAGTTAACTTCAACGATTGCTGCAGTATTTCCTTTGATTGCTACTGAAGCTAATCCTTCAGCTGCAATACGATCATTTTTCTTAGCTGCTTTAGCCATTCCTTTTTCACGTAAAAGATCTACTGCTTTTTCCATATCGCCTTCTACTTCAACTAATGCTTTTTTCGCATCCATCATACCTACGCCTGTCATTTCGCGTAGTTCTTTTACCATTTTAGCTGTTACGTCTGCCATTATTGTATCCTCCTATAGTTTCTTTTTAAAAAAAGCTGTTTCAAAGGAGAGTGAGGCTTGTCGCCTAGCCTTTGAAACAGCTCCATCATTTAAAAATTATTCTGCTGAAGTGTTGTCGCCTTCTACAACGTCAACGATTTCTTCGATTGAAGTAGCATTGTTTTCTACTACAAAGTCTTCTTCAACTACTTGGTCTTCCCCTTGGTTACCTTCGATAAATGCATCAGCCATTTTTGAAGTAATCAATTTAACGGCACGGATTGCATCGTCATTTGAAGGGATAACTACGTCGATTTCGTCTGGGTCGCAGTTTGTATCAACCATAGCTACGATTGGGATATTTAATTTATGCGCTTCTTGAACAGCAATGCGCTCTTTACGTGGGTCAACGATGTACATTACATCTGGAATTCTTGGCATATCAGCGATACCACCCAAGAATTTTTCAAGACGTTCACGTTGTTTGTTCAAACCAGCAACTTCTTTTTTAGGTAGAACTTCAAAAGTTCCATCTTCTTCCATTGCATTGATTTGTTTCAAACGGCTGATACGTTTTTGGATTGTATCCCAGTTAGTCAATGTTCCACCTAACCAACGATGGTTTACAAAGTATTGTCCAGCACGTGTTGCTTCATCTTTGATTGCTTCTTGTGCTTGTTTTTTCGTACCTACGAATAAAGCCACGCCGCCTTCTTCTGCAACGCTCTTCATGTAGTCATAAGCTGCATCTACTAACTTAACAGTTTTTTGTAAGTCGATGATGTAGATTCCGTTTCTTTCTGTGAAGATATATTTCTTCATTTTTGGGTTCCAGCGACGAGTTTGGTGACCAAAATGTACGCCGGCTTCTAGTAATTGTTTCATTGAAATTACTGCCATTTTTGTTTCCTCCGATTTGGTTTTTATTTTTCCTCTCCCTGTCTTTCACCTCGCTGACAAACTTTTTCAAGCACCTATCAACGATCCAACAGGAATGTGGATTTGTTGATGCAAAAAGCATCTTTAAAAATTATACAAGTAACCTACCTGTATAGCAATAGCTAAAGAGACATTCTTGCTCAACATTCAATATTTTACCTGACTTGCTAGTAAATATCAAGAGAAATCTCTAGTTACCTCTGCATTTATTCTCATCTTTCATGCTTTACTCTCTCATTAACAAATGATCATAATTCCTAGAGTTATCTCATAAATCAGAATAATATTGGGCAACTCGATTTTTTTTTGATATGATACATGTGAAATCTTTCGTAAAGGAGAAAGAATATGCGTAAATCTGAGCGACATTTACTTATTAAACAAGTGATCGGTGAATTTACGATCCGTACACAAGAAGAACTCTTGGCCAAACTGGAGGATTATGGTGTGACAGCGACACAAGCTACGATTTCCAGAGATATTCGTGACTTAAAAATCGTAAAAGTACCAGATGAAAATGGCGTTTCCCATTTTGTTCTTTTTCAAGGAAAAAAAGGACTCGAAGCAAAAACAGATGATGAAAAACGGTTAGTCCAAATGATCGAAGACATCGTGTTAAAAGTGGAACGGGTCCATTTTCTGACGGTCGTCCATACCTTACCAGACAACGCACATCTTTTCGCTGCCGTTTTAGACGATATCAAACCACCTCATATCGTCAGTACGATTGCCGGGTTCGATACAACCATTATCATTTCCAAAGATGAAGAAGAAGCAAAATTGGTGGAAGCCTTCTTACATGCTCCCAAAGAAACAACACTTTTTTAAGCCAACTAAATTTAATCAACGCAACATGAATCAATGAATGGATGATATCTGTCCCAATCACTTCTATATAAAATAAACCGCCCCTCACGAAAGCTACTATTATAAGTAAGCCTTTCGTAAGGGACGGTTTATTTGTGTACGTTACTTTTCTTACATTTTATCTGGTGCGTGTAAGCCAAGCAAACGTAAATCTTCTTTTAACAAGACTGTTACAGCATAAACTAATGCTAAACGCGCTTCTTTTTGGTCATCTTCAACTAAAATTTTAGTATGTGCATAATATTTATTAAATGCTTGAGCTAACTTGATTGCATGTTTCGCAATAATAGACGGTTCGTATTTTTCACCTGCTTGTAAAACAGTTTCTGGGTATTTTTGAATCAATTTTACAACTTCCCAGCTGTTTTCATCATTCAAGGCGTATTCTTGATCTGTCGATGGCGTAAAGTCGGCTTTTGCTAACAAGCTGACAGCACGAGCATGTGTATATTGTACATAAGGTCCTGTTTCACCTTCGAAACGTACAACTTCTTCTAAATTAAAGTCAAATGTATTTAGGCGATCGTTTTTTAAATCATGGAAGATAACTGCGCCAACACCGACTTGTTTAGCTACCACATCTTTATTTTCTAAATCAGGATTTTTCTCACTGATCTGTTCTTTAGCAGAGTCAATGGCTTCATTTAGCACTTCTTCAAGTAAAACAATTTTCCCTTTACGTGTTGATAGTTTTTTACCACCTTGAGTAATCAATCCGAATGGGATGTGATGCATATCATCTGACCAATCAAAGCCTAATTCTTTAAGAACAGCTTTCAATTGTTTGAAGTGATAACTTTGTTCGTTTCCGACAACATACAATGATTGTTTAAAATCATAGGTGCGTTTGCGGTAAAGAGCTGCTGCTAAATCACGAGTGATATAAAGTGTTGCACCATCTGATTTCTTGATCAACGCTGGGTTCAAATCATAAGCTGATAAGTCAACGATTTCAGCACCTTTATCTGCTTGCAATAAATGTTTTTCTTCTAAAAGTTCTACGATTTCATCCATTTTATCGTTATAGAAAGCTTCACCATTTAAAGAATCAAAACGAACTTCTAATAGATCGTAGATTTTATTGAACTCTTTCATAGATTCGTCGCGGAACCATTGCCATAATTCAATGGCTTCTTTGTCGCCTTCTTCCAAACGTTTAAACCATGAACGTGCTTCATCATTCAATTCTGGTTCTGTTTCAGCCACTTCATGGAATTGAACATACAGACGCAACAATTCATTGATTGGTTCAGAACGTACTGCTTCTTCTGAACCCCATTTTTTATAAGCCACAATCAGTTTCCCAAACTGTGTGCCCCAATCTCCTAAATGATTGATACGAATCGGGTTGTAGCCTAATTTTTCCATGATAAATCCGATGGAGTTCCCGATAACTGTAGAACGCAAATGCCCCATTGAAATCGGCTTTGCAATATTAGGAGAAGACATATCGATTGGTACGTTTCCGTTATTTCCGATGGAGCTGTCGCCATAATGTTCTTTTTCTTTCACGACAGAAGCCAAAACTTCTTTACTGATCATCGCTTTATTCATAAAGAAGTTTAAGTAAGGACCAACCACTTCGATTTTTTCAAAGTTTGTTGAATCGATTTTTTCTGCTAGGTCAGCTGCAATTTGTTGAGGGGCTTTTCGATAGATTTTCGCTAATGAAAAGGCAGGAAAGGCTACATCCCCATGGTCTGCAGATTTTGGATTTTCTAATAGTTTTTCTACTTGTTCCATTGTAAGATCGTCTTTGACAACGTCATAGATCGCTTTTGATACAATATCTTTGTTATTCATTTACATTCCTCCTATAAATACTTTTGTTTGCTGAAAACAAAAAAATCTCTAGTGATCATAGATAACTATGATCACTAGAGACGAGATATCCCGCGGTACCACTCCAGTTGTCCTATTTGCTAGGACCAGCTTCATCTGATATCGGTTGATAGCCG
Source organism: Enterococcus sp. AZ077 (assembly GCF_051714965.1). Classification (NCBI taxonomy): domain Bacteria; kingdom Bacillati; phylum Bacillota; class Bacilli; order Lactobacillales; family Enterococcaceae; genus Enterococcus; species Enterococcus sp. AZ077. Next base: position 1,771,279 of record NZ_JBIOSX010000001.1, read on the forward strand.
TCTGTCTTAGACAGAGTTCTCCAAGTGCGCTTCATTGTATCCTCTCGTTTGGCTTTCACCACACCCAAACTCGCTTTGATCAAGTAAATACAATTACTCTCTTGTTCAACAAACTATGAAATTATTATATTAATTGAATTATAGCAGAAAAAAAAACTGCTGGCTAGGGATTTCTTATAAAAAATGTCCAGAAGGTCTAAAGGAGAAGAAATACCAACTGGACACTTTTTAACATAGTTCATTTCCTAAGAAAAAGAATTCTTAGTTATCCGCTACGATGATCGTTCCTTCTTCAGATGCGAGAAGGTTCTCGATATTTTCTAAAGAAGTAATAATCGCTTTAGCTTTTGGTTTTGCCTCAACAAAGGTAATTGCCGCTTCGACTTTTGGCAGCATACTTCCTGGTGCAAATTGATTTTCATCAATGTATTGCTTCATTTCTGAAACTGAAACAGTTTCTAGTTTCTTTTGATCTGGTTTTTGATAATTTACATAAACATTATCTACTCCAGTTAAAACGATCAATAGATCTGCATCGATAATTTCCGCTAATTTTTCAGAAGCAAAATCTTTATCGATAACCGCTTCTCTACCTTCTAAACCAGTTGCCGTTTCCACAACAGGAATTCCGCCACCACCAACAGAGACTGTAATCACGCCTTGTTCTACTAGCGTTTCAATCACTCGTGCTTCTTTAATTGAAATTGGTTTAGGAGAAGCCACTACTTTACGCCAGCCACGACCAGCATCTTCTTTAAAGGTTACTGTTGAATCAGCTTTCATTTGTTCATTGGCTTCTTCTTCGGTATAGAATGGTCCTACTGGTTTGCTTGGGTTTTTAAATGATGGATCGTTTTCATCAACGATGACTTGCGTAACAAGTGAAACCACATCTTTATCGATGCCTTTTTCTTTCAATACTTCACCCATTGCATTTTGTAACCAATACCCAATTGATCCTTCTGTCATTGCAACACAAGTATCTAAAGGCATCGCTGGTGTCTTTTCTGAGTCAGCTGCTTGTTGTTGGATCAGCAAATTCCCTACTTGTGGTCCATTCCCGTGAGAAATGATCAACTCATCCCCTTGTTCAATGAATTTTACTAAGTATTTTGCTGTTTCCATCAATGCCTCTTGTTGTGCTTTTGCACTTGCATCTGTTGATAAAATCGCATTACCACCTAATGCGACAACTACTTTACGATTTGCCATATTTGTCTTCCTTTCTCCAGAGAGTTCTGAATTTTCTCAATGACAAAACAAGCCAGCCCATGATGAGGTCCATTAAAGCTGACTCGTTTTGTTCTTGAGATGAATGTGATTAACCGTTACACACGAGGAATAAACAAGTTACCAAGTGTTGCTGCCATGATCGCTTTGATTGAATGCATGCGGTTTTCTGCTTGGTCGAATTGACGTGCATATTTACTGCGGAAGACTTCATCAGTAACTTCCATCTCAGTAATGCCGAAGCGTTCTTTCATTTGTTCACCATAGATTGTGTTAGTATCATGGAATGCTGGTAAGCAATGTAAGAAAATCAAACGGTCAGTATTGTGCGTTTTTTCGATCATTTCCATGTTGATTTGGTAAGGTTTCAACAATTTGATTCGTTCTTCAAATTTATCTTCTTCACCCATTGATACCCAAACATCTGAATAAAGTACGTCAGCACCGTCAACACCTTTATCCACGTCATCAGTGATCATTAATTGTGCACCAGATTTAGCAGCAAATTCTTCTGCCATTTTGACGATTTCTTCTTCTGGTTGTAATTCTTTTGGTGCTACGATACGCATGTTTGCACCTAAAATAGCCCCAGTCACAAGTAAAGAGTTCGCCATGTTGTTACGTCCGTCACCACAATATGCCACTGTGATTCCTTCAACTGTTCCAAAGTTTTCTTGGATTGTTAAGAAATCTGCGATCATTTGTGTTGGATGCCATTCATCTGTTAAACCATTCCATACTGGAACACCAGAAAATTCTGCTAGTTCTTCCACCATTTTTTGGCTAAAGCCGCGGAACTCAATTCCGTCAAACATTCGACCTAATACTTTAGCTGTATCTTCTGTTGATTCTTTTTTACCTAATTGGATATCATTGGCACCTAGATATTCAGGATGCGCACCTAAATCGATTGCTGCAGTTGTAAAAGCTGCACGTGTACGAGTAGACGTTTTTTCAAATAAAAGTGCAATGTTTTTACCTTCTAAGTAGTGATGTGGAATGCCACGTTTTTTCAAATCTTTTAAGTGCTCAGAAAAATCGATTAGATATTGTAATTCTTCTTTTGTAAAATCTTTTTCTGCTAATAAACTTCTTCCTTGAAATACTGACTCTTTCATAACTAAAATTCTCCTTTAGGTTGTTTGTTTTTGTTTTAAAGAGGAAATCTAGTGGCAGCTGACAGTTAGACTGCCACTAGCATTCATATTATTTTAAATCTTCACGTACTAATGGTTGGCTCATGCAGCGTGGACCACCACGACCGCGTGATAACTCACTTGAATTGATTTCCAATACTTTGATGCCATAGCTACGTAATAATTCATTGGATACATAGTTACGGTTGTACGTTACGACAACACCTGGTGCGATTGCCAGAGTATTAGAACCATCATTCCATTGTTCACGAGGAGCAACGATCGCATCACCATTACCAGTTGGGATCAAGACTAAATCATCCAAACCTAATGCAGCTTTTAATGACGCTTGTAAGTCATCTGAATGAGCGATCTTGATATCATCGCCTGCTTGTTCGATCGTAAAGACATCCATTTTTCCTTCTTTACTTTGGATTGCTGGATGGATCGTGAATTTATCATGGTCAACCATGGTAAACACAGTATCTAAATGCATCATTGCTCGATTGTTAGGAATCTTGATTGCTAGGACTTTTTCAAAGCCTGCATGTTTAGCAAATAAATTACGTGCTAATTTTTCGATTGCTTTAGCGCTTGTTCGTTGTGAGATACCTACAGCGACGACTTTGTCACTTAGGATTAATTCATCTCCACCTTCGATGTGATCAGGGTTTTCACGATCTAACCATACTTCAACCCCTTTGTTCGCAAAACGTGGGTGATGTTTCAAGATGTATTCAGTAAACATTGATTCACGACGACGTGCTTCAAATGTCATCATGTTAACAGTCATCCCATTTCCCATTGATGCGGAAGGATCACGTGTAAAGTAAAGGTTTGGCATTGGGTCCATATAGAATGGATAGTCGTCATCTGAAGAAAGATCATACAGACTGTTTGAACGAACTGAAATATCTTTCGTGCGGACACCCGCCATAATTTTATCTACCATTTCTTGGGTTTCCATTGATAGAAGGAACTCATGAAGACCATCTCTTACAGCAGAAGATGCAATGTGGGATTCGTCTAACATTTTATTTAAAAATTGTTCTTTGACATTGCCGGCATCAATTGCTTCTGCAGCTAATTTTTCTAGATATAAAGTTTCGACGCCTTCATCTTGCAATGTCTTTGCAAAATAGTCATGCTCTTCTTGTGCGATTGGCAGATATGGAATATCATCAAACAACAGACGGTCCATAATATCTGGTGTTAAATTTTCCACTTCTTGTCCAGGTCGTTTCAATAAAACTGTCTTTAACTTCCCTATCTCAGAGAAAACGTGAATAGGTTTATCCATGTTGTGTTGCCTCCTTCGTTTTGATTACATACATAGAATACCGCCTTTTTGTAACCACTTTCATAATTTCTTCTCATCTAAAACGAGAGCAATTTCACATTATTAGAAGACAATTAAATAAATACACGTTTTTACATTTTTTATTAACTTTTATCACTTTTTTTATACTGAAAACTCTCTCAAAAAAATATTTATTCATTAAAAAATTATTTTTGAATATTTTCTTTTTCGATATTTCACAAGGTTGATAGCGCTTGCTTTATGTAATAATTGTGTTTTTTATACAAAAATACCAATCATTAAAAAGAATTATGCAATCTATCCGTATAAATTATTCATAATAACAAAAAAGATTGATCACAAAGAATAAAATTGCTTTTTTAACCATGATTTTTCTTCTAGGTTAAAACTTTACATTTAAGCCAAAACCAGTCACAATATAGTATGTAGCTGAAAGTAAGGAGTGGGAGTTTTATGCGTATAAATAGAATTGATTATCATTTTTCAAAGTTACGCTATCAACCTGATTTTGAAAACTTTACTGACGAGGAATTTGAGCTCATTAAAGAGCATACGATCCTTCGTTCTTATAAAAAAGGACAAATTTTATTTGATGAAGGAGATGAACGACAACGTCTCTACATTTTAACATCAGGATTGGTTCGTCTAGAACGATATGATGAAAGTGCTACTTATTATTATTATGATTATGTCAATCCAAATAACCTTTTCCCAATGTCTGGTATTTTTGAAGAAGGAATTTATTCATACACTGCTCAAGCAATGACAGACATCGAAACTTTCTCTTTCCCAGTATCTTGTTATGAAAAAATTGCGAAAAACAATCCAAAACAATTACTCTATATGATCCATAAAATCTCAAAAGTAGTAGCGATGCACGAACTGCGGATACAGATCGGTTTAACTTCTAGCGCTTTTGATCGAGTGAAACAAAACTTATTCATTTTAAAAGAAGAGCTTGGCATACCAACCACAGATGGCCATGTCGAAATTCCATACCCTATCACACTAAAAGAATTAGCGGTTAATAGTGGGACAACGAGAGAGACTGCTGGACAAGTAATCAAACAGTTAAAAGATTCTGGTTTATTAGATTACCAAAAGAAACGGTTTACTTTTTGTAAAACTGCTGTGACGCCTGCTTTAAGAGAATAAAAAAACATACTAAGATGAGGCTGCCCTTATCTTAGTATGTTTTATTTTTTGTCTAAGCCTGATTTATTTGTAAAGGAAACAAAGAAACCTTTTCATCCTTGTTTGCGGTGCTGATGCCAAAATAGGAGGTGTCTAGGAATCATTATCGCTATTAGTGGTTTCAAGACATACAGATAATGAACTTTAGCAACCTTTAATTCTTTGAAATTACGATATTTCAACCGACTTTCCCCAAGGCGATTTTTCCAGGAAATTTTTTTATAGTACTCTTTATCTTGATAGTAATAAACTAAGTTTTCTTGTAAATTATAACCTTTGTGTCCCTTCGCATATAACCGCATATATAGGTCATAATCTTGTCCTCTAACAGTATCTTTTGAAACTCGATAACCCGCTACAGATTCTAAGATGTGTTTTCTAAACATAGCCGATGGATTGATGAACGGACTCGTTTTCAAGAGATCTTTTATTTCAGGTCGTTCTTTGGCCACCCGTTCACCATAGACACCCTCTTGGTCCCATAAATAGGCATTACTGCCAACAAAACCAAATTCTGGATGAGCCTCTAAAAACGCTACTTGCTTTGCCATACGTTCCACGTGACAATAATCATCGTCATCTAGTTGCATAATGTAGTTCCCCCGTGCATGTTTGATTGCCTGGTTGCGAGTATAAGCACTTTTAGAATTTCTAGCGTTTTGATAGATTCTGATACGTTGATCTTGTTTTTTTAATTTCGTTAAAAGTTCCCAAGTATGATCTGTTGATCGATCATCGACAATAATGATTTCAAAATCTTGATAGCTTTGTCTTAGTACAGAATTGACTGCTCGCTCAATCGATTTTTCTGCATTGAAAGTGGGAATAATCACACTAATCATTTGACTGCTCCTTTTTTCCATTTACTAGAGATCCCTGTTCTTTCACAACGAGTAAACCTACTAAGATCCATAGTAATCGTGAATTTTGTAAAGAAATACTAAAAGAAAAAATAATATTCGCTAATATTAAGAGACACAGCAACCATTTTTTCAGCAATAATTTTCTGACAAGCTGACCAAATACCAACAACATTCCCATCATTGCTGGGACTATTCCCCATTCAACAGCTATTTGTAAAAAAGTATTATGAGCAATCGTCGGGCTTCCACTAACTGATAAAGCAACTGAAGAGTAGTCAACGAAACCGATACCCATGAAATGAGTCCGCGTTAACAAAAGTTGTGCTGTTTTCCAAGCTTCTGTTCTACCGGAACCTCCAGCAACGATTGCGCCATAAAAATTAGTGAAAACTCCCTCAAATCGGACAAATTGCGGAATGGAAAGAAAACGTGCAATTAAATTACTTACATAATCAGCAAAAAGAAAATGCGTACCGATAATCAATACACTCGCTGTCATGATTGTCATTACAAGATGTTTGACGTTGATATTTTTCCTAAATAATTTTTGAATTAGAAATAACAAATTGATTACTAAAAACGCTACAACCCCTGTTTTGGAAGCAGATAACAAAATACAGGATGTATAACCCATGAATGCAATCAGGTTCTTCCACTTACCTTTAAATGGTCTTAAGTACCAGATACAGTAGCCACATGTTTGAAGATAAGCAAAATAGTTAGGATCATTCATGAATCCTTTCAAACGTAGATCACCGAACAAAACAAATGATTTCAAACTTGCTGGAGCTACTAGAAAAATGAACATACTAAGACAGCCAAAAAAAAGTGTTCCGACTTTTACCCCAGATAAAAAATCTTTTTTCAACTCTGGATTTATATGAAGGATCGAGATCGTTAGAATCAAATAAAGGAGATTGACGAAAAATTTTTGTCCCGTCATGATGACTGTAAAAAGCGAAACAGAAGTATCCACCCATGAACTTAACAATATCGTGGACAATAACCGCCAACAAATAACCCCAATAAAAAATAGTATTAATTGTTTACTGAACACCACTTTTTTCATTAGTAGAAGGTAGCCAACTAATAGCACCATAAATACATCACTTATTGACATATTGATACCGAAAAAAACACGCGAAATACAGAGTGTAAATCCCAATAGGTAAAATAACCTTCCTAAAATTTTTTGGTTGCTTTTCGTTAATTCATCAATTGATGAGTACCCATGTGCTTCAATTGTTTTCATTTTCTATCTCCCCGTGCGCCTTTAACAGCAAAAATTCACTGATTGATTTATTTTTCCAATCATCATTTCTATCTTTTCTTCATTCATTAGAAGCATTTGCAAACGCTATAACTTTCTTGGCTGCTTCGCTTTCATCTTCTGGTAACTGTTCCATTAGCTGGGTGACTTCTTTTAAAGAAAAGCCTTTAATGTCCCCAACAAAAATCTTCTCAAAAATTTGCGTTTCTTTCTTTTCTTTTTCTAATAGCAATTCTTCATATAATTTTTCCCCAGGACGTATCCCTGTTTCAACAATCTCGATATCTTCTTCTGTATAACCACTCAAATGGATCATATTCTTAGCTAGATCCACGATCTTGATCGGCTTATCCATATCCAAAACAAAAATTTCTCCTCCCTTAGCCAATGCACCTGATTGAATAACTAATCTGCTCGCTTCAGGGATCGTCATGAAGTAGCGGGTCATCCGAAAATCGGTGACAGTGATCGGTCCCCCTCTTAAAATCTGTTCTTTAAACAGTGGAATAACACTACCTCTAGACCCAAGTACATTCCCGAAACGGACAGCCGAAAACTTGGTCTCACCAGATTGGTTCAGACTTGTGATTAACATTTCAGCGATTCTTTTTGTTGCTCCCATCACATTTGGCGGGCGATTTGCTTTATCAGAAGAAATCATCACAAAGTTCTTAACATGATTTTTTTTAGCTGCTTCCGCCACATTTTTTGTTCCGTTAATATTATTCTTAATTGCTTCTGTGGGATTATATTCCATCAGCGGAACGTGCTTATGTGCGGCTGCATGATAAACAATCGTGGGATGGTATTTTTCCATCAAATAAAAGATGCGTTCTCTATCTTGAATATCAGCAATGATTGGTAGAATCTCAACTTTCCTCTGAGGATCTAATGTAGTTAGTTCTCGATGAATCGAATAAATCGAATTTTCTCCATGTCCAAGTAAAATCAACTTTGCTGGTTCAAATGCCAAAACTTGCCGACAAATCTCTGAACCAATCGAGCCCCCAGCCCCAGTTACTAAAATCGTTTGTCCTTTTAATTGATAGCTGATACTTTCTAGGTCAAGGGAAACTTCCTCTCTTCCTAATAGATCGATCACATCTACTTCTTTTAATTGCGAAACATTGATTTTTCCGGTAGCTATTTCTTCAAAAGAGGGAACCATATTTACCTTGATATTCTTATTTTCAATGGATTGAACAAGCTGTTGGATCTTTTTTTTTGGTAATGAAGGAATCGCTATCGTAACCATATTGATACGGAATGTCTGGATCAATTGATTTATTTCACGGGTATTTCCCAGTACTTTTTTACCTAAAAGATAAGTTCCCCATTTGTTACAATCATCATCGACAAAGCCCACAACTTCAATATTATTCACAATTTGAGAACCTAAAAAACTTTGATACAGTAATTGTCCACCCTCTCCAGCACCAATGATCAAGATTCGTACTTTTTTTTCATTCGAACGACCATTTTTATTTTTCAATTCAACCCAGACCCGCCAGCCTAACCGACTACTAGCAATCAATAAAAGTGCCATTATGTAAGAAAAAACAACTAATCGCAAACTAATCTGGTACATGAGCTCCTGGTTAAACAAGTAAAACAAAGGAAAAATTGAAAATAACATAAAAGTGAGTGCCGCAAAGATCCCTAACAACTCATTAAGATTCGTATAACGATTGATTCTTGTAAATACTTTAAAGATCCCACCATAGAACAGATAACAAACAACTGATGAAATGAGTGTTATTGCCAAATAATCTCTATTGATGATAACAAATGGAACCATAAATATAAAACTGATGTAATTAGCAAGTATGATCAGAAAACTATCGAGTAGCACCAAACTAATCGCTTTGATTTTTCTAGTTGGTTTAATCAATAAATCACCTTCTTTAGTACTTGATATGCACGATCTTGATCAACATTTTCTTTCAATCATTTTAACACACCATCTACTACCTCAATAATAGTAGTTGATATCTTTCGACTTCTTTACTCCATTATAGACAATCCCTAAGATATTTGCCTGAGCGATCGTCAACAGTTCCTTTGCTTTGAACAATTCTTGTTTTAGCGTTTTTCGTTCTCTCACGACAATAATTGTACCATCTGTTTTTGAAGCTAGTATCTGTGCATCCGTCACAGGCACAACAGGCGGTAAATCAAAAATGATCAAATCAAAATTTACGCTTAATTCATCAATGATTTCATTCATTCGGCTTGACTCGAGTAATTCAGAAGGATTGGGAGGTTTTGGTCCACTGGTCATTGTCCACAAATGTGCAATATTTGTTTCATGAATGAATACGAAAGCTGATTCATTTCTTTTTTTTAACAGGTTAGTTAGTCCGTCACTGTTCGAGGTTGAACGAAATGTACTTTCTACACTTGGCTTTCTTAAATCTGCATCAATTAGGAGTGTTTTCTTCCCGCTATTTGCAAAAACAATCGCTAGATTCGCTGAAACAGTTGACTTCCCTTCCTCTGGACCTGCTGAAGTAACGACGATTGTCTTTATATCCTGATCAAATGAGCTAAATTGGATATTTGATCGAACCGTTCGATACTGTTCAGAAATCATGGACGATTGTTTACTAGCACTAATCAGAGGAACACCCTTTTTTTTCATATTATTTTTCACGTATTAGTCTCCTCATCTATTTTCGTGTGAACCGATTTTCTCTGCTTAGATGTGTACGCGCTCGTTGTCTATGTGTATGCGTTCCTTGTCGAGAGTATGTTGTGAGTTGAATCGATTGCCCACTTTCAATTTCCTTATTACTCATTTCACTAATTATCCCTAAGACTGGATACCCCATCGTTGCGAGAAAATGCTCATCCTTTACTGTTTTATCCAATATTTCTAACAAGACAGCCATCCCGATCCCTAGAAGTAAACCTAAAAATGCACCAAGAAAAAGATTCAACCGTTTATTGGGTGAAACCGGTAGCTGATTTGCTTGCGCAATTGATGTGATCGTTACTTTATTTACGTCTAAAACTTCTTTTACTTTTTCTTCAAAAGTATAAGCAAGAACATTTGCTATATTCGCAGCTTTTTCAGCTTCATCTGACATCACCTTGATATGGAACATTTGTGAGTCTGAAGATTGAATAATCTGAATATTCTTTCTCAATTGATCTTTCGTTAAGTAATAAGCAAATTTATTTTCTAAGTATTCGGTTGCTTCATTAAGTACGATATCTCCTAAAATCATGTCTTTATATGTATTAATCAAGAGTACATTTGCATGTACTTCTGATTGTAAATTATGGTTGACGATTTCGTTTTTCGATTGAACGATCAATTCAGCCGATGAACTGTATGTTGGTGTAATAACAAAATAAGTTATTCCAGTCGCAACGGCGAAACCGCCGATCAATGTACAAATGATCAACAGTATCCGCTTTTTTAACCAGCTTAGTATCTCATTCAAATTAATAACCGCTTCCATCTTTTCGCCCCTTTCTATTCTATTTTTCACGTCGAACTATTTTCTTTCTGAAAAACTCACTTACGCCAAATAGGAACAAGCTCAACAGGATACTGAAAAGACCAAATTTCATAAACATAAAGAGAAAATTTTTCAAATAAGTCGTTAAAAATAAGTATAGAGCTTCAGAATGAATACCCAATCGTTCAATCAATCGAGTTACATACAAATAGGTCGGTAAAGCCCCTACCATTAATCCAGCTCCACCGATCACATAAGCAAGGTAACGGATAATTAAATGAAAGAAAGGTTTGTTAAGCGAAATGATTGCGGAAAATAAGATTCCAAAAAAAGCGACTGCAAAAATGAGCAACAGGTTAAGGGTGGATGTATAAGCCATTATTTTTTTGCCGTATAACGCAAAATAAGGGATTTCGATATCACGCCGAACTGTTTCAATACTCACTTTTTTTAGTTTATTTACTGTGGTTTCAAATTCTGCATTTCTTGGGTAATTCTTTTCTTTTCCATAACTTTCTAATTGGCTTTGGACTGTCTCTTCTATTTGCTTCTCCCCTTCTAATTGAAAGGTTGAGCCAGCATAGATACTATGAATATATTGTTTGATATTATCATTTACTAAGCTTTCTGAAACTGTCTGATTCAACCATTTTTGGGAGATATTGGCACCTCTTCCTACATCAGCAATTGTGTGATTGATCTCTTTAGTGATCGTTTCCCCATAATGTGAGGATTCCACTGCACGGATCATAAAATTTTGATTGAATAAAGTAATCTTAAGAATGCCCAAGACAAAAATTGCAAATAAACTAAGCGAACAGATAAAAGCAAGAATCATTTTTGGCACTTTTCGCCATTGTTTTCTTTTTTTCATAACTATTTTTACCAAATGTAAGAAAAGACCATAAAATTTCACAAACTCATTGCAGCTTAAATTGCCCCACTTCGAAATTTTTTATCCACTAACTTCATTTTTAGTGAGCCAAACAAGCGATTATTCGATTGATCATTTGATTCTTTTTTGGTAAATCCACCTCTTTTCAAAGCGTTTTGCTTAACATATTAGTAGCGCAATTTTTCAATTCATTATTTATCTGGTTGGATCATTGGCCCCTTAATGAGATCGCCTAGAATAAATAATCTTTGATCCGTCATTCCAATACTATCGACTGGATAACAAGTATACAAAATCAGTTTTCCTTGCTGTTTTTGAACTAGAAGTTGACTAATCAATTTCGCATTTTTATCTAAAATCTTTGTTTCGTATACTTGGTAAACATACTCACCATAACTAGTGGAAATGTTAATCTTATCCGTAATTTTGACAGCACTTAATTTTCCAAATTCACTACTATTATGCCCACCAATCAATGTAGTCCCATGTTCACCTGGATACACAGACCCCATGTATTGTCCAGCACCTTCTCGTAAAATATCATCTGAGTCTCCATAATATAAGGGCACATTCAAATTTACAGAAGCAACATCAACCTGTCCATATTGATACCCGCTTCTTGGATAATCGATTTTACTGGAGGGAATGTTCTCTCCTTCCAACTCAATTGTTTTCCGTTTTTCTTCTAACTCACTAGTTGACATACCTTTAGCTGATGGTTGTGTCTTTTTTTCATATTTTGGAATATCCGAAAGCAGAAACAATCGTAAGGAAGAAGTCGTAAACTGAATGACAGGTCGCCCAATAATATACATTAGCGAATAACCCATGATCAAAAAAAAGATAGGGGTAAAAATCATTCCGCCTATTCTTTTTAATTTTTTCTTTTTTTTATGCAAGTTTGACTTTCTTTCCTACGATGAATGCACCTGTCGCAGTCATCATTAAACATCCAATTGCAAGAATGCTTGAGATAGGGAATGTTCCCGTTTGTTTAATCGGTTGTTTCGAGTTGAACACTGCTGAAATCGAGCCATCAGAGTTTTGTGTGCCTAGCTCAACATACCCCTTATTCCAACTTAAAACGACTAATCCTAAAGCATCCGCTGTTGATGAAATCAATTGCTGAATTTCCAAAATTGTTTCCCTAGGGATAATTTTTATTAAATCATTTATCGTATGAACCGATGACAAATCAATGTCTAAATTAGTCAGTTTTTGCTTCACATTTTGGATATTTTTTACTGCTGTATCCACTTGTGACTTGGATAAATCATTTTGTTTTAAATAATTTTCAGTTTGTGTAATATATGTTTGAGGCATTTGAAATTCTTTGCCTTGAATTAAAATAGGTTGAGTCAATTCTTGGATGATCATTTGCTCATCTTGCGAAATCGCCCCGGCAGCATCAACATAAGACGTAAAAAAGAAACTACATAAAATTAAAACCATACTCTGTAACACATATTTCATCTTCTAACTCTCCTTTTCCTATCAAAATAATTAAACAACCATTAAAAAATAACACATAAAAGCATTTCTACCATCCATATTAGCATATGTTATTTCTTAAGACAATTAAATAAATGCCTTCAAAACAAATAACCATCGTAATAAAATCACTACTCGCAAAATAACAATTACTATTTAAAAATAGTTATTATAATAAGCGATTTTACTGAGAACATAGTATTTACGTCATTTATATTCTTAATCTCTAATCCGTATTATCGCGAGATCTCTTATTAATATAACGATTTGAACAATAGAACAAAAATTTCCAAATTTAGAAATTTTAAGTCAAAAAAGCTTGGAACAAATAAAAGATTGTCCCAAGCTCTTTGATAGATGTAAAAATAAAAATGATATTCTAACTTTCATATTTCATTAATTAATCGATTTCACTTACTACAAAGTAAGTTTTTCTCAACCGCTCTTGCCATGTATACGAAAACAAGGTGAATTTTACTCATTTCCTCCTTGATTCAATACCAAACTAGGTTTCGCATTTAAACGAAGATCAGCGAAATTGGCTTGTTTCAACTCTACATGCGCAGCTGCTCCAATCATTGCTGCATTATCACCACAAAGTTTTAATGGAGGGATCAGCAGTTCAATTTCTGGATGTTCTTTTTTCAATGCCTCTTCGAGCGTTTCACGCAATCCTTGATTGGCTGCAACTCCACCTGCTACAATCAATTGTTTGACTGGGTATTCGTTACAAGCACGAAGAGTTTTATTGACTAAAACGTCCACAACGCTCGATTGAAAACTAGCAGCTAAATTATTTGTATCAAGAGTTTCTCCACGTTGTTGGGCATTGTGTACTAAATTGATAAAGGCGCTTTTTAAACCACTAAAGCTAAAATCATAATTACTTTCATGAATCATGGCTCTTGGAAAATGGTAGGTATCTTCACCACGATGCGCTAACTGATCGATTTCTTTTCCGCTTGGATAACTCAAACCTAAGACACGACCAACTTTATCATAAGCTTCTCCAGCGGCATCGTCTCTCGTTTCACCGATGATTTGATAGTTCCCGTCTTCCTTCATATAGACCAACTCTGTATGTCCACCACTGACAAGCAATGCTAGTAGCGGAAATTCAAAAGGCTTTTGAAAGCGTGCAGCGTAAATATGACCTGCCATATGGTTCACAGGTATCAAAGGCAAATTGTTCGCCCAAGCAAAAGCTTTAGCGGCAGAAATCCCAATCAGTAACGAACCAACTAAACCAGGACCATAAGTAACCGCTACAGCACTCAGTTGTTCAACAGAAGTGCCTGCCTCCGCCAAAGCGTCTTCGATACATAAAGTGATTTGCTCTACATGATGGCGACTTGCTACCTCTGGAACAACACCGCCAAATCTTTTATGGCTGTTAATCTGTGAAGCAATGACATTGGCTAAAATCTCATCACCATTTTTCACAACTGCGACACTCGTTTCATCGCAACTTGATTCAATTGCCAGAATCAATTCTTCTTTCATTTCATCGTCTCCGTTTTTAACTTTGTACTCATAATGATCGCATCTTCTACTGGATCATGATAATAAGATTTTCGTTTCCCTAGTTCTCTAAATTTCTCTGATTGGTAAAGATGACGAGCTGCTAGGTTAGACGTTCGTACTTCTAAATAAACATTATATGTTCCTGCTTGTTTTTCTCGGTCTAATAAAAAGCGTAATAACTGACGTGCATACCCTTTTTTTTGCAGTTTTTTTGCCACAGCAATATTCGTGATCTCCGTCTCATCGATAACTTTCGAATAACCAATGAATCCTTGGAGTAGCGAATTTTCCACCAATAAGTAATATTGCGTATGTGGTTGTTGGATATCCATTAAAAATTGGTCTTTGGTCCAAGGAGAACCATGTTCATATGCTTCCTCACAAAGCGCCCATAAACAAGACGCTAACTGTTCATCTTCAAAGTCATTCTTAGTATAAATCAATTGTACCTCTCATTTTTCTAAATATTTGATCATTTCTAATCCATCTTCATTTGTTTGGGTATAATACCCTTTTTTTACTTTGTTCGATTGAAATCCTAATTTCCGATAGAGTCTTTGGGCATCTTGATTACTCATTCTCACCTCTAAAGAGAGTGTGTCACAGCGATTCATTATAGCAAATTTTTCAATTTCGTCAATTAACAGTGTACCGATATTTCTTCGTTGGTACACAGGAATAACCGCAATATTTGTAATATGGCAATCCAAGCCAAAAATTCTCGCACCTATAAATCCAATTAACTGTTCACCGTCTAGTATTCCTAAATATAAATTTTGAAAAGGTGAATTTAATTCAGAAAGGAAGGCACTTTTTGTCCATGGTAATTCGCCATTGTATACCTGGCGTTCAATCGATAATAAATCTTTGATATCTCGAGGTATCAGCTCTTTTATTCGATAGCTTTTCCCTTGATTTTCAATTATCTTAGTAGCAAATTCTTTTTTTTCATAGAATAAACTTCTAGCATATGCTTTAAATTTTTTCAACATATCTTTCGTCTCCAGGAGTGTGGGTTTCCAACCACTTTTCCTCTGCTTCTACTTTTTTCAAATAACGTGGTACAAAATTGGTTAAATCTCTTACTGGTTCACGATTGGCCCCTAATGTTGCAATCGTACAGCCATTAGGAAGATCCCATTCAAGCACCTTATTTATTTCTGCTTCATGTAATACTTCCTTTATTTCATTCGTAAATTTTTGCGTATCTGTTCCGACAAATAAGATAGGTTCATCGAACTGAGACAGTTGCTTAAGCAGTTCTTCAATTGAAATATGTACATCTTCAAGAACTGTTTCTAATTTTCCATTTTGTCTTCGGTACACACCAGCATAAACATTTTTTCTTCTTGCATCAAATAAAGGCACGATCAACCCATTTACGTTCCGGCAATTAGCAGCAATTGCTTGTAAACTTGAAATCCCCACAAGTTCTTTACCCAATGTATATGCAAGTGTTTTTGCAGTAGTTACACCGATTCTTAGACCGGTGTATGAACCTGGTCCATCGGAAACAGCAATTCGATCGATAGCGGTTGGTGTTAATCCGAGTGCTGAGAATAACTGATCGATAGCCGGCATCAAACTAACGCTATGATTTTTCTGTTTATTGATTTGGATTTGTCCTAAGACAGTATCATCTTCAATCACGCCGATCGCTAAAGTTTGATTAGCGGTGTCTATCCCTAATGTAATCATTTTGATGCATCCTTTCTACTAACTTCTATCGTTTTATATTGTAGCATACTTCTTGCTAAGAAAAAGACAATTCATTTCAGAAAAAAAGAAAAAAAGTTGCAATCATTCGCAACTTTCTCTTGATTTGTTCTTTAGTTTTTTGTAGACTCACGCAAGATAAGATCCGTTTCTACAATGATTTTTCTCGAAACAGGTGCTTTTTCATTCATCATTTGTAAAACGGTCTCTACCGCCAGTTCCCCCATCCATTCCGTGTGAACTTTGACTGTCGAAAGAGCTGGGGAAACATATTTTGCTACACTAATGTCATTGAATCCGATCAATGAGATATCCTCAGGTACTTTTAGACCTTTTTCGTTAATTGCCTTCAATGCACCGATCGCTAGTGTGTCATTTGCTGCAAACAGCGCCTCAAACGAATACTGTCCACTATCTAAGTATTCTTTGACTTTCCGATAGCCAGATTCAACTGAAAAATCTGCTTCAATGATCGTTGTAGTCAATCCTTTACCAGCCATGATTTGTTGGTAGGCAGCAATCCTTGGGTCATCAATCCGTTGATGTCCTTTTTTGGTGTATTCCCTACCAGCAAGCATTGCAATCGTTTTTTTATCTTGGTTAAAAAAATAATCAATCACTTTTTGGATACTTGTTTGAAAATCAACGATTAATGAATTAATGTTATAGGGTGTTCCATCAAAATCAACTAATAACAGATTGCTTTGTGTCTGCTTCAATTCAATCAACTGCTGCTCATCGAATTTTCCTAGAGCAATCGTTCCATTTGTCGGTCTATCACTGATAGCGTCCCACGTTTCCTTTAGCAAAGTCACATTTGATTCCTCTGCCTTTTTCTCTATTCCCAAACGAATAGCAAGATAATAGAGATCCTCTAATTCTTCTTGATCATTGTACCATTGGATCAAACGCAACGACTTTTGATTCAACGATGTGTTTCTATGATGCTTCGTGTAATTCAACTCTTCAGCAGCCTCAAAAATTTTTCTTTTCGTTGCTAGGCTAACTGATAACTCCTGATCATCATTTAAGACTCTTGACACAGTAGCAGGAGAAACCCCTGCCAACTTTGCAATATCTTTAATCGTTGCCACTTGTTTCTCCTCCTATCTATTCCACTCGGGCATCCTTCTTAAAGCGTTGCAGTAAAGCGTTGGAAAGCTTCTTGACCTTTTATATCGCGTTTGAATACCCCTGAATCTTCCAACACACGAGCAAAAACTTTACCAATAGCTTGCTGAACGATCTCTGTTACTGTTTCAGTTGTCACATTTGGATGGTCGGCTTTCAAGCCCTTCGCCCATTCCATGTGATACTCAGCTATCTTATTTTCTTGTCCAAGCAAATACTTTTCTACTTCTGCCATTTCTGATTTTAAACGAGGTGGTAAAACAGCTAATCCCATGACTTCGATCAAACCGATATTTTCTTTTTTAATATGCTGGATATCTCGGTGAGGATGGAAAATCCCTTCTGGATGTTCGTCAGAGACATTGTTATCTCGTAACACTAAATCGAGTTCAAAATAATTTTCGCGTTTTCTAGCAATTGGTGTAATCGTATGATGGGGCGTACCATCTTTAGAAAATGCCGTCACTGCTACCGCGGGATCTGAATATTGATGCCATTTTTCTAAAATACTATTAGCAGCTTCCACTAGGATTTCTTTCCCCGTCGCTTGCAGACGAATGACAGACATCGGCCATTTGACAACACCTGCGATTACTTGAGGATAATCCGATAATTTGATTAATCGTTCGATTGGAGCTTTAGCCATTGGAAATTCATGGCGCCCTGCTTGGTAATGATCATGTGACAGAATCGATCCTCCAACAATTGGCAGATCTGCGTTTGAACCAACAAAGTAGTGTGGTAAAACCTCTGTGATTTTTAATAAACGTGAAAATGTTTCTTTCGTAATCTTCATAGGACGATGCTCTTCTGACAAGATGATCGAATGTTCATTGTAATAAGCATATGGAGAATACTGAAATCCCCAACTTTCCCCATCAAGATTCATTCTGATGATTCGATGATTGGTGCGAGCTGGATAATTTAAACGTCCTTTATAGCCTTCATTGTTCATACAAAGCATACACTCAGGATAATCAACTTTTTTGGCATGTTTTTCGGCAGCAATTTGCTTAGGATCTTTTTCAGGCTTGGATAAGTTGATCGTAATCTCTAATTCGCCATATTCTGAAGGATACGTATATCTGATATTTTTCGCAATCGCTCTGGTTTTGATATAATCATTTCTTTTACTCAATTGATAAAAGTAGTCTGTTGCTTCTTCTGGATTTGTTGCGTAATGTTGTGCAAAAAACGCATTGACTACTGATGGTGGTGGTGTTAAAAAATCCATTAATTGTGCTTCAAAGATTTCGATTTCAGCTGGTAAATCAGTAACCACTTCATTTTTTTTGGCTTGTTCGACTAACCGATCAAGTAACACCACCGATTCTTCTGAAACAGGGCGCACTTCAGTGTTTTCCAAAGCCTCTTCGCCGATCATTCCCAAAATTCGATTTTGCAAATAAATTCGATCCATTTCCATCCAGCCACCAGCTTCAATTGCTAGTGTCGTAAAATCACAAATCGTTTGACTGATTGTCATCTTCTCTCTACTCCTCATAACCATGGGGATGACTCACATGCCAATCCCAGGCTGTTTTAATGATTTCTTTTACATCTGTGTAAGCTGGTCGCCAACCTAAGATTTCTTCAGCTTTAGCACTGGAAGCGACCAACCGGCTTGGATCTCCGGCTCTACGTGGTGCCACCTTAGCTGGAATTTCTCGATTTGTTACTTCTCTAGCCGCTTCAAGCATTTCTTTGACGGAGTAGCCTTGATTGCTCCCTAGATTAAAGAAGTTACTTTCATTCCCCGCGCTTAAATATTCTAAAGCTAAGATATGGGCATCAGCTAAATCTTCCACTTGAACATAATCTCGGATGCATGTTCCATCGGGTGTATCGTAATCATCACCGTAAATCGCCAAAGAATCACGTTGACCTAGAGCTACTTGGAGAATAATAGGAACTAAATGCGTTTCTGGTGTGTGATCTTCCCCAATCGATGCATCTGCTTTTGCACCTGCTACATTGAAATAACGCAATGCTACATATCGCATGCCATAGGCTTGGTCACACCATTTCATCATTTTTTCCATCATCAATTTGCTTTCACCGTACGGATTTTTTGGATTCGTAGGAGTTGCTTCGGTAATTGGTGATTCTGTAGGTTCACCATAAGTGGCTGCTGTAGATGAAAAGACAATATTCTTCACATAATATTCATGCATCACTTCTAACAATATTTGCATACCATAGACATTGTTATTAAAATACTTCAATGGTTTCTCAACAGACTCTCCCACTAATGAACTAGCTGCAAAATGAAGGACTCCTTCGATCGTTTCTTTTTCAAAAACAGACTGTAAAAAAGATTTATCCCGAATGTCACCTTTGTAAAATTGTGCTTTAGGATGAATTGCTGCTTGATGCCCCGTTAATAAATTATCCACTACTACCACTTGATAGTTTTGATTGATCAACCGATCAACAGCATGTGAACCGATATAACCTGCGCCACCCAATACCAAGATTGCCATGAAAACACTCCTTTTTTTACAAAAGCAGCAAAAAGTACGTTTTGAATCGTTTGAAACTATGACTCTTTTGTTTCTGTTGCCTTTGCTATTTATTTAGTAAATTTATAATAAAACATTTAGTAAATATTTTCAAGGAAAATTTGTAAAGGTTTCCAATAAATAGACGTCAGACTAGCCTTTTTTTTCAATTTGTTACATAATAGAAGCAACAACTAATAAACGAGGTGGATTTAATGAAAAAATTTGTATCTGGAATTTTAGTCGGTAGTCTTGCAACAGCGGCACTTGTTGCTGGATTGGTAGCTTCAGTTAAAAAAACAGTAATCGATCCCATTGATGAAAAAGAAACAATGATCGAAGAAAATCGTAAAAAAGCGATGCGTAAACGTGTAGCTCGCTAATCTTTAAACGATTCAAGAAAATCATCCCTTTTATAGCCCAAAGAATCATTATTAATTAGTAAAACACAACCGATCTTAAAAGTTAGATGAATGATCTAGCCTTTAGAGTCGGTTGTGTTTTTTGCTTCAATTGGTTGTCCTTCCAAGAATCAGCTGTGCCACTTTATCGATTTGCCTCAAATTCCAAGCATCGGTATATGGTCGTGAGACTGTAGCTGTCAACCAATCCACACCTTCGACCGGAATCCCTAAACAATATAAATTTTCTTCTAGCTCTCCCTGTTTGTTCCAGACTTGATTGGTGCTTAGTTTGATATCAATTGCACCAGTTTCATACACGCCAGTCGTGTCCTGATAAGTAAAAGGACGAATCAGCTGATGTTTTTTCAAGCTATTTAATGCTGGATTCTTTGTCTGTGTCAAATCAGTCTGCGGGAGTCGGGCTTCAATCAAGTAGCGACTTTCAATCCGTTTTCCCTCGTTTTCTACGATAAAGAAACCGGCTTCTGTTTTGATTTCCAGCGGCGGGGAAACGATTGTGAAAATACCCGCATCAATCAGAGCGGCTAATTCTCTTGTCCGAACAACTGGCGGACCGATCGTGAGAAAAGCATTGAGCTTAGTAAACCAACCCCATAATACTTCTCTATATTCTTTGGCAGTGAAGATGCCCCATTCAATGACCAGATGGACAGGATCACGCCAATCTTTTAACGCATCAAAAGCTGAAGCAAGCGCCCCAGTACAATTTCCTTTCATTGATTCATTGATTTGATAATCAATAAACCTTCGACTTTCTTTTTGAAAGTCGTGCTTCTCATGATAGATAGGCGTTTCAAAAAAATCCCACTCCCATTGATAAGGCTGTAATTCAGGAAATTGTTTTTGCCAATCACTTTGATCACGTGTTAAAAAGATTTGTTCAAATAATACTGGTGAAATAGCTAGATGTTTTTCCTCAATTAATTTCTTATAATAAAAAAGTTCGACATCTTTTTTTAGCAAGTCGAAAAACAGTTTCCCAGTTAATTGTTGATTTTGATAAAGCTTTGCTAAATTTTCTTTGGTGATCAATTTAGGAACAGCCATTGCTCCTCCCCGTTTTTCATTTTTTCCTCGAGGAAAATAGGGCAACCCTTTTCTAGACCCGCAGTATACGATCGGCTCACGTCCAGACGGCAAATATACCAATTTCTCTCCTTGTTTTTCAAACTTACCTCCTCTATTCTCGGTAAGTAAACCTACATAATCAAAAAAACTTAGACCTAATCCTCTAAGAATCACTGTGGCTTTTGGCGGAATAGTTTCTACGGAAACATCAGCTGGATTTGCTGGCGGTTGGTAGAACAATTGCTCTTTTTCAGCATAGTCATAAAACCTTTTCTCGTCTTTGGATACTTTATTTTCCCAATGTCCCGTAGTCATCACTAACTGATCTACTACTAAATGCTGTTCGTTTGTTTTCAAGTAAAAACCTGTCTTTATCTTATCAATCTCTTTCACTAAGGATCGAACGATAGTGAATGAATGCGGTGCTAATTTTTTTAATTGTTCATAAAACCACTGTTGGTACAAGCCATAAAAACATCTGGTAGCTGGTTCATTGGCACGTAAGCGCTCGGCTTCTGCCAAAAAAAATTCTTTATTCACAAACTGTTGCTTTTCGATATACTTTTTCGCCTCTGTTTGGCTCCATTGATATAAATTAGGCCCCGGTGAAATCTCTCCGCCACTTGTTAATGTTTCATCTGTAAAAAGCGTAACTTGCTGAGAGACTGAGTTCATCAATAACTCTGTTGGTTGATCGAGCCGCCAGACTCGACCACCAGGCCCCTCAGGATCGAATAAACAGATCTGGATATGTTGGTTTTCCCGATTGTTTCGGATCAATCGTTCTACCATGCTTAGTCCTCTGGGGCCTGCCCCAACAATGCCAATAATCATCGATTCAGCTTCCTTTCCATCAACGCTTTTAGCACCACGGCTTGATTTTGCTGTTCATTCTTTGCACCATAAACTAAGGTCACGATTGGATAGTTTTGACAGAGTTCAGCTAACTGCTTGACTGCCAATTGCTTTTCTTGATCTGTCATTAACTCTTCTAGGTATTTTTCTTCAAAAACAGGAAAACGCTCAGGAAGATGTCCAAAGAATTTTCTCAACTCAGTACTTGGTGCAATCTCCTTTAACCATAGATCAATCTGTGCTTTTTCCTTTGATATCCCTCTTGGCCATATTCGATCAACTAAAATTCTAAAGCCATCACCCTTTTCGCGCGCACTGTACACTCTTTTCAGTTTGATCATTCTCTCCACTTCTTTCATTGCTTATACATTGATCATAGCATAAATGATTAGATTCTCCTTTGATTATGTCATAGCAAAAAATCGTGGCTTGATTTCTGTTAGTACTCCCTAAATGCTAAGTTTCAATTTTGCACGATTTATGGATACTTGCTAGTGATTCCTATCTCCCTTTTCGAGAGGGACAGGGTATAGGCGTTGGTTATTCTTATGACAATCATCATTAGTTTCGCTCGATTGTCGTCTCAATATTTTTTTTAAAGGTACCCCACCCTTATCCATTTCAATTCCTTGACAATTTGTTATATTCTCTGGTTTATCTGTGTTACTCTTTCTGAAAATGTTTAACGATTGACCCCACTTCTTAATCCTTTTCCTAAACGTTAGCTTTTCTGTGGTCAACTTACTTGTTTTTTGTTCTTGAATGTTTTCTGGTTTTGAACTATCTTTTTGTTCGACCGATTGATCTTCTATTATTATTTGTGGAGAATCTATTGCGCTTTCTATATTTTCTATAACCACAGAATTGGTTATAGAGACTTTACTTTGGCTTGGACCATCATGGCTGATTAAGCGTTTTATGTTATAATCCTTTACGACCTGCTGATATAATTGGGCAGAAAGATCTAGTGAGTATAATACTCTCCCAAGTTCAGATTGCTCTACCTTCTTATTTATAATCTTAGACACAACCGATTCAACGATCTCCTCATATGTCTTTCCTTTTAATTTACCAGCTAGTGAAACCTCAATCGTTCCAACAAGTTTATCAAGTTCCTTTTTTCTTTTTTCTGTTATTTCTTCTTTTTTTACTACTCCTGCAGGTTGTTGCTCAGTGAAAGTTTCATTAGATATTTCTGGCATTTTCTTTTCTCCCCCATTGTTTGATTTATCATTGAATCATCATACATGACGTACGCAATGGAGATAGAACTTTTATTTCTGGAAAGAATAAAATTTAGTATTTTATCTTGTGCGATCTAATGAATTCTTTTTATTCCCGTTGCCTAATCGAATAATCAGTCATGCAATTTTCTAAAAAGTATCTGTTACTTTATATACAAAAACTTCTGATAAATTGGCTCTATCATTTGTGGAACTGATGAATGTATCAATCCCAAAAAGTAAGACCAAAATCTAACTTCTGGTGGTTACTACAGAATCAAAGTTGATTCTTCAGCCCCATTTTCCTTCCAAATGAAATAACAAAAAATCTGAGACAGAATGAGGTTCATTCTGACCCAGATTTGACTTTACACAACTCATCAGGATTGACCGATAATTTGACGTCATGACGTTCTATACTTTTTTACTTTTAATCTTGCCAGACCAGCCATCATATCCACCTTTTAAGATATAGATATCTTGGTAGCCAGCTTTTCTTAACTTATTCGCTGTACGAATACTTAAGCTTTTCTTTTGGTCGTAGATATACACCGGTTGATCTTTTCGGATAGATCCTAATGAATCTTTTAAAACAGTATAAGGGATATTTCTTGCCCCTAAAATATGTCCTGCATCAAACACGTCTTTTTCACGAACATCAATGACTTGTGCCTTACGCATCCCATCACGAAATTCTTCTTCTTCCAGTGTTTTTGCAGAACGTTTTGCCATTACTCGTAGATAAACTTCCCAAAACACAATAGCAAGAATAATCAATAGCAAAATGATGTTAATTACCCATAAAACCATGTCATTCCTCCACGTTATTCCGCAAATTTCAAGGCTAATGAAGCAGCACCGATCACGCCAGCTTCATTTCCTAATTCTGCTAATTTGATTTTTGTTGATTGTTGTACTTGAGGGAACGTAAATTGGTTGAAATATTTTTCAACACGACTACGTAAAAATTCCCCGGCAGCAGATACTCCGCCGCCTAAAACAATACTTGATGGGTTCATAGTGTTCCCTAGATTACCGCAAGCTAATCCTAAGTAGAAACAAACACGATCAACGACCATCAGACCAAATGGATCGTCTGCTTGTGCCATTTCAAAAATATCTTTACTTGTTACTTCTTCTCCATTGTCAAGCATTGCTTTTAATTTTGAATCTCCGGCATACTCTTCTGCTAAGAAACGTGCTAAGCGAACTACACCTGTTGCACTTGAAACTGTTTCTAAGCACCCTCTTTTACCGCATGTACATTCAAAACCTTCTGGGTCCACTGTAATGTGTCCAATCTCGCCACCTGCACCAGCAACGCCGTGGATCAAGTTCCCAGCAGCAACGATTCCGCCACCGACACCCGTTCCTAAGGTAACAAAAATAACGTCAGGATCATTTTCCCCTGCACCTTTCCAGCGCTCACCTAAAGCAGCAACGTTCGCATCGTTATCAATAGCAAATTTGATTCCAGTTCCTTCTTCAATTTGTTTTTTTACGTATTGAAGTTCAGTCCAATTTAAATTGTAGGCTCCAATCACTGTACCTGCTTCACTATCGACACTTCCTGGTGTTCCCATACCGATTCCGATGAAATTTTCAGCATTCATGTTATATAATTTGATACGATGATTTACTGACTCGATAATTTCCGGAATAATATGTTTACCGTCATCCAATATATTGGTATCGATGCTCCATTTTTGTTGAATCTCTCCTTCTGGTGTTAGAATTGCAAATTTTGCTGTTGTTCCACCTAAATCAATCCCAATAATTTTTTTGTCCATTACAAGTTTCCTTTCTTTCGGCTTTCTTCCACTCGGTGCTCTCGTTTTAGTATGCGCCACGCTGTCATGTATGTATCATGATCGATCAAACGACTGTCATGAAGATTCTTCAATTCAATCGTCATTAATTCAATATCATAGATACGTGACCCAACATAGACAAAGATGCCAAATCGTTTGAGCAGTTGTTGCACGTCATATAAGCTCTCCATCTCAAAGCACTTCCTTCACATTATACAAGTAATCCGTAGTTTTTTAAACCCAATAAAACACATATTATCAAAAGAAATCCAAAAACAAGCGTAGATAGGATTTTTTGATGAATTGAGTAATTGGTCACTTTCTGTGGTAGGCCGATGATATTTCCTATAAGCAAGCCACCAACAATCCCACCGAGATGCCCCCAGATATCGACTGAGGTATCCGTCAAACCAAATACAAAACTGATAACAATAAACAACATGTAATGACGAATCAATTGGCGAACCTGAGAGTTATTTTTGAAATGAAATCCAAGAATGAATAACGCACCAAACAAACCAAACAAAGAAGTACTTGCTCCACCAGATAGAACGCCAAGATCGTTGAATGCAAAACTCGCCGCATTCCCAAGGATACCACTAAACAAATAGATCAAGAAAAAACGCCAATGGCCGTAGAGTGTTTCAATTTGGTCTCCCATAAAATATAAAATCAAAGAATTCATGACAAAATGCACCAGTCCAAAGTGAATGAAAATCGGTGTAATAAGCCGCCACCATTCATTTCCAACTACAATAGACGGCCCAAACATGCCTAAATATGCTGGAATATTTAAAAATGGAAAGAACTCCATCATTGCAAACACGATGGTTTGTATCGCTAAAAACAAATAAGTCAAAATTGGTCTTCTTAGCCAAGCGTTTAATTTTAATTTCTGTTGATAATTCATGTAACCCTCCTTATTATTTATCGATAAACAAGTGTTGCACTTTTTTATCAAAACTTTCTGGTACCCATTGATTGTTTATTTGTTCTTGAAAAACCAGACTACATGTCTGGTTCGGATAATTGGCTAGATAGCGATCATAGTAGCCTCCACCAAAACCAATCCGATAACCATCTTGATGATAAACAACCCCTGGAACGATCAGCAAATCGATAGCGTCCGGTGAAAAAGAATGATCAGATAATGGCTCCAGTACGCCAAAAGCGGTGCGTTCAAATCGGGTATCCGGATCAATTTTAAAAAAACACATTTGACGTTCAGGCAATGTCTTAGGAACAAGTATGGTTTTACCCTCTTCCCATGCCTTTTCAATAATTGGGGTCGTAGCCACTTCTATCTCATTTGCCATCGTCAAACCAACCACTTTTGCTTGCTGCCATTCATTACTTTGAAAGAGTTGTTGGTAAATTTTTTGCTCTTTTTGCTGCTTCTGTTCACTTCTAGCAATCTTTTGTAAATTTTCAATGCCAAGTTTTCTAAGTTTTTCTTTAATATGACTCAAACGTATCAACCCACCTCTCGTTAAAATGGTAGCGGAAAATAGTAAAAATAGCAATTTAACTTTTTAAATAAAAAGAGTTTTATAAACAGAATTTAAGACATCACTCTCACTCTTTATTCTAAAAACGAGTAAACGGTGTTCACGCATCAGCTCCTTGAAATAAGCCTGAATTTTTCAAAACATGAGAAGCTGTTAAAAAAATTCTTTCTTATTGTCATTGGAGCTTTCCGATGCCTTCACGACCTCTGATTCACTCTTTTCATTTGAATAGTCAGAATAATCGTAGTCTCAAAATAACGAGAAACTACTTTGGGAAACACTGCTTACTCAACACAATCGTTTCTTCCCCGTATTTATTTTCTAAGCAATCGTTTGTTTGGAAAATAATAAATATAAGAAATATGGAGCTCCTAGGACCGCAATTAAAATCCCAGTAGGAATCTCACCACTTGGTAGAATCACTCGTGTAAGAACATCTGCAATCGTTACAAAAAATGCCCCAAATAATCCACTCAAGATCAAGGACAGTTGATTTTCTCTTCTGACGACAAATTTAGCCAAATGAGGAGCTAACAAACCGACAAAAGATAAGCTGCCAGCTACCGCAACGCTTCCGCAGGCTAAAGCAACAGCGAGTATCAATAGGATTTTTTGACTTTTCTGCACGTCTAATCCTAGACTTTGCGCTCTTTCTTGACCAAAAGATAATAAACCAATTCGTCGACTGTAAATCAGCACGAAAGGAAGCAAAATGACTGCCCAAGGTAACAATGAGAAAACATATGGCCAACTAGCTCCCCAAAGTGAACCTGCTAACCATGCATTAACAAAACCATAGTTTTCTTTCGACAATTTAATCGTAAATAAAAGCATCAATGCCGACAATCCAGCATTGACTGCAATTCCTGATAGTAAAAGCCGGTTCATCCCTAAAAAACTATTTCTCGTATAAGCAAACAAGTACACAAGTAAAGCTGCAAGCAAGCCGCCTAGAAAAGCCACGATCAATAGTAAAAACGGAAAAGTTTGGTTGGCATAAAAGCCCAAATAAATCATAACGAAAAAACCTGCTCCAGCGTTAATGCCCAATATGCCAGCATCAGCTAGTCTATTTCTGGTAACTCCCTGCAAGATAAAGCCTGAAATACCTAAACACATACCAGCAAGAAGACTGATTAATAGACGAGGGGCACGAAATTCATAAACAATCAACTCTTGGATTGCCGAACCCTTCCCTTGAAACACCTCAGCTAATTGATCAAATGGAATAAATGATGTGCCAATCATTAAACTTGCAACTATACTAACAACTAATAAAACAAATAAAACAACTAGTGATTGGTAACTTCTTTTCATCCTTGTTCCCTCCTTACTTGGAGTAGTAAAAACGGTACACCGATCAAGGAAATAATTAAGCCGAATGGCGTTTCAAATGGCGGATTGATCATTCGTGCAACATAATCCGCCAACATCACTAATCCTCCACCTACTAAAAAAGAGGCTGGTAAAACATACCGATAATCGGAACCAATGATTCCTCGGACGATTGGTGGAACCATCAATCCAATAAATGAAACTGGTCCAACTAACGACACCGCCATTGCAGCTAACCCCGCCACTAATACAAATGCAAAAAATCTGATCCGTCCAGGGTTACCTCCTAATGCCAAGGCATGTGACTCACTTAAGTTGACCAACGAGATGGAGCGACCTAGCAAAAAAGAGCCACTAACTGTCAACAGATAAATCGGAGCCAAAATTTCCAATTGATGCCAAGTGACATTCGCAGCGCCTCCCACGAACCAAAACGCCAAGTCTTGTTGCAAATTGAATAGTTGTGTCAGCGCTTGACTAATAGCTGTAAAAAAAGTACTGATCGCAACACCTGCTAAAATCAATTGAAGTGGATTCATCCCCATTTTTGAAAAACGTAAGAAACCAAAAACAAATAACGTAACTATCAACGAACCAAGTAATGACAGTAAAAAAACAGAAAAAGCAGAAGCTTGTGGCCAAAACGCAAAACAAAGAGCCATTGCAAGCGATGCTCCTGCATTAATTCCTAATAACCCTGAATCAGCTAAAGGATTCCGTGTCACCCCTTGCATCAATGCGCCACTAAGAGCAAAACAGCTTCCGACTAAGAAAGCCCCCAGCACTCGAGGCAACCGAATCGTTCGGATAATCAACTGCGATTGAACTGAGTCGTCAAATTTAAAAATCGCTTGCCACAAATTAGAAAAGTCGACAACCGCCGCTCCATTGGCTAACGCAAAGAAAAATATACTAACTACTCCTAGCAACAATAGGGAAAGAATCATTCGTTTCCTCTTTGTCTTCATTGTTCATCCTCCTTACGATCATTGATTAAATCGTAAGACAAAACAACGGGTTTATTCGTTTCAGGCAATTCGATGATCTGCGCTTCAATTTCATAGATTTCCCTCATCCATGACGTTGTGATTACTTCATCAGGTGTGCCTTGAACCACTATTTGTCCTGCTTTCATCCCAATTAAATAGTCAGAAAAGCGAGAAGCGTGATTGATGTCATGGATCGACATTAAAATGGTTGTCTGTTTGATATGATTGATCTCTTTCAGTAAATGTAAGATTTCCAATTGATGCGCAGGATCTAAAAAAGTGGTTGGCTCATCTAAAATCAAAATATCCGCTTCTTGGGCTAAAGCCATCGCAATCCAAACTCGTTGCGCTTGTCCACCTGATAGACTCGAAAGCTCCCTTTCTTTCAACTTAGTTAGTTGTGTCGCTTCCAACGCCCATTGGATAGCATGTAGATCTTCTTCATTTAATCCACTAAAAAATTTTTGATAAGGATAACGACCATAAGAGACCACCTCTTCGACAGTCATGCCTAAAGGGTGTTCACTACTTTGGGCTAACAGTGCAATTTTTTGCGCTAACATCTTAGGACTATATGTAGAAATTTCAGATCCATCTACGATAATCTTTCCTTCTTTGACAGGTAACAGTCGAGTAAAACTTTTTAATAAAGTTGATTTACCACTGCCATTAGGACCAATCAAACTTGTCACTTTTCCTTCTGGTATCTTGATAGACATTTTTTCAATCACTTGTTTATTTAAATAACCCGTTGTAATATCAACAGCTTCAATCGTCGTCAAATTTTTCATCCTTTCCCTGAAAATCATTCTCAATTATGAAGCTCCTTCACAAATTCGTCAAGTTTTACTCTAAATGGCTCTTTCCCGAAAATAGTTGACATGACCACTATTGTCAGGAATAATATCAATTGAGAATGATTATCAATGAAAATCCCTTCAGGAGGAAAAAATGAAACTAAAAAAGAATATCTTTACCATTGGGGCCACAGTGTTGCTGCTTAGTTTACTTAGCGCCTGCTCTTCTTCAAATAATTCATCCAATTCAACTGACACAGCAGGTAATGAAACAACTGCAAAAACTCACTTAGTGACTGATGCCTTGGGTCATAAAGTCGAGATCCCTAATCAACCAAAACGAATCATCGGGAGTTACCTCGAAGACTATCTTATCGCTTTAGGTGAAAAACCTGTTGCTCAATGGACAGTTGGTAGTGGATCGATTCAACATTATTTACAAAAAGAATTAAAAGATGTTCCCACGATCTCTTATGATCTTCCGTATGAAAAAGTCTTAAGTTATGAACCCGATCTTTTATTGATCTCTTCTTCGGCTACAGTTGAAGGAGGTAAATACGAGCAATACAGCAAAATTGCGCCAACCTATGTCGTAAAAAATGGGAATGATGTCACTTGGGAAACCCAACTAAAAGATATCGGAAAAGCATTAAATAAAGAACAAGCAGCAGAAAAAATCATTACTGATTACCAAAAAAAGGTGAAAGCCACTAGACAAGAACTCGCAGATAAAATCAACGGCAAAACGGCTGCTGTTTTATGGGTAACGAATAACTCAGCATTTATGGTAAGTGAAACACGTTCAAGTGGAAGAATCATTTACGGCGATCTAAAATTTGGTGTGCCAAATCTAGTTACTGAAATCTCTAAAAGTGCAACTTCAGATTGGTCAGCTGTCTCTGCAGAAAAATTAGCAGAGTTAGATGCAGACTATCTCATCTTAGTCAACAGTGATGAAAAAGCTGCGATGTTTAATGAAGCAACTTGGCAAAATTTAAAAGCCGTCAAAGAAAATCATGTCTTAGAATTTGGTCCTGAATCTAGTTGGCTCTATAATGGTCCAATAGCTAGTCAAAATATGGTCAATGATATCAAAAAGAATTTGAAATAAATCGCCTGAACAAGAATAGACGTTCACCTTCCTTTCTTTACAAATTGGAGTGAACGTCTTTTTTTATTTAACTATGTGCTAAACCACTTTGCTCATTTTTTGCCATTTCTGAAATCGATGAGGGTATTGATTTTCTTGGTTGACAATTCCTTCATGTTCTTCCACTAATTCAAAACCTGTAAAATCGATTTCTCCAATAAATGTATCCCCCTCAAACTCTGCATCAATTAATGTTCGCCAGATGATTTTTGTTTCTGGTAACAAAGCTTGAAAAATTCGACTTCCTCCTGACACATAGATATCTTCAGGTATATCTTTTGCATATGCCAAAAGTTCATCAATCGAATGAAGGACTTCCGCATTTTTTTCTACTTTAAAATCTTTTTGAGTAGTTAACACAATGATATGCCGATAAGGAAGAGACAATTTGCCCATGCCTTCATATGTCTTTCTCCCCATCACTAATATTTTATCCATCGTATGTTCCCGAAAAAAACGCATATCGTTTGGTAACCTCCAAGGAAGCAGGCCATCTTTTCCAATCAAACCATTCTTGTCTTGTGCCCAGATTGAAATAAACATGTGTTTCATCCTCTCAAACTGAATTTGAACAAACGATTTCAATCATACAAGAAAAACGACCCTGTTACAAGAAAAAGAGTCACTTGTCAGGTTTATGGTTTCATTCAACCTTCACTATTAAAAAAAGTCTAGCTTCCTAAAAAGGATTCTAGACTTACGCTGAACTAATTATTTAGTTTCACGGTGTAAAGTAACTTTACGTTCGCGTGGGCAATATTTTTGTTTTTCCAAACGATCAGGGTTGTTACGTTTGTTTTTGCTTGTTAGGTAGTTACGTTCTTTACAAGAAGTACACTCTAAAGTAATGTTTACGCGCATGTTTTTCCCTCCCATTTTTTACTAGAATCCTCTAAGATGACTCTCAGACTTGATTATCTTACCATGATTTCCACTAGATTGCTAGCCTTTTTACAAAATTTGTTAAGTAAAACTACTTGACGAAAGTTATCTAAATAACTACTTGCTAAACAAAATCTTTTCCTTTTCCAACTATTGCGCTTACACTTGAAGTATAAATAATTTTTGAGGAGGAAGATTTTATGCCTTGGAATATGAAAGATTATCCGCCTGCAATGAAAAATTTAGAAGAGTTAACACGAAAGAAAGCAATCGATATCGGTAACGCCTTGCTTGCAGAAGGCTATCCTGATGATCGTGCTATTCCGATTGCTATCAAACAAGCCAAAGAATGGTCAGAAGATGCTACTTCTACTGAAAAAAAAGAGTTTTCTCAAGAAAAAAATCCAACAAAGCATGATTCTCACGACACAAATCCAAGAGCTTCTAAATTATTGACAGCCAACGTGATCGTAAAATTTGAAGAAGATAAGTGGACTGTCCAATCAGAAGGAGCTAAAAAAGCAAGTAATCATTTTGATACGAAAGAAAAAGCGATTGAAAAAGGGAAAGAAATTGCTCAAAACAAAAACACATCATTAATTATCTACAAAAAAGACGGAACGAAAGAAAGAGAAATAAACTATTAATAAAAAACAACTCCTCCACAATAAAGGAGGAGTTGTTCACTGTTAAAAAGCAATAAAATCAATCCGCTCGAAGCGGGATGTTCTTTTGCTTCGCTAACTGATTACTTTTTAGACTGTTACATAATCAATTGCTTCAGCCTTAGGGATTTCTTCGTCAATGAAGAAAACTTTATACCAAGTTAAAAAGCTGAAAATCGTCCAAATTTTTCGTTGTTCTTCATGACGCCCTTCATGATGGTCATTTAACAACTTCATAATTTTTTCTTGATCAAAGAATTCTTTGGCAAAATCAGCCTCAAATAATTCTTTGACTTGTTGATAGCCATGGTCTTCTTTCAACCAAGCTTTGATTGGTACTGGGAAACCAAGTTTTACACGGTTAGACCATTCTTCTGGCAAATGTTTATTTGCTGCTTGTCGGAAAATATCTTTGGTATTATTTTGATTTAACAGATACTTACTTGGGATCTGTTCTGCCAATCTCATCACTTCGATGTCAAGTAACGGTACGCGTACTTCAAGTGAGCTAGCCATTGATAATTTATCCGCTTTTAATAAAATATCTTTTGGCATCCATTGATGAAGGTCAACGTATTGCATTTTGTTCACTTCATCTTCGATTTTTTCAGTTTTAGCATAATGGACTGCCATAATCTCCTGAACGGAAGGAGCCTTTTGGTATTCTTGTGTTAAAATATCTGACGCTTCGTTTTCTTCAAACACTCGGGCATGACCAATAAAATATTCTTTCGCAGGAGCTAAAGATTCATATAAATGGATTCTACCGTGGAAGTTTTTCATCTTGCCAATTTTTCGTCCCAAGTTATAACGTGTTCCTTTTGGTAGTTTCTTCAACCCTTGAGCAATGACACGAATAACTTTTGAATTCGTATGGAACCCATAAGTTTGGTATCCCGCAAATAGTTCATCTGCCCCTTCACCTGATTGGACAACTCGAACACTTTGCGAAGCCAAGTTTGCTAAGAAATAAAGTGGGACACATGAAGGATTCGAATCTGGCTCATCTAAATGGTATTGAATCAAAGGAAAAGCTTTAAATGACATATCTCCATCGATGACAGCTGCTGTATTATCTAAGTCCAAAAGTTCTGTTAACTTTCTAGCTTCAATAGCTTCATTATATGTTTTATCATCAAACCCAATTGAAAAAGAATGATCAGGTTTTAATACAGAAGTCACATAGCTTGAATCTACCCCACTAGATAAGAATGAGCCAACTTCTACATCGCTGATCGTATGTGCTTTAATCGATGCTTCAACTGTTTCATCAATCTTATCGATCCATTCTTTCCGTGAATAGTTTTGTTTTTCTTCAAAATTAGCATCCCAATATTGATGAATCGCTAACTTATTATCTTTGTAAGTGAAATAATGACCTTCTGGCAAACGGTGAACCCCTTTAAAAAAGGTTTCTCCATTTAATGGTGAATATTGAAATGTCATATAAGGTTTCAAGGCTTCTTTATTCAATTCTTTATGAAAATCTGGATGTGGTAAAAAGCTTTTGATTTCTGATCCGAACATAAATGTGCCGTTCATTTCCGCATAATAATATGGTTTGATTCCAAAATGATCCCGAGCACCAAATAATTCATTGCGTTTATTGTCCCAGATTGCAAAGGCAAACATACCCCGAACCTTTTGTAATAGATCAGTTCCCCATTCTTCATAACCATGCAACAATACTTCTGTATCCGCATGTGTTTGAAAAACATGTCCAGCTGCAATCAGCTCTTCTCTAAGAGGTTGGTAATTATAGATTTCCCCATTAAAAATGATGACTTTTGTTCGATCTTCATTATAGATAGGTTGTTTTCCACCCTCTAAGTCGATAATACTTAATCTTCTAAATCCTAAAGCAACATGCTGGTCAATATAATCACCCGAACTATTCGGTCCCCGATGAACGATTCGATCCATCATGTCGTTTACGATTGCTTTTTTATTGTCTTTGTCGTTAATAAATCCTACAATTCCACACATTTTATTTTTCACATCCTAGATAATAATTACTATTACTTTGTTTCGTCCATAAGCATCTTATCATAGAGGCTATTAAATCTTGAAATAATAGCTCTCTTACAGTTTCGTCACATGAAATAACAGTGAATATTTTTGAGTTCTACTATAAAAAAAGTAGTCCTATTAATTAATTTAACATGTTTTGACTAAGGAAGCTATTTTGTTTAGCAAAGACTTGAAAAATATTCATTATTATTTAATCATCTCTATCATTTAACCAATCAAAAGATAGTTCTTACTAAATAATCCGCTCTAATTAAGTTACGAACGATTTCCAATAAGACTTGTTTGATTTTACTCTTGAACCTTCTTGTCGTGAAAGAAATTCCGTTGGAACAATCTCGTTTAAAAACAAGAATATATTTTCCACTTACAAATAAACCTAACTAGATCTGACCTCATCTCGCCTAGTATCTGGTTTATATTTTCTTTTCTATTTCTTCGAACATAGCTGAGAAGACTTTGTTCGTTTACTTATCTCTAAAACTATATTTTTTTTGATTCATTCATGTTATTATTATGAAGGATCTTTATTGGAAAGGGTAATGTTATGAAAGTATCAATTGTGGTTCCATGCTATAACGAAGAAAAAACAGTTCCTCTTTTTTTTAACGAGGTCGAAAAATTTAAGGGAATACATGAATTTGAATATTTGTTTATTGATGATGGTTCAAGAGATAATACATTACAAGCAATCAAAGCATTAGCTAATGACCATGAATATGTACGCTTTATTTCCTTTTCTCGAAATTTTGGGAAAGAAGCTGCTTTATATGCCGGTTTACAAGCTTCTACTGGCGACCTTGTCTCTGTAATGGATGTTGATCTACAAGATCCACCTGATCTATTACCAGAAATGATTGAAACAATTATGCAATCTGATATTGATTGCGTCGGTACTCGTCGTTCGACTCGTGACGGTGAACCACCGATCCGTAGTTTTTTTGCTAAGAAATTTTATCAGCTAATCAATAAAATCAGTGATACTGAAATGGTTGACGGAGCGAGAGATTTCCGTTTAATGACTCGCCAAATGGTTGATGCTATCTTGGAATTAACTGAATACAACCGCTTTTCGAAAGGCTTGTTCAGTTGGGTTGGTTTTAAAACCAAGTATATTTCCTTTGAAAACCGTGAACGAGTAGCTGGTGAAACCTCTTGGTCTTTTTGGAAATTATTTAATTACTCTATTGATGGAATCGTCAACTTTTCAGATGCACCATTAACAATTGCTTCATTCGTGGGGGCATTATCATGTATTGGTTCAGGTCTTGCTATTTTATTTATTATTTTACGTGCCCTGTTGTATGGTGATCCTACAGCTGGTTGGCCTTCCATGGTCTCGATTTTCTTGTTTATCGGAGGTATCCAATTATTGTGTCTTGGAATAATTGGCAAATACATTGGAAAAATCTTTTTAGAAACCAAACAACGTCCAGTGTATATTATCAGAGAGACTGAAAAAATTAATCCAAAAAACTATCAAAGCGAGAAATAAAAAAACTCAAGTTGTAACGATCTCAATAGTTAGTGATCTAACTGTTGGATTTCCTACAACTTGAGTCTTTTTTTATTTTCATCTATTTATGATGGTCAAAACAATGGTCCCAATCCCCAGCATAGTCAAACTAAATTGTACGAGTTCTGCTTTTTTCGGATTCCAGGTTTTCAACAATTCTTTTACCAGCATTAACACTAAAATTCCTACAACTATATATAAAATATAATAAGTTCTCATTCCTGAAGCCCAGATCGTAGGAGAAAATCCCATAATTATTCTTGAACAAGCGCCCATCATCATTAACAATATAAGAAAAGATGCTGTTTTTTTATTATCAAAACTTAAGTAAATCCCTAGGAGCAAACAAGCCAATAAACCTAAAACAAGTAAAGTCGCTAGCCATGATCCAGGACGAGTAAGTGACAGATTCGTTCCAGTATCGGTAAATAGCTTTGTTAAGTGACTGCTATCCCATATTTGTGCACGACTATTGCCACGAATGTGTATAAAACTTTCACCCATCGTATTCCCTAGATAGATAATCAGATTCAAGAAAAAAGGTATAGCAGATAATAAGCGGCTATAATAATTTTTGCACTTGTTATAAGAAAGTAAAAAAACAAATAAGAACAAAATTAAGAACAATACATTTGTATCTAGAAAAAAAGGCTTTCCAAAAGAAGAAATACCCAAATCCAATTTAGTGATAAAGCCAAATTGATCATATTGAGGAAACCACTTGCTAATTTCTTGAGATGTCCTGATGGCATTCCCCGGTGTTGTCAACGAAAATAGTAACTCAATAAAACTTATGAGCAATGGGAGAATCAATAGGCGATGATATGCTCTTTTATATAATAAATAGCCAGTTATAATGGCCGTTAAAGTAAAAAAGCACGCATTCACTTGTTCTTGGTTAGCAGCAAATATCAGGAAAGGCAAACTAAACCAATAAATACTAGGAGTGATAGCTCTTCCTTTTAAGCGTTGGAAGAATGGGAAAAAAGCGAATAAGCAAAATGAAACGGACCATTGATAATTCAAAGTTGTCGACTCCCAGCCTGTTTCCCCCATCACGGTAAGTGGGACTAAGCAGTAGACAGATGTAACTAGCAACACGTTCTTACCATCCAATTTTTCAAAAACATACTTACAAATCATCAGAACCGTGCCCAACATGATGATTGAATTGACAAATTTCCACAGCAGAAAATGTTTAGAAAAAAACATCATAAACAGCTCTATGATAATTCTCGAACTCCAAGTTTTATAATGTTCGATCGAAGCTCCTAAATACCCTAGTTGGTCTAATCTATTTGAGTAAACTAAATCGTCTGCTCTAAATGATGGCATATATAGATTGAAAAATAAAAAACCAAGCCAAATAACTAAAAGCAAAAAAAATAATTCTTTATTAATTCTTTTTTTATTCCAGTACATTATTAAACTCCTTTTTATAATTTATCCCAGCAATTATAACACAGAGGCATCTGTTTCCTATATTTTTTTCATCCTTTTATTTTTAAATAATGAACAAACTGGTCACTTTATCAAAAATAAACATAACGATTAACAGGTTTCATTCATTGGTTTTCCAAAGCGTTTGATCAACCATATTCGGCTAAAAAAGTATTCATTACTTGTTAATAAAACTTTACAAGAAAAATAAGTACTCCAAACAAATAACACCGCATAATTTTTGAAACATTCATAAATTCCCCCTTCTAAATGATATCGTTCATGAAGAGACAAAAATTACAATAACTATCGATAGGCATCTGACGGAAATTCGGAATACAAAAAGAGGTTATGAAAACTTCGGGTAGCTCCAATGACAACAAGAAAGAATTTTTTAAACATCTTTCCATGTTTGAAAAATTCAAGCTTATTCCAAGAAGCTGCTACTTAAACACTATTGATTTATTTTTTGTGTAAAGTGTGAGTTTAATATCTCACCATAAAAATAATCTTTCGGGGGAGTCAAAAAATAATTCAGATTAAAAAACACAACAAAAAAGACACGACCTAAATCGTGTCTAACCGTTGGTATATAAGGAAGGTACAGGATTTATATATAACTGGCAATAAAAGAAAATTACTAACATATTTTAGCAAAATACCCTATTTTTTGCTTCTAGTTATAAAATACTAGCACTAACTAAATTTCAAAACGTAGTCAAAAACGTATTTAAAATTCTAATCGGGTAAGTGTTCGACAAACGGTTAATGAACTGAATTTATCTTATGTACCCTGTAGGACTCGAACCTACGACCGGACGGTTATGAGCCGTCTGCTCTGACCAACTGAGCTAAGGGTACAGGTTATTACCAACAATGTGTTTACTAAAAAGGAGGAACATTGTTGGCAACCAACCTATTATCGCATAGCTCGAAATATGATTAGTTATGAGTGAGAGTAAAACTATGCGATAACATCACTATTTTATCGAATAATTTTTATAGTTGTCAATACGGTTATGTACTGCTCCTCAACGAGGAGCTATTTTTATCGTTTAGGAATATTTAAATACCAACGTTTGTCATGGAAATCTTGCGCACCGCCTTTAGTGTTTCCTTCTGGATCATTCGTTGCCCGCATCATGACATAGACTTTCTTATTAGGGAAGTTGCGCATGTTAAAAGATACATGATAGCCAACGTTTCCAAATGTCCCATACGCTTGATTTACATCTGGTCTATAAATTCCATCAGCTTTTACTCGAGCTAGTTCTTTCCCAGTATTGTAATCCATAATGAAGATATACTCGTATTTATAGTTAGCAATGTGCCATCCAGCTACATGCAAGTTTGCGTTTTCGATTTCTCCAAACTGATCAATGTGGGCGTAATTTGTTCCATCTGTCAGCGTAGGATTTGCAGCACCTGCTCTAGTTGGATCAATGACTGGTTTATCATCTGAAGTAGTTGGATTTTCATCGGTAAATCCATGAGCTAAATCATATGCTAATTTTTCTTTACTTACGCCCATTTCAGAAAGATAACCGTAAGGATCTGTATGATCCCCCCAAATATTTTGTGTTACCCATAAATGCGATTTGATTCCTGGTTGGTTATAAGGCGTGTCCAATGTTAATGGAATACCATATTTCATTGCTGAATCTCTAGCCAATTCAACGTATGCCTTGTAGTTTTTCTCAAACGTTGCTTTATCATGTGTGTGCTGTAACTCAATCTGCACAGGACTGTTGGCATTAGCGTACGAACCAGCACCGTACTGTACATAACCAGGTTGACCGACTTGATAAACAATTCCGCCATCTCCCACAATGTAAGCAGTGTAAGCACTAGTCCATGAACGTTGCATATACTGCGCTTCATTGCGTCCGGTTGCTGTTTCGTTAGCCGTTTCATGAAGTAAAATATACTGATTATTTGCTACTTGTGAGCTACCTTCGTTTGGGCCCAAATTAAATTCATTGTTAATCGTATAGGCGAACCCATTAATTGGCAATAAAAAAAGAGCCGTTAATAGGCTCATCGCAGTAATAGTAATTTTCTTCTTCATTTGTTTCCTCCTATTTTTTTAAATTATAAGCCGACACACCAGTGATAACGCCTAAAAATGTTGCTACTGCATTGATAGTGAGTACTGTCATATCTGTTCCATTCCATCCATATGCTTTCCCTAACGTCGCTACTAATACAGATGCAGCTGGCAATACTGTTAAAACTGTCCATTTAATAATTTGATAATATTTATCGGGTAAAATCATTTCTTCTCGCCTCCTTTCATTTCCTGAATATCATGTTCTGCTTCATTCATCCGTCCTTCTAATAGAAAAGTCCGTTCAACAATATGGTTATGCTTTTCAACTTTTTTCTCCAATTGTTCAATTCGATAAATGGTCAGTTTGTTTGAAAAAACAATGCCTGCAAACGTACCAACTAAGGTTCCTGCAATACTTAAAGCAGAAATAATCGCATCAATACTCATAGTTCACCAACTTTCCAACAAAAAAAGCATACTCCAGGGAGTATGCCTTAACTTTCTTTATTAATAATTTTATCTGCTTCTTCCTCTGTAATGCACAACGGAACAAATTGTCGAACTTGATCTGCAGTAAAGCAATTCCAGTCATACATCATTTTGATATCTTCATAGGAATACATCTTATTCTCCCCCTTCATTTTTCGAAGATTGAAGTTGATCTTTCAATAAATCGATTTCTTTACTGTTTTGAATAGTTGTGAGCATCGTTTTTGAATTGATTTGTGCTAACGAATCAGCTCTTTTTGTTAATTCTTCATTCGCTTGTTTCAATATTTTATTATCTTCTTGTAACCCTTCAGATAAATCTTCTAGCAGAGCTAATTTTTTAGAAACATCTTGAGTCACAACTTCTTCCCATTTCCGTTCGCTTGGATTCCAAAATTGACGATCTAATGGAACATCTAGCAATGGTGGTACAGAGGTATAAGGCACTCCTTCTGGGAAATCATCTGGCATACTTCCCCATACCTTGCAACCCACTGGATACATATATTCATACATTGTTTTCATTATTCATTCCCCCTATTCATTCGGCCATACATCATTTGTAAAATAGCTGACGGTTCCAGAACACTCTTGATTTTCTGGTAAATTTGTAGTAGAAACCATCACAACAATTCCCGAACCATTCGCATAAACAGATAACGCAGGATTTCGATTGGTTTTATTCGCCAAAGTTCCACCCCAATCCTTTAGCGAAGTTGGAGTATATCCTTTTGGAAAAGCCATTAAATTTTTCCATCCAGCAAAATTTGCTGATTTATTTGTGATCGAAAAATTGGCTACTACACTTCGTCCATCTCGTTCAAATCTGACTGAACTTTCATTGGTGAAATCTGTTGTATTCGTTGTTTTTACTGTTTTTGAAACAAAACGATCTAAAGCTACTGGTACATTATTCACTGTTGGTGTTTGTCGAAAGTCTTTAAAGCCATCAATAGATTCATTTCCTGAAGAATGCACAACCGAAGCATCACTCGCTAATTTGCTCCAAGGATTCCATGCCATAGGATAACCGATCATCGCACGTTTATAAAACATACCATTCGATAAAAATTGTTGGATAATTACTCCGGCAGATTTAATGACAATAAGATTACCGTATAATGGGCCTTGAACAGGCATATTTTCACCGGTTGCACCAGCACAATAATAAATCCCACTCTCTTGAATATCATCCCAATTTTCGGTTGTAATATATTGATTTTTATATACCATTAAGCCTTTTTCAGTGCTAGATTTAGTGACAAAATATTGTTCACCATAATCAGGCGTGATATTCCAGCTGTAATCATTTGGATTATCGCTATCTTTCAAGCCTTCACCGAAGTATTTAAACTGACTAATATTAGGGGTTCTGGTGTCTCCTTTTTCAATCTTGAGCCAGTCTATTTTTACAGTACCTTTTGTTTCACTTGGAAACTGATATACAGCTAGAGTTCGTAGTGCGCCTGCGTCTATGCTAGCCTGTGTTACTGTGAACTCTCCTTGCCATGTATCTGTTAATCCTTCAACTGGATACAAAACAGCAGCTTTAATTGTACCGCCGTTTAGATATGCTATAAATCGCTGAGTTGCTGGCTTGGTTGCTTTCATAGTTAACACATATTTCTGGTTAACTTTGTAGTCTTCTACATTGGCTTTTGAATAAACAGAGTATTCAGTTGTAGTAATAGGAAACTGAACATCTTTGTTTGCGATATTCTCACCCAAAGGCGCTTTACCTAGCCAGTAAGGGTCATCAAGTAAGTTTGGCTGATATGGTGTGGCTGTAGAGCCTTCCTCAAGTTTAGCGTGTCTCAAACGTAGTCTACCAGATAGGCTGTTATTAGCGTCTTGATTATATAGCAGTATATACCAACTTTCAGCGTTATCTATCACAGTAGTCATTTTAGCGGTAACAGTTAGTTTTTGCCATACACCTTTAGCGGTAGTTAATGTATTAGGCGTAGTTAGTGCTGGAACCCACTGAGGCATTCTAAAATATCGTAGTACTATCTTACTAGGGTCTCCAGTGAAATCATCTTCCAGCATAATTTCTACACTCATGGTATATGTTTTACCTACTATCAGAGCTGGTTGACTTTTCATTTTGTATATCTCTAATTTATGGTTTGGATCAAGTGTGACCACTACCTCGTCACCATCATCCACAACAGATAAAGCACCAGTACCTTGCGAGAAGCTGTCAGCGTTTATATTAGCCATTAAATTCGGATTACCACTATAATCATAGCCCCCGAAATCGATGCTGTTACTGTACATTTTCTTCAGCTTGCCTAGATCGCCGATTTGCTGATTGGTTTGGTTCATCTTATCTTTGATTAACGTTAATTCATTTTGTGTTGAAACAACGTTTTGAGAAACAGTATCAATATTAGATTGAGTTGTTTTTAATTCCTCTGTTACCTCGACAACATTTTGATCAATTGACTGTGCTGCATTCTCTACAAAGTTATTTATTTGCTGGTTGGCCTTTTCGATTGTAGAATCTACATTTGTTAAGGCCTCATTCACTGCATCTGTTGTTTCTTGCTTGATTCCATCGAGCAGTTGTTGAAAGTCTTTGAAATAATATTCTCCATTTAGTTGAACATCTCTATCGATGATAGATTTCTCAATATTGAAAGTAAAAGCCAAGTTGTCGGTGTGACTGCCATCTGGAAAGTCAATATAAACATTCGCATCAACTTTGCCTTCATAAGCAAGTAACATATCAGGAATTAAATATTTTACAATACCTTGCATGTAGCTTTCAGTAATGATTTGGTTGTCAAAAATAGGAAATTCTTTTTTCTCTTCACCAGAATAGATATACATAAAAAGACGGACAGTCGCATTGATTAAATCAGTTGGACTTCCGTCTTGATTTTTAATTTCAAATTGTAATAAGCCAGCTTTTTTGTCATAGGATTTGAAAGTAAATCCAGTGACTTTCGCTGGTGGATTTGTCGGTTCTGTTGGAACAATGATTTCTCCTGTCTTTTTTTCCATTGAATCACCTTCCTTAATAATTAAATAGAGGAGTCACCGTATTAATAAATCCCTTCGATACCTGCAATCGTAAAACCTGTGTCATCTGTAAAATCTATAGTTCCATTTCCATGAATAGTGGCCAATCGACATTTAGTAAAACGTAACACCACGTTGTCACGATAATTAGTAAGTTCTATTCGAATATTCCAAATACTTTTTTCGGATGAACCTATACCCGTGAACATAATAACTGGGTTATCTACCGCTGGTGTTTCAAGCGTAAATTGTGTACCTAAACCCTTGACATGAAATCGTAAACGACTAAAACGACGTGTACTAGCCGTTAAATTCATGTTTTGTCCTACCTTACAATCTGAATCGCCCGCTTTCCACAGTTTCGTTACTTGTTCAATTCGTTTCCAATTTCTTGAATTGTAGCCACCTTCTCCGCCTTCCTTGCTTGAATTGATATAAAAAATACTTCCGTTTGATACGTCAATCATCACATAAGTCTTACGTTGAGAGTGTTCCCCGAAAACGTGTAACTGGATAATTTGTCCAGGGATCATTGGATCGGGCGTTCCCATTTCGTCAGCCCATGCCCACACAGTAGCGTAATGACCGAATGGAATATTCCAGAAACTATACTTCTCACTTAAGTAATTATCCTTAATTAAATGGCCGGTTGCTTGTGCTACAGTCTCAGGTGAAGCAAAACCTGCATTTTTCTCGGTAGCAAGCGCATGTGCTTGTTGGTCGTTACCATCACAATGAATAGCAAATTGTTCTAACATGTGATCAATTGCTTCTTCTCTTGTCATATCTTCAAACATTATCCATCACTCCTTTAATATGAAAATGACCGTTTTGTTGCTCGTCCCACGCCATTCATTATCAACGTTCTTGCTGTCTTATCAATTGACAATTGATAAAAAGCTTCAAAATCAACACTAGTATCTTTAGTAAATGCACAAGTTCCAACTATCATTTTCAAAGTACCGAGATTTCTCACCGTTTCCCAATGTTCATGCCCGCAAATGTAGGCAATAATAACACCTGGTCCTTTTGTGCTAAAATCAAATACTTCACTTCCTGTAACGGACTCCGATGGTTCTCCAGTTAGCGAATCATAATCAATGGTTACTGACACACCTTGTTTAAACCCATCAATAAGTATCCGTAATGCTGCAGTATTCCATACACCTGTTGCGGAATCATCTAATGGAATATGACCTACTAATAAAACATGATAGCTACGATCTAAGTTCGTGAGGAAAGTACCGAAGTCTTTCAATTGTTCTGCTCCGATTTTC
The DNA here is from genome assembly GCF_051714965.1 of Enterococcus sp. AZ077. NCBI lineage: Bacteria > Bacillati > Bacillota > Bacilli > Lactobacillales > Enterococcaceae > Enterococcus > Enterococcus sp. AZ077. The sequence goes on from NZ_JBIOSX010000001.1 coordinate 1,815,553, forward strand.
CCTATTTCCCCATCTTTTGTATGGCCACTGAATTCTTTATACTGACCGTTGCTATCAAGTGCATCACTATAATCATCTGTATCAATGCGATAGATTGCAATTCCTTTATCTGGGAATAAACGACCACCGAATGTGCCATTATATAAATGGTGCATATCCGCACTATTTAAACAAGTTTCTGGTGTATGACCTATCCAAGCATAAGGAATTTTTCCAGTATCATGATTTCCACGACAAACGATGACATCTTTTTTCCATACACTAGCAAAATTTGCGAAACGTTTTTGTATGGCCATTGAATGTGTTCGCCCAAAGTCACGAACACCAATCTTGAACTCTCCTGTACGCCCACTATTACAATCACAGTTATCTCCACCGTAAACAGTCACATCACATTGTTTGGCCATTTCTTTAAATTTTGCTAAAGTACTCCAACGCCTAGGATTCGTCGAACTATCTCCTGTTGTAAAAGCACTTTCTTTCCCCATCCCATCGACGTGAGTATCTGTGATGAACGCAACGTTAAATAACTGATGATCAATGTTGGCAATAACTTCATCAAAATTAGACGGAACAGAATATCCACCGTCTGTAATCTGTCGCACAGAACTAGACACAGAAAGTTTTTTATTTTGAATGTCATCTAAGCGATCAGCTAAACTCTCATAATTTCCTTTCGCTTCATTCAGAATGTTAATGATCGTACCACCTGGATCGATACTTTCCAGTATTTCACGATTATCTTCTAACCACTGCTCCCAGTCATTTTTGCCCTGAACCATGTAATCTTTGAATTTTCTTAGCAAATCCTCAAAGGTCCACACATAGCCAGAATCACGTAACTGGCTTCTAGATATTCCAGAAATGACTCGATAGGTAAAATCCTGTGTGCTAAATTGTTCACTCCAAGTTCCATCACCATTAAGTGATCGGAAACTGAAATGTGCGGTGTTTTCACCGCCCCATTGCCAGTCAGGCTCACTTAACGTATAAACAAGCCTTGCTTGTCCTGGACTGTATTCTTGTACTTTTTGTTCAACAGGTTGGTTTTCGCCAAATTTTGTTGTGTTAATAAAAAATGGCACTAGGCCATCGAATGTTTTTAATATCCCATGTTCCACCACTTCAACAACCAATTTTTGGGTTGAAACATCTCCTTGTCGAACTTGAATCATCCCCACATAATTATATGGTTCTGTTGTACTTAAAACGACATTCCATTTACTCATAGAATCACCACCTTAAAATTGGATATAATTTCTTGGATTCTCAAAATCAACAACTGGCTGTGGCCAATAATTTTTCATAATTTGAAAATGTAGATGTTCTCCTGTAGATGGACCAGTTGTTCCCATCAAGCCTATTTGAGCACCTTTCTGGACTTTTTGTCCAACAGAAACATCAATACGAGACAAATGAGCATAACCTGTCCACTTCCCATTATTATGTTTAATAACCACGTAATTACCATACCAGTCATAATAATTAGCACCAGCCTGAACAACTTCCCCATCTAATGCTGCAAAAACAGGTGTATTAGGATTTCCATTTACAAGATCAATTCCATTATGAAATTCTTGGCCGCCATTTATTGGACTAGTTCTCCATCCACATTCTGAAGTAACTGTCACTGGTTTTTGAATTGGACAAATGAAATTCCCTCCAGGTTCTGGACTAGTTAATCCATGTAATTTGTTATACCAAGATTGGGCATAATTTTGGCGTTCTGGATGTGCAGAAGCTGGACGTTCAAAGTTCATTTCAAAAGCATATGCTGCACTTTTGGCATCATTGATCGATTTAAATCCTGATACTGTGGTTGGATTTACTTTTCCGAGCCATTGACCGTTGAACATACACCAATCTAATAATTTTACTTGGGCTTCAATACTTCGATAATCTTCTTGAATCCCTGCGGTGTTCATCAAACGCTGAACATACTCTCGTCCGTGCCAAGTTGGTGATCCGACTAACGGATAAGCAGAACCATCCCATTGAACAATCCCATAAGCTGGACCACCAAGTTGTTCTGTATCAGGGTTCATACTTGCTCCAACTTCCCCCTGAATATTTCCTAGAATACCTGCAGCTGCATATTCAGAATAGCCACGAGCTTTCAGCATTGTCCAAATTTTCCATGCTCTTTTTTCAGCTTCCGTCGTCAATTGAGGAGGGATAGTTCCAGGATCACTTCCTCCACTGTTGTTCCCTGTGATTTCTTTTCCGTTGACTGTGAGTTTGCCTTGTACATCTAAGTCTCCAAAATAAATTGCTTTACCATTTCCTAATAAAACTAATCCTTTACCGACTTTAGGAGAAATCAAAATATATTTGCCGTCTCCATTTGTACGAATAACTAAAGAATTATCTTCAATAGGGGTTGGAGTAGAAGCCCCAGGAAAAGGATTACCAGCAGAATCAGTTGTTCCAATCGTTCCAATTGAACCCTTAGAATTCCAAAATTCCATACCTTTTTTGGTTAGCTCCATGATTTTTTTGTTTTCATTCCAAATTTGAAGTGTGCCTTTTACAAGTTTTAACACATCACCATAAGCATTAAAGGAAGTTTCGAATACTTCTGCATTTATTGTTCCTACTTTGATGAAGTCAGCAACAATTTCTCCTTTTGATGTGATAGCAATACCGAATGGGCCATTTACGCCATTATCTGAATAACCTAAACCATTCAAATTCCATCGCCAAACACGCTTTGCGCTAGCCACATTATCAGTATCCATAATAAGTATCTCGGATGGTGCTTTCTCTGGACGAAAAACGACATGTCCACCAGAATTCCCAGTGATCCATGCCGTTGCATTTAGTACATTCTGTACTAATGTTTCTGTCCTATTATCAATTTTCTTTTTGAGTTCTTGAGTTTGCGAATTAACTGTCGATGTGTAAAGAGATAGATCATTGCCTAAAACGAGGTCTTTATACTTTCCTAACGTTGGAAAATAGGTATATTCAACGACCCTTTCTTTTATTTCGATATCTAGCTCTTTCGCTCTCACGTGAGCGACATCACCAAAGCTTAGAGTTGAAAGCTTTCGATACATTTCACCGTATTCGAGCGTATGCTCAAGCGAAACCATGCTTACCTGATGAGTGGCTTTTGGTTCGTGGATTCTGTCGTTATCAAATAGTGTTTTCCCCCACTTAATAAGCTCATCAATAGTTTTACAATCGGCATTTTCTCTTTTACCGATTCTGCGGTTTTCATCTGTTACGCCTGCCACCTCTAAATAGCCATACGAAATTGGTTCTTTGTCCTGGTCATAGTCATTATCAGGAACACCACCAACTAGAAACAGACTATTTACGATAGATTCCTCGTCTATTTCCTCTTCGATTGATTCTAAATTGACACCAAAATCAATGCGAAATCCGTTATCTGCACCGATCTGCTTCACTAGATTTAAATTGTAATTATCCATGTCCAATTCTGCACTAGCAACACCAGTCAAATTTTGATTTCCGTTGTTCGAACCAATAATAGCTTCAACTGGTGCGACTTGCTTCGCAGTGAATTGATGAGTGGTTCCGACATTTGACAGGTAATTGAATTTTTGTTTGAACGCCAAATTATTTTTTAAGCTATTCATAATTTGCGTGCCATTCCCATTGCTAGTAAATGATTCCACGATGAAATTTTTGTTGGCCATAAATCCAATATGACGAGCCGTAACAGATACCGAAGTCAAATTCTTTTTGATATTGTAAATTTCGAAATATTGCCATGAACCATCAGGAACTTTTGCTTTTAAAAAATTTCCTTTTTTCAAATAGGATCGATATTGACCATTCCTAGCGTAATTTCCATAAAAACGATACTGACCGTTTAACACTCGATTAATTTCTGGCAAGTCTTCCCAATCAACCAGAGAAAATCCATTCACAGATAAATCATCTGGCATTTTGTCATAAGCATAAATAAATTCTTTTGTCACAGATACACACTCCTATTCCAAAATCGAATTTGATTGAACTTACCAGATAATTCGATGGTGTTTTTTCCTGGTGTCAAAATCGGCCAATCGCCTTTTGTAAACAGCGATAAACCTTCCTGAACAACTTTACCCAGTTCAGTATCAACCGCCACAGTTCCAGTTACAGTGTTTAAAACAGTTAACGTTCGATCGCCGATTTTTATTGAAATGTCCCCACCTTTTGAATCAATTTCAAGATATGGTTGGGCTTTTTCGTCTCCATGATCATAAATTTCAACTTTAGACACGTTGAAGTTTTTAGGTGTTTCGCCAACTTTTCTTTTGAAAGGCTGGCAGCGAAAAGTAACATCAAAGGTATAAAAATAGCCCCATTCATTTTCGAACAGAATTTCTTTACTCATGCTACAGATAGCATCTAAATATTTATCTGGATCATTGTGAGTGATTAATTGACTTTTCCCTGTCAGCCAACGTTTAACTTCTCTCAGCCGTGAATGCGGAATGGTGATCCCTTCGATTTCAAGGTTGAACGGTTCATAATCATCGAATGTTTCAGTTAGTTCGCCGTTTCTGCCTTGTACCGTATACGTTTCATAGCGTTTGTTTGGCATTATTTCAGGCAACTCGCTTTCAATAATGCAATTCATATCAAGCGTAGCATTTAAGTTTTTCCAGATAAAATTCGGCTCATCTGGTTTCATGAATCGTTGACTCATTCCGGAACACCTCCCAAATCATAAATAGCTTGTCGATTAGCTCTTGCAAATTTACGGTTCATTCGATCTAATTCCGATGGATTATTTGCATCAACTTTGCCAATATGGATATGTTGCTCGATATTACCACCAGAAACTTTTCCACCGATACCTCTGCGTTTTTCTTCGTCAGATAATGGAGTCACAGTAGTTTTTCCATTTTTAGCAGTTAATAACTCTGGTCCAGCTTCACCAACAATCGCTTGTCCATTGATTAAATGACCACCTTGAGCTAAATATGGGAGCTTGGATATAGAAAATGATTTACCACCAATACCAGGAACCCATTTTGGTATTTTGATATTATTCAGTCCACCAATAAAACCATTAATCAAACCAATCATGGCATTAATAGGAGCTTTTCCCACAGCAACAATACCATCGAAAATACCGCCAAAAATATCAACCAAACCTTGCCACGCTCTTGACCAATCACCTGTAAATATACCAGTAATAAAGTCAATAAATCCTGTCAGTATCCTCTTTCCTGCATTATAAAAATTCATGAAATTAACTACTATTCCTTCGAAAACACCAGAAATATAGCCACCTATAAATTTAAAAACTTCTACGGCGACATCTGAAATGCCTTTGAAAAATGCATTAACTCCATCATGAAACCATTTCACTTTGTTATATGCCAATACAAATCCAGCAATCAATAAAGCTATTCCTGCGATTACTAAAACAAACGGATTCGTTGCAAGAAAACCAGATAAAGTCTGCCAAATCCCTATAAAAGATTTAACTCCACTAACAATTTTAGTAATTGAACCCATAAGTGTTCCTAAAATCACTAATAGTGGACCAATTGCTGCTACTACTAAAGCTATTGTTACTAACATATTTTTTTGCCCTTGATCAAGTGAATCAAGCCAAATTTTAAATCGTTGCAATGCATCTATTGCCAATTCGAAAAAAGGCAACAAAGCTATTTGTACGCTTTCTCCCACAGATGCCATTGCTAATTTTGCGTTGTTCATGGCCATATTTGCCTTATCAATCGGATCAAGTGTAGCTTCATAAGTAGAACCAACAGAGCCACCACTTTCTGAGGCAACTTTTGCTAAATCTTCTAGATTAAGAGTCCCCCTTTTAATTGCATCAGCCATTCGAGGACCGCCTTTATTACCGAAAATTTCGGCGGCTGCATTAATTGCTTCAGTTTCTGAGCTTGCATTTTTAATTTTATCTTGCAATTCTCCAAGTCCTTGTGACAAAGTTTTCCCATCTTTAGCATAGGTAACTGTGGCTTTAGATAGACTACTCAAAGCTGCGCTAGAATCAACACCAGCTTGCTCGAATTGCCCCATTAATGTAATACCTTCACCAAAACTCAATCCTAGTTGTTTGATTTGAGGGGCTCCATCAATCGCCTTTTGCATTAAATCATCTACAGATTGCCCTGTATTTTGAGCTGTCTTTGTTGTTACATCTAATACAGAATTTAAATCATCATAAGACATGTCATAAGCCTCAATTGCTTGTCGAGCAAAAATAGCCGATTGCGAAACATCTGTATCATTGATTTCAGCATACTGTAGGAGATAATTGGTGGAATCTTCCAGTTTTTTGTCCATGAATCCAAATTGAGTATTTACTTCGCCAATGGCTTCTCCTACCGTTTGTAAAGGCAAGTGAGTATTTGAACCAACATTTTCAAAAGATTGCGATAGTCTATCAGCTTGATCACCTGTTGCTCCGGTTTTAGTAATAATAGTATCAAGAGCTTCATCTACTTCACTAAAAGCTGCTAGTCCTGCAGCACCTGCAGCAACAATTGGTGCAGTTACGCCAATAGACATTTTTTCACCAACACCTTTAACTTTTTCGCCAGCTCCTTCAATTTTTTGAAGTTTTTTTGCGGTATCAACAGAAACATTTCCCTGTTCTTTTAATGCATCATTAGTTTGCTCTAATGCATAACGCAGTTTATTTTCTCCTGTTTCAGATTCCAAAAGTCTTTTATAGAGTTTTTGAGATTGGTCTGAATATTCACCAGTTTCTTTAACTGTTTTTTCATACTCTTCCCTTAACATCTGGGTTCGCTTTTCTGCTAAAGAAAGTTGTTTTTCTAATTTTTTCTTAGTAGCTGTTAATTTCTCTGTTTGAGTTGCATTCTTATCCATGGCAGACACTTGGTTTTTGTACTCGGTAGCTGCTAAGTTCATTTCTTTATTGATTTCTTTAATTGTTTTTGAATAGCTAACTTCGCCATTCGTTTTAAAATTTAAAACAACATCTGATTCTTTCCCTGACATTTTAGCGCTCCTTTCCTACCACCAAGGACTCTTATCCATAGTTATAGATTGAGGTGGCTCAAACTCAGTATTTTGCTGTAACCACTGTAGGTATGATTTCAGCCACAAGTTAGGCGTAGATTTCAAAAAGAAACTCTCACTCCAATTTAATAGAGTGAGAGCAACATAAATATAAAAACTCCAAGGAGTTCCTATTTCTTCCGATTCTTTTTGTTTTTCTTTCTTTTTGCTTGCGCTTTTTGAAAGTCTTGTGGCTTCTTGGATTTTTTTAGGTCTTCTACCTGAAATGTCTGACTAGCAAAAATTTCCATACAGGTACTATAAGCAGACAACACCTCTCCACTCATTCCTAAGAATTTAAAAATAGTTTCTGGATTTTCATCTAAACCACCAGTGCGCAACATTGCATAAATCAAGGCACGCATGATTTTTAAGTCACTAGGCGATAAGTTAGCAGAAGAAATTTTTCCTTCTTTTTTGTATAGCATGGCATTCATATCAGATTCGAATTGCGAATAATCTCCACCATATACATCTGCTATAAATTCCATTGTTTGCATAGTAAATGAGATAGGGAATTCTACACCTTGAATAGTGACAGTAGCAGAATTTTTTAAGTCTTCAACGTGAATTCCATAATCAGATAACCGAGCCATTAACCTGCACCTCCAACTTTAGCCAATGTTTTCCACTGTTCTTCATCGTATACAGGTTGAGCAATGAATTTATTAAATAATTCGAGAGAAGCTCCGTCTCTATTTGAATCAAAGCTTGAATACATTACGTTGTTATACTTCAATCCAGATGAAATGAAGTTCGCAGTTACATCATCAATTTTCGTCTCATCATCAGCAGTAGCATATTCTTCATCAATAACATTGGACAACTGTGTTTTGGGATACCAAACAGCTTTCTTTCCACCGTTTTCAATATTTCCAATAAAACCAAATGCAAAATAAGGAAATTCACGAGCGGTATTTCTACCAAAAGTTACGCCACTTTCAGCAATCAAACCTTTCAATTCGTCCATAACAGCAATTGGAATTCCTACATGATCCAGAGCTAACTCATGTTTTGTTTCTCTACTTACACGCCGAAACATTTTACTAGATGCCCATTTTTCAAGAGCTGTTCCATTTCCCTTTATTCCTAATTTTGTAGCAATTGGTAAACGAACAATCTCGCTATAAGTCGGTGCTTCTCCAACAGTATCAGGAGTAGTCATCATGCCAATCAATATATCGTCTAATCCTTCAAAATAGAAAGTATCTTGCTTTCCCACTTAAATCACCCTTCCCACATTTTAATAATTTTCTTTGTCATAATCTCTTCAATCTGTTGCTTATTTTGCTCATATGTTCCACTTGCAAAATGTTGAGCGCGTTGCTTTGTTGTCCCATTTTCGGCAAAACGCCAATAAAAGGCTGTATCTTCAAATTGGACTTTTACTCGATCATCTTCTACTACAACTTTTACATGATCTTTCATATGTTTTTTCTTTAATAACGACTTAGGTATCTTAGGCAATAGTTGCTTCATGTAAAAATTAGCAGCTTCTTCTAAAGATTCTATTGATATTTTTTTCGGATCTACCTTTGAAAGATTTCCTAAATAATCCGCCATCTCAGCAAATCCGTTCGCATTATTGGCCATTTTCCATACACCTCACATACGAGTAATAGTTAGTTATGGTATCGTCGTTCTCTTCACCTTGTATACCCACAAAATCAGCATAAGGTATACTTGCTTTTTCCAAAGCTTGTTCAATGATAACCAAGTCCTGTTCTGTTCCTAACGTAAAGAAAGAGATTTGATAATATGGCATCTTTTTGTATACTTTTCCGGAAGCCATTTTCTTATTAATACTCACATTTGAATACACGATATATGGATACGTCGTTCCTAATGCGGCCTTATCTCTGAACACCGGTAACTTAGTTGATTTCAATACTTTTATCAATTCATTGAAACTAGTCGACATAAGCTAAACTCAACTCCATTTCTCTTGTATCTGGATTAGTATAAATTCGAGTGATGTTATATGTCACAGAATCAATTTTGAGCGCACTTAATTTTTCTGTGATAGATTTATCCCATCTGACTTTTATTCTTCTGACAACGTCTGTCTTGACTTGCTGTGATAAATATTTTTCTTGAGAAGTCACACCGAGTTCCTCATAAAATATTGGACGCTTAAATTCGTAAACTGTAGTTGGACGATCATTTTCGTCAGTCCCTGATTTGATATCTAGCAACTCTGCTCTCCATCTGAAATTGTTAGTTTGTCTCTTCGGCATTTTGAATTGCTCCTTGCACAATAAATGGAGTAATAGCATTCATTGCTTTATCTAGTTCATCTTCTGAAACTCGATATTCATAAGCAATGCTTGCAACCATTAGAATAAGATATTCTTGTTGCCCACCAGTTGCTATCTCAACATAATTTCTAGCCATATCTAAATAAAAAGAGAGTAAGGAATCATCCATACCCTCTTCAAAATGAATATGTGCTTTAAATTTTTCCTTTAATGATTGAATAATCATATTTAATCACCAACCGGTTTTGTAATTTCATAACGATATACTGCCGGTTCAAACGGAGAATAAACCAATTGTCCATCTAGTAAATTGTAAATTTGGAATCCAATTTGATTTTTACCAGAGAATTTCTCAATAAGTTTTTGAATCTCTAAGGCACCAATAACTTCTTGAATTTTGAATGCAGAAAAATCGCCAAAATATAAAACTGGCGTATCTGGTTCACCTTTTTTATCCGCTGCATCTGTCCAATCTACAGGATAGCCAACTAATTGGTAACCAATTCCACCTTCTGCTTGTGTGAATGGTCGCAATAAAGGAAATCCATCGTCTGTTTTCATTTTTTCGATAGCAGTCAAAGCAGCTCGATTAATAATAAAGCGACCTTTTTTCATTACTTCTGTCACTGGTGTATTTTTAAATTCAATTAATGCATCATATAATTTTTGTCCAGCACCTTGAGCAGTCAAATCTAACGGTTTTTCAAATGACACAGCTTTTTTAGCCAATGCACCTGGATTTTCATTTCCAGCATCATCTCCATTAAACATATAATTGATTTCTTTTCGTACATAAGCTTTTTTCAATTCTTCGACAACAATATCTTCAACTGGAACACCAGACATTTTTAGTAATTTCTTAGTTACTGTTGCCAATGCATCAAACTCAGCCGGATCAAGTAAAATTTCATCAAACTGAATAGCTGTCTCAGTAATATCAGTTGAACGTTCTTTCTTATTGACATTCGCGTCTGCTTTTTTCACAAGAATTGGATATTTTACATCACCTGATGTTCGCACCACTGTTCCGTATTTACGAAGTAAATTTTCTTCTTGAGCATAAGTAATAACTTCAGATGCAATTACTTCTGGGACAGTAACTGAACCGTTGCCAGCTTCAATCCCTAAAGCTCGAGCTTCTGCTTCAGAAATATTTCCAATTACAAAATTAGCAAATGCTTTTCGTAGTTGTTGATCTTTTTGTTTCTTGGTCATTTTGCTTCTTGCCTCCAATCCTGATTTAATGGAGTCTAACAATCCATCACGTTGTTCTTGTGTGATCATCCCCGAACGATTTTCTGGATTATCTTCTCCTTCTTCATCATCACCATCTGAATTAGATTCATCACTAGAACGATTGTCAGGATCAGCACTTTCATCGCCTACTCCATCATCTTTTCCTTCTCCTGTACCACTAGAGTCACCATCATCTTCCAACGCATCTTTGATTCCATTTAATTCTTCAATGACTGCATCAATTTCTTGTTGCACGCCGTCGATGTCTGCTTCACGCAATTCACCAGATTCGATTTTTCCACGTAATTCTTCCAGTCTTTGCTCTTGACGCGCTTTCAGTTTTTTTAATAATTCTTTATCCATAATCTTTTCCTCCTAAGCTCCTAGTGCTTGATTGATTTTTTTGATTAAATTTTTTCTTTTTTCGACTACTTTTTCTAAGTCTTCCTTACTTCTTAAAGCGGCTTCGGTATCTTCATATGCTGGCAACGGCACGATAGAAACTTCATACAATTCCACTTCGTGAATTGTTCTAAGCATTGGTGTAGAGTTATAATCCCATGTTTCTTCAGTTGGTATGAATCCAAAACTGCATTGATTGATATCGCCACGTTCCATCGATTTGATCAAATCCCTAGCAACTGTTGTATCCGGAAGATCAACTTCAAATTTTAACCCACGCTCATCTTCTGATAGACGTAGTGTGCCGCTTTTTGTGCGTCCTAATACATTGGACCAATCATGATTGAAAAGACATCGAACATCGGAACTGCTAACAGCTCTTGAAAAAGCACCAGGAGCTATCACTTCGTCCAAGTCTTCCCATAATCTTGTTGGACTATTAAAAACTGCTGCATAACCACTAATCGTTCTTGTTTGTGTTTCTTCATCAGAACGTGTTGAAAGATCGGTGATGTCAATCGTTCGAATTTCCTTCTTCTTCATTTCCATCACCTCCCTTCAAATTCTGGTTATTCGTAGGCAAAGAATCATCTGTTGCATGCTTCTTGCCGATTTTAGATAAATCATTTGAAATATAAATAGCTTGTGTTTCTGGAGTGTTTTGTTTAGGGAAACCAAGCATTTCTGCCACATTATCTGGGCTTGTAATCCCAGTACGAACAATGTTGTATCCGATATTTGTTTTTGTGGAATAAGGAACAAAATCCAAAATGTTAATTTTCCATTCCACTCGATAGCCAGAATTAGGCATAAAAAAAAGAGCGGTGTAATGTTCGCTCTTGTTCTTCAATATTGGTTTGATTGCTTTGTTGTGCAGATACATCATTGCTTTTTCAATGTCTGTTTTCATCAACGATTGATACGTATCAACATTGATTCCTAGAAATTTGCCTAAGTCTTTTTTGTAAACACCTAAGTAGTTCAAAATAGCCGTATCATCAACAGGACTTTTTAATGTTTCGATGGAATACCCTTTTCCCAAAGGAATCATCTTAACAGAATGATCACTCTCATTTTGCGTTCCTTCTAGTTGATCCAATATAGCTTTAACAATTTTTGTTTGGGCGCTATTATTTGGGTTGATGTGGGCGTCCAGTTTAAGCATAAACGCAAGTAAACCGCCTTTTGTATATTTGTCCGTCAAAACTTTTTCAGCACTCATAACGCCTTCCAGAGTGTTTTTTGCAAGGTCAATTATCCCAGCACCTTTTAATGAATCAGTTCCGATGTTTTTAATGTGTCGAATCATTTGACCAGGTATTTTTTGACCGTTCATTTCAAATTCTTCTTGAAGTCGTTCATTGATTTTAGTGGTTACACCGTATGCCAAATGAAGCTGGTCCCGATCTGTTAATGGAAATGTCTCACCGTTGATCAGTAGGGTATTTGTTTCCAATTTGGTAAATTCGAATCCGGTCAAATAATCATTGGGACTCTTCAAAATATTTAGTAAGTGATGATCTTTGACTTCGTTGCCGTCGGGACCAATAACAATTGGTGTGGCCAATGCCACCTGATTAGATATGTCTTGAACTAATTCATAAACATCAGAAGATTCCATGATAGATGAATCCGTCACATATCTTTGACCATAACGTGTGTAGTGTCCAAAAATATCCTCGATATATCCACGTTTTTCCATAAAAGAATAGACTGCATTCGATAACCGATCACGTAATTTCAATTTTTCTCACCGCCTTTCTATTTATCTATAAATGGAACTTAGATAATCATCTAACTCATCCGAATCAATATCGGTCATTTGATTCATCGTTTCCTTATGACCACACAAAAACGCCACGAACCCATCAATCTTTTTCTTTGATTGACGTTTACTTGGCGCTTTTTGTCCATTGATGTTAGTAATTGCTACAACGTTCAAAGTGCAATAAAGGAATAATGGATTATCAAATTGAATCCGTTTCTCATAAAACAACCGTTCGACATCGTCAAAAGGTGCATTCAATACTTTAGGATATTGGGCAACCTCAACGCATTCCAATCCTAAGTTTTCTAATTTCTCAACAAGTTTATCACTCATTGCTGGATCATAATTCACTTGCTGAATATCATATAAATCCATGCAGTCCTCTATGTACTGCAAAATCTGATCTTGATCAATCATTTTTCCGTCGCAAAATTCAACGAAACCTTGTTCAGCCAAATCACTGTAAGGAACATTATCTTCTTTTTCTCGAAACTCTAAATCTTCATTCGGAATAAAATAAAGTTGCTTTACTTTAAGAACCGCTTTACCATCTTCATCCCATGTTGGGAAGTTTAAAGATACACAGGTCAAATCTCGTGTACGTGATAAATCTAAACCGATATAACATGGTTCGCCACTTAAATCACCAAGTTCTTGTGTGGTAACTAAACATGGCTCTACTTGATCCTGTTCAAAGAAATTATCCGCGCCGTTCACAAATACATCCAAGTGTTTCGTTAGAAATTCAGCTTTGGAATGAGCTGACCGTTGCGCCGTTTTAAATGCTGATTCTAAAGCAGATAAATCGACTGATATTCCCCAGTTAGGATTGCACATTTCCCAGACTTTTCTATCCGTCCAATCATAATTTTTATTTGGCTCATAGATTAGAACAAAGTTTGAATCATTATCATCACGTTTCAACACTTCTTTTGCTTCTCGATATACACGCATTCCAACAGACGACGAACCTTTCCCAGCAGTTGAGATATTAAACATCAATGGCTGTGGTAAAGATATTTGAGCAGACTTAAAATTGTCATACTGTTCCATTTTCTCTTGCTTATGCAATTCATCATTCAACACAAAATATGGATTTGAACCCTCAATGTTATCAATATTCTTCGTTTGAACAATAAATTTATTCGAGTAAGCCATATCTTTATGAATATAGTCATAAGTGATACTAGAAACAGTTCCCTTTGGTCCTTTAAATATTTTTGTTCCTTCAAGTAGAATTGGATTGTTTAAGATGGTAGCTGCAAAAGGTTTAGCAGCATATTGAGCTTGAGCAAAATCAGAGGCACACGCATAACAATCGACTGATAAAGCACCTTCACCGTACATTGCATATCCTAATGAACCTACGGCAATCAATGTTTTACCATTCTTTTTTGGGATTTGAACATAAGCCTCACGAGTAACGCGAACAATTTGGCCTTTTTCATTTTCTTTAACCCAACCATAAATCCAAGAATAAATAAATTTTTCCCAGGATTCTAAAAGAAATGGTTTTCCCACCATTTCTCCTTTTGTGTGAACAATAAATGTTTCTACCCAATCCATCATTTCATTCGCCCGATCTACATCAAACCAAATGTCTTTTCTTTTTTTCCACCTATACCAACGATCTATTGCTAAACGAACGGTTTTAGGATACTTCTTAGGTTGCTTTCTTACTTCTTTTGCAAATAAATCAGCATAATTTACACCAGGTTCAATCATTTTTCAGCACCTGCCTTCTTACGCCATTTATTTCTGTGCGCTGCTAGTTCATCTACTGTTTTTACTTCCGGACGTGTAATTTCTTCATCTTTTCTTGCAGTCGATCCTCCAGTAATTTGTCTACCATTTTTTGCTTTGTTCGTTAATCCTAATAAATCCAGAGCTTTCATTTTCTTATCAGCCCAAGTTTCTACTTGTTGCGCTAACGGATGTTTTGATTGATTAGTAGCACCTGATTTATTCGTGAATTTTTGAGTTTCTGGAAAACCTTTTTCTTTCCACAATAAATATTTATGTTGGTATATTTCAAAAATATCCAGATATGATTCAATCAACGGATCAAGAGTGATAGTGTACAAATCAGACTTACGCATTATTTCTAAAATACGAGCTTTTTCAGCACTTACTTTTTCATCAATAATCGCTTTACGTTGCGCTTTAGTCGTCATTTTTGTATACACCCCCCTTTGTTTTTGAAAAATTTGACCTAACGATGCGCGTGACTCCCCGCTACCCTATCTCCCCACGCGAAAAAATTTTGAAAATGGATAGGGGGGCTTCAATTGAAATACGAAGGGAAAACTTTTTTGTCTTCCGTTTCATTTTCAACAATTGGATGACATTTTGAACATAAAAGCATGAGATTGTTTGGATCAAGCTTAAGCAGTTCATTGTCTTTGATGGGTACAATGTGATGGACGTGTGCCCTTTTGCCGAAGATGAACTGACCGCATCGCTGACAGTGTCCACCTTCTCTTTCATAAATAAATTGACGCATGTCCTTCCATGCCTGTGTTCGATAGAATGGTTTGTTCTCATGATGATAAACAGACTTTGCTTGTTGCTTCTTCTTACGTGATTTACTTGATTGCTTGTGTTCAGTACAATATATTCCCTTTGCT
The DNA here is from genome assembly GCF_051714965.1 of Enterococcus sp. AZ077. Lineage (NCBI taxonomy): Bacteria > Bacillati > Bacillota > Bacilli > Lactobacillales > Enterococcaceae > Enterococcus > Enterococcus sp. AZ077. Next base: position 1,830,870 of record NZ_JBIOSX010000001.1, read on the forward strand.
ATCTTGTTCGTACATCCGTCAAACTGACAATACTTCATTCTGCTTCACGGATAAATTTTAGGATGTCGCCTTTTGCACGGATAGCGCCAGGAATATCAATACCATGTTTCTTAGCATATGCACGCAATTCTTTTGCAGTCATGTTATCCAGTTCATTTGTTTCTTCACCAGACTGAGCTTTAGTAACTTCGTCTCCATCAAAGTCAGCAGTGGCGTTTCCATTACTTTCTAATTCTTCTCCTGACAACTGAATTTCTTCATCTCCCTTGAACAAGACACCATCGCCAACAATCGCCTTGGCAACTACAGTCATATCAGATTGTTCGCTTGTATCAAAGTTAGGTTCTTGCCCTTTCGGAACCACAACAATCTTTTTATTTTCTGAATCCCAGTACTCAGTTCCAGTAATTGATGATCTAATTTTTTTCAATACCATTTTGATTCTCTCCTTTGTAATTTGTACTGATTACTTTTGCACCCATTCGTTCATACCACTTAACAGTTTCCTGCAGATTAGGTAAAGTGTGAGATAGTAACGTTATTACTAAAAACTCAAAACCTGTGCTTTCGTTTACTACTTCAACATGTGCATAATTACCATTCCAATAATCTCTCAACCCATTAGGACTATTCTCAGCTTCAATTGCTTTTTTATAAACTTGACCCATACCCGATGTAACATCAAAAGTAAGTACAGCCTCATGAAAATCATTCATAGATAAAACTCCTTTCAAAATAAAAAGACCACTCAACGAGTGATCTAATATGTAAAAACTACACCTCAGAGGAGCTCATGAGGTATAGCTCTAGCATGCTATATAATTGAGATTGCCTATTCATCTTGTAGTAGCCATAGAATAGTATATGGGTCTGATTGCCTCCACTACTACTCAATCTCAATGCGGTTTTACTTTCGGGATCTTGTACCGCAAACCCAAAGTCGCTGGAGTGGGATTGCACCACTCATGCACTAGTCCGCTCTAGTTTTGTACAAGGTCCCAGTAGTGCGCCGTACGCAACCTACCTTCACCTTCGCGTCTCTCTATTTCCGCCACAGCGACATAAGTGTATTGCGAAATTATTTTTAGTCGTTATATAATTAATTAAGGAGGTTTTTCATATGCCTAATTATGTTATTGATACAACACCTACAAAAAATAATACTCACATACTACATGAAATAGACTGTCCATATGCCCCTGACAAAAATCATTCGATTGAAATTGGATACTATATAGAATGTTCATCAGCGCTCCGATATATTCGTATCAAAAAACCAAATTTAAATGTTTCTGGATGCAAATACTGTTGTCGTTCTTGTTGCAGTAAAAAATAATTGTATTGCTAGCTATCTTTTGATGATAGCTAATTTTTTTATATCAAAACAGACAGCAACCAGTTGATATAGATAAACAATGGAAAGTAAAGGAGGTTTTCACTTCCTTTTTCATATTTTTGCGATTGATTAGTTGCTGTCTATCAAAGCATAATTTAAAACGATGAGAGAGATTTCTTCCCTTCGTTTATTTTGTCGATCCTTTTTCGCAATCTTTCGACACTATCATAATAAATCACTTGCTAGGTAGTTGATTGGTACAAAAAAGGTATAAAAAGGAAAGTATTTGGTTAGTAAATGGGTATAAAAAGTGTAAAAACTGGCTACTTAAAAGCAACCAGTTCTAAGGAAGAAGCAAATTGAATGATGATTTTGTTTGATTCTGCTTTAACAGATTCCTCGCTCGTATTATTTCTTTGGGCAGTTACATAAATTGACATACCGTTGATATAGCGATCGTAGAATATCTTTTTCCGTCTTTCTGTTATATCAGGTTTATGTGGATGCTGAATTGCTGAATAGCCACGAATAAATAATTTGTGCAAGTACTCAAATTCCTCTTGTGCTTCCTCTTTCTCAATCATCATTCGTTCTGCTTCAAATGTATTATTTGCTGTAGAAGGCGGAACCAAGGAGTAAGATGCTGTTACCTTAGGTTCACGAGGTTGACCTACCCTACATCTAGCTGACAGATATGCGGAAAGGAATACAGCGACATTGTGTTTCGTGCGTTCCATATCCACATCTTTTGCCTCTGGTGTCTCATACTTCTTTACATCGAAAAGTACCATCCATTGATTCCTCCAATTATGATATAATAATTGTGTCAGAATTATTAACCAAAGTCGGAGGAATCCGGCTTTTTTATTTTCTATTTTTCCATACAATTGTTTTTCCACAACAACATTTCGTTCGATTTTGACTATTTAATAAAAATTGGCCAGAATTTATTGTTCGTCTTTCCTATTATTTCTTGTTCCCCTCTTGGATGATTACTAGCATATAAACAAAAAATACAATAAAGATAATAGAATAAATCATTCTTTTTCCTCCAAGTCTAATCCAATATATTCATCTTCAGTAAACCAATCATCACATTATGGATTAATCGCCCACACAGGTGATGTCTTATTTTTCATTACCGTAATACCAGCATTTAAACCGTTATTGAAACAATCCGCTCTCATGTCTTCACTTTTCATTTTAATGCTTTCTAATTCTTTGATTCCTTCTTGTATGTTCATCGCTGTTCCTCCTTCATAGTCTCTTCGCTATATCCGCAATCACTGGCACAGTCACACTGTTTCCAGCTTGTTTGTATAATTGACTATCGCTGTTTACTTCTTTTGCTAGATCAAATGTCCAATCTGGGAAACCTTGTAATCTCCAACATTCGCGTGGGGTTAGTTTACGGATTTGAAATCCATTTTCTAAAATGTTGTTTTCATGCCAACTGTTTGACGATAAGGTTGGTGCGATCTCATGAATACCGCCTTCATTGTATCCCCGTGGCTTCTGAATGATTTTAGGCTCTTGACCACCACCTTGCATGGTAGAAAGCGTCGGTGCTATTCCATTCGGATTATAAACTCTCGAATTTTGATCGTGATTTCCAGGTAATTTCCCAGCAACCATTATTCCGTGTCTATCCTGTGCAGTTAGAGTAAACATTTCATCACCGTCATTTTTAAATCTTCTACCGTTTTGCCTTTTTTCTAAGCGATCAGGCGTAAGAACTGGTATCGCTACTTGTTTCTGCTGTTTACTTTCAATAACGTACGATTCGACTCCTGTTGCTTCTCCATATCTTGCCGTGATTGTATTGACTGAGTTTTGTTGTCTTTGTAACTCAACAAGCGGTTCATCATTTCCTGAGAAAGGAAATACTTTTCTGGTACGTTCTCCTCTAAGATGTCCGATAATGAATACTCGCTCCCTGTTTTGTGGAACGTAGTCTTTAGAGTTAAGCACTTGCCATTCCACATCATACCCGAGTTCATCCAAGGCTCTGATGATCGTCTCGAACGTAGCCCCTCCTTCGTGATTGAGGAGTCCTTTGACGTTCTCAAGGAATAGATAGCGTGGTCTGAGAATAGATGCGAACCTTGCAATTTCAAAGAAGAGAGTTCCTCTAGTATCTTCGAAACCTTTTCGCTTTCCTGCAATTGAGAAAGCTTGGCACGGAAATCCTCCACAGATAACATCGACACTTCCGATTCTTCGAACAAACTCATCTGATACTGTTGTGATGTCATGCATCTCCACCTCTCCTTCAGTGTTATGAATTGCTTTGTAGCTAGCTCTTGCAAATTTGTCAATTTCGCAAAATCCTATGCATTCGTGTCCAGCGGATTCCATACCTAATCGAAATCCGCCAATGCCTGCAAATAAATCTAAGAATTTCATTCCTTCACTTCTTCCAATAACTCAGGATTCTCATATATATTTCCGATGACCCTTACATAAGGCTTTAGCCTAGCTAATAACAAATCTCCGGCACACCATGTTAAGTCGTGTTGATTCCATCCAACTGCATAATCTCCTTCGATCTCCATGCCTGCACTACTGTCTTCTTTTCTTTGAAAAGGATGATTTTCGACTGCTACAATATCCCCCTCAAATATCTCCACACCATTCTTGTCTTTCAGTCCTGTGGATTGCATAAGTTCAATATCATCAAAATTTCTAATATAATCAGAGTTAAACCAAGCGACATTCCCTTGACCGATTACTAGCTTTTTTTCTTTGAAAGATATTGATTCTACCTCTTGTATAGTTTCTGTTTTTTTATCCCACGCTCGAAATTTCGGTGTCATTCGCTGTCCTCTCTTTCCTCATGCCAATTGTCTGCAACCAACACTTTTGCTTTCGATTCAGTAGCAACAGGTAGCTTTTGATTGTATTGATCACAAAACTTCTTTGCTGCCGATTTTGATTTATATAGCTTTCCATCTCCAACTGGAAACATGTATTGTCCACTAGTTATCGCCACAATATAGACTTTCATTCGCTGTCCCCCATGTATTCGTCTAATATCTCTTTATATTTCTCTACAAATTTGAAACGGTCTTGATTAAGTTTCTGACTCCAACCTGTTTGCTGATCCAGCTCACGCATCTGATCGAACCCTTTTTGAATCTCTTTGTAATAAAATTCAATATTAGACGCTGCTTTCCAATGTCGAGCGGTTCGAACTCCTGAACCAGTTTCAGCCATTTCCAACTTAACTAATTCCGCTCGTCCTTTTGCTTTTTTGTCTTTCTGAATCTTTGTCATGATTTTCTTGAGGATGATGTCACTGTATTGATTAATAAGATCCATTATTCGTGGTCTTTCTTTCGAATTAATAACATTGGTTCTGGCATAATCTGATCATCTTTCAAAAATTCATTTGGATAATGCTTTCGTAACTTTTTATTATCGTTAAATGTTTTCAGCAACCACTGACTCGTTTCACTTTTGTTCTTGCCAACAAAATAAATTTTTCCAGTTTGTATTCCTGCAAGTTGAATCATCATCTTCACCTCAAATCAAATTTTTTCTGCTAAATGGAGCAAAAGTAATCCGACATCAAGAATCTTTTGATCCATTATTTCAGCTACTTTACTCGGCTTAACTCCTTGAGAAAAGAGCAAGCGAGCCTGCTCAATTTCCTCATGAGTCCAAATAAATTTAGCTTCTTCCAAAATAATTACTGGATCAGTTCCACGCATTATTTCTCTGGAAAAATGATGTCTTCTTTATGTTTTGACCATGTATCCGCAAACGGTGCAAAATATTTTCGAGCTGTTTCGATTTGATCGATTAGAGCTGTTTCAGATAGTTCGTGATCTGCAGCAATGTCATTTAAGCTATCGCCGTCTTCTAAACGGATAAGAACGTCTCGAACATTTAAAGTTACGTTTTCTGGCAGTTGCAATGTTGTTGCTGTTTTAATAAAATCATCAACGGTTTCTTTTGATACAAGGAATTCAATATTCTCAACTTCTTCCACTCCATCGCCAATATCCAAAGAAGTTTGCTCTTCTTTTAGCATTTCAATTGTGCCATCTGAATTCACAACATATTCAATATTTGGTTTCTTCGTTTGTTTGTTTATCGGCAACGTATAACTGATTGTTTCTTCACTTATAATTACTGTCACAACTTTATTAGAAAATTTTCTTAACTCATCTAATTTTCCATCTAAGCTATTATTTTTAACTTCAAGGGTAATTTTCGTTAATTCCTCATTTGCGATATTAATTGATTTGACTTTTGGTCTAAAATTAACTTGTTTTGTCATTTATTTTCCCTCCGCTAATTTCTTTTTTCTTCGTTCTGCTTGTCTCTTTCGCTGCTGTCTTGCCGATTCAAAGCAGTCCATTTCAATGAACTTATTGATTTTTGAATCGAACTTAGCAAATATCACTGGAAAGCCGTATCGATGAGCAAACATCTTCATTTTCAGCATAGAGATTGCATCTTGATAACCTTTGACATCAATAACTTTCTTCACTTTGCCGTTCTCATAAATCACAAAATCGGCTCTGTAATAAATCGGCGCAATCTTACGATCGTTACATAAATATCCTTCTTGCAATAAAACATTCTCTTGCATTGCGCAATAGGTTTTAGATAAAGGCATAAAGCTCATGCCATTTCGTTTTAGCTTCATGTAGTATCTAGCTTCTGCCTTTGAATCAAACATAATGCCGTCTACTTCATGTTTTTTATTTCCGTATTTGCTTTTTGTCACCATCTGCATACTTCCTTTTTAATTCTTTTAATCGCTCATCATGCTTTCGCCTATTTTTATTGCATACTGGGCAAGGTTCGCAAGTTGACCAGCCAAGCGACGTCTTATACCAAATGACAGTTTCATCATTACACCTTAAACAAGTCATTTTGCACCTCTCATCCATGCTTGATTACCCTTTGGAGTGCATTTCTCTTTCTTTGCTGGCTTAGTTTTAATTTTTGCAAATCGTCGGTCAGGCTTAAACGTTTTGAATATTTCATCACCGCACGTATTTGCAACTAATTCAGCTGCTTCATAGCTCTCATAATGATATGCTTGTTCAGATAAAATAACGCCTTTTCCGTTTTTGTCTAAATAACACATTTTCTTAATTACAAAGGTCAAACTGGATTCCTCCTTTTATCTGTTGTTGATTTGAATACGGCAATGTTCCCTTTTGTTCCATTCATGACACGAGAGAACACTCGCTCGCCGTACGCGTGTTTTAATTGCTTTGATGATAAATTAGTCGTGAATATCGTAGCTTTGTTTAAACGGGCTTCTGTGAGCGATGTAAGAACATCGACATCGTATGGTGTTGCTTGATTGTTTTCTTCCATTCGACCTAGCTCCGCACCTAAATCATCAATTACCACAAAATCTGTCTTTTTTATTTCAGCCATCAACGATCCTGTCACAGCTTTTCTTGCTTCTGGATCATTCATTGCAAACTTCAACTGCTCTAATAATTCTCGATAGCTTATAAATGAACAGGCAATTTTATAATTAGATGCCCTCATCACTTCTTTGATCACTGCAGCACCTAGATGAGTTTTTCCGGCTCCTGTTCTACCAGTAATAACCGCGTGAATCGTGCTACCATCTACGATTTTTTTAGCCCATTCTTGAGCCATTCTTTTTATTTGTGCTGTTTCCTGATCAACTACTTTGTATCCATCAAAATCGAAGATCCATATGGCATCGTCCGTAATCATTGAACTGTTAATCATTCGATTGATGGCATCCCTTTTCATTGCTTCATTCGCTTTTTTGATAGCTTCTTTTTGATTTTTCGTTACCATTTCTCGATATCCGCAACTCTTATTGATACATGTAGGACCGCATCGATCCGTACCATCTTTGTTTTTTGATTTCCACATGTACAATGGATCCCCGCATTTTGGGCAAGGATGATCAACAATCCTCAAACCGCCATAAGGTGCAGCCATTGCACTTAGTTTTTTATCCATTACCAATCCTCACCTGTTTCTGGTAACTCATCATTAGAAATATTTTGTTGCTTTCTTTTATTTTTTTGGATAGCCATCTTATCGAAATGCTTTCTTAAGCTAGTCGGTGATAAAATTACTCCTGACCAGAAATCATTGCTTGTGGCCCAAACAATCATGTCTTGAACTTCTCTACCGGTTCGTTTGTCAGATTCAATTGTTAAACGAATCGTATTCGCCCATTTATCCAAATCAGGTTCTTTGATGTTTTGATTTTTTCGAATGAGTTTTAATAAAAGAATGGCCAATTTTTTATTTGGATCGTCATCTGCGTACACGCGTTTTTTGCGTGTTGCGACATAATTATTATTCTTTTCATTCTTCTCATTCTTTTCATTCTTGTTTATGTTCAGTTCGTTGTCCTTTTGATGTTCAGCTCGTTGTTCAGTCTGTTGTTTTTTTTCTTCTGAAAATCCTTGATAAATGGCGTAGTTATTGACTTTATACGTTGTTCCATTTTTCCTGCTTTTTTCAATGCTTATCATGTCATCTTCAACAAGTAGACTTAAAAATTTTCTGACAGTATTTCTACTTACTCCCCAACGTTCAGCCAATTTTTGTTCTGAAGTAATTCTTTCCCCAACATCAACTTTTTTAAATGAACCATTAAAAAGAATTTTCTTTTCTTTGTGGTTGGCCATTAGAATTAAATCAAGCCACCACTTTAGATATTGCGGATTATCCCATATCCAATTTTCAGTTATAGAACGGTGAAGCTTGACCCATCCTTCAGCCATATAATCACCACCGTTCTATAAATCGTCCATGCTAGTGAATCCGGTTATTGGAAGATTACCCCTACAGTACTCGCATAAACCGCAATGGTTCGGCTTCTCTTCACCATTCTTCACTCTGACAATTCTTTCAATTTTTTCTTTTAACATAACCAGCTCATAATCCATATTGTCCTGGTCAATTGTGATCAGTCTTGCTTCACTTGGTGTTTGTTTAGAAACTGCTGCAATGATCGGTGTAAACGTCTTTCCGTATTGCTGTAAAAGTAACTCCTGATATATAGCCATTTGAAGTACATATCCAAAATTGACTAGGAATGTTTCTCTTGATCCATAATCTTCATTCCATTTACGTTCATGCATGTCTTTCGTTGTTTTGATATCAACAAAGTATTCTTCTTCTAAATTCAAGCAGTCAATTTTGCCTTTCCACTGAGTTCCAAATAATTCACCAGTTACAATCGTTTCTTTCTCACCTTGATAAATGTTCATGAAAGCTTCTTCTTGTTTTAATCGATCAATCATCTGTTCAGCAATCTGGAAATCTTTCAATAATCCATACGGCTTGCGACTAGAAAACATTTTGGATTTATTTTCTTCTTTGAACGCTTCGTGTATCTCTTTCGATTCAAAATACGAATGTACATAATTCCCGACTAAAAGAGCTTTAGGATTAGATATCGGTTGCCAATCCCCTTTGAGTTTGGCCAAGGCGGCCGCTTCACATTTTAAAAAGGACTTATATTGTGACGTTGACATGTACTGCCAGTCAGCTTCATTTGAGTAATAATTCTCATCAGAAAGGGTACTCATCGTCTTCAAATTCTGAGACATCATCTGCACCTTCCTCACGTCCGAAATCTGGAATATCTAATAATTCTTCTTGAATCGGTTCGTTCAATGTTTCTTTTTCAATCGGATGAGCTTGTTCAACTTCTAGATGTCCTGGCATATCCGCAATACGAGTATTTTCTTCTTGAATATCGTTAGGAATCACAATCTCTTCTGCTTCTTTTTGAATTGGTTCGACAGTTTTATTTGAAAAAAGTTTTTCTTCAAGTGTGGCCACTTTTTCAATTTGAGGTGTAACGTCTTTGCGATTGTAATCATAGTCATTTTCGGTCGTTCGGTTGAACGCATCTGAAAAAAGTTCAGCATCATCACTAGTATTGATAAATGGTTTAGCAGCACGATTAATCACTGTACGCTTAGCCATTTCTTCTGGGAAATCATTTTGAACACTTTTTGTCTTAGCTTTTGACCATGATTTTTCGATTTGTTTTTTTGTCATAATCGTATAAACTTTGTTTCCGTCAGACTTAGTGATTGTTGCAAATGCTCCAATAATTTCTTTATCCATGTTTTCAAAACTAGGAACAAACTTTGTGACTACTGTCTCGTTATCAATCGAACCAATCTCAAAGACATCATCTTTTCGGATTACTTCTGCTTTGACATCATTAATCTCATCAAGTCGTTTTAATGCTGCTTGAGTACCAAAGTACGATCTCGACATTTGAAGTTTTGGACCATAAGCAATGAAATAGCATTGATTTTTTCCAGGGTTCAATCCTTGCTGAATCATGTCTAATAACGCATTAGCTATACTAGCTTTACCAACTGGCGTATTACCATATTTTTCCATGTATAACCCACCACCTTCTCGTTGGCTTAGAGCTGCCTCATTGATTTTGAAAAATGCTTGTTTTAATGCGTTCGCTGCATTGTAATTGTTCGGTAACTTAACACCTTGACTTTCCAATTCAGTTATTTTTCCTAAAACAACATCAGTAATATCTTTTTGTAAAGTAGCCATTTCATTTGACATATTAAACTCCTCCTAGTTCAATCTTTGGAAAATATTGTTGTACATATTCCAAAATATCCTCTTCTTGTACGTACCCATCTTCGGTTAAGTAGCAAGAGTCACCTTCATAAATAGGATTGTCTTGCCAGTCAATTCCGATAGGACTACTTTCTTTTGGTGGTTCTTGCATAGCTCCTAAAGAATCAAAGTCTTTCATCATGGCCTCCTAAAATTCCCAAAATAATTTGATGGTGTCCTCATCTTGCTTGATGTTTGAAATGCCTTCGCTTTCCAGTGCCACTAGAAATGATGGTGTAACTCCTTTTGAACGAACAGTGCAACTCGTTTGTCCATAGCTTGCTGCGGTTAGAATTTTTTCTTGGATGTCTTATTGCGCTTTATTCATCATTACTTCGAATATTTCATCGCCTAATCCCTTTACTGAAATCATTTTTGTGTACCTCCCATTCCATTAGCTAAGAATTTAAGGAAGTCAGTAAAATCTTTGATTGTCTCTTCTGTAACTTCTCCGCTGTATTCACGTTCAATACCAAACCCTTTGAAAACTTCACGATGGCCAGGACAATCACAATCGCTATATTCCAATTTTTCTTTTGTTTTTTCATATTGTTCAAGAACCCCTAAGCTGACTAATATGTCGCTGCCTCCTTGTGCAATGATTGTTTCGCCTTCTGAATTGACAATACTTAACGACATTCCGGCTTCTTGCTCTTGTAGCTCATTCGCTAATTCTTTAATTAAGTTTTCAATTTTTACGTTCATGTGATAAAATCTCCTTGTGATTTTTATTTTTTTGACACGATTATGCTTGCCGGCGATCGTGTCTTTTTTTGGTTCTATACTCAGCTTCATCAAGACCTATGAAGATCCATACCATGTAAACAATCGTGCCGATTAATGCTTGTTTGCTTCCCCAAAGACCTAAAGCGTAGATAATTAGCGGTGCGCTAAATACTAATGATCGATTAAACTTGCCCATGTATTTCCCCTTCTTTGCTGTTATTATGTCCGAACACTTACCCGATATTTTATTGTGCTAGAACCCATGCTCTACATTTTTCTTTGTCGTAAAATTTTTGATCGCCTATACGCCCGAATGGAAGTCCTTTATCTTCCCACTTACGAATAGTTGCAGTTGATACTCCGAAGTATTTCGCTATCTCTATTTGCTTTAATACACGTTTATCAACTGAGGCATCTCTTCTTGCTTTTGCAATTTCATCAGTTATGATTTCATGAATATAGCTACGAAGTGCTGCCTCATTTTCAGGCGTTAAGATTACTTCCATAATCCTGAACCTCCTATCAAATTTTATTTTTCTTTCCAAACTCCATACTTAATAGCGAAATCCTTGACTACAGATAAATAAATTTCTTTTAACCTTTTATCACTTTCGATTACATCTAACTTATTTGTCTTATCTCGCTTGGATTTTGAAACACCTTCGCCAGCCATACGGTTACGTAAATTGGTTAATCTAGTTTTGAGAGAGGAACCAGCTCTACGATCAACTTCTTCATATATCGCTGTTTGAATTTCTTGATAAGCACCGTATCCGCCTTGAGTTTCCCCCATTTTATTTACGAGTTTTCGACATTCTCTACGCCAGTCAGTTGTATTCAATGCCACAATTTCAGTAATATTCTCCATTTGTGTTGCTAAACGTTTTGTCTCTAACTCTTGCTTAGCTACTGCATTAAATATTCCTTGGAACATTTGGAGTTCTGGACTTAGTTTTGAAGTATCAAGCAACTGTTGTTTATATTCTTTTTCTACTTGAATAAAATATTGACGCGCTTGTTTTCCTTTTTCTGTTCGTTGAATCATTGAAATTTCTTTTGCCATGTCCAATTTCATTGCATGGTCAGTAATATTCTGAATTCCTCCAGGGGTCGGACATTTTTGGGTCACCCTTATGAAATCTATATTTTCAACAAAACCATATTCTGCCATACGACTAAACCATTTTTTATATTCTGTAGCCACCTCCAAAAACTCATGCAATTCTCTGCCGTTTACTAACTGTTCATTCTCCTTATTTGTTGTTACTTTGATTAGTTCTTTCATTCGGTTTCCTCCCCAGCTGATTTTTATTTGCTATAATTCTCATTAGAAAGCGAGGTGTTTTGATGTTTAGCGAAGAAAAAATTTCTAAAGTTTTTGAGCATTATGGAATAGATACTACTAACCAAGATATGGAAAAATTAGTGCTTGCATTAGCTGATTTATTCCAAGAGCTTGAAGAACAATTAAAAAATTGATGTTTTATGTGAAGCTTCAAATCCAATGTGGGGCTTCACTATTTTTACTTCGCTATGTTCGATCAAAAACTTAACTTTGCTGAAAATATATCTGTAGGTTTCGTTGAATGCCGGTTCTCCGACATACTTAGTTAACTTCTCTTTGACTCTTTCCCTTAAATTGTTGACAGAAATGTTCTCTTCAATGCATTCTGAATAAATCTGTTTAGCTACTTCGTCAGATAATTCGTTTATCTTTGAAACTTGATCGATAATACTCATATTTTTTTACTCCTCTCTTTACAGTTCATACATAGTAATGATCGAATCGATAATTATATTAGCTTCTGCAGAAGTCTTTTTACCGCTTAAGATTAAAGATAAGTAACTTTTACTAATTCCAAATCTTTCAGCAAGCATTTTGTATGTTAGAAACTTAGATCCTTCTACATATTTTTTAATTTTTTCTCTGTCTTGTTTAGTAATTTCTGCAATATCAGTCATTACCGCGCCTCCTTTCTTTTACTTGTAAACAAATCTAACAACTATTTTATAAACTATATTGACATTATTAGATTATTAATCTATACTAAATCCATAGTTAAATAAGACATTAAAACGTTGATTTAAAAGCTTTCTTGGCGGTTGGCATTTATTAATCAATAGTGTTTTTGTTGTCTTTTTAGTTGTTAAACTTGTTTACAAGACATAGTATAGATTATTAATATAAACTAGTCAACAGTTTTTATATTATTTATCTAAACTTTTTTGTAAGCATTCAGAAAGGTTGTTAAATCAATGAATACTTATGAAATAATAAAAGATTTAGCTAAAGAAAAAGGTCTTTCTATTAGGCAATTGGAGATAAATTTCGGATATTCCAACGGATACATTGGCAGTTGGAAAAGACAAACTCCTAATTCTACAGAATTAGCTCGACTTGCTGACTATTTCAATGTATCTGTCGACTATCTATTAGGACGCACTGAGAAAAAAAGGTACTACGATTTAACGGAAAAAGACGAACGTGATATTCAAAAAGAATTACAATCCTTAATCGACGATTTATCTAATGCTGATGGAATGGCTTTTTCGAAGAAGGATGGTGAAATGAGCGAAGCTACACGTGAAGCTCTCATTATTTCTTTAGAGAATGCATTGCGGATATCTAAGATAGAAGCTAAGAAAAAATATACACCTAAAAAATATCGCGATTAAAAGGAGTGCGATGTTTATGTATTTACCTCAAATTGATAAAAAAATTAATAAACTGGTAAAACTATATCAAACACGCAATCCTTTTAGAATTGCACGAGAATTGAAGATACTAGTTTTAGAAGAAGATTTGGGAGAAATTTATGGTTACTATAGTAAATTAAAACAAATAAAAATGATCCACATAAATTCTAACTTAGATGAAATGGGAAAATGGATAACTTGTAGTCATGAATTAGGCCACTGTGTTTTACATTCAAATGAAAACACACCTATGTTGTCTAAAAAAACGCTAGTATCCGAATTAAAAATTGAAAAAGAGGCAAACTATTTCGCAACTCATCTAACTATTGATCCAACTTTAGACGGCTTTGATCATATGACAAAATATGAAAAGCTCGTCTGCTTTGGATTACCAGATGAATTCGATCGTTACTTGTGAATTATAATACAACGTAAGGAGAATGCTATATGAAAATAGGACCACGAAAACCGAGTATAAAAAAATCTATCAGCGCTAGAACTACTGGGAAAGCAAAAAGAGCTGTGAAAAAAGCAGTAATTCCTGGTTACGGTAAAAAAGGCACTGGATGGATTAAAGACCCAAAAAAAGCTGCATATAATAAAGTTTACAATAAGACTACCTTCGGAGTTAATCCTCTTTCATCTATTGATGTAAATAAAAAATCCCTCAACTCTAATATAAAAAATGATAATCAAAACAATCAACAAAGTAGCAAGAAAATTTTAGAAGTAGTTGGCACTCAATATACTGACGCAGAACGAATTTTAAGGAATGTATTGAAAGATAGAGGCGAAACGTGGGATACGTATGGCTATCAATATCACGATTTAGAATTGGTTCTTGTTCCTGAACCTGATAATGAATATGATCCTAAGGCCATAGCTGTTTATTCTAATCATCCAACTCCTAAAAATGCAAAAATAAATAGAAGTGGAAAAATAGGATATTTACCAAGAAATTCTGGTGTAATCTTAAATGAACCTTCAGAAATTGAAACAACTATAAAAGAAGGATATGGAAATTTTTATATTAAAGTTGATGTAAGTAAGTATTTAGAACGAAAAGAATCTATGACAGAAGAAAGAGAGAGTGTGTTAGAATCAGAAAATATTGATGACACAATTATTCAAAATACCTCATCTATCGAAGAGAAAAATGAGATTTTAGTAAATAAATTCATATTTTCACTATTAGCAATATTTTTAGGAACGTTTGGAATTCAATGGTTTTATGCACAAAAATTTAAAAGAGGTTTATTATATTTTGTCTTTAGTTGGACAAGTATTACTTTTTTCCTAGGTTTATATGAAGGTATAAAAGCACTGTTAACACCTACAGATAACAATTATTTAATAAGAAGATAAAATAAAAACACGACCACTGTCCAAAGTAAGATCGTATAACTAAGGAGGTGATGCCAGCTATTTTAGTCCGAACACTTACCCGAGCGAAAGGACGAAAAAAATGGCAACATTCGAACAATACAAAAAGAAAAACGGTAAAAAATTGTGGAAGTTTCAAACTTATTTGGGAGTAGATCCCTTGACTGGCAAACAAGTTAGAACTACACGAAGAGGTTTTAAAACAAAAAAAGAAGCTCAATTAGCGCTGACCAAACTGCAATTGGAATACGAAAATAATGGTCTAAATAAGTCTAAAGAGTTAACTTTTCAAGAAGTATACGATCTATGGATCGTAAATTATGAGCAAACAGTAAAAGAAAGTTCTTTCGTTAAAACAAAAGAACAGTTTGCGAATCATATATTACCAGCATTTGGTGCTCTTAAAATCAACAAAATATCGATTGATATAGCTCAAAAGTTCGCTAATGAAAAGGTAAAAAAATTTGTGTTGTATAGAGAATTCATCAATAATGCTTCGCGTATATGTGATTATGCTATTAAATTAGGATATCTACAAGATAATCCCTTTAAAAAAATCACAGTTCCGAAAAGGAAGGTCTCTATTCATGAAGAAGATACTTTAAACTTTTTTAGTAAAGAAGAACTAGAAATCTTTTTGAAATCAGTAGAAAAGAAAAAAGATATTCGTATGTATTCTTTTTTTCGGACACTAGCCTTCACAGGGATGCGCGTAGGCGAGCTCTTAGCTCTCACATGGAAAGATATTGATTTTAACGATAATTATATCAAGATAAATAAAACTCTCGCCAGAGGAAAAAATAGACGCCTTTATGTAGAGCAACCTAAAACCAAAAATTCTAAGCGAGATATACCAGTCGATGATGAAACTATGAACATCTTGAAGAAATGGCGATTAGAACAAAGAAAATGGTTGTTAGCATTGGGAATTAATACGTTAAGCAAAAATCAACTGGTATTTTCTAACCAGAAAAACGAATATTTCCAATTATCTAAGCCTCGTAAATGGTTAGAAGTGATTATCAAACAAAATAATCTTAAACGTATTACTGTTCATGGTTTTAGACATACACATGCTAGTTTACTTTTAGAAGCTGGTGCAAATATTAAGGACGTACAAGAACGTTTAGGCCACTCGTCTATTCAAATCACTATGGATCTATATATCCACATTACAGACAAACGAAAAGAAAAAACAGCAGCACAATTCGCAAAATATATCGGTATTTAAGCAGAACGTATTCAAAGACGTATTCAAACAAAAAATAGAGGCGAAAATATTGCAAGCAAATGCCTGTATATCAATGTTTTCGCCTCTATTATGAAATGTTATATAAGGAAGGTACAGGATTTGAACCTGCGCGCCGGTATTAACCGGTTCGCCGGATTTCGAGTCCGGTGCATTACCACTCTGCCAACCTTCCATACCTATTATTTTTAAACTTTTTTTAGTAAAAAGTCAAGCCTATTTCCCGATAGAAATCAAAAACCGGCATATTTATTTTATGAGAAGACAAAAAAACACAAGAATCATTTTCTGCTCCTTCTTAAATAGTGCCCAATGTGAAGTAAGAAAGAGTATTGGAATGAACCTTGTGTTATCACACTTCATAAGTAGATCTAACTAATTGTTTCAGGATTTTCTAAAGAAAGAATAGAATCAATCGTTCGCTTGATGAACGAAATAATTTGTTCTTCAGTTGGGTGCATGATGTTTGAAGACATTAAAGATGCGATTCCGGTAACTGCAACCCAGGTTCCAGTGTGTAATGCATCAACGTATTCATCTGACAACTGGTTGTATCGATGATCTTGTTTGACGATTTCACGGAAATAGTTATAAGAAAAATCATGCATTTTTTGTCCATCGCCATGTTCGTCGATATATAATGCCATGTAAAGACTATGATGTTTTTTTGCAAAGTAGATATAGTTTAAACCTAGGTCAATAATTTTATCTCCAGTACGTTCAACTGGAAAAACATTTTCTTTGAGTTGTTCAAAAATTGAGTCTAATAAAGTATTTTTTAGATCCTCCATGTTTTTGAACTCTAAATAAATAGGTTGTGTGGATATACCCATTTTTTTAGCAATATTTCTCGCAGTAAACCCTTTAAAACCTTCCTTTGCAACAACATCATAAGCAGCTTTTAGAATTTGATCTTTAGTATAGACTTTTCTTCTCATTAAAACTCCCCCACTTCTTACTGCAGTATATGTTGTTTTATTGTAACCGATATACACAGTTTTTGGCAAATAATTTACTCAAAACGTTATATTTTAAGTTTTTTTCTTATTTATTTTTAACAATGATACAATATTATTTAAGAATAAACAAAAATACTGTTTCCCCTTACAAAAATTGATTTTTCTGTAACTGTTAGTTGACCAAAAGATTTCTTTCACGTTATAGTTAAAGAAAACGACAAAGAAGGTATGTAATGGTTAATAAAAACGACGTTATTTATATTCACCCCATCAAAAAAAAGCCATCTCAAAAAAATAAGTATTTTTATTTAACATTTACTGGCTTGTTTTTTCTAATAATCGGGCTTGTTTCTGGACATCCGGTTGAAACTATTGAGGGACTCAACAATATCCTCACTTCTCCTAGTAATCTGATGACCGATTATTTGGCAATAGGTGGTTTTGGAAGCGCATTTATCAATGTTGGTGTTCTGACTTTGTTGTCCGTACTTCTTTGCTATCATCATAAAGTCTATCTAAATGGACTAATCTTTGCTTCTGTATTAACCGTCACAGGCTTTTCTTTTTTTGGAAAAAATCTGTATAACTCTCTTTCCATTATTTTGGGTGTCTATCTCTATGCACGTTTTGTACATAAACCATTTTCACAGTATATTATGGTTGGCTTATTTGCTAGTGCCTTGTCACCTGTAGTTAGTTATATCACTTTCGGTATGAACTTACCATTGGGCTTAGGTATTTTATTTGGTAATCTGACTGGTATACTCGTTGGTTTTTTACTCCCTCCTTTGGCATCGCATACCCTTATTTTTCATCGCGGATTCAATTTGTATAATATTGGTTTTACTTCTGGATTGATCGCCATGGTCGTGGCTGGTATCCTTCGGTTATTTGATTTTCCAATTGAAGTTCAATCGTTCGTTTCAACAGGCTACCATCAAGAACTTACATTAGTCATTTTTCTTTTTTTTAGTTTAACTACGCTATTTGGTCTTTTTATTAATTCATGGAAGCTCACTGGTTTACATGACATTTTTCAAACTTCAGGAAAAGTAACTACTGATTTTATGGCGATCTCAAGTATCGGTGCCACCTTACTAAACATGGGGTTAGTAGGGCTAATGCTTTCCATCTATGTTCTTCTTATTGGTGGTGAATTCAACGGCCCGATTATTGGTGCAATCCTATCTTCAGTTGGATTCAGTGCCTTTGGTTGTCATCTAAAGAACAGCTTCCCCATACTTATAGGGATTTATCTTGCTTCATATCTGGCTACTATCCATGATGCCTCTCAAACAACAATGATCGTAGCAGCGATATTTGGTACTGCACTTGCTCCTATTAGTGGTTTTTATGGTAGTATTTTTGGTATTTTAGCTGGATTTTTGCATATTGTCTTAGTCCATAACGTCAGTGCATTACATGGCGGATTAAGCCTATATAATAGTGGATTCTCAACTGGATTCGTTGCAAGTTTTCTTGTACCGATCTTAGACAGCCTGACTGTTGGCAGAAAGGAAAAGGATGGCATTGGAAAAAGAATTATCAAAAAGAATCATTAGTGAATTTTTAACCTATCTTTATTCTCACGAGATCACTGAAATAAGGATTGGGCTAGAATCAACACCCGAAGGATTATATATTGAAATTCAAGGAACTTGTTATTCTCCTCCTTCTGATTTGCATGAGTTAGCGGAAATGCTCAATGAACCAAGAAATCCTACTATGGATCTATATTACCAAGAGCTTGGAAATGTTTTTCTGGATCAATCAGATTTCCGATTACTTGGAAGTCTGATTGATGATGTGGAACTCATGTACGAACTTCCCATCTTAAATATAAAAGTATTTAGACGAATCCTTTGATTCAACAGGCTTAGTGAAAAGACAAAATGAGACACTGATTTTCACTCCCCTGAGATATTCCCTTTAGCTTTCATATAGTTATGGCGTTCAGAGTATTCTATCCACGTAAGTAAGCTAGAAACGCAGAAGAGGTAAAGCAAAAACTTCTTCTTTTAGTTTCCTCAGCTTATTTTAAAGATTTAATACTTGAACGCCGATTTTTCATTTAATAGAGGATATTTTTTCCTAAAACTACAGGCACAAAAATAATACTTCAAATACATCTTTAGTTGGATGTTTTTGAATCGTTTTTAAATTATACTTATTACAACTTACAAAATTGTTTGATAACTGTCATTTAAAATAGTGGCACAAAGAGTCACTAATAAAGTACATTAGTAATATAAGAAAACGTATCAAAGGAGTTGATAGACGTTGAACATTGCGGCATCACGGAAATTGATCAATTTTATATCTATCATTGGATTAGTAATTTCGATAGGCTTAACGATTTATTTTATCAATTTGGGTGTATTTAAAGATTTAAATTCTTTAAGAGGATTAGTTGGAGATTCAATTATCTTAGGTCCTATTATTTTCATCTTAATCCAAATCCTGCAAGTTGTTATTCCAATCATTCCTGGAGGGATAAGTACAGCAGCCGGTGTATTAATTTTTGGACCTTATGCTGGTTTTATTTATAATTATGTAGGAATTTGTATCGGTTCGATCATCATCTTTTTACTTGGTCGGCGGTATGGTAAACCATTTATTTTATCTATGGTCAGTGACAAGACGTATAACAAGTATGTTGGTTGGCTCGATAACCAGAATCGCTTTGAAAAGTTATTTGCTTTAGCAATTTTTCTACCAGTGGCCCCTGATGATGCGCTTTGTTTAATGGCTGGTCTAACAAATATTTCTGTAAAAAAATATACTTGGATCATTTTATTGGCGAAACCCCTCTCGATTTTCTTATACAGCATGGCTTTGATTTATGGTGGACATTTCTTAAGTGGATTACTAGGATAGTTTATTATAAGTGGGCGTACTGCGTTAAGTATTTGCGCAATCTGTCCACTTATTTTTATTTTTACGTTATAATATTTATGGTAGGTGATTGAATGTTAATTTATTTAAAAAGAAGTTTAGGAAATGCTTGGGACTTTCTTAAAGGAACTCAAGCATATTTTCGTGATGTTTTGATTATGCATTTATTTATTTTATTTATTTGTTTACCCTTATTGAATAGTACGACCAGATTCATCTTGAATCGAGGAGCCATTGATTATATATCTAGTGATAATATCTCTACAATCCTTTCACAGCACCCAGGTGTCTTATTATCTTTGACTGCTGTCTTACTAACTATCTTACTCCTAGTTTATTTTGAGTTTACTTTTTTATTGATGAGTGTTTACTTTATTAAGAAACAAACACCTATCTCGTTGAAACAGTTACTTCAAGCAACGTTTCGTCAATTAAAAAAAATACGCCCATTGACTTTTCTTTTTTTCTTAGCTTATTTCGTACTTATTTTACCGATTAGTGGGTTAAGTTTTAATTCTGATTTACTATCTAAAGTTAAAATCCCAGCTTTTATCATGGATTTTATTTTTACTAATCGTTGGATCGTGGTTAGCAGCTTCATTCTGTTTTATATCTTTTTAGCTTACATTGGTATCCGTCTCATTTTTGCCTTACCAGAAATGATTCTACGTGATCGACCATTTAAACAAGCGGTTAAAGAAAGTTGGTATTTAACCAAATCACGTTTTTTTGCAATCCTTGGACAGTTCATCATTATTGGTGGTAGTATTTTACTCATTTCATTTGCCGGCTATTTAATTGTGCTCCTCGCACAAATAATTGTAGAACAATTTTTCCCTAATTATTCATTGATTAGCGCTGTTTTTGCAATGACGATTCTTCAAGCTATCCTTTTATTCAACATCGTTATGTCAACAGTCGGAATTTTTTACATTATTATTGATTTCATGGATGATGAAGGTTTTCTTCCTGAGACTCCTAACTGGTTTCGTTTAGAATCTCCTAACAAACGTTTTTCTGTTCTTAAAAATACAAGCTTAGTTTTATTTGCTGTATTTTTTGGTGTAGGTGTTTGTCTCTACAATATGGATTATTTGACTTCTGCTTCTCAAACGAAACCTGTAACGATTTCTCATCGTGGTGTCAGTGGAGGTAACAGTGCCCAAAATACTTTAGCTGCTTTAGAAAAAACAAGTCGTACCTACCATCCTGATTATGTGGAGATGGATGTACAAGAAACCAAAGATGGTCAATTCGTTGTCATGCATGATTTTAACTTAAAAAAATTAACAGGGATAAATAAAGCACCACAAGATCTAACCTTGAAAGAATTAGAAAAGTTAAAAGTAACTGAAAACGGTGCGAAAGAACCTGTCGTTTCCTTTGATACTTATTTAAAGAGAGCCAATGAATTAAATCAAAAACTTTTAATCGAAATCAAAAATTCAAAAAATGATTCTAAAGATATCATTGATCGCTTTGTCAAAAAATATGAGGAAAACATTTTAACTCATCAGCATATTCTACAAAGTCTTACGTATCAGACAGTATCTGATCTGAAAAATGCCAATCCTAATTTTTATGTAGGCTACATCCTACCATTCAATATTGTTGGACCACCAGTTACTCCGGCTGACTTTTTGACGATGGAGTATAGTACGATCAATCGGAATTTTATTGATTCAGCTCATCAAGATGGTAAAAAAGTGTATGTCTGGACGGTTAACGACTCAGATGGAATCAGTCGTATGATGTTTTATGGTGTTGATGGGATCATTACTGATCAAATGACTATCTTAAATGAAAATATCAAAGCAATGGATGAAGAGATCACCTATTCAGATAAATTATTGAATTTCGTTTTAGGTGTTGGTTAAAAAAAGAGCCCCATGGATTGAATCCATGGGGTTCTTTTTCAATTACTTTATCTTTCTCTCGCGCTTTTCACCGCACGAACCACTGCTAAGATTGCCGGAATAGCAGAAATAACTGCTAAGATAATGCCCATTTTACCTGAACTCTTTCTTTTTTGCATGTTTTTTCGCTCCCTTCTCTCTCCTCTAATTATAGAGAAGTTTACGATATTTCTCAAAAAAAGTGTTTATGAAACCAAAGCAGATTCTGCTACTGTATAAATTTCGTCCAGTTTAACTAGTAGACGAAACTTACTATCGTAAACAGCCAACCGATCTCTCTGATCATAGCTTTCTACAAAAATAACAGCCGTATTAGTATATGTACGTTCCACGCAACCAATCACTTCATAGTTCACTCCAATCGGTTTGCATATGTATGACTTGCCTATTTCTAATTTTAACATTTCTCAATTCCCTCCTTTATTTTGTTAATCTTTAATTTATAATAACAAAAAAAAGAAGATTTGAAAACGATTTATTGAATTTTTTTATATTTTTTCTTAGAATTACACGATTTCAATCTAGTTTCCCCTTTTTCTCACATAACTAATACCAAGATATAATTGTAATTTATAAGTGACAGATTTGTTTGAAACTGTTAGCCTTTTGTTCGTGTAAACCTCCGAAAAAGCATCTAAACTATTCTGTGAGGAGGGAATTTCATGATTGTTATTCAAGCTACTGTATTTATCCTGTTATTGATTGGATTGCTTATTGGACTCACAGAAAATTAAGAATCCCTTGTTGACATAGCAATTAATTGCGAAAAAAAAATAAGGGTGCTACACTAATTACAGGCAGGAAAATTTAACAGAAAATTCCAACCACAATTTACATTAATAAAAAAAGAGGTGACTTACATGACATTTACTAAAACAAATATTGAATACCGAGTTGCATTTGATACTGTATCCAATCAATTTATGGCAATTGATGCTACAAATGAAAACAACGTAGCATTTGGTATCACGATTGAACAAGCTGTCCGTGCATTAAATGAATCCAAATAAGGAGTGAATCATTTCTAATGACCGAAAACAACTCGGGATCGAAAAAAGAATAAAGACGTTTGCAACTAATACAGTTAGCAAACGTCTTTTATTATTTATTCAATTTGAGTTTGTGCTTTATTTTCCCCCATGAAATTTTGCTGATTCCCAGAAAGATTAGAACCATCGCAATTTGCATGATTGGTACTCCTGCCCCCGTATACACACTTAGAAAATAATCTTTTTGCTCTGGCGAGTAGGAACAAAACCATGAAACCCCAAATAAAAATAAAAACTGGGTCAATATCAAACCACTAGTAATGACTAGTGCAGAACAATAAAAACCACGATCTTTTTTAGCATAGATTGAACCTAAGATCAAAAATAAAAATCCTAAAATCGCTAAACATAGAACAACACCACTTGTCTTTTGATAAATCGCAATCATAATATTAGAGATTTTCGCTGTTTTTGATAAAACTAAAATTGGCGGTTGTGGATCTTCACTATTAATCCAATTATTCAATAAAGGAACTCGCAAAAAGTTTTGCGTTGCTTCTACATCCGCATGGGTTCCAAAACTGTAATTCCCTCCTTGATGAAAATCTTTGTAAAACAAATTGTCACTATAAGCTGTCCTAAAAAAATCTAAGAGTACTGGAATATCCTCGGCAATTTTCCCATCTCCTGTACTCATTAAGTAGACTTCACGTTTCTTCTTCAAATCTCCCTTACGATAAGCAGCCCTTAACTCTTGATTGACTTGTTTCCAAAATTCATTGGTTTCTTTTGCGTTATTTTGATAGTAGCCAGACTCATTCAACACATCTCGCAGTGCCCAAAAAATAATGTCTCCCTTTAATTCCTTTACTTTTCCTGCCTGAGTCCAAGCATGTGTCGTATATAATTCTTTGATTCTAGCAGCTTCTTTAGCAAAAGCAGGTGACACAGCTAATGCTTTATTTAACGCTTCATGAGAAACCCAAATCCTACTGTTCTCTTTGTTTATGTTCGTTCCATCATCTATTCGAATCAAGTTCTTCATCAATTGAGCAAACTCTCCGCTCGTACGATCATTGACTACTGCAAGATGATAGACTTCTTCATTTTTATGCTTAATCATTTGGTTTGTCACGATAAAGCTGATCATAGGAAGAAAAAACAAACTGAGCTTGATCAGTTTTCTTCGATCAAAGGTAATTTGTGAAAGAAACTTTTCAACAGTTTTCGTTGGTCTAAAATCCACTCCTAATAAAATCTGAACAAAACTAATGATTAAGGCTGCCAGAACAAACGGCAACAACCAGAGTGAATCTTCGCGAATATACCAGTAAAATGGAAAGATTAGAGACAACAAGAAAAACCAAGGTAAAATAGTTTTTGTTGCACGATATTTACGATAATAAATAGCTAATAAACAAGCAACGATAATTACGACAGATGGAATTACAATGGCGTTTCGATAAATACGTGTCGAATATTCATGGGTAAAACCGATTGGTGAAAATAAAAAAAAGACATAGATAAAAAACAAGATACTATTCTTTTTAACGATCGGCTTTACACTCAGTGTAATCAGCACGCTAGCTAAAATATTAAACCCACCTAATAATAGCGAGTATGGTAGCTGAATTTTATTGGCAAAAGCTAAAAATAAGCTATAAGAAATACCTTTTGATAAAGTTTTAGCATTGTACTCTCCTAACCACTGCCCGTCCACTAAGTTACGGGCATAATGAATAAAAAGATGGTCATCATAGCTAGCTGTCATATCGATGCTGTAAGTCGCTTTGTAATAGAGATAAAGACGTATTAGTGTAAGAATTAGAGCGATACCACAAATAAAATAAAGTTGTTTTTGCCTAACATACTGAAGCATTTCCTTTACTCTATCCATGTACCCTAACCTTTCCTCCGCCTTTCTTCTTGATACTAATCATATTTGATAATTTATTTTTAACCAATTCACTCAACTCCTTATTCAATAAGCCTCTAATAAGTATAGCAAAAATTCATTTCATTGATATTAACCTTAAAGGATTCTTATTAACTTGTTTGATTGCTTTTTTAGCAGGTTCTAAGCGTTAAAAACAAGAATTATACTGTACTAACTTAATGACTGATCTTTTCCACTTTGTAACTATCGTAATCTGCTGTTGTGCAAATCATTTCCTTTATATATCTATTTTTATCAATAGGTGATTAAAAATTCACATTTTTTATTTTGTAATTTAATTTTTAGATAAAAAACAACTTTGTATATCTTTAGACAAGTATTACAGAATGATATATTTTTTTATTAGGAGGTTTATTCCTTTCATTCCTACATGGAAGGAAAATATTTTTATTTTTGGAGGAAAAAATTGGAACTTTTTTAGTGTTAGTAGGTTTAATTGGTATTTGTTGGGGGTTAGTAGGACTAATTCGATCATTTTTCAAAAAAGGGAATAAAAAACGAAACTTTATTATTATAGGAACAGCATTTATTCTTATGATTTTCGGAGCGTCTATCTCTCCTACCAGTCATTCCGATAGTTCAAAAGCAAGCGCACGATCTGAAAAAAAGATCGAAACAAAAAGAACATCAAGTACTTCTAGTGAAGAGCAGCTGAAACAAAAAGCTGAACGTAAAGAAAAAGAAAAACAAAAACTTGAAGCTGAGCGTAAGAAACAAGAAGAAGAAAGACAGAAACTTGAGGCTGAGCGCAAAAAACAAGAAGAAGAAAGACAGAAACTTGAGGCTGAGCGCAAAAAACAAGAAGAAGAAAAACAGAAAATTGAAGCTGAGCGTAAAGCACAAGAAGAACGTCAAAAACAAGCTGAAAATGAAGCAACAACAGCACTATCACAAGCTGAAGCTCATCCAACTAGAGAAAACTATAACTCAGCAGCTACTTTAATCCAGGCTATTCCAAACGGCAATCAACACTTGTCTGCTCGACTAGCTACAGTAGATGCAACGATCAAAGCCAATGAAGCAGCTGAAGCAGAACGACAACGGCAAGCTGCGGCCGCACAAGAACAAGCCAATCAAGTTGCAGCAGCACAAACACCGCAACAAAACAACGAACAAACGGTTTATATTGCTCCAGATCATGGTACAAAATATCATTTAAATCCGAACTGTTCGGGACTTAACAATGCAAATTCTGTCGTAGCTATCTCGCTGCAAGAGGCCCAAGCACGTGGATATACGTTGTGTAAGCGAGGTTAAGCTAAAATAATAAAATGAACTGTGACAGCAATGTCTAGCTCTGATAACTAAGCCGGAGAATCCGAAAATAGTCTCTACTATTTTGGACTCTCCGGCTTATTTCAAGGAGTTGATGCTTGAACACCATGAATCAGAGGTTGTGAAAAGAGCGTTTTGACCTGAGCGCTCACCAAGTAAAAACTGCGACGAGTAATCGCAGGAGCATTAAGGATGAAAATCTCGAAACAGCTCTCCATATTTTGAGATTTTTTGACTTATCGCCGAAGGTCAGCTCTTTGAACACCGTTTAGAGCAAGAGGTTGTGAAAACATCGGGGAGCTCCGATGACAATAAGAAAAAATTTTTTGAAATAGTTTCTCATATTTTGAAAAATTTAGGCTTATTTCAAGGAGTTGATGCTTGAACACCGTTTATCCATTTTCAAAGCACAATGTAAGATTTGTCTCCCTAATTTATTTTTTATTGTGAACATTTCCGGTGTCCGGTCTCTCCTAACTTTACTTAAGCATGATCATACAAAAAAACAGAAAAATTTTACAGCCATTTTCCTGATATTAATAGTCGGATATTAGCTTAAATACCATAAATTTTTTTGCGTTTCTCCTTTACAAAAAGAATGTTTGTTCGTATAATGCTATTAAAGAATATTTACGGATTGGCATCCTCGAAATCGCTCATAAGGGAGAGTCCACAATGATTAAGAAATATGGCACAGTAACAAAAATAAAAATACTACAAATTGGGGCTCGTCCCTTGATAAGATTTAGCTTGAATGATACGAACTGTTTAATCGCTGGTCATGGCTTAAACTTTCTTGCTGAAGTAGATGAAGGAATGAAATTAGTAATCAGTGGCTATTATAATCAAAGAAACCAATTGGTCGTCAAAGAATACCATGTGCTCGGTC
Source organism: Enterococcus sp. AZ077 (assembly GCF_051714965.1). Classification (NCBI taxonomy): domain Bacteria; kingdom Bacillati; phylum Bacillota; class Bacilli; order Lactobacillales; family Enterococcaceae; genus Enterococcus; species Enterococcus sp. AZ077. The sequence continues at coordinate 1,857,769 of NZ_JBIOSX010000001.1, forward strand.
CTACGAAAATACTGATTGATTTTAAAAAAATCAAGAAAGAATTTATTGGTAAAAAATAAAAATTGGTTTTGAAGTATATAACTCCCGTCTCAAAAAATCAGAACTTTTTTGTAAAAAAAAAGGTATCCATCTGCCTCAGCGTGTAGGTTTGGATACCTTTTTAAATCAGCAAAATTAGGTTTATTTTTTATTTATACATAAATGCTGTTCTAGGATTACTTGTTGTTCCTATCTCTTTGGTACCTTTCTATCTTTAAAGGGATGATATGGTTAATTGCTTACTTGATTAAAGTCAGAAATGATATCATTCAACTCCGTTTGAAGTGTCGAAACAATCAAATGAAAATTTTCTTCATCCGTTTTATCATATGGGGATGTTTTTGTTACATAAAGCAGCTTCTCGTTTTCTATTTTCATTAGAACCTGTGTTGCGGTTTGTACTTTGTTTTGATAATTAAACGCAGACATCCCACTTTGAATAATCGTTATGATTGCGGAAGCAATCGAAACGACTAATAACAAAGACTTATGATCAGATGCCTCGTGAATTAAAATAGGAATAGCAGCAGATAATACGATTTTTATAATATTACCTATACCAATGATTCTATTATACGATTGAATATCTTTTTTTAATTTATTAATTGTAGAATCAATCGATTCAATAAACGCTTTTTGATCCATATCATTTCTCCATTCACATTATTAAAATTTGGTCGTAAAACTATTATAATTGGATTTACCTATGTTTCAGCTAATTACAAATCAAAACAAACGGCTATTAAATAACAATTATTATTTTATCAAAATAATGATATATTTGTCAATGATAGTATTCGTGCACGGATAAAAGCTATTGAAAAGATCTGAACAAAGATTTAATCATTACAGACGACATAAAAATCCCATTTAATGTATGCTCACAATCTCTGACCAACCGAGCAAAGTAAGCTTGATTGATTTAAAAAATTAAAACTGTGAATACTATTGCCCACAGAATTGACAAACATGCCCATCTCTCCCCTAACTGTCCATAATGGTAGATATGTGTAAGCAGTGCCTAACCGAAAAGTTGGCATGAAGCATGAAGATATAAGTCATAAAGATCTCTCTATTATTCAACTATATGATCAAGTGTCATATGAAAGTATTGAACGAACTTCGATAAGTCCAATGACTATATCAATAATCAACAACGAAAATTTTCTGGACAAAATATTTCTCTGCCAACAAACCAAAAAAGGATGGCTATAATTAGCCATCCTTTTTTATAAATACCTCAATGAGTATCACTTTTCATTTTAAAGGCAAATTGTTTTGGATAATTATTTTTAATAATTACCTAAAACTCCTTATCTTAAAGACGTTCGTTCAATTCTTTGGCAAGGTCTTCAAAGCCTGGTTTGCCTAGGAGTGCGAACATGTTTTTCTTGTATCATGTGTACATTTATTACTTTTTTTCTCTTTTGTACCGTTAGAAAACGCTGAAATATCAGTATTTTATCTATCTCCTGCTTTTTCCATCTTTTCTGGTTTTTAATATCACTATCACCAAAACTATCACTAGTTTTTCTATTATTTTTACTTTTTTATATGCATATTGAAACCGGAGTTAGAACAATTAATATAAGAACGAAAAAAACTCAGCCAAGAATGATTGGTTGAGGTCTTTAGCTACTCAAAGTCAGATTTGAATCTTTCGGTTTTAAATTTAGCAAAGGATTTAATGAAATCATTGATTTAATCTCTAAAGGCACAATTTCACATCTCATATTATTTTTCCTTATTTGTAAAATTTTTTCTAGGTATTCTCTACATATATACCTCCGATTTGTAAGTAACGTTAATGGTATAGAGATACCACTTAAGACAAATAACCGATCACAATCCACCAGAACTGGCATGCGAAATGGCGATTTAATTCTAGAAGTCTCTTTATTTGGTAAAATTTCAAATCTATTTAAAGGTGGAAGACCTTTTTTAATATGTTTTAGTCTTTTTGAAGTACAAACAAAAAGACCTTTCCCCGTTTCCTGTCGTTCAGCAAAAATATAAATATGTACTTCCCCTCCATTTTGAGAGGAGATATTTTTGTAGAATATTCAAATAAAAATTATTTAGCAACAAAATACTATTTTGTTAAAGAAATTTAAACTAAAAAATACATCTATTTTCCTGTATGTTCAGTCACGATTTCTTGTGATCTATTTGCTGTGTCTTCTACATCGCTTTTGGCTTTTTCCAGTTTTTCAATATAATTATTCAAATTACTGTTTTCTGATTGCTCTTTTTCTAGTTTTTGTTGAGTACTTTGCAATTGGTTTTTAATAGTATTTTTTTCATTTGACAATTGATTAATTTGTTGATTTAAACTATTAACAGTATTTTGAGCATCATTAAATTTATTTTGTTCTGTTTGTAAACGATTATTCCAATCAGTGTTTAATTGATTTATTTCAGCTATTTTTTGATTTATTTCATCAATTTTAGCATTGATTTCATTTTGTTTACCTTGCAATTCAGCATTTTTTCCTGATAATTGATTCTCTAAATTTGTTTTATCTATAGTTAATTGATTTTTCTCATTTTCCAAAGTCAACACTTTTTGTTTATATTCTTCAACGTTAGCCTTTACTTGCTCAAGTTCTTGATTATTTGAAGATAATCGTGAATTTAAACTACTAATATTTTGCTCTTTATTTTCTAGTGCTTTATCTAATGACTCCAAATTATGATTGATTTGTTCAATATTATCTTCTCCACCCCATAACAAAATATCATCGGCAAAGTTTTTCCCTGCGATCCCTGCTAACACTAATCCACCTATAATTAATCCACTTACTACAATTTTCTTATTCATATCACCATTCTCCTTAACACAAACTGAACAAATTATAGTTAATGATTTCACAATCAGTCAATTTAAATATGTATTTTTTTATTTTATTTTTATAAATCTTTTTCTTAATTCGGATAAAGTCAGATGTAACTGCATACAAACATTATTTTTAAAACATTGTATTAATTAATTTAAAATTAGATACAGTTATTAAATTCACATAAAAAAGTCTACTCTTTCGGATAGACCAAAACATCTAACACATTTATTTTACCAATTTAAGAGATTATATATTCTATATTTTTGAAATAAAAAAATACCCGAAGGTGTATAAAAAATGGTTTAGTTATAGATAAATTAACTTAAGAGTACTGTTACTACAAGTGTTCTTCTCACTCTAAAGGAAAAACTATCCTATCAAATAAAATAAGCACATTATTTTCTTATAAAAGCGGAGTCTTTTGCGGAAATATTTTTTATATCTGTTACATATCTTTCAACTTTCATATGCAAATCATATTTTTCTCTAAGTTTAGTAATATGAGCCATCATCGGAGATTCATGATGTTTGTCTAGTGCATCTTGATCTGTCCAACTATCAATTAGAAGAATTGTGTCCTCATCATTCATTGAAAAAAAGTATTCATATTTAATATTGCCTTTTTCTGCACGGATATCTTCTACAACTCCAGTTGAAACCATCTCTTTTGCAAATTTTTTCGCATTTCCATTTGTACCACTATAATAAATGTTCACAGTAATAGCCATTTCTTTACCTCCTTGTATATTTATCTATCCTTATATACCCTGTAGGACTCGAACCTACGACAGGACGGTTATGAGCCGTCTGCTCTGACCATTAGCAATAGAAGATAGCTTATTAATTAATCTCTATTATTCCAATAAAAACTACTTTAAAATCCCTGCTGCGAAAACGAGCATGAAGAAAGATGTATATTTGATATCGTGACGAATGTGTCAGACGCACGGAGCGGTCATCGGCGTTATGACTATATAAAGTATACTTTCGTTGATCCAGAAAGGTATAAAGATTAAAGTAGGATACCTAAAAAGGTAGCCCGGAACGGATTTTATCACCATACTTATAAAAGGAGATATTTTTAAGTTAGTATTAAGATTGTGTAATATGATGATATCTATATTTTATAGTATCAGTGCTATAAAACCAAAAATAAGTCACTAATTAACTACCACTCCAATTATAAGTCTTTTTCCCATTATTTTTTATAGTTATATGGTATGCTTTTTAATGGCTTCAAATATAAAAGAGTTTAAAGCGTAATACACTTAAGGGAAGTGGTTTGGGGTGCGCTTTAAACTCTTCTTTATTATTATCTCACAGCATGCTTAAAAGGTCTATGGATTAAGTTATGTAAAAAAGTGCCTCTTTAAACGTCCTAAAATCCAAACAAGGATAGCATAATATACACTATTGTTGATCCAGAAAACAGGTAAATAAATTTTGCAAAAGCAATAAGTTAAAAACATTACAAAAAAGACAAGGATATCACATCAAGAAAAAATGTTTTGAAAATATCTTTGCCTTTTTTGTATTATATCTATATTAAATAATCAATCACAACACATTAACTAATTTATATATTTAATTTGTTGTTTTTCTATAATTGGATAACTAATTAACTTATGACTATCTAAGTCTTCTTTATTCATATCAATTGCAGTAATTTGACTGTCTTCATATGTTCGATAATAATAGATTCCTTTGTCAACATTGCAACAAGAAGAATAAATTGTATATTCATATTTTCCATCACCAACATCACACAAACCTTTTTGTTGTTCTACTGAACCTAAGATATGGAAAAATTGACTAATACTTTCTGACTCTGAATCTCCAGATACAGAATTCAGCTTCGTAAAAGTCGCTTTAACAAAACGAGATACTGAGGATAAATCTCCAGGCAAGCCTATCCCTCCCATACCGCGGCTATAGGCATTCAAACTTATTTGATTTGAAAAATTATTTTTAGGAGTTTCACTCGATAAGACACGATAATTGTTTAAATTAAATAATTGATAGTCAAATGAAGGATTATTGGTAAGAACGCCCACAGGGTTATCATATATATGAAGTCCATCTTTCATACTTTCAATGACAATTGATTTTTCTTTATCAGCTAATAGCCAATGTAAAGGGGATAAAGGAAGTTCATCACTATAATTTATATTTGCTAAATTGATATTTTTTAACAATTTTTTAGCTTCTCCTACTGTTGAGCATTGTCCTAAAATCCAAGGAATAAATTCAAAAGGAGATACATTGTCTTTCCCTTCTTGTATTTCTTTATAATCAGCATACCCAGAAAAATTTAGCCCAGCCATACTCAATCCTTTTTCATTTGTCGCATCGTAATAAAGAGGGTAGTCAGCTATACCAGCGGCAATACCAATCATTGCATAATGAGTATCCAAATCATTTACCTTTCGAAAATTCAACTTATAATTTCTTGGAGTAATAGTGACTACTTCATTGTAAGATATTTCATAATCAAAATTCCTTCCAAAATAATGATCACTTGTTACATAAGTAATAGACGTACACATAGTTTATTCCTCCTAAATATTTTTCTGTCCACGTTCATATTACTCCAAAGTTTTCCTCATTCCAAAAGAAAAGCACAGAATACACAAAGAAGCGTTTTTATTTGTATAAACTATATCAAAGTTCTATACTTAAATTATCAAATAAAAAGGACGTGAAGATAAATGTCAAATTTAGAAAACAAAGAAGAAAAAGTTGTAAACAAAATTGTTTCTGTTGTCAATAAACTGGATAAAGAGTTAGACGAACTTGATACGTTATCTGAAAATCCAGAAAAAAAACATAACCTAAAAAAATGGTTAGTTGAACGAAAGGCTATTCATGAAATTAAAAAAGTTCTTCATGAAGCTGATAAATATGAAAAATATGATGAAAAAGAACTTGATAAAGAATTTAAAGAAATCAATGACTTATTACTCTGATCTATTAAACGACTCATTATGAGTCGTTTTTTTATACAAAGAAACTATCTGGAGGTAATCCAAATATAAATATTGATTGTAGTACAAAAAAGAAGCGTCCGAAGACGCTTCGCTGTTTAAATGCGTAAAAAGATTGGGAAATTGATTCATCAGCTATTACGACTATTATTATAATCTCATCCTATAAAAAATCAATACTAAAAAACTATTCTTTCGAGTAGCTCTGAACAGATGTCATCATAACTTATGAAGGAAATAGACATAAGATTGTGTATAAAAAAATAACCGCCCGAAGGTGGCTGAAGAAAGCTTTTATTTACATAAATACTCTTCTAAATAATTTTAACACAGAACTAACTTAATTACTATATGTACCCTGTAGGACTCAACCTACGACCGGACGGTTATGAGCCGTCTGCTCTGACCAACTGAGCTAAGGGTACAGGTTGTTGCCACCATGAACAATAAAAAAAGAGATAACATCAGTTTTTGTGGCAACAATCCCATTATCGCATAACTTTGGAGAGTGACTAGCTATGGGTGAAAGTGAAGATACGCGATAACATTATTATTTTATCGAATATTTTTTATAGTTGTCAATATAGTCATCTAAATACTTTATATCGATCATTTATTCGAAAGCAAGCTACTCTTGAAGATTTGGAAGAGTTAGAGCGGTTGATCAAGGGATGAAAAAAAGAACCATCCTTAGATTTTAAAGCTGGTTCTTTTATATATTCCATTAAGTTCTTAAAACTTCTCTCTCCAATTTTGTTATTAATGAGTTTATTTCAGACTTCAAGTTGCTATAGATACCTCTTTTTTGTTCTAAATCTGATCCAATTAATAATGACAATTTTTTATCATATTTTATTAAACTTTCCAGTACATCTTCTTCTAAAATCAACTTATCAAAATAAGTATTTAAAATCTTTTTTGATATCTGATTTTCTAAAATCATTTTACTATCAGTTGGAAAATTCGCTTCGTTTACTTTATTCATAACATCTAGATTATCTTTGATTTCTAGAATTAGCAGCTTTACACGTTTGTTATTAGCACTTAACTCTTTCTCTTTTTCTCGCATTATAGCTCCTTTGGTTTGTAAGTAAGAAACACAGTATGCCACTCCAGCAGATAGTAAAGAAGAAAACATAATTTTAAAAAGTTCTGTCCAATACATCGCTTGGTTTTCATCGCTTATTTTAGAAAATAATATATTCATTCCCCACATAGATAAAAAGAAAACGCAAAAAAGGCCTATCACTAAGTACACAATGCTTATTTCAACTTTTTTCGTATTCATAAACTACCTCTCAGCTAGCCCCAGCCATAATTTAGCATTATCATCATCACCACAAACTGGCGGGGCAATCTCTTTTTTTGTTGACAAAATTGTTTCCGGTACTTTAGTTGGTTTCATTTTTAAACTAAACCAAATTTCAATGTTATGAGAGAAAAACTCTTCATTTCTATCAGTATATCTTGAATATAAAATTATAGGGTTCCCATGAACAACAAGTTTTCTATACTCCTCTTCAGATATAGTTCCAATGTAATCATTATCATCATTTCTTACTTCATACTTTACTTCAAATAAATTTTTACGTTCCCCTTCTGCAAATATTCTAAGTACATCCCGCTCATTATGATTATATTCCAAAGCAAATTGATAAGGGTTAATTCGCATTAATCTGTGATAAGACAACGAAGCTAACCACATATCTAAATTTTCCAGTATTTTACCTATAGATGAATAATTTCCTTCATTAGAGAGGCTTTCTTTTATATTCATCAAATTTTGGTAATACATATTCATATATCTCCTCTCTAACATTATATCTCAAAAAATGAGTTATATAAAATTCGCGATAACAAGTATAGCGTACTTCAATATTATCAAAACGATCATCTTTCAATTCACTTTTATTTACCCAACTAACTACTATACTAGATAATTCTTGATCAAAATATATACTTTCCTTCGTATCAAAATATACATCACTATCCTGTAAATCCAAATCTTTTCTTGCATTCGTTCCACCTGAAGTTGCTTTAACATTCCCCCCAACTGCATCTGAATAAATTATAGATAATACTCTTCCATCATCTACTTTTTTAGTTATAAATTTTTGAAAATCTTTTTGAATAAGATTTCTTTCAAATAATTTTCTAACTCTGTGAGAAAGCCTTATGTTCCGTGCCTCTTCTGTATTCAGATTGTTTAACATGGTGGTAACAAATCTTTGGATTTCCTCTTGGTAGGGCTCTAGTTTTTGAGCATAAGGCTCTTCCAAATGTGCAGTTAAATATTTATAAATCTTAAATAAAGTTTGCTTTTCATTTAATAATTTAAATGTTAAATTATAGTCTCTTTTTAATTTACCAACAATTTCAGTTTGTATCTTATTTCTTGATCCATTACTATTATCTTTAATAAAAGCCTGGGGATTTTCTGATAAAATTATTCTAACAACATCATCTAATGGATTTATTTCGCACCATACGTACTCGAAAATTTCTTTTTCTGTTTCGTCTTCACGTTTATAGCTATTTATTCTACCATAGCAAATTTCTATTAAATCAATGAGTCCATTTGTATGTGACACATGTCTAAATATTTTTGTAAATTTTTCTTTTTTTAAATTTTTACCCAAAAGAACATCGGAAAAATTTAGATCATCAATTGAATTTACATCAAACTTTTCAATTATATTTCTTTCAGAAAAATAAACAGATTGCTCTGTAGTAATAATAGGATATGTAACTACTATTCTATTATTGATATGTTTAATTGTTTTTAATAGAAAATTATGATAGCTAGCAATTAATTGTTTCTTTTCGTATTTGTCACTTTCTTCATTAATTGTTTTAATTAAGCTATCAATCAACATTGCTTTATTGCCATCTAATACTAAACCCTCATTTTTAATAAATTGTTCTAAATGTTTAACGTCAATTTTTTCCAATAAATGACCTGGTATCATTAAGTCTTCCATTATCATAATCCTCCAATGTATCTGCTAACCTAATTTAACCAAAAGAAAGCCCTAAAGACAATAGCTTTTGGACCTCTTAGCAGATATAATCATTGAGAATTATGAAATAACTTTAACATATAGAGAACATACGTTCAAGTTAAACGTTTATGACATTAAAACGACACTTTGTGATACTCATAACATTAAATTTGTAACAAAAATGTTATATATATTTCCAAGTACCGCCCCTCATCGAGGGGCTATTTTTTAGTATGATAGTACTTGACCTGGATAAATCAAATTAGGATTGGATAATCCATTGTGCTGTGCCAGTGCTTGATAGGTTGTTCCTAACTTAGTCGCAATTAACGAAAGATTATCGCCATATTGAACTGAATACGTTCTAATTGCACTAGCTACACCACTTAATTTTAATACTTGACCAGCATAGATCATGTTTGGATTACTTAATCCATTCAAAGAAGCTAAAGCTTGGTACGTTGTACCATACTGAGTGGCGATTGATGACAAGGTTTCTCCGTATTGTACAATGTGTGTTGTAGTTGAGGGTTGTTGTGCAACAGTTGTAGAATCTGGCAAAAGTTCTACATTGGATTTATCGATCCAAGATAAAATATTCGCAAGTAAGATTTTATTCCCATCTACTTGTTGAACTTTGTAGCTTTCACCTTTTACCCATTGTGGGATATCCTCACCAGTCACCCACTGATTAGCTGAGAAATTCACTTTCACAGTGTCGCCAGTTTTAATCTCTGATTTTGGTTTTTCACTCGTTTCTTCGCCTGCATTAATTGCTGGTGTATCTGTTTGTGGTTTATCTGAATTAGTATAACCATTATCAGTGATTCCTGTTAAATCGACATTCCCATCCAATCCCCCTGCAATATAAGTAGATGTAAACTGCCAAATGGCAACCCCATCCATACTTGGAAAATAGTTATACAACGGTTCTGGAGTTACATTGTAGCTAGGATACCCGGCAATCCATAAAGAGTTAGGAAATTCTTTAATAATTCTCTTATAATCAACATATTTTAATGTGAAAGGTTTATAGCTATAATACATTGGTGTATATCCTGCTTGTCTAATTCGTCGCATACCGTACAAAATTGTTTCTGTATTTGCATTTCTATCAGAACTAGCGCCGTGTTCAAAATCTAAAGCTACAATTGAGCCTTTCGGTGTTTGAATCTTAGGCAAGAAATAATCCATTGTCTGTTTAGCGATATCCATGTTTCCATAGGTGTCATACCAGATATAGGTATGCGCTCGTTTACCTTGCGCAATAGCACTCGCTACTTGTGTTTTGTACGTGGACTGCTCGTAAATACCATTAGCGTTATACCCGCCAATTTGAGCAATCGCAAATTTATCATGAGCATAACCAAAACGCCCTTGATCTCCTTGATAAATCGCCCAATCCACACCCTGATCGCCTTTGGCGGCAAAAACATTTATAGGCAACAAAAAAAGAGCTACGAGAGCTCCTACTAAAATTTTCTTTTTCATTCGTTTACTCCTTATCTTTTAAGTTGTAAGCTGATACCCCTGTAATTACTCCTAAAAATGTTGCTATAGCATTGATAGTTAATACTGTCATATCAGTTTCATTCCATCCATATGCTTTGCCTAATGTGGCTACTAATACAGATAAAGTGGGCAATACCGTAAGTACTGTCCATTTAATAATTTGATAATATTTATCGGGTAAAATCATTACTTCTCGCCTCCTTTCATTTCCTGAATATCATGTTCTGCTTCATTCATCCGTCCTTCTAATAGAAAAGTACGTTCAACAATATGGTTATGCTTTTCAACTTTTTTCTCCAATTGTTCAATTCGATAAATGGTCAGTTTATTTGAAAAAACAATGCCTGCAAACGTACCAACCAATGTTCCTGCAATACTTAAAGCAGAAATAATCGCATCAATACTCATAGTTCACCAACTTTCCAACAAAAAAAGCACACTCCACGGAGCATGCTTTAACTTTCTTTATTAATAATTTTATCTGCTTCTTCCTCTGTAATGCACAATGGAACAAATTGCCGAACTTGATCTGCAGTAAAACAATTCCAGTCATACATCATTTTAATATCATCATAGGAATACATATTATTTTCCTCCTTCATTTTCTGATAATTGAAGTTGACTTTTTAATGAATCGATTTCTTTACTATTTTGAATAGTTGTAAGCATTGTTTTTGAATTGATTTGTGCTAATGATTCAGTTTTTTTTGCTAGTTCTCCATTTGATTGTTTCAAGTTTTTGTTATCATTTTGTAAGCCTATAGATAGTTCTTCTAAAAGATTCAGTTTTTTAGAAACATCTTGGGTCACAACTTCTTCCCATTTTCGCTCCCTCGGATTCCAAAATTGGCGATCTAATGGAATATCTGGTAATGGCGGTACTGAGGTATAAGGGACTCCCTCTGGGAAATCATCTGGCATGTTCTCCCAGACCTTACAACCTACTGGATACATATATTCATACATTGCTTTCATCATTCATTCCCCCTATTAATTTGGCCACGCATCATTTGTAAAATAGCTGACGGTTCCAGAACACTCTTGATTTTCTGGTAAATTTGTAGTAGAAACCATCACAGCAATTCCCGAAGCATTCGCATAAACAGATAATGCAGGATTTCGATTGGTTTTATTCGCCAAAGTTCCACCCCAATCCTTTAGCGAAGTTGGAGTATATCCTTTTGGAAAAGCCATTAAGTTTTTCCATCCAGCAAAATTTGCTGATTTATTTGTAATCGCAAAATTAGCCACTACACTTCGTCCACATCGTTCAAATCTGACTGAACTTTCATTGGTAAAATCTGTTGTATTCGTTGTTTTTACTGTTTTTGAAACAAAACGATCTAAAATTACTGGTACATCATTCACTGTTGGTGTTTGTAAAAAGTTTTTAAAACCATCAACAGACTGATTACCAGATGTTTGTACTAATGCTTCAGCTCCATCAATTGCTCTAAAATGAGTTTTTAAATATTTAGGCACACCATTTTCTTTTAATTGCACAATATCAGACATTAAACTTCGCCTACTTTCTCAAATGTAATATTGGCTATTCCATCAAGTTTCTTTTTATCATCTTTAGACATCAAACCATTTGCTGTCGTTGTTGCTACTGCTGTAGTTGTTGCATTTTCTCCAGGATCACCTTTATCTCCCTTTGGTAAAACAAAATTAAATCTAGCTGCAGATGATGTTCCTACATTCGTAACAGAAGCGGTTGCCCCACTAGAAACTGTTCCTATGGTAATTGTTGCTGCTTGACCAGGATCGCCTTTATCTCCCTTCACTGTTGTTGGTTTGCCTTCTATAGCATTCCAATGAGTTTGTGGATAAACCTGTACATCGCTTTGTTTTATTTTTACGATATCTGTCATTCTCTATACCTCCCCAATTTTTTCAAAAGTAAAATTTGGAATTCTTTCGTTTGTGTAATTTTCTGCTTGATTTACAGCTTCTTGGAATTTTTGATCTACATATGACTGACTAACACCACCAGTCCCACTACCACCTGTAGAACTAATTGTTCCATCTTCTGCAATTGATATATTTGCACCTGCTTTTAATATTTTTAGAGATTCTAATTTTCCTTTTAATTCTTCAGAGAAATTGAAGTCTGTTTGCTTAGTTGCAGATAAAACACCTTCTTCAGTAACTTCTAAAAGTTCCCCAACTTTTATACCTCCTAATTGTTCAGGGGTAGCGATCGGCAAAATATATGTTCCACCTTCTCCATTTACAATCTTTTGAAACATTTCAGCAGTAAGAATACCATCGCTTGTCTCGCTTGCATAAGGTAGTTCAGTAATTGCATTCTCTAATCCTAAATCAGCTTTCGTTAAAATGACTGCACCATATTTACCATTAACCGAAAGAACTTTTGATTGTCCTGATATCATTTTTTCTAAGCCTAAAACTGCAGAAACATGTGTAATTGGCATAAATTGACGTTTAACACCAGATTCATCAGTTTCCATCATTCTCTTTACTTTAACCATCAAATCACCCCAACTTTCTCAAGAGTGAATACATTTTGTTTTTCATCATCAATGGTGGCTATAACTAATGCTCCTTCGGATATATTACTTTCAATAGTTTCTACTTTTTCTACCTCATGATTCTTAGAAAATAAATCATCTTGTAAAACATCCACAATTTCAATTTCACCGTATTCGATAGTAAATAAACTTTCTCTCAATTTTTCGAATAAATAATCCATATCTGCAAGCAAACGATTAGAAATTGAATTGTGTCGTTTCCCTTGAATATCCACTCTCGCATCCATCAATTCGGCAAGCATCGTTCCTCCAGGATCAATTGTTTTTAAAATATCCTTGATTGATTCAAACCATGACAAGTAATCTGATTCTTGTCCTTCTCTCCAATCTTGGAAACTATTCTCCTGTTCCTCTCTCCAGCGATCAAATTCTTCTTTCCTTTCATTCATCCAGTCCGTAAAATCGCCTTTATTTTCATTAATAAAATCTGTCATATCAGCAATTAAATCTTCAATTGATTGCCAATAAGAACCCATTTCTCCTTCTGTTTTTGAAACAGCATTGATGACAAAATAAGAGAAGTCTTGAGTTGTTCCAATCAAGTCTTCTCCTTTAAATATAATGAAATTGGCTGTTTGTCGATGCAAACACTGCATGGAATATTTATCAAAAATATATTTGATTTTCCCTTTTTTAGCATCCACAATTTTTGTTTCTAATTGGACTGGATATTTTCCGCCAACAACTGATTCAAAATATACCTTACATTCTGATAAATCATATGGAAGACCATTTTCGACAATTGTAGCTTCCATAACTTCAGTGTTTTTATTGCCTTGTCGAACTTGAATCATCCCCACGTAATTATAGGGTTCTGTTGTACTTAATATGACATTCCACTTTGCCATTAAATCACCTCCCTATTTTGGTGGTATGACAATGGAAGAAATTGCACTTGCACTATAATACTGGCGATCTAACTTTCCACAAATCATACCTAACTCTGTGTTTTGTTCATAAGTTTGCATACGACCATTAGCTAAGCCTCGGATAACGCCAGTATGTCCATAAGTTCCATCTGCAAACCATGAACCCACTTGTCCACCTCTTGCCCAATTAATAATTGCACCAACTACTAATTGATCATATCTAGGGTTTTGAATCACTTTCCAGCCAACAGCAGACCAATCATAGGCAATACCAATATCAGATGCTGCAGAAGTATTTCCTATCACATGAGTTAAACCATATTTTGTTCCAGCACCCATGCCACAACCACCCAGATATCCTGAATATTCTGCAGACAAGCCATAACACTGACCATTGCCAATTCGTTGTCCAATCAAAGACTCTAAATGTTTTAGTCCTGCTTCTCCAGTAGCTCCTCCTGGTTTTAAATCTTTAAATTTGTTATACCAGTTAACTGCATAATCTTGACGTTCAGGATGTGTCGCTGCCGGACGTTCATAGTTTCGTTCAAAAGCATATGCTGCTTGTCTTGGATCAGTACAGGCCTTAAATCCATCAACCGTCGTAGGTTGTACTACACCCATCCATTGTCCATTTGTAAATGTCCAAATAAGCAATCGAACTTGTGCATCTAAGCTCGTTATTGGTTCTTTAATACCTGCAGCATTAAATAAGTTTTGAACATAAACTTTTCCATCCCATGTTGCTGGACCAACAAGAGGATATGAAGAACCATCCCACTGAACTAATCCGTATGCTGGTCCACCTATTTGAACAGTATCAGGATCAAAAGTTCCTCCTGTTTCTTGTTGAATGTTCCCCAATATTCCACATGCAGATTGTTTCGTAAATCCGTTATTACACAAAATATCGTAAATTCTCCAAGCTCTCTTTTCTGCATCTGTTTTTAATTCACTAGGATATCCACCAGTAGATTCTCCACCTCCTGATGGACCACCACCTTGTCCAGGAATTATTTCTTTTCCTTTAACTGTAAGTTTTCCTTGTACATCTAAGTCTCCAAAATAAATTGCTTTACCATTTCCTAATAAAACTAATCCTTTTCCTACTTTTGGAGAAATCAAAATATATTTGCCGTCTCCATTTGTACGAATAACTAAAGAATTATCTTCAATAGGGGTTGGAGTAGAAGCTCCAGGAAAAGGATTACCAGCAGAATCAGTTGTTCCAATCGTTCCAATTGAACCCTTAGAATTCCAAAATTCCATTCCTTTTTTAGTTAACTCCATTATTTTCTTTTTGTTGTTCCAAATTTGGAGTAGTCCATTAACTAATTTCAATACATCTCCAGTCTTGTTAAAAGAATTTTGAAAGATATCTGCTTTGATTAATCCAGTTTGTATAAAATTGGCATTAAATATACTATCTAATGTCCAAGCTGAATTAAAAGGCCCCCGCCATCCTTTCTTAGAAAAAGCAATCCCATTTTTATTCATTCTTAGTACTTCTCTTGCCTTTTCTAAATCTGGATTATCCATAATAAAGATGTTGGAAGGTTTTTCTTTTGGCCATAAAACTACATATCCTCCTGCACTGCCTTGACCTGTAATCATTGAAGAAACATAATCATTAAAATCACTCATATAATTATTCGTTGCATAATCTTTTAATTTATCCTGAATAGTTACAGCTTGTTGCTGATAAAAAGCAACTTGAATGTCTCCTGCTTCTAATTTCAAAGTTTTTTCAGATAAAGAATCGTATTGTAGTCCACTAACCTTTGATTCAAGATAAATATTATATTTTTTATGATATATTTTAAATGTATCAAACAGACCATAATTTCTAATCTTCGCAAATTCTTTCGCTTCTTCACTATCAGTCAACTTATCAAATTCAACCGTAATAGAAACTTTAGGCTTATCACAGCCAGGATTGATCGTTTTAAAGTAATTTTTAGCTATTTTATTTAAGCTCTTAATGTCTTTTACTCCTTGTTCTTCTGTAAACTGAACATGTTCTGTATAGACATCAGGATAGTTATTAATATAGGCACTATCTACTGGCGAACCATAAATTCGATTAGTCGTACCTACCTCACTTTGAGGATCAGCATATGGAATAATTCTTGTTTTTATACCTGTCCAATCTAATTTGACCTTCAAACCAGACATATCTTTTCCATACCGAATCGTTCCAACATTATTGCGACCTCTTCGCTTTAACAAAGAAAGCTTAAATGGTTCACGTTTAATTTCTCCGCCCCAATATTGAAGCAATGATCCTTGTTCACCAGCAATACAATTTAAAACATTTCTCGCTTCAAAGATTGTGCTAGAAACAGCCGTAATATCAGAATAAAGTCGTATGTCAGATTTTTTATCCATTTTGGCTTCAATAATTGATATCGCTTCTTGACCAGTTTTAGAGTCTACTTCCGCAAGAGTGACTACCCGTCTTCCAAGTCGATTTGTACGACTCTGAGCATAAATAGTTACTGTATTTAAAAAAGTATCTATATCTTTATCATCAATAAAAAAGATATGATACTCTTCTTGATCGTTTGGCTTTGCTTTTATTTGATAGTCATTTTCAAAATATTCATCAAATCTAGTTCCTAAAGGATAATCCAACTCTAATTCATATTTTCCATTAGCTACTTCATATATTTCACATCTTGTACAATCCTTTAAAATTCCTAAGCCATTCGTTGAGAAATCTGTTTCAGTAGGACTATATATTCTTGGTTTCATACTTTTCTCCACCACCTAGGCATTATTTCAAATGAATGAATATTTTTCGTCCATTTAATTTCATTTTTTCCAGGATATAAAAATGGAAAATCTAAAAATAAAGTGACCTGATCCTGATGTTCTAAATTACCATCTAATTTTCGATAAGCCTCTTCTAATTTAGAATCTATAAATAATTCTCTGTCCAACGATTTCAAATCATATTTATCCTTATTAATATAAAAAGAAGCATCTCCAGAACCACTCAATTTAATAAGCGGTTTTGAAGAATACTTCTCTGGGTTATAAATTTCAAAAGTTTCTGTTTGTCGAATAGTAAATCTACCATTGTAATTTTCCTTAAATGGTCGAATACTCACTGTAAATTCAAAAGGGACAATATTTCCTGTTTTTCTTGTTCCTTTAAATTCAGGTCCTTCTATTACTACAGCTTGATAAATATATTGTTCATCATAGTAAAGAATAAAATCACTATAAGACGACATATCTAACCATTCAGTGATTCGATCTTCCCACTCCTGCACCATATCAATTGAAGGTGCTTTATAGTAACACTCAATCTTTCTAGTCACATTTTTGTAATAGCCTTTATCAATAATGATAGAATCATTTCCTTCTCGCTCTCTCAATTCAATTACTCGACTAGCTGAAACAGAAGCAGGCCTGTTTTGAATATACACATTAAATTCAGAAGAATAATGTTGATTAATAAAAAATTGTCCTCTCTTAAGTTGCATATAATGTTCCTCCTACTGCACCAGCATCTCGTTTCATTTGTCTTGTCAATTCTGTTTTAATTTTTGTAGTAATCTTTCGAACCATTGAATCAGGTAAATCTCCATAAACATTTAAATGTAAATGAATTTCTTTTGTTTCACTAGCAGATATATTTTGCTTTGTTTGTGTAATTGGTAGGTGACTTATTCCATTTACTACAGGTTGAACAGACGGTGTTTTTACTAAATTTGTCATGGTTTGATCTAACTTACTTTGCTCTTTATCAATACCAACGATAATACCTTGAACAATATTTTTACCAACCATATCACGCATCCATCTTGATGGAGAATGAATATCTAAAGCTCCTTTAATCCAATTTTTGATATTACCTGCAATACCTTTGATAGTATCTTTCAAAGCATTCCACTTTTCTTTTACACCATTTATAAGTCCATCAATGATGTTCTTACCGATTTCAAATAAATTGACTTCCCTTAACGAATTAAAGATTTCTTTTACCCGATTAATAGTATTTGAAACACCATTTTTTAGATTTGTCCATGCATTTTCAGCAGAATTAACAATTCCAGTAATAATATTCCAGAAAGAGTCCTTAATGTTATTCCATGTATTGATCATGGTATTTTTTATAGAAATCCACGTATTGTATGCCGTATCTTTAATATTTTTCCAAGTATCTTTGAAAAACTGTTTAATATTATTCCAAGTAGCAATGGCATTATATTTTAAATCGATCCAAGTTTGAATAATAGAAAACTTCAATTCAATCCATTTCTGAATTGCAAAATATTTTATATCAATCCAAAGATTAATAAAAAAATACTTTATGTTTAACCAAATCGATTTAGCTTGATTTACCACTTCATTCCAAATATTTATCAATGTAAGCTTGAACCCTGTCCAAATATTGAGTGCAGCAAAATAAATATTTGTAAAATAACTTACAAATATATTCTTTATAGATTCCCAAATATTTATGGCACTTTCTTTAATATTATTCCAAACAGCAATCATATTATTTTTTGTTTCTTCCCATCCACCAGAAATCATGGAGGTAATAAACAAAACCGGCGCAAGTATAACATTTTTTAAAATCTCAAAGACGTTTTTACCAATCTCAACTAAATTATTCCATAAGGTTTCTAGATAAAAAGTAACATGTAAAAATGCATTCTTTATACCTGTAATCAATGGACCAGCAACTGACATAATAGAACCTTTAATTTCATTCCATTTTTCTCTGGCTGAATCTTTTATACTTTGCCAAGTATCAGAAAACCATTTCTTCATATTAGACCATGCGTTTTTTACACTATCAACTGCATTAATAGATGTTTCTACTGTTTTATCAAATAAACCTGTTGCTCCATTTTTAATGTCTTGCCAAGTATTTGAAAACCATTCCTTTATTCCAGACCAAGTATTCTTGACACTCTCAACGGCATTTGATGCCATTTCTTTAGCAGAATTCCAAGTATCAATTCCCCAATCTTTTATATTCTTTAATACCCCAAGTACGGAATCTTTTACATCATTCCAAACGGATATAACTTTGTTTCTAAACTCTTCGTTGGTTGCCATAAAATAGCCAAATACAGCAATCGCCCCAACAACGGCTCCAACAATCAAAACAAACGGATTTGCGGCAGCTATAGCACCCATAATCTTTAGTGAATTTCCAACACCGATTATGGCATTTTTAAAATTATTGAAGCTTTTTATAATTGCTGGTATTCCTTTAAGTTGAAACATTAATGCGCCCAAAGCAGTAGTTGCAGGAACCAGAAATGGCATCATGAATTTCAATGCAGAGCCAAATTTTTGAACTGCATTAAATAAATCACCTAAAAAAGACACTGCTCTAGGAATATTTGCAGCAATTACTTTTAAAAAAGATTCCATGGAACTGGCAACTTTATCAATAATCCCCTTAAATCCACCTAAATCAGCATCCACTAGGGCTTTATTTAATCCTTCTATTACTTCGCCAACACCACGAGTAACAGCTGTTTTGGCATTCTGGATAGAGGTTTTAATCCCTTTAGTTGAATCTTTTGCAATTTGATTTAATGATTTAAGTCCTCCGCCACCTTTAGTATCCATTTCTATTAATTGATTTTGGAACTCTTCAACAGAGATCTTACCTTGAGATAACCCTTCTTTAAGCTCTCCCATTGTAATTCCCATCTTTTTAGCGATAGCAGATAGAGTAGGACCAAGTTGAGCATTAATCATTGAATTCCAAGTTTGTGCGTCTACTTTTCCATTTGAGAAACTTTGAGATAGCTGAATAACAGCTTCATTTACTTGATCAGTTGAACCACCAAACCCGAGAATCCCATCATTTAATGCTTTAAATATTTGAGTCGAACGAGTCAAGTTCCCAGTTGAAGAAGCAAGAAGTTGTACATGACTTATCGCATCATTCAAAGCGGTAGGAAGTCCTTTAATACCTTGAGATAAAAGCCCATTCTTTCCGATATTCTTCATAATTTCAGAGTTGCTGAACCCCATATTTTGGAAATTTCGTAGAGCATTATTCATCGTATCTACTCGATCAATTGCTCCACTTATGGAACCTTTAATTAGATCAAAACCAGCTCCTAAAATTCTAGTCACTCCACTGGCTAGAAAGCTACCAGCAAATATTTTCCAAATACTACCTAATGAACTGCCACTTTTTCTACTCGTTCTTTCGATAGTTCCATCAAAAGAACCTAGCTTTTTGATAGCATTATTCATACCAGCAGTAAAACCTGATTCATCTAATATCATCTTCAGAATTAGGTCATCGTTATTCAAAGTATCACCTCCTAAAATTGGGTGAAGTTATCGTAGTACTCAACATCTTCATGCTCTTTTACTGCATCTCGAAAAGCAAAAAGACGCATTAACTCATCAAAGTCAGTACGTTCAATTTCTGGTAACGTCCAACCTGCTTCGAGTAATTGCGTCTTTAAATCTAATTCTCGATAAGTAATCGAATGTTTAAAAGAAGGATATTTGAGAGCTTCGCTTACTTTTTTTTCGTCTCCGTATAAGTTTCATCAAATCCTGCGGTAACAGATTTTAATAACTTTCCTGTCAATGGAGCAATTTCTCGAGCATCAATCCCTTGACGATAATCTTCACCAGTAAATTGTCCTTCAAACAAAGTATCTGCAATAAATGAATAAGCTCGACTTAAAGCTTCTGACACTGATTTTTTGTCTACAGCATTTTGCATTACTTCCATCACTTCTGCCGCTTCTTCTACAACTGGACCTGGTAGAAATTCAGCAGATTTGAATTGCACTTGTTTATATTTCCCATCTTCATTTTTTTTCATTAATTTAATTGTAGTTTGATATTTAGACATTATTTTTTACCTCCTGTAAGTTCTTCTTGTTCTGCTTCTTCAATTGGAATTGCTACTTTTGTAAACCAGTTTTCGATCATTGTTTGATCAACGCCTTCATCATCTTCATCAACTGAGTACATATATCCAAGTCCTGGTACATCTACAAATGAACCCTTCCAAGTTGGATGAGTAAAACTTACTTTACTTCCTTCAATAGTTGAAGTTTCATCTGAATCTAAAGCAAACTGCCCTTTATAAAAGACTGTATAACGATATTTTCCATTCGACTTTTTACGCCGATATGCAAAAGCCCCATCTTGGGCAATATCTTCTCCAGAGCGCAACGCACCACCTTTGACAAGTTTTCCTCCAGTGATTGCTGTTAAAACTTTATGACTATACCCATTTGCTTCTAATTCAACTTCTGCACCACCAAACGCAGTGAATTGATCTTGAACAACTGAATCACCATAGTCTTGTGTTGTTTCGTAATTAGCTGTAGGTTTGATACTAACTGCTGTTCCCATCGTCATTGCAGTATCATATACTGGAAGTTCTCCTGTCTCATCTTTCAAAGGAAACCAAGTAGGTTTTTCAACAGAAATAATTCCAGTTTTACTTCTTTTTTCTCCCATTTATTTTTCACTCCATTCAATATATTGTGGAAATCCTAATGTAAAGCGAATGTGTTGAACACCATCTGTTTCATCAGGTAAATAGTTTTCTGGAAATAGTGTTTGACTATCAATTGTAATCGTATTAAAAAAAGCCCCACAGCATGAGACTAATTCATTCACTAATTTTTTATCAGATTTATTATCAATCAATGCAATATCAATTAAGAAAGAAACATTTTGAACATCAATCCCTACATTTTCAGTCCCAGATTCCATTACGGATAATACAAAGTAAAAATCTTTAGTTGACTGCATAACTGAATCAAGATATATTGTCCCATCTGGATATATTTCTTTTAATTTACTACTGATTTCAGCAATGATTTTATCTTTCATGTTACTTTCCTTTCTTAACGATTTTTATTGCCATTTGTTTAAATCTTCGAGGAATATAAGACATATTTGCAAGATTCGTTGCACGGGTCAACATAAACCGTCCTTTTACAAATCCACCATTTTTAGTCCTGTGTCCTTCTTCCACATACTTAAAGTAATGTTCATTATTTATAGCTGCTCCAACAATACGACCAGTTGAAAGCTTCCTAGCTTTTACTACTCGATAACCACGTCTTAAATCACCTGATTTTACAGGAGTTAAAGGTTTAGCTAGGCTAACAACTTTATTCATCGAATCATTTACAAAAGATATTCCTTCTTTTTGAGCAATTACAGTCATATTTTTAAAATTTTCAATGATCTTTTCTGCATTAGATTCATATTTGAGATCACCCATTTTTTTCACTTCCTATCAAATTTACTTCACAATGACTAGGATAGTAAAAAGGCTTAGTAGCAAATAGAGAAAAAATTAAGCCACTGGCCTTTTGAGTTATTGTTATTCGATCTCCTTTTTTGAGTTTAATCTTAGGATGAATAAATAATTTATATGTGTCAGTCGAAACATTTACCATTTCTCCATCTTCTATGACTGCTAGTCCATCGATTTGACCTTGTGAAAGAGCGCAAGGGATAGGATTATCATGTACTTTTTTATAATCTTGAATAGTAATATTTGTATTAGAATCTTCAATGTCCATTAGTCTTTCGATAATACAACTATCTTCGTAAGTAGTTTCTAAAATATCTGCTTCATTCATTAAAAAAACTCCAATCCTCCACAACCAATAACCCTTCGTATCAAATCGCCATATCCTAGAAGTAACTCACTAACAGCATTCGCTGTTGACGCATAACTAATCGTCGTATCGCCACGTCTAACTGAAGATACTTTTTTTTCTGATTCATTTTTTATTATTTGATACAACACTTCACTAATCACGCTTTTTAACTTTTCCCATGAAACATCATTTTTACAACTATTGTATGATTCAATTTCTAGCAAAATTATTTCTAATAAATTAGTTATGCGTTCTTCACTCAAATCTGGAAAATCTTCTTTTATAGACTCAATGATTTCCGTTTTTAGCGATTCATCCATCAGATCACTTCCTAAATTTCATTAACATCAATTGCATCTTCCAAAATTGCAATTGCTTCTTTATCATCTATAGAAATGATAAATTCGTTATTTGAATCTGCTGTGATAAATCTACGAGTTTTAGGATGAACAAATCCAACAAAATTTTTAGTTTTACCTACTCTATATTTCACGACTTCATCTTTTTTAGTTTCATCTTTTTTTACCACTGTAATTCCTCCTATCAAAAAAGGGAGTACTAACTCCCATTTATTCAGACTTTAAATTTAAAATTGCCCCAGAGTTTGAAGCGTTGTATTCAAGAGAATATTCACCTACAAGACCGATACGTCTTGAATCAGTTGTTTTTGCAAGTTCTTCTGCTCTCCATTCACGTAATGGACGTAGTTTCACATAATTAGTATCGATTGCGGCAATTGTTCCTTTTGGCAATGATGGTTCTAGTAAAGCAATACCTGTACCGTAATTAGACACGATATTTCCAATTTGCAATCCAAAAGTTACTCTTTCCCCGAACTGAACAATTTTTGTTGATTTTCCATCTAACTCATCAGTCATTAACTCCTGCATATCTGGAGAAATCAAGCATAGTTTTTCTCCCATATAACCTTTTTCATACATTAATTTAAATAAACTATCGATATCTTTTCTTGTTACCGCACCCGCAGTAGCTGTTTCTGCTTTATTTGCTGAGTTGATCAAGTTCAAGATTCCATTCATTCGACGACCTTTAGAACTATTTTCATCAGCTTTTACACCAGTAATTAATTTTCTGTTCAAATCAATTTTCATTTCCATACCACGTAGTGCTACTTGATTAGTCAATTCGTTTCCGACACCATTCACATTAATAGCATCTAACGTACCAGATACAGAGGTTGATTTTCTAAAAATTTCTGTATAGTTGTTAAACCAAGTTCGACCAGATTCAGCATCTGGATAATCTCCGCCCTCAAGCTTTTCAGAAGAATCATCGTTATTGATATCATATTCACGCCATTTAATTTCTGTAGAGTTTGCTTGCTCTGTCTTTCCAGCACCAAGTAAATAGCTTAAAAAAGGTGTATTTGGTACTTGCATAGCATTAATCGCTGGTGAAATATCCAAATACTCTAAATTATTTAAAGATGTTTTTTTCATAATTTGTCACTCTCCTAATTAAATTGTTGTAGCATTTCGCCTAACTTACCCATTGGATCATCAATATTTTCTTGTGTATTATCAGCTGTTTGTTGCTGTTTTTTCGTACCAAATGCTGTCTGCATTTCTAGACTTTTAATTTCTTCGGAATGTTTCTCTTTAATAGATTCCAAAACGTTAGTAAAACCTTCCACAGCTTTTTTAGTGAATTCTGTATCAGAACTAACAAGATTATTTAACATAAATTGAGAAATAGAATCTTTTAACTCTCCATCTAGTTCTAGCCCAGCAATTTGTTCAGCAACAAATGCTTTGTTGTCACTTGTCACACGTAAAGCCTTCTCAGCTTCGAATTCAGCTTGTAATTTCTCTAGTTGTATTTGTTCAGGTGACTTGTTTTTCTTGGATTCCTCATATTCCTTGATAGTATCCTGTTTAATTTTATCTAGGTTATTTTGTTTCCAAGCTTCCAATTGCTTGTCAGCAACACTTTGAGATTGTGACTGAAGAAATTTTTGAGCTTCTTCATTAGATTCCGCAAAAGTTTTGAAATCCTCAAAAGAAAACTGTGGATCGTCACCTTCGGCAAAGTATTGCAAATTCATTGGTATTAATGATTTGTTTTTCACGCTTATTCTCCTTTCGCCCCACGATTCGTTTTCACGCCCCGCATTGCTTTGAGTTTTAATAGTTGCGCCCCACCATTCAACCAAGCCCAGTATTGCGCTAGTTTAAGGTGATTTCGCACCAAGAAAAAGATAACTTATTAATTAAGTTATCTCAGACTGTAGACAAAAAGGAGTGGCTTAATTGCCAACTCCTTTTTGTTAGTATTTGTAGAAATTTGAAATAAGAAGCCTATTTACTAGACTTTCCTTCTTTGTAGTCAGTTCTAACAACAATACATCCCGTCTTTTCATACCAATTAACTGTTTCTTTTAAATTTGGTAATGTATGAGATAATAATTGAATCGTTAAATTAACGGTATTCTTATTAACTGGAGTATTCTCTTGATAATTAACAGTTTGATCGCCAATAACCACGTAGGCATAATTACCATTCCACTGATCTCTCAAGCCATTAGGATGATTCTCAGACTCAATAGCTGTTTTGTAGGCTTCTGCAATATCAGCTTTTACATTAATTGTTAGTACTGCTTCATGAAAATCTTTCATTCTACTTCCTCCGTTTCAAATTAATTCCAAAAGAATCATGTGCAAACTCATCTAATAAATCGCCAAATAATCGGTCATATTCTTCATCAATATCCTTTCCTAATTTTGGTAAATTAGGAACATCCGTACATCTGCAACGACTGTGAAAAGGTGCTCGATTCTCACCTATGACAGCATCTTTCAGTTTATAGGGATTCTTACTTGCCTTTCCTCCACAAATTCGGCAAACTCTCTCATCCTTTGCAGTTAAAACGTTGTATTCCTCAATACCTGTTTCTAAATATGATTTTTCAATACCATCTTGAGCAAATTTTGCATACTCCGTTCGAACGAGATTTTCTATCGCTTTGTTATACTTTGATTCTTCTAACTTAAACATGTCACAAATTTCTGAGTCTGTTCGCATGGTATTTAGTGCGTGTATAACGCCTTCTCCACTAGCAACACTTTTTACAATAGCATTGGAGAGTTTCTGTTCGAGTGATGAAATATTTCCCCAAAGCCTCCTAGAAAAGGTTTTACCCGACCAAGGATAGTTTAGATAACTCTCTAATTCCACTTGGGATAAATAATTCGGCAAATCAACATTCAGCAATTGCGATAACACATTTGCATTTGAAGCATATGAACGTTGCAATATCTCTTCCAATCGATCTGAAAAATACTTGTTCACGTCTACATCTATTGCATGGTATGCAAGGATTTTAAAGATATCAGAACGTATCTGTAGCAAACGATTAACCTTTGTATAATCAAAAGATGGAAAAAATTCATCGATAAACTCTTTGTATTTTGAATCGTACATTTTGAGAGATTTGTAATTTTTTTCCACATATTCACGATATTTTTTTTGATCACTTTTGCTGTAAAACTCCATCATTTCAGCATAAGTAATATCATGTAAGTCTGCTTGAGATAATAGTTTTTCCTGTATCTCTTTCAGCGCTTCAGGAAATACACTAGTTAATTTTTTAAGTGTCTGATTTTCTTGTTTGAGCCTTGCTTGATCCTCCAGTTCTCGACGTTTGGTCCAATACTTCGTTTCTGTCGTCACTATTGCCACCTCCGCCAAAATTGTATTCACTATCTGGATAAGCATTTCCATTTTCCAACTCCATTATTTCATTTTCATAATCAACGTCTGTCACAAATGGAATTTGTCTTTGAATGGTTCGTTTGGATACATAAGGTGCAAGCTTAGGTAAAGCTTCAGCTAAATAACTTAGATCAGTTGGCAAAGATCTAGAGAAAGTAAAAATAATTTTTTCTGGCTCAATTTCTACTTTGTCATGAAACTTAAGAAAAGCAGCAATTGTTTCTGCGCATTCTTTCAGTCCTTCTCTAAAATATTGTTCTTTAGTATTTGTTTTTGCTTCTAGGCTAATGATTTGCCACTTACGAGCTTCTCCAGAACTGTTTGATTTAAACACCTCATCGTTAAAATCGATTGCTTTACAAATGGTGTAAAATTGTTTTTTCAATAGATCCATATGATATTCATTGAAATCTTTCGCTAAATCTTTGGTGACATATTCTGCTTTTGCTGTAGGGTCTTTTAAGTTAATAATCCCTAGCTGATTCATCATTTCTTTAGCAGTGTCTTTGCTCATTGTCGTACCAGTAACAAGCATGTACGCAAGCTTAAATTGTTCGATTTCGTTTTGCTGATCAGACAAAGCACGATCAATTGCATCTCCAATTTCCTCGGCTACTTCAAAATCACAATAACGATTCGTATTATTTTTAAATTCGGATAAATTAATCACTTCTAAAGGATTTTTTGTTTCATCGATTTTTTTGAATGTTCCGTTAGTAATAAAATCTAAATCACCATAACAAGCATATGTCGTAATTTCATTTCTAGTTATAACTTTCATTTCTTGGAAAAACTTTTTCTGATAAGAGTCATACTTTTCTTTAATATAGATTCCAGCATTTCCATATCTTTCAGCTCTCCAAGGCTCAATATTGCTTGCTCTTAACTCCCAACCATCATCTCCTTCCACAGGCTCTAACAATCGGAAAGCTACTCCACATGCACCTTGAAAAGTGGCTGTCTCAGGATCAAGCATTGCAAATCTCATGGAATCAAGATTGCTTGTTAATTTGTTAAAAGCTTCTGGAACTGTTGGAAGCTCTGTATCATTTTTTAAGAATTTATCTTTTAATCTTTGAATGAGTGTTCTTTTTTGTTCTGATACATCGTAATCCCATTTAATAGGTACACCAGTAAAATGATTGACTGCTTGATCTACGACAATCGAATACATACCAGCATGAAGTTTATTATTAACCTTTACAATATCAGTGTTAGGCTTTGGTCTTTTGTCTATTTCATTCTTTTCGCTAGTATACGCTAGATATTTTCTTTCACGATCAGCAAAAAATGGTTTCATATCTTCTATAAAACCATTCGGATCAAACATTCTATCTTCAATTTGTGTTGCATATTTAATACGTAGCTTCTTATATCTCTCTAAAGATAATACTGTACTAATCAAAAGCTCACCTCCTAAAATTGAATAAATTGATAGTGACTTGGTGGCTCATAAAATGCTAAAGCCAACGCATCAGCAATATCTGGACTACCAATGTTTCGCTTTTTCATATCATCTTTACTTTCTAAACGAATACGACTTCTACTCGTCATTTTGAATTTACGTGTACTCAGTTCTTTAATCAACGATCCATCATCAGGCAATTCAATAATCGGTTGTTCACCGTTAAGATTTGCTGTCATATTTTCTTCTAACATTTCCTTGATATTTCCCCATAGCTGAGTACCTAAATTATCGTAAAAATCGTCTTCTGATGTTGCACCATTATTCACTCCAAACACCTCAAAAGGATAATGATTATCTTCTATCAGTTCTTCGAGGCGATCGGTTACACCGCCTCCGACACCAGTGTCATCGACTTTAATCATCACTTTATCAATACTCGGATATTGACTCATTAGATTCTTGGCCATATTGATGACATATCCTGTTGTTTCCATGGTGCTACGTTTTGAATATTTCTCATACTCTAATGCCCTAGTAGCAATTCTAGGGAAAAGAATCGTAGAATCATCACCATACCGAGCTACGTCGACACCTATATGAGCAACCGTTGTTTTATTGACTAAAGAATCACTAATTAGTTTTTCTGTAGCCAATTCTACCGTTTCAAGATTGATAAATGAATCCAACGCTCCTTTGGGAAATTCTCCAAAAATACGGACACGAGCAACGTCGCTTTCTTTTCCATACTTTTTAAGGATCATCTCTATGTTATCTTTGTTTGTACGTTTACTATCGTAACTAGATACTTTATGGACTCTGTATTTATCACGGTCTGAATTGTGGGAATCATAAAAGACACCTTCAATATTATTGGGGTTTCCACACATCAATAGCTTATTATCAAAACCCGATAGCGTACCAAGAATAGCTTCCATAATTGGATCAGATACACCAGAAGCTTCATCTACCACAATCAGCATATGGTCCTCATGAAAACCTTGCATATTTTCTGGTTTCGTTGCTGTTCTAGCGGTAGCAAACCAACGCTCTGAATCACCAACCATATAAATTTTGGTCTTTGTCCACTTCAGTAAGTTTTTGATCAAGCTATCATTTAGCCATTTAGCTACTTCCGCCCAAAGCACATCGTAAAGTTGTTTCATGGTTGGAGCTGTAGCAATCACTTTTGCGTATGGTCGACAAGTTAAAAACCAAAGTATTGCTCCTGCTTCTAATGCTGTTTTTCCAACACCTTGTCCAGAACGAACTGAAACCTTTGGAAATTCAGCCAAATCATTCAAAACACTTTCCTGCCATTCATCAGGATCCAAGCCCAATATATCTTGGCAAAAAGCTACTGGCTTATCATAGTAATAATCAATCGCAGCACCTATATCAGCAAAAGGAATAAAATCATTACTCATTCTCTCTCACCGCCCGTTTATTTGCTGCATTCAAAACTGCTTGCTTCCATTCTTCCACTTCTTCGCCAGAATTATTACCGCCAATATCAGCTGTTTCAGCTTGAATTTTCTCGGTTTGTGCTTTCATTAAATCAGTCTTGTAATCTGTTATATATAGTTCATTCATTTGCTTAATGGCTTTAGCTAACTGATTGCTAATCCGAGTTAATGAATCTTCAATTGAAAGAATGTCATCAATTTTGCGATGTATTTTTCTGATAACTTGAACATCTTGCATAACCTCTCGTTTAATTTCTAACTTTCTACCGTCTTTTTCAATCGGCGTTTTGATTTTTCTTAACTGTTGCAGGCGTTCGATTTCTTCCTCGTTTAAACCTGATTCAGCTTGTTTGATTCTTTTCATCATTCGCAACTGTCTTATCTTTAATAACCGTATTTCCTCAGACAAAACAAAAGAAGGATCATTATTCAAATTAGAATAGATGTCCTTCTCTTCATCGCTTAATGTTTCGTAAAATATAGTTTCATACTCGCCAGTTTTCAAAGCGTTCTTGTTCCCTATTGGCGGCGATGCTCGGCTATTGCCTTTATTGCCTTTGGCATTCTGATTACCAAAAGGAGCGCCTCCTCGATTAGTAACGTTACCTTTTGCATTGGTAACATTACTTTTCAATTCAGCGCTCCACTTGTCTTGAGATTTCCATTTTCTAATCTGAGAATCTGAAACATTTAATTCTGATGCAATTTCCTTTAATTGCTTTTCTCCGTTGGATTCCAACCAAATTCTTTTGGCTTCATCACGTCTTGGATCACGTTTTCTTGCCATTCAATACACACCACCTCACATTCTGTTTAGGTTGAGTTTTGTTTTTCTAATCTCCTTTTTTTGCTCTATCCCATTCAGTTTTTAGATATTCACGAAAAATATTACGTATACTAGTAATTGAATTATCAATCAAACCTCTCATTTCACTAGCGTAAGTTTTATCAGTTTTTGGCAAATGCAAATTGTAGAAACCTGGTCTCGCTTCTCTTGCCTCTATATCTTTTATAATATCTACAGAATCTGATAACTCTTTCTCAATAGCCTTATGCTCGTCTTTTTTGCTGAAATGAAGTAATATTTTTTCTGCAGTTAAAATGGATTCTTGTATACAAATCATTAATTCCTCTTCTTTTTTTAATTGTTTTATTTTTAACTCCTTTTGTCTATTAATATAAGTTGGTTCTTGATTCATTTTCTTCTCTAAACCACTTAATTCCTCTTCAATATCTTGCATTCTGCTAACCAATATTTTAATATCGAACAGATAAGATAAATATTTACTAACTAAGTTTCGTACCTCGGTTATCCATTCTATTCTTGCTTTTGCTTTTAAATTAGCATCTATTTGTTGCTGAGCAATTTCTTTTTGAATTTTACTATTTTTACTTGAACTTCTATAAGCTAAACATGCAGCTATAAAACTAGCTAAAGTTGCTAAACTTGACCACATAAAATTACCATTATGATCAAATAAGATATTTAAAACCATCTTATGTCCTCCAATATTTTTAGTTTAATTATCCTCTAACTATCGATATCTTTCAACATAAGATCAGCTTCAATTAATATCTTTAAATCAGAAAATTAATTAATTCAATTTACATTCTAATCCCTCAAATTCTTGTTTATGTTTTCTTGAATATTCTGCTCATTAAAATACCCACGTCCACAGTAACGAAGGTTGTATTTGTCGATTTCTTTTGGAGTCGCTTCTCGTGTCATTTCAATAATCGAATACTTCTTTTTGATTTGTACTGACTGGACGACTCTTACTAGATCATTTTCATTCGGCTGTGGATACCTATTAGACAGTGATACGTACCAGTAGTTTCTCATCATGCAGTCTCCTTTGTGTTAAATAAAAAGACCACTCATTGAGTGATCTAATATGTAAAAACTACACCTCAGCAATGAGATGCAGTTATAGCTCTATCAAGCAACCTACACCGATTCCATCGATTACTATCGACCTCGCCTTGCTCGTGTACTTTGAGCCCCCATTTCCAACCCTCAGTTGCCAAAGTCGCTAGCAAGGATTTGCACCTTGCATGATATCTACCCTAATTTGAGCTAAGCTCCGCCCTTGACTGATATCCTTCGGAAGGACTAGTGCGTCTACCTATTCCGCCACAGCGACATAATATAAACAGACAGCAACCAATTGATATAGATAAACAATGGAAAATGAAGGAGGTTTTCACTTCCTTTTTCGTATTTTTGTGATTAGTTGGTTGCTGTCTATCAAAGCATAATTTACAACGATGAGGGAGATTTCCTCCCTTACATTTTATTTTGTCTCAGACCTATCACTAATCTTTCGACACTACCATAATATCATGTTAAAACGCTCAAAAACCCTACACTATCCCTACAAAAACCCTACGTTTTTACAGGTACGCAATCAGCGCCCCTCTTTTATACGCTTCTGCAAATTCAATCAATGCGTTGGATTTCAGCTTCTCGACATTTTTCTCACCATATCCGCAGATCAATTGCCCTATCTCATAATTAGAGTGCTTATTTACATCACAGAAGCTGTAGTAGAGTATCTGACGACTAATCAGACTAAGAGCCATTAAAGCCGCTAAAATCGCGTCTCTCTCTGCTTCTATATCCATCATCTGGATAATCGCGTCTTCTGCCTTATTCCCGTGTTTTGGTGCCTTCGGCATATCGGTTATGATAGGCGACTTAATATCTATCAAAGAGCGACCTGCCATCCGCTCCAAACGCCGAAAGTTCTTCAGCACATCTCTCGCATTACATCTTGTCTGTTTGAAATCTACCTCTCGTAACAATTGCATCAAGTCAAACCGCTCCTTTTTGTGATATAATAAACGTGTCATGTTTATTTATTTTGAGTCGGAGCGATCCGGCTTTTTTTATTTGCCTCCAATGAGTTCGATATCCATCAAACGAGCTACAGCTAAATTATCTTTACTCTTTGCTAACCACTTGTCGCATTCCATCGTATTTCCGATACGAATGATTGCAGAATGATTATAAACGTGTTCTACATATCCTCTGAACGGATAAACGAACTCTTCTGCTTCGCAACGAACCATGTCACCTACTTCGACTTTTGCTTTCTTTTTCTTCTTAGGATTCTTAGTCGGCATATCTAGCATTAAACCGCCGATTCCATGACTGCTAGCGTAAAAGCCGTCTTTTAATTTCATCCTTCCGCCACCTCCTCATATAATTCGAATTTACTAGATGGCCAACTCAAACGCTGTTTATCGTCGTCAATCAAAACGATTCTGCCAGGCATCGAAGCATCTTGAACTATATAATATTCGTTGTCCAAGAAGTATAATGACACGCCTGATCCTATTTTAGTCACTACTTTGTCACTCTTTTTGAAACCCATCATTCTACCTCCTCCTTTTCATTTATTGACGATAATAACAAAATAGATAACATGAAAATATTTGACCACAACACAAGATTGTGATATTTTTTACATAGTTTTATTTATATGGGGGTGACGAAATGCCATTTATAGTCTTTTTCTTTATATCATTATTAACAATATATATTCCTTTACCAACATTATTAATGTATTTCCATAGACTCTCAGAAAAACATGACATTATAGTCACTATAGATAAACATATATTGGTTATACTTGTCTTATTAGATTATTATATTAGCTACTATTTTCTTAAAAACTGTAAGATTAAAAAGAGATACTACTTTTATTTAATTGGATTAAATTTGATTGAATGGGGAATACATTTAAGCTTGTACTTAAAATTCAACGCTACAGCATTAACTATAGTTTTAATTTTCCAAACGATCCTTTTAATTTGCATGTTTACCTTCCCATTATCTGGTAAATTCAGAAATTACATATTTAATCAAAATTGATCCTACAATTTCACGAGGTAGCTAGATACTCTTCATAAATACTAACCAGTGTGTTTTAGCTCTCTTATTTCCATATAATGGCACATAATCAATTGCATTCAATATTTCTGATAGCTTGATTTGATCCTCGTTCCATTTAAATACAAGAGTTCCATTTGGCTTTAATACTCTGAAACATTCTTTGAATCCTAATGCTAAATCTTCTTTCCAAGTTTCGGGATTTAATTTTCCATACTTTTTGACCAACCAGCTATTCTCGCCTGCTTTAAGCAAGTGTGGCGGATCAAATACTACATGATAAAATGATTCATCTTCAAATGGCATATCTCTGAAATCTCCAATGACATTAGGATTGATATCAACGACATGTCCGCTATTTAGTTCTTCGTATTGTTTCCGAATGTCCATAAAAATTACGTTTGGATTCTGTTTATCAAACCAAAACATTCGACTACCACAACATGCATCTAATATTTTAGTCAATTACTCTACCTCTAATAACTCTTTATTCTCGTATATATTCCCGATAACTTCATAGTCAGTGTGAAATACTGGATCATAATAAATTCGATATTCTAAGTCCAAGTCTACTAGCTTACAAATTAAGCCAGAATGACACCCAGAGGCTTGAACAACAGCTTTTTCATGATCTAAGTGATTAAAACCATCACTTACACTGAAAAGTACTATATCCCCCTCAAAAATCTCTACACCGTTCTTATCTTTCAGTCCTGTGGATTGCATGAGGATATATTTATCTGGAGACATTTCAGCATGAGTGATCAACCTTCCTGCTTGTCCATATTTCATTTCTTGCCCAAATTTTTTACCTTTAAACGGTGGTACCACGCTCGAAACTTCGGTATCATTCGCTGTCCTCCTACTTCTTCTCAGTCACCGTAAACGGCACAATACTTTCTGGCATGTAATTTACTTCGTATTTGTATTCATTGACCTTCGCGCCTTCTAAATCTTCAACCACATACATGTTCCAACTAGTCATGTTCACAAGATGTCTTTTGTACTGTTTCTTTCCTGTTTCAACTAGAATAACGAGTTTATTTTTATCTTCCGTATCAACATCTGTCGTAGACTGTCTTTACATATCATACAAATAGATAAATCCATGGTGTCTCATGTTCTGAGTCACATCAAAAGCATTCAACCTCTTGGTTAACTTCTGGAATGAATTTCTTTTTTCTGCTCATTTTCAAACCTTCCTAACCTTTCTTTTAAAAACGCTCTTCCTTGAACGTCTTGCCATATTTTTTAGCTAATATCAACGGCACTTGATAACGATGGCAGAACAGTTTCGCTTTGATTTTAAAATCTTTTGTCTGCATTCCTTTGACATCTACAACTTTCACAAGCTTACCGTTTTTATAAAACGTGAAGTCAGGAATATACTCGATTTTACGGTACTTCTTGCCTTCCAATTCAAATTTTGGCAATAGTTCAAATTTTTCCTGAAGCTTTACTTTCCAGCCGTTTGCTTCCGCTTGCCATACTGCCAGATCATAGTACTCTGCTTCTGCTACAGAATCGAATTTGATCTCACGATGAACCGTTTTTCGATTGCGATATTTGTTCATGCTGTCGCTCCTTTTACTGGTTTTAATCGTTTATCGGTTGTTTGAGAAAAGACCATCGTAAATCCATCAGAATTGACAAATATTCTTGATGTTGTCCTCATACCGTAAGCCTTTTTCAACTCTTCCCCAAGCAAGTTCGTTGTGATAATCGTTGCTAAGTTCTGTCGTGCATCCAAGAACGAATTCAACGTGTTTATGCCAAATGCTCGACTATCTGAAGTATCTTTTCCTAGCTCTGAACCGATATCATCAATGACGACTAAATCCGCCGTTTTGATATCTGCAATCAACGATCCCTCAATCGTTTTTCTAAGTTCAGGATTGTTGTACGAAAACTTGATTTGATCCAGCATTTCCTGTAACCCGATAAACAAGATTTTCTTGTCGTAGTTTGATCGCCTCAAAACTTCCCAAGCCGCTGCCATCGCTAGGTGACTTTTACCTGTTCCCTGTTTGCCAGTTAAAACAAGATGACTTGGATTTCCTAACAAGACTGAATTAACAAAGCGTTTGGTTACTTCAACCGCTTGTCTTGTTTCTTGATCAACGATTTGATAATTCTGCAATGTACAATCAAACAACGCTTTATTAGGCACGACAGAACCACCTTTGAAAAAATTGATAGCTCTTGCTTTCAGACTTTCGTTGTACATTTGCTCTGTTTGTAAGTCTTCCTGAACTCGCAATGCTTTATACCCACATTGCATACAAGTTGGTTTACAACGATCTGAGCCATCAGGATTCTTCGTACGCCATCCATACAAGGGCTGTCCGCATTCAGGACATTCGCCACGTTGGACAAGCACTTTCTGTATTAGTTTTTCCATGATTTCTCCAACGGTTTCCATGCCTACGCCTCCTCTCAAATAGGCAACTCATCTGTGCTAAATTTCTCGTATTCAAGCGTTTTATTTGCATTTCTAGGTGATTTTGAATAATGACCTTGCAAATACTTTCTCACTTTCTCAACGGTGTCTAGTTGCTTGTTTTCCCAGTTTTTTAGCACTCTATCGAGATAGTTATAATTTTTAGCACCATTTTTTAGCATTTCTTCAATCGCCATGATGACAATTTCATCTTGTCCTTGAAAATCATTTACCCAAAAACGAATAGATTCTAAAACCATTGGTGCTTCTGCTGGATTCACTTGATTTAGCCAATAGCTCTCTGCGATATTTTCTGAA
Source organism: Enterococcus sp. AZ077 (assembly GCF_051714965.1). NCBI lineage: Bacteria > Bacillati > Bacillota > Bacilli > Lactobacillales > Enterococcaceae > Enterococcus > Enterococcus sp. AZ077. Next base: position 1,893,456 of record NZ_JBIOSX010000001.1, read on the forward strand.
TGAATATCTATACTAGATCTAGAAGAAGATACTCTTGTTTCATTTACTTTACTTTTATTTCCTTTACTTTGGGGATTAATGTCAGCATTATCTCTTTCATCTTGTGTATTAATGTTTGCGTTAATTACATACTTAGTTGGTTTTGGTGATTTTCGTCTTTTTGTCGCTTCAAAGTAGGTGGCTTGGATATTCTCACTCGTAAGCACCTCGACCGAGTCAAACAGTTGTTTATCAAAAAAACCCCATTTGACTAAGCGGTTCACTATTTGATTGAGCATTTCCTTACTTACTCCTGGCAGGCGTTTTAAAAGAGTAGCTTGCGTTAAATCATTCCACAAAATGAAATATCCTTTTTTATATATCGCACAAAGCAGTTTGATTACCGCAATTTCTCCTTTAAGTCCAAATTCCCCAGCAATAGCCTCTATTTTTTCATCTTCGAAAACATCAACATCAAGAGGAAAATAATCAAGACCTTCTTTTGTTGGTCTTGCCACACTATCACCTCCTTAGATAAGCGAGGGGAAACTCCCTCGCTATAGTGGTGGGTTCATATCATCGAACAATGAATCCTGTTGTTCGTCTATATTTGCTGTTTCTTCGTATTCATCAAACGCTGATGACACGTCTTCCACTTTTTCTGCTTCTTTACGTTCTGATTCAATTGGTTCTGCATCATTTAAAGTAACTTCTTCTACAAGATCATTATTTTCATCAAATCGAAAAACTCTTTCGTCAGAAGTAACCGCATTTTGCATTTCTACAGATAAAATCCCCCATTTAGCTAACATGTTACGTAAGACGGTTTTTATCGCCATCGCATCATAATTCTCTTTCCACGCTCCAGTTAGCTTTGTTTTATCAAACCCTTTGGCATGTTTAATACGATGAGCTTCCACTTCTTGCTTTGTCCAATAAACAGTTTTTTTAAACCCATTTAGTAATTCAAAAAATCCAACATAACCGATGACTCGATCAGATTGTTTCGCATTGTAGTCAAACTGAAACTCTTCTGTCAGAGGATTCCATTCAATTAATTGCCCTTCATAAATTTCTATTGCATTAAGTGCTTTGTATTGTCCAGAACGTTGTGCTAACTGAATATAGCCTTTGTATCCTAGGATGAATTGGGCTTCGTTATGCGTAATCCAATCTTTTCCTACCTTTTCTTTCCGATTAAATGGAACAATATAGGCATATCCTAAATTTTTATCTATTGGTAAATCCATCGTTGCTGCTTTTAAAGCAGAAGCGATGATTGTCATCGGCTCTGCTTTAGATAAATAATCATCGCCACCAACTAACGTTAAAAGAGAACCCATAAAAGCATCTGATTTTTCGTGTAAAATATCATTGAATTTCTTTTTCATAGCTGGCTGACTCATCAATGTTTTAAAACCTAATTTTGAAACATCCACTGCTTGATTGTTTTTTTCTGTTAGTTGATTCTTTAAATCTTTACTTGTTGCCATATCACTGAATCTCCTTTATCACTAATCTATTTGAAGTTGATAAACTGTAAATTTCCTCATCTTTCATCACATATGGATATTTCTCTGCTATTTTCTTCAAGTCTTTTCGTTTAGAAACGACTGATTTTAAACAAATAATCCGATTAGGTGTGATACCTGTAGAGGCATTCTTTATTCCAAGTTCCTGAATAATTTGATTGTCGATTTGTCGAATACTCTTCTCTAGTTCCTTCTTATTTTTGAGTAACTCTTCTTTTTGATCGAGTAGAACATCATAATCAGCATGAAGCATAATTTCAGTTGAATCTAATTCTGAATAACGCTCTTTTAGAAAATCTGACGTTGCTTTACTTCCATCGATCAGTGGCTCTTCTCCGCCGATAATGTTCGTTTCCCAAAAATCAACTAACCGTTCTGTGATGATGTCAATCAGTTCTTGATCTCGTTCAACTCGTTTCCATATAAATCTTTGACCACCAATCAACACAGCGATATAACAATAATCCTTGTTCAAAACATTCATGTAATGTTGCACTTGACACAAATAACTAAGTGGCACTTCTTCTCCTTCCCATTCTTTGCTAAAAAATTGATTCGCTGTTTTACATTCAAGAATGGCATTTTCTCCTACTACATCACGATCGATATTTGCTCTTAAGAATGGATGTAACGGATGTTCAAACACTTGGTTTCTTCTACGGACCTTTTTGCCTGTTCGTTCTTGAAATTCTTTGGCAACAACTTCTTCTAAAACATTGCCCCAATAAGCTGGTTCGCTCTCTGAATCTTTTAATTCAATTTGACCCGTTTTCTCAAGCCATAATTGATAAGGGGATTTGTATTTATTCAATCCAAGTACTGTTGCGACATCAGAACCACCAATACCTCTTTTGCGGTCTTCGAGCCATTCTTGATGGCTCATGTCTAAAGTTGATTTACTCATCTTCATCCTCCTCAGTTTGTGGTCTTCCCCAATCTGGAGTATTTAGGTATTGATCTAACGATGAGGCAAAGTCATTCATTAAACATCATCTCCTTTGTAGCCTTACATGCAGGATAATCGCAATCATTAGTTCGTATACTTTCTTTAAACTTATCGTTCATTAGTGTTAGTACAATTGTTTGCAAAGCAAATGTTCCACCAAATACAACAGTTGCTTCATCTACACTTGGATCAATCGCCCCAAGAGTGATGGCTACATCACTTTCGTTACACTCATGTATTAGTTCTTCAATTAAATTTTTAATTTTTGGATTCATATGGTGAAATCTCCTTAGTTATGTTTTTTTATGTTACCGATTAGCGACGGCCATCGCTGGTCGGTCTTTTTTGTGTTGGCATTTTGAAACTTTCTCTTACAGCAGTAACAACTACTAAAGTTCCCCAATAAATCAGCGCATATGCCGGGTTGATACTTGTCAGTATGATTGCTACAAGACACATAAGCAAAGCGCTTTTGACAGTCATTTTAAAAACCGTTCTCATTGCTTCACATTCCTTTCTAATTAGTATTGCGTTCTTCCCATTCCTTCACTAACTCGAAGTCATACTGCAAAACACCTCGAACCCTTCGAGAAGGTAACGGATCATTTTTTGAATTCGTCCATTTAGAAATAGTAGCTAATGAGACACCGAAATATTCAGCAATATCTTTAGCTTTCTTCCAAACTCTTTCTTTTGGTTGCTTTTTTTGAACTAAAGGGACCACTCTTTCCATTTGTGAAATCTTCATTTTAATTCTCCTTTCATGTATCCTTGACTGATCCAATAAGTTAAACGCTGTTCGCTTAGTTGACGAATATCAATTCCAAGAATTTCGCATAGTACACAGATCAGAGTCACTTCAATCATGATCTCGTCTAAAAATTCATATGCATATGAAATGATTTGCTGACGATCCTCAGCGGTTAAATAATCCTCATTTTTGAGAAGAATTTTCTCAACTTCTTTTTTCTTTTGTTTTCGCTCATCGGATTCTATCATTTGAAGCTTATCTAGTGACGAGGGGTCTCTTCTATAAACATCTCCATCAATTGATTTAAATAATCCAAAAAATTTATGGATTACATGGAGAGTAAAATCTGAATCTCGAAAATGATCAGTTAAAGCTTGAGCATTTTCTAACGTCACAGGCTTAGTATTATGTGGCGTTGTCCAATCACTCAATGACTGTTGAGATACATTAACTTGCTTTGCAATTTCTTTCTTCGTTTTGCCACTCTTATTTATCACCTTAATTAATGATTCTCGAATGACAGCTGATTTTTTTAACAGTTTGAACACCTCAATTTCTTATTCACACGTATATCAATACGAGCAATTTTTTTGTACTATTAATTTAAATAATCAAACAAAAGCTGTTTCGTCTAATTCACGTTCAAGCTCTTTTTGAACTTCTTCAACTAAAAGATCAAGTTGAACATCTGTAGCACATTTGATGATGTGTACTAGTCTAGGTCTTGCATCAAGTACGATGTTTATTTTTATTGTCGTGTCATTTGGTGTTTCTCCTTCCTTTGTCAAAAAGTTTCGATTTTAGATACTTTATGGGTAAAAATTTTTGCTAATGGGATATCCAATAGCTTTGCTAAATAAGGAAGTTCTTCTGGTTTAAAATTATATTCGCCAGTTTCTCTTCTATAATATTTCGCCTTATCATTAAAACCCATGAGATCAGACATTTTTTTTAAAGAGTAACCTTTTGTTTTACGTCGCTCTTTTATTAATTCAAGATTTACTTGATACATATTTGCACCTCCAAAGTTTCTTTTTTAGCAACCTTATATACATATAATACATTGCGATTTTAGATACGTCAATAGAAAAAGTATCTTTTTTCGCATCTTTTTATATCTTTTTTCGCAACTATGGTAAAATAGTTGTGAAAAAAGCAACGGAAGGAGTAGTCTAATGTCAAAAGATCTAGTGAATAGAATAATAGATTTAAGAGAAAAACGTGACTGGACCCAAGCTGAGTTAGGCAGGAAAATTGGATTAGAAAAATCAGCAATGAATAAAATTGAAAATGGCACTAGAAAGGTTTCTACAGAAGAACTCCAGAAATTAGCAGAAATTTTTAATGTTACTACTGATTACTTACTCGGAAGAAATCAAACTCCTGAATGGGCTGATGAAAATGATTTAGTTGAATTAGATAAAATGCTCGATTCCAATGTTAATATGGCTTATGGTGGCGAAACGTTAACTGATGAAGAGAAACAAAGAGTAAAAGATGTTTTAACTGGTCTATTTTGGGAATTTAGAAAAGAAGACAAAAGTAAAGAGAAGTGATTTTCTATGGAGATGGACGTAATTAGTCTAGTTGGTAGACTAAAACAAAAATATAATTCTGCTAATCCCTTTACTATTTGTGGAAAAATGGATATTCAAATTAGATACGTTCCCTTTTTGAATAACCCAAAGGGACAATTTCAAGAATTATTAGGACGGTCAGTTATACTTCTAAATCACGAACTAAAGTATTCTGAAGAACGGTTCTATATTTGCGCTCACGAACTTGGTCACGCTATATTTCATCGTGGGTTATCTAGCTATTACGTATCAACAAGAACATCCAGAAGTAAATCAGAGAGCGAAGCGAATTGCTTTGCCGCTAATCTCATTGTTTCTCTTTATAAAGAAGACAACGATAAATACCCTAGAAAAGTCGAGGAATTAACAAATTTGTATGGGCTTCCTGAAAGCGTGTATAGATTTTTAATTTAAATGGTAATAACCAAAGATTAGCCTTAGGGCTTTTCTTTTTAAACGCAAAAGAACATAAGTTCGTATAAAAACTCTATTGATACGAAGATTTTCTAAATTTTCGTTCAAATAACATCCCTCCCCTAAAATATTCTTATTATTAGGACTGAAATACGAAAGGAATGATGTCAGTGGCCTCCATTAAAAAATATTACTTAAAGAAATCAAAAGAATATCGTTATGAAGTATATATATCAAATGGAATTAATCCTGGTACTAAGCTACAGAAAAAGATTCATAAAAAAGGGTTTAAAAGTCACGAAGAAGCAGAAAAATTCGCAAAAATTGTTGAAGGACAAATAGCTTCTGAAGAATATATACAAAATAATCCTAAGAAATTAACTATAGAAAAATTCATGGACGATTGGATTAATAACTATAAAATGAATGTTAAAGAAGGAACAAGAATAGTTCATAGGGCAAATATAAAAATGTACATCAATCCATATATTGGAAAATATAAACTAGATAAATATACTAGAGCTGATCATCAAAGATTCATCAATCAGTTACTTACTAAAAAGGGCTTAGGTAGAACTAAGGAAGGTCTCTCAGTAACAACAGCCAAAAGTATCAATGCCACTCTTAGCAATGCTTTCAAAAAAGCTATTCAGTTAGGATATATAAAGAATAACCCTACTAGTTTTGTTGAGTTTCCAAGAAATCTATCTGATAAAAAGAAAGTTAAATATTATACTTTTGATCAATCTGAACTATTTCTCGAATTTGCCAAAAAAGAGAAATCATTTATATGGTATCCCTTTTTTCTTATTATATTTGATCAAGGATTGCGAAAATCAGAAGCTTTAGGGCTACAATGGGCTGATATTGATTTTTCTCAGAATACACTTAATATCAATCGTGAACGACTTGGGGCTGCTGAAAAAGGACCTAACAAAGGTTTAATTATTACAGATGACACAAAAACCCCATCTGGTACACGATCATTGCCTATGACAAAACGAGTAAAGAAAGCCTTATTGACTTTAAGAAATCAAGTAATAAAAGAATTTGGTTTTTTACCTGAAACAGATGACCACGAAGCATTTATTTTTATAAATACTTACGGTAAAAATAAAGGTATTCCAATAAGAGATCGAACCGTTAACGGTGCTTCTCATAGAATTGAAAAACATGCCAATCTCCCCCACATAACTGTGCATGATGGTAGACATACTTTTGCAGCTAGAACGAGACAAGCAGGAATACCTTTAGAAGATATCAAAGATTTTTTAGGTCATAAAGATGTTTCTACTACACAAGTCTATGCCCATATTTCTCCCGAAGTGAAAAAAAGATCAATGAATCAACTAGAAAACTATATAGAAGAGCAAATAAAAAAGCACTCAAATTGAGTGCTTTTTTTAAGTTCACTATCACTAAAACTATCACTAATTTTATTTAGAAGCGAACATGTTTCTATCACTGATTTTTTAAATCTAGCGAAAAACCCTTATCTTACAGGCGTTCGTTCAATTCTTTCGCAAGGTCTTCAAAGCCTGGTTTGCCTAGAAGTGCGAACATGTTTTTCTTATATGCTTCAACACCAGGTTGGTCAAATGGGTTAATTCCATTTAAGTAACCTGAAATACCTACAGCAATTTCAAAGAAGTACATTGTATAACCTAATGTGTAAGCATCCATTTCTGGAATTTTAACTAATAAGTTTGGTACGTCGCCATCTGTATGAGCCAATAAAGTTCCTTCAAAAGCTTTTGTATTGACGAAATCTACTTCTTTTCCTTCCAAGTAACCTAAACCATCTAGGTCTTCAGCTTGTTCTGGAATTGTAATTGATTTACGTGGTTTTTCAACTTTAACGATCGTTTCAAAGATGTTACGGCGTCCTTCTTGAATATATTGACCTAGTGAATGTAAGTCAGTTGAGAAGTTCGCACTTGAAGGGTAGATTCCTTTTTGGTCTTTACCTTCTGATTCACCGTATAATTGTTTCCACCATTCAGAGAAATATTGCATTCCTGGTTCATAGTTGATCAATAATTCAGTTACTTTCCCTTTACGGTAAAGGATGTTACGCATTGCTGCATATTGATAAGCTTCGTTTTCTTCTAGTTTATCACTTGAATAAGCTTTGCTTGCATCTGCAGCTCCTTGCATCAACGCATCGATATCTGCTCCACTAACAGCGATTGGTAGTAATCCTACTGCTGTTAAAACAGAGAAACGTCCACCGATGTCATCAGGAATCACGAATGTTTCCCAACCTTCTGCGTCGGCTTCTACTTTAACTGCACCTTTTGCTTTATCAGTTGTTGCATAAATACGTTTATTCGCTTCTTCTTGACCATATTTTTTAACAAGTAATTCTTTGAAGACACGGAATGCGATAGCTGGTTCAGTCGTTGTACCTGATTTTGAAATCACGTTTACTGAGAAGTCACGATCTCCGATTACTTCAATCAAATCAGCGATATAAGTTGAGCTGATTGAGTTTCCTGCAAAGAAAATTTGTGGTGCTTTACGTTGTTCACCATCTAATAAATTGAAGAAAGTGTGGTTTAAGAAATCGATTGCTGCACGAGCGCCTAGGTAAGAACCACCAATTCCGATAACTACTAAAACTTCAGAATCAGATTGGATTTTTTTCGCTGCTTCTTTGATACGAGCAAATTCTTTTTTGTCGTAATTAGTAGGTAGATCGATCCAACCACGGAAATCACTTCCTGCGCCTGTACCTTCACGTAATACTTTATCTGCCATTGATACTTGGCTTTGCATGTAACCTAACTCATGTTCATTAACAAATGGTGCTACTTTTGAATAATCAAAATGAATATGTGCCATTTTTTATTCCTCCTTTAAAAGATCAATATACAGCTTATACTTTACGTTTTTTTTTACAATTTTTCAAGCAAATAAATGAATTGAAGCTAATATTTACAAGAAAATTTCAAACACTAAACTAATCCTTGCGCATACATCACTTTCGCTACTTTTTCAAAACCTGCAACATTTGCTCCTAGCAATAGATTTTTTTCATTGCCATAAGCTGCTGCCGTTTGGCGACACGTTTGATAAATATTTTTCATGATTTCATCTAATTGGCGATCCACTTGTTCACTTTCCCAAGACAATCGTTGAGCATTTTGACTCATTTCTAATGCTGAGACAGCGACACCGCCGGCATTAGCTGCTTTCCCAGGACAATACCACACATTGGCTTTTTCAAAAACATTGACAGCTTCAAGAGTACATGGCATGTTTGCGCCTTCTGCGATGATTTTCACGCCACATTCAACCAAGTTGTTAGCAAGCGTTTCGTCTATCTCGTTTTGAGTAGCGCAAGGAAGCGCGATATCTGCAGTTTCTTTCAAAGTCCAGACAGATTGACCAGCATGATAGACAGCAGAATCACGTTTTTCTGCATAAGCGGTCAACCGTTCCCTTTTTTCTTCTTTGACTTCTTTTAATAGTGCCAGGTCGATTCCTTCTGGATCATAGATAAACCCACTGGAATCAGAACATGTGATGACTTTCCCACCTAATTCTTGAACTTTTTCAATGGCATAGATTGCAACGTTTCCGCTACCAGATACCAGAACTGTTTTTCCTTCAAAAGAGTCTTTTTCTGCTTGTAAAAGATGTTTGACATAATAAACCAATCCGTATCCAGTTGCTTCCGTACGAATCTTACTTCCCCAAAAATCTAATGGTTTTCCAGTAAGGACACCGGCATCATATTGTTTTAATCGTTTATATTCTCCAAACAAATAACCGATTTCTCTGGCACCGACTCCAATATCTCCAGCAGGTACATCGATGGATGGACCGATATGCTTGGATAGCTCCAGCATGAAACTTTGACAAAAACGCATGATTTCATCGTCTGATTTTCCTTTTGGATCAAAGTCACTTCCGCCTTTTCCTCCACCGATTGGTAGACCAGTTAGACTATTTTTGAAAATTTGTTCAAAAGCTAGGAATTTAAGAATACTTAAATTCACACTCGGGTGGAATCTCAACCCGCCTTTATAAGGGCCGATTGCTGAATTGTACTGAATGCGGTATCCACGATTGACTTGCCAGTTTCCTTCGTCATCTTGCCACGGCACGCGAAATTGAATGATTCTTTCTGGTTCTGACAACAATCCTAAAATATTCCGTTTGATGTATTCAGGATGTTTTTCTAAAAATTGAGTAGCTGAAGGCATAAATTCATCAATGGCTTGTAAAAATTCGACTTGTCCTGTGTCTTTTTGATGAATATTATTTTGAATTCGTTGGACGTATTCTGTTGCGTTTGTCATTGTTTCACACTCCTTTTATAATCTTCTTTTATTTTAGCCTATTTTTATTAGATGCTCAAAACATTTCCTGCTTTCTTTTCATAAATATGCTACACTTTCTCTGAGGTGAGGAAATGGAAACAACCTATGATGTGATTGTAGTCGGTGCTGGAACTAGTGGTATGATGGCTGCAATTAGTGCGGCTGAATATGGCGCAAAGGTTCTCTTAATTGAAAAAAATAAAAAAGCTGGAAAAAAATTATTAATGACAGGTGGCGGAAGATGTAATGTCACGAATAACCGTCCAGTTGATGATTTGATTGCTCATATTCCTGGAAATGGCAAATTTTTATACAGTACATTTTCCCAATGGAATAATTTTGATATCATGGAATTTTTCGAATCTCAAGGTGTTCATCTAAAAGAAGAAGATCATGGTCGGATGTTCCCTGTGACGAATAAGTCAAAAACGATTATCGAAGCCTTGATCCATCGTTTAAATGAATTAAATGTTACGATGCTCTTTGGCACCCGAGTCGAAAAATTAGTGCATAGCGACGGAAAAATCTATGGTGTACGAACGGAATTTGAAGAATTTCAATCCTCTTGTGTCGTATTAACTACTGGGGGGCGAACCTATCCGTCGACTGGTTCTACAGGTGATGGCTATAAAATCGTTAAAAAAGTCGGTCACACTGTCACACCCTTGTATGCAACAGAATCTCCACTGGTTTCTGAAGAAACTTTTATCAAGGATAAAACCTTGCAAGGATTATCTTTACAAGATATTTCTTTAAGCGTATTAAACAAGAGAGGTAAAGTTATCACCGAACATGTTATGGACTTGCTTTTCACTCATTTTGGGATTTCTGGACCTGCGGCATTGAGATGTTCAAGTTTCATCAATCAAGAGTTGCAAACGACTGGAGAACCTGTCACGGTCGTCTTAGACTGTTTTCCGAATCGTTCGCTTCAAGAATTGATCAACGAATTGACTGCTAAAAGCCACCAATCGAAGAAAACATTGAGTAATGCTTGGCATGGCTTTTTACCTGAACGCTTGCTTCTCTTTTTCCTTGAAAAAAGTGGATTAACGGAACAAACTGGTAGTCAAACGACAGAAAAAGAGATCCAACAATTTGCGGAGCTTTGCAAAAGTTTTTCTTTCAAAATAACCAAAACTTTTGCCATCGAAAAGTCTTTTGTGACTGGTGGTGGCGTTTCACTAAAAGAGATCAATCCAAAAACATTAGAAAGCAAATTGGTCAATGGATTATTTTTTGCTGGTGAATTGTTAGATGTTAATGGGTATACTGGTGGTTTCAATATTACTGCGGCTTTTGCGACTGGACATGTAGCAGGAATGAATGCCGCTTTTCTTAGCTGATTAAATGAAAACAGTAACGAAGGGAGTAGAAGATGTCTTACTCTTTTCGTTACTGTTTTTTCTTTTTTTGTTGATAAACTGATGAATTTCCGACTGCATCACAGTACAAGATCAGCAAAAGTCCCTTTAGTTAAATCACAAATGGCTTGAGGTGCTAGCTCCATTTGGTGTCCTCTTTTTCCTGCTGATACAATGATCGTTTCTTGTGATTGTGCTGTTTGTTCTAAATAAGTAGGAAATAATTTCTTCATCCCAATTGGCGAGCAGCCGCCACGAATATAACCAGTGGTAGCTTCTAAGTCTTTCAGATGTAACATTTCTACTTTTTTGTTTCCAGATACTCTTGCTAATTTTTTTAGATCTAACTCTCGATTACCAGGAATGACCGCTACGATCGTTCCTGTTTTGTTTCCAACCGCTACGAGTGTTTTATAAATGCGGTGTTCACTTTCAGAAAGTTGCTCAGCGACAGAAGATGCACTTAAATGTGCTTCATCCCAAGCATACTCATGTTCAGTATACTTGATTTTCTTTTGTTCTACTAAGCGGATCGCATTTGTTTTCACTTGTTTTTTCTTTGCCAACATTTTCACCTTCAAATTAGATTGTTTCAATTTAATAATTTGATTATTGATTTTAGTTCCTTTACAGTGATTTGTCCAGGTGCTGATGCTTTTTCAGAGGTTAACGCACCAAAGGTCATGACCGAACCAGTCAAATTTCCCGATAAGCGCGAAATCATTCCGAGCTGTCCCATTGACATTGTAATCAGAGGCATGGACACAAACGCTCCTGCCCGTCTCGTTAGCTCCATCAAACGTAACACATCTCGTTCGTTATGGGGCATTACCGCTATTTTACCGATATCTGCACCAAGATGTTCCATCATATTCAATTGATACAATAAGACTGGATCAGCTGGTGTCTCTTTAAAATTATGACTGCTGATAATCATCGGGATGTTGCGCTGTTTGATTTCTGCTAACAACTCTTTTTCAAGGCTTTCAATTTTGTCTAATTCTAAATCAACCATATCGACTAAACCAGAGCGGATCATCTGTAGGTACAACTCGTGATATGCTCGGATCGTTATATCTCGTTTGCCACCTTCTGCTATTGTTCTAAAAGTGAAAAGCACCGGTAACCCATCGAGCATCTCATGGATCAGTACCAACGTTTCTGTGACTTTTTCATATTGAAAGACATCTTCATAATAATCAATTCGCCACTCCACTAAATCAGCACCAGCTTCTTTGGCTAAAATCGCTTCTCGCAAAAGTTCTTCACGAGTGTCTCCGATCATTGGCGCACAAATTTTAGGATGTCCTTTTCCTAAGTTTAGTCCTTTCACTTGCACCATCTGTCCTCCCCCCTTATTTCCTAATTTGATAGATAAATACTTTTAAATAATCCCCTTCTGGAAAGGCTTCAATGGTTTGGAAATCTTGTGGTAATCGAAAACGAGTGATTTCTTCATATTCAACATTGGCTAGCATTAGTTCATTTTCGATCATTTTTTTGAACTGATCGGTACTCACGTTAGCTGCGTTCGTTGAAGCGATAAGCGTTCCCTCGTCCGATAAAATAGCCAAGCTATCTTTAACCAATTCGCCATAATCTTTGGCTACTCGGAACACTTTCTTTTTGTTTCTCGCAAAACTTGGAGGGTCAAGCACAATGAGATCATAAGTCAGCTGCTTTCTTTTAGCATATTTAAAATAGGCAAAAACATCCATCACAATGATTTTTTGTGTCTGAAGATCCAAACCGTTGATTTCAAATTGTTCCTGTGTTTTTTTCAAACTTCGCTTTGCTAGGTCAACACTAGTGGTCTCCAAAGCACCACCCATTGCTGCCGCAACTGAAAAAGCCCCAGTATAGCTAAACATATTCAAAACAGACTTTCCTAGACCAAGTCCATCGATCAAAGCTCCTCTGACTTCTTTTTGATCTAAAAAGATGCCTGTCATCAGCCCTTCATTCAAATAAGTGGCGTAAGAGACGCCATTTTCTTTGATGATTAAAGGTTCAGGAGCTGTTTCTCCATAAACATACTGACTTTCAGGAAATTCATTTGTTTCAAAACGGATTTTTTCGTAAGCACCCTTTATCTCAGGATAAACTTGTTGAAACGCTGAGAAGAGCAAATGGCGGTAAGTATAAAGAGTTTCATTATACCAAGAAAATACTGCATAGTGTTCATAATAATCAATGATCAGACCACCGATGCCATCCCCTTCTCCGTTAAATAAACGAAATGCTGTTGTTTGTTCATCTATGAAAAAAGCTTGTCTTTTAGCTTTAGCTTCAGAGAACTTTTTCTCAAAAAATGCCTGGTCAAACGTTTCATTTTGTTGACTCAAAACCCAACCGATTCCTTTGTTTTGTTTACCTAAATAGCCCTTAGCTAAGAAATTATCTTGTTGATCAACCAATTCGATCCACTGCGTGGTTTCATTGTACGACTGGACCAAATCTTCCTTTTGAATCAATGGATAACCGTTCTTGATACGATTTCCTGCTTTTTTCTTAATTTGTACTTTCATTGACTCACCTACTTTACCTTTATCATTAATCAGTATACCAAATATTAAGCAGGCTGTCTTAGTGCTAGCGTTCACAAAAGAATAAGAAATCCTTAATCACCAGTGTAAGCGTTTGGTTTCGATTGACACTGGATTTGCGTACTAGTAAAATAGGATGGAATATGTAGTTTGAGCAATCATAACTTCATAACACTCTGTAAATGAGAAGAGTGGGGAAAGGGAGATTACATTGAGACGAATAAAAACACCCGCCTTTTTGAATAAAAGGCTCGGATTTTTTTCTTTATTAGCTGTTTTACTTTGGCTAAAAACAATTTTTGCCTATTTGTTTGATTTCAATTTAGGCATCGAAAGTGGCATACAATACTTTATACTGTTTATCAATCCGATCGCTACCACGTTGTTGTTAATGGGGATTGCGTTATATGTGAGACGGACGAAGGCGTCTTATATTACAATGATGGTCATTTATTTCCTATTGACTTTACTGGTGTTCTCTAACGTAACTTATTATCGTGAGTTTACGGATTTTATTACGATCAATACCATCTTGGGAGCAGGAAAAGTAGCTAGCGGACTTGGCGAAAGTGCTATTCGCTTATTTAGACCATATGACGTCCTTTATTGGATCGACTTTATCATTGTCGCTGCATTATTGATAACCAAAAAAATCAAAATGGATCCACAACCGATTCGTGCACGAATGGCTTTTGCGATCTCGACTTTGTCAGTCATGATTTTTTCTGGAAATTTATTTTTAGCAGAAGCCGATCGCCCAGAATTATTGACTCGTACTTTTTCTAGAGATTATTTAGTCAAATATTTAGGTATCAATGCGTTTACCGTCTATGATGGTATCCAGACTTACCAAACGAACCAAGTACGAGCAGAAGCAAGTCCTAATGATCTGAAAGAAGTAGAAAGTTATATCAAAGATCACTATGCTGAACCAAATGATGAAACATTTGGTATTGCTAAAGGAAAAAATGTGATTTATATCCATTTAGAAAGTTTCCAACAATTCTTGATCGACTATAAACTAAAAGATGCCAATGGTGTAGAACATGAAGTAACGCCATTTTTGAATAGTTTATATCATAGTAACAGTACATTTAGCTTTGACAATTTCTTCCATCAAGTTAAAGCAGGTAAAACCAGTGATGCTGAAACCTTATTTGAAAATTCACTATTTGGTTTAAATCAAGGATCGTTATTCACTCAATTAGGTGGAAAGAATACCTTCCAAGCTGCTCCTGATATTTTGAGTCAGACACAAGGTTATACGAGTGCCGCCTTCCATGGTAACGCTGGTACATTCTGGAATCGTAATGAGACCTATAAAAAATTAGGTTACAACTATTTCTTTGATGCTTCTTATTATGATGTCAATGACGACAATTCATTCCAATATGGATTGCATGATAAGCCGTTCTTCCAACAATCAGTACAATATTTAGAACATTTACAACAACCTTTTTATTCTAAATTTATTGCGGTATCTAATCATTATCCTTATTCTAAGTTTACAAACGAAGAAGCAGGCTTCCCGCTAGCTACGACAAATGATGAAACGATCAACGGATACTTTGCAACAGCGAATTATCTCGATACAGCAGTTGAAGAATTTTTCAACTATTTGAAAGCTAGTGGTCTTTATGATAATTCTGTCATCGTCCTTTATGGTGATCACTACGGAATTTCTAACTCTAGAAATAAATCGTTAGCGGAACTAGTGGGTAAAACAAGTGATACATGGACCAACTTTGACAATGCACAAATGCAACGAGTTCCCTACATGATCCATCTACCTGGACAAACAAACGGTGGAATCAATCATACCTATGGCGGACAAGTGGATGCATTACCTACTCTACTCCATCTGTTAGGAGTAGATACCAAAAATTACAATCAGCTAGGACAAGATCTCTTTTCTAAGCAACATGATCAACTTGTTACTTTCCGTGATGGTGATTTTATTACTCCTAAATACACTTATTATGGTGGAACGATTTACGATAACAAAACTGGACAAGCCATTACAGAACCGACTCAAGAAGTTCAAAATGAGATTGATGCATTGAAAGAAAAAGCGAATAAACAGCTAGCTGTTTCTGATCAAATCAACAATGGTGACTTACTCCGCTTTTCTACAGATACTGGGTTAGACCCAATTGAAGCAAGTCAATTTGATTACAAAAACGGCATGAAACAGTTGCTTGAAAAAGAAAAAGAACTAGGTGACAAATCAACAAGTGTCTTTAGTCAAAACAATAACCAATCAACAAAAGATCTATATGAAACCAAAACTTACCAACAAATAAATGGGACACAGACGAGTGATTCAGTTCCTTCTTCTGAATCTGATAAATAGCTAGCCTTTCTTTCAAAAGGATTACGTGCCCATAGAAGTAATGATTATAAAAGCTAAGATTGACGAAAACCAATTCTTGTTTTTCGTTAATTCTTAGCTTTTTTCATGCACTTTAATTTGAGTTACTCTGGCGTTTTTCTAGAAAATAGAGCTTAAATTCACGTATTAGAACCATCCATGAACATTGGATTTTATTCACAAAATATAGCGGAACAGTTGATTTATCGTCATTTTCGTTTATTAAAAAATAGGGATTTCCTGATTTTACTATATGAATTTCATACTTTATTCATATTCATTTTCTATAATTTAAAATGAGGTGAAAGTGATGAGAATACTCCGCTATTCAGTTGCAAGAATGCGTTATTATAAAAAACAGACACTTTTTAGTTGCTTATTTACAAGTGTCACTGCTTTTTTATTGATGCTTGTGTGTAACTTATATCATTTACAATCAACACTTTATGCACAAATTGAAGATCGTCTTAGTTTCTTGGACACGACGTCCTTAAAAGTACACTTTCCGTCTTTTCTATCAGTGAAACAATTTTATGTCGAGCTGATCTTGTTGTTACTGTTCTTGTTTGTTGGCGCATTTATCTTTTTCTTTCAGCGAACATTAAAACAAGACCAACGTGAATTGATCAACTGGCGTTTAGCTGGTTTATCGAAAACTAGAATTTTTCTTTTGATCATCTGGCAAATGATCTTACCATTACTGATCTGTTGCACACTCTTATTTATTGGAATTGTGCTTTTTCAAAACATTTATCAAGCACTGTTACAACATCTTAATTTTTGGAGTCTAAGATTATTTGAATTACCTGACACCCATTCACTTATATCGACTACTCGACCATTAGCCATACCGATGGATCAACAAACTTTTTTTAAAATTGATTTTGTAAACGATGCTTTTTTCTTCGATACGTTTAAGAGTTTCCTACAAACGGTTGGCCTTCTTATCTCCATCAGTCTATGCATTAGTCTCTTACAATTTACGATTTTCTATCAACGTTTAAAAAAAGGTAAGGTGATCTTTCATGAATACATGTAAGCCAATAATGTCTTTAGGAGAATTAGCTGTTATTCTTTGCCCAAAAGCAAAACAAGAAGAACTATTAACAGCGCTAAAAGAGCAAGCGATTGTATCGAGTCCCAAACAATTACTTATCGTCCAAAAAGATTGGCCTCTCTTCCCTTATTTAAAAACCAAAGATCAAGTACTACTGAATTTATCTGAAAATAAAAAAGAACGTTTATCTTTTCAAGAAATGCTCAAGATTGATCCAGCACTTCTTAACAGAGAACCTGATCAACTCTCTCTTTTTGATAAAATCAAACTTCAATTGTTGCATGCGTTACTTGCTAAAAAAGACAAACTCATCATTGAAGAAGTGCTGGATGAACTTAAAGTAATTGAAGCACAAGAAATTCTTGATCTATTTGATTATCTAGTCAAAAACAAAAAAATCGCCATTCTATTACTGACTCATGATGAAACCATTGCTCATAGTCAGTATGTCGACCAAATCTATGATGAACGATAAAAAGAGGTCGTGGAAAGAGCAACTCGACCTATGTAATAAGGATGAAACTCACAGCTTCCTATGTTTTGAGAGTTTCATCCTTATTGCCGAAGATCAGCTCTTTGAACACTATTTAGCTCCTCTCTTAATTGTTGAGGAGTTGTTTCTTGAACGCCGTTTATTCGTTTTTAGAGATACTAAAAGAGACTGAACCAAGTTTTGGATCAGTCTCTTTGTTTATTTTATTTCTACATCTGGTAATTTAACTGTAAATGTTGTTCCTGTCCCCAATTCGCTTTCTACTTCCAGCTTTCCTTTATGAAGCCGAACTAACTGTTGAACGATTGGAAGTCCTAGACCTGATTCCCCGTATTTTGTATTTTTTCTTGAGGGATCAACTTTATAATAACGGTCCCAAATACTCTTCATTTGTTGTTCAGTCATTCCGATACCTGTATCCTTAATTCGGATAATCGTTTCTAGATAACCTTTTTCTAAAGAGATCGTGATCGTTCCATTTTCTGTAAATTGAATCGCATTTTGGATGATATTCACCATGATTTGCACAAATCGGTCATAGTCTGCATACACTTCCACATCGTCTTCTGCTTGTAAAACTAAAACATTCCCTGCAGCTTCTGCTTTTGTTTCAAGCTGTGCCACAATATTTTTCAATGTTTCTGTACCATTGAATCTTTTAATAACCATACTGATTTGATTGGTTCTGATTTTTTCATAGTCTAGATTTTCGTTAACTAAGCGTATCAGTCGTTCTGTTTCATTTTTCATCAAGTTGATCGCATTTTCTCTTTGGTCTTCAGGAATTGCATTATATTTTAGACCTTCAAGTAATCCGTTGATTGTGGTTAGCGGCGTACGCATTTCGTGAGAAGCATCTGCCATAAATTGTCTTCGGCGATTTTCTTGCTCTTCGATTTCAGCCTGAGATTCTTTTAAAGAATTCGTCATTTTGTTGAAGTCATCCGCTAATTCATCAAATTCATCTTTATCATGAACTGGCAATTGGACATCAAAATTTCCATTCGTGACTTCTTTCGTTGCATTACGTAAACGATTGATCCTTTTAACCTGAAAAGCAGCAAACGCATAACTCGCTAATATAGCAACAATACTTGAAAAAATAAAACCTTTAAACAGATTCAATGTGACCGACCGAACACTATTATCGATATTTTTAGCCGGTTGACTAACAACCAAGCCACCATAAAATTCATGATTTAAATTAAAAGGTACTAAGGCATAAGACGTCGCTTGATTTTGTCCTAGTATATTTTTGTTGGAGGTAAATTTTACTTGTCTTCCATGACGCAGATTATCCCATTGTTCCGCTTTAATCGTAAAGTTCAATACCACATTATCAGTAGGATAAATGACCCGTTCGTTCTTATCGATAAAAATAAAATTGACATTTTGTTCTGATAAGACTTGTTCCGTTAATAATAATGCATTTTGAAACGCTTGATCTTGGCTTAATTGAGGAAACGTGTCTGTGTATGTCTGTGTTGTCTTCTCGACAGATTCTGCATAGCCAAAAAGTTGTTGGTAATTATTTTCTTCAATGGTTTGCTTAGTCAGTTGCGTAAAAGAAACACCTACGATCAAAATAATCATCGCGATCATTCCGCAAAAGGCTAATAACTGCTGGTAAAGATAGCGCATTAGGCCACACCAGAATCATCAAATTTATAACCTACGCCCCAAACCGTTTGAATGACTTGTGGTCCAACCTTTTCGATTTTTTGTCGAAGCTTTTTGATATGCGCATCAACCGTTCGTTCATCACCAAAGTATTGATAATCCCACACTAATTCCAGTAATTGTTCCCGAGAGAATACTTGGCGTGGTTTTTTAGCTAGTGTAAATAGTAGATCAAACTCTTTCGGTGTCAAACCTTCGATTGGTGCTTTATTTAAATAAGCTTCACGTGTTTTTGTATTCATCTTAAAGTGATCTGTTTCGATATCGAAGTGATCGTCCGAGTTGTTTGTTTCTTCTTTTACCTCTACCAATTCACTACGACGGTGTAAAGCTTTCATTCGGGCAATCAAAGTTAGTGGGCTAAAAGGTTTGGTCACGTAGTCATCTGCGCCCATCTCTAATCCAATAACCTGGTCACTTTCAGAATCACGAGCTGTTAACATAATGATCGGAACTGTACTAGAGACTTTCCGAATTTCTCTTCCAACAAGCATACCATCCATCGTTGGCAAGTTCAGGTCTAAAGTGATCATGTCCCAGTAATTCGGTCTTTCTAAAAAAGCATCTAGACCTTCTTTTCCGTCATATTTAAAAGTTGCTTCCCATCCTTCATTCAAAAAAAACATCTGCATCATTTCAGATACGGATTGATTATCTTCTATCATTAAAATATTCATTTTTTATTTCCTCCAATACTATCATCGAGTTCTTGTAATTTTTTTTCAGTTAAGATAAAAATCGGCATAATTGGAAAAACTAAAACCAACATCTCGATTATAAAATAGTTTGTCTGTCCAGTTAATTTTAGTAAATAGCCGATCAAGGCCATCAATAAACCGAAAATAAAAAAATATTTTCCACTTGTTTTTTGTGCTAACCGCCAGTGAACATCGGATTTTGTGGCTCGCGGTGAGTGGTAACCATAAAAAGGCAGATTCCCTTTAGAAGGGATAAAAAGAAACAAGCAACCTAGGATAGTCAAAAATACTCCGACAACTAAAAAAATCATATAATCCCTCCTAAATCTCTCTTTCTAGTATACTCTAAAAATTAACTTGAACCAATATATTCGGTAATTCTTCACGAAAGGTTTGTCTTTTGTTCATTCTTTGTTAAGATAGGGGTAATCGAATAAAAAAGGGGTTTTTTTTGTGTCAAATTATCGTGCAATTACTTTTTTTGATCTTGATGGAACACTGTTAGATGCTCAATCAAAAATCACACCAGAAGTGGCCGAAGCAATGCAAGCACTACAGGCAAATAACGTCCTGCCAGTCATAGCAACTGGACGAACTGAAGCTGAAATCAAACATATCATGTCAGATGCTGGTATTTCCTCTGCAGTTACGATGAATGGTTCTTACATCAGCGTGGATGGTCAAGAAGTTCATTCTGAAATAATCGCAACCGAAGACTGTCAAAAGATGCTCGAACATGTCCAAATACAAGGGCACCAGCTCTCATTTTATAACCATCAACATATTTGGTGTACTGCACACACACAAACGATGATTGATGCCTATAACTTTATCCATTCAAATGTACCAGAAATCAATCCGCAAGCTTATTTGGATCATCCCATCAATATGTTACTTATCCTCTCTCAATCTGGGGATGAATATTATCATGAACAATTTCCTGATCTGACTTTTTATCGAAATGGTCCTTACTCGATTGACACGGTCAAAAAAGGAATCTCGAAAGGCGCAGGAGTGAAACGTCTAAAACAAGAATTAAACCTTGTTGATGTGCCTACATTTGGATTTGGTGATGGACCAAATGACTTTGCACTGTTAGAAGCATGCGACAACAAGATCGCGATGGGCAATGCTTACAATGATCTCAAAGAACTATCCACTTTTATTACAAAGAAAAACACTGAGGGCGGAATCGTTCATGCGCTCAAACATTTTGACTTGATTTGATTTTTAATCGAAAAACGATGAAATTCTGCTGATAAGGATGCTAGCTAGTAGAAAGGTAATTCATCTAGCCAATATCAGGTGAATGTTGAAAACTTTTTAACTAGATACGATGTATATTTCCGAGTAACTGAGAGATGATTTTTTACAGTATTAGCTATTGAGAATCATCTCTTGATACTTCGGACGATTTGCTTTTTCCGTGATCGTTTCTCATTGAAAAAATTCAATTTTGTGCTATAATATAAATTGTATGAAAAATACACGTAACCCTTGTTTATAACGGGGACGTTACGGATTCGACAGGCACAGTTTGAGCTTGAATTGCGTTTCGTAGGTTACGTCTACGTTAAAACGTTACAGTTAAATATAACTGCTAAAAACGAAAACAACTCTTACGCTTTAGCTGCCTAAAAACAGTTAGCGTAGATCCTCTCGGCATCGCCCATGTGCTCGAGTAAGGGTCTCAAATTTAGTGGGATACGTGACAACTTTCCGTCTGTAAGTTGTTAAAGAGATCATCAGACTAGCGATACAGAATGCCTGTCACTCGGCAAGCTGTAAAGCGAAACCACAAATGAGTTGACTATGAACGTAGATTTTTAAGTGGCGATGTGTTTGGACGCGGGTTCGACTCCCGCCGTCTCCATTGTGAGATTTCGGTAGATTTCACTAAATGCCTAAATCCTTATTTTAAAAGGATTTAGGCATTTTTTATTTTCGGTAGTTTTCGTTAAATGAAATTTATTCAAGCTCATTTTCAAGCCCGAAAGATTCATCTCTCACGCTGATTTTTCATTGGGCCCCACTCAACTATTTTTTGATTCATACTAAAATTATATGGAAACAAAAGAGTTGAGACAAAATAGTAGCAAGAGATAAGATGGAATTTCCGAATTCAATTACTTGGAAAATCTAGTCCTATTTTTTCCATAGCACAGAAAAAGATTACGTTACTGCTAGTCGTATAAAGATTGCTCTGGTGATTCACCTACACTTTTGAGGAATAGCTACTAATAGTATATCGTTGGTAATGCTAAAAATTTCACTGCATTTTATGATTATCTCATCAATCGTCAATTTCAAAAACATCATCATCTAATTGATTGAAAGACGTTTTGCTTCCCAAATCCAGTTCGTCTAATACATCTTTAGCTACATTGAAGAAACAATAAGTTCCCAAAAAAAGTAGCAGAAAAAATGGAACAGTGACTTTTCGCCTTTTAATTGCGCCATACATCAAGAGTAAGAATGCTGAAATAAAAAAGATAAACATAAATATTAGAAACATACATACCCCTCCTCATTTAATAATTGATTATAAAAGATAGGAACTGGCCTACTACCAAAGAAAATCAACGATGTGTAAAACCAACTCCTCAACGATAGACCTCGACTTTCTAACTAAAAGATATTTTGAAACTTGTTTACATCATTTCAGCGCTCACTACATCATTTAATACCTTTTTATTTTCCAATAGTTTAACCAAAAATATACAAATTTTTTTCCTTTTTTTATAATTATTTCTTTGAATGAATCATTTTTTTGTTTTCAGAAATTGAAATACGCTGTACATTATCTTCTCAAGTTTGGTTTGGATTGGTCACTGAGCAAGATCAATTCTCTCTCTTCAATTTCTGATTGTCATGAAATCAGATAAGCTTTAAACTTAACTTAGAGATATTCACAACGAGAAACATGTTTCATCTTTGAATGGTTGCGTTATTTCTGATAAGAGAAGAATAATTTGATCCTGAACGAAAGGAGCCCACGTTTTCAATCTTTATAAATTATCTAAAAAGCGGGAGATTATTTATCTAATTTAAGCACTCGCAACTCTTTATTTGCTTAGAGGGCAAGTCTTCTTCTCTTGAACACTAAAGAAAATAGAAAGGAGGAAAGCAAGTGAAAAAAAAGAGCGTTCGTTTATTGGTTTTATTCACATTGTTGTTACTTAGCGCATGTGGATGTCAAAGGAAAAAAGACGAGCAAGCAAATCGTTTAGTTAAGGATCTAAAAGCAAATGCATGGGTAATTGAAGGGACGGACTCTACTGATGATCCCAAAATGACCCTTACCTTTTCTAACCGTAAAGCTAGTTTTAACTTAGATTTTTCAAGTATCGATTACTCTGTAGACGATGAATCCAATAGTGTACATATGAAGAAATTTATCAAACAATTCAGTAAGCATATAAAAGAAGAGTTTCGTTATACGATTAAAGGAGATATAATGACTTGGAAGGAACTTTGGTCTAAAAGTGACATCATGTCTTACAAAGTCAGTAAGAAGAATGAAACGATTATTCTCACTCCTTTAAGCGAGGAAGAAACTACGGAGACAAAAAACCTCGTGCTTATCCCTTACAAAAAAAATACCAAGTAATGAAAGATAAAATTTTATTATCTAGTCTCATTATAAAATTGAATGATTCTGAACATTTTCCTATACTAACGATTGAATCTAAGCATTCCCTGCTGACTGATACATATAAAGCGCATAATTTGAACAATAAGCAACCTTGAATTAGTTAGATTTTGGTTATTTCTCAGTCATTATGACAAAGTTTACTCACATAGATCAATAAAGAATTAACGGTTTTATCCGATCCCGAAAAAATAAGTATCCTGTCCGCTATCACTGCCAGTAAATAGGAAGCGAGAACAAAAACACAGGCCCTCGGAAGTATCTAGATACTTCTGGAGGTCTGTGTTTTTTTAGTTATTTTTCATTGAATGATTTTTAATCTTGTTTTATTCTATTTTTTCTCTTTAATATGTAACTGATCCCCATTACCGTTACTAAAAGTGCCATTCCTAAACTGCGCAATAAGCGATTTTGTTGCTCTCCTGTTTTTGGTAAAGTAGCTTTTCCAGATACGGTGGTTTTGGTCGTACCTGTAGAATTATTTTTTGTGGTGCTACCATTTTTTGAAGTTGACGTTTGATTTGATTCTTTCTTTTCGGTACTTTCTTTATTTTTATTCGTTTCAGTTGCGGTATCCACTTTACTTTGATCTTGTTTGTTGTCGTCATTCTCAGTTGGTTTATTTGTTTGATCCGTCTTTTCTTGGCGTGTAATTTCTGAGATGACTGATTTTTCTCCGGCTTCATTTTCTGTATAGTATTGAACTGTTTCCCCATTTGCTACAGCTTTAGATAAATAAATCGTCGTCGGTTCTTCTACTTTTACATCTACTAAACGAGAAGAATTGACCTTTTCTTGTTTGGCTTTTCCGATGATTTCCCCGTTCAAAACAACGTACATCGTTGTTCCTCCTGGAATAACCGCCGTCATTTGTTTTCCTTCTGTACCATAAATGAAAGCAACGTTTTCTGCTAACGCTACTGTTGTTTTGATTTTCTTATAGATAAACGTGATCGTGTTTGTTCCCTTTTCAATCATGATTTCTTGTATCGCTAACTTTGGATTAACTAGTTCATATCCTTTGATTAGCAACGCTTCTTCTTTGTGAAGCTTCCCAATCTCTAAATCAGTTATTACTTTTTTCTCCGCAATTGATTGACCTTGCTCATCGATATATCGGACAGTCAGATCGGCTTTTTCATTTTCTGACGGTGATGTTTCTTTGGCTTTATATATAAATGTAATGGTGTTGCCATCACTTTGTACTTCTATCGTTTGGACTTTGGCACTCAGCAATTCGTATCCTTCGATAAGTAACGCTTCTTCCGTATATGTAGAGCCGACTTCTAAGTCTTGGATTATTTTATCATTAGCAATCGATTGACCATGCTCATCAATATATTTCACAGTCAAATTGGCTTTTTCATTTTCTGGCGGCGTTGTTTCCTTAGTTTCATATATAAATGTAATGATATTGCCTTCGCTTTGTATTTCTATCGTTTGGACTTTGATACTCAGCAATTCGTATCCTTCGATAAGTAACGCTTCTTCTGTATGTGTAGAGCCGACTTCCAGGTCACTTATTATTTTATCTTCAGCAATCGATTCCCCCTTCTCATTAATATACTTAACAGTTACAGCTGCTTTTTCTTTAGTCACTGGATTTTCATCATAACGGAAAGTAATGATATTGCTATTTGGATCCTCGGAAACATTGATTGTATAAGTTTCAGGCCCTACGATCGTGTAGCCATCAATCACCAGTGCATTTCCTATGTATTCTGTTCCAATCTCTAAATCATTAATTACCGTAGGTTCGGCAATCGGTTGACCAGTTTCATTATGTAAATACTGCACAGTGACTGATGAGAAGCTTTCTTCAGGACTATCTTCAATTTTTTTATAATAAAAATTGTGATACATCTCTGGCGTTTCCATATAAATAATCACTCTATCTGGAGAGATCAATTCATACCCTTCTACAATTTCAGCGAATAAGGTTACATTGTTTCCGACAAAACCGAATTCCTCTGAAAACCAAAGTGCTTTTTGTGTATCTACATCTACCCCAATGACAGATACCCGTCCTATTTCCGGTTCAGGCATGGATAGGTCCAATGTTCCTGAATCATGTGGTGGTTGCACCTCATCAATTATTTCGATTTCACTTACTGCGTTGGATGCTGCCAATACGTTAGGTGCTAGCAACCCCACTACAGTGGTCATCAGCAATGCTGAGTTCATAATTGTTTTCATTTTTTTTATTTTTTTATTTTGCTTTCTTTTCGTCATTTAATTTATCTGCTCCCCCAGTTATATTTGAAATTTCGCTAACCTAGCTTTTTCTTACTTTATTCTAAGGTTGGTTACTTTTATTTATGTACTTGAATCCGATTATCCTCCTCCTTAAAAAACGTTATTTAAAATAAACAATAGTAGTTTAACCTACATATTAATGTTACCTGTAACATATAAGATTCGCAAGATTATTTTATTATTAAAACAAGGTTTTCTGTGTGTTAAAATAAAAAAATATCTAGTTAAGAAATTAAAATTATGATTTTTACATTCTTAAAAAAATTCACAAACGTTATTTAAAATCCGATTATGTTTATTTAGTAAAAATGATTGATTAACAAAAAAAGCCCGTCACGGTAAATGATTAATCATTTTACCATGACGAACTGGAAATTATTTAGTTACATTTTATAAAATAGATTTAACACATAACTTCTTTAATCAAAAAATTAGTTTACTGTTTGAGAAACATTTATTTCTGTCTTCTTACTACTATACTGACTCATATTTTTAAATAATTGTTGAAGTAACGGACTTTGATTGTGTCCTTCAATCGCTGCTTGATCACGCCAATTTTCAACCATGACAAATTCATTTTCAATATCGATTGATTCGTACAATTGATAGCTTAAGCACCCGTCTTCTTTTCTTGTACTTGCAACAAGTTCATTGACTTCCGCAAGAAATTCATTTCTTTTTTCTGGTTTGATTGAAAATTTTGCATTGATAACGATCATTTTTCCACACTCGCTTTATTTAAAAGTTGTAATTTTTTCTGGAGCCAATCGAACAGATTCATATCCTTCTTCTACTGCTTTCCCAACAGATAAGATCATCACTGGAACATAACGTTCTTTGTCGAGATCAAAAGCTTCAGCCAATTGGTCTGCTTCGAATCCCCCGATTGGATTTGTTTCATAGCCGTGACTACGAGCAACTAGCATGAATTGCATTGCAGCTAAACTAGCATCAATTTTCACAACGTCATTCATTTGTTCACGTGTAAAGTTTTGGTAATAAGGAAGGATCGCAGCAAGTTGTTGGTCTCGGACTTCTGCCGGCATCTTACCTTCTGCTACTGCTTGATCATAGATTTCTTCCCCATATTCGTAGCAGTTCATATCTCCAAAGATCATGACCATAGCTGATGAAGTATCATTTTGTCTCGTATTAAAACGGATCAATGGTTTCAATTTTGCTTTTGCTTCTTCACTTTCTGCCACCACAAAACGCCATGGTTGCATATTAACTGAAGATGGTGCTGTTGTTGTTTCTTGTATCATTTCTAACATTTCTTCATGAGAAATCTTAACCGTTTCATCATATACACGAACGGATTTTCTTCCAAATACAACACTTGAAAAATCATTGTTTACTAATTCTTTGCTCATTTCTCTCTCTTCTTTCTCCTAATGTAGTTAATAAAGTTTATTCAATAATTTTGTTAGTTCGGTGATTTCTTCATCGGTCAACGAAATGCACAAAGAGTCAGCGGACTGTTGATGATTATTTTCACACTTAGCCAGTTCTCGTTTGGCTGTATCCGTCAGTAGAACAAATACTTCACGATTATTCGCTGGATTGCGTTTTCGTGAAACATAGCCTTTTTCTTCCAATATCTTCAAATGTCTAGAGATAGCTGCATTGTCTATTTTCAGATCTGTTTGAATTTGATTTTGTAAACATTTGCCTTTTTCCCATAAAAACATCAGCATTTCATATCTCGTCAAACTGAATCCAGTTTCTTTCTCGAACAAAGCTGATCCTTCTTGACTGATAATTTTGATTTTATAGAGTAACTGACTGAGTTTTCTTAAATCCATCTCCATCCTCCTTCCGTTGACTTGTCAATTATTGACTTATCAATAATATAAATGTTTTAGTGAGACTTGTAAAGCATAAAAGTTTGAATAACAAAAAAAAAAAAGAGAAAGCTATTCCTCTTTCTCTTTTGGCTCTATACTTTTTGATGTTGGTGAAATTCACCAACATCTTTTTTATGATGTAAAAATATAGAAAAGACACCCTGAAATCCTTTAGAATTAATTTGGCTAACCAATTCATAGGAGGATTCAAGATGTCTTATACTCAGCTTATCAAAGATACCCTAAATATTCTAGACCTAACTATCTATTTCGAGGAAAATTATTTAACCAAAGAAAGATATAAAGGGCAAATTTGCTTGATTTACAAAGGTACTCTTCAATACACGCCCGAAGAGTATCCACATTGTCTCAAACCGACGATTGCCTTATTTAGAAAGCTGTTTTCTCGATTGTCCTTAGCGACTCGAAAAGCTGTTGAATTCATTGTTATTGATAGGTATGTGCCTTATGTTTCATTGGTTAAAAAGCTTTTCCCAATGCTCAGTTGATTATTGATCGTTTCCATATTGTCCAACATATAGGAAAAACTTTTTTAAACCACCGAGTGAAGGAAACCAATGCACGACTTAAAAGTACTTCTCAATACCAACGTGGGCTTGATAAAAAAATGAAACGTTATTGGAAACTCCTACAAAAAGAAGAAGCAAAGTTGAACTATGAAAAACGGGTTTGGCGTGCCAGTTTCAAAGATTACTTAACTGAAAGTGAGATTGTCGACCGATTGTTAGCTACTTGTACCAATCTACGACAAGGCTATCAGTTATACCAAGTTTTTCTTTATGCAGTAAAGAAAAGAGATCATTCACTATTTGAGGACTGTTTATCTAGAGAAGTCAGCCAGCTACCTGAAACTTATGCGACAACTTTGCGAACA
The DNA here is from genome assembly GCF_051714965.1 of Enterococcus sp. AZ077. Classification (NCBI taxonomy): domain Bacteria; kingdom Bacillati; phylum Bacillota; class Bacilli; order Lactobacillales; family Enterococcaceae; genus Enterococcus; species Enterococcus sp. AZ077. The sequence goes on from NZ_JBIOSX010000001.1 coordinate 1,921,842, forward strand.
TTTAAAAAGTTTCTGCCACAGATCCGAAATGCCCTCCGCTACAGTTATTCAAACGGACCACTAGAATGTTTAAACAACCCTATTAAAGTATTAAAACGCAACGCTTATGGGTTTCGAAATTTTTATCATTTCAAACGACGAATCATTATCTGTCACGGTAAAACTATTTTAACCAAATAAAAAAAACAGAAAGAAGTTTTTCTTCTTTCTGCCCAAATTATTCTAAGATTTCTCTTTACCAACATCATTTGACAAAGAGCCTCTCTTTTAAACTATTTTTTATTTATGAGACAAGCGCTGGTTCATAAATTTTTGAAGAAGTTTCAAAAATGGCTTCTATAGTAGTTAAATCATATACATCCGCATATTTCGCAACCACTTTCCCACATTTTTCTAATATTTCTTCATGATCACTTTCTTGGTATTTTTCCACACATAACACGATACAATTTTCTAATTTATTAATGACTTCACCTACTACTACATGCTTTAAACCGATTGGCTTACACGCATATTTTTGTCCCAAAATGATTTCTTCGTTATTCATATCTCATCCACCTTTAATCGTTCTAACATTTTATAAAATGATAATAGCATTAAAATTAGATTATGAAAACCAAAAACCATTATAATTTTAGAAAAAAATCAAAAGAACGACTTTTTCGAGCGTTCTTTTGATTTCACTTATTAAAGTTATTGAATTTTTTAAGAAATAACATCTAAAGGCACGATATCAATAAGCATTTCTACGTATTTCTCAAGATATTCTTGATCAATATGATCATACCCGCCTGTTACACCACAATCAATATCTAGAACGCCAATCAGATGTCCTTCTTTGATCATGGGCACAACGATTTCAGATTGAGCTGCAGAATCACAAGAAATATAGTTTTCATGTTTCTTAACGTCATCAACGATCAATGTAGTTTTTGTTTGTGCTGACTCACCACAAACCCCTTTTCCCATTGTGATCCTAGTACAAGAAACACGACCTTGAAATGGACCCAAAATCAATTCTTCGCCATTATATAGGTAATAACCTGCAAAAACTGTTTCTGGTAATGTCTCGTTCAACAAAGCAGAAGAATTCGCTAAATTTGCTAGCCAATGATCTTCTGCCTCTAATAATCCTTTTTGCTGTAATAATAAAATTTGATAGGCATCTTCTTTTTGCTTTTCTGTCCACAACATCTCAACCACTCCTTCTATGAAAAAATTATAGCTTAGAAATGATTTGCTGACTAGTCATTGAGAAAAAAATGACCTTACTAGACAGAAAGACGGGAAAAGAACATCCTTCAAATATAAAATACTTTCATTATTAATTTTTAGCACGGACTCATTAGAAAATTATTCTGCTTGCTGGATCTCTTGTTCCAAGTTTGCATAATCTATTGTCGTTCCAATAAACGTTGGATCATCGCTGGGAAAATGTTGAACAAGTGTTTCGATTTTACTGATTTCGACAGTGCCTTTTGTCAGCTCAAAATCAATGACATGCCCTCCGAATTGTTTAGCTTCATCGATATAGTGCAAATGAAATCCAGCAGCTGCTACTCCTTGAAACAGTTTTGGCGTATAAAATCCAACTAACGTTCCTTGACTATTTGTTTCATGAAATTCAGGTTGAGACTCTGAAATTTTTGCTAATCTTCGGTAAGGCTTTTCTTGTTTTGGCATAATACGTGTGTGAACTGTTTTAAACAGCCCAGTAATTTTTATCGCTAAGAATAAGTTATTTCCTGCTTGACTGGCTAAAATTGATTGTTTTAATTCTTCGCCTTTTGTTTGATTTTCGACTTCAAAACGTTCATCTGTAATGAATGGGGTGATTGCTGCATAAGGAGTGGTTTCTTTTCCTGTCAGCTTAACAACTACTCCATCGGAACGTCCTTGATAAGCTTCACCATCTAGGAAGATGACTTCCCCATCTAATCCATGTAGCGTTCCCAAACCTAAAGTCCCGTGTTTGAGTATCTGTTCAATCGTCTCAGTACCATCCATTAGTCCTGCCATCAATGCTCCTAGTGTTCCATGTTGAAAAAGTATTCTTTCACTCATCTTAGCATCTCCTTAATAGAATTGATCTGGTAAAATCGTTTCACCAAGTTTTTCATTGTCACGGTAGTCGATTGGAATATCGATGATAACTGGACCTTGCGTTTTAAATCCTTCTTCTATTGCTTGTTCCAACTCAGCGACAGAGGTCACACGAAGCCCCTTAGCACCAAAAGCTTCTGCATATTTTACAAAATCAACTGGGCCAAAATCCACACCGGAAGCTCGTTGGTATTTCATGATCTCTTGAAATTCCACCATATTGTAACGACCATCGTTCCAAATCAAATGAATGATCTTCAAATTTTTACGAACAGCTGTTTCTAGATCTTGAGCAGAAAATAAGAAACCACCATCACCAGATACCGAAATGATTTGTGTCTTAGGACGTACTAATGCAGCGGAGATTGCCCATGGCAAAGCAACGCCTAGTGTCTGCATCCCATTGCTAAATAATAGATGTCTTGCTTCATAACTTCTAAAATGACGTGCCATCCAAATGTAGTGACTACCTACATCTACAGTAACAGTCATCTCATCTGTCACTTTATTTTGGAGTGTATTAATGACTTCTAGAGGATGCAAAATTCCTTCGCAGTCTTTTGTTGGCACAATATCACGCTCAGTTAATTTATTTTGCAAAAAGGCTAAGTATTCTTTCGCATCACGTGACACTTGATGCGGTGTTAAAGAATCCGTCAACAGATCCAATATTTCAGAGATATCCCCGATTAATTCTCTTTCTGGCTGCATGTAAGAATCAATCTCAGCTGGTGTTTCATCAATAACGATTACTCGAGCATCTTTTTCAGCATTCCAGTTTCTTGCTTCATATTCGATTGGATCATACCCAATCGCAATCACTAGATCACTTCGTTTCAATAACATATCTCCTGGTTGATTTCTAAACAAACCGACTCTGCCAAAAAAATAGTTTTCTAATTTTCTAGAAATCACACCAGCGGCTTGGAAAGTTTCCACCACCGGCAAGCCTGTTTTTTCTACTAATCTACGGATCGCTGCTGTTTCTTTTTTACTTGAACCTCGCATCCCAATTAATAAAACAGGTAATTTCGCTTCTTGAATACGTTCCGCTAAATAATCGATATCGCCAGCAGAAGCAGAACCTAATTGTGGATCTTTTAGAGGTTTGATGACTTCATTTTTTACAGTCGCATCTACCACATCTTGTGGGATACTAATAAAGCTTGCTCCTTTTTTCGAACTTTTAGCCATTCGATAAGCATTGGCAATCACTTCTGAAATTGTTTCTGGATCTTGAATTTCTGCACTATATTTAGTGATTGGCTGAAATAAAGCAGCATTGTCCATGCTTTGATGAGTTAATTTAAGTAGATCGCTTCGTTTGACTTGTCCTGCAATTGCAAGAACCGGATCACCTTCAGCCGTAGCGGTCACTAGCCCAGTTGCTAAATTACTAGCTCCAGGACCACTAGTAGCAATGACGACGCCTGGCTCGCCTGTGATCCGTCCAATTGCTTGAGCCATAAAAGCGGCATTTTGTTCATGTCTCGTAACGATTAATTCTGGTCCTTGATCTTCTAACTCATTAAACACCCCATCGATTTTTGCTCCTGGAATCCCAAAAACATATTCGACTTGGTGATTCGCTAAACTTTCTACTACAGCTCTAGAACCTTGTTTCATTTCATCATCCATTACAATATTACTCCCTTTTCATTAAACATTCTCTCGAAAAACGCTTTTTTATTAGTACAGTTTTATAAACTGTTTCACAAAAAGAGTGTAACACAAATTTTTTCATTTGTGTAGTAATATGAAAAATAAGCTGTAGTTTCAGAAAAATCCATGAAACTACAGCTTATTTGATTAGCGATACGATTTTCCCCAAATAGCTAACCCAAGCAATCTCTCATCGATTTGCGCAACTTCAGGCAGTAGCCCCCATAAACAATAACCATTTTTTTCAAATAAACGTTGACTCGCTTGATTACTATCGAAGATAAAGGCTAGCACAGTCTCAATACCTAAGCCAAGGAGCTGTTTTTCTACAAAGTCCATAGCATACTGCCCAATGCCTCTATGTTGATAGGCCTCATCAATATAAATACTGATTTCTACCGTTTGATCATATGCTGGTCGTCCATAAAAATCACTCAAACTGATCCAGCCAATGATCTCCCCTGCTTCTTGCATGATCCATAGCGGACGTTTCTTAGGATCATGGGCTTCAAACCAAGCCACTTTATCTTCCATCGTTATGGGCGCTACATCGGCAGTTGATTGTTTTGTTAAAATCGATTGATTGTAAATTGCCACGATACGAGGTAAATCTTCTATAGTTGCTATAGAATAATGGATCATATAGTACACACCTTTTTTCGTTTAAAAACCATTATACCAGTTAAAATTTTGAAGACAAGAATTGACTGATAGAATTATCACGTTCTTTCACCAAAACAAACCCATTTAATCATCTATCGTTTACACCGCCCAATCAAATACGTTTTGTTTTGACAAATGGCAGTTTTTACTTATTTTTATTACGTTTGTATTGATGAATGATTTTTAACGCTCTTTTTTTCGTTTTGATATTGGGGCTCTTTAGCCGACGATAGGCACTCGCTAAGTCTTGTTTTTCCATTGCTTTCTCCCTTTTTCAAGTCTATTTTTATCAAATAAACCGTTCACGAACTTAAATAGTAATGATTACGATTTATACAAACAATATAACTTCCCCCAAAAAATTTGTCAATAAAAAATAAAATGAAATAACGATTATTTTATAATGTAAACAGCAAACAAAGATGGTATTATAAAGTAACAAAAAATTATCAAGGTGAGAAAATGAATAACACTCAATTAACGCTATATATATCCCTGGTCAAATTCCTCGGACAAGCTTTAGGGGAAAACTATGAAGTGGTTCTTCATCATCTGGAAGAAGGTCATTTTCATATCGCTGCCATTGAAAACAATCATATAAGTGGACGAGATATCCATTATCCTGTTACTGGTTTCGCTTTAGAAATGGTGCGCTCAAAGAAATATCTTAAACAAGATTATTTAGTCAACTATGATGCACAAACAATCAATGGGAAAAAATTAAGAGGTGCCACTTTTTTTATACGCAATGATCAGCAGAAGATAGTCGGATTACTTTGCATTAATCAAGATATCAGCAAATATCAGTCACTCTCAAAGGAGATACTCGCATTAGCTGGCTTATCAACAGAAAAACAACCACTTGCAGTGTTTGATACGAATCACCTCCCCGAATCCGTTGAGATCTTGGAAGAAACCATTGAAGGGATTATCTACTCTATCGTCCCCTCCGATCTCTTGGACAAACAAACTCCTTTAAATAAAGAGTTGAAAATTAAAATCATTCGCCAATTAAATGAAAAAGGAATCTTCCAAATCAAAGGCGCTGTTTCACAAGTGGCTAAGATTCTCAACATATCAGATCCCAGCGTTTATCGTTACCTGAAGATTGCTGAAGGAGAAAAGTAAAGAGATTGCGAAAGCATCGGTTACCTCCAATGACAATAAGCAAGCATTTTTTAACAGCTTCTCAGACATGATGAACTTTGAAACTAAAGACGGCACTCCTCTTCACTAAGGAGTGCCGTCTTATTTCTTGGTTGTTTCACTTTTGAAACAGGCGAAAGCTATAGTAAAAACGATCTAATCAGCGAGTTGGTATCAACTCATTACCTAGATATCATTTCATCACTAATTGAACACATAACTTTTCCCATTGTCTATTACTCTTCTTCATTTTTTTTATTCAATGGTGCCAAAAACGCTTGTTTATCAAATGTTCCTTCCCACTTATCTACCATAATCGCAGAAACCATTGAGCCTGCGACGTTCAACATGGTACGTCCCATATCAACAATCGGATCGATACCAAATATCGCTCCAATACTTGTGATCGTGTGTCCAAACCCTAAGCCATTAAGAGTAACTGTCGCAGCAACGGTCGCCGTACCAGGTACACCAGCAATTCCGATGGATCCTACCGTAACGACAACGACCACCAAGAAATAAAAGGATAGATCCATTTCTGCGCCAACAGCTGATCCCATTAAAACACCAAGCATAGCAGGGAATACACCAGCACATCCATTCATACCAATCGAAGTTCCTAAAGTAGCAACAAAATTTGCCGTTTCTTGAGACACACCTAGATCTTCTTCCAGATTTTTCAAAGTATAAGGTAAAGTTCCTACACTTGAACGGGAAGAAAAAGCAAACAATAGTGTCGTAAATGCTTTTTTGTAAAAAACAATTGGATTCACACCCATGAATAGTAATAAAATGACATAAACGATCAACATCAAAAGAACGCCAGTATATAGAGCTGCAATAAATCCGATCATTCCCATAATTGCTTGAATCCCTCTAGAAATAATTGTATTACTTACTAAAGCAACAACCCCATACGGCATCAACTTGATCACGTTAGTTAAAACGGAAATGACGGTTACTTTTAATGAGTCCAACAACGTAACAAAAGGTGCCACTTGATCCGGTTTTTTGACTTGTAAGAAGCGAATAGCTCCAGCAAACATAGCCGCTATGATCACAACCGATACAATACTCCCATTGTCCCCCATCACACTAACTATATTGTTAGGTATCAGTTTCAAGAAAAATTCCGGGAAACTTTGCGAAGCAATATTACTAATACTTTCTGCTTTGTCTGCTGCCAAGTCTCCAGCAAACTCTGCACCGTTAAGCCGATAGAGTTTGACAACCGCAATCCCCAATGCCGCAGAGATAGCCGTAGTCCCTAGTAATGTTGCAAAAGTTTTTCCCGTCAAATATTTTAACCGTTCTCCTTTGACATCAATCACTACTTTGATAATCGATAAGAACACGACAGGAATAGCTAGCAACTGGATCATCTTCAAGAATCCTGAACCAACTAGGGCATACCAGGCATTGATTTCCGTTCGAGCAAATTCGGTATAAATTTCGCTATCGGAACCAATCAAATCAATGACAACCCCTAAAAGCAAACCAAGAATAAGAGCATAAATCATTCGTTTAGAGAAATTAATCCGTTTGTCTTTCAGGTACTTCATTACCCCGAGGGATAGAATCAGCAAAGCGATTCCTCCCGCAGTATAATAATTACTTACTTTCAGAAATTGAGTAAAAAAAGGTGCATCGATCAATTTATTCATCCCCTTTATTTTGCAGTATTTGCTACAACATTTAGTGCTTCCCACGTAGAAGAAAAAGGTGGTGCATAAGCAAAATCAACAAATCCTAATTCTTCAGTCGTCATTTGAGCGTGTATCGCAACAGCTAAGCCAGTCGCACGAAGAACTGTTTCATTTTTCCCGAATAGTTGGGCGCCATACAACACTTTTGTTTGTCGGTCATAAACCAGTTTGATCATGATTTTTTCTTGAGTTCCATAATAATTCGAGTGATTCATTGTCTCAATACAAGTCGTTTTGATATCTAATCCTTTTTCTCTTGCCATTTTTTCAGTGATACCAGTCGCTGCTGCCTCGTACTCTACTACTTTGATCGCACTGCTGCCTAATGTCCCTGAATATTCCTGCATCTGTACACCGCTAAGATTGATCCCAACGATCCGTCCCATTTTATTCGCTGTAGTCGCTAAAGGAAGGTAAATATCCCCTAAGATTCGATGGGGAATCGAAGCACAGTCACCTGCCGTAAATACATCTTTTTGAGACGTTCTCCCATATGTATCGATTTTAATTGCACCATTTCCTAACAATTCCAATTGATCATTCAAAAAGCTGGTATTAGGAACAAATCCAGCAGCAACGATCACCGCATCCGCCTGATAACTTCCTCTATTCGTTTTGACAGCTACCACTTGTTCATGATTTTTTTCGATCTCTAGAACAGACTCCTCTAAGGAAACCCTTACATTTTCTTCTTCAATAGCTTCTTTAATTTTAGTAGAAAATTCCGGATCAAATGAACGATTCATCAAGTGAGGAGCCATCTCGATCAAATGAATATTTTTTCCTGCTTTCGTTAACTGATCAGCTACTTCAATGCCAATAAATCCACCACCCAGGATGACAATATTTTGATAATTTGATAATTCTTGCTGTAGTCGTTTGACTTCATTAAGTTTTGTAATCGTATATACATCACTGGAATCAATACCAGCAATGTTAGGAACAAACGGCTTTGCACCGACAGCCAGCATCAGACGATCATAAGTTTCATGACTTACTTCATTTGTACTTAAATTTTTACAGCTAACGTTTTAGTGGCAAATTCGATTGATTCTACTCGATGGCGCAACAATAATTTAATTCCTAAACGTTCGATTTGTTCAGGCGTTCGAGCAAACATCTCTTGTTCATCATTAAATTCTTCGCCTAAATAATAAGGAAGCCCACAAGCGCCGAAAGAGATATAATCCTCTTGTTCAATCACGATGATTTCTGCATCTGGATTGACTCTCTTTGCTTTGGCCGCTGCGCTCATTCCTGCAGCAATTCCACCAATGATTATTATTTTCATTCTTTCTTCCTCTTTTCTTATGCTTTAGATAAAACCCATTCGATTTCTATTAAAGCATCTTTTGGTAAGGCAACGACTTGAAAAGCTGATCGTGCTGGGAAACGTTCACCAAAGTGTTCTGCGTACACTTGATTAAATGCTTCAAAATGATTCATATCAGTTAGAAAACAAGTCGTTTTAACCACTTGATTCATGGTCAAGTCTAGCTCCTCCAACACTTGTGATATATTGATCATGATTTGGTTCGCTTGTGCTTTAATCTCTTCAGAAACGATTTCACCAGTGGTTGGATCGATTGATAACTGTCCAGAAACAAAGATCAAGTCTCCCGCCACGCGATATTTTTCATACGGTAATTTGTTGCTACTCATTCTTTTCCTCCTTTAATAATTTTTTATCATAGAATACAATTACACTAAAAAATTATCATATATTTTTAAGGCAGTCAACCACTTTCAGAGTTTTTAAAAACCGCAAAAATTCTTTTATTTAAAATAAAATTATAAAAGCTAATGTTATTTAAAATCTAACGCAAGCAATTAATTTCATTGATAATTTTTTATCAAGAAAGCGTTGACATAACGGAAATGAATGTGTTATTTTTGAGATACATGAAGTAGGTTTGGAGGAAACCCATATGAATATCAATACAAAAATTCTACACGATTACCCAGTCATCGACCCAGTTACAGGCGCATCGTCGATACCTAAATATCAAACTTCCACGTTTCATCAAAAAAATGTCTTCACTCACACAGGTTTTAGTTACACTCGTTTTGGTAACCCTACTGTCGAAGCGGCGGAAAAATGTATTGCTTCATTAGAAAACGCACAGTTCGGTTTAGCCTTTTCATCAGGAATGGCTGCTATTAACGCTGTCCTGTTCCTTTTATCCAAAGGAGATCATTTAGTACTAGGTAAAAATATTTATGGTGGAACCTTCCAAAGCATCCATCTTTTCTTAGCTCGTTTCGGGATCGATTGCACTTTTGTTGATGAAACGGATATTGATTCTTGGCAAAAAGCGATTAAAAAAGAAACAAAAATGTTTTACATTGAAACTCCTTCCAATCCATTATTAACAATCACTGATATAAAGAAAGTGACTGAATTGGCTAACGAGTATCAGATCTTAACAGTTGCAGATAATACATTTATGACACCCATTTCACAACATCCTTTAGATTTAGGTGTTGATATCGTGATACATAGTGCAACAAAGTTTATCAATGGACATAGTGACGTTGTTGCAGGTTTGGTCGCTACAAATAACGAGGAGCTGTATCAGCAATTAAAGGAACATCAAAAAGCACTGGGCGGGATTTTAGGTCCTGAAGATGCTTGGCTACTATTGCGCGGCGTTAAAACGTTGGGGTTAAGAATGGAAAAATCAGTTCGAAACGCTAGTGAATTAGCTAACTTTCTCGTCAATCATCCGAAAGTAACAAACGTTTATTATCCTGGTCTTGAACAGCATGCTGGACATTCGATCCATCAAAAACAATGCGAAGACTGTGGTGCTATTTTGTCATTTGAAGTAGATTCAGTTAAGCAAATTGAAACCTTATTCACACACTGTCGTGTACCAATCGTAGCTGTCAGTCTCGGAGGTGTGGAATCCATCCTTTCTTATCCTTGGGCGATGTCTCATGCCAGTATGCCTGAAAAGGATCGATTAGCGATGGGTGTCACTGAAACTTTAGTTCGGCTTTCATGCGGGATCGAAGATGTAGAAGATTTGATCGCTGATCTTGATGATGCGTTAAATGCTATGTAGTTTCACTCACTATCTGATATTCATGGTGAGTTCTATCATCGAAAATAAGCCGGATAGTCCCAAAATAGTTCCTCCTATTTGGGATTATCCGGCTTATTTCTTAGAGTTAGACACTTCCGACACGCCTTCTTTTTCATCAAAATTTTTTATTTCATCATTGGTAAAAATTTCAGAACTGTTGTATTTGGGCTATAAAAGTTCTCTTAACCAACTGTTGGCTAACATGGACTAATATCTTATTGTTCTAATAAATACCGATCGTAATTCTCGATTTTCTTATGTAATCGTGTTAAACACTCTTGCATCTCATCGATCTTTTGAATCAAATGCTGTCTTTCTGTCATCAATAATTGCTTCCTAGCAGCAATTGTCTGGTCTCCTTGCTTACACAATTTATTGTATTCGATCAACGACTCAATGGATAAACCAGCATTTCTCATACAAATTGTAAAATCTACCCAGTTGAGGTCTTCTTCTGTATAATCACGGATTCCGCCTTTCGTGCGATGTACAGGCGGAATGAGACCAATTTTCTCATAATAACGCAATGTATCGGGCGAGATCCCTTTCGCTTCGCTCACTTGTTTGATGTTCATAGTTGATATCCCCTTTTTTCTGCTCCATCTCGTTCATAATTGACTAGCCTAACATTTATCTGCTTGGCCAAAACCAATAAACGAATGAAGATTTATGCATGATCATCGTCGCATTTGAAACAACGTACAAAAAATGATCTAGTCTTTCGGCTTTCACTATAAGGGATTTTTCTCAAAAAAGCTAGCAGACCTCAAAGAAATTCGTAGAAGTAACGAACCATACAGCTCCTGTTACTCCTACGAATTTTCTCTTATCATTCACTCGTACATCAAGATGTGGATTTTATTCTTTGTACACGAAATGCTTGATTCTTTGCTAAATAAAAAGGGCGTAAGTATGCAACCGTATTGGAAAGCGGTAAAATGTCTTTACTTAAATCAATGTTTAGCACTTCTTTCAAATACGTTTGACGAATCATAATGCGTTGCCATAATTCTGGATACTTTTCTTTGATTTTTCCTTGCAGTGCCTCATCAGCTAATACCACACATTCTTCCGCACTAACACCTGTATAACCCGGAACTGAAGGAATGATATCTAGTTGAAAAATCATCCCACTTTCAAGTATTTCTTGCGACTCTTGATAAATAGGTGAAGCTAACCACTCTTCATCTGCTGTCAAGTGACCAGGATTTAAATGCCAATGGAACTGTTTTTTTGGTAAAACAGTCTCAACTAGTTGATAAACTTCTTCGCCTCTCATCCCCACTTTGATTGTTTCTAACCAATGAACAATTGCTTGAAAATAAGGTTTAGCCACTTTTTCTAAATAATCCGCTTGCTCTGATGGAAGTTGTTTTTCATGTTCGATGACAAACCCGGTTCTGCTAGATAGACCACCTTTAAACCCAGTAGTTAAAGACAACGCATCCCCAAGTTTAATTGTTTTATCGGTTGGGTAAAGATTAGCATATTCGAAACGTTGCCCTGTCGCAGCAATTGTCACTACCGTGTTCGGTTGTCCTTTTCCATTTAACAATGCTCCAATTTCAGACTCTTTTACACCTACTTCAATCTTGTTTAGTGCTTGTAACATGCAACTAGAAGCTAGATTGGCACCAAATTCATAATGAGCGATCTCATTGGCATTATTTGTTCTCCGTATTCCTTTTTCCCCGATCAACAGCGAACTAGCATTTAGTAGTTCAGTCGTTTCATCTTTTGCTTTTTCGATTGCTTCAATAATAAAGTGAGGAACATCGAATAGCTTGTTCGCTTCTTTCTTCCGTGTAGTAAACATTTTCCAACCAACTACCCCGATTTTTTTCTTTTCAACGAACCCTAACGAAGTAAATAATTGTTCTAAAGGTTGTTCGTGATCCATTGGTTGATTCGGCAATGAAAAAGGTGGATAATGAACCAATTCTGATTGGATTCGTGCATGTTTACATAGTTTCAGATTTTCATTTCCCAAAATCAAGGTACTTTTTCCACTATCTTCCATAACAAATAATCCTTCTTCAAACCGTGGAATAAATCCCGTAAAATATTCAAAATTGCTACCATGCTCACGATCCGCGTAAATGATCAGTGTGTCAATCGCTTCTTCTCTCATCCTTTGTATCATTCGTTTTTTTCTCATCTCAATCGTTTCATCTGTTAAGAAAACCGGTGAGACATCTGCAAATGTTTTCGGCTCAGTCAACACATCTAAAATTATATTTTTCTTTTCCATACTTACTCCTTTATTGATCTAATATAAGACATTCCACCTGATTATTTATCAAAGCTTGTTGCAACTGCTTGCTGGGAGGTTGATCTGTTACTAGAAAATCAATCTCTTTTAAATCACAAACCTTAAAAAAACCGGTTTTATCCATTTTTGTATGATCTGCTAAAGCAACCACCGTTTTTGCCTGTTTGACCATTTGGCGTTTGACAAGTCCTTCTTCTTCCGTATGAATGAATATTCCTTCAGACGATAAAGCAAAAACACCTAAAAATGTATAGTCTACACTGTATTGTTTTAATTTCTCAATAGTATCTGCGCCATGTAAAAAAAGTTGTGTTTTGTGCAATTTTCCCGGCAATAGCGTAATCGTAGTTGCTGACCTTTTTGCCAACAGCATCGCATGAGTCAAAGAATTAGTGATAGCTGTCAAAGGTTTCATCCCTATTTGATTGATCACACTTTCTACAGTAGTGGAGGAATCGAAAATAACCGATGAATTGTCTTTAATGATAGCTGCAGCGGTTTTTCCTAACTGAAGTTTCACTCCATTTAATTTAGTTGAACGTTGCTCATAATCAAAAATAGTTGCTTCTCTTTCTAATAAAATCGCTCCGCCGTGTGTTCTGCGAACTATATTTTTTTCTTCTAACTTCATTAAATCACGTCTGATCGTGTCTTTAGATACTTCCAGCTGTTCTGCTAAGTCATCAATCGCAGCATTTTGTTTTTCTTTCATGATTTTGATTATTTTTTTCAAACGAATTTCCCTCAGCATGAAACCGCCTCCCTTAAGTCACTTTACTACATTTTGCAATATTTTGCAATATATCGCATTTTGTCGCAAAAAATTTGCCAAATGTAATCAAATGATTTGTGCTATAATAAGCAGACAGCGATGATTCCGTTACTGATATGGAAAAATCTTATATAGGAAAGTAGATGAATCTATGAAAATCGTTCCTCCAAAAATTTCTCCCACATTACCACTTAAGCCCTTTTCTACAATCTATTCCGAAGAGGAACCAATGCTTGAAATGTGCAAAGTAGTCAATGACGAAGCAATCGAAGCATTTTTCGATCGTCCACGTTTTTACAATATGGAATTTGATCACTGTCAATTTACAAATAGCGATTTTAGTCAGGTCGAGTTCGTAGATGTTCGCTTTACAAATTGTGATCTTTCCAACGTCAATATGACAAAAGCCTCTATCCACCGAGTAGAATTTATCAATTGCAAACTACTTGGGACAACCTTTCAAGAATCAACGATTAAAAACGTTACTTTTAAAGATTGTCTAATCAATCTAGCTGCTTTTGGCTATGCTAAAATGGAGAATAATCAATTTTGCCATTGTTCATTGGAAAACGCCGATCTTTATCATTGTCGCTTCAAAGGAATCATTTTTGACAATTGTGAATTGAACGAAGCGAATTTTCAGCAAACCTCTTTAAAAGGCGTTGATTTAAGCTCCTCTAATTTTGAAACATTAAGCATTACGATCAATGAATTAAAAGGTTGCCAGGTCTCAACCTACCAGGCCTTAAAATTCTCTACATTGTTAGGTCTAATTATAAAAGAGTAAGTGAATAACCTAGGTTTAATTCCCTAGAAGTAATACGATGAACACCATAAAATGGTCATGAAAGATACAGTAAGCTCTGGTTTGTTCGGAGCTATTTGTTTCTTTCATGACCTTTTTGAACTATCTTTCTTGGATCTAATACTTATTAAACAGACTTCACTGTTTCATCTTTATGTTTACGAGCGGTAATCACGTAAACGATAACCAACACCAATTTCAGTAATGATATATTCAGGCTTCAACGTATTTGTTTCAATTTTTTTGCGGATATTTGACATATTGACTCGCAAAATTTGGGAATCTTCACTATATGGTCCCCATACTTGGGTCATTAAGGTTTGGTAAGTGACTACTTTACCAATCTGCTCAAATAAACATTTAAGTAATCGATATTCATTTTTTGTTAAATGGATTTCTTGGTCATTTTTATAAACCAATTGCTTATCAAAATCGATTTTCAATGCATTATTTACTACGATCAACGTCTGTTCTTCTTTGGTTTTCTTATGTCGTAAAGCTGTTCTTATACGAGCTAGAAGTTCGTTAGTCCCGAAAGGTTTGGTGACGTAATCATCTGCTCCTAAATCAAGGGCGGCTACTTTTTCATTTTCGTCCTTTCGTGCAGAGATCACCACGATCGGAAGATCCATCCGTTTCCTCAATATTTTCAAGAGATCCATTCCATCAATATCAGGTAAACCTAGATCAAGTAAAATGACATCAAATGTTTCTGCCTGTAAAGCAGTTAAAGCTTCCATCCCATTTGCTGCTACCGTTAATCTATATTGTTCTCGCTCAAAAACCACTTCCATGAAGTCGGTAATGTTGGGATCATCTTCAATCAATAAGATCATCTTATTCATAAAAAACTCCTTACTTTAAATAGATTCGGACAATCGTTTCCCCATTATCGGCAATCATCTCCATTTGTCCGTTATGAGCACGAATGATCGTGTTGACAATACTTAACCCAATTCCCAATCCGTTTTTAGAATCAACAGGCACCTCATTTGGTTGAGTCAGATTATTTTGGATTTTTTGAAATTGTTCGATAGGAATCTCACCCTTATTTCTAATCTCAATTCTCGTTTCTTCTCCATTTTGGCTCACAGTCAATCGTACAGGTTGCTGTTTTTCACCGTGTCTCAAAGCATTCTCAATCAAATTGAACAAAGCTTGTTCAATTAAAATAGGATCTGCTTGGATGAATAGCATGTTTTCTGGTAATACGACATCTAATTGGCTATCTGGATACACTTTTTTCAAATGACTATACACAGCTTCGATAATTTCTTCAATCGGTTCCGCTGATTTATTCACTTTCATTGTATTCATATTGATCCGTGTAATCGATAATAAATTTTCCACCATCCGAATCAACCATTGGGACTCATCTTGAATATCTTGCAATAATTTTTGTTGGGTTTCTTTCGACACACTTTTTTCATTGTTTAACGTCTCCGCAATCCCTGAAATTGCCGTTAATGGTGTCCGCAAATCATGCGAGACCGCTCGGAGCAAATTGCTGCGGACTCTTTCTCGTTCATTCTCAAGTTCGATTTGCTCTTTCTCATTTTTCAATTGATTTTGTTCCAGAATCGTTGCCAGTTGTGTAATGAGCAACTTTAAATAGTTTAGTTGATCGTTTTGTAGGTCGTGGGAATGACTTCGTTCCATTCCTAAAACAGCTACGACTTTTCCATTAGTAAGGATCGGTAAATAGAATCCTTTTGCTCCTCCGAGGGTATCGGTTCCATTTCCTGCTTCCTGTTGATTTTTTGCTGTCCAAACAGCTACTGCAATTTCTTCACTGATGTTAAGTCTTGATTTTTTCCGATCGACACGATGCACACTTTTCACTTGTCCTTCAGAATCAAAGAGAACCACTTCTCGATCTAACAAACGTGAAAGATACGTCGCAGTAATATCAAAAATTTGTTGTTGATCTTGTGCCAACACATATTGTTTATTCAATTCATAAAGAATTTCCATTTGATGCTCTTTTTCCATAGAATAAACTGCTTGTTTTTTTAACCGCACCATTAAGTTACTAATCATCAGAGCAACTAAAAACATGATCAAAAGAGTGAACGGATAGCCTTGTTTATAGACTGTCAATGAATAAAGTGGCTCAACAAAAAACCAATTGAACGATAGTACACTAAGGATTGATGCTAAAGCGCTCCAAAAATAACCGGAAGTCATCCGAGCGACTAATAAGACGAAAAAGAGATAGATCAACATCAGATTTTGATCACCGACGTTCAAATACTGCATCAACTCAGTAATTAAAGTGGCACAAAAAACAGCACCTAATGCATACCCTAGATCTTTCCCGCCGCCTTCAATGATTTTTCTTGTATGAAATAAAAAGGACGGTCTAGTTTCTTGAAATGGGATCAAATGGATCTCTGTATCATTCAATCGCTTCAGCAATCGGTTTTCAAACGATTCTAAAAATAATCGTTCATACCATGGTTGTCGTAGATTCTTTCCCATGATGATATCTGTGATACCAGTCATTTTAGCGTATTCAACGATCGTTTCAAAGCTTCCTTCTTCTTCCATACTGATCACTTCTCCACCAAGTTTGTCAGCAAGTGGTAAGTTTGTCGGCGTGTCTTCATGTGAACGAATCTGAATCACGACCCATTGCGCACCTAAGCCTTGCGCCAATCTTGCAGTCCAACGAATACACTTTTCTGCCATTTTAGGAAAATCGTCATTAACAATAGTCAACAACTTGCTTTGGATTCGATTGGTTTGACTACTGACTTGATTAATATGATCGGAAGCTCTTTGGATCGCTAAACCTCTCAGATGGTTCAACTTTTGTGGGGTAAAAAAATTTTTTAAGGCTCGTTTTGCATTTTCGTTGGTATAGATCTTTCCTTCTTCTAACCGTAAGATCAATTCTTCCGGCTCAACATCGATCACTTTCAAAGATGCTTGTTGAAAGAAAGTGTCTGGTACGGTTTCTTTTACTTCCACACCTGTTACATTAACAACAACATCATTCAAACTTTCGATATGTTGCACATTAATCGTTGTAAAAACGTTGATTCCAGCATTCAGTAACTCTGCCACGTCTTGGTAACGTTTCTTATTTCTTGATCCATGCGCATTGGTGTGCGCTAATTCATCGATCAAAACTACTTCTGGCTTTCGCTTGATCAAGCGATCAATATCAGGTTCAAATAAAGTGATTGATTTGTAATTGATTTCTTTAGGTGGGATCTGAGGCATACCTTCGAGTAGTTGATTCGTTTCTGGTCGATCATGAGGCTCAATATAGCCAATCACGACATCTTTACCTAAGGCAAATAATTCTCTAGCTTCTAAGAGCATCGCATACGTTTTCCCGACACCAGCCGCAAAACCAAAGAATACTCTTAATTTACCTTTCTTCCCTTGCTGTCTTTGCATAAAATCTTCTGATACACTCGATAACGACATCCTTTCCCCCTCCAACTTATCCTTTATGTAAGTCTGAGCCATTTTCCGATTGGCTAAAACCAATCAAGAAAATGGCTAGAACCGATTATGAATCAGACATCTGATCTAACGAAAGATTCAATTGTAATACATTAACGTATTTGCGATCTGAAAACCAATCCTTATGGCTGTTTTTTTCTATTATAGCATAGATATCCGCTTCTTTAAGACCTCGCTCTTGAGCGATTTTTGGCACTTGAAAATTGGCTGCTTCCACACTGATATCTGGGTCTACACCACTTGCCGAAGCAGTCACTAGATCCACCGGAACTTCTTTTTGATCTGGATTTTCTTGAAGCTGTTTTTTCGTTCTCTGTTCCACACGTGAAGCCTGTTCCTTGGATACCGGTGACAGTTGGCTAACTTTTTCATTCCGTCCAGAAAAATAGCGAGTTGATTCAAAAGGTTGCCCAATCAACTTCGAACCTATGACTTTCCCATCATTGGTAACTTGACTGCCATTAGCTTGTTCATTGAAAAATAGTTGACCGACCCCGGTAACTAGTAATGTATACCCCCCTCCGAAAACAAGTAAACTTAACAATAAAAAACGAATACTTCCCATAACTGTTTTTCGCATCACTTTTCTCCTTTACAAAATCACGAATGATAAAATGACATCAATCAGTTTGATAAAAATAAATGGTACAATGACACCTCCTAATCCATAGACAAGTAGATTATGTCGCAGGATTTGACTAGCTGGTTTTTCCTGGTAAGCAACACCTTTCAACGCTAATGGGATCAATGCCACAATCACCACCGCGTTATAAATGACCGCAGATAAAATAGCTGTTAAAGGCGTACTAAGTCCCATGATGTTCAATTGATCTAATTGTGGATAGATGCTATAGAACAAGACTGGGATCACCGCAAAATATTTAGCAACATCATTGGCAATACTAAAGGTCGTTAACGCTCCACGAGTCATCAATAGTTGTTTGCCGATTTGAACTACTTGCAGGAGTTTCGTAGGACTTGAATCTAAGTCGATCATGTTCCCTGCTTCTTTGGCAGCCTGGGTTCCTGTATTCATTGCCATCGCTACATCAGCTTGTGCTAATGCCGGAGCATCATTCGTTCCATCACCCGTCATTGCTACAAGGTGACCTTTTTCTTGGTACTCACGGATTAATTCCATTTTGTTTTCTGGTGTTGCTTCTGCCAAAAAATCATCAACGCCCGCTTCTGCCGCAATCGCTGCAGCCGTCAAAGGATTATCCCCTGTGATCATGATCGTTTTGATCCCCATTTTCCGCATATCTGCAAATTTTTCTTTCACACCATTTTTTACAATGTCTTTGAGATAAACAACACCTAAAACTTGGTAATTTTTGACAACTACTAATGGGGTTCCCCCTGCACGTGCGATTTGAGCCACTAATTGATCGCATTCTTCAGGATAGGTATGTCCATTTGCTTCCACGTATTTTTTCATAGTGTCAGCCGCACCTTTACGAATTTCGTCCCCGCGATAATCGATCCCGCTCATTCTTGTTTTGGCACTAAAATCAATAAATTTCACCTCAGATTGCTGAAATTCACGTTCCCGTAGATTGAATCGTTCTTTGGCTAAAATCACAATGCTTCTGCCTTCCGCTGTTTCATCTGCCAAAGAGGAAAGTTGGGCAGCATCCGCCAGTTCTCGTTCACTCACTTGATGAACTGGTAAAAATTCACTTGCACGTCGATTGCCCAGCGTAATCGTTCCAGTTTTATCCAATAATAAGACATCGACGTCTCCTGCCGCTTCGATTGCTCGACCACTCATGGCAATGACATTTTCTTTTGTCAATCGACTCATACCAGCAATACCGATCGAAGAGATCAACGCACCAATTGTCGTGGGTGCTAAACAAATCAATAACGCAATCACAATGATTAAAGAAAGCGGGCCACCTTTTCCTGCCAGCAGACTACTAAAGTGAGTAAACGGGATCAGCGTAATCGAAACTGTTAAGAAAATGATCGTCAAAGTGATCAAAAAGATTTGCAGTCCGATTTCATTGGGTGTTTTTTTTCGTTGGGTGCCTTCCACCATCGCAATCATTTTATCTAAAAATGATTGCCCGTTTTCGGAAGTGACCCGTATCACTAAATAATCAGAGACGACTGTCGTTCCTCCTGTCACAGCGCTTCGATCCCCTCCGGATTCCCGAATGACTGGTGCTGATTCTCCAGTAATGGCACTTTCATCGACGGAGGCAGCCCCTTCAATAACGTCCCCGTCTGCTGGGATTTGTTCACCTGCCTGGACATAAACCAGATCGCCTTTTTTCAAATCAGAAGAACGGATCTCAATAAAGTTTTTTTCTTGCACATCTTCTAAACAGGTGATCTTATAGGTCATTACTTCTTTCTTCGCTTGCTTCAAACTATCCGCTTGTGCCTTCCCACGACCTTCAGCAACGGCTTCAGCAAAATTGGCAAATAATAGAGTCAACCATAAGAAAACCGTAATCGCAAGACTAAACCATAATGGTACATCCATCGGGTAAAAACACAAAATGGTTGTCAAAATCGCGCCTAAATAGACAACAAACATGACTGGATTTCTTAATTGCTGTCGTGGGTCCAACTTCTTGAACGATTGACCCACAGCCCATAAATAGATTTTTTTCATTTTTCTCACTCACTTTACTGTAAAATACTCAGCAATTGGTCCTAAGGCTAATGCTGGTAAGAAACTCAAGGCGCCGATCACTAAAATGACAATAATCAACATCGTAACAAACGTTGGACTGACGGTTGATAATGTCCCTGGACTCAACGCTGCTTTTTTCTTATTCCCCATATTTTCTGCTAGGAATAAAATCGCAACGATCGGTAGATATCTGGACAGCAGCATCAAGAAACTGCCTAAATAGTTAATAAACGGCGTATCTGCTAATAGACCTCCAAATGAACTCCCATTATTATTCGCTAAGGAAGTTGCACCATATAATAATTCACTAAATCCATGAGGTCCTTCATTAGTTAACCAAGTGAAGACTTCACTGTGGCTGATCAAGGCCATAGCTCCAAAGAGGGTCAACATTAAAGGAGTCAAAATAACTAAACTAGCCATCTTGATGTCAAACGCTTCAATTTTTTTCCCTAAATATTCGGGCGTACGACCAACTAATAAACCAGCAATAAAAACGGCTAACAAAAGAAAAGCAAGCATGCCGTATAATCCACTACCAATCCCACCAAAAATAATCTCTCCTAATTGCATCAAAAAGAGTGGGATCGCTCCACCTAATGGCGTAAAACTATCTAGCATCGCATTGACCGAACCATTAGAAGCAGCAGTCGTGCTGACAGCCCATAAACTTGACCATCCTACACCGAAACGAACTTCTTTTCCTTCCATGTTGGCCGAACCTAACACTTGAATAAAGTTTGGTCCATAATATTCACTAACTGTTACCCCGATAAACGCTAATAGAACAAAAGTGGTTGCAACGATCAAGATCGTCCGCCCTTGTTTCCATTCTTTTACCCAAAAACCTAGTGTAAAAATCAATGCAGCAGGAATAAGCAAAATGGCAATATTTTCCAAAAAATTCGCTAAAATCGTTGGATTCTCAAAAGGATAAGCTGAATTTGCTCCAAAAAAACCACCACCGTTCGTTCCTAACTGCTTGATAGCTACTTGGCTTGCTACTGGTCCTAGATACAACCACAAATCTTTTCCTTCTAATCCTTGATAAGCTAGCCCTGATTGAAACGTTTGGATCGTTCCTTGAGAGATCAATAAGATAGCTAAAACGATGGAAAGCGGCAATAAGATATAGACTAGACCTCTGGTTAAATCTTGCCAAAAATTCCCTAGCCGTTTATTTTTCACTTGAGTCAAACCTCTTAATAAGGCAATCAAAACTGCTAAACCAACACCTGCAGATACAAAATTTTGAACTGTTAAGCCAAACATTTGCGAAAAATTCGATAAGGTAGTTTCCCCAGCATAGGCTTGCCAATTAGTATTCGTTACAAAGCTAACTGCCGTATTGAGGGCTAATGGGAAAGAAAGATTTTTAACTGTATTCCCTCCCGGCAACCATTCTTGTGTCATTAACAGACCAATCAGTAAAATGAGCGAAAAAAGGCTTAATGACAATACACTAAAAATGTAGCGTTTCGCCGTCATTTCTTTCTGACTGACTGGTCCGATTATTTTATAAAATAGTTTTTCAACGGGTTGCAAAAATCGTACGCCTTTAGGTATGTTATTTTGCATGATTTGTTTAATATACCACCCAAGAGGTAACGCTAGAATTAGTAACACAAATAAAAAAAACAATCCTTGATAAATGATACTACTCATAACTCTTCCCCCTTAAATAAAAACCAGAAAAGATAAATCATTAATAAAGCACTAATCAAACCAAATATAATCATCATTTTTCCTCTCTCCTTTATGATTTGATCATACAAAAAAAGATATAAAGATAGTGTGAAACTTTAAATCGTTTCTTTACACTATCTTTATATCTCTTGATTATTTATTCTTGTCTATTTTTCTCCATTATAAAAATAGAAGAAGCGTTTCAAAAAATGTTCATTCTATTATAAAGCTTACCGCTACGTTTATACCCGTTGTTACCCTCCGAACAAATGGTATTCATAGCCTTTTTTATAACGCTACTGGTGTTGCAGTTTCTTGCAGCACTTGGTTGAGTTGTTGGATTTTTTTACTTCCTTCTTCGTTCATCCACGTCATTGCCGCTTCTTTTCCGTGTTTGACAAAAGTTTCTACCCCAGCACTCCACGTTGCCCGACCACAAAGAACCCCATTGAAGGTCGATCCTGCTGCCTTGGCAAAACGTAGTGTTTCATAAAATAATTCTGCTTCGACACCGGCACTTAAAAAGATATAAGGCAAATGGGTAGCAGCAGCTTGTTCTTGGAAAAATTTCGCTGCTTCTTCTTTCGTATGTACGAAATCTGTTTGACTATATCCTTCTACATATTGCATGTTGACAGGAACTTCCACTTTCAAGACATCGACATTGAATCGCTCTTCAGAAAACTTCTCCATCATTTTTATGACTTTGCCAGGTTTTTTCATCGCATATTCTTTTGATTGACTATCAGAAATGTTTTGATCATATGAAACTAATTCTAAAAAGAATGGTAAATTTTCTGCCTGACATTCTGAGCCGATCCGTTCGATAAATACCTGTTTTCGCTCATTGATTTCGTCACTTTCATCAACATCATAATAAAGTAAGAATTTACAAGCATCTGCACCTGCCTCTTTTAGATTCTTAACTGAACAAGTAGGTAAAAGATCAGGAAGTCTTCCAGGAACGGTACTATCATATCCCGTTTTTTCATAGGCAAGAAGTAAGCCAGCTTCTTGCGCTTTCGCTTTCGCTGCAGGCAAGCCATACTCTGGGTCTAACAAAATCGCTGACGCATCTTTTGTTAGTTGCGAAGACACGATCATCTTAAATTCTTCCAGCTCTTTAGCACTTGCTTCTTCTCCTTTTGCTTTGGTAAGCATTTTACGTAATGCACCTCGTTGATCAATTGCTAAAGCGGCAAAGATTTGTTCTTTATTCCAGAGTTTTTTTAAATGTTTCATTTTTCCATCCATTGCTTCTATGTCACGCTCCTTTTTAGTCTTCGTATTCGCCCATTTCCCATTTTTTAAGAAATTTTGCAAAAAATTCCGGCTTCTCTTGCGAAGCATTTGTGCTTTCACACTGGTTGATTTTTTCGATCAACTGTTTGTTTTTATCTGTTTCTTGATATTCTGCCTGAATAAAGGCTTCGATGACATCACAAATCAAAAATTCTCCTGTGATTCTGGCACCAAAACCAATGACGTTCGCATTTAGTTGCTCTTTTGCATAGATGGCACTGGTCATATCACGAACCAACGCACCTCTTACTCCAGGTACTTTATTGACTGCATTGGTAATCCCGACACCTGTTCCACATAAACATACGCCTAAATCAACTTCTTTTTTAACTACTGCTTCTCCAATTTTTTTCCCATATATCGGGTAATGTGTGCGGGTAAAATCATAGGTCCCTACATCCACTACTTCATGCCCTTTTGATTTCAAAAAATCCGCAACTGCTATTTTTGTATCTGTTACGATGTGGTCACATCCAATTGCTATTCTCATTATCTGCTCCTTTCTTAACCCATTTCATTTAACATATCTACACGAATCTGATGACGACCACCACTATAAGATGCGGTCAAAAATCCCTTAACGATATTTAACGCAAGCTCTTTACCAACAATCGCTGCGCCTAAGGTAATCATTCGGGCATCATTATGATCTCTAGTCATATAAGCACTTCTTTCATCCGACACTTCAGCTGCCACGATTCCTTTTATTTTTGTTGCGACCATAAAGCTCCCTGCACCATAACCATCAATAGCGATCCCTAGACTTTCCGGGTGTTCTTTTAAATCTGTTGTGATAGCTAATGTAGATGCAATAAAATCTTCTGCTGGTTGAATACTTTTATCTTCTACTTCAAATCCCTCTTGCACGAGCTTATCTTTTAACCATTCTTTTAATTCCATTCCGTCGCTATCCGCACCAATGACTACTCGCATACTCATTTTTCCTCCTGTTTAGTTTTCTCATTTCTCGCTAGTTTCATTTTTAATCGGTTGATCCAATACTTTTTCTTTGCTGATTTTTTGGTACCAATAAGCACTCTTTTTAGGAAATCGTTGCTGCGTATCAAAATCTACGTAAAATAATCCATAACGTTTATTGTAACCATTCGTCCAAGAAAACATATCCATCAACGACCAAATAAAGTATCCCTCAATTCTCACACCTTGGTCGATCGCCCGTAAAATAGCGGCTAGATGAAGACGAACATAATCGATCCGCTCCTCATCATTGATTTGTCCCGCTTCAAAATGATCCTTACTCCCTAAACCATTTTCTGTTACATAAATTTTTCCATAGTTCGGATAATTCTGTTTGATCAAGAGAAGCATATCTTCCAACCCTTGTGGATAGATCGGCCAATCCCAGTCAGTCGTTGGGATTACAGGATTTGTTACCCTTTCTCCTACACCTTGCAAGGCAAAGATACTACTTCCTTTTTCACCAGTTCCGTTATGTTGGATTTTTGATGTTCCTGTATAGCCTTTTAAAAAATGACTCGCATAATAATTGACTCCTAAAAAATCAATCATTTTTGCTGCTTCTTTTAGATGATCAAAATCTTCTATTTTGAGTTCAAGCTGCGCCCCATTTGCAGATAAGATCTCATTGATCACACGCATCGTTTCTGCTGAGTATTCCCCTTTAAACGTCGCATCCAATAGAAATTGATTCGCCAAGATATGTTCTTTCTTCGCTGACAGGCTATCTTCTCTCTGATCAGTTATCCCGTACTTTGATTCTAAAATATGAACGATCCCGATCTCACCTTGGTAATTAGCTTCCTTGTATTTTTTGACTACGCGAGCGTGGGCAACCATCATGTTGTGCATCGATTGGATCGCTTTACCCAGCTCATATTGATTGTTCGGCGGAAAATGACCGATGATGTATTGACCGGCAACCACTGACCAGGGTTCATTGATCGTGATCCAATGTTTCACTTTGTCCCCGTATTCTTCAAAACAAAATTGCGCAAAGTCAACATAATCATCCACCATATTTGCAGACAACCAATCACCATCTTTAAATTGCTTCTCTGGTGTATCAAAATGGTGCAAAGTCACAAACGGCGTGACTCCATTTTTGATACAAGAATCGATCAAACGATGATAAAATTGGACACCGATCGGATCGACCTTCTCTCTCCCACTAGGAAAGATCCTAGACCAGGCAATCGAAATCCGAATGCCATTGATGCCAAACTGATGACATGCTTGTAAGTCTTCTGCATAACGATTATAGAAATCACTTGCTTGACTAGGGTCAAACGTCCCTGTCTTTTTAAGGTAATCATCCCAATAATTTTTCCCACGGTTTCCTATTGAAAGGGCACCCTCAGCTTGATAAGCGGCCGTTGCCGCTCCAAAAATAAAATGTTCTGGAAATTTATTCATCGCATCCTCCACATCATGTTAGATTTTCAAAAACAAAGTTGACCGCATCAGTAGGTGCTTTTGCAAGTTTGACGTACTCGATTCCCGTAGTAGAAACAGTTTGTGTTTTATGGTCCTTCGCACTTTCTCTCAGTTCCTCAAGCATCGAAGCCATTTGCGGAGCTAAGATAATCAAGTCAAACTCGCCAATCTGATCTTTATGTTGCCCATAAGCCATTGCCGTCGCATCCACACCGATACTCAATTCCTTCGCACCCTTTTTAATTGCATTGGCTAACATCGAACTAGTTGCTCCATTGGCACAAAGTACAAGAACATTAGTCTGATCATTCTTTTGTTTAGCAAATGCCGGTGAAACGACTGCTGATTTGACAGTTGTACTTTCCAACTGATCCCCGTGCCCTATTTCTTTTTCTTTCACTAATAATTCATTGTCATAGGCTTTGAAAAATGGATAGTAAATCGCAAAATCAACAGTTAATAAAACAATCATCAAAACGATCGATAGTCCAGCAAAACCTGTCCCTAAGATCAACCCTACTGGTCCAGGAGTTGTCCATGGCAGATTGTAGATGAATCCATTCATATCTAACACCTCAACAAAAAATTTAAAGATCCAGACATTGAGGATCGGTGCAAGAATAAAAGGAATAAAAAAGATAGGATTCAATACGATTGGTGCACCAAACAGCATGGGTTCATTCACACCAAACAAAACGGGAATCGCTGAGGCACGTCCCATTGTTTTTAACTGCTTTGACTTTGCTAGAAAAGCAAACATCAACGTAATGACCAATGTCGCACCCGTCCCACCTAGTGTGGCAACAAAGTATTGTAAGCCTTGAGATAAAATTTTCGGTGCATGTTCCCCACTTTGAAACAGTTGAAAATTCATCTCTACATTTGTTATGTAGATGGCAGCAACAGCTGGCTCAACAATAGAGGGACCGTGGATACCGACAAACCAGAAAAACGCCATTGCCCCAAAAATGAGTGCTAACCCAAAATAGCCATCGGCCGCTGAGAAAATTGGTTGGAACAGTTCAATCAATTTTTCTGAAAACCCACTACCGACAAGGTTACGAAAACCCAAATCAAATCCCCAAAAAAAGACGGTCGACAGTGTAATCGGGATCAAATCCTTAAATGTCTGTGAGATATTACCAGGAACTTCCTCTGGCATTTTCACTGTCAAATTCTTGCTAACACAGAATCGATAGATATTAGGAACAATAAAACCAACAATGAACGCTGTCATCAATCCTTTGGTCCCCATGTAATCAGAAGCAAATTCACCTTCTAACGAATCAACCCCAACAATCAAGAAACCAATAAAAGCAGCGATCATGGTTGAAGTACTATTGATTTGATTCGTTTTTGGCAATTTAGTATTAAAGTTTTCTGTCAAACTCTTGGTCACTGTAGCAGCCATTAAGATCCCTAATATCCCCATGGACCCGTTATACGCTTTCATTAGAATGGATTCTATTTCTTCTCCCCAATGAAAATTGAATGCGTTGGGAACATATGCTACCAATAAAAAAAAGCTTGAAAAAAGAATGACAGGGATAAGACTGATAAAACCATCCCTAATTGCTCTTAAATAAGAATTATTAGAAATTTTCTCAAAAAACGGTTTCATTTTTTCGATACGTTTGATCATTGCATTCATACCCAGGCTCCTCTATGATTTTTTATAAATATTAAAGAGATGTTGAATGACATCTTTCAATAGCAACGTGGTCATTAGATGATCTTGGGCGTGAACCATAATAAACCCTACTTCAATTGTTTCACCACTCGCTTCAGCAGCTAACATTTTAGTTTGAGAATTGTGCGCTTCAACCAAACTCTGATTGGCTTCTTCAACTAATCCATTGGCTTCTTCAAATTCCCCCTTCTCTGCTTTAGCTAACGCTTCGATCAATTTCGATCTTGCTTCACCAGCAAAAGCTACCACTTCAAATCCAATCATTGCTACTGTTTCTTTATCCATTTTTCTTCCTCCATTCTCTTACAAGAACATTATATTTGTTCCAGTTTATGTTTGTTTGTGTTCGTTTTTGTCCTTTACAAACAAATAGTAACCGAATGTTTTTAACATGTCAATCTATTTTCTTATACAAACCTTTAATATTTGACAACCTCCTTTGAATGTTTTATGTTTATTTCAAACAAAAAAATAAGAACCACGAAATATCAGGGAGTTTATATCATGTTAAAAGAAGAACGACAAAAATACTTATTAGCACAACTAGAGAAGAACGGCATCGTGAAAGTGGCCGATATTGTTCAAGAATTGAAAGTAGCTGATATGACTGTTCGTAGAGATTTGCAGGAATTGGAGGATAAGGGGTTAATCATTCGCATTCATGGTGGTGCCAAACTATTAAATCCTAAAACTTCCGTGATCGAACTAAGTCATCGGGAAAAAAAGGATCTTCATTTGTCAGAAAAAATAGAAATTGCCACAATCATTGCGAATCATATCCACGAAGGCGATACTGTCTTTTTAGGACCTGGAACAACGATTGAATTAGCTTATGATTTCTTGACGATTAACCACGCTAAAATCATTACCAATTCGATCCATGTGTTTAACAAATTCAAAAGTGATCCTCGATTTGAGATCATCCTGATCGGCGGCTCCTATCGAAATAAGACCGGCGCTTTCGTTGGGACGATCGCCAATGATTTTATTGCAAATATCCATGTAAAAAAAAGTTTCATCGGGGTAAATGGATTAGATAAAACATCCGTTTTCACTTCAAATGAAGATGAAGGATTGACTCAACGTTACGCATTGAACAGCGCTGAAACACGATATATCGTAGCAGATCATCATAAACTTGATAAAAAAGATTTCTATGGCTTTTATCCACTCCAAGAAGTCGACTATTTGATTACCGATTCTGCTATATCCGATAGTCAAAAAGAAACTTTTGGCAAACATGTTCAATTATTAATTGATTAAAACTCTTTTAAGTAGTTAAAGAAACGAAAAATTAAAGGAAGACAGCGCCCAAATGGCCCTTTCATCGGGCCAATCCAAACGCTGCCTTTTTCGTTTTCTTCATTCCCTTGATCAATCAAGGCTCTTTATGTATTTCGATTAGAATCAATATTTCATATGCTTTCTTTGATACACTAATTTTTTTCAAGAAATTTTATCCTTTATCATGATCCAGCTCAATTTTTCCGTTATCGATCTAGCTCATTCGCTAATATTGTTTCAACAATCAACTGAACCACTAAGTCAAAACCTTCTGTCTGGATTGGCACATCCGTTTGTTGCCTAAGCTTCACAATCTCTATCTTTCTCAACGGAACAGCTGCTTTATTTTCTGTAAGAGCTCTGTTCACCGCACTGCTCAAGCCACCAATAACTGCATAATTTTCGATAGTGACCACTTGTGTTTTCCCTTTCAACTCGTTAAGGATCAACTGTTTATCGATTGGTTTGATCGTAAACATATCAATGACTTCGCAACTAATTTGACAGGACTTTAACCGCTTAGCAACATTGAGGGCTTCGTAAACTAATCTGCCAGCGACAATAATTAAAATATCTGTTCCATGCCATACAATATTTCCTTTGCCTAATTGAAAAGTCGTTTCTTTTTTATAGATATTAGGTATCCTTTTATTTTCTCCGCGTACATAGTGAATACCGCTCAATTGGCTAAATTCTTTGATGATCCATGCCATTTGCACCTCATCTGTTGCTTCACAAATAATTGAATTTGGGATCATTGTCATCAACGCTAAATCTTCCCCTAGTTCATTGACGCGTTCCTTTCCATTTCGATTAGAAGCGAAATATTCCCCAAAAATATTGATGGTATTTCCACCGTATCCTTCGGAAATAAATAATTGATCAAAAATTTTTCGAATCGCATGAGAATCAAAAAGATGGATAAAAGGTTGGTAGCCAGCTAAACTTAACCCCGCTGCAATACCTACCATGTTCTCTTCATCCACAGGCATGTTGAGATATCTCTTTGGGTGTTCATTTTTTAAATCAACCCAATTACTAAATGATTCAAACTTATTTTCTAACGCAACGATATTGTGGTTTTTTTTCATTAATTCATTTAATGTATCAACTATGCAAGTACGAAGTTCTTTCCTTACAGATAACGAGTTACTTAACTGAACCATTTAGCTCATCCTTTCAAGCTTTTCTTGTAATTTCAAAATCGTTTTTTCTATCTCTTGATGGAATGTTTTAGGAATTTTTTTACTTGAATCCTCATGATCGTCCATTGTTAAGTCTGATAGCACTCGCTCTGGATAACTTTCTAAAACAATACAGAAGGCTTGTGTCGTCCTCATTTTATACTCTTCAATCGCCTCATTGATTGCTTTGATATTTGTCCCATCAACGAGCAACGTATAAAACCCAGCCTTCTCTGCTTTTCTTTTCAATAGATAAGATTTCTCATACCTTTTGCTTAACTGTTCTCGTTTTCTATAACCACTATCAATAATTACCAAGCAATGATCTAATTTAAAATGAGCAATACACTGAAATACTTGCCAGCAACGTTCATCTTTTAATTCGTCTTCATCCATCACTAAATAAACATCATTTTCCTTATTTGCTATTTTTAATCCCATCGCAAGACCTGCAGCTATTGCAACACCGTTATTTAAGTCCCCGATTGTCACATCGATTCCAGGAGTCTTTGAACGATCTAACTTTTTAGGGAGTCT
The DNA here is from genome assembly GCF_051714965.1 of Enterococcus sp. AZ077. Taxonomy (NCBI): domain Bacteria; kingdom Bacillati; phylum Bacillota; class Bacilli; order Lactobacillales; family Enterococcaceae; genus Enterococcus; species Enterococcus sp. AZ077. Next base: position 1,952,279 of record NZ_JBIOSX010000001.1, read on the forward strand.
GTCCCCTTGATGACTCATCGTCCATAGCCACTTCTTATCAAAATACCCTAGATTAGATAAAGTACTATATAATTCCAATACCGCATGACTTTTAGCTAAAACTAATTGATCACGATTTCCCCAATCTGGTTTTTTCGGGTCAATCTTCATCTGTTTACCGTATAAAACAGCTAACAATTTGATCATAGAAAAAGAACAATCCATTGATTCTTCTCCTCTTTGTTTAACACTTATCAAAATATCTAGTTGAATGTTTAATGCTAATTTTTCCAATTGAGTCACTTGTTTATGATCAATAGCCATAACGATTCCTCCTATAAATGAATTAGAGAATAATTCATGATGCCATACAGATTTTTCACATGATATGTATACTTGCTCTTTTATGATCTGATCAAAATAAGATGATACTCCTTAATCTACAACCTCACTGGACACTTCCCTCCTTTTGAACTGAGTGTAAAGCCATTTTATGTCATCTTATGTCCCCTTTTCCTTCCCTACCCCTTCATATATAACATAAGTACACATCTCATAATATATTCAGTATATTCATTTATAAAATAAAAAAATAGAAAATATTTAATAAGATAAATTTGTTATAATAAAAACAAAAAGTCTGTTATCATAAAAAAATATTACAACAAAAATTACATTAGCAATATTAAGAATAAAGATACACATAATAAACGAGATACACCTTCCTATTAAAAACGTTATTTTAAAATAACAATAAAAAATATTTATCTTATTCCATTACCAAACTACCTCACTGAAACCGGAGTAAATTGTTTTGTTAAAAATGAAAATGACTCACCCTATAAAAACTCTTTCGGTATTTCCCATCTGAATATTCCGATCCCTCTTCAATCTCACTGCTCCTAATTATTTTAGACTTTTTGATTTCCGGCTGTACTAGGACATACTGGTGCGTTGGTTTACTCATTGAATCTTCTATTTTCAAAATAATTTGCAGTTGTTCGTATAGCTAAATGGAACTCCCCACTCTTCATTATTCAAGCCTCGCTTTAGCAATTCGTGAAAAAATAGAATTGGTAATGTTTGGGCATCCAAAGGAAAAATTGGCGTTCCGTTGTTTTCATTTACGCGGGAAAGAGGATGCACCGATTGCTACTGAACAGCCTCTCTTTAGTAAGTTATCGTAGACCTCAAGCCACTTCTAACAGTCAATCTGAGCTTTTCTTCACTACACACTACATCGCCTCTACATTTTTTATATTTCTATTCTAACCAACTGTTTATTGATATCATTTTTTATCTAATAGTTGCTATCGGTCTATTCCCCGTATTCACCCAATATACTATGTACTTGAATTTGCCAATCGATTTTTTATTTACTATTCTAATCTCGTTTTCACAAATGTATTTTATTTTTTATTTTTTCTATGAACTATCGTTAATGAAAAATTTTATTGCCATACGATTGGATCAACCCCACTATCTATTTTTTCTGATTAAGTAATTACTAAAAGCTTTTCTTTTTTATGTCATCATTAATCTCATTATTAATTACGTGTTTTTAGGAACGTTCTATCTTAAATTAAGTTTGATAAATTGTGCCTTACTTGCTCTATCGTTATGCGTTAATCTTTTGATTAAATCAGGTATAAAAGAGCAATATTTCATTTGTACTATTACTTTCATAACCTTAAGATACTTTTATCAGCTATTATTGGGATAAATCTAAAACCAGTCTCATCATTCAAAAATTCTTTTATAGTATTTAAATTGTATCGGCAACTTGCCAGTATTCCAGCTATCGATTTTTTTGTGTGTTTCGAAAACCACCTGCATAGCAGAAAGCTTTCAAAACACACAAAAAAAAACCCTTGAAAATCAAGGGTTCTCCTACTATCTGGTAACGATAGATTAACGACGGATTTCTTTGATAAGTGTGAAAAGCTCTGGATATATTGATATAGAGCCATCTATGATAGAGTTGACGACAAAACTAATTCTCTAAATCATCAAAAGCATCTAAAGGTGTCATTTTTTCTTCGGAAGTCAGGTGACGATAAAACTCAGAAGTCGATTTGTCAGCGTGTCCTAAGCGAGCTTTTAAAACATCCCAGCTACAGTGTTGAGCAACTAGACTTGCCATCGTATGTCTCGCTAAATGGGTATGAAATGCTTTAGTGATTCTGCAACGATGCATACAACGTTTTACATGATCATTCACGAATTCACGTCTGAATGGAATACCTCTTTTACGTGGCTCTAAGTAAATGAATAGATAGTATTCTTCCACTTTAAAACTGACGGTTGAGCGCATCTCATCTAGGACGTTGATCAATTGTTGCAACTTATCCATGACTAATGGAGTCATAACCACACGTCTTGCAGAACTGACCGTTTTTGTCGTTTCAATTGAAAAATTGACTTGCTTTCCTCGCACAGAAGTGACAGTTCGTAAAGATATTAGAGAAATCAACGAATACATCGAGCCAGTAAAAATCGACAGCAGCATCAAGTTTGGCTTAAGCTTACTTTTCAAAAAAACAAGAATGCGTTTTATATTTTTTCGTCTATTAATAAACAATCTGTTGCCTTTCTAATTTTGGAACACATTTTTTTACATCAATATGCTTCTCTTTCTGACTTGTCTCGTAAATTATTCATCAGTGAATCTACCTTGAGAAGAGGAATTTACCGAATCAATAAGATATGGAAAGAGTATGGATTCTATATTGACCCAAATCATATGGACATTTTAGGCGATGAGAAAAAAATCATCTGTTTTTTTATTGTTACCTATTCGAGAAATACGAATATCTGGATGCTTTATTACCTGACATAGAACTTACTCTTTTAGATGAATTGATTGCAGTCTTATTTGATCAGTATCCTTGTTTGAACATACCTAAAAGGCAAACTTTCTCCTATTTAAATAAAATTCGAACGATGTTGTTCGTTGGAATCAAAAGATTACACAAGGGACACAGCCATCAAAATGAGCTCTATCTTCGTACTTTGCACTTACCAGGCTTCCTAACTTACAGAATTAAATCTTATTATGGAACAATCCATTGCTCAGACACTGTAGTCAATAGATTGTTCCATATTTTTTTGAATCAAGATTACTTTTTTCAAATCACGAACTGCTAACAAAAGCAGCCAACACTTTGACAGTAAATTCGATTTATTCATCATTGTCCGAAGCGTTAAATAATATCGAAAAGCAAGAAAACCTAACTATTCAAAATAAGGAAAAAATGCTCCTATATCTCTATAACGCAACGACCTATATCTGGGGTCCAACTAAAATTTTATACAATCCAAATGAAGAATTCTTTGTGAATCTAAACAACTACTACGATGCTTTTACCCAGAGAATAAAAAAAAAGCTGCATTCAGCCATAATAGATAATGAATTACCAATCTATTATGATGAAACAGTTCTTGATCAATTATTATTTATGTTGGTTACGGCTTGGGACAGTTTATCTTTACAGTTGGAAAACAATGTACCTATAGTGAAAGTTGCTTTGTTTGTGAATACAAGCTATGAACATACCATATTCTTACGTGATGACTTACAATATCATTTGAAAAACCGATTGATAATCGATATACCAAACTCGAAGACGATCACCGATTTTACTGGTTTTTGCCAAGATTATGATATGATCATTACAAATCTATCGACCTTAGAGATTTGTGATCCACCGATCGTCTCTATCCAAACAAATCCAACAGCAAGAGATTTTGAACGGATCCTTTGTCTATATAATCATATAGTTCATAGCAAGGTTGAAAACGATCAAGATGTCTTGGAGAAAACAAACAGCATTTACAGATACTAAAAAAGTGAAGTACTCTTTGAGGATTTATTCTGTGAGTGCCCAACCAATTCACTTTCTATAAATTTCTTTGAGACTTTTTTATTATGAAAATCAATAACAGGACGTCATTAGTATATTCATACGTGTTTCAAAAGTCTCAACTAAATCTTATGAAGTCAATTAGTCCACTATTGGTTAACACTTCATAAAACTCCGAGATAAGCGAAGTATACTGTCTTCTATAATTTCTCGTAGTAGCTCTAGTACAGAAAAAGTTTTCTTTTACACATAAACGCAGCATTTTCAGTAATCCAATTTTGCATCTTAACTGTACCAACTTCATAATAATCTTTTCCCTTATTAGCTTCTTCAAACTCTAGATCTCTAGCAGAAGCAATATTTGGTATAACTTGCGCAGCAACGTTGTACTTAGGATTATCGTCAATTTTTCCAGAAAAACTATCTTTCCACGGAATCCTTGTTGAGAAGTGTTGAACATATTTACTCATAGATGATTACACCCCGATCAATATAATTAATAATGCTTAATTTTATTATATCAAATAAATATTTATAGTGACTAAAGTTAGTAGACACCTGCTAGTTACACTCTTTAACAGATACTTATTCAAATAAATAAAATCACAAATAAATTAAACTACTAGCAAATTATTCTAGAGTACATCTGAAAACACTGGCAGGATACGCATTTTTATGAACTTTTTGTCGTAACCGAGTAATAAAGAGTAACTTATGTGTCCCATATTCAAGCATTTGTGGCGATGATTACGATGAGAACAATGCACAAAATATTTATCGTTGGAATTTTCAGATACAATCTAGATAAAAAAAGGATAGATTTGAGAAATTTTTTCTCAAATCTATCCTTTTTTTTAAATCAGCTATTCTTTTAATTCGAACATTTCACTTCTGCTGTTAAATTTAATTTTTTCTCCATCTTCTAATTCCTGAGGAACAACATCGGCTATTAAACCTCTATTTGATAAATATTCCCGCATTTCTCTTAAAGAAAAACTCTTTCTCCCAGTTTTGTTAAGCTCAAAGACAACAATATCTTCAAAAGATTTTAAATCACTTGTATCTTTTACAATAATTGAACTAACATAATGCATTCCGTTATGCTCTCTATCAATTAAACGATAGCGGTCACTAAATTTATTTATTATATCTTCCAATAAAAAAAGATTCCAATCAAATGTCACGTCAGGCAATGAATCAAAGTTAGAAAAACCCCTCGTTGGATAATAAGGAGCATCAATTTTATCAAAAAAATGATCAATAGCATGTACTGTCTTATCAGTTACACCGCTTTTTTCAAGTGTGGCATATTCTGTTCGCGAAATACGAATTAAATTTTGCTTACTTTCGTTTAAAAATGCATAAATTGTCAATTCCGACCATTGGAATTTCTTTTTGAAATGCTCCAAATCACTTCTTGAAATAATCCCGCTCTTATTAACAAAAAGCTTTTCTAATATAGAAGATGCATTTAGATTTTTTATTTGAATATCACCTTGATTATCTATTATATGAGGATATCTGAAGAGGAAAGAATCATTTAATTTTTTCAATAAAAACTGATAAATTCCAACATCATCTAATTCAGGGTTATTAATAATCAACCTGTTCAGAGTTGACGAAGATAGTTCACTAAATAAGTATTTACTGGAAATATACCCTTTATTTTTTTCTAACAGATGTCGTATAAACTGTTCAACTTGCACCAGATCATTTTCACAAAAATTGACGTGATCAACTACATCAAGTTTCTTTATTCCTGCTCTAAAAATCCTAATATTTCTATCTCCGATACTTGAAATCTGATATTCTTTCAGACCTGGAATTTCTTTCGTGATCTCCTGTTCAGTCATCGCTCCATTTTTTTCTAGTAAATAAATGATTCTTTCATCGGTAGTGATTACTTCTCCATCTATTTTTGTAAAATAATCGCGACTAAAAACGAATTTATCCGGATAATAGTATTTAAGCATTCCATGTAAAAAGTTTCCATTATCAATGTTACTTTCCATAAATAGCCGTGATTTAAATTTTTCATATACCTCATTGTAAGTTAAAGTCGTTTCTTGATTATTTATCCATTCCACTATTTCATCGCGAAGAGAGTCATCAATATATATTTGCGAGGACGCAATGTATACTCCGCGATCTCTGAGTATTATCCGCTCACTCCGTGTGATGCGAGCAGTTAAAGCGCGATTATTAGCTGGTAATTTGATTTGCGGGAAGCTTCTTTGTACTTGTTTCCTAAATTCAATTAAATCCGGATTATCTTCCTGACTGTCTAGTTTTATTCCGTCGCTAAACTCTTCTTCAATGACATAGGCCAAAAGATCGACATCTTGTATTCCAGGTTTAACGTACATTCCATCAGTTATCTTAAAATTAAGCCACTTATTCAAAAAAACAGAGAAGTTATTAAGAGTAATAAAAGACAGTCCGTTATCATTTAATTTAGTAGATACATTATGGTACAAGTTCGCTATATCGCCGATTTCTGCTGCCTCTTTTTCAACTATATTCTGGAATTTTTGAGAAATATCCTCACTGATGACATTTTTATCAATAATTAAATCAGCAAATTTCAAGTATTCATACCGGCTTGATTTTTTATCTAGTATCCAAACAAATACCATACTAAGAAAGTCCTCTTGAAATAACTTTTCAAGATCCGAATAATAAAAAAATCCTCTCGAATGGGATAATATTTGAGCTAAAAGATCAATATCTTTCAACAATTCTGACAGTATCCTTACTTCAATTTGACGTACACGTTCTCGCGTTAAGTCCAACTCCATTGCAATAGTTTGTAATGTGTCTCCTAGAACTCTACCTTCTAAAATTTGTTTTCGATTTGCAGGTAACTCTTCTATATGGTCAATAAACTCTTGGATATAGTTTACTTCAAGTACTGCAAGAAACGGTCGAAGAATACTATAATCTGTAAAATCTAGTTCGATACTTGCTAAATCATTCATTGACTCTACGCCATATTTATTAAAAACACCTGTAACTAAGTCCTTATTATGATCAAGAAAGATATTTAAAGCTTCTTTTAAATCTAAAGATTTTACTGGTTCATATAGGGAAATCGTATATTGCTTAGCACCACTTCTTGATTGTGGTTTAATAAACTGTTCTCTCAGACTCTCAAAAAGAGCATCATAGGTTTGATACAGATCAGCCTGTCTAACCCCTGAGAAATCATATTCAGTTCGATCGATCAAAAAATTCCATAACGTCTCGCTACTGAGTCTTTTGGCCACTTTTTTACTTACTGAAATCTCAAATAGATCGAATAACCCTTTCATTGATTCTGAAAGTATGGAGCGCGGCAAACTTCCGGCTAGTTCATTCAAATCGATCTTAGAATAAAAATTTTGCCAACTAAGCCCATCCACGACTTGATCTATTTCTTCAAAAGAAGTTGTACGCTTCAGCAAACTCATTTTACTTTGCATATATCGATTGAAGCTATCGAGGTTTTCTTCACTAATACCTGAAGTTATCTCAGCTCTGCTGATAGGCAAAATCATTTCAATATTTTTTATAGTCGAAATATTATTTGTTTCGAGAAATGAAATTATGACACCTCTTACCTTATAGGACTTACCTAATAACATTTGCCAAGGATATTTAGAATACCAAGGGGTGGCTTGTTGCCCTGTATTCTCTTTAAGAAGTTGAATGCTGTCTATCTTATTATCAAAATCTGGTATAACATCCTCTAAAATTACAGTTTCCTTAGAGATTTCGTTTTCTTCTGAGACCTTGCTAAGCTCTTGTACTTCATTTTCTGAAGTACCTTTTTGGAGTTTTTTTTCATTTACGAATGCTATTTTTTGCTTTAGTTCTTCAATAAACTCGTAGTCTGCCCCTGGAACAAAATAAAGTTCTTCTATGACGCTCTCTTCTAACTGGTCAACAAGCTCTATTCCTCTTGATTGTAAAAAAAAGCTGATTTTTTCCCACTTATCATCTGATAATAATTCACTAATGGTCATTTTAATGCACCACTTTCATAGCATAATTAAAAATCTTTTCTTCAATCATTTCCGAAGGTATCGCATCTAAAAGGTAAGTCCCCCCTAACAGATTCATATAAATTGCTAGTCTTGAAAAAGACTGTTTAGTCAGTGCATAACCTTCTTTTTCAGCCCTTAGCGCACCTTTCAAGAATGATTGAACTACTTCAGGATTATTAGATGTATTTCTTTCTAAAGCATCGAGGATATAGTTTGCATTTCTGCACACTAATTTAGTCAACGCATATGGATCAGGATTATTTTTGTCATACGTCAAAGAGCCAATCCACCACAATCTAGCCATTGCATTTCTAGTTAATGATCTTTTTCTAGAATAATTAAAAAAGAAATGATTTAAAATGTTATTTGTGCTGTTATTACTATCTATTTTCCAACGATATTTTGTATAGCTCCAAAAGTTCGATAAACATAAACCAGCCCATAATCGTTCATCACTTGCTTGGGATCTTGTCAAAAATTTCAAATTTTCATAAGTAGTTTTTACATTGACAAATTCTGTTGCAAAAGGTTCTTTTGCACTCATATCTAAAGAAAAATTCTCAATAGTAAATTTTGAATCTATGAAAGGATCTTTTCCAAATAGGTCGATTAAGTGTTGATTATCGGGCTTTAAAAAAGCTTCTCTATATAATTCAATATTATTTTTCAAAACGGCAAGCTCATCGCTTGGGACAATTTTTATTTTTTCCATATTTATGCCTCCTCTCCGTCTTCAATAATATTCTCACTAGAGTATCCAGCCACTAAAGTCCCAAGTCCTTTAGATACTGGATAATTTATCAATTCTTGAGCTAAGAAAAACATACTTTTTTCAGTATATCGGGACCATATTCCGTCAATCATTGATAAATTAAATTTTTCATTAAGTTGTTTTTCGAGCGAATTAAACCATAAAAGGTCTTGATATTCGTCAGCTCCCAGGCTTTTAATTTCAGTCAACATTTCTGTTAAAACAGGAACGATAATCATTGCAGATAAGATAGGTTGTAAAGATACCTGATTTCTTAATAAGTTATAGATTCCAAATTCTTTTTCGGGAAGATAAATTGAAATACGATGCTGTGATGCGTCATAATCTATTGTTTCAATATTTGGATTTCGCATAATTTTAAAAATAGAAACAACATTTATCAATTCCTCTGTTTCTTTGTTGATAAGCAATGAAAATTGGTTACCTACTCCTAAAATAGCACCGATCTCAAAGTCAAAAGTATAGCCTTTGAGAAAATCTTCAAAATCTTTGCTGCTGTAATTTTTAATTTCGGTTATAGCAACAATGAAACTTGAAATTTCTACCTTTCCATTCAGTATTTCTTCTGGAATTTTTATTGTTGCTGTCATTTCCTTATCTAAGGGGAAAACCTTTCTGTAAGAAGTTGCAGGACACTCAATGTGGACTGTAATTGCAATAGAATTATTTTGAAATAATTCTATTAATTCCTCGTTTTCTAGTTTCGCTTCAAATACCATTTCTATATCAGAACCATAACGCCCATATTCCATAGAGATATTTAGAAATGAGGATTTATAATCAGTAGAGTCTTTTTCAAGTAATGGATAAGGAAAAGTTTTTGTTCTAAATTCCATATACATCCACCTCCATTGCGACATAATCATCAAAATCAATAGTAACAATAAGTCTTGTTAACGCATCTTTTTTCAAGTTCAAACCTGTTATAACGTTGTTAATAATATTAATTGGAGTATTAGGTATTGCTTTAACATCTAGCAAAGTTGCAATTTCATTGCCAGTTTCACCAATTAACCGTATTCTGATTTTGCTATCTTCACAATCTTTTTCCGGTTTGAAAACAACTGTATATCTACCAGCGTTTTTATCTTGAGCTAAAACTCTAATTTGTGATATTCCAATATGCTTATAATTACGTTTTTCATCTGCATTACCGTAACCTTCTCCCGGCGTGTCTTTTTGGGTTTTAGTTTTATCTATAATTGTTTTTTTTGATTTTTTGTGTCCAGAATTCCCGGGAACAGTAACTTCTCCATTATCGTCCACTTCCTCTTGCAGATATTCTCCATCAGGAACTCCTGATTTCGTTTTTATTCTTTTTACTTCTTTTTGTACAATACTTTTTGACTCGTTAGTAATGGATTCTTCAAGTGCTTTGTTTTTATCATCTTCTGAAATAAGAGGCAAATATTCTCCTACATCAGAATCCACTTCATCTAAACTTTCATAGTCTGAGAGTACTAATAATTCTTGTTTTACAAAATCATATATTCCTCTGATATAATTTTTTAAGAATGGTCTGTTCTCTTCTGCCCTTTTTACTTCCCAGTTAGTATGTGTTGGGTTTTCTAAAGGAATTAATTTATTTTGAATCTCTTTTCCTTCAATTACCATAACAGCTGCTCCAGAAAGCAGGCTGTTTTGAAAAGGGATTTCTTTGATTTTCATTCCTGCGCCTCTATATATAGCTGTTTTATTACTTAAATCATCTTCCAATAATATCCACAATTTTATAAGACCATCGTTGTTATAATTTTCTTCTTTATAATGTGTGGCTGGATTTGTCAAAACATTATAGTAATAGTGAGCATTTTCTGAAAAATAGTCTTTGTAGTTTTCAATTACATCAGGCAATGTATACTTATTTATAGTGATAGATCCGACTTTTACTTCTAAATTTCCTATAAAGATTGCATATAAAAAACCATCTAAAACGGAAGCAATAATTTCTTCTTGCCAATCATTACCCACATTTTTAAAGCCTGCTATATAAATGTCAGTTCCATAGTCTAACTCACCACGCTTATAATTAGGATCTAAAGAAATATTAGTGTATTCAGGATCAGAGCGGTGGGAACCCAAATAACCAATACCTTGGGTGATATCCCCAGCATCATTATTAAAAGATGTAAGACGAGAAATCCCTTGAAATGCTGATTCCCCATCTTCTGCAACTGTATTATAGAAAACAGTACGTAAAGAAGAGGCAGCAAAAGTTGCAAATTTACCAATTCCAAATGATCCCATGGTACCATTTTCTTTGTCTGATACACCTGCTGATTTAGTTAAATTAACCCATGGCGTATTATAGTCTCCCTTTGATCCTGTCAGTCCAGTAGTATGGAAGTCACTTATTCGAAGCATGTTGACAGGTTCATTAATCTGATCCAAAGTCTGATCAAAAAATTTTTTTGCTTTCTTACTTGTCTGACGTTCCCAAAACTCACGTGCTTTTTTAAAAGCATCTTCTAATGAAACACTCCCTGGAAGTGATCTAAAAGGCAATTGAAATAATTCAAATTCAACGTAAGCTGGTTCAGATGAGTTTTTATTTGCATCTAAAGAATTTTGTAATATCTCTCTTGCTAATCCTTTGATAGAATTTCCGCTGAATGTTTCAATACCGGAATCGCTGATACCTTTTACTTCACCTCCATTATTACTTGGAAAATAAAAATTTTCTGCTAATGTCATAGATTTTCACTTCACTTTCTAAATTGAAATTTGTCATCTTTTTTATTTTGCTGAGCTGTAAACTTTTTTTGAACATCTTCTATTTCAGATTTTAAAGCTGTTATTATTTCATTTACCTGCTCACTGGTATATTCATAATTATTTTTGTTAGATAGATTTCCAATTAACCTGATCTTTTTTATTGCGTCGTTAACTCTGCTTTCACCTAAACGAACAAATTTATCTTTTTTATTTTCCATACAAACCCTCCTTAAAAAATCAAAAAAACATGAGTATTTATACTATATTTTTATCACTAAACAGAATATATTTCAATAGATAAAACGTATATATACTACATTATATATATTTAATTAATATAGTGTGTGATAATAAAATATATGGCCTGAAAATATATTATTCGTATCTACTTGATTTTTCGAGTATAATTTTTAAATGGAGGTATGAAAATGGGTAAATATGTGGTTGGAAAAACTTATACTAGAACAGAAATACGGAACATAGAAAATGATCCTGGTACATTAGGAAAATGGGATGGTGGATATGTAGAGCATAATAATGAGATGTTTATTTTATCTACATATGGTGGTGAATCATATACTGGCTTTGATCACGGAGATACCTGGATAGACGAAGAAACCTTCTTTTGGAATGGTAGAAAGAAATCTAACATCAACCATAAGCTTATAAAAAAATTACTTGATCCTAACCTTAAAAATCATTTATTCGTTAGAAAGTCTAACTCAAATAAAAGTAAGCTAAAAGGAGCCCCGTTTACATATAAGGGATTAGCAGTCCCTATAAAGGTAAGTGGTAAAGACCCGATTAATATAATATGGAAGGTCAATTCAGAGATCATGCCATTTATTGAGATGGATGACATAAGCGAATCCAGCAATGTTGAACTGAATTATTCAAACACTGCCTTTTCTGCTGAGGATACTATAACCTTGTCAGAAAAAGAACGCATAAAGAGATCGGCTAGACTAAAAAAGGAATGCTTAGCATCACACAAATATCAATGTGAAATAAGTCCACTTCATGAAACTTTTATATCAAGTAAAACAAACAGAAACTATATAGAAACTCATCATATTATTCCTCTGAGTGCACAAAAATATTATCAGAACAAACTAGATTGCATTGAAAACCTGAGCTGCTTGTGTCCGTCATGTCATCGATTAATTCATTATGGAAAAAAAGAAGACAAATTGCCCTTGCTGACGCAAATATATGAAAAACATATTGATGCTTTAATTGAAAGTGGGATCGAAATAGAATCTTTGGAAGCAGTCTTGCTTTATTACTAATAAAACTTACTAAAAAAGTCCAGGCATTATCTCAGCTTGGACTTTTTTCATTCAAGAATTAACACTTTAAAAATAGATTTGCTTAGGTATAGGACGAAGGAGTTTGATAGGTGTCTAGACTATAAGGTTGTTTTTCTTTTATAGCGATCATTAACTCATCCCAGTTTTTGCATAAATTTTCGAATAATATCCCAAAATTATCTGCCTGTAATCTGCATTGAGTATTAGGCAAATAAGAACCTTTTTTTAATACGGACGCATCTTCATCTAAAAAAGTAAGCCTTCTAGTGGGGAAATAGCCTTGTAGATCAGCAACACCTGTTGGTTCATCAGCTTTCCTATCCCACCCCACAGAAAGCATGACGAACAGATGCGGCAATTTTGCTACTTTTTTACGAAATGATAGTTTATTCCATTCAACAAGCATCCACTTCCCGCCTTGTCTCGTTCCTTTTATGTCAATTTTCCAACCATTTATTGACGCATCATCGTCGTCCCAAATGTTTCTAGGATAATAATTAAATTTCAAGTCTATTGAAATGTTGTGTTTCGAATTTAAAAAATTAGCTAATGCGACTTCTGCAATTTTCCCTATTAAATTATCTCTAGCAATTTCTTTTACACATCTCTTTGATGTATCCGACTGCCCAAATTCTTTTTGTTGGTGTTGCTTAGCGCATTCTTCCGAGAATTCCTTGCGCTTTGCTAGTTGAGCTTCTGTAATCGCTATTTTCATCAATCCATACCTCATTTTCAAACTATTTTTTTAAAGCTATGGCTTCTTTTACTTCCAATACACATTCATCAATATTTTTTAAAACTTCATGCTTTTCCCAAAAACGAATTACTATCCATCCCATATTTCTAAGTTCTTCATTTACTTGCCTGTCTTTAGCCATATTTTTTTCGATTTTAGGAATCCAATACTCCCTATTGGTGTGTATCCGCTTTAATTTTTGATTTTCCCAATCATAACCATGCCAAAACTCTCCATCGACGAAAATTGCAATTTTATACTTTGTAATAGCTATATCCGGCTTTCCTGGTAATTTTTTATAATTACGAAAATATCTATATCCTTCGTGCCAAATTCTTTTTGCTAATAAAGTCTCTGCTTTCCCACCCGTTGAACGTATTTTGGACATCATTTTTGATCGGTATTCTTTTGTCTCAGACATAATATCTCTCCATTCTTAATATAATGGTACACTAAAAAAATATCCCGTACAATGAGAATTAAGACTCGATTGTACGGGATATTCTGATTGTCTATTTTAAGATTTAACTAGTGAAGCTGCAGTATCGCCATCTTCTTGGAATAAAATTTGCGGTTGCAATTTAGGAGTGGCTTGAATATGATCATACTCTTCACCTGCGAAAGTTTTGTGGATTGCCATCAATATATGACGAAGACCTTCCGGTGGGATTGCCATCCCTATTTGTCTTCTTACGCTTTCTCTACTACCTTGAAAATGAAAATGATCAGGAAATGTCTGAAGATCGATGTCTCCTAACAATTCATGATCATGTAAATCAAATGTTCGCACATCTTGGCAATAAACAGAAGTTGCATCAGGATCTTTCAAAATATTAATTTTGTACGTTTCAACTGTGTCTGAATCGTATTCATTTGCCCAAGCATGAGTAAATCCCCATTCTTCATTATGTTGATCTATATATTTTGAAGTAACGGCAACGTAAGCTCCGCCTTTAGGTCCAGCAAATAATTCTCCAGTTTTAAAAATCATAGTAACCCTCCTGGTTTCGAACATACGTTTTAGCAGATGCCTCGAAGTACAGTTTAGCATATGCCAAAAAAGTCAATTGAGGAGGATCAAAAATAATATTTCAAATATAACAATATGTTATGTCTTTAAGAAAATTAATTAGTTCCAACCAAAGTTCATATAAAAGGTTGATTCATCAAGTTTAGTTATATCTACATCTATTCTTCCATAATTCAGCAAATCTTCTTTCGTAACAAAATCCCCTCTTGGAACTCCGATCCGATCTCTGAAGTAGATTCCCATTTCTGAATTATTCTGCGTAGTTTGTATAGCCTTACCATGATCTCCTTGGGCACGGCAGCAAACTAATAAAATATCGTCATCTGTAATAACATTAAAAACTTCACCCACATTTGGAAAAAAGTTGTTCAATTGATAAGTCATAGGAATTGGGATATAAGCTTGATTAGATTCTCTCCCTGGTCTTTGCCCCCAATTTAAACCTGATCTAGGATGTATCTCACCATTTCGCGTAAGAAGAGGAAGCGTAATGGTAGTTCCGATCCCATTATTATCTACTATTCTACTTGACCTCTGCACTCTCCTTGCGTCCTCTATCATGCGTCTAGTTTCTGTGATTGCAAATAAATTTTGGACATCAGGGTTACAACAATCTATAACATGATTTGAAATACTTTCATAGTATAACATCGCTGTCCTAGGGTCGCAGGGACTTAAAATCTCATCATTACTTCGTCTTAAAAAGGCATTTTGTGTGTAATTTGCTGAACCAATATAAGCTTCTGAATTACCGAATTCATCACTCCATATATACAGTTTAGAGTGTATTGGGATATTATTAAGAGAGTAATAGCCGAAAAAACATTCGAATCGCCGATCATTATATAAAAAACCTTTATAATCAGCAATACTGATACCATCTCTTAATACCATGCCAACAATCAGTTCAAGTGATCTGATATAGATGCCTTCTCCCTGAAGAAAGGCTATATGCTGGTTAACCATAGAAGAACTCGCATAGCCGCTGATTATTTTTTAATCAGTAAGACCTCTTCGGGCAGGATCCATAAGTACTTCATCAAATAAATCATCACAAATTAACATAAATTATCTTCACTCCAGCTAAGTTTGTATTTAGTCAATATTGAGCCTTTTTGCAACTTCTCCGTAATACTCGTAGGCTTGGTTATCATTCAACAACTCTAAAAACATTCTTTTTCTTTCTACCGCTTCAATACCATTTTCTAAGCAGTAATCTAAAAATCCTAATAAAGCTGAGGCTGAAATCATTAATCCGCTTACTTCTTCATCATATAAGTCCTTAACTTTATTGACTATCTTTTTCATATTTGAAACTCCGCCGATTTTTGAAGCAGTAATATAACCAAAATATTTCACTCTTTTTCCCTCATAACCCTGATACTCGGGGATGTACTCAGCAGCCATATGATTAGCTAAATTAGCTGAGAGAAGAAACTTTTGTTTATAATTTTTAGCGTCAATTATTGCTACAGTTGATTCATCAATATGAATCAATATATCAATATTAGTTCTTTCGTCTTCAATAACCGGTTTAGGATGAAGAACTGTTTTGAACCCTATAGATTTTAAAATTTCCGCAGATTGAACTTCAAATTCCAAGTCATTTTGTTGATTAAGATATGAGGTAATAAATCCTCCATCTATATTGGGCATTTCACTTTTTTGCTCTACGATTTTTACAGCAATTTTTTGTGCTTTTTTTGGAGGGAAGTCATTTGAAATAATATCAATAACTTCATTTAAACTTTTACCAGGAAGATTTGGGTACTGCATCAAAATTTCTTGAACCAGCTTCTCTTCCTTACTTTGATTACTAGCAACTTTTTCGTTTGTTAAAGCTCTAGACTTATAGCTGTCTACATCTAAACCTGCACGTTCACCAAACCTGGACTCCGAAATTTTATATCGATCATCAAACGGATATCGTTGATCATATCGATCTAATTCTTCAAGTGTAGAGCCTAGCTGATCAGTTTCTTTATCGATAAATAAGCGTCCTTCATTGTATTCCACTAATTCGGTATAACCAGCCTGTAACATAAACGTATGGGCAACATCACCATTTGCCGTTTCAAAATCTCTGGCGCCACTATCCGACCTTTTTCTGTAATCAAGTTCTGCAATCTCTCTTTTCATTTCTGCTTTTTCTTCTTCACTTGCATTTCGAAACTGAACGATTTTAGCAACAGTTTCATTGATTTGCTTATCTGTTCTTGCAGTCATTACAAAAAATGTAATTTCTTCTCTGGTAACATAATAGTCCAAAGGTTCTTGACAAACGATTCTGATCAAAAATCTTATTGGTCGAATTTTAAAGTCGGGTGCAAACTTTGGCCTAAATCCTGTAGATTCAAAATAAGAATTAGGAATTTGTAATGTCAGAAGCTGTTTACACAAATTATCGAATTTTTTCTTTCCTTCTAAAAGAGCTACACCAACTTTTGTCGGTACTAGGCGTCCGTCATCTGCTAAATAAACCAAACTGTATGTTCTTAGCATTGCTACCCAAGTCCTACCGCCTGATCCATCATTAGAAATGTTCGCTCTTTTCAATTTCTTATCAGCTAGCACTACTTCATACTCTTTTTGGATAGGTCGATTGGAGTTCCATTTTTCCGTAAAATTATTGGTTGCAGTTTTTAAAGCTTCTAAGGCATTGGGAAAAAAGTTTGGATCTCGTTGTGGCCGGGTAACAAACCAAGTTGTTCTATATTTCATCTTTTCCATCTCCTTCAATATTGTCGTCTAGTTGTTCTCTTTCTGAATAATCAACTGTAATGGCGCTTAGCAACAAGTCCACAGATTCCGTCTCTTCCTCTGTTAAATTACCATTCATAGCAAACTCCCCTAAAATTTCAGTAAGTTCATCCAGTAAAAATTCAGAATCAGAATAAGCTTGGAAGAACTCTTCCAGATCAAAATCCGGCTCAGTTGACTCAACAATGTATTGATCTAGCAAGTCCCCCATTTCAAGAAGATCTTCAGTAAGAAAGTCAGTTAAAACAAATTGTTTCTCTAACAAAAAATCTCTATACTTCTCTTTAATATAGGCAAGTATGCTTATATAGTTGCTGAGTCCAATATCTTTGTTTTCTCTAAAAATATCATTCAGCCAATTAGGATTCTGATCTCCTTTTAAAGCGAGCGATATAGATCTTTGAGAAATTCTATCATCATATTTATCTTTGGTTTCTTGATAATCAGAAGTAGAGTTTTTCTCACCTTTTCTGGTATCTTCTAATATCTGAATTTGCATTTTCAATTTGCTGTAAGTCAATGCAACTAAAGCTTTTTGTAAAATTTTTTTATGCATTTTTTTCTCCCATCAAATCTTTGTTAATAAAATAATACACCATAAAATTTATAAACACACTTTTAAAAAAGGGTATTTATAAATTGTTTTTTATTTACGTTTGTAATAAACCAGTGATCATCTTTGAGAAGAAAACATTTGTATTGAAAAAGTTGCTTCATTTTAGTCTGTTCATCAATATATATTACAAAAAAAGAAGCTGCTATTCCTTTTTTATCCCTAACTAAAGAAAGTTGATTTATTGATTCAAAAATATAAGAGTTAGAACTAATGGGTTTTATTGAATTATTTTTTACATAATGCTCAAGTTCTTCTGCTGAAGCTTTTGGATATAACTTGAAAAAAGTTTCTAAAAACAAAGTAACTTCAGTTACTTCTTTCTCGTCGACATTACTATCGAATTCGAAGAGGAGATCTTGCTTATACAAGGCTTTTTGCGACAAAGCAGTAATTGTAGGATTTTGAATAATAATTCTCCTATCTTTTGAGTCTTGATATACCATTGTTTCAATAGCTGCAATATTTACCGCACTACCATCCGATCGTTTGATTGAGTGAAGGGTATAACCATTGACGTCTTGCCAGATCATCTTTTGAGCGACCATTTGTGTATCAACATCTGTGCCGGCTTCCTTCCATAACACTGAAACTAATTTGGCTTTTTCCGGCGTATCAGGTAATGGATTTTTCTCATAACCTGGAGTGAATTGATTATCAATCGGAATCCCCGGTTCAATACAGAAAATATTTTGTTTCACGCCATTATAGACAGCAAATGTGGAACGGTGACTTCTGACATTGGACGACCGTCACTAAAGGTTCCTTCGACAGCATATTGATGTGCTAAATCTAATTCCACAGTTACCTTTTGTGGATGAATAATCTCATCAGCAAAGGCAATCGTAGGACCAATCGCTCCGCCAATTGTTTGCCCTAATATAGCCAAAGTCGCAAACAATCGCCAATTTTTAAATCTCGGCTTTCTCATAGAATAAATCTCCTTTCATTTTTGGGTAATAAAAAAAGACGTCCAAATTTTTAGTTTTGAACGTCTAGTCTAGGGAGTTACTATTTAGTTTTCTTCTTTATAGATAAGTTATTTCTCTGCTTATAGATTTTGATTCTTCGATAGTCAAACCCTATTTCTGTCATCAATTCTTCCCAATTTTTATTTGTCCTTTTCATAATTGTATCAACTGACGGTAAATTCGAGGACTCTGCAAGTTTTCGGAACTTCGTCATTGACAAATCATCTTGCAAACTTAACCGAATTAGTTCGTTTCTTAATTCTAACAACAATTCAAAGTCGGTAAGTAAATGTTCCTCTGTATTCTTTCTAAACAGATGTCTTACATCTCCAAATCTCTTTTTCAATGTACTTAACGAAGGAACGTCTTTTCCTACTGATTTTTTTCATACATACGCTGAGAAGTTATTTTCTCAACCGTAATAAAGGACTCTACTATTTTCAGTAAATCTTTTTCTGATATTTTTGCCCATTTCCCGCATTCTCCATTGTCACATCCAAGACTAACTAATAAGTTTTTCCATGAACCATATTTTTGATTGATAAACCACATACTTGGCACAGAATTGGGATTCTTTGATAATTTTCTCTGATATTGGCAGCTAGATTTTATTCCGTGTTTTTCGATAAATTGATTGATTAGCAAAATCAGTTTTAGATCACTTAACTTTTTCCATACGATTCGTCCATCATCTTGCTTCACGATAAAAACTCCTAAAAATTATTTAGATAGAATCCTATCACATCAACTTTTTAGTAGAAAAGTGCATGTTTTGTCTTTTTTTAAAAAAGTCGACCCTTTTAGTAACTTGGATTCAGAAGTTGCTAAATTCGGTAAATGTTTTAGTATTTTTCGTATTAAATTTGTCGTCAGACTGACTACTAAATTTTGCCTTATTTTGACGACACTGATAGTCAATATCGGACAATCTAGGACAATTTAAGGTAATATGAGTGAAAAATGAGCCAAAATAGCCAATTCAGGCTTAAAACTGTGATAGAGAAAAAAGAAAAAGCCCTTGATATACAAGGACTTTTCACATTCGAAATTTGATAGACAGAATTCTGCTTTCTTATCTTCTGATTTCTTTGATACGAGCAGCTTTTCCGTGTAATGCACGTAAGTAGTACAATTTTGCACGACGTACTTTACCGTAGCGAACGACTTCGATCTTTGCAACACGTGGTGTATGCAATGGGAATGTACGTTCAACGCCTACTCCGTTAGAAACTTTACGTACTGTATAAGTTTCGCTGATTCCAGCTCCGCGGCGTTTGATTACAACACCTTCAAATAACTGGATACGTTCACGTGTACCTTCGACAACTTTCGCATGAACACGTACAGTGTCACCAGGGCGGAAAGCTGGGATGTCAGAACGTAATTGTTCTTTTGTTAATTCTTCGATTAATGGATTCATTGATCTTTTCTCCTTATTCCAAACATTCTTATGAGTTTTCCCTCACAGCGGAACATCGTAATAGTTAAGTGCTTTTGCACTCACCATAAAATACTATCATACTATCAATTTAGTGTAAAGAGTCATTTTGATATTTCTTATTCTATTTCGTCTGATTCTTCTTTTTTGACTTCTTCTAACAAATTCAGCATTTGTGGAGTCATTGTTAATTGTTCCAATAAGTCAGGTCGGCGTTGATAGGTTCTTCTTAAGGATTCTTTCAGTTGCCATTCTTCAATCAATTTATGGTTTCCATTTGTTAAAACTTCTGGGACTTTCATCCCGTTAAATTCTGCTGGCCGTGTATATTGAGGATGTTCCAATAATCCCGTTGAATAAGAATCTGTTTGAGCGGATGTTTGATTTCCTAAAACATCCGGTAGTAAGCGGACTGTTGCATCAATCATCACCATTGCGCCAAGTTCGCCACCAGTCAAGACATAATCACCTAAAGAGACTTCATCCGTAACTAGCGAACGGATTCGTTCATCATAGCCTTCGTAATGTCCACAAATAAATACTAAATGTTCTTCATTCGAAAATTCTTCCGCCATCGCTTGATCAAATCGTTTACCAGCTGGATCCAATAAAATCACACGTTTTTTTGTTTCAGGATTTGCTTGTTCAATTGCTTTGATATTGTCATAGATAGGTTGGACTTTTAACAACATCCCTGCCCCGCCACCATATGGATAATCATCGACCGTTTGGTGTTTATTATCGGAATAGTCTCTAAAATTAGAAACATTGATCTCTAACAATCCTTTATTGACCGCTTTACCGATGATTGATTCACCCATTGGTCCTTCAAACATTCGTGGGAAGAGTGTTAAGACATCAATTTTCATCATCGATCAATCCTTCTGGAATCTCGACGTAAATGACCCCATTTTCTAAATCAACTGTTTTAACCACTGAGTCAATATAAGGAAGCAAAACATCTTTTTTCTTTGGTCGTTGGACTACCCAAACATCGTTAGCACCTGGTGAAAGAATTTCTTTGATTTTACCTAGTTCATTCCCATTTTCCTCAACGACCTTTGCTCCAATGATCTCATGATAATAAAATTCATTTTCTGGCAACTCAATCGTTTCTTCTTTTGAAACTTTTAAAATACCGTCTCGATATTTTTCAACATCGTTGATTGAAGGATGCCCTTCAAAACTTAACAAGTCAAAATTTTTATGTTTACGATGACTTTTGACGGTTAATTCAATTGGCGCTTTCTTCTCTTGAAACAAGGTAAGTACAGCACCTTTTTTATATCGTTCTTCTGGAAAATCTGTGGTAGAAATGACGCGCACTTCTCCTTTGATCCCTTGAGTATTTACGATTTTTCCAACATTTAAATATTCAGTCAACTTGTATCCCCTTTTCCTTTTCACACATGTTTCAACCAAACAATGGTTTTTAAATGGCTGAACGTGTTTTTGACGTATCTGCCTTATTTTAGCATGTGTGCATATGCAATTCTACTTTCTTTTCGCTTTTCTATATCATTTTCCAATCATTTATTGGTTCATAGAAACAGCCATTTTCAATGCGGAAAGAGTATCTTTGTGGGTAACAGTATAAACATTTTTAGGCTCTTGCCAGCTTACTTGTGTAGCTTGTTGGGAAGAATCATTCATTTCAACCGTAATTTTTCCGTACTTCTCAGGCGCAGGCAAACTTGCTTTTTCTAAGTAAGCAACGATTTCTTTGGCTAACGGTACAGGATCTTGTCCTTCAATATTACTTGCCCGGACACGAATACTCCAATTTCCTTCTTGCCATTCTAGAATACTAGATCCCGCCGCTCCTTGTTGATAGCCAGTAATATTGTAGCCCAAATCGACTTGTCGGCCGTTTGTATCAACCGTAACTGGTTGCAAGGCATCAATTGCTTCTTGACTAGAAGCAAAGCCATACTGGTAAAGATAAGAAGCCATCGGGGTTTCTTGATTTAACTCTTTGGCATTTAAGACATAGGCTTTGGGTAGGTCATAGTATAAGATCGAAAAGCCCTGTTTGGTTTCGGCAGCAGCGATGTTTAATTTCCCTGTTGTAATCGGTATCTCTTGTGGCATCGGTGTTGTTGGGTATTTTTCTTTCAGTTCTTCAAATGCGGTTTGTGATTGTTTATTCTGTGTAGATGTTTCTGTTTTTGTAGTCGCCGTTTCCGTTGTATTTCCAGACATCTCAGAGCTTTCACTCTTTTTGGTTGTTGATTGAGTATCTGTTTCTTTGGAAGTACTATGACTCGTTGAATGAGTCCCTGGTGTCGCCGTATCAGTTGTTTCAGTAGAATTATTTGTCCCTTGACAGGCACTTAAAAGTAAAAGAGCTGGTATCAATAATGCAACTTTTTTCATAGGTATCTACTCCTTTCTATACTTTAAGGATACGCTTTCTATAATCATTTGCCAAGTAGTCCCCTCAAAAAGAAAAAAGCTGTCTCGTCAAGACGAAACAGCTTTTTTTATTCCTTATGATCGATGATATTTAAACGCACTTTTTTCGGTGCATTTGTTCGTACCCCGTAAACGATCGTACGAATTGCTTTCGCAACACGCCCTTGTTTACCGATGATACGACCAATATCTTCAGGAGCCACAGTTAGGTTATATTCATAGAAGTCTTTTGACTCAGTGACTTCTAACTGGACTTGTTCAGGATAAGTGACTAACGGACGAACGATTGTTAAGACTAATTCGCTTAAATCTTTCATATCCGATCACCTTATTTCTTTGAGAATTTAGCTTCGTGGTGTTTTTGCATAACGCCTTCTCTTGAAAGGATGTTACGTACAGTATCAGAAGGTTGCGCACCTTTAGATAACCAGTTAAGAACTAAATCTTCTTTTAAAACTACTTCTGCAGGGTCTTTCAAAGGATTGTAAGTACCTACAGTTTCGATGAAACGTCCATCACGAGGAGAACGTGAATCAGCTACGACGATACGGTAAAAAGGACTCTTTTTAGAACCCATACGTTTTAAACGGATTTTAACTGCCATTATATATTTCCACCTCCATTGTTTTATTCACAAGTTGTAGTGTAACAGTTTTTTTTTACCCTGTAAAGCTTTTTTTCTTTACAGCTAATAAAAAATTTTTTCAACTCTCTTTTTTATTGAAAAAAAGAATTCCTGTCACTAAAAAGGCAGCAATCATCAAACCTGTTACCATTAAAGAAAAAGAATAGTTACTCGAATCAATCCTTTCCCCCAATGCGTTCGAAACTGTCGTTAAATAAAAAGGAGAATACTCAGCAACTTTTGTAAACATAGATAACAAATAACAGCCAGCCACACAAATCCCTCCACAAGCTAGCACAAAATAGCCAGAAGAAATAAAGGAGGACAACCATAGAAATAAAGTATATAACCACACACCCCATAAATAATAATAAAAACTTCTTGTCCCTAATTGAACAACCAGCTCATTATCCCAATAAATAGCAGTATAAAAGTAAGTAATGAAGGAACAACCCCAAAAACCAACTGCCCAAAAAAACTGTCCCATGATCCATTTGGTAAAATAAATTTTCCAGCGAACCATCCCTTTGGTTAAAAGATTAATCAATGTTCCTTTTTGATATTCATTCGTCAAGGTCGAGCTAAACAATAACAAAAACAATAAAAGAAACATAGGCATGTTTTTATAAAATTGTCCCCAAGAAGTCAGCGCATCTACATTGACTTCCCCGATTTTCATACCAGATGCTGCTAAATTTTCTGACATCGATTGAACGATGTAGGGTGTTAATTTGGCTATCAGTGGATTCATGATCCCAAAAATGATCGTTAATGAAAGCAACAGTAATAATCTACCTGTACGCCAATTTTCCTTCCATTCTTTTTTTGAAAACGCGAGTAATTGCTTCATTTGTCCACCACTTCCATAAAAATTTGTTCTAAGGAAGGTTCTAAACGATGAATCGATTGAATCGGTAATTTGTGATCAACAATTAAAGATAGTGCACGAAGTAAGTCTTCGTTAGTTCTGCCAGGATAAATAAGGGTTTCATTTTTCATGGTTGCTCCCGGCAAAAGCGATAAAAATTCTTGAGAATGTTTCACAGTTGGAAATTGGATTTCAAATCCTTCATTTTTAGGATGGGTTTTCAATTCTGCTACCGTGCCTGTTAAAACGATTTCTCCTTTATTTAAGAAAGCCACTTCATCACAAATTTGTTCCACGTCTGATAGAATATGTGTGGAAAAAAGGATCGTTGTTTGCTCTTTGACACGTAATAAGATATCCAAAATTTCTTTACGCCCCAATGGATCCAACGCCGAAGTCGGCTCATCACAAATAAACAGTTTTGGTTCATTCAGTAACCCCTGGGCAATCCCCAAACGTTGCTTCATCCCTCTTGAAAAAGTCCTAATCCTTTTTTTCTCGTGAGCCAATCCGACTAACGCTAATAACTCTTGCGTTTTTTGTTGGATTTTATGTTTAGGCATCTCGGTGATTTCCCCGCATAATTGCAAATACTCTTCGGCGGTAAGGTAGTCATAAAACATCGGAATATCTGGTAAATAGCCGATCCAACGATTCGTTTTTGTTTGACCATAGTGAACCGTTTCATCATTAACCTTGATTGTTCCAGCATCTTTTTTTAGCAACCCCAAAATCAATTTCATCGTCGTCGTTTTCCCTGCACCATTTTTTCCAATAAACCCAAAGATCGTCTTTTCCTTGACGGTAAGGGAAAGATGGTTCAACACTTTTTATCACCAAAAGATTTTGATACATCGATTAGTTCAAGGATCGCCATTATGCCTCCTCCTTACCGAACACGAAATACAAGATTGGACCAACAAATTGAAATCCTATGAGAATTACGATGATCCAGAGTGTTCGACTGCCAAATCGATAATGCGTATGAGTCAAAATATGATAAAGGGCATAAAAAAATAACCCAAGTTGTATGATCACTAACGGGATCAAAAATGGTAAAAACTCGTTAATATGCATTTGTTCCACCTACCAATTTCATCTTTTTATTTGATGCTGCGTTACCCCAAGTCATGCGATGATGTGTACCGATGTTTCAATGAGAAACATTCTTTATCAAAAGTTCATGTACTACACTCTTTTCTAAAAAAATCACACAAACTCCTTTAGACAAGACTTCTATTCACTAATTATAGAAGATCCATGTCAAGTGAAGCAAATATATATACGTAATAACTACTATAAGTAGTCGAAAAAAGTAGTTAAGTTAGTCGCTATGTTCCTCAAGTGTTTTTATTTGCTGAGTTTACTTATTTTTTGTAAGATAAATATAGAAAGTTTGAAGGAGGAATTGTTTTATGACTAAAAAAATTGGATTTTTTGTAGGTAGTTTGCGTAAGGATTCGTACAATAGAAAAGTAGCAGAGGCTTTCGCTAACTTGCTACCTGAAGGATATGAAGGTGTTTTTGTAAAGATCGATGATCTGCCTTTTTATAACGAAGATCTTGAAACTCCAGAGAATGCTCCTGCTGAATGGAGTCGTTTCCGTGATGAGGTCAAGGAATTAGCAGGTGTTGTTTTTGTTTCTCCAGAATACAATCGTTCGGTTCCTGCTGTACTTAAAAACGCACTAGATGTAGGTTCTCGCCCTTACGGTCAAAGCGCATGGGACGGCAAACCTGGGTTAGTTGTCACTGCTTCCCCTGGCGGTATCGGTGGATTTGGCGCGAACCATCACCTACGTCAATCACTTGTATTCTTAAATGTTCCTACCTTACAACAACCTGAAGCTTATATTGGCAATATTGCAAATTTAGTTGATGAAGAAGGTCATATTGTGGAAGGAACACTCAGCTTCTTCCAAACGATTCTAGATGCTTATCTTGATTTTTTAAATAAATTAACTAAGTAAAAATTAGCTTTGATAAGCGATGGGTCGAATCAAATAGATCATATATGAAGGAAACAATCGAAAAAAGGTTGTGACCTGTCTAGCTCTGAAAAACAAGCCGAAGAATCCGAAAATAGCTTCTCCTATTTTTGGAATTCTTCGGCTTGTTTTCAATACATGAATAAGACCACGAAAAAAGCGATAAGCTCCGAGCGGATCAGAAAGGATTTGTTAAAATCGCTCCTCATGCTTTGAAAAATTTTCATTCCTCTTTATGTTCTTTTTTCCGAGACTTCTCTTCCCTTTTACTAAACCAGTATTATCCACGATTACTTACATAATGCAATTCAATGAACTCTCCAAAATAATTAGTATCAACTAGTTTCAATCGTTCTTCGTATGCGCCTTCTTGAAACAATCGAATACCTTCTCCTAAAAGCACAGGTGCAATTTGGATCCACCATTCATCGATCAAATGATTTTCGATCAAAGGTTTCAACAAATTCCCACCACCAACGACCCAGACTGTTTGGTTAGAATGTTCTTTTATGTTTTTCACGAATGAAACGGGATCTTCATGAATAACTGTTGCATCATTTAATACCAATTCTTTGTTAGTAGAAAATACAAAATTCTTTTTTTCAGGATACAGATGGTCAGTTGCTAACAATTTTTTGGCTTCCTGATAAGTTTTTCTTCCCATAATCGTTTGATCAATCGTTTGATAAAAAGCCTCGTAAGTTGTTTTTTCTCCAGTTGGTGTGTCAAATAGCCATTGTAAACTATCCTCTTTTGTTGCTAAGTAGCCATCTAAACTAATGGCTCCATAAAAGACGATTTTCCCCATCATGTTCACTCTCCTTTTCCCATCTGGCTGACTTCTTGTTTGCGAAAGCAATGATCTAAATGGTCATTGACAATTCCCACAGCTTCTAAAAAAGCATATATGGTTGTGCTTCCGATGAATTTAAAACCGCGTTGTTTTAGATCTTTGGCGATTTGATCAGATAACGGGCTCGTTGTTGGTACCTCATTTTGTTCTTTATACGAGTGATTGATCACTTGATGATCCGAAAATGACCACAAATAATCCGCAAAACTACCAAATTCATGTTGGATTTTTTGGACACCCTGAGCATTGGCTACCGCTGCTTCAATTTTACGACGGTTACGAATGATCCCTTTATTTTCCATCAACTCATTGATTTTTGCTTCTGTATATTCGGCTACTTTACCGATCGAAAAAAAGTCATAAGCTTCATCAAAGGAGGCACTTTTATTCAAAATCGTTTGCCAGCTTAATCCCGCTTGATTGATATCTAACATCAATTTACGAAAAAGTAATTGATCATCATATTCTGGAACACCCCAAACTGTGTCATGATAATGTTTCATACTTGCTGTTTGCTCACCCCAAGGACATCTTCGTTTCATTCTCTTCACCTCTTAGCTTTATTGTACCATTCCTTTGTTTCTCTATCTAAAATGAGGAACGCTATGGCAGGTAGTTTTTGAATTGGGTTTATCTAGTATGCAAAAAAAGAATCGCAAAGCCAGCAGAAGCTAACTCAACGATTCTTTCGATGGATGAAACGGTAAACAAAATTCTACTATTATAATAGAAGTACGATAGAAGCTTTATTTCCGTTTTTTCTTTTTCTTTTTGTTTTTCTTGATCATGCGATTCATCGCCATTTTTCCAAGTTTTCCTTTGACACCTGTGCCAAACATTTGGTCCATTCCAGGAATATTCATATCTCCCTTAGACATTTGTTGCATCATTTTGCGTGATTCTTTAAATTGCTTAATCATGCGGTTAACTTCAACCACACTGTTACCAGAACCTGCGGCAATCCTTCTGCGACGACTTGGATTCAATAAATCAGGGTTTTCTCTTTCTGCAGGTGTCATTGAGTAAACCATTGCTTTTTTACGTTCGACATCTTTAGGATCTACTTTGACATTTTCAATCCCTGGTACTTGGTTCATCCCAGGAATCATTTTGATCAGATCCTCTAACGGTCCCATCCCCATCACTTGATCCAACTGTTCAATGAAATCATTGAAATCAAATGAATTTTCCCGCATTTTTTTCGCTAATTCTTCTGCTTTTTTCTCGTCATAGTCTTGTTGCGCTTTTTCGATCAACGTCAACATATCGCCCATACCAAGAATACGGCTTGCCATACGGTCTGGGTGGAAAACTTCAAGATCTGTTAATTTTTCCCCTGACCCGATGAATTTGATTGGTGCGCCAGTCACAGAACGGATCGAAAGTGCTGCACCACCACGTGTATCACCATCTAATTTAGTAATAACTACCCCAGTGATCCCTAGTTGTTGGTTAAAACTATCTGCCACATTGACAGCATCTTGACCGGTCATCGCATCGACAACCAACAAGATTTCATTTGGTTGTGTTAATTCTTTGATTTGTTTCAATTCATCCATCAGGGTTTCATCGATATGCAGACGCCCCGCCGTATCGATCAGAACATAATCATTTTTCTTTTCTTTTGCTAATTCCATCCCTTGACGAACGATCTCAACTGGACTAACATCTGTTCCCATATCAAAAACAGGTACATCTAATTGTTGCCCTAGAACTTTCAATTGATCGATCGCAGCTGGACGATACACGTCACCTGCGATCAGTAAAGGACGTGCATTTTCATTTTTCTTTAAATAGTTGGCTAGTTTACCAGTAAACGTCGTCTTACCTGCCCCTTGCAAACCTGCCATCATGATGACTGTTGGAATTTTTGGTGATTTATTCAATTCAACAGTTTCTGCCCCTAAAGTGATCGTCAATTCTTCATCAACGATCTTAACGATTTGTTGTGCAGGTGTTAAACTTTCTAATACTTCTACACCAATCGCCCGTTCTCGAACACGCTTCGTAAAGTCTTTTACTACTTGTAAGTTTACATCGGCTTCTAGTAATGCAAGGCGGATCTCCCGCATCATTTCTTTGACGTCAGCTTCTGAAACTTTC
Organism: Enterococcus sp. AZ077; assembly: GCF_051714965.1. NCBI lineage: Bacteria > Bacillati > Bacillota > Bacilli > Lactobacillales > Enterococcaceae > Enterococcus > Enterococcus sp. AZ077. Next base: position 1,981,343 of record NZ_JBIOSX010000001.1, read on the forward strand.
CCTTTTTTTCTTAACTTGTTCATTGCCTGTTGAAGGCGCTCAGTTAAATTTTCAAATGCCATGATTTCTTCATTCCTTTATTCTTCAATTTCTTGGATCTGTTTCACATAATCAAGGAGAACTTCATCTTTAGGATAAGTTTCCTTTACATAAGTTTTCATTTTTTCTAATAACTGTTCCCGAACAATATAATTAGAGAAAAGATGGAGTTTCTTTTCATAATCTTCTAAAATCTTACTGGTTCGTTTGATATTATCGTATACTGCTTGGCGACTTACTTCATACTCTTCTGCTATTTCTCCTAATGAAAAATCGTCTGCATAATACAACTCCATATAATTCATCTGTTTTTCGGTTAAAAGCGTAGAATAAAATTCAAAAAGTGCGTTCATTCGGTTCGTTTTCTCGATTTCCATTCTGTTCACCTCGCAATTTCAACCATTCTTCATCAGAGAGTACGGTCATCTTTTGTTGGATAAAATAAGCAGTTGCTACACCAGTTCCAGACTTCAAGGTTCCTGAAAAACTCCCATCATAAATAAGAGAGGAACCACAAGAAGGACTTTTCGCTTTTAATATCACTAAATCTATTTCTTGCTCTTTTAATTTTTGATAAGCATGGATTGCCCCTTCTTGGTAGGCTTTTGTGACGTCTTCACCATTTGTAGTGATCACTTTTGCCTGACCATTCCAAACGTCAAATCCATCGCCACCAACGATTTCTGCTGGGGCTCTAGGAGTTGAAAGACCGCCCATTACTTCAGGACAAACCATGATCGCTTTACCTTCAGCGACCAGTTTCTTTAATTCCGGCACAGCTTTTTCTTGTCCATCATACCGACATAAGACACCGCCTAAACAAGCACTAATTCCGATCAATTGCCACTCACTCCTTTATCCAACAAAGTGCCTTCCTATTATACCATTTATTTAGTTGGTAAAATAGTCCTTCTACTGGATTCTATGCTAAAATAAGAAATGTCTATTCATGACACTTAATTAAAAAAACCAGGCATTAGTTGATAGCTGTTTTTAAATAAACAAAAAGAATGAACGCAAGAAAAGGGAGAAGTTATGAAAAAAGTATTAGTGGTAGATGATGAACCTTCAATCGTCACATTGTTGACATTCAATCTGGAAAAAGAAGGGTATCAAGTAACAAGTGCTTTAGACGGACAAAAAGGACTGGAATTAGCACTGGAAGAACCTTTTGATTTTATGATTTTAGATGTGATGCTGCCTTCTATAGATGGTATGGCAATCACCCAAAAGTTGAGACAAGAAAAAATTGATACTCCAATTTTAATGCTTACAGCCAAAGATGACCAGATCGATCGGATCATCGGTTTGGAAATTGGTGCTGATGATTATTTAACAAAACCTTTCAGCCCTAGAGAAGTACTTGCTCGAATGAAAGCTATTTTTCGCCGCATCGAACCACGCCATGTCCAACAAGAAGAAGCAGAACCTGCTTACCTAACGATTGGACAGATCAAAGCAGATTTAACGAATTTCCAAGTAACCGTAGAGGAACGACCGATCGAATTAACGCCAAAAGAATTTGAACTGCTCGTTTATTTTATGAAACGAAAAGATCGTGTAATTGATCGTGATACGCTGCTAAATCGCATCTGGAATTTTGATTTTGCAGGTCAAAGTCGAATCGTTGATGTCCATGTCAGTCACTTAAGAGAAAAAATCGAAAGAGACCCTAAACATCCAAAATATTTAGTGACAGTTCGCGGTTTTGGCTATAAATTTCAGGAACCAAAACGATGAATTGGAAAAAAATTTCTGAGCGTGTCTTCTTTTTCATTCTCTTAGTGGGACTCTTTTTCGGTGGCTGGCAAATGATTTCTCAATATTTCAAACAACAAATCATCGAGCAACAAGAAAGCTATCTTTCAAAAAAAGGGCAATTGCTGATCCAGCAATTGACTATTGATGATTTATCTTCGAAGCATAATCAATCAGTTTTAACAGACTTTGTTCATCAATCAAATGAACGACTAACCTTATTAGCTCCAAATGGTACAATCCTATTCGATACGACCGATCACTCACTACGAGGGCAGCGAAATACTCGTCCAGAAATCAAAGCAGTCCTTGATGGCGGCTCACTAGGTACTTCTTTAAGAATGAGCAGTACGTTAAAGGAAGAACTATTATATGTAGCACTACCGATCAAGAAGAATGGGCAGTTGGAAGCCATTATTCGAATCGCAGAACCAACAAATGGCTTTTTGCCAAGAACAGAAAATTTTCGTCGTTGGGTCTTTTTCTTCTTTTTGGTTTTCTTCGTTGTTTTGTCCAGTATGAGCTATTATTTGGTTTATCAACGTAACCGTCCCTTGAAAACCGTGCTGCCCGTCTTAAAGAAAATGGTCAAAAACCCTGATAAAACCGAGACCATCATGCAAACTTCTGATCAATGGGAAGAACTTTACCAAACGATCAATGCTTTGAGTGAACAAATGAGTAAAGTCTATCGTGCCTATACGACCACTGAAGAACAATTGTATACTCTATTGAATGAATTAATGATTGGTGTCTTTTTGATCGATTCAGAGTCACATCTGCGGCTATTGAATCCAAAAATGCAGGCACATTTAGGGGTACATGATTATCAGCCTAATCAACGGTATACTGAGATCATTCAAGAGCCAAAATTAATCCAATTGATTCATCAAGTTACGCCAAATGAACCATTGATCCATCAAGAAATTACTATTTCAGAGGGACAACAAACATTAGACATCAGCTTACGTTACTTCAATAGTTCTGAAGAGACTGGGCAGATTCTAGGCGTGGCTTATGATCTCACAAAAGTAAGACGATTAGAAAAACTGCAAAAAGACTTCGTAGGAAATGTTTCTCATGAACTTAAAACACCGGTTACTTCATTGATCGGATTTACTGAAACACTGCTAGATGGAGCCAAAGATGACCCAAAAATAATGAATGAGTTCCTATTGATCATGCAAAAAGATGCGATTCGTTTAGATAAGCTGATCCGAGAAATCATTCAGCTATCAAAAGATGAAGAAACGGCACACGAAACGCAAACCATCCATTTAGCAACTTACTTTGAACAAATCATTCAAAGTTACCAACCAATGATCGAAAAGAAACACTTAACCCTGGAAATGCAACAGAAAGAAAAATCATTTACAACTCAAACTGAACTCTTATACCCGATCATCAAAAATCTGATCGAAAATGCAATCCAATATTCTAAAGAATCAGAGAAAATAATCATCCGTTACGAGGTTGACAACCAATTGACATTCTCTGTCCAAGACTTTGGTATTGGGATTGATCGTGAAGATCAAGAAAGGATCTTTGAGCGCTTCTATCGAGTGGATAAAGCACGTAGTCGACACTCAGGTGGTACTGGTCTAGGTCTGGCTATTGTGAAAGATTACGTCAATCTCTTGGGTGGTACGATCAAAGTGGAAAGTCATCCAGGAATGGGGTCGACTTTTACCGTCACCATCCCTCCAGCATGATCACCTTTAAATCTTCAAAAAATGAATGAACAAGTGAAATAGTGGAACAGAAAAAAATAGGCGGTTGGCATAACCGCCTATTTTTGTTTTGTCTATCTGTTAATCGTGTTTATTGTCTACTGAAAACAGCACTTTGAGCCAGAACCAAATAGACCGTTTTTTCTTTCCATCCTTCAACTGGCTGTAATTTTCAATCATTCGCGAATATTGCCGGAAAATCGAGTCCGCCGCAAAAAATAGAATCAAAAGCAACAGAATCGAAACGGGTGAAATAGCGGAGATAGAAAATAATTTATGCAGAAAGACGACTGAAAATAAGATACCTGCTGCACAAAATAAAATGATCCGCCCTCTGAATTGGTTCAATGGGTGACAAATTTTATAGAGTACGAGAAAACCAACCGCTGTCAGTAGCATCGTTGAAGCCGTGGAAACATCTGTCTTATTCAAATGCAAGATGACACCGCCTACCACTAAAGTCCCCACGACAGTCATATCTGTTAGCCCACCAGGAATGGCTTTTTCTAAGACATTCACAATAAACTTTCCTTCAATTCGATTTTTGTTTTCTTCAAGAGCAAGTAAAAACGATGGCAAACCAATCGTAAACAGACTAATCAATGTAATTTGAGAAGGCTCCAACGGATAAGTCAGTGCGAACAAGACAGAAAAGACGGAAAGTAAGAAAGAAAAAATATTTTTTACTAAAAACAAACTAGCAGATCGTTCAATATTATTAACAACTCGCCGACCTTCTGCTACGATCTCAGGCATTCTAGAAAAATCAGAATCTAATAAAGCAACTTGCGCAGCTTGGATCGTTGCTTCGTTGCCAGAAGCCATAGCGATACTACAATCAGCTTCTTTCATTGCTAAAATGTCATTGACACCATCACCAGTCATCGCAACTGTATTTTTTTGTTTAAGAAGCTGAACGAACTGCATTTTTTGTTCAGGCTTAACCCGTCCAAATACGGTGTATTTTTCCACTGCTGAGAGATAATCTTCCTCAGCAAGTTGAGAAACATCAATATATTGGTCTGCATTAGCAATGCCCGCCTGTAATGCGACAGTTGAAACGGTCTGCGGATTATCCCCTGAAATCACTTTGATTGCTACCCCTTGTTCCTTAAAATAAGCAAATGTGTCAGGTGCTTCTTTACGAATTGGGTTGGCAATCAAAAGATAAGCAAGCGGAATCACTTCTGCTTCTAAAAGTGCTTCGCTCAATATTCCTTGGTAACTACCGAAAACCAACACACGGTAGCCTTGATCAGCATATTGACTAAATTCATTTTTAACTGTTTCGAAACGTTCACGTAAAACCATTTCTGGCGCTCCTAATACATAGACCCCATCCGCAAATGTTACGCTACTGAATTTTTGTACCGACGAGAAAGGCAAGATAGATAAAGGTTCTTGATCTGTAGGCTTATTAAAGTACGTTTTGATTGCTTGCATCGTCGCATTGTCATTTGCCATAGCTTTAGCATAATCTGAAATGAGTTCTTGAATCCTAGTTGCCTGTTGCTCCGCTTGCTCATTTTTAGCAATCACTAGTTTTTGTACAGACATCTGATTTTCAGTAATAGTTCCCGTTTTATCTACACATAGTACATTAACCCTTGCTAAAGTCTCTATGCTTTTCATATCATGTAATAATACTCGTTGCTTAGCTAAACGAGCGGCACTCATTGCTAGAGCGATCGTTGTCAATAAGTACAAGCCTTCTGGTATCATCCCGATTAAAGCTGCTTCCATGGCTACCACACTTTCTTTGATCGTGTTGCCATTAAAAAAGTAACTTTGTGAAAACAAAGTGATGCCGATGGGAATAATAATGATCCCGATCCATTTGATTAATTTATTCAACGAAGCAATCATTTCTGATTGTTCGCCTCCTCCCATTTTTTTTGCTTTTGCTGTTAATTGGGAGATGTAAGAGTCATAGCCAACCTTGTCTAATCGTACATAAGCCTTACCAGAAACGACAAAGCTCCCTGACATCAAATAATCATCTACTTCTTTCACGATCTCATCTGCTTCACCTGTCAAAAGTGCTTCATTGACTTGTAATTTACCGTCTAAGACATAACCGTCTGCAGGAATCTGTTGACCCGTTTCGAGCAAGATGACATCATCTAAAACTAATTCCTCCATATCGATCTTATTGGCTACGCCGTTTCTTACGACTGTGACTTTTGCTGCATTCAGTACACTCAAATTATCTAATATCTTTTTTGAGCGAATTTCTTGATAGATAGCAATTCCCGTGTTTGCAAGAATCACTGGCAAAAAAGTCAAATTTTTATAGGAACTAACTAGACATAATAAAACTGCTAAGACGATAAAAATCAAATTAAAATAAGTAAATATATTTTGCAAAACGATTTGTTTGTTCGTTTTAAATGATGGGTCGATCGTTTCATTTGTTGCTTGAGCATGCACTCGTTCTGCAACTTGCTCATCTGTTAGCCCCTCTCGATAATCGGGAGCATATCTTGTAATATTTTTAACTGAAGTTTGATCTTTTTCAACTTCCGTTTGATGACTAAATATTCTCATTTACCGTTTACCTCGATTATTAGTATTATATTTACCTTAGTACATTTGTAAAAAAAAAGCCTATGAAATGACTAATAAATATCTTTCATTACTGTCATATTCATTTGCAGGAAATAGCTAAAAAAAAAGCATGCCCGTTAAAGGCACACTTTTAGGGGTAGCAGATTTGAGTACATGATTGCTTATTTTAAGTTTCCTTCAGCATCACGTTCTACTTTCATCGCAGTAATTGGTAAGTAACCGAGTTCTTTCACCGGTCCTTGTTGGATTTCGTCTGTCATCATATAATCTAAAAATTTTTGAACTTCCGGGGAAGGCTCACCATTTGTATACATGTGTTCATAAGACCAAATTTTCCAACTGTTGTCAGCAACATTTTCTTCTTTTGGTTCTACACCATCAATACTTAAAGCCTGTGTTTTATCATCCAAATAAGAAAAAGCAAGGTAGCTGATCGCGCCAGGAGTTTGGCTAACAATTTGTCGAACAGTTCCTGATGAATCCTGTTCTTGTGATTGTACTGGAGTAGCACCATCTAATCCCCACTTTTCAAAAGTAGCTCGTGTACCACTACCATTTGCCCGATTGATGACATTGATTTTTTCATCTTTCCCACCTAGTTCTTGCCAATTGGTAATTTTTCCAGTGAATATATCAATTAATTCCTGTTTTGTAATATTTTTGACGTTCGTGTCTTTATTGACGATTGGCGCCATACCTACCACCGCAACTTTATGATCCTTTATTTTACTTGCATCTACGCCTTCTTTTTCCTCAGCAAAGACATCGGAGTTTCCGATTGTCACTGCCCCAGACTCGACCTGACTTAACCCAGTACCACTTCCGCCACCTTGGACAGAGATTTGATAGTTGGGATTTTTTTGGACAAAACTTTCTTGTGCCGCATCGACTAGAGGTTGGAGCGCAGTAGATCCGACAGCCACGATTTTGACTTGATCGCCAGAAGTTGCAGAATTATTTTGTGCTGCGGAGCCATCCGTGCTACCAGAACCGGAACCACAGCCAGCTAACATAAGACCTAAAACACCTAAAGAAAATAATACTTTTTTCATTGATATACCCCTTTCTTATTTACAAGTAAATTGTAGCAATCCACTGTAAATCCTGCATATTGAAGGTGTAAATATCAAGTTAATTTATGTAAAGTTATCGTAAATCGAAGCCAAATAAAAAGGCTTCGTACTTTTTGATGTTGGTGAAATTCACCGACAAATTTTTTATGATGTAAAAACAGAGAGAAGAGCCCCCCTGAAATCCTTTAAACCATGATCCGTCACGTAAAACTATTTTAACCAAAAAAAACACAGAAAGAAGTTTTCTTCTTTCTGTCCAAATGATTCTAGACTTTCTCTTTACCAACGTCATTTGACAAAAAGCCCAAAAATAAAGGTTAATTTATATCAAAACTAACCTTTAATCCTTTTCTTTCTTCTCTATCTACGATATACTATAATTAAATAAAGGAGCTATGCGCTAACATAGCCCTTAATGTGTAGTCCGTTCAAAGCGGATGGCATATATACAAAGCTTTAGAGCCTGTCTACTTCGCCAAAAGTTGAGACGGCTCTATTTTTTTTGTTCTTTTTTGAACTTTAACCAAGCTAAAATCGAATCGCTAGCTTTCGCTACGGCAGTAATTACTACTGCTGCTGCTCCGATAATAGCAATGATTTGATCCAATGAGAACAAATCAGGCATTTCCTTTCTAAAGAGTACGTCCAACAAGCTAATAAGCCCATAGGCACCACGCCCCCTCAATTGGATTTGCCAAACCGCCACAAACTTTCTACAATAATATTATATCATAGAATAAAGATCTTTAGCTTGCCTAAAAAGGCTATTTGAATTTTTTAAATAGGTTGATTATTATACGAAAAGAGATGTTTCCTTTGCGGAATATGTAATACATTCAGTTATTTATTCTTTTATATTTCGATTTGATTTTCTTCATTGTATTCTTCTTCAGGCAACATTGCTTCATTCATATCTTCATCCATTGATTGCGTATCTAACTTCTTACTTAGTGAATACTCCATTTCTATGTTTACTCTAGTTTGTTCTACCACTTTTTCTTTGAGTTCTTCCTTTTGTGGGAAACGAAGCTGTTTTTTCGCTATTTCTAACTTCTCTTCTATTTCTTTAAGTTGTTCTTGCTTTCCTGCCATCCTTTCAGGTATTTTTGTTCAGTGCTTTTAAAACGTCGAATCATGCCAATGCCTATTTGGGATCAAGTAGTGTGATATAAAAAAGGTTTCCTCTTTCTGGCCAAATGATTCTAAGATTCTCTTCTTCAACATCATTTGACAAAGAGCAAAAAAACACTGTTCGCTACTATCATTTGCTCACAATGTTTCCTCTTTATTGAACCTATTTATTAACTTCGCCGGACAGTTTTTCTTCTATTCTTAATTTTGCTATAGAATAAAAAATGACTGCTAATAAAAACGAAAGAATCGCTAGATAAAAACTTGGTTTAATGGTCAAAAAGTACATCGAAGTTTCCCCTGTATCTTTCAATCCACTTTCACTTAAGCCATTCGGTCCAACAATGATTCGTGGCAGAATAGAAAAAAAGGAAGTAAAAACCAACATACAAGAAAAATGAATCAAATGCCAATTATAACTATTCATAAATTTATTTGTCAAAATCAAGCTCATACTCACTAAAAAATAGAATAGTGTTAAAATTGGAAAATTTTTCGATACTACAATCCCAGTACCATGAATTAGCCCCAAAATTTCTGCTCCCTGAACAACGGCATTCACCCAAGTAAACGGCAACAGCAGAATTGGAAAAAACCAAAAAAATAAATACAATTGTTCAAGTTTTATTTTCTTTTTCATCACTTTACTCCTACGCGATTTTTTCTTTCACCTACTATAAGCGTTTTCTCTAAAAAAATTAGGGGGAAAATCTTTTTTTTTAGAGATAAGGCTATGAGAGTTTATTCATTTAATCTACAAATTTCAAAAAAGTGTTTGATTATTAGCTGGTTGATTTTAGAATGAAAGTAGAAGAAATCGGATTCACCTGATTGGGGGAACACACCATGAAAAATCATGGAAAAAAATTAATTTTGCTCTTACTTTTCATTCCGTATGTGTACTTCTCTTTACTACTAGATTATCGGTATCATTCTGTTTTTGGCTTGATTTTTTTGATTTTTCTGTCTTTTTACGCTGGCTTTAGCTTCCAGAAAAAGCAACAGTTACTCTTTCTCTTCTTTATTAATATTAGTTCAACATTCATTTCTTATTTGATTTGTCACTATTACTCTGATTGGCATTTCTTTTACCAGCCATTCAAACCAACCCAACTGATTTTACTGCTTTCGGTTTTGTATTTGATCCCTCAAATTCTTGGGGCTTTTTGGGTAAGAATTTTCACTCGTTAAATCAGTGAATCGAAAAAATATGACTAGCAAAGGATCGGTAACCACCCAATTTTTATAGAAAATCAGCTATGATTTCTCATTGATCCTTGTAAAAAAGTCTGAAAAATCATAGCACCGAAAGAAGCAAAAAATAAAAATTTACGCTATTCATTAAAGTTCATGCAGATAAATTTTTTTTATAATAATTTTATCAAATAATTGTGATTGACTGTCTTGTTCACCAATAATCTCAGCAATTACTGTACGACTGTTTGGTTTTCTACGTAACTGATAATTGATCTTTCCAGTTGCGGTCAATTCGTTTAACATATCGACCACTCCTCCAAAGCCCGTCTTTTTCGTAATGAAACCTAGTGTAACCATTCGTTCATCTAAATTTTTAGCAGAAATCGTTATACCAGTAATCAAATAACGTTTCAGTGTTTGTACCAACTCATCTAGACCATCAGAAGTCGAAACGACAGCAGCTGTTTGGTCAGTGTAGTTTCCAAGTAGTTCATTACTTTCTATAGGTGCCTGTACTTCTTCATTTGCCTTCTGACGTAAATCTGCTAATTCTTGTAACAGTGTTTCATATTGCTCTTGTGTCAACATCACTCCTGCAACTTTTTCACGATTAAATATATATACACCGGTTTCAGCTTTTCTTGCCTGATCAAATACATCCATCGGTGATCGTTTTACTTCAGTGATTGAAGATGTAGGAACTTCTAATTTCTTTAAATCCAAAAGACATCCTCCTTTACTCATCTTCTTTATTATAACACACCCTTTTCATATGATAAAAATCAATTTTTCGTATCAATCCAATAATCAATATCTGATAGTAGACGATCTACCCCAAAAGAAGGTTGGTAGAAATAAGTCTTTTGATGTTTACTATTATTTAATGGAAAAAAATGGTCCGTAATAATCAATTGTGCATAACTTGGAGGGATTGATCGAGTACAAACATGTATGGAGGTCCGTTTTCGATGTCGCAAGGTCTTATCCAGAACAGAAGCTAGGCGGCGCGCTTCCTCATGATCGTAACGAAAAAAAAAGACGATTTTTACTTCTGGTGGATAGATTTCCAGGTATCCTCTTTCTTGCAAAACTTTAAGTAAAAGTAGGCCCCATTCATACGATGGATATGTAAGTGCTTGTTGTAAAGCCATCCGGTATTGATAAAGTTTTTCATTAACATTCGGCACCAAACGCAAGCTTTCCTGATACTCATGAAATTCCTCTTTGACTACTCTTTCGTGTAGTCCAATTGAGTAACGGAGCCACTCTTGATAGATAACTCGCGTAATCGTTGTTTTATTCGTACTTTCAAATTCACTAGCCAACCAAAACAACGAATCCAATTTCTCTGTTAAGGTCATTAATTTTCGGTAGATTTTCGTTTCTTCAATTTTTTTCCAGTATTTTTCGATAATGATGTTGCAACTTAAACGAACGATACAGCGGTAATTTTTTTCGCGGACAGATAAACGTTGTTCGTGTCGGAATAACAACTCTGGAAAAAGTTCAAAAAAAAGCGTGCGATGTTCGTCTAATATTTTGATTTCGGCATTTTGGTCACGTGTCTCCAACAAATGGATAAATAATTCGGAAAAAGACTGTTCTGTATCCCCAATAAAAAAGAGGGGAAAATCTTTAAGAAAACAGAAAAAAAGATAGCGTATCTTTCTTTCAGAACCATAAAGTTGTTGTTTTCGATAAGAAAAAGACAAATGATATTCACCCAGCCATTTTCTTAGACGCTCTTGTGAGGAGCGATCATACTCTTGTTGATACTCCGTGTTCAAAATCAAATCCTTCAATAAGCAAAAGGACGAAGAGTGGATCAGAAAATCAAATAACAAATAGGGCTCACTGTAGCCTTTATTATAAATCAGCTTTACGCTTTTTTTATGTTGAATCAGTTGGATCGGAAAATCTCCTTCTTCTAATCTTTTTAAATATCGATCGATCGTTTTTACATCAACTAATAGTTTTTCTGCTAGATCCGTTTTTTTCCACGATAAATCTTTCATTTGATGGATCAATATAAATAGATTTTGTACATTTTTTGACAATAATCTTTGCCACTTCATTGGCGTTCCCTCACTTATTTTTTACTGTGTGTTTCAGGAGTACGATCAACTATAGATTAATACATCTCCCTATATATAAATTACGAAAAAAAACATTTTTTCTTCTTTAATTCAAACGAAATTCATTAAATTCTAATTTAACAGATCGAAAAAGTTAACTACTGCTATTTTTTTCTTACCATCACACATTGAACTGTGCAAAATTTCGTACAATGGGAACAACTATGGTTACTGATTATTTCTTGAATACCTCTCTCAACCTCTCTCCTGCCATTTTTTCTTTTCATTTTGTCTACATAAATAAAAAAGACAATCTTTAACGACCTTTGCTAAATTTGATTCGCTGAAAAATAGCTGCTTACCAGTTTTCATTTGAATAAATTTGCTTGTGTTTGTCCTTAAAGATTGTCTTTTTTCTATTCTTACACTCACTCGTTAATCAAGTAACGTTAACAACTTATTTTAAAGTTAGGGCGTTGAGCGCAACGACCACTGTACTTAGTGACATCAAGACTGCTCCCACTGCTGGGCTTAAAATAAGTCCGATCGGTGCTAAGATTCCTGCTGCTAAAGGAATAGCAATAATATTATAACCAGCGCCCCACCAAAGATTTTGGATCATTTTTCTTCTCGTTTCTTTTGCTAATTCTAAGAAATGCAAGATATCTTTGGGGTCACTGTTCGTTAAGACAACATCTGCAGAATCAATCGCAATATCAGTTCCTGCTCCGATTGCCATACCTATCGTTGCCCGTGCTAAGCTTGGCGCATCATTGATGCCGTCACCAACCATGATCACTTTTTTTCCTTGATCAAGATATCTTTGAACGATCGCCTCTTTGTCATCTGGCAGTAGACCGCCGTAATATTCATTGATTCCAAGATATTCCGCTACTGCTTGGGCTGCTTTGGGGTTATCCCCAGTCAACATGACTGGGATAATATTTTTTTCTTTGATCGCTTGGATAAACTCTTTTGCTTCTGGTTTAATGACATCTCCTAGAGCAATCACAGCCACTAATTTATCTGAAACTACTAAAAAGCTGACAGTGTTTCCTTGAGCTTCATAGTTTTTTAATCGTTCAGGGTCGATTTTTAGTCCTAAACGTTTTGCTTCTTTTTCATTAATAATTTTAACATCTTTGTCTTCCACAGTTGCTTCTAAACCAACACCTGCTAAATTTTTTTGTTCCTGTGCTTGATAAGGAGTAATCTTTTTTTCTTTTAAATAATTCATTATCCCAATCGCTAAAGGATGATTTGCATGTGCTTCTAAAGCACCAATATATTTCAAGATTTCTTCTTCTTGATAAGCTTCATCTAAAATCTCAATACCAGTTACAGTAAATTTTCCTTGGGTCAACGTGCCTGTTTTATCTAACATGATCACATCTAGATCATTGGCTTGTTCCATCGCATTCCGATTTTTCAAAAGCAACCCATTTTTAGCTGCGATCGAAGTCGAACGAGCAACGACTAATGGAATCGCAAGTCCCAGTGCATGCGGACAAGCAATGATGAACACGGTGACCATTCGTTCTAGTGCATCTGGTAGATTTGCTAGGAAGAGCCAAGCAATAAAGGCGATGATCCCAACTACTAAAGCCACATAAAATAACCATTTTGCTACTTTATCTGATAGAAACTCTAATTTAGATTTTTCTCCTTGGGCTTTTCGTACCATCTCCATTACTTTTGCAAGGTAACCATTTTCGCCAGTACCTGTTACAGTAATTTCAATTGTTCCGTCGCCATTAATTGATCCACCAATGACCGAATCGCCCACTTGCTTTTTAACCCCTTTGGATTCACCCGTAACAGCAGATTCATCAACAATGGTATGTCCTTTGTCGATCGTCCCATCCGTTGGCATCTTGTCTCCAGCACGAACAATTAGACGATCACCTTCATGGACTTCTTTTAAAGAGACGGTTTCTTCAGTCCCGTCTTTTTTCAATCGTTTTACCGATTCAGGTAATAATTCTGCTAATTTTTGTAAAGCATCGCTGGCATTAGAGACTGCATTCATTTCGATCCAATGTCCCAATAACATGATTACGATTAACGTTGCTAATTCCCAGAAAAAATCCATGACATGTGTATGGGGGTTGATGAGGTTGGCTATAAAAGAATACACACTATAAACATATGCGACGGTAATCCCCATAGCAATCAGTGTCATCATTGCTGGACTTTTTTGTTTCAATTCCATTTTGGCTCCGCTTAAGAATGGTTGTCCGCCATAAATAAATAAAATCGTTGCCAGAACCAACACCACCCAATTAGAACCAGGAAACGTTACTTGAAAAGGAAAGGACATCCCCATCATCGGTGAAAAAAGAATAATCGGAATCGCTAAAATCAGAGAAAGCCAAAATTTTTGCTTAAAGTTCCCCATGTGCATAGAATGATCCATTCCACCCATATTTTCATGACCCATGTGGCTATGATTCATTCCACTCATATCTTCATGATCCATATGGCTATGATCCATTCCGCTCATGTGTCCATGGTCCATCTGTTGGTGCCGTTCCATGTGTCCATGCGTATGGTGTTGATCCATATTTTCCATTTTTCCATGTTCCTGTAAATTATTCTTGGTATTCGTTTGTTCTACAGTTATTTTTTCCTCAGGATTCTTTCCAATAGCGCCCTTTTTATTTGTTTCATTCTCAGGATCTATTCCATTATTCATCTTTTTCCTTCCTTTCCTCTGAAACGATTTATTTGATCGTTTTTCGATTTAAGCTTAAAGAATTCAATAATACACTGATTGAACTAAAGGCCATTGCGCCACCAGCAATGATTGGGTTTAAAAAACCAAAGGCAGCAAAAGGAATCCCGATCGTATTATAAATGAATGCCCAAAACAAATTTTGTTTGATTTTTTTTAATGTGGCAGCTGATAAAGAAATCATTTGATTGATAGAAGTTAAATGACTATTCATTAATGTCACATCGGCTGTTTCCATCGCAATATCGGTTCCACTTCCCATTGCAATACCAACATCTGCTAAAGCTAGCGCTGGGGCATCATTGATTCCATCACCGACCATGCCAACTTTCTTTCCAGCTTTCTGTAGTTTTTCTACATAGTTGGCTTTTTCTTCAGGTAAAACTTCTGCAAAGATATGGTCGGAATCGATTCCTACTTGTTTGCCGATTGCTTGAGCGGCTCGTTGATTATCTCCCGTAACCATAAACACATCTACACCTTTTTGTTGTAGTTGCTCGATTGCTTGTTTTGCATCTTCTTTGATTTGATCAGCAACGGCAATCATTCCAAGAACCTGTTCTTCGTTGGCTAAAAACATCACTGTTTTCCCTACCTGTTCTAATTCTAACGCCTGTTCTTGAAATTCATCAAATGAAAGGTTCATTTCAGCTAGTCTCTTTCTAGTCCCAGCAAAATAATGAACACCGTTGATCGTTCCACTGATTCCTGCACCAGGATGAGCAACAAAATCAGTGATTGGCTGAGTTTTTGCACCGACTTTTGCACCATAAGCAACAATAGCTTTTCCTAAAGGATGTTCAGAAGCATGTTCAAGGGAATAGAAAAGGGAAATGATCTCTTTGGGACCGATGACATCTGTTACTTCTGGTCGGCCTTGTGTAATCGTTCCAGTTTTATCCAAAATAATACTATTTAGATGAGCGGCTCCTTCTAACGCTTCGCCACCTTTGATCAATATCCCATTATGAGCACCGACTCCTGTTCCTACCATGATGGCAGTTGGTGTTGCTAACCCAAGCGCACATGGGCAAGCAATGACTAAAACGGACACACTATGAAGCAATGCTAACTGCCAATCCTTCGTGAGCCATCCTGTAACTAATAGTGTCACCAATGCTAAAAACAAAACGATCGGTACGAAAATCCCTGAAATCTTGTCAGCAATTTGTTGGATCGGTGCTTTACTTCCTTGAGCATCTTCCACCATTTGGATGATTTGTGCCAACACCGTATCTTTTCCTATCTGAGAAACTTGTATTTGGATCAATCCATTGGTATTGATCGTTCCACCAAAAACCATATCTTTTTCTTTTTTCTCAACAGGTACACTTTCTCCTGTCAACATGCTTTCATCCAATGCACTAGCGCCAGCAATGATCCGTCCATCTGTAGGTACTTGTTCACCAGGACGAATCACTAAGATGTCATCGATCATGACTTCATCAATTGCAATCGTCTCTTCTTTGCCATCTCTTAAAACTTGTGCTGTTTTTGTCTGAAGGGACATCAACTGTTTGATGGCATCTCCTGTTTTACTTTTTGCTGTATGTTCTAAATACTTTCCAAGTAAAATCAAGGTAATAATCATACTGCTACTTTCAAAATAAAGATCATGGGAATGGCTAGGGAAAAAACCATTATAAATGCTTAATGCGAAGGCTGCAGATGTTCCAATCGCAACTAAGACATCCATATTCGGCGCCTTAGTTTTTAATGCATGATAGGCTCCTTTATAAAAGCGCCAACCTACATAAAATTGCACAGGCGAAGCAAAGAGCAGCTGCACAAGAGGCAGATGGAAGAACGACACAATTGGTCCATGACTTCCAAGCATCATGGCAATCATTGCTAACATCAAGGGTAGAGTTAAGATCGCACTAAAGATAAGATCAAACTTCATTTTTCTTAAATAGGTTTGTTTCTCCTCAGCAATTTTTTGTTTATGCGCTTCGTCATATAAAATTGCCCCATAGCCGATATTTTCGACACTTTTGATCAATCTTTCTGTAGTAGTGTCGGTATATTTCACACTTGCCTTTTCAGTGGCTAAATTGACAGTAGCGGACATGACACCAGGTTGTTCATTTAGTTCTTTTTCGATTCGAGCAGAACAATTCGCACATGTCATTCCAGTAATGACAAATGTTTCCATTTTGGTATTCGTTGCCATCAAATCACCTCTGCTTGATAGCCTAATTCATTGATTGCTTGACAAATCTCTGTCGCTTGAACATTTGCTTCATCAAATTTCACAACGGCTTTTTCTTTTTTCAGCTGAACTTTTACTTTTTTGACACCACTGATTCTTCCGACCGCTTCTTCAATCCGAGCCACACAATGGTTGCAACTCATCCCTTTAACTGAAAATTCTTGTTTCATTCTTGTTTCCTCCTTATTACTGTTTCTTACATTCACATTGGCCAGGTATACAATTACATTCAATCGTTTCGACTGGCTCTTTTTTATTGAGTTGTTTCATGATCTGCTGAATATCTTCTTGGGTCAATGTCGCTTCTTCAACCAAATCAGCAATTGTCGCACCGACTCTTTTTGCACAAATATGTGAAAAGAGATTTTCAGTAGCACTTCGAACGGTTTCCATCTCGGAAACAGCTGGATGATAAATAAATTTCTTTCCCTCTTGTTCAGTCCAAAGCGCTTCTTTTTTCACCAAACGCCCTAGAAGGGTTTTAACAGTTGCTACTTTCCAATCCATCGAATCAGCTAATATCTGAGTGATTTGTTGGGCATTTGCTTGACCTAAAGTCCAGATAACTCGCATGATTTCCCATTCAGAATCACTGATTTTAATTAATACTCTCTTTTCTTCCATTGGTTTTTCACCTCCATCGATTACATTTGTAAACTTAACTTCGATAATAGATTACAACTGTAATCGAAAATTGTCAACCAATGGGCTTATTTTTTTTCAACTGGTTAATATACTTTTGTCGATCACGTTTATTATCTAAAATGAGTAACTTATTTTTTACTTGCAATGTATCAATCAGTTGGAAGATTCGAGGTTCATTCTTTCGCTTAAAACGCCAAACAAAACACAAAAAATCCAAGTATTCTTTATCCAACTTTTCAGTAAAGTCATTAGGCATGTCAGGTCTGGTCGCACGATCTCGCTTTCTTTTTAAAGTTCGTTTGATGACACGAGCCATTGCAAGATACGTTGGCACTCGTAATAAGATGATTTGATCTGCTTCTTGCAGTCTCTTCCTAGCAGTAGCAAGATAGTTTCCTTCGATGATCCAGTTCTCATGTTTAGCCATAAAGTTTTCTTGCTCTAGTTGAAACCAAACTTGTGCCTTTTCACTATAATCTGTACCATGCCATAAAAAATCTAAGGGTAAAAGAGGAATCTTTGCCGTTTCTTGAATAGTTCTTGCCAGTGTCGATTTTCCAGAGCCACTTTGTCCTAAAATTACTATCTTCATCTTATTCCTCCTCCACTCAAAACTTTTTCTTTTTTTATTTATGATAACATGAGGCACAAAAAAAGAGAGAAACGATCGTTTCTCTCTCAACTCATTATGTTTCAATCAATGTTTCTTTTACATTTTTATTTTTATCACGACGGGCAATCGCTGGTAAGATCATTCCCAACATGATCAAAATAATTGGTGTAACGACATTTGAGATCAACTGGAACCACCAAGCTTTAGGATCAGCCGCATACTCGACTTTGGGAACCATTCCCAGAATACAAGCAAAAGCGGTAAAGGCAAAACACCAAGCACCGAAAATAAAACCAACCTTTGGATTCTTCACGAATTTATACTCAGAAGTAAATTTCTTGTAAGCTTTATTCAACATCATATACGCTAAGAATACCCATAAATAACGCATAGGCATTACTACTGAATTTAGATTAGTCAACCATTTCACTAATTCGTTCATGTCTTTGATTCCAAAAATGGGTAGTAAAATGATGATGCTAACTAAAATCCCAGTCAATAAATAGCCATTGACGAGTGTTCCTTTATTGCTTCGTTTACGTAACCATGAAGGAACAAATTCTGGATCTGCATCTGCTAATAAAATTTTCAGTGGTGCATCAATTGAGAAGGCTAATGCGGAAATTTGACCAACCATATTTGTCAAAGCATAGATGATCATCAACGAATTACCAATGCCATAATAGTTGCCTAGGATTTGAAAAGCACTGTAAGCACCATTTGCCATTAAGTCTTTCGGAATATTGTCACTCGCAAATAACATTCCCATCGCTACAGAACCTAAAACCGCACAAACACCAACCATTGCAGCCAAGAAAATCATTCCTTTTGGAAATTCTTTGGCTGGATTTCTTGTGGAATTAACATAAGGAGAGATTTTTTCTGCCCCACCTACTGCAAATACAAGCATCGAAACGGTCGTAAAATAGCTAAAGTCAAATGTCGGGATGTATGTTTTGACCTGATTCATTCCTGTAGTAGCAAATTCCATATCAGTAGTAATAAATGGAGCTGTTACTGCCATCAAAATAAATAAAAGTGACATGACAAACATCGCAGTTCCTGCTAATCCACCAATGACCTTCAATGTGGATAATCCTTTTGTAGAAAGATACAAGAAGGCTAAGAAAATTACTAAGGAAATCACTGCTACCATTTGAACAGTCATTGTGTTAACAATATTTCCATTTCCTTGAACTGCCCATCCAGCAGCAATCAAAATTGCCTGAGGTTTTTGTGCAAGATAAGGAATGTGGACGACCCAATAAGTCCATGCAGCATAGTATGCCAACCGTTTATTTGATGTCGTATTTTCGACCCAAGAGCTGACGCCACCTTTACTGTCTTTAAATGCGGAACCAAGTTGCCCTACGATCAAGGCATAAGGGATAAAATAAATAGCAAGAATCAATAGCCAAGAAGTAACAACTGAGATTCCTTGTTGCGCATAGTTGTTTACTACATTCCCCATGCCCCAAACCATGTTGAAAGCAATGAGTGCTACGGTAAACCAACGTAGTTGTTTATCGTTCATCTGTTTTCTCCTTTTAAATTTTTTTAAATAAAATATTTATCTATTCACAATCATAAACAAATTCTTATCTATTTACAATAGTTCGTTATTTTATGTGTGTATATTTTTAATTTTCCCACACTGTTTTTCCATCTTTTTATCATTTAACACAAGATAACACCTTGTATAAATTAGTTAATCCCTTTCAAACTGAAGGATGTAAAAGAATTTTCAAAAAATTAGATCAAACAGTTATTTTAATATGCTTACTTTCTAATCAAAAAACAACAATAGGTAGTACAATTCAAAAATCGTCGCTTTTACATAAAAAAAGAAATTCCCCTTTCATCCGAACAGTCATCAAGCTGACGAATAAAGGAAAATTTCTTTTCTATTGATCAATAACAAACAAAATACACCTATAGAAGTTCATTTTAAACACGCATATAAATAGTTTGGTTAAAGATTTTCACTTATTTTCTGATAATCCTACTCCGTAGGCAAGAAAAGTTCACTTTAACGATGCTTGTGGTTTAGATCAACAGTCGATCTTTAGAGTTTTAAACATCTCATAGCGTTTAAGACTGCTAGTACAGTGACACCTACATCAGCAAATACGGCATCTCCCATTGTGGCAATCCCGAATGCGCCTAAAATTAAGACAACACTTTTGATCCCGATCGCAAAGATAATATTTTGTTTAACGATTTTCAACGTTTTTCTTGATAAGCGAATAGCATCTGCGATTTTTCCAGGTTCATCATTCATGATCACTACATCAGCCGCTTCGATTGCTGCATCACTTCCAAGACCTCCCATCGCTATTCCGACATCAGCTCTAGCTAACACAGGTGCATCATTGATTCCGTCACCAACAAACGCAGTCTTTTGCGATGCGTTCGTGAGGATTTGCTCTAATTTAGCCACTTTGTCTTGCGGTAAGAGCTCGCTATAGACCGTGTCGATTCCTAATTCATTTCCAATATGTGTCGCAATTGCTTGTGCGTCCCCGGTAAGCATCACAGTTTGTTTAACTCCAAGTTTTTTTAGTTTTTGTAAAGCTGCTTTTGCATCTTCTTTGATGGAATCTGCAATCACTATGCTTCCAACATACTGTTGATCAATTGCCACATATACTAAGGTACCAACTGCTTGATTGACTGGAAAGGCTATATTGTATCGAGTGAAAAGTTTATGATTTCCTACTAAGACTACTTTCCCATCCACAACTGCCTTGATTCCTTCGCCTAAAACTTCTTCCATTTGATCCGTGGGTAATAATGCTCCTTCATAATCAGCTAAAATCGCTTGTGCAATCGGATGTGTCGAATATTGTTCTACACTTGCAACATATTGCATGAATAAAGGTTCAACCATAGTAGTTTCAATTGATTGAACAGAAAAATCACCTTTTGTCAGAGTTCCTGTTTTGTCAAAAACCATGGTGTCTGTATGAGCTAATAATTCAAGGTAATTACTACCCTTCACTAATACACCCATTTTACTAGCTCCACCAATCCCTCCAAAAAAGCTTAAAGGTACCGAAATTACTAAAGCACAAGGACACGAAATCACTAAGAACGTCAAAGCTCGGTAAATCCATTCATCAAATCCTGTATTTGGTAACACAAGTGGTGGTAAAATGGCTAATAAAACAGCTAATACTACTACCACTGGCGTGTAGTAACGAGCAAATTTAGTGATGAAATTTTCTGCTGGTGCCTTTTTACTACTTGCATTTTCTACTAATTCGAGCAATTTACTAATGGTTGAGTTTTGATAATTTTTTTCTACTTCAACAACTAATGGTTGATTGATATTGATAAAACCACTTAATACTGACTCTCCTTCAAAAACTTCTTTTGGAACCGATTCTCCAGTTAATGCAGAAGTGTCAACTAATGACTGCCCACTGATGACTTTCCCATCTAATGGTACTCGTTCTCCTGGTTTGACAAAAACATGCTCCCCAATCAGTACTCTTTCTGGCTGGGTTGTCACCAATCCAGCTTCTGTTTCAACATGAGCCACTTCTGGTCGAATCTCCATCAATGCACGTATCGATTTTCTTGATTGGTTGACTGCAAAGCCTTGGAAATATTCACCTACTTGATAAAACAACATGACCGCTACTGCCTCTGGATATTCACCAATCAACATCGCACCGATCGTTGCGATTGCCATCAAAAAATTTTCATCAAACAATTGACCTCTCGTAATGTTTAATGCAGCTTGTTTAATAACATCAAAACCAATAAATAAATAGACAAGTAAAAATCCAATAAAACGAATCGGTTCAGCTGG
Source organism: Enterococcus sp. AZ077 (assembly GCF_051714965.1). NCBI lineage: Bacteria > Bacillati > Bacillota > Bacilli > Lactobacillales > Enterococcaceae > Enterococcus > Enterococcus sp. AZ077. The sequence continues at coordinate 2,002,935 of NZ_JBIOSX010000001.1, forward strand.
AGCCCAAATAAACAAGCCTAATAAGCCAATAGCTGATAGGACAATACGAATCAGATCCTTTTTTTCTTCATTTAATGTCGAAGTCACTTCTTCCATCTCTTTTACCTCAACTTCTGGTTCTAATTCCTTGATCACTTTTCTAGTTTCAGTTTCGATTTCACCTATCTTATCCTGATCTGCGTCAATCGTTAATTTACCTACAGCAAAGTTAACATTTGCTTGCTTTACCCCATTGATTTCGTTGATTCTTTTTTCGATTTTCATTGCACAGTTTGCGCAATCCAATCCTTCTAATCGATAGCTTTTCATGCTCTGACCTCCTCACTTTAAACATGAACGTTTATTCATGTATAATTATATATGAGTGGTCACTCATTTGTCAAACTAATACTTCTTCTATTTTTTATCAATCAAAAAAGCATTACCTTTACAATAAAAAAAGCGACTCATAAAGTGAAAACCATATCATCCATTGTAAGAGTACAGGAGTGTCACAAATAAAAAAGAACTGAACAACGGAATCTACACTTGTCCTTACCCGAACTAATCCATACCTAATAGCTATCTTATCAGCAATAAAAAAAATAAGCATTTCTCCTATTTGATTAAAACTCCCCCACTAGCCAAACGAGTGAGGGAGTTTTTTTATTGTTGTCGTATCTCTTCATCCTAAGCGATATCTATTTTACTGGGATTATTCCACTTCTATAGTCGCTAGTAGTTGTTGGAAACTATTCGTAGTACTTGTTCCTGGTCGATTACCTACTAATTTAACTGAAATGATATCGCCAGCAACCACGCCTTTACTGTAAGTCACCCGAACAGTCTCATTCATTTTTTTGACTGATGAATAGTAAACTTTTCCTTTATAAGTTTCCGCGATATATGCATCATTTTTATAAAGTACGATTCGATTGTCTTGCTCAAATATTTCTCGATCAATATCCATCACTACTTTATTTCCAACTACTTGAATATCTTTCACGATCTGATCATATTCAGTCGCTGCTGATTCCAATTTTTTCTCTACTACATAGGTTTCTAACAATACTTTACCTGCAGAGCTTTGACCAGGTGATCCAGGCGCTAAATAAACTTCAATTTTTTCACCTTTGTTGCCTTCAAACCCACGACGTATCTTTACTAGTTCGTCTGTTATATCTTTGTAAGAGTAGTAAGCTTTACCATTATACGTTTCAAAATAATAGTTACCATCCAAATAAACCATCAGGCGTTGTTTGCTATTAAATTGTTCTGGCGTTAAGTTTAAGTAGATATATGGTTGGTGACTTTCTACTCCAACAGATAACAAAGTATTTTGGGATGTGTTATCTTCTGATTGGATATCGATATTTTTAAAAGTTGCCCAACCATTTCCCGTAGAAGAAAAACGGATAATATATGTATTGTCTTTTTCTGGTGTCGTAAAAGTAAACGAATGTCTTTCCCATTGTTCATTATTATGTGCCGATTCTTGTAAAGAAACAAATTCTTCTCCGTGATTCAATGTACCAAACTCGACTTTACTCGGAAAATTTTTGCTTCCCGCAGCGTCATAAGAAAATGTGTAGGTCGTATTGGGTTGTAATTTCACATATTGATGGATATTTTCGCCCAACATTGCTTTCACATAAGAAACCCCATTTTCAGTTACCAGTGTTGGATTGTTCGATTCTGGGTTTGACACGATCCAATGATCTAAACCAGCGCTAAAATCCCCGTTACTGATAATCGAGTCCTCAACCACTTCTTTCAAGTTATCACTGATAGTAATAGCTTCCTTACCTATGGTTGTTGCATGTACGCCTATAGAAGTTCCTAAAGACAGACAGGCAATGCTTGCGACAAATACCTTGTTCATGTTATTTTTCATTCTATTTTCCCCCACTAATTGATTTCTGCTGTTACGATTAGGTAACGAGACTCATTCTATATTATCTCTGGAGATACTCTTTTATTTGTCTTAAATTTTCATGAACATTTTATTTTAAAGACCCTTTTTTACACAAAAAAAGAAATAAATAGCCAAATTCCCATTTTTCATCTCTCTATTTAGCAATCCTGCTAATGTTTACTAATTTTTTGGAATTGTCCATAATTTTTTTTTCAAAAAAAAGAAATTATCATTGCCGATAGCAGCTATTTCATTAGTACAATCCTTATAACGAGTAAGGAGGTTCCAACCAAGATGAAACCGATATTATCCAAAAAACATTATATCCAATTAATTATTTTAGAAACATATTTAGCAAATGGACAAGTGACCGTTCAACAACTAGAAGAAACAACCCAAGCAACCAAGCAAACGATTCTTAAACAATTGAATGAGCTGGAAAATCGTGGCTTTTTTCAAGTGGAAAAGAAAAAAGATCATTTATTGCTGAGAAAAAATAAACCAATCAGCTATAGTGAAGTATACAGTTATATTTATCAAGATTCTGTACAGATTCAATTTATTTCTCTGGTTTTTTCTTGTCCGTTTATAACAACTTCGGAAATTTTAAAAAAACTAAAAATCAGTAAATCTCAATTTCGCCGTATCAAAAAACAAGTAGCTGATTTTTTGAACTGCCATGATATTTGTCTGACTGACTCTCCTTTCTACTTTACAGGAGATTCATCTAAACTATATCAGTTTTTTTATGTCTTTTTTTCAGAAAAATATCACGCTAATACTCAATATATTCTTCCGAAAGAACAATTAATTCTTGATCAACTGTTGCAAGCATTTACCGAATTGCCCAACTTCTCTACTTCTCGAGAACAACAACGATTAAGTAGCTGGATCTGGGTGATTATTAAGCTTAGTGTCCATATCCAAAAATCAACGACTTATTATAAATCAGCGGATAAAAATGCAATATCCTCAGCAACTTTACCATTTGATGATTCACGAATCGTCATTGATTATGCACACTTCAAAGAAGTATTCAAGCTTTCATATACGGGTGTCGTCCAATCAAATCTCTTAACATTTCAGTCAATGATGAAAGAACCAAAGCTTTCACTAGAAATGCAAGGGAAAAAGCAATCCTTGATTCAGTTGACAACTGAACTCTACCAGCTATTTGGAGAAAATAAAGAAATTGAGCTCCATTATTCGATCGATCAATCACTAACTTTGTCTGGAAAAATCAAATATTTGTTAAATGATCAAAAAAAACGATTTGTGATTGAATTTTTTAAGCAAAATGGGCGCTTTTCTGCCCATACTGCTAACCGACTGTTACAAAAATTGATCACTTTCAGAAATGAAATAAATGATGATCCTTTATTTTATGAATGGCTCTATCTTACAATTATCTATGATAAACACTTAAAGGAACTTATTAGAAAAAATCAACAGAAGAAAAAAATTGGTCTTGCTTTTACCTACGACCAAGTACATAGTGAATTACTGATTACGCTTCTTAAAACGAAATTGAATGAGTACGCAGTTTTTGAAATCATTGATGTCCAAGATCCTGTAATGAACGATCAAAATGCAGATTCCATCGATTACTGGATTTCTAATATTCCAATAGCTCCTCAGAAAAACTGGCTACTTTTAGACAATTATCCTTCGCTAAAAGAGATTCGTACCTTAGAATTGCTTCTTCAGCAATCAACGATCCAACCATTAATCGAAGCTTTAAAAAAGCCATTACCAACTGACTAAGTTATAAAAAAACTGCAGAAAGTTAACCTCCTAAGAGGCCACTTTCTGCAGTTTTTTGTGGTTGAACCAGCTATTTCATTTTTATGGATAGATACGGTTCAACAAACGTGGGAATGGAATTGCTTCACGCACATGGTCGATACCTGCGATCCAAGTAACTGTTCGCTCTAAGCCCAATCCAAATCCAGAATGTGGCACTGAACCATATTTACGCAAATCAAGATACCAAGAATATTCATTTTCGTCTAAACCATGATTTTTGATCTGTTCTAATAAGAATTCATAATCCGTTGCCCGTTCACTACCACCAATGATCTCACCGTATCCTTCTGGTGCGATCATATCAGCACAGATCACTACATCTTCACGAGTTGGATGTGGTTTCATATAGAAAGGTTTGATTGCTTTTGGATAATTCAAGATAAATACGGGTTGTTCAAATGAATTGGCAATGAATGTCTCATGCGGGGAACCAAAATCATCGCCCCACTCAATATCATCAAACCCATTTTTCTTCAATAATTCAATCGCATCATCATAAGAGATACGTGGGAATGGTAACTTCGTATAAGTTTTCAATACTTCTTTGTCTCGTTCCAAGACATCTAATGCGTAATCACAGTGATCCAATACATTTTGTACTAAGAAAGCAACATATTGTTCTTGGATCTCTAGACTTTCTTCTTGATGTGTAAATGCCATCTCAGGTTCAATCATCCAAAATTCGATCAAATGACGACGTGTTTTTGATTTTTCTGCACGGAATGTTGGACCAAAGGAGAATACTTTACCAAAAGCCATCGCTGCAGCTTCCATATATAATTGACCACTTTGTGATAAGTACGCTTTTTGGTCAAAATAGTTCGTTTCAAATAAGTCAGTCGTTCCTTCTGGTGCAGAACCAGTTAAAATTGGGGGATCGATTTTGACAAAGTTATGGTTATTAAAGAACTCATATGTTGCACGAATAATTTCATTTCTGATTTGCATGATTGCATGTTGTCTGGAAGAACGTAACCATAAATGACGGTGATCCATCAAAAAATCAGTTCCATGTTCTTTAGGTGTGATGGGATAATCATGACTTTCACTGACAACTTCGATTGTCTTAATCCCGATTTCGTAGCCAAATTTTGAACGGCTATCTTCACGGATTTCTCCGGTCAAGATGATTGATGTTTCTTGGTGAAGATTTTTCGCTAATTGAAATACTTCTTCTGGAACTTCACTTTTCACAACTACTCCTTGAAAATAAGCCGTTCCATCTCTTAGTTGTAGAAAAGCAATTTTTCCGCTTGAACGTTTATTTGCTACCCAAGCGCCAATCTTTACTGTTTCTCCTACATGATTTTTCGAATCAATGATTTGAATTGTTTCCACTTATGACTCTCCTTCGCTCTACCTTAATTATTAGGATTATATTTGACTTTTACTCTCAATAAATTGCGCAATACGTCGGACTGCTTCTTCCAAAGTTCCAAGATCCGTTGCATAACTTAATCGCACATTTTCTGGCGCACCAAATCCTTCACCAGTTACTAAAGCAACACCCGTTTCCTCTAATAGATCTTCTACCCACTTCGTGACATTCTCATAACCGCACATAGCCAACGTTTCTTTTACATTCGGAAACAAATAAAAAGCACCTTGTGGTTTATTAAGTGTCACTCCAGGTAAGTTTGAAACAAGTGGATATAAGATATTTAGGCGTTCTTCAAATGCCACGCGCATTTCTTCCACTGGATCTTGCTCACCAGTCAACGCTTCAATCGCAGCATATTGGCTGACTGCTGTTGAATTACTTGTTGATTGAGAAGCAATTGCAATCATCCCATCGATGATTTCTTGGTTCCCCAAAGCATAGCCGATTCTCCATCCCGTCATTGCATAAGTTTTTGAGACCCCATTGATGATGATCGTTTGCTTACGAATAGCTTCAGAGATTGTTGCAATTGGAGTAAACTCATTGCCATTATAAACTAAACGTCCATAAATATCATCTGCAACTATCAAAATATCATGTTTGACAGCCCACTCTCCGATTGCTTGCAGCTCTTTTTGATCATAGATCATTCCTGTCGGATTCGAAGGAGAATTGATGATCAATGCTTTCGTTTTAGGGGTTCGTGATGCTTCTAGCTGGGAAACAGTTATTTTAAATCCATTGTTTTCCTCGCCTTTAACAAATACCGGTCGACCTTCTGCTAATTTTACTTGCTCTCCATAACTTACCCAATAAGGTACTGGGATGATCACTTCATCTTCAGGATCTAAAATCGTCTGAAAAAGGGCATATAACGCAAATTTTGCACCATCCGTTACAATCGTTTGAGAAGGTTCATAGGTGATCCCATAGTACTCCTTGATATAATCGACAATTGCTTGGCGTAGTTCAGGAATCCCTGCGCTCGGCGTATAGTAACTTGCTTTGCCGTTTCTAATTGCCTGAACCGCCACTTCTTGGATATTTTCGGGCGTTGCAAAGTCAGGTTCTCCGACCGTTAAACTTAAGATATCTTTTCCTTGTGCTTTCAAAGCTTTTGCTTTTGCTGCTGCAGCAAGCGTCACAGAAGGTTCTAATTGTTGTACTCTTTTTGACAGCTTCATCCTACTCATCCTTTACAAATTATATTCCAGTGATAGTTTTTATTTCTTTCCCTGACTCGAAAGAAAGCAAATAATAATTGAATTGATCCTTTGAATTTTTTCCAACAACTTCCCAGACAGCTTGATTATCGTACATTCCTAGTGAAGCTTTTTCGATTTGGACTTCTGGATGAGCTTGAGCAATTTTTTCTTTTGCTTCTTGTTCAGTTATCCCATCTTTTTGAGCTAATACTTTGACCTTTTCGCCCGATTTAGGAATAATGACCGCAATTTCTTGCCCTTTATCGTTTTTACCAGTCAAAGAAAAGTAAGTATGATTCCGAGTAAACCAATAAAAGTGATCTGCTTCTTCAAGTCCTGCGTATTTTTTAGCAATCTCAATTGCTTCTTGTTTGGCTTGCATCCTTGGGCGGCTCGCACGTAAATAAAAAATCGAACTAAATACGATGATCGCTAATAAAGCGATAATCAACCCTAGTAATACATGATTAATTGTTTTTTCTTTCGGAGATTCTTGCTTTTGTTTTGATTGTTTCTTCAAGGATCGTCGCTCCTTTTATATTCGCTAAGTTTTATTATAGCAGATTTTTCATGCGAAAATAGATTGTCTGAAGAAGTTTATTCTTCGTTTTTCTTTAAGAATTTTGGGATATCTTTGCAAATATCGTCCAATGTTTCTTCTTTGATCGTAATATTCTTCGGTAAGGCCTGCAAGATCCGATTACTGTATTTCGCAGACAGTAATCGACGATCCAGAATCAATAAAACGCCTCGATCTTCTTCACCACGAATCAATCTTCCTAAGGCTTGTCTCAATTTTAAAGCAGCTTTAGGGATCGATTCTTGATAGAATGGGTTGATTCCTTCTGATTCAAGATAGGTATTCCTTGCCTTCACCATCGGTCGTAACGGATTGTCAAAAGGTAAGCGGGTAACCACGACAATCTGTAAAGCATCCCCCGGTAAATCCACACCTTCCCAAAAACTATCAGCTCCAAATAAAACACTCATTTCAGACAGCATGAATCGTTTCAACAATTTCTGTCGGCTACCGCCGATCCCTTGGGCTAAGATTTCCCGTCCTTGCTCTAACATGGATAAATGAATCGTCTGATAAACTTTTTGTAAAATATCATGTGACGTAAACAAAACCAAGATTGGCCGCTTTTCTTGTAAGATCAATTGAGACAACGTATGAGACAAATAGTCCACGTATTGTTGCTGATCAACTTGACTAATTGACGGTGCTTCTTTGGGTACATAGATACGGGCTTGTTTTTCGTAATCATAAGGAGATGCGATCACTTTCAATGGTGTACCTTCAATTCCTAAAGGTTTCGCAAGATACTGACGATTCGGTCCCACTTTAAGCGTGCCGCCAATATATAAAATATGCGTGTAGCGCGGATACCAAACTGTTCTTTTCAGTGAGGCTGCCTTGAAATCGTGAAGATGAAAAATCGTTTGTTGCGCCGTTTTGTTGGGAACAAACCAATGGATCAAATTTTCATGCCAATCTTCCAGCCACTGTTCCATCAAAGTTGCTTGCTTTTCCATTTGATCGAATAATTGATAAAGAGTGGCTAAATCAATGCGCATTTGTTTCGTCCAGCTTTCTTGAATGATTGTCAAACTTAAGCGCATTTGGTCTTGTAGTTGTTTGATTTCACGATAAAACACATGGAGATGGTCAATTGCAAGGCTCGACTCAAAGGGTAACTGCGAAAGCATTTCTTGAGTAACCATCATTTCTTCTGGATACTGACCGTTTGTTTGCTTTGCCGCAAATTGATTCAGTCCTTCTGCCAGAAAAATTTGCGCTTCGTTAAGTGCGTTTAACTCCTCTTGGTAAATCTCTAACCAACGTTGAACTTCGTGGTTTTCTGGTAAATACGCTTTGATCCGGTCAAACAAATGATCCGATTCGTTAAACTGTTGGATTTGTTTGAAAAAATACGCAATACTTAAGCGGCGATCATTGACTTTCTCTGCAATATCAGGCAAATGATGCGCCTCATCGATCAATAAATATGGACTCTCTGGTAACAATGGTCGCTTTCTTTGGGTTTCTTGGACTAAAAAAGCATGATTCACAATCAAAAAATTGCTTTGCTGGATCTTTCTCTCTAAAAAACGAACAAAATCTTGTGCATAAAACGGTTGATTTTTAGCTAAAAATGAAGTCCCCCGATGGGCAATCTCACTAAAGAGAAGATGATTCAAGTTGGTCAAATGCAATTCGTCTAAATCACCGGTTTTCGTTTGAGTCAACCAAACAAGGATTGCCATTTGGTAAAGTAAATATTGTTTTTGTTCTTTTGGCGCTTCAAGGGTCGCTTTGAACCTTTGCAAATCGATATAATGGCGATAACTTTTAATCACTGTTGCTTGAATTGGCTGATCCAACAATTGATTTAACAATGGGATATCTTTCTCCAAGATCTGCTGCTGGAGTACCAGTGAGACAGTACTGATGATCGCCGGCTTTTCAGGAGTGGCTAAATAGCTGAGTGGGAGTAGATACCCGATCGTTTTTCCCATTCCAGTAGCGGCTTCAATCATCAAATCTTTGGACTCATCTTTGGTAAAATGGTCGTATACTGCATTCATCAAGCGATTTTGTTCCTTGCGATACATCAATGTTTTCCCAAATATCTTTTCTTTAGCTTGTTTCTTTCTAGGATAAACTTGCTCGTTGTAATGAATGCTGGTATAAAGATCTACTTCTTTTTTTTGCAAAGCTAACCCATCAATTATCTCTAATTCTTCGTTTAACGGCTGAGGTTGTTCTCTCATCTCTTCCATCACACTTTGAATAAATCGACTTGTATCCATTCCTGTTTGCCCACTTAATGCATAAATGGCTTCTAATGTGACTAATGGTAAACGGCGCATCCGTTCTTCAATCAATAGAAGAAGTTGGGCAGTCACTTCGGCATCACTATCAGCTTGGTGTGGATTTTCATGAATAAAGCCTAGACTCTCTGACAGATCAGCCAATCGAAAGCTTGGCTCACTTGGCAAGAAGATTTGAGCTAATTCAACAGTATCGATGCCAGGAATCTTTAATCCCGGTGTTTGGCACCTTAATAGCTCCTGATTAAGAAAGTTATAATCAAAATAAATATTATGAGCAACAAAAATCGTATCCGCCAACAGATTATAGATGGTTGCGGCCACATCTTCAAAATAAGGTGCTTGTTGGACACGACGATTGGTAATTCCTGTCAGATGTTGGATTTGTTTGGAAATCTTGCGTCCGGGATTAATATCAATCGAAAAACGAGAAGTGATTCGACCACCTTCAATCATGACACATCCAAATTGGATAATGCGATCTTCTTTTGGATTTGTCCCAGTCGTTTCAATATCGACAACTGCATAAGTTTTTGATTTCAAATTTACTTCCTCTTCTCTTGCCTTTAAATGTTCTCTTGCGATTATACTACAATCACCAGAAAATTTCTTAATCTCTCTTTCCATTTATGAAAAAAACCTTTATATTATTGGTTCACTTTCTAAATCATCTGATCACCTTACCTACCAGCTGATTACTCAACTATCTGTCGATGCAGAATCAATTCCACTTATCTGAAGAACTTATTTAACTTCGTGATTGATCCAAAACAAAAAAGCTCGACAACTACAATGTAGTTATCGAGCTTTTATTCAAATCAATTAATTAAGCTTTAACAACGTTAGTTGCTTGAGGGCCACGTTGACCTTCTTCAACGTCAAAGTTTACTGTTTGACCTTCTTCAAGAGTTTTGAATCCGTCGCCTTGGATAGCTGAGAAATGAACGAATACATCGTTACCGTTTTCTGCTGTAATGAATCCAAAACCTTTTTCTGAGTTAAACCATTTTACTGTACCTGTTTCCATAATAAAAATCCTCCTTGTGTTTCAACACATATTTTGCAATTACTTGAATGGTGTATATCTGGAAGATGTTTATTTGAAACATGCCACAGATTACCGAACAAAAACTACACTCTTAATATATCATATCGGTTACAAAATAGCCACTATTTTCCCTTCTTTTTTTCCTTTTCATCTGGTGTTTTCTGACAAAAACGAGAAAAAGAGGGATATCTCTGTATTCCGTCCTAACAAATATGGAATCGTTTCCTTATAATTCAGACTTTCTCTAACGATTTTTTTTGATAAGATTCCCCATAAGAACGATAGTTGATAGTAAAATAACACCAGTTGAATTGATTTCTTCTACTTTTTATTTTTTAACTATAAACAAGACTGAGGAAAAAATTTCCCCAGTCGTGCTCTTTCATTTCTTTATTCAAAATGCAAAATCTCACGTCACTCTATTAGTAACGAAGGATTGCTACTAAACTTTTCTCATCTGGTGCCTCTTTTTGTTCAAGAATGACTACTTGTCCTCCGTTCATGATGACATTATCTGCCAATTCATTTAAAACTTGACGGCGATCATACTCTGTTTCTGGATCTTCTCCAAATCCATCCACTAAGTTAGACGTAGCAATAAACAAGTGAGAAATTTTCCCTTCTTTAGCAGCTGGAACGATATCCACTAGTTGATCGATAAATTTCTTATCTAACAAACGATTATACCCTTCTGCTTCTTTCGCAGCTAATTCCTCAGAGAGTTTTTTAGCTCCTGCTTCGATTTCTTTTAACGATAATTGTGCAGGTGAGGCAGAGATCGCCACATCAGAACAATAGTACGGATTTTTAGCAATTTTTTTGAACATCGTTTGGTTTTCCGGTAATGCAAAGAGATAAATTGGGCGTTTTTCAGGATTGTCAAAGGTATCCTTAAGATAATCATCAACTGCTTGATAATAATTGACCCAGTCGATCTCTACTTCCTCATCTTTTGGATTGACACCATGAAACGTAGCTCCCTCACTACCATTTGAAGTATAGTTTAATCCGCCACCTGTTAACTCAGAACCTAAAGCTGTTACTACATCTTTCGGTGCATCTTCCGGTAATTTTACTTCAGTTACCTGCTTATTGTTTACTTCGTACAACTTCATTGAATCACGATTCAATCCTAGTAGATAATAAGCGTAGTTAAAGTGACTATTTTTGATAATCGCTAGAAGATATGGCAGATCACTCACATAATATTGGTCATCTACAGGAATACCTAAGCGATGGATATACGTATGTTCTGGAGATAAGATGACAGCAACGCTTGTTGTAGCGCTTCGCCAAAATGAAGCATCTTCTAACAAACTAGTGATTTTTTCTTGGAACAAGGACCAGTCATGTTCAGCATATTTTTTTTCAAACCGTTTTTTTGCTTCTTTCGCAAAATTTTTGAACTTGATTTGATCTTTTTCTACATCTTGATGTGCGACATGGGTGTTCAACATAATCGTGACGAATGGGCCTGTAGCACCTTCTGAAGTCAGCTGTGACAATAATTCTTTCGCCATTTTTGTCATAATCGTATCCCTCCTAAAAAAAGTCATTCCTTTACTATAAGTAAAGTCTACCACAACAAATTTTTTCGAGATAATAAAACGAATTTTAATAAAACGACTTATTTCTATTTTTGTTTTATTTAATTAATTTCATAATTATTTCATACTTTACTCAATCATTCCTTTCATTTCTTAAAAAGAAATTCAATTCTTTTTGCTACACTAAGAGAAAATAAATGAATGAGGTGATCACATGCACATATTCATGATCTTCAGTTTATTAACCCTAACTGCTGTTACTATTTTTGTTGCTTCTCGATTGAATGAGCCAGAAGTGCAACCGGTAAAAATTCGTAGCAAAGATCAAGAGAAGTAACCACTTTTCTCCTTTTTCTATAAATATCTTTTATTATGTTTTTATCAGAAATATTGAAACTACTCTATCTCTTTGATAAAATTTTAATTTATAGGAAAACTATTAGAAAACAAGGAGAAAATAAATGCCTCAAAAAAAATTACGATTGTTCATGTTATTAACAAGTTTGATCTTGTGCCTTACTGCGATTTTACCAATCACAGCAGTTCACGCTGACGAATCATTCAAAGTCAATGCAAAAGCCGCTTTTGCTGTTGATGCAGAGAGTGGTAAGATCCTTTATGATCAAGATGGAGAAAAACCAATGGGAATTGCTTCAATCACCAAAATAATTGGTCTTTATATCGTTCTTGATCAAGTAAAAGAAGGAAAACTGACTTGGGATGAAAAAGTGCCAATTTCAGATTATGCTGAAAAATTGAGTGTCGTTCCTGACTTGTCAAACGTACCTTTGCACAAAGAGAACAGCTATACGGTCAAAGAACTTTTTGATTCAGCCTTTATTCAATCTGCTAACGCATCAATGGTAGCTTTAGCCGAAAAAATAGCTGGCAGTGAAACAAAGTTTCTTGAATTGATGAAAAAACAATTAAAAGATTGGGGTATTAACGACGCAACGATTGTAAACGCCTCTGGATTAAATAATTCCTATCTCGGTGAGAATCGTCCTGAAGGTACCTCGGAAACAGAAGAAAACCAAATGTCAGCCAAAGATGTTGCGATCGTTGCCAGACACTTGATCTTAGATTTCCCTGAGGTATTAAAAGTGACAAATACTACTAATGAAACGTTCGGCGAAGGGACTCAGTCACCTGTCGAAATGGTGAATTGGAATTGGATGCTTTCTGGGTTTGTTAACTACAAAGAAGGCGTAGATGGTTTAAAAACTGGTACAACTGAATTTGCTGGTGCTTGTTTTGTTGGAACGATCAATAAAGAGGGTAGACGAGTCATTACGGTTGTTTTAAATGCCGATGACCATGCTACAAATCCAAGTGCCCGCTTCAACGAAACCGGACGTTTAATGGATTACTGCTATGATAATTGGTCAATTAAAGAACTTGGAAAGTCCAATGCAAGTATTCCAGATTTAAAAAACTTAGCAGTGAAAGATGGCAAAGAAACTTCAGTAGCTGTTGCCTTAAAAAATCCTGTAAAAGTTTGGGTAAGAAATGGTATGGATACTGGTAAATTAAAAATTACTCCTACCCTTGATAAAAAAGTCGTAACGAATGATCAAGTAGCAGCCCCCGTCAATAAAGGTATGAAGGTAGGGACAGCAACGATTACCTTAGCCGATGATTCACTGGGCTATTTGGAAGACAATAAAGAACCAACCACAGATATTATTACTGCTAAATCAGTTGAAAAAGCAAATATCTTTGTGATTGGTTGGCGACATGTTACTGATTTTTTTAGTAATTTGTTCTAATCCAGCTAAAATGCCAACAAGTAAAATGTAGAATTTTAAGTACACCTCTTAAGTCAGAATGTCATTGTCTAACTTAGGAGGTGTACTTTTATCTAACAATCCCTGCTACATGCCTCAAGTTTTCCTTTTTTTAGTTTTTAATTTTTCAGAACAGCTTTTTTCTCTAATTTTAGCTATAATAGTAAAGGTTGTGTCAATTTTATTGATTTTATCTTTCAATCAATCGTTTTTGCGTAAATTGGTATCAACCTAAACAAAACACGTTTTATTTCGTGTTCATTAAACGAAAGGAGTTAATTCTATGAATTTGACAAGAGACCTGACTTTCTTGGTTCTCTATGTTTTAGGGTTTACCGGTATTCTTTATTGGCGCCGTCGTCAAAGTGATCCTGCTCTGTTCTTTTATTGTGGATCTTGGACATTTATGATGATGGTCACTTACTTCATTGTTTTGGAAATTTTTTATTCCACCTTTTACTTTTTGATCCCACTTGTTTTTTTCAGTATTTTTGCATTCTCCTATTTTACTGAAAAACGCAAACTATTGAACGGGGTATTGTTCAATTTCTTTTTAATTAGTTTTGGCGGCTACTTAGTCACCTTGCTGCTTGAAACACAAAATATTTTTATTGGTGGTTTATTTGCAATAATTGCTATCCCCGTTTTGTTGATCTTGTTATTTGGCGTTTACATTTTGATCGTCTTTTTATTTTGGAACGGGTTATTAGTTTTAAAAAGAGAATCTCGCTCATTAGCCAATCTCTTAACTTTATTATTAGCAATCTTTTTGACGTTATATACTATATTTCAAATCTTCTTTATCCAATATTTCCCACAATGGTTCAATGTATTATTCACGGCTGTCCCATTGATTCTGTTTTATCTTTTTGTGGTTTTCTATAACTTTATAACCGTTTCTTTTTTGTATCAGTTCAACCGTCCACGATACAACCAAAATTACATTATCGTTTTAGGAGCTGGTCTACTAAATGGCGAAACGGTATCTCCTCTTTTAGCAAAAAGAATCGACAAAGCGATCGCCTTTTATTGGGCACAAAGTAAAGCAACCTTGAACCCGCCTATTCTATTGATGTCTGGTGGTCAAGGATCAGATGAAAAAGTGCCGGAAGCAATTGCGATGAAGCAATATGCTTTAGCTAAAGGCATTCCTGAGAGAGATATCTTGGTGGAAGCCAATTCAAAGACAACTTTAGAAAATATGCGTTTTTCTAAAGAACTCATGGATCAACAAACTGGTGGGCCATATCGAGCGATTTTCACTTCTAATAATTACCACATCTTCCGTGCAGGTCTTTATGCAAAGCAAGCTGGTTTAAAAGCGGATGGAATCGGAGCGAAAACTGCCTTTTACTACTTGCCGAATGCATTTTTGCGAGAATATATCGCCATCTTGGTTCTGCACAAAAAAAGACACTTGATCGTTGGTGGCTTAATCGTGCTATTTACCGTATTATTCGCAGCTTTGAGCATCTTTATTTAAATAAGGCATTTGGGTGCCCCCCAAATGCCTTTTACTTTTTGTAATCTTTCCTTTTGCAACAACTATTTTCGTGTTTTCGTTCTCCCCTTAGATCGCTCAGACTGTTTCTGACTTCCCATCATTGGCAGGAAAAGAATTCCCTTTTTCACTACTACTTTTTGTGCTGAATAAATTCCACTATTACCAGAACACATGAAGCTCACCAGACAGATCATAAAGAAATAACTGGCTGCTTGTCCACCGAACAATTCGATTCCCATAACAAAACAAGCAATGGGTGTATTTGTTGCTCCTGAAAAGACGCCAATGAATCCCAAGGCTGCTAAAAAAGGAATGGACACATGTAAGATTGGTGCTAGAGCAGCACCTAATGTCGCTCCGATTTCAAATAAAGGAGTTACCTCTCCACCTTGATAACCAGCACCTAAAGACAAGACAGTAAATCCAAGCTTTCCAAGAAAATCATAGAAATGGGCGGTACCATTAAAGGCATCAGTTAACAGAGGCAAACTGAGCCCCAAATATCTTTGGGTTTGCAATAAGAGCGCTGCGATGACGACCACAGCTCCGCCAATAAAATTACGTAGAACTGGACTAGCCATTCTTTTGGCATACCAAGTTTTCAAAAAAACAATCGAACGACTAAATACCCAACCAATAAGACCAAAAGCAATGCCTGCAACGAATAATTTAAAGAAAAGAGATACATCCCAACTTGGAATCGTACCCATAGGGTAATGGATATGTTTCACCCCAAAGCTTTCAGTCACAAAGTTAGCAAATAGTGCTGCAAAAAAACTTGGAAATAAGGCTTCTGTTCTAACTTTTCCAATTGCTAAAACTTCTAACCCAAATAGTGTTCCAGCCAGAGGCGTACCAAAAACGGAACTAAAACCAGCACTGATCCCGCTGATCACCAATAACTCCCGTTCCACTTTATTTAACCGAAAGAGACGGGCTAAATTTTCTGCTAAAGCGCCTCCCATTTGCACAGCTGTTCCTTCTCGTCCGACAGAACCACCAAATAAATGGGTGGTAATCGTTCCAAATAACGTTAAAGGAATCAGGCGTAAAGGAATTTTTTCTTCCCCACCATTTCCTTGATCAATCACTAAGTTATTTCCTCTACCAGAATTTCCTCCGTACTTACTATATAAAAAAGCAAAAATTCCACCACTTACTGGTAAAAGAAACAACAACCAGGGGGAAGCAAGGCGTATATTAGTAACCCATGTTAAACTATTGAGAAAAAAGGCTGATAAACTCCCCATAAAGATTCCCAATAACAATGTGATTAATAGCCACTTGACCATGTATACGACGACCCTAATTGGATCAGGTAATCGATTTTCCATCTCTTTTCCTCCTCAAAAAAACGCCTACTAAAAAAAGGGGTATCCCGATTCTTAGTAGGCGTCATTAGTTATCTTAAGATTAACGTTTAAAGGCGAACACCATCACCTATTCACTTCATCAATTAAAATAGCATATATTTATGAAAAATACAATGAAATTATCCTTCTTTTTTTACAATCTCAGTAAATTCATAAAAAGGAGTCAATTGGACTAAATTGTGGTTACAATGCTCACTATCATGGCAAATATAGTTTCCTTTTTTCGTATAGGTGCCATCTGAATTCGATTTTGTTGTTGCTAAAAAGAGTGACACACTCGAAGTTTTTTTACAAATCGTACAAATCCCTTTCGTAATGGTCGGGGACAAAGTCCCGCGAATACCGTTTAACTTCCCTGATTCATCATAATAAACAAGAAATTTTTTCTGGGTACCAGGATCATTCCATCCAATATAGGTGTGTTCTCTTAAATCCAAATGATTCCAATCAGGTTGTTTTAGCTTTTTCACTTTTCGGAATAATTTTTCGATTTGAGCTTTCGAAGGTTGCTCAAAAGGTTGAACTGATTCTTTTAATTCTTCTAATAAGCGTTCAGCAGTTTCTTTGGTCAAAGAAGTATCTAAGATGTTTTCTAAGAAAAGGTTCATCCTTTGTGAGGGTTCTACTAGTTCCTCTATTCTCTCCACAGCTAATGCTTGGACCGTTTCGATCGTTTTAGAATCGTTTACTGAATGATAGACTGATATTAATTGTTCGACTTCTCTTTTAATAAAATAATATTGATAAGGTTTAATTGTTTTTTCCATGACTTTGAGTCCTTTCTTCTTTCAAGTGAATGTACTTTGAAGAAAAGAACTTCAGCAAAGTACGTTAGTTAAAGCTTTTCCACTCTTTTAAATAAGATCCATATGGCATCTTATCATCACCCCCTTTAAGTTTGTTTCAACAACTTGTTCTTGATACAAAGTAAACAGTAAAAATCATGGTTCGTCAATAAAAAAAAACCTGAGAAATTTTATGAAATTTCTCAGGAAGAATTCTTAATCACATCGTATTAAATCGATTGTTCTTTGCCGAAATATCTTTGCCATTTTTGTTTCATCGAAGCAGTCATCGGCTGTGCTGCTTCTTTCACAGCACAATATTTGTCGACAAACGTCACAATATAGCTTTCTTTATACTTAGGCGGTGCGATCGTAGCGCCCCACATATGTTTTAAGATGATATCACGCTCTAAATCGGATAGGTCAGTAATTTTTTCTGCATTTTTCACTGCGATCCTTGGATGGATATAAGCATGCGTTCCTTCATCAAATTTTGTTGTACGCCAATCATAGTAGAAAAGATCATGCAAAAGACCTGCACGTGCGGTTGCTTTTGCATTACCACCCCATTTTTTGGCTAATTTATAACTATAGTAAGAAACACTAAGAGAATGCTCTAATCGAGTGGAGTGGACATGTTGTGTATAATTGGCTAATTTCTTCACTGCATCTGTTGCTAATAGATCTTCTACATAAGACATATATTCTTCGTCTTCACGCCATTTTTCTGTCATAATTATTGATCTGCCACCTTTTTTGAATTTCATTTTCCTTTGAAATTGATCCTAGTATACCATTAGTGTTCGGAATATTCTAGTGAGGTTCCATCAAAATGTAGAAAGCTTAATAGTTCCTTAATCATAAAGAGAAATGGTAAAGTACGATGCCTGCTGCCACTCCTACATTTAATGATTCAGCATTTCCGCGAATCGGAATATAGATATTTTTATCCGTCAAGGAAAGAATTTCGGGCCGCACGCCTTGCCCTTCATTCCCCATGACAATTGCATACTTCTCAGGAACAGTTACCTGTTCTAATGAACGAGCATCCTCGTTCAATTCCGTTCCATAGATATTAAAATTGTGTTCCTTTAAAAGCGGGATCATTTGCTCAAGGTCTGTTTGAAGTATTGGTAGATGGTAATTGCTCCCCTGCATACTTCTTAACACTTTTGTACTATAAATGTCAGCTGATCCTTTTCCTAAAACGACACCAGATAGTCCAAAAGCATCTGCCGTACGAATCATTGTTCCAACATTCCCAGGATCTTGGACATTATCTAACAATAACCATCCTCCAGTTAATTCGGGCATGTTTACTTTTTCGTAGAGCATAACGGCTAAGATACCTTGGGGTGTTGGCAAATCTGATACCACAGCCATGACTTCATTCGTTACCAAGGTACAAGGGATGTCTAAATGGTTTTTAAGCCACTCCTCCCACTCTTCTAACCCTTTTTCTGTGATTAAGATTTCTTTTACTTTGGCATGAGAAGCAACTGCCTCTTCAACCAAATGGAATCCTTCGAGTAGATACTCGCCTGTTTCTTCCCGGTATTTTTTCTTATGTAGTTTTTTCAATTCTTTGATTCTTGGATTTTTTGCTGATTGGATTTCTTTCACATTTTTCACCTCACTTAATTATAGCATGAATTCGAACCTTGAACTTGTTACAACATCAAAAAATCGGTATCATTAATTTAAAAAGCAAGGAAAGAAAGGTGGATATGATGAAAAAAATCAAGATGAACGTTCAAGGACGTGTCCAAGGTGTTGGCTTTCGTTATATGACAAAAATCGTTGCCGATCAATTAGGGATCACAGGCACAGTTAAAAACGAAGAAGATGGTTCGGTGACAATCGAAGCATGTGGCGATGAGGAAACGATCAAAAGATTCATTGAAGAAGTAAAGGATTCTCCAAGTCCTAGTGGTCGCGTACAATACGTTGACTTGCAAGATAATCCGATGATGGAAGAACGAAAAAAATTTGATGTGATCGGCTAATTTACTGATTCTGAATGGACGAAACACGTAAAAGGTAGTTCTATTTACACTATGAGAAGGCTCACATGACTTTAAGAAAGTTTGACGATAAAGGACTTTTTTTAAAGAAACAACGTGCCTTCTCTCTTCTAATCGTCCCTCACTCGTTTGATCGTTTTTGCTTCTGTTTAACCGATGGCTTTTCTCCCTTTCCTTTTTGTGGTTTGACAAATAACTTTTTTATTTTTTTAAGTCCATATAGGTAGGAATCTATGAATTTTCTATAAAGTAGATTGAATTGTGTGTGCTTTTTTAGTATAGTTAATTTTGTGTAAAAATTATAAAAGAGGAAGTATTTTATGAATAAATGGAAAAATTGGGTATTGGGTTCTGGCCTTGTCACAGTCATGCTTTTCTTATCTGGTTGTGTTCGTCTGGATTCAAATGGTAACCCTGACACATCAGGTATCGTGTACCGAGTATTAGTCCATCCAATGGGACAAGCGATTACATATTTAGTGGAGAACTTCAACTGGTCCTATGGTTGGGCTGTTATTTTAATGACAGTCATCGTTCGTATCATCATTTTGCCATTAGGTATTAGTCAATCGAAAAAGACAATGATCCAATCTGAAAAAATGCAAGCATTGAAGCCGCAAGTCGAAGCCGCTCAACAAAAACTAAAAACGGCGACTACTCGTGAAGAACAAATGGCTGCACAAGCTGAAATGCAACAAGTTTATCGTGAAAATGGGTTAAGTATGACTGGCGGGATCGGCTGCTTGCCTCTCTTGATCCAAATGCCGATCTTTTCAGCCCTTTATTTCACAGCTCGTTATACAGAAGGCATTCGTGAATCCTCTTTCTATGGGATCGACTTAGGACACCCTAGTTTTGTATTAGTTGCGATTGCTGGTGCTGCTTATTTACTTCAAGGATATATTTCAACAATCGGTATCCCTGAAGAACAAAAGAAAACAATGCGTACGATGCTTATCGTTTCGCCTGCGATGATCGTCTTCATGTCGATCAGTGCGCCAGCTGGAGTCACACTTTATTGGGTAGTTGGTGGTATCTTTAGTTGTTTGCAAACCTTCATTACAAATGTCATCATGAAGCCTAAATTAAAAGCTCAAGTGGCAGAAGAGTTAAAACAAAATCCACCGAAGCAAGTCGTAACACCTCGTAAAGACGTGACACCTGCGGATAGCGAACAACCAGTGAAGAAACAAGTCAAAGCACCTAAAAACCAAACAGGTCGTAACGCTGGAAAACAACAAAAACGGAAATAACTAAGCATTTCGTTTGTTTCTCAAAATAGCTAAAATAAAAAAGGAAGAGAGAACGCCTCTCCTCCTTTTTTATTTTGTCCTCTGATCATTGACTATTCTTCTCTATATTGCCGAATCAATGGTTCGGATTGAATGAAAATCAGTGTAAACATTTTTCTTTTCACTAGCAGCAACCACTTTCAAGGTCTTTGACCTGTTGTTTGTCATCATTAGATTTTCTTTTTGATCCTCAATAAATCAACTAGTGGATTGACTTTGGTTATCGTTGTGATTGCGAGATAGATCGGACAAGCAATGACGAATTGGATCAGATTGGTTCGGATATTACTCGTTAAATGACCTGTTAAAAACCTGGTGATCAAACACATGATCAATCCAGCAATTATAAACATCCCGATTTTTCTGAGAGAAAAGGTAAACGTCGTCTGTTTCAGAAAAGCTCTTGTTCTTACAACTGTAACAAAACTTTCGGCGAGAATAGTTGAAAATACAACGCCCAAAAAGCCAATAGACGGCAATAGTATGAGATTTGCCACAAGATTGATGATAGCTCCAATGATTACTGAACGATTATACTCTTTAACCTGACCGATTGGCATTAGATATTGTCTAGAAATCGCCATGCCTAAAGGAACGATCACAATCAAAACCGTAAAATATGGAATAATTTGAGTGATGTAGCTAAATTTTTCGCCAAAAAACCAAGGAACGAGCTTGTCATAAACTGTCAACATCCCAAACATGATTGGAATCGAAAAAAACAATTGTAAATGAATCGTTTTTTCCATCGTGCGAACGATTTTCTCCATATTTTTTTTTGCAAAAAAACTTGTCATATGGGGAAGTAAGACGATGTCTAAGGTAGTTATGATCGTGATGAATACGGTATTCAATTGCAGAGAATTGGTAAAATAGCCCACTGCAACACTTCCTAATGTGAAACCTAAAAGTGTCTTATTCAAATTGGTATACAACATGATCGCAATTTGAGGAATAAAATAATCAAAAGAGCCCTTTAAATGACTAAGACTTTTCTTTAAATCAACTTTCGTCAAATGAATGTATTTAGGAATAAAGAACCAGACACTCACTTGTGAACAAACTAAACCTAGTCCTTGAATCAAGGTATACTTTAACGTGTCGTCTTCGTTTTTAATTAAGAAAAGAATGAGAAAAAACGTGACTAGTTGGACTACTAAATTAGCTATACTAGTTTTCTTAAAATCTTCAATTCCCATAAAAAACCAAGATACGTCAAATAATACGGCAAAAATCGCCAAGGATTGGACAAACAAATACGAACGATTATTTAATAAAGAGGCAACAATAAAGTAAGCGACTATGACAATTAAGCTCGCTAATGCCTTAAAAAGCAGAATTTCCCAAAAAACTTCTGATAACGCTTCTTTCTTACGGTTGTAAGTCAAAGTTATTTCCCGGTTCCCGTACATCGTTACCCCTAGCCCCGCAAACAAAACAAAATATTGGACAATTGAAAACGTATAATTATAAAGACCGATCCCACTTGGCCCTAAAGCATTAGAAACGATTGGAATGGTAATAATCGGAAGAATGATTTTCGTCAGTTGAAACAAGCTCTGATAAAAAAAATTTTTGGCTATATTTTTCATTTATTCATCCCGTCTAAAAATATCTCTCGTATAGACTTTTTCGATCACATCTTTTAATTGATGGTCCATCCGATTTGAGACGATCACATCCGATAGTTGTTTGAATCGCGCAAGATCCGAAACGACAGGCGCATGATGAAATTCTTCAACAGGTAACGTTGGCTCATAGACAACCACCGAAACTCCTTGTTCCTGGATTCGTTTCATGACTCCTTGAATCGATGAATAACGGAAATTGTCTGAATCGGCTTTCATCGTTAACCGATAGATTCCCACAGTTTTAGGCTTTTGGGCTAAAATTTGTTCTGCAATAAAATCTTTTCTGGTTGTATTTGCTTCAACGATCGCTTGGATAAGATTGTTAGGCACATCGGTATAATTTGCTTTCAACTGTTTCGTATCTTTTGGCAAACAATACCCTCCATAACCAAATGAAGGATTATTGTAATGAGAGCCGATACGTGGGTCCAGTCCGACGCCTTCAATGATTTGTTTCGTATTTAAGCCTCGTATCTCCGCATAACTATCCAATTCATTGAAGTAAGCCACACGCAACGCCAGATACGTATTTGAGAATAACTTGATTGCTTCCGCTTCTGTTGAATGAGTCAATAAAACTGGGACATTATCTGCTTGCGTATTCTTTTTGAACATATTCGCAATCTCTGTCCCTCTATCTGAACATTCTCCTACAACAATGCGGGAAGGATAAAGATTATCGTACAATGCTTTACCTTCACGTAAAAATTCTGGTGAAAAAACAATATTTTCTGTTTGATATTTTTTCTTTAATTCGGCCGTATACCCTACTGGTACCGTGGACTTAATGATAAATTTTGCTTCTGGACGAATGGCGAGAGCTTGTTCAATGATGCTCTCAATCGATGAGGTATTAAAATAATTTTTCTTTTCATCGTAATCAGTGGGTGTGGCAATAATCAAATAATCACCAAAAAGAACCGCTTCTCGGAAATCCTTAATAAATTCGATTGCTAGGTCTTCTCTTTGAAGAAAATTATGTACTTCACGGTCTTCAATTGGTGACTCCTTCTTTTGTAGTCGTTCGATCTTTTCTGCTACGATGTCATAAGCTTTGACATTCTCATTCTGGCTAAGTAATAACGCATTGGCTAGCCCTACATAGCCTAGGCCGAAAATTGATACGTTCAATTGGTTTCACCTCTATAATTAGTTTTATTAACATAAAAAACACAAACTGGAACGTTATTGGTAGTTCTTCGTTTCATTCGCTTTATCATTCTTCTAAAAAAACAAAGCCATTTACTTTTCCTTTAAACCCAGGCTCATTTCGTCAGTCACTCTTACAAATAATCAAAGCATTCTTGAGGTTAAGAGCTTTTCACCTCATTTTCCCTGTTTAAGTGTTTTTTTTATTTTGTGAAATTCCTTTAGTTATAAAGTTTCATAAAGTTCTGCTACTTGATTGAGGATTACATTTTCGCTGAATTGTTGGATATGAGCAGCAGCGTTCTCGGAATATTTTGTAACAGGTAACGTTCCAGCAAAAAAATCTTGAAGAATATTCACTAGTTCTTCTGACTCTTTGACATCAAACAATTTTCCTGTGTTCTCATCATAGATCAGATCTTTATTGCCTCGTATATTTGAAGCGACTACCGGTAAACCAACGCTCATAGCCTCCATGATCGATACGGGCAATCCTTCTCTTAAAGAAGGAAAGAGAAATAGATCACTCATTTTCATGATCTCAATAATATCCTTACGATATCCGAGTAAACTGACTTTCTTTTCCAAACCTAAAAATTTAATTTTTTGTTCCAGCGTTTGTTTTAAAGGCCCCGTTCCACAAATAAAATAGTGGAAATCTTGATCTTTAAATGAAGCGAGTGCATGAATCACCAGTTCGTGGTTTTTGTTTTTATTCAATTCACCGACTGAAAGGAGTACTTTGGTTGTTGGCTGAGCTAGTGAAAGTACCTTACTTTTTAGCCGTTTATCAACCAAGGTTTTCTCGAACTTTTCGACTTGGATTCCAATCCCCTGAATCAAATGAGTTTGTGTTGCTTTAAATTTTTGTGAAGCAAGCAAATAATCTTCCTGATTAATGGTAATAAGCTTACTTGTATAACGAGATAAGTATTTTTCAACTGGGTAATAGACGAACCAATTAAGCATTGGGGCTCCTTGATAAAAGTGAAACCCGTGTGCCGTATAGTAGATAGGAATATTGATCCGCTTACAAGCAAGTCTTGTCACCATCGAAGCAACTGGCGTATGCGTATGTACGATATCGATATTCTCTTCTTTGATCAGCTGTTTGATTTTCTTATAGGCTAAAAGATTGCTTTTAGCTAATGGATTCCTATTGAATGGTATTTGAAACACAGGTATTTTTTTATCAGAAAAATAAGATGCCAACGGTTGTTCAAGCGCACATGCCACACTCACTTCATGTCCATTTTTGATTAGTTGATCAATATGCGGGATTAAAAAAGCATTGAGTGTATTGGAGATCGTCGTCACATATAAAATTTTCAGTATGGTTCATTCCCTTCAAATTTTTCACTTGTTGGTCCAAAATTTGAGCTAATCCCTTCTTGTTTGAACACTTTAAGGACTGTTTGTAACAAGATCCAAACATCTTTGCCAAACGAATAACTTACAACGTACAAACAATCATACGTAAACTTTTCTTCCCAACTGATCGCATTTCTACCACTGACTTGGGCCAATCCGGTCAAACCTGGGCGAATGTTGTGGCGTTTTCGTTGCTCTTCATTATAAAGTGTCAAATATTCTACCAATAATGGACGAGGACCAACAAAAGACATTTCGCCTTTAAAGATATTCCAAAGCTCTGGCAGCTCGTCAAGACTAGTTGCTCTAAGTAGTTTGCCGAATTTTGTTAGACGAACTTCATCTGGAAGATACGCGCCATGTTGATCTTTCTCGTCTGTCATCGTGCGAAACTTGTACATAAAAAATAATCGTTCATTCTTCCCTGGTCTTGTTTGCTTAAAAATAACCGGTGAACCTAATTTTAATCGCACACACACTGCAAGTATGAGCATCAGTGGTGCAAGCAAAAGCAATAAAAGACCTGAGAAAAAAAGATCGAACGCACGCTTTCCAAAAAGTCGATAAAAGGTTGGTTTACTCATAACGCATCACTCGCTTGATCGTTGCAACGACTCTATTTAACTCTTCATCCGTCATTTTAGTATCTGAGGGAAGACAAACTCCAGAAGAAAAAAGCGATTCTGCAACTTCGCCGCCAATAAAATCAAAAGAGTCAAAAACAGGCTGTAAGTGCATCGGTTTCCAGACAGGACGTGCTTCGATCTGTTCTTTTTCCAATTCTTCAATCAAATAAGATGGATCTATTCCTTCTAAACGAATGACACTCAACCAATAGTTAGGTTCGTTCCAAGAGTTTTCCGGCATAAATTGTATATTAGGAAACTCGGACAATTCTTCTTGATAAAATTGATAGATGGCACGCTTCTTTTGGATTCTTTCATTTAATACTTTTAATTGTCCACGCCCGATTCCTGCTAATATATTGCTCATACGATAGTTATAACCGATTTCTAAATGTTGATAATAACGTTCATTTTCACGAGATTGAGTGGCCCAAAATTTGACTTTTTCGATTTTTGATTGATCGTCAGAGATTAATGCTCCCCCACCTGAAGTTGTGATGATCTTATTTCCATTGAAGGAATAAATCCCATAGTCTCCAAACGTTCCTGTATATTTACCTTGGTAAGTCGTTCCTAATGATTCGGCAGCATCTTCAATCAACGTCACTTGATATTCTTGACAGATCTGCATGATTTCAGCTAAGTTTGCAGCTAATCCATATAAGTGAACGACGATCACCGCTTTCGCTTTTGGATATTTTTCTAAAGCTGCGCGTAAATGGACAGGACTCATATTCCAAGTTTCGGCATCACTATCCACAAAGATTGGGACGGCTCCTTGATAAAGAATCGGGTTGACCGTAGCTGCAAAAGTCAAGGATTGACAAATCACTTGATCTCCTTTCGTGACACCTGCTGCCTTTAATGCTAAATGAATCGCTGCCGTACCTGAAGAAAGCGCAGCAACATGCTTGGCTCCCACATGATCTGCCAGTTCTTGCTCAAAACCATCGACATTGGCACCTAAAGGGGCAATCCAGTTCGTATCAAAGGCTTCTTTGACAAACGCTTGTTCATAGCCTGCTTCACTCATATGGGGCGAAGCTAATAATATTCGCTTTTTTCTCACATCAACTCCACCTTTCAATTATCTTTGCTGGTACCCCCACCCATTTTGAATGATGAGGGATATCTCTGATAACAACACTGCCAGCCCCAATAATGTTGCCATCACCAATCGAACGTTCTTGAATAATCTTTGTACCGACACCCAGTTCATTTTTATCTCCTAAAGTGACTGCTCCCGAAATATTGACATTAGGAAAAATGGCATTGTAACTACCTATAATGGAGTCATGACCGATTGTTGAACCAATATTGATCATATTGAAGTCACCGATTGAAATATCTGCAGTATAGGTCGTGTAAGGCATCAATATGTTCCCAATGCCCAGTTGAACATTTAAGCCAATCAATGCGCTAGGGGCAAACAAATTTGGAAAAAGCAAGTGAGGGTTTTGTCGTAACTGTTCATAGATGTTTTCTTTGACCGTCGGAGCCGCAATCCCAAGAAAAACTGCCATTGGTGTTTTGACTTGAAGCAAGTCAGCAATTTTGCCAATCACAGGTTTTCCTAGAACATCGCTTTGCTCACTTTTACGATCATCGACAAAACCGACCCACTGATACTCATTTTGTTGTTGGAGCAAAAAAGCAATTTCTTTACCAAACCCACCTGCTCCTACTATTATTGCATCCACTCGCTTTCTCCTCTCGTTTCTTTTTTTGATGGTCAAACGTTTTTTTACATGCGATTTGAATAACGTATCCCTATGCAATTTTTGATCGCAGGAATCGTATAATCCAGCACATAAAGCAATGATTTTACTACTTTACTAATAGTACGTTCAGCTTAAAACAGCTAGTTTCTATTGATTAGAAGCATTGGCAAAACGAATCACTTCTCTTGCTAATTGTTTCTCATCTTTTGGCAAATGACGGATAAAATCCATCACTTTTTGATTTGAATAACCTTTGATGTTTCCGACAAAAATTTTTTCATAGACAGCTTCATCGTTTCTCTCTTTATCCAACAGTAGTTCTTCATATAGTTTTTCCCCAGGACGGATACCCGTTTCAAGAATCTCAATTTCGTCTTCACGATAGCCACTCAGGCGAATCATATTTTTGGCAAGGTTGACGATTTTGACTGGTTCACCCATATCTAAAATAAAAATCTCTCCACCTTTAGCCAAGACTCCTGATTGAATGACCAATCGACTTGCTTCAGGAATTGTCATAAAGTAACGTGTCATCCGAAAATCAGTAATCGTGACTGGTCCACCTTGCGCAATTTGTTCACGAAAGACAGGAATCACACTTCCTCGTGAACCTAATACATTTCCAAAGCGAACAGCGGAAAATGTTGTTCCATTTTTTTCGTTCAATCCTGTTACAATCATTTCTGCAATCCGCTTTGTCGCTCCCATCACATTAGGTGGATGATTCGCTTTATCTGTTGAGACCATCACAAAATTTTTGACTTTCGCTTGTTTGGCTGCTTCCGCAACATTTTTTGTTCCAAGAATATTATTTTTTACTGCTTCTTTGGGATTTACTTCCATGAGAGGAACATGCTTATGTGCTGCAGCATGATAAACGATATCTGGGCGATAGTTTTGCATGATCTCATTGATTTTGTCACGATCTTGAATATCTGCAATGAGCGGGACGATTTTTGTCTGCTGATTTTGCTGATTCATGCGGAGTTCCCGATCGATCAAATAAATCGAATTTTCCCCATGTCCTACTAGTAATAATTGTGCTGGGGAAAACTGGATAATCTGCCGACAAATCTCTGAGCCGATCGAGCCACCCGCACCAGTCACAAGAATGGTTTTCCCTGTCAAATGACCTTTGATCGATTCAATGTCCAATTCAACTTCATCTCTTTCTAGTAAATCAACTACGTCAATTTTTTTTAATTTTGTGACACTGACTTTTCCAGAAGCGATTTCTTCCATTGAAGGCATCGTGTTTACTTTGACATGCAAGGATTCTACCATTTGAAAGATATTCCTGATTTTTGTTTTGGATAAGGAAGGAATGGCGATGGTAACGATTTGTACATCATGTTTCTTGATTAGTGCAGGGAGGTCTTTGATCATACCGATCACTTTTTTTCCTGAAAGATATGTATTTTGCTTATTAGGATCATCATCAACAAAACCAATGACATAGGTGTCACTTGCTGTTTTTGATCCAAGTAAGATATTTGCCAAAATTCTACCGCCTTCACCAGCGCCTACGATGATCGTCTTCTTGGCAGTGGCTCTAGGTTGTAGCTTTGTCTGCTTTTTCTCAATGTAAAGACGCCACTCCAGACGGCTTCCCATGATTAAAAGCAAAGACAAAATATAGGTAAAGATCGTTAGACGTAACATATACTGATGATTGATAAAAAACAAGACAAAAAGATTTGAAATCATAGTGATCGACAAAGAAACAAAAATCGCCCTGATTTCTTCTAAATTCATATAGCGATTGATCCTTGTAAAGACTTTAAATAAACTCCCATAAAACAAATAGAAACCTATTGAAACGCCTGTAGAGATGAACATAAAATCCGTTGATACTTCTGCGAATGGCTTCATGAATCTAATTGTAGCAATGTTTGCCAAAAACAACAATAAGCTATCAACTCCTATCAAAATAGCAATCTTTCTTTTTCTTGTGACTTCAAACACCTTTACTCCCCCTAAAATAACCCAAACTTCTTCTTTTTTATCGCTTGATAAGTTGGATAATGAATCTGCTCCCCATTGATTAAATCTTTGGCGACTTGTTTCATTTGCTCAACTTTTTCGTTATTGAAGTCTTTAGCGATTTGTTCATAACATTCTTTTAAACAAAAAGAACGTCGCTCAACACCGTGAGCATCCGAAGCAACCATTTGTACAAGATTGTACTTGACCATTTTTTTTGCTGTTTTTTGGATTTCTTTGCCAAAGCGCCCCAGATAACTTGGCGCTGTCAGCTGTGTCAAACACCCCATTTCTAGATAAGGCAACAAACGATTCGGATCTTTTGCAAAATAAGTATTACGCTCAGGATGCACGATTACTGGTATTTTTCCTAGTTTCAACAGTTCAAAAAAAAGGTTCTTTGCATATAACGGTACTTCTAATGTAGGAAATTCAATCAACAGATAAGTATCATTTAAATCTGTAAAAAGAAGTTCATCTCGGTGAAGCGCTTCAAGCAATTCTCCAGTAATACGAACTTCTTGACCTTCTAATAACACCAACGGTAAATTTCTTTTATCCAGTTCTTTTTGTAAAGTGGCGACTAGGGGAATGACTTTTTTCTTTTGATTACAATACTTGCCATTGTTATGGTGCGGTGTACATAGAATATGAGTAATCCCTTGTTCAACCGCTTTTTCAGCCATTGCCAGGCTTTCTTCCAGGTTTTGCGCACCATCGTCAACTGCTGGTAATAGATGACAATGTAAATCGATCATTCCCTTTACCTCCTCTTTATCATTCATAATAATAACTTGTATCTTTGCTTTGTTCGACTCCGTTATAAACAATTCCCAGTACCTTTGCCTGAGCCATCTCTAATAATTTTTTGGCTTTCACAACTGCTTCTTTTCGTGAAGTCTTTTCACGTACTACCAGAAGCGTACCATCTGCCTTTGATGACAAGATTTGAGCATCTGTCACAGTTACAATCGGAGGCAAATCAAACATCACGATATCATAGAGCTGACTTGCTTCTACCATTAGTTGATCCATTCTTTTCGAGCTTAACAGCTCTGATGGATTAGGAGGAATCGGTCCACTTGGTAATACCGATAATTCCTTGATTGCCGTTTTTTGGATCCCTTTACTGATCGTTTCAGTTGAACTGAGTAGATTACTTAACCCATAATGATTATTTATTTGAAATGCTTTGTAAATAACTGGTTTTCGCATGTCAGCATCAACTAATAACACTTTCTGACCAGCTTTTGCAAAGACAACAGCCAGATTTGCAGCCGTGGTCGATTTCCCTTCACCTGGTCCAGATGACGTGACCACGATCGTTTTGACTTGTTGATCATTGATTGAAACAAATTGGATATTGGTTCGAATCGTTCGGTAGTGCTCAGCCGCTGCTGATGAAGGATTAGTTAAAGTAATCAAACGAATCGGTTGAAGTAGTGTTTCTTTTTGTTTTATGACACGTCGCATGTTTTCCCTCCTACACTCTCGAACGAGCTCTACGAGAAGCTCTCGCTTGTTCACCAGTTTCATCGTTTATTGTCACCGGTGCGTTGTTGTTTTTGTCATTTCTATTGAAATCTTTGGCAGTCATTTCTGGTACCGTCCCTAAAATTGGAAACCCTATGACCTCCGAAAGATATTTTTCATCTTTCACAGTCTGGTCGAACAATTCCAATAACAGAGCTATCCCCATGCCAATCATCAGACCTAAAATAAGGCCAAGGGCAATATTTATTTTTTTATTTGGTGACACCGATGTTCCGTCCGCAACCGCTTCAGAAATGATCGATATTTTATCGACATTCATCACATCTTTTGCTTTCGTTTGAAACACCTCAGCTGTGGTATTCGCAATTTTCTGAGCATTATCTGGAATCGAACTAATCGCTTGGATAGAAAACATTTGTGAATTTTCGGATTGATTCACTGTGATTGCTTGTTTGATTTCTCCAACCGTCATTGCTAGCTGATCTTGCGTTTCTAATTGATCTTTCACTTCACTTAAAACTAAGTCACTAATGATCATATCTTTGTAGGTGTTAATCATTTGTAAATTCGTATTCACATCATTGACATTCGTAATATTTGACTGAGGCAACGTGACAATCAATTGGGCTTGTGAACTAAACTTGGGTGTTAAAATAAAGAATGTAACGAAACTTGCTACCGCCAAACCAACTAACGTTGAAATAAATAAGGTCAACAAACGCTTACGAAATACTCCGATGATCTCTTTTATACTAATTGTCTCTTCCATTTCTCTCCACTTTCCTGTTACTTTCCTAAATTCATTTTTCTTTTAACACATGACATCCTGCTGATGTTACTTGTTCTCATAAAATATACTCATTTCAGTGAAGCTTCGTGAGACTTCCATCCTATGAACATACTTAGATAATAAAATGACATCGATTTCTAAAAAAATTTTTAGTTTATCATTCAGATGATAATTATTATCATCTAGAGTAAGATACTGGATCCCATCGTTTTAAAAACTTTTTATTCCCAAAAAAATAAATCGTTACTTTATCTAATCGCTTCCAAATCACGGGAAATTTGCTAATTTCATTAGACAAGTAAAGAATTTCTACCTGAGACCCTATTTACTATTATCCCATTCATAACAAGCTTTTCTTGTTATGAATAACAATTTTTCTATATTAATTATACCTAACTTTCATTTTTAAATAAAGGATGATTTAAAAATAACAAAAACTATGCATTTCACTCAATAGCACTGACCGATTGTTCTCTTTTTACCAAAAAATGTCATATTGTTCTGATTCGTGAAAGAAAAGTCGCTTATTGCTAGATAGCATGAATAAAAACGATATACACTACATAAAAAGAGTCTGAGGTATTAAGACCTTAAGCTTACTTTTTACACTAAAATGAGTAATTGCTATGAAAGCATCCACTCTGATACTTTCACAATCTTATCGACGGCGTTCAAAGATCTGCACTTCGGTAATCAGTCAAAAAATAAGCCGAAGCATTTAAAAATAGAAGAAACTATTTTCGGATGCTTCGGCTTATATCTCAGAGCTAGACTTGTCATAACGCTTGTTTCAAATCAAGTTGGCAAAGGGCTACCTGATTTATTTAGTGATAATCTGATCTAAGCTTGCTATTGATAGTGCCATTTCAGCAATTTGTTTCAGCTGTGCCAAACGATTGTTACGGACAGCAGGATCGTCTACCATGACCATGGTTTGGTCAAAATACGTTTCGATCAATGGACGTAAAGCAACAAGTTGATCATAATCTTCTTTCAGCGTTTGTGTACCAAATTGTTTTTTCATTTCTGCTACCGCTTGATAAAGTGCTGTTTCAGCTTCATTTTCAAATAACGCAGGATTAATCTCTGTTGTCGTTGTTTCTTGCGCTTTCTTCGCTAAATTAACCACTCGAGTCAATGCTTCCATCGATGGCTTAAACTCTTCCTCATCTAAACGTTCTTTAAACAGTTGAGCTGCTGCAAAAACTTTTGTCAAATCGCTTTGTTTTGCATTTAAAACTGCATCAATCACATCGTGTCGGATTTGTTTTGTAGTTAGTAACTGACGGAAACGTCCTTTGATAAAATCAATGACTGCCTGTTGTCCATCCGATAACTGGACGCCAAAACGTTCTTGATCTTCATTGATTGCCTGGTCGATTTCACGTTGTAAACGAACCAATGGAAATGCCCAATTTTTTGCTTCGATGATGCGGACAATCCCATACGCTTGACGACGAAGAGCATACGGATCATTTGACCCACTTGGGATCATTCCAACTGTAAAGAAAGAGAAGATACTATCTAATTTGTCTGCAATCGCTAATACTGCACCAATTTTGGTTTCTGGTAAGTCACCTTCACTTGAAATTGGCAGATAGTGTTCCTTGATAGCTGTTGCTACAGCTGATGTTTCGCCGTGTAATCGCGCATATTTTTCACCCATGATCCCTTGAAGCTCTGGAAACTCACCTACCATGTTGGTCACTAAATCAAATTTATAGATTTCAGCAGCACGTTGTAAATCCGTTAACTCTTCTGGTGATAAGCCGACAGATTTACCTAAAATACGAGCAATAACTTGTACTCGTTGCATTTTTTCGTAGATGCTTCCAATTTTTTCATGGAATGTCACTGATTTTAATTTATCAACAAAAGTCTCGATTTCAATCTTTTTATCTTCATTGTAGAAAAACTCTGCATCTTCTAAACGAGCAGTCAATACTTTTTGATTTCCACGGATCACGTTTTCTAGTTTGACACGATCCCCATTTCGAGCAGAAATAAAATGTGGCAAGAGTAATCCTTGGTCATTTCTTACTTCAAAATAACGTTGGTGCTCCTTCATTGAAGTAACCAATACTTCTTCAGGGACAGACAGATATTTTTCTTCAAAATCGCCAGCAAAAACTGTGGGATATTCGACTAAATTATTCACTTCTTCTAATAACTTTTCGTCTAAATCGATCGTCCAATGGTTTTTCTCTGCTAATTCTGTTGCTTGTTGGACAATCATTTCTTTTCTTTTATGTGGCGCAGCTATCACGAATTGTTCTTGTAATTTTTCTTCATACTCATTGGCATGAGCGAAACGAACTGTTTCTCCTAAGAAACGATGACCACGTGATGTGCGATCTGTTGTAACATCTAAAATCTCGAAAGGAATCACTTCATCATCTAGTAAAGCAACAATCCAATGAATAGGACGAATATATTCAAAGTCAAAATTTGCCCAATGCATCGTAACAGGAAATGTCAAACTTTTGATGACATCTGCAAGTCCAGTTAATACTTCTTTCGCTGGTTGTCCATGTGTATATTTGGTTACGTACACATACTCTACACCTTTCAGCTCTTTAAAGGTAATATCGTCAGTCGTCAAACCTTGACCACGTACAAACCCTTCTGCGGCTTTCGTCCAATTTCCATCTGAATCCAATGCGATTTTTTTAGCCGGACCCTTTAATTCTTCTTCGCTATCTGCTTGACGTTCTGGGATATTGGTTACTTTGATCGCTAAACGTCTTGGCGTTGAAAAAGTTTCGATTGTATCATAAGACAATTGGTGTTCATCTAAAAACTTTGCTGTTTTTTGTTCCAGTTGTTTCATGCTTGGTGTAACTACATGGGCAGGCATTTCTTCCAACCCGATTTCTAAAAGTAACTCTTTTGCCATGTTATTCAGCCTCCTTAACCGTTTCTGGATTTGCTGTGTTTTTATTCAATAAAGGAAATCCTAATTTTTCACGCTCTGCCACAAAAATCTTTGCAACAGATTTTGCCATATTTCTGATGCGTGACAGATAGCCAGCTCGTTCTGTAACAGAAACTGCCCCACGAGCATCTAATAGATTGAATGTATGGCTGCATTTTAAAATGTAATCATAGGCAGGATGAACTAAGTTTTCATCAATGCATCGTTTGGCTTCTTTTTCAAAACGATCAAAATTACTTAATAATAGTTCTTGATCACTGACTTCAAATGAATATTTGGAGTGTTCGTATTCAGGCTGTTTGAAAATCTCCCCATATTTTACGCCATCTGACCATTCAAGATCATAGACACTTTCTACTTCTTGGATGTAGGATGCCAAGCGCTCCAAACCATAAGTAATTTCAGATGTCACTGGTTTACATGGCAGACCGCCGACTTGTTGGAAATACGTGAATTGTGTAATTTCCATTCCATCGAGCCAAACTTCCCAACCAACACCGGCACAGCCCATCGAAGGGTTTTCCCAGTTATCTTCGACAAACCGAATGTCGTGTTCCAAAGGATCGATCCCCAATAAACGTAAACTTTCTAAATAAAGTTCTTGGATATTTTCAGGTGATGGTTTCATCACTACTTGGAACTGATGATGTTGATACAGACGGTTCGGATTTTCCCCATAACGACCATCGGCTGGGCGACGAGAAGGCTCTACGTATGCTGCATTCCAAGGCTCTGGTCCAATTGCTCGTAAAAAGGTATATGGGCTCATTGTACCTGCCCCCTTTTCTGTATCATAGGCTTGCATCAACATGCACCCATTTGATGACCAAAATTTTTGTAACGTCAAGATCATGTCTTGTACAGATAATTTTTTGCTCATTTAAAATGACTCCTTCCACTTCTAAATAGTTTGCTGAGAATTTGAAACAACAAAAAGTCCCTATGCTTGTCTAAACAAACATAGGGACGAATAACTTCGCGGTTCCACCCTACTTCCGAAAATTTCGGCAGCTTCATTGTCAGTACTCCCAAGTGCCTCTTCAAAAACCGACAGCATTCGGCTCACACCCTCCCGAACTCGCTTTTGCTACGTATTTTTTACTGATCTTGTTCAACGTACTTTATTCTTTTATTTAGCCAATCAAGTTTTTGTACAAAACTCTCATTTATCTAGGTTCCATAATAGACGTATAGTTAGGCTTTTGTCAAATAGTTTTGAATGTTGATTGAACATTCTACTCACTTTGTTGATTTTCAGAAGCACTTTCTCCTTCCGGATCAGGCTTTTTTAGGACATGTTCCCATGATTTCATTTGATCAATGAACTTTTTACTTTTTAGATGAATCCCTACGTATTCTTCGTATAACTGGTCAATCAGTTGCCTGATCGTTGCCTTGGTTTCGTCTTTTAAATTGATCCCTGTGATCTTATCATAAGAAATAGCAGAGAACATACGCACGAAATAAACAGCTCTTGGATCTGCATGATAACGACGGTGATCCATTGACCAATGTTCTTCGCATAGCACGCCTCCATATTTGGAAGAATAATCAAATTTACCTTGTGTTTTGCCACACACCACACAATGGGTCCAAATCGGTGCAATCCCAAAGCGTTGCAATAATTGTACCTCAAAGATGTTAGTGATGATTTCCGCGTCGTCCCCCTGATCCATCCGTTGCAATGCTGCTTGTGTAAATTGAAAAAGATGGGGATCATATTGATGGTCTTCGATCGCTGCATCCACTAAGTTTAACAAATACGTGCCGTAACCACTTAAAAAAATGTCTTCTTGAATTTTTCTAAAGGAGTGAACATCTTTTACGCTGGTTATAAACGAAAGTCCTTCACTTTTAAACGTACCGATGTAGATTCCTTCAGTAAAAGGGAGTAGTGCAGGGGCTAATGGTTGGTTTTGCCGGTGAATTCCTTTGACATAAAACATCAGTTTCCCCGCAGACTCAGTAAAAATTTTCACTAATTTGTCTTTTTCTTTATAATTTCGACTGGACAATATGATCCCTTTTGATTCGGCTAGCTGGCTCATTTTTTTCGCCCCCCTTTTAGAAAAAGAATAAGGAAAAGAAAAATCATTCACTGAATCATTTTCCTTTCCCACTTATTCTACTCATTTTCTTGTCTTCTGACTTTTACACGCGGTTTCGTCTATCGAATAATCACGTTCAACTCATTTTTATCTACTTAAAGTTAATATTCCTCTTTGCGGTAACCAAAATCTTGTAAATAAACTCTTTTATCGCGCCAATCTTTTTGAACTTTAACCCATAGTTCTAGAAATACTTTGTCACCAAGCAAATTTTCAATATCTTTTCTTGCTTTCGTCCCAATTTCTTTTAGCATTTTACCACCTTTACCGATGATAATCCCTTTTTGACTATCACGTTCAACGATAATGGTTGCTTGAATTTGGATTTTATCATTTTCATTGCGTTTCATTGAGTCAACAACAACAGCCACTGAATGTGGGACTTCATCTCTAGTCAAAAACAGGACTTTCTCACGAATCAATTCCGAAACGATAAAGTATTCTGGATGATCCGTTACTTGATCATCCGGGAAGTATTGAGGACCTTCTGGCATCTCAGCGATCAACACTTCCATTAGACGGTCCACATTGTTCCCTTCGGTAGCCGAAATCGGTACAACTTGTGCAAAAGGCATTTGTGCCGAATAATCTTCGATGATTCCTAATAATTCATCTGGATGAACTTTATCGATTTTATTGATGATCAAATAAACAGGTGATTGAACATTTGTTAATCGTTCAATAATAAAATCATCCCCACGTCCACGTTTTTGATCCGCACTGATCATAAATAAGACAGCATCCACTTCTCTTAGTGCACTATAGGCTGATTCCACCATAAAATCACCCAAACGATGTTTTGGTTTATGGATTCCCGGAGTGTCGATAAAAATCAACTGTGCTTCTGGTGTCGTATAAACGCCTTGGATCTTATTTCTGGTCGTTTGTGCCTTGTCACTCATGATAGCAATTTTTTGCCCAACGATTCGATTTAATAATGTTGATTTGCCAACATTTGGTCGTCCCACAATAGCGACAAAACCTGATTTATGTTCTAACATATTATTCTCCTTTTAATTAAAAAACATTTGATAGATTTTAGGTACAAATAAAATGAGACCGACGATCACTGCAAAACAAGCGGTGACTAACACTGCTCCTGCCGCCATATCTTTGATTTTTTTCCCAATTGGATGGAAATGAAAATCGGTAAACATATCCACCACATTCTCAAAAACAGTATTTAAAATCTCAACGATCCACACCAGAAAAACTGCTAAAACTAACCACAGCCATTCTATTTGATTCAGTTGAAATACAACTCCCATAAAAAACGCCAGCAACCCAAAACCTACATGTTTTTTCATATTACGTTCCTCATCAAAGACTGTTTTAACCCCTTGAAGAGCAAATTCTACTGACATAGCGAAGTGCTTATTTTTCTCAACCTTTTTCTCGCACTCTTTATCTTTTAAGTCCATAAGCATCTAAAATCTCTTTCTGTAAACCAAACATCTCTGCTTCATCTTCGGGTGTCATGTGATCATAACCATTGATGTGCAAAAAGCCATGCACTGCCAAAAATCCCAACTCTCGATCATACGAATGACCATATTCTTCCGCTTGTTCCTGGGCACGCTCAATTGAGATCATGATATCTCCTAATACTCGTGGTAAAGGATTATCGCCTTCTTCAAAAATCACGGGAATTTCGTCTTCCCCTTCGTCTTCTAATGCAAAACTAATCACATCTGTTGGGGCATCTTTGCCACGGTAGACACGGTTGATTTCTTGGATTGCTGCATTGTCCATAAAAGTAACAGACATTTCTGTTTCCTCGGGTAATTTCAAATGAGCCGCTGCAAATTGCAGAAGGTCCTCGATCTCTTTGATTTTTTCTGTTGAAACTTTCTGTGTTTCATCCATAAATGTGATGTCCATATTTATCGCTTCTTTCTTACTTATTGCTGATATTTTTTATTTTAGCCATTTTCTTTTTCTACTTTCATCGTTTCCGCTTCCGATTTCATTTTAGGATATTTGATCCGTGAATGGAAGGTACTACTTAACCCACTGATCAAAGATTTTTCCACTTTGCGAATTTCTTTTAATGTTAAACCACTATCATCAAGTTGACCATCAGAGATTCGTTCTTCAATCAAATTATGGACAAATTTTTCGATTTTTTCACCTGTTGGATGATCCATTGCCCGTACTGCCGCTTCACAACTATCTGCAATATTCACGATGCCGGCTTCTCGGGTCTGTGGTTTGGGACCAGGATAACGAAATGGTTCTTCGGTGACTTCAGGATTTCTTTCTTTTGCCTTGATATAGAAATACTTCATCAATGTTGTTCCATGATGCTGTCGGCAAATATCGATTACCATTTGCGGCATGCCATATTCCTCTAAAATTTTCGCTCCATCGGTCACATGACCAAAAATGATCTGTTTACTATCTTCAGGTAATAAGAAATTATGTGGATTTTCAGCACCAGAAGGCAAGTTTTCTACAAAAAAGCTAGCATGTTTGATTTTACCAATATCGTGGTAGTAACAAGCTACACGTGTCAATAATGACCGCCCATTGATCTCAGCCACAGCGTTTGCGCTTAAATTGGCGACCATCATACTGTGATGATAAGTTCCTGGTGCTTCTTCCAATAGCTGTTTTAACAATGGATGGTTAGGATTACTTAACTCATTCAAGACGATCACACTATCATCGTTGACCATCAATTCGATATACGGATGTAATCCCATCGTTAACAGATACGACAGCAAAGCCCCCATAAAGCCACAAATCAGTGTTAACCAAGTTGTTCCATTACTAAAGCTCATACCTTGATAAACAATCAACACAACATCCATCATCAACGGAAAAATAATGACCCACATCATAGCTGAAAACCATTGTTCTGACACTCGTTGGCGTTTTAAAACCGTCGCTAATAAGCCTGAAAAAAGATAAGCCATCAAGATAACGGTCAAAAAGTTGGTCCCAATCGAGCCATAAAAAATAAACAATGCAGATACGGCTTGGAACAAGGCAGCCATGATTCCTGCCCTCCGGTTCAAAAAGAAATTTAAAACTAAAGGAACAAAAGCTGCAGGATAAAACAGCGGGATAAAAGCTGCTTGTTCCGTTTGGAATAGTTGGAAAAATTTCATTAATAACACACTGATGGACATAGCCGTAACATAAAAGAGAACATACTCTGTTCGTTTTCCGGCTTCATGGTACTGCATTGAGTTGTAAACTAAAACAGCAATTTGCAATAAGACTGCTAAGATCATTGCTACTAAAGGAAAAATTGACGTTGTTTGACTGGTCAATCCTAATAATTCAAGCTTTTTCATTGCATCTGCATCGATTTGATTTCCTTCACGAACAATGATTTCGCCTTGATAGATCATGACCGGTTGAACCGCACTCCTTGCTGATTGTTTCAATTCCTCTGTTTTCTTTTCATTTAAGACATCATTTACGACGATTCCTTGATCGACAAGATAATGGATCGTTTGTTGTTGGTCAGGTGTCACGTTCAAATATTGGATCTGTTCTTCTGCCTGTTGCTTGAAGGTTTCTAAATCACTTTCTCGAACTTGTTTTTTCATTTGTTCATTGATCAATCGAAGACTTTCATCTCGGACTGTCGCAATTTGACTATCTGACATACTAAAGATTTTTGTGTAAAAATTAGTCGGTAATTTTTGATAAAATGCCACGTTTTCAGCATTGGCATTTTCAAAACTCTTCTTTAAAGCTGCAATTCGTTCGTCGATAGTTGGCTTAGGAACATTTTCATCTTCTTTTGCTTTATCTACTTTTTCTTTATACGCTTTATTGATCGAATCATTTGTTTTATTGATCAATTCAAAAAGCTGCTTGATGCGACTACTTTGTTCACTAGCTAAATCTTGTTGATACGTATATTCTGGCGTAACAGCTTCCGCTGCTAATTTTCTTTTTTGTTCGGTTTCTTCTGTATTCTCAATCGTTTTATTCGCACGGATACTTTCTTCTGCCACTTGTCCTTCTCTGAAGTCATTGGCTTTTTGCTTGACGCTACTAAACGTAACGCCACAAACGATCACAAAAAACAAAAGCAATAAGAAAGGCATTGCCGCCTTTCCTAATTTTGCTTGCAGTTGTTGGAGTATTTTATTCAACATTCGCTTATCCTCCTAAGCCTTACTCTTGATGAAGATCTGCCTTTTCATAAGCTTTGATGATTTCGGCTACAACAGGATGACGAACGACGTCACTTGCTTCAAAATTGACAAAAGCAATTTTTTTGATTTGTTTCAATGTACGTTCTGCATGGATCAAACCACTCATCGTCCCTTTAGGTAAGTCAATCTGACTTGTATCGCCGTTTACGATCATTTTTGATTGATACCCCAAACGAGTCAAGAACATTTTCATCTGTGCCACTGTTGTATTTTGAGCTTCATCTAGTATTACAAAAGCATCGTCAAGTGTTCGCCCACGCATATAAGCTAATGGCGCAATTTCGATGATCCCACGCTCCATCAAACGATTGGTATGATCTAAACCAAATATTTGATACAGTGCATCATACACTGGACGTAAATAAGGATCAACCTTTTCTTTCAGATCACCCGGTAAGAAACCAAGATTTTCTCCTGCTTCCACCGCTGGACGAGTCAAAATGATTTTTTGGACTTCGCCTTTTTTCAACGCAGCAATTGCTAAAACGACAGCTAGAAATGTTTTACCTGTTCCAGCAGGACCGACACCAAATACGATGTCATGTTTAGCAACGGCCTCGACATATTGTTTTTGTCCACTATTTTTCACTCGAATCGGTTTACCATTGCGGTCTTTGACGATTTCTTCTTCATACATTTCAATGAAGTAATCCAATGTCCCTTTTTGCCCCATTTTTAAGGCAGTAACAACATCAGGTGTACTGACATGTATCCCCCGCTTGATCAATTCTTGTAAGGTACGTATCACCGATTGTGCTAACGAAAGCCCCGGCTCTTCTCCAATAATCTGGATCATTTCGCCTCTCGTATGAATCGTTGTTTCAGTCATTTCTTCAATTAATTTTACATGTTTGTCATGCGAGCCTAACAACATACTGATATCGTCAGCAGCTGTTAATCTAATTTCTAAAGAACTGGATGCTTCTGTCAAAAATAGACATCTCCTTTACTTCAATTCATTCCTTCCTATTTTACCATATTCATAAAAAACTATATAGCAAATAAAAAAGGTTGTCTCACTCCTTATTCGTTTCATTCATTTTAACCTAAAATTACTTTGCTGAACTTCCATGATTGAGAGATTCCTGCCTATCAATAAACAGCTTTTACTTAATAGATAAGGCAAAGAACCAATCTAACCAAGCCTAGATCTATCGAGTGAGGAAGAGAGATAAAAGAAGGATATGTATGATTGCATGGGGAACAAGGCGTACCGATTGATGTTGCCTTGGCGCTCACCTTGAGGAAATT
Organism: Enterococcus sp. AZ077; assembly: GCF_051714965.1. Taxonomy (NCBI): domain Bacteria; kingdom Bacillati; phylum Bacillota; class Bacilli; order Lactobacillales; family Enterococcaceae; genus Enterococcus; species Enterococcus sp. AZ077. Next base: position 2,044,653 of record NZ_JBIOSX010000001.1, read on the forward strand.
GGGACATGTATGAAAAAAAATCTAAAAAAAATAAGTCTGATTTTGACGTTGTGGATCAAAATCAGGCTTATTTTCTTTTTTAAGAGAGGGCGGTTGTCCCAAACTCTTTAAATGATAAGTTTAAGATTGTAATAGCTCTTTCACAATCGCATTCACTTGGTTCCCATCTGCTTTTCCTTTGACTTTCGGCATGATCGCACCCATGACTTTGCCAAATTCTTTGACAGAAGAAGCTCCAGTTTGTGTAATCGCTTCTTGAACAAGTTGACGAATATCATCCTCAGAAAGTTGTTCTGGCATGTATTTTTCAACAATTACTATTTCACTTTTCACTTTTTCAGCTAAATCGTCACGTCCAGCTTCTTCGAACTCATGTAAAGAATCACGCCGTTGTTTCATTTCACGAGACAACACTGTTAATTCTTCATCTTCAGTCAAGTCGTGACCTTCTTTGATTTGCTCGTTTTGAATGGATGACTTAATCATACGTATGACTTGTAAAGATTCTTTATCTTTTGCTTTCATCGCTGTTTTCATGTCATCGTTCAATCTACTTAGTAGTGACACACTACCAACTCCAATTCATAAAGGAACTAGTTTTTTTGCGTTTTTTTGCGTTTTTTCGCTGCTTTTCTAGCTGCTTCAGATTTTTTCTTACGTTTTACGCTTGGTTTTTCGTAGAATTCACGTTTACGAGATTCTTGTAAAGTACCCGCTTTTGACACGGAACGTTTGAAGCGACGAAGAGCATCGTCAATTGATTCGTTTTTACGAATGACTGTTTTTGACATGTTAATTCCCTCCCTCCGAGCTTAAAAAGTAACCGTAATTGTTATTGAAATTATAATCCAAAAAACAAGACTGTTCTATAAAACATTATATCTAATGCTGATTTGACCGTCAAGGGAATCTTTGGATTTTTTAAAATAATGATATGTTATTTTATTATAAAACAACTACTGACAGTTTTCACATCGACCGAAAATTTCAAACCGATGCCCTTCGATCGTACAACCTGATAATTGATTTTCAAAATAGTCCATTGGACACATATGGATTTCTTTTGTCATCCCACAAACGGTACAAATAAAATGATGATGGTGACCGATCTCTCCCTGGCAACAATGAAAACGAAACTTCATTTCGCCATTCAAATCGGTTTCTTCTAATAAGTCTAACTCAGAGAAATCATGGAGATTACGATAAATCGTATCATAACTCACTCCTTTAAATTCCTCATTCATAAAATCAAATACTTCTTTTGCTGACACATAACGATTTCTTTTGACCAAATAAGTCAATAATGCTTCTCGCTTTTTCGTGTATTTAAATCCGTTATTTTTCAAAATTTCTAACGATTGTTCGATTAATGTTTGGTTTTTCAAGTCTTTCCCTCCAAATCAAAATGATTACGAAGTACATATTCCACAGTATGGTATACTAAAGATAAAAAAAATGCAAGTGAGGTTTTTTATTTATGGCTTTTGATTCTACTGAGATCGTTACTTTTTTTGTCATTTCTGATTCAGCTGGTGAAACAGCAACAAAACTCGCACAGGCAACCATGGCACAATATCCTACAGTTGAATTTAATTTATTTCGTCGAACGTTTGTCACTGACCAAGACACCCTCGAACAAGCCTTACAAGATGCGTTAGCAGAAAAAGCGTTAGTACTTCATACCTTGATCAACCAAGAGCTGATTGATTATACCCGAAGTTTTTGCGAAGAAAACAACTTATTTAGTTTTGACGTGATGACCCCACCGATCGAAGAAATCCAACGATTAACAGGAATTCAACCCACTCGTCAACCTGGAGCCCTACATTTATTGAATGAAAATTATTTTAAACGAATCAAGGCAATGGAATTTGCTGTAAAATACGATGATGGGAAAGATCCAAGAGGTTTCTTAGAAGCAGACGTGGTGTTGCTAGGAGTTTCCAGAACGTCAAAGACACCGTTAAGTCTTTTTTTAGCGAATAAAAACTTAAAAGTGGCGAATCTCCCACTCATTCCTCAAGCCCATATCCCAAAACAACTTTGGGAGATCGATCCTAAAAAAATTGTTGGTTTAACCAATAATCCCGATATTTTAAATAATATTCGAAAAGAACGGATGCGTTCCTATGGATTAAATCCTGATACGGCTTATTCTGATATCGAAAAAATACGAGCAGAATTAGATTTTGCTAATGATTTGTATGAAAAATTAGGTTGCGTTGTGATCAATGTTGCTTCTCTCTCAATTGAAGAAACGGCTTCGTTGATCCTAAATGCCTTAGATTTAGAGGACCACAGTTATTATGGCACGGATACTTCAGGAGAAAAATAAAGAACAAATAATTGTATCCAGTAAGCAGCTATAACAAACAACCAGAACCAAACGCATAACTAGTTGAAAAAAAGCCAGCTGACACGTGTCTGCTGGCTTTTTTTCAGTATAATCTATTTACATTCCCTTAGAAATGCCTCATTCTTATTTTACTGATGTTCCACATGTTTCAAGGTTTGTTCCAAGATATCCAACACGTGAAAATCATCTAAACTATATAAGATTGCTTTGCCTTCACGATGCGATTTTACCACATGGTTTTCCCTTAATAAACGTAGTTGGTGGGAAACAGCGGATTGTTCCATTTCCACCGCTTGGCTGATGGCCGTCACATTTTGTTCTCCATCTTTTAAATACATCAATATTTTCAATCGGGTAGGATCACTTAAGACTTTAAATAATTGACTCACTTTTTCTATTTCGCTTTTTGGTGTGTCTGTCAACCGATTCACCTCCATAAAAAAAGACTGACTTCTAAAGTTTACCACTTTTTCCATCAGTCTCAATTATTTTATTCTTCTGTCATTGATTTGATGATTGCTTCATAGGTATCGATCTTTTCTTGTGCCTCTTGTGCGGAATTACCTTTTACACCGATATAGAATTTGATTTTTGGCTCTGTTCCTGAAGGACGGATTGCTACCCAACCATGTTCTTCTAATACATATTTTAATACGTCAGATGGAGGTGTCGTTAATTTTTCCACTCGTCCAGCTGAATCTGTTTTCGTTAATTCTTTGAAATCTTCTGTTTGAAGAACTTTTGCTCCAGCAAATTCTGATGGGGCATGGTCACGGAATTTCTTCATCAAAGCAGCAATTTTGGCTGAACCTTCTTGACCACTCATCGTGACTGAGATTGTTTTTTCAGCAAAATAACCATATTTTTCAAAAATCATTTGTAAGCCGTCATAAAGTGTCTTTCCTTGTTTTTTATAAAAAGCAGCTACTTCGGCTAACAATAAGAGTGCTTGGATTGCATCTTTATCACGTACAAATGGTTTGACCAAGTAACCATAGCTTTCTTCAAAACCAAACATAAATGTATGAGAATGATCTTTTTCAAATTGATGGATTTTTTCTGCAATAAATTTAAAGCCTGTTAAGACATTGATCATCGTAGCGCCATAGCTTTCAGCGATGGCTGCAGGAAGTTCACTTGATACGATTGACTTAAGTACGGCTGCATTTTCAGGTAAAGTCCCTCGTGATTGATGTGCTTCTAAAATATATTGAATCATTAACGCACCGATTTGATTACCGGTCAAAACTTTATAAGAGCCATCAGGTTGGCGAACTGCTGCTCCTAAGCGATCCGCATCAGGATCAGTTGCAATCAATAGATCAGCGCCTTCTTTTTCACCTAAACGAATCGCATACTCAAATGCTGAATGTTCTTCAGGGTTTGGTGATTGAACCGTTGTAAAGTCAGGATCAGCTACAGCTTGTTCAGGTACAAGCATAAATTGTTCGAAACCAGCTTGTTGTAACGCTCTTTCTCCTAGCATTTTTCCTGTACCATGCAGGGGTGTAAACACCAATTTCAAGTCTTTCCCCATTGTTTGGACTAATTCTTGATCAATCGTGACTGCTTTGATTTCTTCCAAATATGCTTTATCGACTTCTTCACCAATAATCGTAATCAATCCACTAGTTTCTACTTCGTCATCAGCTAAAACAGCGACTTTTAAAGGATTACTTACTTCACGTACATATTTTGTCAATGCATCCGCATCAGCGGGTGGCATTTGTCCGCCATCTTCTCCATAAACTTTATAGCCATTGTAAGCTGCTGGGTTATGAGAAGCTGTCACCATGATTCCCGCAAACGTATTCAAATGACGAACAGCGAAAGAAAGTTCAGGTGTTGGACGTAGACTCTCAAAGACAAAAGAAGGAATATCGTGTTGTGCCAAAGTCTTCGCTGCTTCCATCGCAAATTCAGGCGATTGATGGCGTGAATCATAAGCAATCGCTACGCCGCGACGTTTTGTTTCTTCTCCTTGTGTATCCATAAAACGTGCCAGCCCTTCTGTTGCTTGTCTGACCGTATAAATATTCATTCGATTGATCCCAGGACCTAAAATCCCCCGCATTCCTGCTGTTCCAAATTCTAAAGGAGCATAAAAAGCATCTTCCAGCTTTTCAGGGTCCTGACTAAGATCAGTTAATTGTTTTTTTAAATTTTCTTCTAAATTTTCTTCATTGGCCCATTGTTGGTATACTTGTTCCCAAGACATGAAGCGAACACCTCTTTCTAAAATATCTACCTCTTTCAGTATAGCATTCTCTTTTTAGATAGAAAAGTCAGAAGAAAAAATAAGCGCATATAGGATCTTCTTTTCTTTCACCAAGATCAAGATTATTCCAACTCTTCGGCTGATATGCTTGCCAAACTTCTGGTTCCTGTTCCCAAGGTGCTTTTACCCTCTGTCCTCCTTTCATAAAAATAACTTTCTCGCTCAATTCCTTCCAATTGCGATAAACGTAGCGAAGTTCAGTTGATGTTTTCTTTTTGCCGTTGCGATTGTCTTTAGATAAAACCTCACTCATATTTAACCCATCTAAACAAAAATGGATCTTTAAATTTGGATTTAGTTTTGCACTATTCAAGCCAATTTTGCATCCTCTACGTATATGCCTTATGGAGAGGAAAGTGCGCATAACAGAAAAAATAAGTTCGATTTTGACAATAAACATCAAAATCGAACTTATTTCTTTTTGAGAAAGAACTATTGTCCCACTCTCTCTTTAGTAGTATAAAAATGAATAGTATTCAAGAAGCTCTTCATCTCTTTTGATCACTTTACGCTTGTGTTGTTTCTTCTAATGCTTCTAAATATTTATAAACTTGTTGACCAGCAATGCCTCCATCACCGACTGCTGTCGTGATTTGTCGTAAATCTTTTTCACGAACATCCCCAATAGCGAACACACCAGGCATAGTCGTACGCATGTCTTGATCTGTTGGAATCCAACCAGCTGCATTAGTTAAACCAGCTTTTTTAAATGGTTCAGTCAACGGATCTAATCCTACGTAAATAAACACGCCATCTGCTGCTAAATCAATGGTTTCATTCGTTTTCACATTATGCGCTTTAACCCCAGTGACCACCATGTCATTACCAACGATTTCATCTGTGACAGTGTCCCAGACAAATGAAATCTTTTCATTAGCAAAGGCACGATCTTGGATGATTTTTTGCGCACGTAATTCGTCTCTTCGATGAACAATCACGACTTCAGAAGCAAATTGTGTTAGGTAGATGGCTTCTTCTACCGCAGAATCGCCCCCGCCGATCACGACTAAGCGTTTGTTTCGGAAAAAAGCACCATCACATACGGCACAATAGGAAACACCTCGTCCAGCGTATTCTTCTTCTCCAGGAACACCTAACTTACGATGGATACAACCCGTTGCGATAATCACTGTTTTGGCTTCATAAGATTGATCTTCACAAATCACTTCTTTGTAATTTCCATGGTCTTTGATGTCTTGCACAATTCCATAGACATTTTCTGTTCCAAATTTAGTGACACCTTCATACATTTTATAAGCAAGATCAGGTCCCATGATGGAATCAAATCCAGGATAATTTTCAACTTCAGCGGTGTTATTCATTTGTCCACCCGGTGCGCCTTGTTCAATCATAGCAACTGAAAGATTTGAACGTGACGCATATAACGCAGCAGTCATTCCAGCAGGTCCAGCACCAATCACGATAACATCATACATATGTACATTCCTCCATTATAAAAATCAAGTAAGCTTACTTTACAGCCTATAGAAAAAAAAGTCTATTGTTCTGCTTACTCTTTTCTCGAATAGATTTATTATACTCGAAAAATCAGTTTAAAAACAATAGACTTTTATTTGATTCGCTATTCGTTACTTAAATCTTCTCCATTTGTTGCAATGACTTTTTTATACCAATTGAACGATTTCTTCTTCGAGCGTTCCAATGTCCCATTTCCTTCGTTGTCACGGTCAACGTAGATGAACCCATAGCGTTTCTTCATTTCGCCAGTCCCAGCAGAGACAAGATCGATACAGCCCCAAGTCGTGTAGCCTAGGAGATCCACACCATCGAGCTCAACCGCATCTTTCATTGCTTGGATATGTTGTGCTAAATAATCGATCCGATAGTCGTCTTCTACATAGCCATTTTCATCTGGTGTATCAATGGCACCTAACCCATTTTCGACGATGAACAATGGTTTTTGGTAACGATCATAAAGATCATTCATCGTGATACGTAACCCCAATGGATCAATTTGCCAGCCCCATTCACTGGCTGAAAGATAAGGATTTTTAGCCGATTCAAAAATATTACCGGCCGTTTGCTCTAATACTTTTGGATCAGTAGTAGCTACCCGGGAAGAGTAATAGGAGAATGAAATAAAATCAACGGTATGTTCTTTTAATATTTCTAAGTCAGTTGGTTCCATCTCGATTTTGATTCCATTACGTGCCATTTCTTTTAAAGCATAGGCTGGATAACTTCCCCTTGACTGGACATCAATAAAGAAATAGTTTTCCCGGTCCGCCTTTCTTGACGCCCAGACATCTTCAGGTTTACAAGTGTAAGGATAATTTGCGCCGGCTGCTAACATACAGCCAACTTTATTTTCTGGATCCACTTCATGAGCGATCTTTGTAGCGATTGCACTAGCAACTAGTTCATGATGGGCTGCTTGGTATTTGATTTGTTCCACATCGTCCCCTTCTTCAAAATACAATCCAGCGCCCATAAATGGAGCATGTAAAATCATATTGATTTCGTTGAAGGTCAACCAGTATTTCACTAGTCCTTTGTAACGATTAAAAATGACATGGCAAAGTCTTTCATAAAACTCTATCAACTTTCGAGAACGCCAAGCACCATATTCTTTGACCAAATGCATCGGACAATCAAAATGAGTAATCGTCACTAACGGTTCGATTCCATATTTTTGACATTCTTTAAAGACATCTTCATAGAACTTCAACCCTTCTTCATTTGGTTCCTTTTCATCACCTTTTGGAAAAATACGACTCCACCCAATGGATAAGCGATAGGTTTTAAATCCCATTTCCGCAAAAAGTGCAATATCCTCTTTGTAACGATGGTACATATCAATAGCTGTTTTTGCTGGATAAAAATGTTCCTCATCAAAGTCAAACATTTTTTGTTTCCCAGTGATCACTGAAAAACGATCTTTACCAATCGGAACAACATCAACATTAGCTAAACCACGTCCACCTTCAGCGTAGCCTCCTTCACATTGATTGGCAGCCGTTGCGCCACCCCATAAAAAGTCTTTTCTAAATGCCATCCTACTTCCTCCATTATTGTTTTTGATAAGTTTTTGTCAGGTTGTTTGCTATTTCATCTTGTACTTCGATCCCCTCTTCTTTTAAGCGGTGGATCGTTTCCTTAAATTGTGGCAAATACGCTTCGTGAGCAACAAACAATTCATCCATGATCCGTTTCGCTGTTTCACCCGAACGTACTAAGGGATTGATCGTAAATGCTTGAAGCGCTGTGCCATAATCACCCGTCACTGCCGCTTCGATCGTCAATAGTTCCATATTTTTCATGACTTGAAGCCAGCCACGTTCAGCTGGTGGCAAAGAACCGAAAGCAACGTTACGTGCCCCCTGTGCCCCGACATACGCTGTGACCTCCACGACACAATCAGCGGGCAGATCAGGAACAGCGCCGTCATTTTTTGTTGAAACAACGATTTGGGTTTCTTTATTGGCATAGATCGAAGCGATCGTTTCACAGGCAGCATCTGAATAATAAGCACCCCCACGTTGTTGTAACTGTTCTGGTTTATGGTCTAGTTCTGGGTCCTGATACAACTCAAATAATTCTGCTTCCGTTTTTTTAACTTGTTCTGCTCTTGTACCAATTGTTTGATATTCTTCTAAAGCATGGTTCAACATTTCTTCTTCACGATAATAATAGCGATGGTAGCCACAAGGAATCATTTGCATTTGTTGTAATTGTTCCTTGAAAAACGGCACATCGAATATATTTTTTGGTAAGCCATTATTTTCAGCATAAAGTCGGTCGATTAGCTCATTCGTTCGATCGTTTCCATGTGAATCTGCTACTTTATGCCAATGAAAGTGATTGAGTCCAGCAAATTTATAAATCAAGTTTTCTTTGGTTTCTCCCAGCATTTCTGGCTCTGTCATCATTGCCATAACTGGTACATTACAAAGCCCAATCACCTTTTCCCATTTTCCGTAGCGAACGACAGCTTCTGTAACCATTCCACTAGGATTGGCAAAATTGATCAACCAAGCATCGGGACATAGTCTTTTCATATCTTCTACGATTGAAAGAATGACCGGAATGGTACGAAACGCTTTGAACATACCGCCAGCTCCATTGGTTTCTTGTCCAAGCATGCCATAATATGCAGGGATTCGTTCATCTTTCACTCTGGCATCTAATTGACCTACCCGAAACTGAGTTGTTACAAAATCAGCATCTCGCAGTGCTTCTTCTCGATCCAACGTCGCATAGATCTTAACATCATAAGGCGAAGCATCCCACATTCGTTGAGACATTTCACTGACGATTCTTAATTTTTCTTGACCCTCTGCTACATCCACTAACCAGATTTCTTTAATCGGTAATTCTTCATATCGTTTAATAAACCCTTCCATCAATTCAGGGGTATAGCTACTTCCGCCACCAATTGTTGCAATCTTCACTTTTCGTTCCATGAGCTTCCTCCTTTTTTGTTTTTACAACTATATTATGTTTTTTGTAAACGAAAACAACAAGTTAACTTTATTCTTTTGCATTTCCATTTACAAAAATTCATTATATAGCAGATTATTTTGTAAAAATCTTGTATAAGAACAACGAACGATTGACGAATCAATAAATAGCGCTTACAATATTTTTACACAAAAAATTAAAAAAATGTAAAAGAGGATCGTCATGCTATTAAAAGAAAAATTAAAAAAAATTGCTTTTTCTCCCGCAGAAACAGAAGTGATCCATTTTATTCAAAGCCATGAACATCAACTCAAAGAAGCAACAATCCAACAAATTGCGAAGGCATGTTATGTCCATCCTTCTACGCTGATCCGGATTGCCAAAAAGGCTGGGTTCAACGGTTGGGTCCACTTTAAGGAAGCTTTTTTGGCGGAAAACGAGTATTTGGAAGGAAATTTTCAAGAAGTTGATGCCAACCTCCCCTTTCTAGAAAACGATGGAATCATGTCTATTGCGAACAAAGTCGCTGCACTGGAACGAATGACGATTGAAGACACACTCTCATTGCTTCACCACGATGACTTACAACGAGCAAAACAGCTTTTATTGAAAGCAAAAAAAATCGTCCTTTTTTCTAGTAATTCGAATACTTTGATCTCGCAGGCTTTTATGTTGAAAATGAAGCGAATCAAACGAGACGTAACGATCGTGACGACTTCAGGCGAATCCTACTATGAAGCCTACAACTGTACGCCTGATACTTGTGCCATCTTAATTTCTTATACCGGCGAAAATAAAATGATGTTACGAACAGCCAAGATTTTGCAAGAAATCAATGTGCCGATTTTAACATTGACGAGTATTGGTGATTCCACTCTTTCTACTTTCAGCTCAGCTATCCTTCGTATCACTACCAGAGAACGATTGTATTCCAAAATCAGTAATTTTACGATCAATACTTCAATTTGTTACTTACTAGACGTACTATACAGCTGTATCTTTGCAGAGGAATATCAAAAAAACCTCAACCATTTAATCAAAATCGGACAAAAAGTAGACGACCGCCCAATCAGCTCCTCTATTATGGAAGAGCCTCCTACAATTAAGGAATAAATTATCTCACACTTTTCAGCTTCTTATGCATTTTCTCTTTTCACCATCTAGCTTGTTAAGTTAGTCGTGTCCAAAAAGAAAAACCTAAAAAATTTACCATGACAACATGGATATTTTTTAGGTTTTATTTGCTTAAATTTCATGTTGTTTTTCGTAGTTGTTAGCAGTTGGACTAGGCTCAGTAGCGCCTATTAGTCCACGTTCTCTTGCCTGACTAAAACTTGCTCCCCCCCTCACTCTCTTTGTTTCTTTGTTTTGATTCAATTGATGAGAGTTGTTCCATTTTGGCAGCCACTACTTTTTTGAGCTCTTCTACGGATACTTTTGGATCATCAATCTTGTCGGCCATTAAGTCTACCAAAACTGCTTTTTGTTTTTCATTAAGTTCTGACAGACGATAAAATGTCTCCGCTAAGAAATGATCACTAAATAGTTATTTTATATCTGTTTGTTTATTTCAAACGCTATTGTTCAAGGTACTCTACTTCTGATACTCAATAAAATTGTCTTTATTAAAAAAACAGAGAAAAAGAAGATGATTTCCTCTTTTTCTCTGTCTGATTACTTCTATTTGGAACAACTATTCACTTTGGAGTTTATACATATCAGCATACAGTCCTTCTTTTACTAGCAACTCCTGGTGGGTTCCTTGTTCAACGATTTTTCCTTTATCCAAGACAAGAATGAGTTCTGCATCTTTGATCGTTGACAAGCGGTGCGCAATCGCAATAGTGGTTCTTCCTTGACGCATCTTTGCTAATCCTTCTTGGATCAACCCTTCTGTCTCGGTATCAATATTGGCAGTTGCTTCATCTAAAACCAAGATTTTAGGATCAGTAACAATGGTTCGTGCGAATGTGATCAATTGTCGTTGTCCACTAGAATAACTTGCGCCTCGCTCAATCACTTTTGAATGATACCCATTTGGTAATTCATTAATAAAGCGATCGGCTTGGACAAATTCTGCCGCTGCACGTATCTGTTCATCTGTGATCGCTGGATCCATCATACGTATATTTCCTGCAATATCCCCATAGAATAGAAAAGCATCTTGGAGAACTAACCCCATTTTTTTACGAAGTTCAGCAATCGGATATTCTCGAATATCACACCCGTCAATTAAAATCTGCCCTTCATAAAATTCATAAAAACGCATCAATACATTGATGATCGAACTTTTCCCACTGCCAGTATGACCGACTAATGCGACAGTTTCACCAGGATTGGCAACAAAAGAAATGTTGTTCAACACTTTATTTTTTCCATCATAGGAAAAGCTGACATTACGAAATTCAATTTTCCCCTCAGTGATGGTTTTGTTTGCTCCTTCATGTTGCTGTGGTGCGTATTCTTCTGTGTCCATGATTTTTAAGATTCTGCTACCAGCGACGATTCCGTCAGTGAATATACTTAAGAAATCCATCATTTGAGACATCGGATTGAAGAACCCTTGGACATATGTGGTGAAAGCATAGATCAGCCCAACTTCCACTGGTGATTTTAAGGCATCTAAGCCAAAAAGTGTCAGTGCCCAAGCAATGGCTAATGCATATAAAAAGCTGATAATCGGGCTCAATAACAGCGAATTGGTTTTGATCATAGCGTATCGTGTATTGAGATAATCCGTATTGACCGCTTCAAATTCGTTTGCTAACCGTTTTTCCTGCCGGAATTGCTGAATGATCCGCATCCCTGAAATGGATTCATTTAATTTAGTATTCAACTGACTTAACTTTTCTCGCATATTACGATAAATCCGAGAACTAAATTTTTGATAATACCAGATCACGACTCCTAGAACAGGTAAAAAAAGCAACAGCCATAAAGCAATGCGTCCGTTGATTTGAAACATTGCAATAAAGGAGGAAACTACTGCGAAAATGCCTGTCAATACCATCAGAAAAACATACCAAAATTCAAAAAGCGTTTCGGTGTCATTCGTGACTCTTGAGACAGTCGAGCCGGCTGGTGTCTGGTCAAAATATCTCATTCCCAATGTATGCAATTTTTCAAATAATTTTATACGGATATATTGATAGGTTTTAAGCGAAGCATTGGAATACAAATACCATTGGAAAAACCAGATGATACTTTTGACGATGACTCCAAATAAATACAAGCCTGCAAAAAATAAAATCACTTGTGTCGTAGCAGATTGTTTGGCTAAATATTCATCCATAAAGGTTTGAATGATTCGAGGTAATAGGACATTGATTACTGACAATCCCAAAGCAAACAGGATGGCAATGATGAAAGTCGCTTTAAAGGGTTTAGCAAAATGCAACAAGCGTTTAATGATTTGCTTTTGCTCTCGCAATGGAATGGATTTTGACCATTCGGATTGATAGTTATCTTCCATCATTTTCTCCCCTTTCAATTTTGGCTTCTAACTGTTGTTTTTCCCACATTTGTTTGTACCAACCACCTAAAGCCAATAGCTCGGCGTGACGGCCACGTTCAACGATCTGTCCTTTGTCAATGACGATGATTTCATCAGCATGCATCACACTGCTTAGTCGATGAGCGGCAATGATCGTGGTTTTACTTTGACGAATTTCTTTTAAATTTCGCAAAATTCTTTCTTCTGTTTTAGCATCCACTGCCGACAACGCATCGTCAAGGATCAATAACTCTGGATTTTGGATCAATGCTCTGGCAATCGAGATCCGCTGTTTTTGTCCACCAGATAAGGAAACCCCCCGCTCACCAACTAATGTTTCATACCCCTTCGGTAATTCTTTGATCTCTTGGTTGATTGATGCTAACGAAGCAGCAGCTTCCACTTCTTCGTTAGATAACTTAGGATCAGAAAAACGGATATTCTCACGAATCGTCATTGAAAACAAAAAATGATCTTGTGGTACATAGCCAATAGAATGTAAAAGAGCATCTAAGGAATATTCTTTGATCGAACGACCACCAAATTTGATTTGTCCTTGATAGTCATCATATTCACGCATCAGCAACTTCATGATCGTGGTTTTTCCAGCACCAGTTTTACCAACAATTCCTAATGTATCCCCTTCTTTAATTGCAAACTTGATTTGTTCCAAGGCGGGTAATTCTTCTTTGGGATAATGGAATTGCGCGATCTCTACATTTAATTCTCCTTTTGCGGGTGTCTTCACTGCACCAAGTTGTTCGACGATATGGGTCTTCTCATGTAAGAGTTCATTCACTCGGTCATAAGAAGCATTTCCTCTTTCCAGAACATTGAACAACCGACCAATAGCAAACATCGGCCAAACCAACATTCCAATGTAACTGATGAAGGAAACCATTTGTCCAATCGTGATCGTGCCATCTAGCACATATTTACCACCCAAGATGATCGTTAAAACATAAGATAACCCAATGATCAGCGTGATAAACGGATCAAACAAAGCATCTAAAAAGTTGACACGTTTATTCTTGGTGATTGCCTGTTCGATTTTTTCTTGAAAATCTGCCAGATCTTCCTGCTCTTGCCCAAAAGTTTTGATTACTTTAATCCCAGTAATACTTTCTTGCGTTTTGTCGTTGATACTGGAAAAAGCTTCTTGTGATTCTCGAAAAGCATCATGTAGTTTTGATCCTAATATCCTTGAAGTAACAGCTAATAGCGGCAAAGGGATCAGAGCAAGCAAAGTCAAGCGCCAGTCAATGAAAAGGATCATGGCAATGATTGTGGTTCCACCGGTAATGACCGAATCAGCAAATGTCAAGATGCCTGCTCCTGCCACATTTTGAATCGCATTTAAATCATTGGTCGCATGTGCCATTAAATCACCTGTACGATATTTTTGATAAAACATACTATCCATACGGGTGAAATGGATAAACAAACGCTGACGTAATTCCTTCTCTAACCTCGCTGCACTTCCCCAAATATTCACCCGCCAAATGAAACGAAAGAGATACTGTAAAATAGCAGATCCGATTAATACAGCGATCCAAAAGACGATAAATCGCATGGAGAGATTCTTATCTGCAATCTCATCGATGATGATCCCGATTACTTTAGGCGGAACTAACTGAACCAAGGCAACACATAATAAAGAAAAAACGCCGATCACATAGTGCTTCTTTTCTTGTTTAAAAAACCAACCCAACTTCCTAAAAATAGACATATTTTTCCTCCTTTTTAACTCCCATCAACCTCTTTTTCTCTTAAAAATTTAGTCAGTGTCACTCATTTTTCTCACTAACTACACAACCTTGTTTTTAATCGCTTCCATAAATCCATCTAACAAAAAAAGCGAGCTGAAATCAATCAGCCCGCTATGATTTGTCCAATGAAAACCCTATTTTTTCCCTTGGTTTTTCATTTGTTGCATCATCTGACGAATTTTCTTTTCAGATGGTTTTTGCCCCATTGACATCATCATTGATCGTAACATGTCCTCATTAACGGGAGGATTTTTTTCTAAATAATCTTTCATATATTTACGCGCAAAAAAGAATCCACCGATTGCGCCGATTAATAAAGCAATAACTGCGATAAGTACGACTATTCCTGTTTTTACCATATAAATCTCTCCTTTCTATTTCCGAATTGCTCTCAATGACTTATTTTACTAAAGTTTTCCCAAAAAAGAAAGGCGTTTTCTTTAGTTTTGGCTAAAAAGTTTATTTTACTGCTTTCCTATAACTTCGCCAAATAGAAGCTTAACCATATATTTTTTTTAGGCAAACCGAATAAATTGCTTTCAATTTTTTTGATGCAGGTGTAGAATGGTGTCGTGAAGAAAATGAGAGGTGATTTTTTTGAGTAATCAATTCCATAAACAAAAATTGATTGAACACACCAACGGCTTATCTTTAGCTGAAGTGAACGGAACAGTCAAAGTTCCTAAAGGGAAAAGTTTTTTTAAAACATTATTAGCTTATTCAGGTCCTGGCGCACTCGTTGCGGTAGGTTATATGGACCCAGGAAACTGGTCGACTTCTATTACAGGAGGTCAAAACTTTCAATATTTACTGATGTCAGTCATTCTTTTATCCAGCTTAGTCGCTATGCTTTTGCAATATATGGCAGCAAAACTAGGCATCGTTAGTCAAATGGATTTAGCCCAAGCCATCCGAGCCCGTACAAGTAAAACACTTGGTGTGATTTTGTGGGTGTTAACTGAATTGGCAATCATGGCAACCGATATTGCAGAAGTAATTGGGGCCGCCATTGCCCTTTATTTACTTTTTGATATTCCATTAGTAATTGCCGTATTTATTACTGTTTTTGATGTTTTTGTTTTATTGATGTTAACTAAGATTGGCTTTCGTAAAATTGAAGCGATCGTCGTTTGTTTGATCTTTGTCATTTTATTCGTTTTTGTCTACCAAGTGGCTTTGTCAAATCCCGACTGGAAACATTTATTTGCTGGCTTTGTTCCTAATAGCAAAACGTTTGCTGATTCACCGATGATTGGTGGTGAGACACCATTGACAGGTGCATTAGGAATCATTGGCGCAACTGTCATGCCTCATAATTTGTATCTCCATTCTGCAGTCTCACAAACGAGAGAAATCGATCGGAAAGACCCAACCGATATCGCTCGAGCTGTTCGTTTTACAACTTGGGATTCTAATATTCAATTAACTATGGCTTTTTTAGTCAATGCTTTACTTTTGATCATGGGCGTTGCAGTATTTAAAAATGGTTCTGTGCAAGACCCATCATTTTTTGGGCTTTACGAAGCATTGTCTAATCCTTCTGTTATGAGCAATGATGTATTGACCACTGTAGCAAAATCTGGCATTTTATCTACATTATTTGCTGTTGCCCTTTTAGCTTCTGGACAAAATTCTACGATTACTGGAACACTGACAGGACAAGTGATCATGGAAGGCTTTATCCACATGCGTATGCCGATTTGGTTACGTCGTTTGGTCACACGTCTCTTGTCTGTCATCCCTGTTTTACTCTGTGTCCTCTTTACCAGCACGAAAGGAACGATCGAAGAACATACTGCTTTGAATCATTTGATGAACGAATCTCAAGTATTCCTTGCATTTGCGCTTCCTTTTTCAATGATTCCATTATTGATGATGACAAATAGTGAAGTAGAGATGGGGAAACAATTTAAAAATAATCTATTCGTTAAATCTTTAGGCTGGATCTCCGTAATCAGTCTGACATTCTTGAATTTACGAGGGTTGCCTGGACAAATCGAAAGTTTCTTAGGTGATCAAGCAACTACCAATGAATTGATGTGGGCAGACAATGTGGCCTACTTGATTATCTTTGCTGTCTTAGCCTTATTGTGTTGGACGATCGTCGACTTGTATAAAGGGAACAAAAGATACGCAGAACGTTTGCAACAACTAACCGTCCAAGAAAATAACTAATAAAAAGATTAGATGATAAAAAAGTTGTTCCTTAAGTGTCCAACTTTAAAAAATAAGCCAAAGAATCCCGAAATGGTTACTCAGGGAAATTCTTCGGCTTATTTTAATTCGTATAACTACATTCAACAACTTTTATGTCCATTTGTTGAAATGTCTTCGTGAAGCAAATGAATCACGTTTTTTACTACTAATATCATGTAGGTTTTGCACAGATCCTACAATCAAAACTTTAAGGTTTCATTTGTTTATTCATTCACTGCTGCTAATAATTCTGGGAAAGCTTCTGGATCAAAGTGTTTTTCTTTTAACATAGCAATTTCTTTTCCATATGGTGCATAGGCCGTTTTTTTCTCTTTCCCTACATAAGGGGTTTCTAAGATTTTGGCAATATCTGAAAACATCGGTTCATGTACGATTTCTTTCAGTGCATCAAAACCGATCGTCCCGAAACCAATATTAGCATGACGATCCTTATGTGACCCTTGAGGATTCTTCGAGTCATTGATGTGTAACACTTTCAATCGATCCAAGCCGATTACTTTATCAAATTCTGTCATGACACCTGAAAAATCATGACACACGTCATAGCCTGCATCGTTCGTATGACAAGTATCAAATGTCACAGACAATTTTTCATTCAAAGTCACGCCATCAATGATCTGCGCTAATTCTTCAAATGTCCGACCGACTTCCGTCCCTTTACCAGCCATTGTCTCTAAAGCAATTTGTGCAGTCTGTTCTTTCGTCAAAACTTCATTCAACCCTTCAATGATTTTGGCAATACCTGCTGCGGCACCTGCACCGACATGGGCACCTGGATGTAAAGTGATCTGGGTTGCTCCTAAAGCCTCCGCTCGGACGATCTCTTCTCTTAAAAATTGAACCGCAAAAGGAAACATCTCCGGTTTAATCGTATTTCCCAAATTAATAATATAAGGTGCATGAACCACTATATCAGATAATCCATGTTCCTTCATATACGCTTTCCCCGCTTCGATATTCATGTCTTCAATTGCTTTACGTCTAGTATTTTGCGGTGCTCCAGTATAAATCATAAAGGTTGAAGCACCGTAACTTGCAGCTTCTTCTGCTGCCCCTAATAGCATTTTTTTCCCACTCATGCTTACGTGTGACCCTAATAACATAAAATTCTTCCTCTCCATAAAAAGTGAGTCAATGATCGAAATCCTTATCAAGCCATATTCCATTCATTGATAATCACTCTAAATAAGCTAATCTTTTTCTATTTTAACTGAACATATAGTGAAAGGAAAGTTTACGACTCGAAAACCGGTCTAGTGCTTTAAGTTTCTCGTTCACTCTATCATTCAGAAAAAGAAAGTTGAAATAATCCTTATAAAAATCACCATATCTGTTTTTTTGTTCCATTATTTGCTATAATTAGCGAAATAAAACTATTAGTTGAGGTGAACCCTTTTGCCACGTAAAGATACTCGGAAAAAGCAACATCGAAGGAAAAAGCAAAAATGGTTGGGATTAAACATCGCTTTTGGTGTCTTCCAATCACTGACTACTTTTATCGTCGTCCTTCTTCTGCTACTGGCAGCCCTTGGTGTTGGTATCGGAGCTGGTTATTTTGCCTATCTTGTTGAAGATACCGAAATACCATCCAAAGCAACCCTGCAATCAGAGCTTGGCAACATTACAGAAACATCTAAACTTGTTTATGCTGACAATTCTGAAATATCAAAGATCCAAACTGATTTAATGCGGACAGCCGTTCCTTCAGATCAAATTTCGCCTTTATTGAAAACTGCAATCATTAGTACTGAAGATGAGTATTTTGAGCGACATAACGGCTATGTACCAAAAGCTGTTTTGCGTGCTTTATTTTCTGAAGCAACTGGTATCGGTTCTTCCGGTGGTTCCACGTTGACTCAACAGTTAGTCAAACAACAAATCTTAACTGATGAAACAACATTCAAGCGAAAAGCAAATGAAATTTTATTAGCAGCACAAGTCGAGAAACACTTTTCCAAGAATGAAATTATTTCTATGTATCTAAATGTTTCTCCCTTTGGTCGAAACAATAAAGGACAAAATATCGCTGGTGTACAAGAAGCAGCGAAAGGAATCTTTGGTGTTAATGCCAAAGATGTCAACTTACCACAAGCTGCCTTTATCGCAGGCTTGCCACAAAGTCCGATCACTTATAGTCCTTACACAAATACTGGGAGTTTAAAAGAAGACCTTTCAGCAGGATTGAATCGAAAAGATGTGGTTCTATTCAGCATGTATCGTGAAAATAAAATCACAAAACAACAATATGAAGAAGCGAAAGCTTATGATCTCACGAAAGATTTCTTACCACAACAGATTGCTGAACAAAGTGATCGTGAGTTTCTATATTATACCGTTATGGGTGAAGCCACAGAGATCATCACTAAACAATTAGCTGAAAAAGATGATGCAGATTTATCTGATAGTTCAGTCTATGATGCCTACTATCAAAAAGCACAACAAACGATCCAAAACAAAGGTTATACGATCCATTCAACGATCGATAAAAATGTTTATGCGGCAATGCAAGAAGCAGCAAAAAGTTATGGTCATCTATTAGACGATGGCAAAGCCACACAAGTTGAGACAGGAAATGTCTTGATGGATAATAAAACTGGTCGTATCTATGGTTTTGTTGGTGGTAGAAATTATCTACAAAACCAAAATAATCATGCTTTTGACACCCAAAGACAAGCTGGGTCTTCGATTAAACCAGTACTCGTGTATGGTCCAGCCATCGATATGGGGCTCGTAGGATCAGAATCACGTGTTTCTGATTACGCAACTACCTGGCAAGAAGGAAGTAACGCAGGAGAAAAAATCGTCAATGCAACGAATGAAGGTTCTAATACCTTCCAAACGATTCGAGAATCTTTGGAATGGTCTAACAATATCCCTGCCTATCATTTATATCAGGATGTTTTAGAAAATGGTGGTTCTAAACAATATGCTTATGAAAATTACTTGGCAAAAATGAATTATCCAACCAATGATAATTGGGGTGTTGAGTCTGCGCCGTTGGGAACCGTTGATGTAACGACTTTGGAACAAACCAATGGCTTCCAAGCTTTGGCTAATGGCGGGGTCTATCAAGAAGGTTATTTGATTGATTCAATTACTGATAACTCAGGAAACGTCATCTACAAACATGAGGAAAAACCTGTAAGAGTGTATTCTGAAGCTACAGCATCAATTATGAATGATATGATGCGTAGTGTAATCACTGCGAAAATCACGACACCTTTTAAAGATGATATTACTGCTTTAAATCATGAACTGGGACAAGCGGATTGGATCGGCAAAACAGGTTCAACAAATGACTACCGTGATTCTTGGCTGATTGTTTCAACGCCATCTATTACGATCAGTAGTTGGGCAGGTCACGATGACAACACTGGAATGGACTCAAGAGCCCGATTACGTTCTTCTAGCTATTTAGCCAATCTCATTAATCAAGTATACCAAGCAAATCCAGCGGTGTTCGGGACAAAGGATAAATTTGAATTATCTTCTGATGTCTCCAAGAAAAAAGTAGCATCCTTTACAGGACAACTTCCTGGTAAAGTTACTGTTGATAAGAAAACCATCGAAACGCCAAGTCAGACAGTTGAATCGCTTTGGGCAAAAAATGGTCCAAAAAAATCAACATTCAAGTTTGGTGTCGGTGGAACGGATGAAAACTATAAAAACTATTGGGGAACTGCTTCATCCTTTGCTCGAGCGCATCCAGCAAAAAAAGAAAATGATAAAGAAAAAGAATAACTCAGACTTTGTCAAATAATATTGATGAAACGTACCAACATTATTTGACAAAGGACCTAAAAAAACAGTCGCCAATTATGGCGACTGTTTTTATCTTGTTAATTTTTCAGTAGCGCCCATACGCTTTTTTTCTTGCTGTTTGACTAAGTTCATTGCTTTATTCCTTTTTTGATCCACTGTTTGCTGTTGATGAGTATTTTTATCTGTAGTCGGTGAATATTTAGACTGATTTAGATCATTGATAGCAGGTTTGCTTTTTTCTTTTTCATATGTGACTGGTTCCCATACCCCAATTTCAAACCACAGCGGGTTCGTTTCACTTGATTTCTTTAGGTTATCTGACTGTTGGTCATTTCCATTGATATTCATTGAGGGCTCAGCTTTTTCTAAATATAGGCTGGTTCCTTCTTTGAATTTAGGAGCAGTCAAGCTTTTAAATGTGCTAGGGTTAAAACTATTTAGATCATTGGTAGCAGGTTTGCTTTTTTCTTTTTCATGTATGACTGGTTCCCATACCCCAATTTCAAACCACAGCGGGTTCGTTTCACTTGATTTCTTTAGGTTATCTGACTGTTGGTCATTTCCATCGATATTCATCGAGGGCTCAGCTTTTTCTAAATATAGGCTGGTTCCTTCTTTGAATTTAGGAGCAGTCAAGCTTTTAAATGTGCTAGAGTTAAAACTATTTAGATCATTGGTAGCAAGGTTGCTTTTTTCTTTTTCATGTATGACTGGTTCCCATACCCCAATTTCAAACCACAGCGGGTTCGTTTCACTTGATTTCTTTAGGTTATCTGACTGTTGGTCATTTCCATCGATATTCATCGAGGGCTCAGCTTTTTCTAAATATAGGCTGGTTCCTTCTTTGAATTTAGGAGCAGTCAAGCTTTTAAATGTGCTAGAGTTAAAACTATTTAGATCATTGGTAGCAAGGTTGCTTTTTTCTTTTTCATGTATGACTGGTTCCCATACCCCAATTTCAAACCACAGCGGGTTCGTTTCACTTGATTTCTTTAGGTTATCTGACTGTTGGTCATTTCCATCGATATTCATCGAGGGCTCAGCTTTTTCTAAAGGTAGGCTTGCATCATCTTTGTCTTTTCCTTTAAAGTCACCTGATTGCCGGTTATCCCCTTCTTTGACAGTCATCACTTGCTTACTTTCGATTTCCCTACAATAATCGCTATTGTTTTCTCTATTTGGCTCTTCAGGACTTTGCATTTTACTTTCATCTTTATTCCAATTGGTTCTTTCGCTACTGTTCGTTTGTACTTCTATCCATACTTGTGGGTCATGCTGTTTTTGTTTCTCTTCTTCCAAACGTATGCTGTCAACCCTTTTTTGATTACGTTCCTTTGAAGCTTCACGTCCTTTTCTCCTTTTGTTGACAGGGTCTAATAACTCAATAGATTGATTGTTTTGAAATTGGAAGACTGTATCATTTTCCATGCTTTTTTTCAAAATATCGTTAAAATTGTCTCTAAACCGTCCATATATTTGACTTACTTTCCTACTAATGCTAACTAAAATAGCATCGATTTTACTGTCAGACAATTCACTTTTTTTCAAAGTAGAAAGATATTCAAAAGAATAACTCTCCGTATGTAAACCTATATGTTTTGCTAAGATATAACCAATCGCTTCTGATTTAAAATATTCTAATTGGTCTGGATAATCGGTACTAGTCCCTCTTGTCTTATGTATGGCTGAACGCATAAAGTTACTCAATGTTTGTTTATCATTCATCCCTGATTGAATCTCGATTGGCATACTTTTAAATTGGTTAATACTTTGGAACAAAATTTGGTAGAGAGATGAATCAACTGTTTGATTCCCTACATAGTATGCTGGTCTGGGTATTTCTTGCTTTTCCGCTAATTCACTAACATCGAAAACCTGTACTAGAAAAGAGGCTGTTAGTTTACTTTTTGTTTCTTTGTCGAAACGTACTTCTGTATGGTCTCTATAAAGTGCCTCTGGACCCAGTTTTAATTTTTTTTCTAGTTTCTTCCATTCCTGAGCCTCGAGAGCCAATTGGACATCTGGTTTTTGGGCGATCAGGTTTTGGGTTATTTTTGAGTGTTGCCAAGGAAGATGCGCTGTAACAGATAAAAACTTAATAAAATTATCCTCTTCTAGAAAAGTTGAAAGTTGTTTTTTTCGATACGTTTCAATCCCTTCCCTATCCCCCCGTTTATTCAAGCTTTGTATACTTTTATCGTCTATTTCCTCATTAAACCTAAGATTTAGTATATATTCAACTCCTTCTGGAAATAAGTCAATTGAGTTAACCAACTTATTACCACGTTCATTAATATGATGTGCCATACTTACAAAATAATAAAATTTTTCTATGATCTTTTCTTTATTTTCTTCTATAAACGGACGATATAATTCCATTCCCGGATCCTTAGTTACTATTACCAGTGAAGAATCAAGATACAAGGAATGATTAAAAACAAAACCTGGAGTACAGCGACGATTGTTCTTGTACTTCTCTTCCATTACTGGCAATGGATATACAAACTCTGTAAAAATTTTCTCTGTAAAAGATTTAATAGGAATATACCAATTTCTCCTATTTCTTTCCAATGCAAGATATGTCCTATTTAAATTTTCTAATGTTATTTCTTTGTACTTTGAAGTTTTTAACTCATCGTAAACATCAGGAAGCAGTTTCACAAAATAAATATCTGACATTTATAACTTCTCCTTACAATTTAGATTTTCTCTTCTGATAGAGATTCCATTTCATTATACGGAATAAAAAGCTAAAATTTGTCCAAGTTTTTACAAAAAAAATAAATAGTTGTTCTTGTTAACTAGCTAAAAGCTTCAACGAATGTTTACTTATTTCAATCACTAAATCTTTTTTAGAAGTTAAAACGAGAGTGGGACAATAGTTCTTTCTCAATCGTTGGCGATTTGGAAATTATAACCTGGTTTGCGCTGTCCATTTCGCATATAACCGTCTTTCATCCACATAAAGGTGGTAACAGTTAATGTTCTACATTTCGTGGTAAAGTTGTTTGGCTGATGGTATAATTTTTAAACATAAAGCACACTCCTTTGATTTTTGTTTAAGCACTTTAATCATACAAGGTTGTGCTTTTTATGTACCTTAAAATCAAAAAAATGGGGAAATAATCAGATTTTTTTCTGACTATTGTCCCACTCTCGTTTTTATCTGGTTATGGTTTTAAAGAAGCTTTTTTATCTTGCCACTGTTCTACGCCCGGATACTCCATTTTTTTTCTGCCGATTGTTTTTATTTGCTTTTTCCTGAGCTATCCTTTGCCATTGCGGAATGAATTTATCTGTAGTCAATGAATTTAGACTGTTAGTATCTACTTTTTCTAAAGTGCTTTTGTTGCTTTTGTTGCTTTTTTTACTTCCTTTTTTTGTAACTGTTTCCCAAGTCATTTCTTCCGGCTCACTTTGATCCGCTTGATGATCTGTCTGCTGATATTTTCCATTAATAGTCGTCGAAAGTTTAGATTCAGTTCGGTTGGTATCCTCAGCTTTTTTCAAAGATAGGCTTTCACCTTCTTTGGCTTTCATGTCAAACAAGCTTGCAAAGGTTCTAGGGGTAGAAGATTCTTGATGCTCTGTCTGCGGGTTAATTCTATTAATAGTCGTCGAATGTTCAGATTTATTTCGATTGGTATCCTCAGCTTTACTCAAAGGTAGACTTGCACCTTCTTTGGCTTTAAGGATAATCGATCTTTCAAAAGTTCTAAGTTTAGAACTCTTTAAATCATTGGTAACAACATTTTCTGAAGTACTTGTGTTACTTCCTTTACTTGTGTCTTTTTCCAAAGTTCCTTTCTCAAACCATTGTTGATTCGCTTCTCCGTATTTCACTAGATTATCTAGCTGATTGTTTCTTTCTGTGCTTGAGTTCTCTTTCCAAGATCTCTCTTTAACTTCTTGTTGCTTAGTACCATTTGATCCTTTAATATGAACTGTCTGTTGCTCATTTCCCTTAATATCCATCGAGAGTTCATTTTTTTTTATGCTGGCACCCTCAGCTTTTTCCAAAGATATTTTGACTTCAGGTCTAATCAATCCTTTAGAGTCGCCTGATAGCTGGTGGTTCCCTTCTTTGACTTTCCTCACGTGTTTACTTTCGATTTCCCACCAATACTCGCTATTATATTCGCTATTTTGCCCTTCAGAATTTTGTATTTTACTCTCATATATATTCGGATGGATTCTTTTACTCTTTTTAGTTTTAACTTCTGTCCAAGTTTGTGGATCACGCTGCTGTTTTTCTCCTACTTTCAAACGTTTGTCGCTAAACTTTTTTTTACTATTTTCAATCAAAGCTTCACGTCTTTTTTTCCCTTTATTGACGGGGTCTAATATCTCTATAGATTGATTGTTTTGAAGTTGGGTAACTTTATTCTTTTCGTTACTTTTATTCAAAATAATATTAAATTTTTCTCTAAAGTCATTATATGTTTTATTTACTTCTGAACTAATGCTCTCTAAAATATTATCTATTGTAGTTTCAGACAATTTATTCTGCCTCAAAGTAGAAAGATATTCAAAAGAATAACTCTCCGTAGATAATCCTAAATGTTTTGCTAAGGTATAACCGACCGCTTCTGATTTAAAATATTCTAAATGGTCTTGATCACCGATACTAGTCCATCTTCTCTTATGTATGGCTGAACGCAATAAGATACTCAATTTTTCTTTATCATTCATTCCCGATTGTATCTCGATTGACCTACTTGTAAGTCCTCTGATACTTTGGAATAAAATTTTATAGAGAAATGAATCAACTGTTTGATCTCCTACGTAGTAAGCAGGTCTAGGTATTTCTTGATTTTCCTTTAATTCACTAACATCAAAAACCTGTACTTGAAAATAATCTGTTGGTTTAGAGTTTGTTTTTTTTTTGAAAACTTCTCCTGTATATGCTCTAAGGAGGGATTCCGGACACAGATTTAGTTTTTTTTCAAGTTTCTTCCATTCCCAAGCCTGAAGAGCCAATTGGACGTCTGGTTTTTGGGCGATCAAGATTTGGATTATGCTTGAATCTTGCCAAGGAAGATGAGATTTAACAGATAAAAACTTAATAAAATAATCTTCTTCTAGAAAATTTGGAAGTTGTTTTTCTCGATATGCTTCAATCCCTTTTATATCACCTCGTTTGCTCAAATTTTGTATACTTTTATCACTTATTCCCTCATTAAACTTAAGATTGCATATTTCCTCTATTTCTTTTAGAAATAATTCAAGCGTTCCGGTCTTTTTATCGTATACACAATGATTATAATATCCTCTTAGATAATGATAAAAAGCGTCCTTAATTTTTTCCAAATTTTTTTCTATAAACGGTAGGTATAAATCAGCTATCTCTTCACTTTTTATCTTTACTTCTATTACATCTGAAGAGGAAAGATTTAAGGACTGATAGAAAACTAATCCCGGAGAAACAAGATGAGGGTCCTCCTCCAATATTGGCAAAAAAAATACAGAATCTGAATGTTTTGTACTTGTATGAGCTTTAAAAGGAATATACCAATTTCTTTCATTTTGTTCGAACGCAAGATACATTCTTGTTTCTTTATTTAATATCCTATTTTTAGTTTCCTTTGAAGTTATTAAATCATTGTAAACTTCAGGGCGTAGTTTTACAAAATAAAAATCTGACATATACAGTAACTCCTGGCATTTTAGATTTTCTCTTCTGATAGAGATTCCATTTCATTATACGGAATAAAAAGCTAAAATTTGTCCAAATTTTTACAAAAAAATAAATAGTTGTTCTTGTTAACTAGCTAAAAGCTTCAACGAATGTTTACTTATTTCAATCACTGAATCTTTTTAGAGGTTAAAAACACTCCACTAGCATCATCTAGTGGAGTGTTAATCACTTATTATTTCGTCGATCCTTTTTCTTCAATTCCATAAGGTAAGATAATTGTTTTTTCTTCAACTTCTTCTTTATTCATCATTTTTGTTAATAGACGCATTGAAACGGCACCTAAATCATACAATGGTTGTGTGATACTTGTTAGGCGTGGACGTGCAACTTCTGTTAACAATGAGTTATTACTTGTAATGATCTCAAATTCTTCCGGTACTTTCACACCCTTATCTAAAAGTCCATCTAAAATACCGATAGCTAATTCATCATCTGAAACATAAACAGCTGTTGCGCCACTGTTATGAATGCGATCAACTAGGGTTAATCCGTCTTTAAAGTTATACTCTGCTTCAAAGATCAAACCTTCGCTGTAAGGTAAATTATTTTCTTTAAGTGCTTCTTTATATCCTTTCAAGCGATTTTGACCATTGATTGGATCAATCAATGCCCCACTGACAAAGGCAATTTTTTTATTGCCATTCTTAGCTAATTTATTGACAGCATCCTTAGTTGCTGAAGTGTAATCGATATTCACACTTCCAACTTGTTCATCAGGGTCAATTGAGCCAGCCAATACTACAGGAGTCTTAGATCGAGAAAACTCACCACGGATTTCATCAGTGATATGATGTCCCATGAAGATCACGCCATCTACTTGTTTTGCTAACAAGTTATTTAATACATTTACTTCTTTTTGATCATTGCCGTCTGAATTTGCTAAAATGATGTTGTATTTGTACATTGTAGCAACATCATCGATCCCACGTGCTAAAGAAGCAAAAAACATATTGCTGACATCTGGAATGATTACCCCTACTGTCGTTGTCTTCTTACTTGCTAGCCCACGTGCAACAGCATTCGGACGATAGTCCAATCGATCAATGACTTCTAACACTTTTTTTCTAGTCGCAGGTTTGACATTCGGATTCCCGTTAACGACACGTGAAACAGTAGCCATCGAAACATTTGCCTCTCTCGCTACATCATAAATAGTAATTGTTTGCTTTTCCATTCTTGCTCTCCTGTTCATTTTTATATGTTTTCTGAAAATACGCTTTACATTTCTAAAACAGGATAACAAATAATACTCAAAATTGCAACCGTTTTACTACCGCTTTCATGAAAATAATTCATTTTTTCACTTTTATACGTTGGTCTTTGAAACATTAAGTGGTACAATTATCTAATAATTCAATAAATTAGAAAGAAGGATGCCAAAATGAATAACGTAAAAATCAACGAATTACGTAAATGGATGGCTCAAAATCAAGTGGATCTTGCCTATATTAGTGATCCAGGACACATCGCTTATTTTTCAGGATACGAAAGTGAACCCCATGAACGTGTCTTAGCACTATTTATCCCACTTGAACAGGATCCTTTTTTATTCACTCCGGCTTTAGAAGTTGAAGATGCACAAAACAGTGCATGGTCTTTTGATGTTCGTGGCTATTTAGACAGCGAAAATCCTTGGGAAATCATTGGGAAAGAAATTCGTCACCGTTATGGTCAGCCTGGAAATATCGGAATCGAAAAAAATGCGTTAACCGTTGATCGTTTCGATGCCATTTCAGATGTTCTAACTGGTTCTGACAACTTTACTGATTTAACAGCAATCATTCAACGTCTCCAATTAATCAAAACACTGGAAGAAAAAGACCAATTACTTGCTGCTGGTAAATGGGCAGATGTTGCCTTTGAAATCGGCTTTAAGGCAGTAAAAGAAGGTGTTACTGAGCAAGCAATCATTGCAGAAATCGAATACCAACTAAAAAAACAAGGTGTTTCGCAAATGTCGTTTGACACGCTCGTTTTAGCTGGTAAAAACGCAGCAAGCCCCCACGGTGCTCCAGGCAGCACAAAAATTTCGCCTAATGAACTTGTTTTGTTTGATTTAGGTGTTGTTTGGGATGGTTATTGCAGCGATGCTACTCGAACTGTAGCCTATAAAAAACCAACTGAATTTCAGGAAAAAATTTATCAAATCACACTTGAGGCACAATTAGCTGCCCAAGCAGCTGTACGTCCCGGCGTAACGGCTGCCGAACTAGATCAAATTGCAAGAAATGTAATCAATAGCTATGGCTATGGCGAATACTTCAATCATCGTCTAGGTCACGGAATCGGAACCACTGTCCATGAATTTCCTTCCCTTGTAGCAGGTAATGATTTAGTCATCGAAGAAGGCATGTGCTTCTCCCTTGAACCAGGAATCTATATCCCTGATCAAGTAGGTGTTCGAATCGAAGACTGTGTCTACGTGACAAAAGACGGGTGTATTCCATTTACAACTACGCCAAAAGAATTATTGGTTATTGAATAAGGTTGTGAGAAGAGCGACTTGATCGGAGCGGTAAGGATGAAAATCTCGAAACAGCTTCCCATGTTTTGAGATTTTTTGACTTATCGCCGAAGATCAGCTCTTTGAACACCGTGGATTAGGTCGTGAAAGAAGCGGTTAACTCCGAACGAATAAGCGATGATTTTTTAAAATAGCTTCTCATATTTTAGAAAATTATCGTTTATTGTTGAGGAGTTGCTTCTTGAACGCCGTTTATCACTTCTACATCTATTAATGAGTCTAAGGGCGACTGTTAGTCCTAGACTCATTTTTTTCTTATCTTCAACCTCACTAATCGTTGTTGAGCCATTCATACCAAAGAGCTCTGGTTACCATTAGATTTTACGAATTTTTCTGATCATTCTGGTCCTTTTATAGTGTCTTCACTCTCATGGTAATAAGCATGCTATCAAGTGATTATGCAAATTAGCCCTTTACATTATGTATTATTCTAGTAATTATCAAACAAAAAAATATCAAAGCTAGGAAACTTTGCTAGCTTTGATATTCATCACTTGTTCCGTTCGATTAACCAAAATCGAGATAGCATCTATTGATTATTTACAAAAAATAGAAATTGCCTATTTTCCATTGTCAGTAAATGTATCTTTTAAATCTTCTTTTTTAGCTTTTACGTCTTCTTTAGCCATATCTGCCATTGCTTGCGCATCTTTTGCGACTGGTTTTGCTTCAGCAATGCCTTCTTTTACTGTTTGTCCAGCTTCACCTGCAGCATCTTTCGCATTGATCATCATATCTTCAGATGCATCTTTAACTGTTTCATTCATTTGTCCGACTGGCTTTTTAAGCTCATCTGCTGATTTCTTGAAGCGATGAGAAAGATCTTCTGATTGTTCTTTTAATGTTAATAAAATGTCTTCAGACTCATCTTCGACATCATTGGCAGAATGATTGACTTTATTTTTCACGCTACCAGCTAAGTCACCAGCTTGTTGGGATAGATCTTGCGCTTTTTCTTTTGCGATGTCTGTTAATGTCGCTGATTTTTCTTTTGCCATATCCGTGTAGTCTGAAGCCATATCAAGTAAATCATCTGCTTGTGCAGCAAGTTCATCGCGTAGTTCTTTTCCTGACTTTGGTGCTAATAATAATGCTGCGACTGCTGCTGCTGTCCCACCAATAACTGCTCCTAGTAAAAATCCACCTTTTTTTGCCATAATTAAATTCCTCCAGTCTTTTCTGTATGTTTTTTATTTTTGAAAAACTTTAAAGCTGTGCCACCAACTTTTCCAGCCACGGTAGCTTTAGCTGTTGTACGCCCAATCCCACCAACTTTGGTTACGATATTTTTACTTGATGTATTCAATTCTGACACGCTTTCACTTAAATCCGCGATAGCTGTAAATAATGGATCAATCGTTTCTACTTTCCCATTGATGTCTAAAAGCAATTCATTACTTTTGACTAGTAAACCTTCCACCTGTCTTGACAAAAGATCGACATCTTTGGTGACGACTTCAATCGTCGTATTTGCTTCTGCCACTGTTTGATCCACTTTTTCTAATGTTTTTGATAATTGTAACAATACTCTTATGATAAAAACAACGAGGACTGCAAATGCGATGGCCGCAATCAGCCCAGCAATTTCTCCGCCTGTCATACTCGAACTCCCTTCTGATACTCTTTCTATAAGCATAGCATTTTCGCATTTTTTAAACAAATAAAAAATAGCAAAGCTTCAACTACTTTTTTTGGATAAGAGCAGTTGAAGCTTTCATTGCTAAAAAATTTATTTTTTCAGCTCATCTTTTGATTCAATTTTTTTGTTGTCTTTTTTTGGTACCATTGTTTGATCTGCTTCTAATTGTTTCCCTAGCTCTTTGATATATTCTTTTAATGGTTCGCCGACTTCTGGATGAGTCAAGCCGTATTCAATACTGGTTTTCATGAAACCAAACTTGTCACCAACATCATAGCGTTTGCCTGTAAAGTTACGAGCAAATACTCGTTGTGTTTTATTCAATGTATCAATCGCATCTGTCAGTTGGATCTCATTCCCAGCACCTGGTTGTTGTTCTGCCAAAACATCAAAGATTTCAGGAGTTAATAAATAGCGTCCAATAATAGCTAAATTACTTGGTGCTTTACTTGGGTCTGGTTTTTCAACGAAGTTTTTAACATTGAACAATCCTTCTTCTAATTCTTCACCAGGATTAATAATTCCGTATTTAGACGTATCTTTTTGTGGCACTTCCATCACTGCGATCGTTGATGCATGTGTCCGCTCATAGTCATCAATCAATTGTTGTGTCAAAGGTACTTCATCTTCCATGATATCATCACCTAACATCACAACAAAAGGTTCATTACCGATAAAAGCACGGGCTTGTAATACAGCATGTCCTAACCCTTTTGGATGAGATTGACGAATGAAGTGTAGATTTACATCAGTTGTTTCTTCAACCAACTTCAATAATTCTGTTTTCCCTTTTTCACTCAAATTCGTTTCTAACTCGATATTTGAATCAAAATGGTCTTCGATTGGTCGTTTTGCTTTCCCAGTGACGATCAAAATGTCTTCGATCCCTGATTTAAGTGCTTCTTCTACGATAAATTGAATCGTTGGTTTGTCAACGATTGGAAGCATTTCTTTTGCCATCGCTTTTGTTGCAGGTAAAAATCTTGTTCCTAAACCTGCTGCTGGAATAACTGCCTTTTTTACTTTCATTTGTCATCTCTCCTCTAAAAAATTAATCGTGAAAATTCATTTTCTTTTTTTCCATCTCGCAACATGATTTCTCTTGCCGCAATTTGTACATTTTTATTTTCATAAAGTACTTCATAAATTGTTTGAGTGATTGGCATGTCTACACCTACTTGCTGAGCAAGTTCTTTTGCGGCTTTTGTCGTATGGACACCTTCCACAACCATCCCCATATTTTCCAATACTTCTGACAGTTCATGCCCTTTACCTAACAAATTGCCCGCTCGCCAATTTCGCGAATGGATACTAGTACAAGTAACGATCAAATCGCCCACACCACTAAGACCAATAAAAGTCAATGGGTTGGCACCCATGGCAACACCTAAACGACTGATTTCAGCTAAACCTCTAGTCATAATAGCAGCTTTTGCATTATCCCCAAAACCTAATCCGTGGATGGCTCCTGCACCAAGAGCAATAATATTTTTCAATGCAGCCCCCATTTCAACCCCAATCACATCAGGGTTGGTATAAATCCTAAAATAATGATTCATGAATAACTTTTGGACAAAGGAAGCTGTTTTTTGATCTGTGCTAGCAGCTGTGATCGTAGTAATGTCATGATTTGCTACTTCTTCTGCGTGACTCGGACCAGATAAAACAGCAATGGATTGACGTTTGTCACTCGGGATCTCTTCTAAAAGAATTTCTGAGATCCGTTTGTGTGTTTCTTGTTCTAGACCCTTGCTTGCGTGGATGATTACAGGCTTGGTATTCAATTTAGTGACCACCTCTTGTGCTACAGAGCGAATGGCTCGTGTCGGAATCACGAATAACAAGGCATCAATATCTTGAACTGCCTGTTCCAACTCACTAAAACCACGGATTGACGTTGACAAATGATAGTCGGGTAAATATTTTTGATTGGTGTGTTGTTGGTTGATCTCGTCTATTTGCGATTGACGATGTCCCCATAGGCGAACATCATGTCCATTTTCAGCAAGAACTTGCGCAAGAGCTGTCCCCCATGAGCCAGCTCCTAAGACTGCCACCCTATATTTCATTTTACCACTCCTGCTATTTTTTTCATTTTTTTAGCTCTGTAAATTAGATAATCATTTGATTTTTACCAAAAGTGCGATCGTAATCTGGTAGATTTCCTTTTTTTCTACGCCAGATAAACAGAATAATTGTCCCAACGAATAAAAAGGCTGACAACAATTGGGAGATACGAATAACACCTAAGAAGTATAAACTATCTGTCCGTAATCCTTCGATAAAAAAGCGCCCGAAGCTGTACCACATCACATAAACAAGTAAAACTTCTCCTTTTTTCAGTAAATGCTTTTTGTTTCTTAAAAATAGGAGTAGGATAAAGCCAATCAAACTCCAAACGGATTCATATAAAAAGGTAGGTTGACGATAAAAACCTTCAATGTACATATTATCAATTATGAATCTTGGGATATGAAGATTTTCTAAAAAGATTCTCGTCGTGACAGGGCCATAAGCTTCATGATTCATAAAATTTCCCCAGCGCCCAATTGCTTGAGCGAGTAGGACACTTGGTGCTGCTATATCTAAAAATGTCCACATGGAAATAAAGTGGTATTTGGTAAAGAAGTATAAAGTAATGGCACCTGCGATTAATCCACCATAAATAGCTAACCCGCCAGAACGGATATTGAATATTTGAATAGGATCAGCTATATATTGTGGTAAATCAAATAAAATATAGTACAACCGTGCGCCAATAATTGAAAGTGGCAATCCCCACAACATAAAATCAGTGACATCCTCAGATTTTAAGCCAACTCGTACGGCTTCACGGCTACTTAGCCACATGGCAATAATTATTCCCGATACAATGATCAAAGCATACCAATAGATTGGTATTCCTAAAAGATTGAACGCTACCCGATCGATTTGCGCTATCATGTTTCCACTCCTTGCTATTGTGCCCCTGAATTTTCTTCGATCAGACGACTTAATCTTTCTTCAAACGTTTTTGTTGCATCAAATCCCATCGTTTTTGCTCGGAAATTCATTGCTGCAACTTCGATGATGATGGCCACGTTTCGTCCAGTTTTGACAGGTATTTTTATTTGTGGAATCCCCACTTCTGCAATTTCCACAGAAGTATCTTCAGAACCTAGTCGATCATATTTTTTGTCCTTCGCCCAGGCTTCTAAATAAACGGCTAACTGCACTTGCATTGAACCACGGACAGCACTTGCTCCAAACAAGTTCATGACATCAATGATTCCGATCCCTCTGATCTCTATCAAGTGTTCTAAGATTTTTGGTGGTTCACCAATGACTGTCAGTTCATCTTGTTGATAAACATCTACTCGGTCATCAGCAATCAGGCGATGACCACGTTTGATTAATTCTAATGCGGTTTCACTCTTACCAATTCCGCTATCCCCTTGAATGAGTACACCTAACCCATAAACATCGACTAGCACACCATGAACGCTCGTTCTAGGAGCTAAACGACCATCTAAATAACTAGATAATTCTCCAAGCAAACGGGATGTGGAGATTGGTGAACGTAAGACAGCCATACCGTATTCGTTGGCTGCTTGAATCATTTCTTCAGAAGCTGGAAGCCCCCGAGAAATAATGAATGCTGGCATATCCTCACTGCACAATCTTCTCATGATCATCAGTCTTTCTTCCGGCATCATCCGTTCAGCAAAGCTAATCTCTTTGCTCCCAAATAATTGTAAACGATCATGTGAATAATAATTAAAATAACCGGTCAATTCTAAACCAGGTCTTGAGATGTCACCAGTTACGATAACACGCTCCAAACTCTTTTCATCACCAGTCACTATTTCTAATGATAATTTTTCTACTAATTGGCTTACTTTTACAACTTCTGCCATTCGTGCTACCTCATTTCTATTAGAGTGTTCCTTCCCATTTTATCATTGTCTGACAAAAAGTACTACCAAATAAAAAAAACGTTTTTATTTTAAATTCACTTTTTTTATAAAACAAAGCAAAAAGGTACAACCAGGGAATTTAAGACATTTCCCATGGATGTACCCTTTTAGTCATTATCGATTGTTCACGTTTACCTTCTACTATTGTGTTCACTGACAATCATATTCACCACTGACATGATCACAGCAATCAAAAAAGCTGAACCAAAGGAAGCAAAATTAAAATTAGATGCTCCAACAAAAAAGGAAGTCATCTTCAAGATTGCCGCATTGATGACAAATGTGAACAAGCCCAGTGTCACTAAAGTGAATGGTAGTGATAAAATTGTTAGAATAGGTTTAATGAACATATTCAAGATGGACAATACGAAACTTGCTAAAATAGCTGTCCAAATACTATCTACATAAATCATCGTCGGAAAAATCACTGCCAGAGAGATGAACGTCAACGTATTCACGATGAGGCGCTGAAGATAAGACATTAGAAGTCACTCCATTCGTCATCATTGACCTTTTCCGCCTCTTTACGTTTTTTTGTTTGTTCATGATGATAATTATTATTTTGATAATATTGGTTTTCATGCCCATAACGAGTCTGTTTGTTTCGTCCAGAAGGGATGAGCAAAGCCAATAAAATATATAAGATAACTGGACTTCCAAATGCCACTAAGCTTAGGAATACATAGATCACACGAACTACCGTTGGATCAATTCCAAGATATTCTGCGATCCCAGCTAATGTACCAGTCAAAACAATATTTTTATTTGATTTTGTCAATTTTCTTTTCATTTTACTTTCACCTCTGTTCTATTCATTTTAATGGAAGAAAAAGAGTGTGACAATAGATAAACTGTTCATTCTCACTACACTTTTTCTCCAAAGATTTTTGCTTTTCCTCGTTAAAGGAACGAATGACCAAGTATCATCGTTTAATAGTGAACGTACATCCCACTTATCAATCCTGCTTTCGATTGTTAGAATAAGCTAACTCACCGGTTGATTACTTTATTGATCCGTATCTTTTAAATAAATACTACCAGTCGTAGTCGATAATTGGATTCTAGCTACTTCATTTTCAGAGAGACGACGGAACTGTAGTAATTGATTGGTCCGTTCTTTTTTTTCACGGATTACTTCATAATCAGTCAGGCGGCTGTTGATGCTGCCTAAACTTGTTTTCGCATTACCTTCCATGCCAATTCCTGTTGGTAAAGCTACTTTGACATTGCCATTGACTGAACTTGCTTCAATTTTTTTCAAATGTTCTTCTTTCATTGTCAACCGTACATCCCCATTAACGAGAGAAACGGAAAGATTTTCAGGGGTTGTTCCTACAGTGACCGTACCATTCACTGTTTCGATGATCGAATCTAAGATTGCACCTGATTGAACATCGATATTCCCATTAACGCCTTCAATTTCAAGCATGGTTGCTTGTAATTTTTGAATGACGATATTTCCATTTGTCGATTTGGTGTACACATCTTTACCTTCTAAGTCGTTAATCGTAATATTCCCATTTAACAATTTGATTGCTGTATGGTCATATACTCGTTTTGGTAAATAAAAGACTAGATCCGCACGTACACGTTTATTTGGAATTTGGAATGAGACATGCTCATCATTGACTTCAATTTGACTACGTTCTAAGAATGCCTCGAATGGTTCTGCATTCATTTTACCGTATAATTTGATTTTAGCTTCAACTTTCACATCTTCACTTTCCCAAGTTTTCAATGTGACATTTCCGTTTGCAGCTTTGATATCAAGAATACTTGCTGCAGGTGCTTCATAATAAAATTCGTGTTCAAATTTTGTCGTTGCGATACCTGGTACACGGAGATTGACATCTTTCCATTCCATGTTTTCATTAACTGTTTCCGATACCGTTTGGAATGTCTTCCGCAAAAACTTGCCTAGCTGAGAACCAGCTTCAGACATTTTTTCTCCAACTTGGTTCAATGTATCGTTGGCTTGTTCTTTCCAGTCATCCGGTAACTCAAATTTATCAGCAATTGTTTCTTTCTTTTCTGTCCATTGGTTTTTGCGAATATCTTTTAATTCTGCTTCTAGTTTCAATTGTTCTTCTGTTAATTGTTCACTCGCAGCTTCTAATTCCTTGATCTCAGATTCAAGAGTCTTTCTTTGGAGAAGCTCATCTTCTGTTAGTTCATCCAATTCTTCTTTGGTATTCAGCTGCATCAATGTTTCCTGTTTGTCATTGCGTGCCGCTTTATTTTGTGCTAACTTTTCATTCACTTCGTCTAAATGAGCTGACGTTTGATTTGCTTGTGTTGCTAGCTCATCTAAGATACGTTCCAAATTTTCTTGATCTTCTTTTTCGTTTTGTTTTGGATCGGCATTAAAATGGATTTCTTCTGATGTGCCATTTTCCAATTCATCGATCAATTGAGTTGCTTGATCTTTTTCTTTATGACTAGCAGTTACTTTATCTGCTTCTTTTGCGATTTGCTTTTCATCTTTCTCAGTTGCCATGCTTTCTAATAAATCTAAGCCCTCTTCAGTGGAAAGGATCCCTTTTTTAACTAAGTCTAAAATACGTTCTCTTTCTTTCATGGAAATTGCCTCCTTAAGCAAATATAGTTTGCAAGCTTTTCCTTACATTCATATTATGCACGGAATGGAAGAAAAAGTCATAGGACTTAAGTTGTAACTTTTTCTCCAACTTGAGTTACTGAACGATTTACTTCCCATTGAACCAGCCAATAATGCTTTAAAAACAATATTTCTTTCCCTTTTTATGGCAAGAAATATTGTTTTCTAATTTTTTATGAATTATGTATGAATATTATGGATATTAAAAAAGCAATTGGATAAATGACCATAAATAGCGTATAACACGAAACAGGATAACTAGTAAAAATATATTTCCGACAATAAAACGTCCCATATTACCAATGCTTTCTTTTAAATTACTAAATGTAAACCGACGCAAAAAACGTGGCATTGAATGATAGCCGTTTCGCTTCAAACGAAACTTTTCTTCATAGGTTAGTTCAAGCATATCATAATAAACAATTTGAAGTGGTTCACGCGGAAAAAAGGACTTGGAGAATCCAACCATCAATGTATACTGTTTATTCCTTGACGGCAAATTACGCATACCAGTTTTGTTAATCCTGACACTCTTGTCTTCAAGATCATTATAGCTATACTCTGCTTCTTGGATCTTAACGATTTTTGCTTCTGGTTGATTTATCTCTAGATATTTTTGATAGACCTCTGGAAATTTTTGTTTTTGCAGATAAAGATAAATACCTCCCCCAGCAATGATTATCATCAGTAAAACATTATAAAGCAAATGTTCCTGAAAGATGCCTGTATAAGCCAGAACAATCACGAGTACGAATGCTAAGATTAGAATTCGCTTCCAATAATAACTTTGATACATTCTTTTGATTGTCCGCTCATAATAAGCAAAATCTTGCTCAACAAATTTCATCTTCTTTCACTCCTTTTCATCTCTATGCTCTTATTATAATTGAACGAGTTGAAAAAACAAAGACTAGTCGCTGAATTTCGATTATACAAATGACAATTAGTCTTGACCTTTTTCTCTCAGAGAAGTCAGCAATATTCACTCTAAGTCTTCAAGTTACAAAAAAACCGAAGAATTCCTAGGATATTTCCTATTTTGGAATTTTTCGGCTTATTTCTTATAACTCACACGTTGATCGTTACTTTCCAATCTTCAAGAGTTAGAAAATTTCGTTGTGATTTGAGTTTAATTCGGTGATTTTTCCTGTAGCTAGATACACGATCCATTCACAAATATTCGTTACATAATCGCCAATCCGTTCTAAGTAGCTGGCAACATTTAGATAATCTGTCCCACTGATGACTGTTTCTGGATCAGACTGCATATTTTTGATCGTTGCATTGTAGATGCGATTGAAATAATCATTGACCCGTTGATCCATATTTGCGATCGTTCGAGCATCTTTTTCATCCGTTTTGACGTAAGCAACCAACACATTGTCCACCATTTTTTTGACATAATCAGACATATCAGAGATTTCTTTTTCGATCTCTGGGATTCTGGTTTGACCTTTCACACGGATCGTTGATTTGGCAACTGAAACCGCATGATCTGCCATTCGTTCCAAATCAGAACTAGCTTTCATCACGGTAATAATCATCCGTAAGTCTGTAGTCACTGGTTGTTGCAAAGCAATCATTTCAAAACTTTTTTTCTCTAAACGTGTTTCCATGTCGTTGATTTTAATATCATTTTCGATCACTTCTTGAGCAAGTGCTTTATCATGTTTGATATAAGAACGAACTGATTTATGCACTGCACTACTTACCATCATCCCCATCTCATAAAATTGATTATGAAGGTTAAGTAGTTCTTCTTCAAACTGTGTACGTAACATTTCGTTTCCTCCTTATCCAAATCGCCCTGAGATATAGTCTTCCGTTTCTTGTTTTTCTGGAGTCATAAAGATTTTTTTCGTATCATTGAAC
Source organism: Enterococcus sp. AZ077 (assembly GCF_051714965.1). Lineage (NCBI taxonomy): Bacteria > Bacillati > Bacillota > Bacilli > Lactobacillales > Enterococcaceae > Enterococcus > Enterococcus sp. AZ077. Next base: position 2,083,256 of record NZ_JBIOSX010000001.1, read on the forward strand.
TCAATTAAATTCCCATCTAAGAAAAAGGCTGTTTTATCAGAAATCCGTGAAGCTTGTGACATATTATGCGTAACTATAATCATAGTATATCTTTCCTTTAATTCCAAGAGCATGCTTTCAATTTTCCCAGTAGAAACAGGATCAAGCGCACTAGTTGGCTCATCTAACAAAATAATTTCTGGATTGACGGCTAACACTCTTGCAATGCATACCCGTTGTTGTTGACCACCTGATAAGGATAAGGCACTTTTATGCAGTTTGTCTTTGACATCATCCCACACAGATGCAGCCTTTAAACTTTCTTCGACTACTTGATCAAGGACTTTTTTATCTTTTTCGCCTTTTAGTTTTAACCCATAGATCACATTTTCGTAAATCGAAAAGGGAAAAGGATTTGGTTGTTGGAAGACCATTCCAATTTCTTTACGCAATTCAACAATGTCCGTTTTAGGGCCATAGATATCTTTTCCTTTATACAGGACACTTCCAGTGATCGTCACACTCGGTATCAAATCATTCATTCGATTCAATGAGCGTAGATAAGTTGATTTACCACAGCCAGAAGGACCAATCATCGCTGTGATTTCGCCTTGATTGAAGCTTAGATCGATTCCTTTTAATGCTTCTTTTTTTCCATAATATAAGTGAAGATCTTTTGATGAGATAATTTCTTTTGTCATAACGAATCCTCCGTCTTACCCAAAATGACCCGATACATAATCTTCGGTCGCTTTAATTTTTGGTCTAGTAAATATCTTATTCGTTTTATCGTATTCGATCGCTTTTCCTAAGTAGAAAAAGGCAGTATAGTCACTGATACGAGCTGCTTGTTGCATGTTATGGGTCACAATGATGATCGTGTAATCATCTTTTAGATTCACCAATGTTTCTTCTACTGTCCCAGTAGAAATCGGATCAAGTGCGCTGGCTGGTTCATCTAATAACAAGATATCCGGTTTCATCGCAATCGCACGTGCAATACATAAACGTTGTTGTTGACCACCTGACAAGGCTAAAGCACTTTTATCCAGGCTATCTTTTACTTGATCCCATAATGCTGCTTGTTTCAAGCTGGTCTCAACGATCTCATCTAATTTCTTCTTGTTCTTTTCGCCATGTTGCTTCAATGCAAACGTGATATTTTCATAGATTGATTTACTAAATGGATTTGGTCGTTGGAAAACCATTCCGATTCGCTTACGCATCTCATAGACATCAATTTGTGGTGCATTGATATCGACATCTTTGTACATGATTTTACCAGTCACCTTAGTATTTGCGATCCCATCATTCATCCGATTCAACGAACGTAAATAAGTAGACTTACCACAGCCAGAAGGACCGATTAAAGCTGTGATCTTATTCTTTTCAAATTCCAGATCAACACCTTTGATCGCTTCGTTGTCACCGTACCAAACATGAAGATCATCTGTATAAAGGGCAATTTCTTTTTCTTGACCCATTGTGATGATATTTCTTTCATTCCAATTATATTCTTTCATCTTACTTCTTCTCCTTAAGCTGAAGTCATTTTCCGGTATAAACGTTTACCAATCGCACGAGCACCAAAATTGAATAGTAATACTGCGATAATTAAGACCGCAGATGCTCCAGCAGATACTGATACGCCATCTGGCATCGTTCCTTCCGTATTGATTTTCCAAATATGAACAGCTAGTGTTTCAGCTTGACGGAAAATACTGATTGGACTAGAGACACTCAATGGATTCCAGTTTGAGAAATCAAGTGCAGGCGCGCTTTGCCCAGCTGTATAGATCAAAGCTGCTGCTTCACCAAAAATTCTCCCTGAGCTTAAAATGACTCCTGTTAAAATCCCTGGAGTTGCCTCAGGTACAACTACACGAATCACTGTTTCCCAACGTGACAAACCTAATGCAAGCCCTGCCTCACGCTGTGTGTAATGCACCGCTTGTAAAGATTCTTCTACCGTTCTCGTCAATAGAGGTAAGTTAAAAACTGTTAAAGCTAGTGCCCCAGAGATAATGGAGAAGCCATACTGGAATTGAATAACAAAAACTAAAAAGCCAAACAAACCAACAACTACAGATGGTAATGAGCTTAATATTTCAATTGAAGTACGGATAACATCAGTCAACCAGTTTTTACCAGCATATTCAGAAAGGTAAATACCGGCTCCTAAAGAAAGCGGAAAACTGATGATCATCGTGATCAATAATAAATAAATCGAGTTAAATAATTGGATACCGATTCCGCCGCCTACTTGATAGGCTTTTGATGGTTCAGTTAAAAATGACCAAGAGATATGAGGAATTCCTCGAACTAAAATATATAAAAGTAACGCAGCTAAGATCAATACAATAATTCCCGATATTGCATAAAGGACTCCTGTTGCGATTTTATCAGAGCGTTTTGCGTTCATTATTTCAATGCCCCTTTCTTACCAATCATTCGGATCACGATATTAAAGATTAATGACATCAATAGCAAGATCAAAGCTAATGACCATAACACGTTGTTTTCAATTGTTCCCATGATCGTATTTCCGATCCCCATTGTTAAAATCGATGTCAATGTTGAAGCAGGAGTTGTTAATCCTGTTGGCATCAAGGCAGCATTCCCGATGACCATTTGGATCGCTAATGCTTCACCAAATGCACGTGCCATACCAAATACAACGGCTGTCAAGATTCCCGGTACAGCAGCTCGTAAAACGACTTTATAGATCGTTTGCCAACGTGTAGCTCCTAAAGCTAATGACGCTTCACGATAATGACGCGGCACAGCTTTTAAGGCATCGACTGTCATAGTCGTCACAGTTGGTAAGATCATGACAAACAAAACAAATGTCCCAGCTAAAATACCAAAACCAGTTCCGCCAAAAATGTTTCGGATAAATGGCACGATGACTGATAATCCAATAAAACCATAAACAACAGATGGAATACCAACTAATAGTTCAATGACTGGTTGCAAGATTTTTGTGCCATTTTTTGGAGATATCTCTGTCATGAAGACCGCTGCACCGATGGCAAAAGGTGTCGCGATGATCGCAGATAAAAAAGTAACGATAAACGAACCAGCGATCATTGGTAATGCCCCGACCATCGGTTTACCATCTGCACCAATTTGTCCAGGATTCCAATTCGTTCCAAACAAGAAATCAAATACGTTGATCTTATCAACGAAAAAGGTCGCTAATCCTTTACTTGCAACAAAATAAAAAATGGCTACTACTACTAGAACGATCAAGGCGATACATAAGAAGCTGATGAATTTACCACGCTGCTCCATTTTTGAACGTTTTGATTTTGTTAATAATACTTTTTTCACATCTTCCACAGATGATTCCCCCCCAGTAAGGTTTAACATACTTATACAGTGTACAAAGCGAACATCAATTTGAGTTTAATAACATGTAAAATTTATGCGAAGTTTGTAAAGATTGTGTAAAGATGATTATTTTACAATATTTCCTTCCCAATCACGTTCTACTTGCATACGTGAAACCGGAATATAACCTAATTCACCTACGATATTATTTTGAACTTCTTCTGATAGCATGTAGTTTAAAAACTCTTTCGTTAACTGTTTTGGTTGATTTTTTGTATACATATGTTCATAAGCCCAAATGATCCATTTATTGGTCGTAACGTTGTCGTCGGTTGGCTCTACACCATCAATACTCAAAGTAGCCACATCGTTGGTTACATATGAGAAAGCGACATAACTAATTGCTCCTGGAGTATCTGCAACGATTTGTCGCACCATTCCGCTTGAATCTTGTTCTTGCGCACGAATCGCCGTTTCTCCATCAAGGACCCATTTTTCAAAAGTACTACGTGTCCCACTTCCTGATGCACGATTTAAAATAACCACTGGTTGGTCTTTCCCGCCAAGTTCTTTCCAGTTGGTGATTTCACCCGTAAATAACTTCCGTAAGTTTTCCATTGAGATGTCTTTAACGCCCACTTCCTTGTTAACGATCGGTGTGATCCCAACTACAGCCACCCGATGATCAACTAAAGCAGCTGCATCGATTCCAGATTTTTCCTCCGCAAATAAATCAGAATTCCCGATATCTACTGCTCCAGATTGGACTTGAGATAATCCAGTTCCACTTCCTCCTCCTTGGACATTAATGAATTTCCCAGGGTTTGCAGCCTGAAAAGATTCAGCGACTGTTTCAACTAATGGTTGCAATGCGGAAGACCCGACAGCTGTAATGGATTCTCCTCGATCGATCCATTTTGAACAACCTGATAAAAGAATAGTTAATCCTATTATTGGTAAAAGTAATTTTAATTTTTTCATTTAGAAATCTCCTTCAGTCCTAAAGTAAGTTCATTTTAACATTTAACAAAATACTTGAAAACGAATTAAAATTATAAAATAACAAAAATAATGATTATTAATAAAAAAACACTATCTCATTAGGTTATTCTATGCTATACTGGCTTTGAAATGTGTCTCTTTATCAAACATTATCTAACTTATTTCTTGCTTTCCCCAAAAACAAGAAGTACCCCAAAGTTAGTTTTGTTCCTGTGAGACGCTTTCTCCATTTCTGACAGTTTACAGAAATGGCCCCGACAGAAAAAGGACATGAGCTGACGTCTTAGACGCCTCCCTCATGTCCTTTTTGATTAGCTGGAAGTAGCAATTATAATAATGGCGAGATCAATCGTGCCAAACCTTCTTTTAATTTGATGATAAATCCTCGATTTTCATAGCGTTCTTTGGTTAACAGTTGTGACTTTCTTGAATCAGCAAAGAAAGCTTTTCTTACGTGAGTCGCCATTCCTTCATCATAGATCAACGCATTCACTTCAAAGTCTAATTTGAATGAACGGACATCAATATTTGCTGAACCAATTGAAACTATTCCACTGTCAATGATCATGGTCTTAGCATGGATAAACCCATTTTCATAGGTTTCGATCACTGCACCATATTCGATTAGTTCTGCTGCAAAAGAATAAGTTGCCCAATAGACTAACGGATGATCAGGTTTATTGGGAATCTGAATCTGAACTTTGACACCAGAAAGCAAGGCTAATTTCAATGCTTCATGAATGGATTCATCTGGGATATAGTAAGGCGTTTGAATCAATATTTCTTTTTTTGCTAATGAAATCATTTTTAAATAAGTCAATTTGATTTGTTCATGCTCAGAATCTGGGCCACTTGTGACGATTTGAAGTGCTAAAGTGCCTACAGAATCAATTTTTGGGAAAAATTTTGGTGCATAGCTGACTTCTTTCACGTGCTGCGAGTTCCAATCCATCAAGAAACGATTTTGTAGCGTATAAACTGCTTCCCCGTAGATTCGCAAATGATTGTCTCGCCAATAACCAAACTTTGAAACTTCTCCTAAATATTCGTTTCCTACATTGAATCCACCAGTATAACCAATTTTCCCATCAATGACAACGATTTTCCGATGGTTTCGATAATTGATTCGTGGATTGATATAAGGGACAAATAGTGGAAAGAAAAAAGCGACTTCACCACCAGCTACCTGTAATTCGTGGAAAAATTTTGCATTTACTTGGGTAGACCCCCAAGCATCTAATAATACACGGACTTTGACCCCTCTTTGAGCTGCTTCAGTCAGCGCGTCACGCACTTCCTTACCCAGAGCATCGCCCCGATAAATATAATATTGTAGATGGATATGATCTTTTGCCTGCTTGATGTCTTCAATCAATGCATCAAATTTTTCTCGTCCATCCGTAAATAAAGTCACTTCATTTCCAGTTGTGTACAATGTACTTTCAAACACTGTCAGCATATAGATTAGTTGCTTGACATCAACTTGTCCTGTTGGTGGATGCGGATAAAGTCCTCGCATCAAGGCTTGTTTGTCTTCTTCAATTTCCAAGTTCTTCCCGATTTTCCCTTGGATCTTCAAATCAAAGATCTTGTCTTGTGAAATACCTCTGCCAAAAAAGATATATAAAAGAAAACCGACAATCGGAATAAACATTAATACTAACAACCATGCCCATGTCTGAGCGGTTTCTTTTCGTTCACGAAAAACAATGACAATTGATAATAAGATATTCGCAATTAAGATGATCGTAAAAAAATTATCAACAACTACTCTCATGGCTCACCTCTTCACTTTTACACCTACTTAAGAATAGCCGAGATGTTTTTTAAAGTAAAGTGAAAGTATCAGACAGATAATGATCTCAATGAATTAAAATACCTACTGCTGAACCGATATGACCGCCTATTGATCATTTACTTGATATTATTTTTTTATTTTATATTATGAGGTAAAAAAAATCATAGCGTTTTACAAAGAGGTTGAGACAAAAGTGTTTAGCATCAAGAAATAAGAAGGAATTTCTGAAAATTTACAAGAAACACAAAAACTAGTTTTTGATGTTGATTGTTATCTACTTGGTGCTTCTCAAATTTTTGGTAAATTTCGGCAAATTTTCCGAAGATGCTGCTTTTGTCTCACCGTGAATCAGAGGTCGTGAAAACATCGGGTAGCTCTGATGACAATAAGAAAGAATTTTTTGAAACAGCTTCTCATGTTTTGAAAAATTCAGGCTTATTTCAAGGAGCTGATGTTTGAACACCGTTTAGCAAGAGGTCGTGAAAGAAGCGTTTAGCTCCGAGCGAATAAGAGAGGATTTTTTAAAATAGCTCCTCATATTTTAGAAAATCATCGCTTATTGTTGAGGAGTTGCTTCTTGAACGCCGTTTATTCGTTTTTAGAGATACTAGAAGAGACTGAGACGAGTTTTGTCCCAATCTCAACTAAAAAAGCAGACAGAAAAATGAATTTCTGTCTGCTGATTCATTGAATCATCCATTTAAACTTTAAAGTTGTTGGATCTTCTTGAAACAACTCGTTCCATCCTTTCATATGGTGAAACGATGGAAATGAATTAAAACTTCAAGAATCTTCTCATCGAAATAATTGATCCTAATGAACCGATAATGATTCCGATCCCAGCCATCAAAGCGTTGATTTTCCACACGATATCCTGTGGTTGGATCAAGGAATAGTGGGAGCGCAATAATGAAGGGTTAAGCATTCGGAATACTTCTTGGTACCCAAATGTAATCAGCAATACCGGAATAATTGCACCGATCAAACCAATCCAGCCACCTTCTAAAAAGAATGGCCAACGAATGTAGCCGTTTTTGGCACCAACTAATCGCATGATTTGAATTTCTTTTTGGCGAGATAAGATCGTGATTCTGATTGTATTTGAAATCAAAAACATTGCAATAAACAATAATAATGCTGCTGCAGCTAAGCCCCATGTTCGAACGGTTCCTGCAAGCTTAAGAATTTTATCTGAAGACGTTCCACCGTAATCCGCGCGAGAAACATTCGCTAATTTTCCGGCTTCTTGAGATACTTGTTTCGTATAAGAAGGTTCTGACGTTTGAACGACATAAACATCATATAACGGGTTGTTATCTCCTTCAAACAAACTCCATGAATTCCCCATAGCATCCTGGATCTTTTTCAACTCTTGGTCTTTACTTGAGAATTTGACACTTTTGACGTGATCAATCTCTTTTAATTGTTTTTCAAGAGTCTTCATATCTTTTTCATTCGTGCCAATATCAACGAAAACAGAAACATCTACGTTACCTTCGATATCTTCGGCTAGTTTCGTTGCATTCATGATCACAGCCATGAACACCCCAACTAATGTTAATGTGATCGTCACGGCACTCACTGAAGCGACAGTCATCCAGCCGTTACGCTTTAAACTCTTGATACTCTCTAATAAATGTCGGAAAAAGGTTCTAATCATCGTATCCATATTCCCCTTCCGCTTGGTCACGTATGATTCGTCCATTTTCGATGGCGATCACTCGATGACGAATTGTATTCACGATCGTACTGTTATGGGTTGCCATAACGACCGTTGTCCCTTGAGCATTGATTCGGTCCAATAACTTCATGATCTCCCAAGAATTCTCCGGATCTAGATTTCCTGTAGGTTCGTCAGCAATCAATACTTTCGGCGTATTTACGATTGCACGGGCAATCGATACCCGTTGCTGTTCCCCACCAGATAGCTCACTTGGAAAAACACGCACTTTATGTTTCAATCCAACAAGATCTAACACTTCCATCACACGTTTTTTGATATCTCGTGGTTTTCTACCGATTACTTGCATCGCATAAGCGACATTTTCGTAAACTGTTTTTCTCGGCAACAGTTTGTAGTCTTGGAAAACTACCCCGATTTCTCTGCGTAAGTAAGGAACATCTTTGTTTTTGATTGCCATTAAATCATGACCAGCAACATTTAAGGTTCCTTTTGACGCTTTTTCTTCTCGATACATCAATTTGATGAATGTAGATTTCCCAGCCCCTGATGGACCAACTACATAAACGAACTCTCCTTGATCGATAACAACCGATAAATTTCGGATTGCAGTCGTACCATTTGAGTACTTTTTCATGACATCCTTCATTTCAATCATGGCGTTCTCTCCATATCTTTTCTCAGTCTCTCACCATTATAGCATGGTAATGTTTCATCTTGCTTTCAAAATCTTACAATTTTATTTCAATTAAAGTCAACTATTTAGAGGTGCATTTTTAAATATCCGTCAATAAATAAGTCTAAATCGCCATCCATTACAGCTTGAACATTACCAGTTTCTACGTTTGTCCGGTGATCTTTTACCATTGAATATGGATGGAAGACATAGGAACGAATTTGTGAACCCCAACCAATTTCTTTTTGCTCCCCACGCAATGCTGCAGCTTCTTGTTCTTTCTTTTCAACCTCAAGTTGATACAATTTCGCTTTCAACATGCTCATTGCTTGTTCTCGGTTTTTTAATTGTGAACGCTGCGCTTGACTAGCTACGACCGTTCCTGTTGGAAGATGAGTGATCCGAACGGCAGACTCTGTTTTATTGATATGTTGTCCTCCAGCACCGCTTGCTCGGTACGTATCGATCTTCAAGTCATCTGGGTTGATCGCAACATCAATCGTTTCATCTAGTTCTGGCATCACATCGACCGAACAAAACGAAGTGTGGCGCCGTTTGGCTGAATCAAAAGGGGAGATCCGAACAAGCCGGTGTACACCTTTTTCCGATTTTAAATAGCCATATGCATTATGCCCTTTAATCAGTAAAGTCACACTTTTTATTCCTGCTTCATCCCCTGCTTGGTAATCCAATGTTTCCACTTGGTAGCCATGTTGTTCTGCCCAACGTGTGTACATGCGTAACAACATACTTCCCCAGTCTTGGGATTCTGTACCCCCTGCTCCAGGATGAAGTTCGACGATTGCATGGTTGCGATCATATGGACCATCTAAAAGCATGGCTAATTCATACGTCTTCATTTTTTCGTCTAATAGTTGGATTCTATCTTCTGCTTCTTGTTGCATTTGAGCATCTGGTTCTTCTTGCAACATTTCTACCATTAGGGCTAACTCTTCTAATTCTTCAGCTAACGCATTGAATTGATCATACGTTTCTTTATTTGTGTTGTTTTCATTGATCACTTTTTGTGCTGCTTCGCTATCATCCCAAAAACCAGGCTCTGCCATTTTGGCTTCAGCTTCAGCGATGTCTTCTTCCAACCGATCTAAGTCAAAGAGACCTCCTGAAACTTGTGACCTTTTCTTCCATCTCAGCTAATAAGTTACGGATTTCTGAAATCTCCATAAACTTCCCTCTTTCTATCTACATTATTTTATGTTTTATTCAACCACTTTAGTTTAACAGAAACGCTTCATAACAGAAAGAAGGTGAGACGATTCTTAATCAAAAAGAACCGATCTCACCAATCTTATCTACTAGCTGTCAAAAATTAGTTCTCATCTTTTCCATGACAGTTTTTATATTTTTTCCCGCTACCACATGGACAAGGATCATTTCTGCCTACTTTGTTCACGTGAACCGGTTGTTTTTTGGCACTTGTGTTGCTATTTTCTTTTGCATCACCGGTAGTTGGTTGAACTGCTTCACCGGTTGACACTTGCTCCCGTTGAACATTTTGACGAATCTCAGCTTTCATAAAGAGACGAGTCACTTCATATTCGATCGCTCCAACCATCTCTTCAAACATCTTGTATCCTTCTGTTTGATACTCAACCAATGGATTGTTTTGTCCATATGCTCTAAGACCGATTGATTGGCGTAATTGATCCATAGCATCGATATGATCGGTCCATTTCGAATCCACTACTCGTAGAATGACTACTTTTTCAAATTCTAGTAATTGTTCAGGTCCGTTGAGCTGGTTAGCTTTCGTATTAAATACTTCTTGTGCTAACTCATTTAAATATTCTTTGATCTGTTGCGGTTCTTTCCCTTTAAGATCATCGATCGAGATACTGTCTTCATGGACTAATGTACTACCCGCAAAATCAACGATTCCTTCAAGGTTCCAGTTGTCTTTTTCTAGTTGTGTGTGCGCATCTACTACCCGACTGATCGTACGTTTGATCATATTCATCATTGGTTTAGACAAACTTGTTTCTTCCATGATGACTTCTTGACGTTGTTTGTAGATAACTTCGCGTTGTTCTCGCATTACATCATCGTATTGTAAGACATTTTTACGAGTATCGTAGTTATTTCCTTCGACACGTTTTTGTGCTGATTCCACTTGTTTTGTCAGCATCTTACTTTGGATCACTGCATCCTCTTCACCGATTTTCATGCGATCTAAGAATGCTTTGATCCGTTCAGAACCAAATCGTTTCATCAGATCATCTTCCAATGAAAGATAGAATTGAGACATCCCTGGGTCTCCTTGACGTCCAGCCCTACCACGTAATTGGTTATCGATACGACGTGATTCATGACGTTCTGTCCCGATAACAGCTAGTCCGCCTAGTTCTCTGACACCAAGTCCCAACTTGATATCTGTACCACGTCCAGCCATATTCGTTGCAATCGTCACCGCACCTTTTTGACCAGCATTCATGATGATTTCCGCTTCTTTGAAGTGGTTTTTTGCATTCAATACTTCATGTGGGATACGTTCACGATTCAACATATCAGACAATAATTCTGAAGTTTCTACTGCTACCGTTCCGACAAGAACAGGTTGTCCTTTGCGGTAACGTTCTTTGATGTCTTGCACCACCGCTTGGAACTTGCTAGTCAATGTTGGATATAACAAATCAGGTCGGTCGTCACGAATGACTGGACGATTTGTTGGGATTTGACAAACTTGAATATTATAGATTTCCCGAAACTCTTCTTCTTCTGTTTTTGCTGTACCAGTCATACCTGACAGTTTCTTATACATTCGGAAATAGTTCTGGAACGTGATTGTCGCCATCGTTTTCGTTTCGTCTTCGATCTCTACGCCTTCTTTTGCTTCAATCGCCTGATGTAATCCATCAGAGTAGCGGCGTCCATCCATGATACGACCAGTAAATTGGTCAACGATCAAGACTTTTCCATCTTGGACCACATAATCAATATCCAAGATCATGATATAGTTGGCACGCAACGCTTGATCCAGATGGTGGGTTAAGGCAGTATTTTCAATATCATATAGATTTTCTAAGCCAAATGTTTCTTCGGCTTTCTCGATCCCCGCTTCAGTCAAGCTGATTGTTTTCGATTGCACATCGATTTTATAATCTTCTTCTTCTTTCAAACGTTTCACAAAATTATCTGTTCTTGTATATAAAGCCGTTGATTTTTCAGCTTGACCTGAAATAATCAACGGTGTTCTTGCTTCATCGATCAAGATCGAATCGACTTCATCGACAATCGCATAATTCAATGGTCTTTGAACCATTTGATGACGATAAACGACCATGTTGTCTCTTAGATAGTCGAAACCTAATTCATTATTGGTACTATAGGTAATATCACAATTGTAAGCATCTCGTTTTTCGTCCGCTGATTTTGAATTGATATTCAAGCCAACTGTTAAACCTAAAAAGTTGTATAATTCGCCCATTTCAGAGGAGTCACGAGTAGCCAGGTATTCATTGACAGTAACGACGTGAACGCCTTCTCCCGTCAATGCATTCAAATAAACCGGCATTGTTGCTGTTAAAGTTTTCCCTTCACCAGTACGCATCTCTGGGATATTTCCATCGTGAAGAACGATCCCCCCCATCAATTGTACATGGTAAGGATAAAGTCCCAACACTCGTTTGGCAGCTTCACGAACTACCGCAAAGGCTTCCGGTAATAATTGATCTAAAGTTTCCCCATTTTGATAGCGAGCTTTAAACTCAGCTGTTTTTGCTTGTAATTGTTCATCTGTTAATGCTGCCATTTCGTCAGCATGATCTTCTACTTTTTTAGCAATACGATCTAAACGTTTTAGTTCTTTTTTATCATTTTCGATAATCGAACGAATAAAATTGGCCATGCGTTGTATAATCTCCTTTTTACATATATTATCCAGATTATGTAGATTCTAGTTTCTATTTTATCATTAGTTCTAGATAATTGAAATATCTTAACACAATTAATGTAATATATTCACAATTAATTCACAATTTCTGACGTAGACAAAAAAGAAGCTGTGGCAAACCGTGAAGGGTTTGCCACAAGCTTTTTACTGCTTTTTCTAATTGTTATTTATCAGTCGGTTTCAATCAAACCGTATTTGCCATCTTTACGACGGTAAACGATACTTGTACCATTGGTTTCTGCATCTTCAAAAATAAAGAAATTATGACCAAGCATGTTCATTTGTAGAACAGCCTCTTCACTGTCCATTGGTTTCAGTGATAAACGTTTCGTGCGGACAATGTCTAATTCAGAATCATTTTCATGATCAGCATCGTCAGCTTCGTTATTGAATAATACCGCTGCATCGGCTGTGTTCATACCGGTTTCGCGAGATTTACGGTTAATTTTTGTTTTGAATTTGCGGATTTGTCGTTCCAATTTGTCAACTACCAAATCAATACTTGCATAAAGATCAGGTGATGTTTCTTCGGCACGCAATACAAGATAAGGTAATGGAATAGTTACTTCCACTTTCGCTGTTTTTTCAGTATAAACTTTTAAATTTACATGTGCTGTAGCATCGGGTGCATCACTGAAATAGCGTTCAAGTTTTCCTACTTTTTTCTCAACGTAGTCACGAATCGCTTCAGTTACTTCGATATTTTCACCGCGTACATTGTATCTAAACATAAAAATTACCCCTTTCGTCTACCACAATCAAGAAGGAGAAGGACCACTCTTTCCCTCTTCTTACTACCATTATATCGAACTCTAATCCATTTGCAAACTAAATCGCTATCAAGGACATTCGTTTTTCATTTATTTATCGAGCTAGCGAAAAGGTGCGGATTTTTTCAGGAGCATGTGGCAATAAACAAGAAGCAGCATGGAAAAGGGTTTGCCCCGTCGTATAGACATCGTCTACCAACAATACTTTTTTCCCTTTGATGATCGTTGGAACAACAGCTAATTTGAAAGGTTGGGTAGTTTTTAAACGTTCCTGACGTGTTTTTTGGGATTGTGGAAGTGAATGATCAGAGCGAGTCAGCAGTTGACTATAAGGTATTTTAGCTACTCTCAACATTTCAATGACCTGATTAAACCCACGTTCTTTTAAACGAGCAGTTGCTAGTGGGATTGGACAGATTTGATAATCGCTAAATTCTTGTTGGATTATTTGCAACTGTTTAGCAAATGTACCTGCCAGTCGGACATCTCCCATAAATTTATAGCGCTTTAACCATTCTTTGAAGGCTGAATCATAGTAAAAACAAGCATGATGACTGAAATCATAATTGGGATAGTCGTTTTTCCAGGCAATACAATCTTCACAATACGTAATATCACCAGGCAGTTCTTTCTGGCAAGTTCGACAGCTTTGCTGTTTATTTATCGGACGAAACAAATTTGAACAGTCCTCACAAATTTGAGGAAGAATCTTTCCCAACCCAACAATCTCGCTGATTTTCAAATTTCGGATGACTTGTTTTTGACAATAACTACAACGATTCATGTGTTTTTTCTCCTCTAGGCTCACTATTTTTCATAGCAAGCTGCTTTTTTCCCTGACGATTCATTTCTTTGATCTCACGACAGGCTAATTTGATAGCTTTTGTCAGTTCTTCATAGAAAAAATAGACTTGGCTATTGGTAAAATCTCCCTTTCGATCGGCTCGACCAGCGATTTGTACAAGGGAAGATTTAGTAAAAACACGGTGATCAGCGCCTAAGACGATCACTGACACATTTGCAAATGTTACCCCACGTTCCAAAATCATTGTAGTAAGTAACACATCATATTGTTGCTTTCTCATTTGCTGAACTTTTTCTGAACGGTTTGGATCTTTTGCGGATGCATCGGTAATACGGTACATGGGTAAACAACGCTTTAACAGTGAGGCTAATCGATTCATTAAGGCAATCGACGGACAAAATAATAAGACATGATTTTGTTGGAGCAGCATCTTTAGACACTTCAAAAGTGGTCGAAGTTTTTTTTCTTTCAAACATTTATTCGGCCAGTCATTCCAAAAAAACAAATGTGGTTCAGGCAATAACCGTTGATGGAAGCGAAGTGGCAATTGATGGATCAAAAAGGTTGAACGGATTTTTTTCAGTAGCTGCTCATTAGGTGTCGCACTTAAATAGATAAATGTTCCTTTTGGTTTAATTGCAGTTTCAACAGCATAAGCTAACCCAGGATCTCCTGCAAAAGGGAACGCATCCACCTCATCGACGACTAACAGATCAAACGCCTGATAAAAACGATACAGCTGATGCGTAGTCGCAATCACGAATGGACTAAAGCGATAGGCTTCTTTCTTTTTTCCATGAAGCAGGACAATGTCTTCTTCTGGAAAAACGCCACAAAAACGTAGGTAAAGTTCGTTGCACACATCAACCCTAGGTGAAACTAATGCGACTCGTCCACCTTTTTCTAACGTTTTTATGACCTTTTCATAAAGCATCTCAGTCTTTCCCGCTCCTGTCACAGCCCAAATCATGTGCTGTTTTCCCGAGACATCAGTGACCAAGTTCGTAGAAATCGCTTGTTGAGTTGGCGTTAACTTTCCTGTCCAAGTAAAACAGACATTTCTTTTCGGCAACTCAGGTTGTTCAAATAAAAATAATTCTTGTGTGTTGTCACAACGACCTAAAAAAAGACAAACAGGACAAAAGAGGATTGGTTGCTTTTGCTCTGATTTACCTATTTTTGTTCGCATGCTGCATCGATTACATGTTAACCAATTTCCTTGTAGATGAATGGCAGCTAGTTTCTGATAGCGAATCTGTTGAAAACTCTCTGTCCATTCTCTCAAGTCTCTCGTAAGTAATCGTCTACCATATAAACTGCATAAACTACTTTTTTCCATATGATCCCCTAAAAGAAGATACGCTACATCAGTCCATTCTTCAAAAAATTTGAGAAGAAATGGTTATTTGAAACGGTTGGTATAAAAAATAAGCCAAAAAATCCTTGAATAGGCGCCCTATTCGCTGGATTTTTCGGCTTATTTCCGATTTGAACATCTTAGTATGCTCTGTCCTTTATTTGTTTTCAATTAAATGGATGGCTTGTTGTAATACTTTTTCGCCATTCATCAAACCATAATCTGCCATATTGATAATATCTAATGGGATTCCTTTTGGCTCTAGACGTTTTTCAAAATCAGCTTTCATGAAGCGGACTTGTGGTCCCAACAGCAAAACATCAACTTCTTTAGAAGCTAGCTGATTATCGGCATCAGAAGCTGATACGGCAAAAATATCCGTATCAATTCCTTGTTCTTCAGCAGCTTTTTGCATTTTTGTTACAAGTAAACTGGTACTCATCCCAGCAGAACATACGAGCATGATTGTTTTTTTAGTCATTTTACTCTCTCCATTCTTTTAACTTTTGCAAACGATTTCTTTTTTGCTTGTGTGATTATTATACAAAAAAGCAAGATAATGTCAACGTTTTCTTATCAGTCGAATAGCCAACTCGATTTAACTAATTGATTGAACACAACATATTCTTTTTTTAAATTGATCGCCACAACCTCGTAGCCAGCATTGATCCAGCCATATGCTCCTTTTTCTGGGTGCTTATAATCATTTGCCCACCAATCAGTGCTTTGTCTAGCTGATTTAGGGAGCCCATAACTTGGAAAAAGAAGTTCGTCGATCTGTGTAAATGTTAAAGTAACCTGTGATCCCCCGTTATTTTTTAAATATTGGGTGATGGCGTCATATTTTTTTATGCGTTCTTTCATCCCCATCTCACCTTTCTTTCTTCTATTATCCCATAGACTCTCTTCATTACTCAAGTATTATAAGTGTTGAAACTAAAGGAATAATTCATTATACTTTGACTATTATCAACTACTTGTAAGGAGGAAGCATCACGCTGAATAGTTATAGAACCATCCAAGCAGACGGTCAAGCAGAAATCGAAGTCAAAAAATCTCGTTTTATTTGCTCTATGAAACGAATTGAAACGGAAGCAGAAGCTAAAGCGTTTATTCAGGCAATGAAAAAAGAGCATTGGAAAGCAAACCATAACTGTAGTGCTTTCGTTCTCGGTGAAAAAAATGAAATTCAACGCAGTAGTGATGACGGTGAGCCTAGTGGTACGGCAGGTGTCCCAATGCTGGAAGTACTAAAAAAAAATGAATTGATCAATGTGGTCGCTGTCGTCACACGCTATTTTGGTGGGACAAAATTGGGTACCGGTGGTTTGATTCGTGCCTATACACAGGCTGTTTCTCACGCACTAATTGAAATCGGGATCGTTGAAGGAACACAACAGCAAGAAATAGCTGTCCATATCACCTACCCGCAATTAGGTAAATTAGAAAATATGCTTGAGTTGAAACATATTCCTATAAAAGAAACGATCTACACAGACAAAGTCACGGTTCACTGTTTGATTGTAGAAACAGAAGTTACTGCATTTAAAACAGCAGTCGTTGAATTATTGAATGGACAGGTGGAATTTACAGATGGTCCAATTTCCTATCATGAACAACTGGTAGAAGCTGACCAGTGATTACTCTATCCGCTGATCTCGAAATCAAAAAAGAAGAGCCTAGGACAAAACTTGTCTCAGGCTCTTCTTTATTTGGACTGTTTCGTGTCCCTCTTTTATTTCTCTAAATAAAATTCAAAACGATTCCCTACATATTGCGTACGAACATATTCAAATGGGGTACCGTCATCAAAATAAGAAGTTTGGCGTAAACGTAACACAGCATCTCCTTTTTTTACTTCTAAATATTCTGCAATTTTTTCTGAAGCAAGAATGGCTGTGATTGTTTGATTAGCTGCCCCGATCTTATGCCCACTTTTCTCTTCGAGTACCCGATAAAGAGAATTGGTAATTTCAGATTTACTATAGTCTGCAATAATCTTTTGCGGGATACTGGCTACTTCAAAACAGATTGGTATATCATCAGCATAACGAATTCGTTCCATACGAAGAATCGTTTCGTCTTTTTCCAGTTGCAGCTTCTCCATTTCACTAGAACTTGGGGAAGTTAAAAAATAAGAGATTGTCCGACTAGAGGGTACTCGATTCTGTGATTCCATAATTTCAGTAAAACTGGTCGCACCCGACATCTTTTCTTGGACTTTTTCTCTTGCTACATATGTACCTGAGCCAATTTTTCTTTCCAAAATCCCTTCATCAGCCAGGTTTTGAATGGCTTGACGTAAAGTCATTCGACTAACATTGAATTTCACTGCCAATTCTCTTTCAGAAGGAAGGCGATCACCGATTTTCCAAATACCTTGTTCGATTTCACTTTTGATCTGATCATGGATTTGTATATAGACTGGTAGTTGATTCGACATAACGTATATCCGCCCTTTCATTTCCTTTATTATAACTGGTATATACCTGGTTCACAACTGAAAAGGAAAAAGTTTCTTTTGCTCGACTAATTGTCGATCAATCATTTGCCAACCCGTTTATTTTATCCGAAAGTTTATGTAAGTAAATGTGTGTCCTTCCTCTTTAATCCAAGTGGAAGGATTGAAAATCATTTTTTAAAATAACAAAATCTCCAAAAGACAGCAAAATCACTGTTTTTTAGAGATTGTGTTATTCTTAACGGTTTTTTGAAAGCCATTTTTTTGTGTGATTGGTTGGACGCTTTGATTTCACTTGTATCGCTTTTTCTGATTTTTTCGGTAACCGGACTTCTACCTGATACTTTTCCGACTTAATCAAATCATAGATTTTCTCTGCGGTCTCATCTACTTTTTCTTTCCACTTCATTTTACTGCCCCCTTTTTTTGATCTATCTACTATTCACTCTAGCCTATTTCATGATAATCTTCAAGAAACAAGCTGTTTTCACACAAAAAAAGAGTGATCTTAATAGATCACTCCGTACTACTGGGGTAGCTGGATTCGAACCAACGCATGAGGGAGTCAAAGTCCCTTGCCTTACCGCTTGGCTATACCCCAATGAAATGGAGGAGAGTGGATTCGAACCACTGAACCCTAAGGAACGGATTTACAGTCCGTCGCGTTTAGCCACTTCGCTACTCCTCCGAAAGGTTTGTATCAACCTGACTTAGTTATAATACCTAATTTTCCAGATTTTTGCAACCCCTTATTGAAAATTTTTTTGATATTTTTTTATTCGTGTAGATTCCAGTGACGAATAACTGTTTCTATCGCGTTTTCAAGACTCTTTTCTTTCCCAAAATCTTCTTCACCAAAAAAAATTTCAAATTCTTTTGGTCCATAAGCCAAAATTTCCCCAATCATTTTTTTACCAATAAATAACTGAGTCACATCATAAGTTGTTCCTTTGATTTGTTTTTTGACTTCTTCGATACGTACTTCAATATCTTTATTTTTTTTTGACATCTTTTTCCACCTCCATGATAGTTTATCATATTCATTCATGGAATGCCTACCATATGTCTAAAAGTTTTGTTCAACGCTATGCATCATTGAACTAAACCTTCACGTTGAGCGGTGAAATTGGCAGCTGCTCCAATCAAGTTTGCATCATTTCGATAATCACATAATAAAATTTTAGGATCAAAGTCATTTAGTTCTAAATCAGTAGTTAATTGTTTCATTCGTTGATTGATTTCTGTTAATAACCCTGCTTTTGCAGAGATCCCCCCACCAATCACGATGACTTCAGGATCAATCGAAAATTGGATACTAAACAAACCTTTTGTTAAATAATTATAAAAATTATCTACCTCTTCTTTTGCTAGTTCATCCCCTTGTTCTGCTCGTTCAAAGACTTCTTTTCCGCTATAAGTCGTACGTGAAACTCCCAAACGGTCACAGTAACGCCAAGCCATTTGAACTGCTGTACCAAGCTTACTAAATGTTTGATTGCCTTCTAAGAACATCAAGCCAAATTCTCCCCCGTACAAATGAGCGCCTTTATTTAGTTGTCCTTGGGTAAAGATTGCCCCACCTACTCCAGTCCCAAGTACAACAAATGCTACATGTTGATATTCTTTCGCTGCGCCTTCATAATACTCAGCCATTCCAGCACAATTAGCATCATTTTCGATCGTCACTGGTAAATGGAAGAGTTCCTCCAGTTCATGAAAAATATTGAATCCGTGGATATAAGGAATGGCACTAATCCCTTCAATCAGCTGTTTCTCCTGATTCACTACTCCAGGTGCGCTGATTGCTACGCCTTCAATCGCCTTCTGTTTTACAAACGTTTGGAATACCCGTTTTAAATGCGCTTTCATTTCTTCCCATGTCTTAGGAGTCGGAAATTGGCTGGTGTCTTCAAGCGCTTGTCCATTCCAATAGCCATATTTTACTGCGGAACCACCAAAATCAAAAACTAAAATACCCATCATTTATTTGTCTCCTTTTCTCATACTGTTTTTATTTTAAGTCAAGCCACAGTATTTTGAAAGCCTTTTTATGGATGAGTTCAAATTTTCTTTGCTAGAGTCACTTGATCTCGTAAACGTTGGCCATTTTCATAGATTGGCTGTTTATAATTTTTGACAAAATAATCTTTTTCTCTAGAAATTTCCAGGAAGCCGATTTTTTTATACAGTTGTAAAGCTGCTGATGACGTACTCCCCGTCCGAATAATGACTTGTTGTTGGGTGGTTTTTAACTTTTTCATTTCTTTTAGTGTATGGGTAAGCAACGCGTAGCCGATTCCTTGACCTTGAACTTTTGGAGCTACAGCTAAATTCATTATTTCAAACACTAATTTATTTGTGAGAAAAACGATCACTCCCTGAATGTCGTTTTCTGCTTTCCATATAAAACCAGCCCCTTGATCAATGTATCGTTGGACGTTTTCCTCTTCAGGATCTGCATCCAACAATAATGACCAAGGTAAAGTTGAGTGATCTAGTGTGACGATACTTTTTTCTCCAGAATGCTCGGTCTTACCTGACTGTTTACTTTTCATCATAATTAGGCATCTCTTTATCTTTCTTATTACGTGTCAATTGGCAATTTAAAGGCACGTAATCGATTCCGCCCTTTACGAATGGATGGCAACGCAAAATGCGTGCTGTCCCCATCAGCGTTCCTTTAAATGCACCGTGTACTTGAATCGCACGTATCATATAGTTTGAACAAGTAGGATAGTACCGACAGCTAGGTGGAAAAGCAGGAGAAATAAACCGTTGATAAAAACGGACAATAGCCACTAAGATTTTTTTCATCTCATCACCTCATTATTAAAGCTTTGCTCCTCATTCTCCTATTCATGACAAACGACTGTTCAAAGGAGCAATAATCTGCCAAACAGTGGAATGACTCACAATAAAAAAGGACTTCTCAAAAGCGAAAATTCGTTTTAAGAAATCCTTTGTTTGCTTACACTATCATTTTCACACAACTCTTTATCTGAAAAAATCTTGGATGTGCAGCCACAAACTTGGTTGAAAAACCTTAAACGGATTTCCACCACCGATAACCCCGTATCCAATCATTGTTCCAGCTATAAATAAAAGAATCAGTAATAGTATGACAACTAAAATCTTCACCAATGTGATTAAAATATACCGTTGGCTACTCATTTTATCACGTCCTTAAACAGTGACTTGAGCTGTTTTATCAGCGGGCGTTTGATCGATTGCCACACGTTCCACATCTGCACCTAAGTTTTGCAATTTAATATGGAATTGATAATAACCACGATCTAAGTATTTAAGATTGCGAACGCGTGTTATGCCATTTGCTTTTAAACCAGCAAGTACTAATGCTGCAGCAGCTCGTAAATCTGTTGCATAAACTTCAGCACCTTGTAATTCATGATTCCCGTCCATAATCGCTACGTTTCCATCAATCTTCACATGGGCGTTCATACGGCGCATTTCTTCCAAATGTTGGAAGCGATTCTCAAAAACTGTTTCAGTCACCATGCTCGTTCCCTCAGCGACTAACTGAATAGCAGTCATTTGGGCTTGCATGTCTGTCGGAAAACCAGGATGAGGCATTGTTTTGACGTCAGTTGGTAAAATATGTTTTGGACCAACAACTCGAATGCCGTCTTCTTCTTCAGTGATCGTTGCACCCATTTCAATTAATTTAGAAATCAACGGACGATTATGTTCTGAGATTGCATCTGCGATCAAGACATTTCCTTCAGTCATCGCTGCTGCTACCATAAAGGTACCTGCTTCGATCCGGTCTTGAACAATTGCGTGTTTCACTGCATGCAGATGATCGACTCCTTCGATACGCATCGTTTCCGTACCAGCACCATAGATATTTGCGCCCATTTTATTTAAAATATTCGCAAGATCTACAATTTCAGGTTCTCGAGCGACGTTTTCGATGATCGTTGTTCCTTTAGCTTTTACTGCTGCCATCATGATATTTTGAGTGGCTCCAACACTTGGAAAATCTAAATAGATCGTGTTACCGATCAATTCATCCGCAATAGCTTCGATGTAGCCATTTTTTTGAATGATTTTCGCACCCAATGCTTGGAATCCTTTAAGATGTAAATCAATTGGACGTTTCCCAATCGCACATCCACCTGGCATGGCAACTTTTGCATGACCATTTCTAGCAAGTAATGGTCCCATTACAACGATAGAAGCACGCATTTGACTCACATATTCATATGGCGCTTCGATTTCTAATTGTCTTGACGCATCAAGCGTTACTTGATTATTGTCTTCATCAAACACTACATCTACGTTTAAATGACGAATCACTTGATTCATAGTGAAGACGTCAGAAAGAATTGGAACGTTGTCTAAAACGGTTGTTCCTTCTTCAGCCAACAAACTAGCAGCTAAAATAGGTAGAACAGCATTTTTAGCTCCTTCGATTTTTACTGTTCCATTCAATTGTTTGCCACCTTTGACGATGATCTCTTCCATGTTGTTCCCCCCAAAAAATTCCAATGAGCTATAAAGACTCAAAATCTTTTCTATTATATCATTTCTTTTATTAAAATAGTACCTTTTTTTATAGTACCTTTTTTTTACTGCAGGCTAACGAAAAGATTTCGACACAATGCAATAATTTCTAAGAAGAAATTACTGGCAGTATATCCTAAAAAAATAGAGAAGAATACAATCGCCATTCGAATTTGCGTATCATGCATTTTTTTAAAAAACATCTCAATTCGCAGTGACCGCAACGACCAGAAAGCCAGATAAATAAAAGCTAAATGACTCACGATTCGAATAATTGCATCAATTCCGTATACTTGCATAGTGACGTCCCTTCAAAATTATACTTTTTTTAATAACTAACAAAATGATGATACCATAAATTGGAAAAATAGAGAAATTATTGGTTGTAAAAAGATGGAATTTGTTGGCTAAACGAGACAAGAATTTTCAAGAACTTTACATTCAAATGATGACTCTGTTTTAATACCTTATTTTTATAAACTATTTTAACTACTATTTCACATGCATCTTTGATGAAAGTTGTTCCTTTTTTGCTTATGTACTCATATCATTATGATAGTATTTACCATTGTTAATTAAACGATTATTTAATATAAATATATGCTCTCTTTTATAGTGTAAGAACAAATAATCCTTTGTTTAATTTCTTGATGATCGTACAATCAAGTCTATTTCTTTTTTTGCCATCTTCTTTGCTTGTACTTTAAGGTCAGCTAAGTTATTTGTTATTGTTTCATTTAAATTCTTTTATCTACATATTCGTTGGTTGATTGTTTCTGGTTTCACTTGATTCTCTTGAGAGGGTGGTTGTTCTGCTACTTTTAGCTCAAATAAATTATTTTTTATTTCACTTAGATACTTTTGTCTACATATTCGTTGGTTGATTGTTTCTGGTTTCACTTGATTCTCTTGAAAGGGTGGTTGTTCATTCAACGCTTGCCAACTTTTTGGTTTATAACTTTCCCATTCATTTGGAGATGTTTTCCAAGGTGCAGGCACTTCATATCCATCTTCAAAAAAATGTACCTTTCCTTCAAAATCTTTCCAATTGCGAAAGAGATAGCGAAGTTCTTTAGGAGTGAAAGCCTTTTTATCTTTTTTTTCTATAATACGTTTCATATCTAAATCATCAATACAATAATAAATGGTTACATTTTCATTATCTCTTGCACTGTCTAATCCAATTTTACAACCTCTAACAATCAGCTGTCCTGTATATTTGCGATTTTTCTCACATAGGTGTCCTATATTTTTTTTCGTAGCTTTATGTAGCCCAGGATTAAAATTGATTACTTTATTTTTTTCAGTATCTTGTGTGCGTTGAAAATAGTAAGACCATAAAGGCCACCAATCTTTAAATGGTGAAATATATTTTTTCCAATTTATTGAAAAATCTTTTAAGTATTCAAGATTCATCGGATTTTTTGGGTGATCATATGTAATAGATGAAAAATGATTATTGTACTCTCTGATATCACAGGGACCTTGTCCTTCAGTAACACTTGAATGGAATCCTTTTTTTCTAATTTTTTCAATCTGTTTCTGTAAGTTTTCCGCTTTTGGTGATAAGCCATAAAATAGAATTATTTCCTGTTTCATCGTTCATTTTCCTTCCCATAAGTTTATTTATTTTTAGTTTTCAAGGTAAATAATAGCAGCAATAATCGTCCTCCTTTGAACTTTTTTCTTTTGTCCTAGTCCGATTTAACAAAAAAAATAGTCATACTACGAAAATTAAAACACTCAACGTTCTTCCATAGCGGGAGATTGATTGTTTCTAATCGGTTGGTTTTTTAACTGAGTTCTCTGATCCATAATTGTCTTGTTTTTTTGTTCTGCTGTTTCAAACTCAGCTTTTCTAGCGAGATTTAATTTTATTCGTTCCTTCAAATAAGCAATGTTTTGATCAGTACTAGGATTAAAAAATTGATTTGTTTGATCAGTAGGAATCGATTTATCTTGTATTATTGCATCATAAAATGGCTTTTGGATTTTCTCATTTAGTTGCGGGTGAAACATATAAATTGGTGGGAGATATTGCTGATAATTTAACTGTCCTATTCGCTTGATGACATCAATTTGGCTACATGGTATTTTCTTTAATATTTCATTTATGTTTATTACGCCGTGTTTATCTATCTGTTCTTTTAATTCAGTATCCAGCCTTGACAATTTATATTGCATTGGCATAGTCCATCCAGAATATGTCAAAAGAATCCTATCTATTGAAGTTTCCTTCTGAGAACCATTCAGATGAGATGCGTGTGCTTGTTCTAGGAGAACTTTTAAGTGATTCTTAGCTAAAATTGTAATATCATTGTTGTTCAATCGTACCATTTGTTTAATATTTTCAAATGATAAATTTTTCCTTCCGTGAAATACTTCCGTTAATAATTGCCGTGCTTTTTCTTCAGACTCTACTTTTATTTTATTATTCTCAGCAGTTACATCTATATTATTCTCAATTAAAATGTTTTTTACAGTTTGACAACTCATCTCATGTTTTTTAGCTAATCGCAAAAAAAATAGTTTATGTCTTTGCTCCAACAAACACTTCACTGATTCAACAAGCGCTTGTTCCTTCTTACTTTGAGTGCTTGTCTGCCCATTCTCCAATGGTTGTTGTGTTGAACACCTGAACTCGCTATTACTTTCTATTGGCACGTTTGTATCTTGTACAAATTCCTTAGTTTCATATAAAGACTCTTGGGCTTTGGTAGACAGCGTTGTTGATTGGGAAGTGTTTCTGATCCCCAACATTTCTTCTATTTCTAGTAACCGTTCGACATCTAATGAGTACTCCAAATGATTTTCCAGTTCGTTCTCTGGAGCAACTTTTTGTTTCTTATACGGGGGAACTTGTACTTTGTTATTCTGTTCTGACACTGCATGACTATCTTGGTTTTGTGTCATTTTCAGTTCATTTTCGTTAATAATGTTTTGCAACGTTCTCTTTCTTTGAATTGTTTCCGATCGCGAGTGTTGTTGCTCAGCAAGATTACCTGTATTATTTTCCGATAGAGGTGGACCAAAATGATGTCTGTTAGATGGAAACTCCTCTTTTTCTTGTTTTTCTGATTCAAGGCTCTTCTTTAAAAGATAGTCCCTAAATTCTTGTAATTGTTTATGTAACGAAACTGTTTGATCATCCGTAAGATTGCCTACTATTTCTGAGTAAGATAGCGATTTTTGTTGCGTATGTGTTTCTTCTTTTGTGTCTTCTGTGGAAAACCGTTGAACCTTTTTCGGCATTATGATACCTCCTTTTTTACTGCAATTAGTTTACCATAGTATCATAATGATGAAAGTTCCATATTTTTATGTAACAAAGAAGTAATTGTTCTTTACTTTTTATGTTTAGAATATAACTACCAATAAAAAAAACGATAAAAAAATCCAAAATTCTAAGGAATCTCCTTAAGAATCTTGGATTTTTTAAGGCCTACTTGTTAGGTCCTCATTCGTTGCTTTTAAGAATGTTTTGAAACCTTGATTCGGTTGATCGCACGATGCAAAGCAACTGTCGCACGTTTCAATTCATTCGTATCTTCTTTTTCTTTTGCTTCTGCGATTTGTCGCTCAGCACGTTGTTTGGCTCTTTCTGCCCGAGAAACGTCAATATCTCTTTCACGTTCTGCACTATCGGCAACGATTGAAACAACATTGTCACGAACTTCCATGATTCCGCCATTGACAGCAATCCAATCGACGTGGGTATCAGAGTCTGTTCTCTTCACACGGACTTCATCAATTGTTAATGGAACAATGATCGGCGCATGTTTAGGTAAAATACCAAGTTCCCCCGCTGTAGTACGTGCTACTACGATCGCTGCATGGTGATCATAGACCAAACCGTCAGGAGTCACCACATTCACAGTTAAATATTGATCCATGGGGCACCCCTTTCTAGTAGCCTAGTTTTTTCGCTTTTTCTACGACGTCTTCTATTCTACCAACACTTCGGAATGCTTCTTCAGGAAGATCATCGTATTTACCTTCTAAGATTTCACGGAAACCCTTGACTGTTTCTTCAACTGGTACATAAGAACCAGGAAGACCTGTAAATTGTTCCGCTACGTTAAAGTTTTGTGACAAGAAGAATTGAACTCTACGTGCACGTGAAACTAAAACTTTTTCTTGATCAGATAATTCATCCATCCCTAAGATCGCAATGATATCTTGTAATTCACGGTAACGTTGTAAGACATGTTGGACTTCAGTCGCTACTTTATAATGTTCTTCACCAACGATTTCAGGTGCCAAAGCACTTGAAGATGAAGCCAATGGGTCCACGGCTGGATAGATCCCTTGTTCTGTCAATTTACGCTCTAAGTTTGTTGTAGCATCTAAGTGGGCAAATGCTGTTGCTGGCGCTGGGTCAGTATAGTCATCGGCTGGTACATAGATTGCTTGGATCGAAGTGATCGAACCTTTTTTCGTTGATGTGATACGTTCTTGTAATTGACCCATTTCAGTTGCTAACGTTGGTTGGTAACCAACGGCAGAAGGCATACGACCTAAAAGGGCAGATACTTCTGAACCAGCTTGAGTGAAACGGAAAATATTATCAATAAACAATAGCACGTCTTGACCTTCTACATCACGGAAGTATTCAGCGATCGTCAAACCAGTCAAAGCTACCCGCATCCGAGCACCTGGTGGTTCGTTCATTTGTCCGAACACCATCGCTGTTTTTTCGATAACGCCTGAATCTTTCATTTCATAGTAAAGGTCATTTCCTTCACGAGTACGTTCCCCAACACCGGTAAATACAGAAATACCACCATGTTCTTGGGCAATATTATGGATCAATTCTTGGATCAATACCGTTTTACCTACACCGGCACCACCGAATAATCCAACTTTCCCACCTTTTAAGTAAGGTGCTAACAAATCGATAACTTTGATCCCAGTTTCAAGGATCTCCGTACTAGTACTTAATTCATCAAAGCTTGGTGCTTTTTTATGAATCTCACTACGTTCTGCATCTTCTGGGAAAGATGATCCTAAATCGATCGTATCTCCTAAAACGTTGAATACACGTCCTAGTGTATCTTTCCCTACTGGAACAGAAATGGCTTTACCAGTATCGATAACTTCCATACCACGTTGTAAACCATCTGTTGATTCCATGGCAATGGTACGGATCACTCCGTCCCCTAATTCTAATGCTGTTTCAAGAACAACTTTTGATTTTTTCTCATCATTTTTATAAACAACTAATGCGTTGTTGATATCTGGTAAGGATTGGTCTAAAGAAAATTCCACGTCGACAACGGGACCGATTACTTGAACAATCTTGCCTGAACTCATCTTTTTTCCTCCAATCTCAATACTATTCTAGCGCCGAAGCTCCGGCAACAATTTCGGTAATTTCTTGGGTAATAGCCCCTTGTCTTGCACGGTTATAAGATACCGTCAAATCATCAATGATCGTTGCAGCATTATCCGTTGCTGTCTTCATGGCAGTCATGCCGGCAGCGTGTTCTGCTGTCTTCGCATCAACGATTGCACCATAGATTAAGCTTTCCGCATATTGAGGCAATAACTGCGCCAAGATTTCTTCTTTTGAAGGTTCAAAAATGTATTCTTGGTCAAAAGTAGTTGCTTCTTCTGGATCTAAATCTGAAATTGGCAGCATTTTTTCTACACGAAATTGGCTAGTTAGTGAATTGATATGATGATTGTAGCATACGTACAATTCATCAAATACTTCATTTTGATACATCGTTGTTGCCATACCTACGATTTTACGCACTTCATCAAAACTTGGTTGGTCCGATAAATTACGTAATTCGTAAGCCAAATTAATTCCTCTAGCCTTGAAGAAATCTGCACCTGTACCTCCGATTGCGATCATCACATAATCGTCAGGAGATTTATGGTCTTCTTCTAAAATAGACATTGTTTGCTTTAAAATCGAACTGTTATAGCCACCAACTAAACCACCATCAGCGGTAATCACGATATACCCCGTTTTCTTTACCGGACGGCTGATTAACATACTATTGTAATTGATATCTCCACGAGGATTATCAGAAGCAATATCATTTAGTTGAGTAGCTGTCAAATGAGTGACGATTTCTCTGACTTTATTTGCATAAATCTGAAACTTCTGAGAAGAAGCTTCAGATTTTGTCAGTTTAGAAGCGGACACCATTTGCATTGCTCGAGTGATTTGACTCGTTTTCTTCGTTGAAGCAATCCGAGTCTTGATTTCATTTAATGAAGCGCCCATTCATCTCACCTCACTATGCATTTTGAATGGATTTCAATTTGTCTTCTGTTGAAGAAGTGTTTCCTTTTGTCGCTAAGAAAATATCTTTGTATTCTTGGATCGCTTGATTCAATCGTTCTTCTTCTGGAAGATCTTTCGTTGTACGGATCGTTTCAAAGATATCTGCATGATTCGTATCTAGATATTCAAATAATTCATGTTCAAAATCTAAGATGCTGTCAACTGGAATACTATCTAAGAATCCATGTGTCAAAGCATATAAGATAACTACTTGTTTTTCAACAGCTAGTGGTGCATGAAGTTTTTGTTTCAAGATCTCAACTGTACGACGTCCACGATTCAATTTCGCTTGAGTCGCAGCATCTAAATCAGAACCAAATTGGGTAAATGCTTCTAATTCACGGTAACTTGCTAAGTCAAGACGTAATGTTCCTGCCACTTTTTTCATTGCTTTGATTTGAGCAGAACCACCTACACGGGAAACGGATAACCCAGCATCAACGGCTGGACGAGTTCCAGCGTAGAACAAGTCACTTTCTAAGAAGATTTGTCCGTCAGTGATTGAAATAACGTTTGTTGGAATATAAGCAGAGATATCTCCAGCTTGTGTTTCAACAAATGGTAAAGCAGTCATTGAACCGCCACCTAAATCATCACTTAGTTTTGCCGCACGTTCTAGTAAACGTGAGTGCAAGTAGAAAACATCCCCTGGATAAGCTTCACGACCTGGAGGACGGCGTAATAGCAATGAAAGTTCACGATAAGCAACAGCTTGTTTTGATAAGTCATCAAAGATAATCAATACATGTTTGCCGTTGTACATGAATTCTTCACCCATTGCAGTTCCTGCATAAGGCGCAATATAAAGTAATGGCGCAGGTTGTGATGCACCCGCATTGACTACGATCGTGTAATCCATTGCTCCATATTTTTTCAAAGTTTCTACTTGTGTACGCACAGTAGAATCCTTTTGACCGATCGCCACATAGATACAGATCATATCTTGACCTTTTTGGTTAAGGATCGTATCGATTGCGATAGATGTTTTACCCGTTTTACGGTCACCAATAACTAATTCACGTTGGCCACGTCCGATTGGAACTAAAGCATCGATGGCTTTTAGACCTGTTTGCATTGGTTCATTGACAGATTTACGTTGCATAACGCCTGGTGCCATCGCTTCGACTGGTCGAGCTTTATCTGTAACGATTTCTCCTAACCCATCGATTGGTTGACCTAGCGGATTAACGACACGTCCGATCAAGGCGTCCCCAACTGGAACTTCCATGATTTTACCTGTTCGTTTTACTTTGTCTCCTTCACGAATGGATTCGAAATCACCAAGGATAATGATACCTACATCATTTGATTCTAAGTTTTGCGCCATTCCGTATGAGCCGTTTGAAAATTCAAGCAACTCACCACTCATCGCATTTTCTAAACCGTGTGCGCGAGCAATCCCGTCACCGACATAAGTCACGGTACCGATTTCTTCGACTGAAAGCACGTTTTGATAATTTTCAATTTGTTCTTTGATCAAGGCACTAATTTCTTCTGCTTTGATAGCCATTCGATTCACCTACCTCTTTGTACTATCTATTTAATTGATTACGCATTTTTTCTAATTGCGTGCGAATGCTTCCGTCGATCACTCGATGGTTGGCTTCAACAATTGCCCCACCAATAATAGAAGAATCAACGATTTGCTTCAATTCAACTGTTTGATAGTCCATTGTTTTTGCAACATTCATTTCTAGTTTTTGTAATTGTTCATCAGAAAGTGGTACTGCTGTTTTTACACTACCTAAAAGTAGTCCTTTGTAATCGTTGTAGCGATGTTCGTATTCATCGATCATAAACGATAATTCAGACATCCGATTATAACTATAGACCACTTCTAAAAAGTTTTTCACGATACCGTCAAACCCACTGACAAGTTTATCCATAATGATTCGTTTTTCGTGAGGTTCTAAGCGGACGTCACTAAGTACGTTGCCTAATCCAGATACTTCACTATAGATTTGGCGTAAGCTTAGTAATTCTTGGTAAATTTCTTCTGCGCTATTTGAATCGATCGCCAGTTCAAATAGTGCTTTACCGTAGCGTCTGCCGACAGTATATTTATCTAGTTTCATTTGAAGAACCTAGACCTTCGATATATTGATTGATTAAAGATTCATGCATTTCTGGAGACAATTCTTTGTTCAAGATTTTAGCCGCGATTTGAAGAGAAAGATCTGCTACATCATCTTTTACAGAGTTTAAAGCTGTATCACGTTCTAACATGATATCAGTTTGCGCTTTGCTTTTTAGACGTGCAACTTCTTCTTGCGTTTCCTTCAAAATATTTTGACGGCTTAATTCTCCACTTTCTTTCGCATTTTTAATGATATCAGCTGCATCAGAGCGAGACGCTAACAATTGTTGTTCGCGTTCTTGTTCCATTTTTGCTGAATTGATGCGAGATTTTTCGGCAGAATCTAAATCATTGGCGATCTTATCTTCACGTTTTTTCAAAATATCGCTGATTGGTCCCCAAGCAAAATGTTTCAATAGAAACATTAGTATCAAAAATGAGCCGCTGACAACGATGATATTACCTAACATCGGATTACCAACTTCTGCAATTGCCAATTGATTCAGCATAGGCTAGCCTTCCTTTCTTTAAGGTGTATCTCATGGATGATGAAGGAATCCTGATTTCAATGATTGAAACAGCCTCCTCAACGCCTTTTGTTCTAGTATTATGATGAAACAACTCAATTATTTTGAAAATAACCAGGTTGTTTTTTTTCAGTTTTCGACAATTAAAAGAGGATTAGTGACAGTTGTCCTATCCTCAAACAGTTAATTGATTAAACAGCAAAGACTAGAATCAAGGCAATAACCACACCTAGAATAGGAACAGCTTCAACTAAGGCTACCCCGATGAACATTGTTGTACGTAATTGACCAGACATTTCAGGTTGGCGTGCCATTGATTCGATTGTTTTAGAGATTACTTGACCATTACCATAACCAGCTCCGATAGCTGCTCCCATGATTGCGATTGCTGCTGCGATATAATTCATAATTTATTTCCTCCTAAATATAGATAAATAGTAGTTTGTTAAAAACGATGTTACTCTTCTACTTCAATCTTATGGCTCATATATACCATCGATAAAGTGACAAAGACAAATGCTTGGATGCTTCCGATAAACAATGAGAATGCGATCCAGACCATCTCTAAAGGAATTGCTAACGGTAATGAGAACCAACCTAAATTATTCATCATATTGGCAATCAAGGTAAGTAAAACTTCCCCCGCGTAGATATTCCCGTAAAGACGCAAAGCAA
The DNA here is from genome assembly GCF_051714965.1 of Enterococcus sp. AZ077. NCBI lineage: Bacteria > Bacillati > Bacillota > Bacilli > Lactobacillales > Enterococcaceae > Enterococcus > Enterococcus sp. AZ077. Next base: position 2,115,129 of record NZ_JBIOSX010000001.1, read on the forward strand.
GTGTTAATAGGTTCGTAAATTCTTCGATCAGCTTCATTGGAAACATGAAACTATATGGTTTCAAGAACGAATTTACAAAATACCCTTTAAATCCAAGCTTTTTCACCCCGAATAAATGAGTAAGTGTGATCATTATAAATGCCAAAGTTAAAGTAACAAACGGGTCTGCTGTCGGACTTTTCCAAAGTGTTGTTTCGCTAGGTAAGACGATTTTCGTTATTAAACCTATATTATTTGCCACGAAGACAAACAAGAACAATGTAAAAGCCAACAAATGAAAATTATTCAATTCTTTTCTAGGCAGATTATCTGTTACGATCCCTCGGGTAAAGTCAATGACCCATTCCAGCGCATTTTGTTTCCCCGTTGGTTTCATCTTAAGATTTCTTGTAAAGAAGTAAACTAAGAAGAAGACAATCAAACAGGTCAATAACACCATCATACAAACAGTACCATCAAACCAAACCGGTCCAATATGGAACGTTAGCGAGCGTTCATCCAATCCATTTCACCTCTTTTCCCTGAATTTCACATAAAATCAAATTCATGTGTACATCTGGTTTTTCTAAATCGTTTTCTAACCAAACGGTATCATACCACCATGAAACAGAAAATTCAAAACATTTTCATGAAAATCAGACAATTTTTTATTTCAGTCAAAAAAGTTTGCTTTTTCCTAAAAATCATCGTGGCGTTTTACAAGAAAAAACCTGTGATATCATGCTTTATCAGATTAAATGCTAACAAATTTTATCATTAAGTAAACCTAAAAGCACCGAATATGCGAAAAAGGATAATGAAATTATCTAGAGAAATTTTTTAATGTTCGATCAATTTGACGATCCACATCTTTTCGTTTTAGATCTTCTCGCTTGTCATAAGATTTCTTCCCTTTCGCAAGACCAATCAAAACTTTGGCATACCCATCACGAATATATACTTTTAAGGGTACGATCGTGACCCCGGTATTCTTTGTTTCAGTCTCTAGCCGTGAAATCTGTTTTTTGTGTAATAGTAACTTTCTTGTTCGTAACGGATCATGGTTAAAAATATTGCCTTGTTCATAGGGACTGATATGAACATTATGCAAAAATGCTTCACCGTTTCGAATACGGACAAATCCATCTTTCAAATTGATTCGGCTGTTTCGGATCGATTTGATTTCTGTTCCTTGCAGCACCATTCCTGCTTCCATCGTATCGATAATCGAATAATCATGGCGAGCCTTTTTATTTTGGGCGATTAACTTTCCGTCGCCTTTTGGCATATGACATTCCTCCAAACTGGTATTCATAGTGATTATTGGTTATTTTTTCTTTTTCTTCTTAATTCCCTTATAAAAAGGTTTTTTCCCTTTTTTATTAGATGGTCCTTTTCCTTTTTTCCGCTCATTTGAATAGGAATTTTTCTTTCCATTCCGTTCAGTATGAGATTTTGATGAACGCTTTTGATGACGATTAGAAGGACGATTTTTGTTTGACGTTTTTGGACGTTCTAATGGAACGATTTCTTCTGCATCAATCAATTCAAAGTCAATTGCACGTTCTTCCGGGTCTGCTTTGATGACTTTTACCCGCACTTTTTGACCGATTTTAAAAGTTAACCCTGTTCGTTCGCCTACTAATGCTAAATGATTCTCAATAAAGTGGAAATAGTCTTGTTTCAACTCATTGATATGAATCAACCCTTCAATCGTATTGGGTAATTCGATAAACAACCCAAATTTAACAACTGAACTGATGATCCCTTCAAATTCCTCTCCTACTTTATCCATCATGTATTCAGCTTTCTTCATTGCATCTACTTCACGCTCTGCCTCGACCGCACGACGTTCCATCTTTGAACTATGCTCCGCAATTTCGGGTAGCTCATTTTCCCAATAAGTTTGATTTGCTTCACTTGGGTCTTGTCCATACGAGCGAATTAAGCGATGGACGATCAAATCTGGATAACGTCTGATAGGCGAAGTGAAATGCGTATAATATTCCGCAGCTAATCCATAGTGCCCAAAATTATCTTCTGAATAACGTGCTTGTTGCATACTTCTCAACAGCATCGTATTGATAACAGCTGATTCCGGTTTGTCTTCGACGTTTTCAATGACTTTTTGAAGATCTTTAGGTGTGATTGTTCCTTTTGTTCCACGAACGACGATTCCTAGTGCAGAAGCAAAATCAAAGAAACGTTGCATCTTTTCTTCTTTAGGTTGCTCGTGAATCCGATAAATGAATGGAAAGTTGCGTTTATTAAAATGTTCCGCCACCGTTTCATTTGCCGCCAACATGAAAGATTCGATCAACCGTTCGCCTACGCCACGGCTTCGCAATAAGATATCAGTTGGTTGTCCATCTGGTTCTACGAGTATTTTTGCTTCACGGTCTTCAAAAGAAATCGCTCCTCGACGAATCCGCATTTCTTCTAAAATCTGATGTAGCTCTTGCATCTCTTGAAACATCGGCACTAATTGCTTATACCGTTCCATTACCTGCTCATCTTGTTCTTCTAAAATCTGATTGACCGCTGTATAGGTCATTCGTTCCGTCGTTTGGATGACACTTGGAAAAATATCATGAGATACCACCTGACCATTTGGATCAATCTCCATCTCACAACTCATTGTTAGTCTTGGTACGTGAGGGTTCAATGAACAAATCCCGTTTGATAATCTTTGTGGGATCATTGGAATGACACGGTCGGTTAAATACACACTCGTTCCTCGTTCGTAAGCTTCACGATCTAACTGGCTTCCTTCGGTCACATAATTGGAAACATCTGCAATGTGTACACCTAAGAAATAATTACCGTTGGCTAATTTTTTCACAGTAACAGCATCATCCAAATCTTTGGCATCTTCTCCGTCAATCGTCACGATCAATTGTTCCCGTAAGTCTCTCCGGCCAACTAGGTCTTTTTCATTGATCGTATCTGGCACTTGATCAGCTTCTGCCAAGACATCATCTGGAAATTTTGTCGGAATCCCGTTTGAGACAACAATCGATAGGATATCCATTCCAGGATCATTTTTATGGCCGATGACTTGTTTGACAATACCTTCTAAACTGGTCGCGTAGTTTTTCTCAGGATAATGGGTCAGCTCAACCATTACGATACTCCCATCAACTGGTCGAATCCCTTCAGCTGCTGCATAAACTTTAAACTGATTCAATTTTTTGTCTTTTGGGATAACCACCCCATAAAGATCCGTTTCATTTATCTCGTCGTCTGTGTAAGCCACGAATTCTCCAGCTAACTGCGTAGTTGCTCGTTTGCGGATCTCAACTACTTTACCTTCTGCTCCACGATCCATCGCAGTATCGGCCGTTTTTATGATATCGATCGCTACCGTATCGCCATCCATGGCATACCCAGTTGCTTCTTTAGGAATATAGATATCATCTTCTTCTGGATCAATCGTCACAAAGCCGAAGCCTCTTTCATTGGCCCGAAACGTTCCTTCGATCAATACTGGTTTTAATGGCAGCTTCACTTTTCCTTTTTTGGTAAAGACCACACTTTGTTCTCGTTCCATTTGAGCGATCGTCTGAACGAGTAGCTTGAAATCTTCACTTTTTTGCAAGCCCAATCCTTGGGCGATTTCTTCCATTGAAAAGCTTTTTTTGCGCTCGCTCTCAATAAAAAAAATAATTTTTTCTTTCAATGTTTCTTTTGTCATTTTCATTCCTCATTCCAAGGTAAATTCTCTAGAAACTCCAACACATCTTTTTCCAGTAATTTTCTAGACTCTCCAACGGTGATCACATGTTTGCTGTTGGGATACCATTGAAGGGTCACTCTTTTATCGGCTAATTTTTTTGCTGTTTCGTAGACTCCAGCTGGATCAATCATTTCATCTTGACCGGCTTGGGCTAAAAAAACAGGTGCTTGGATGTTACTAAGTTTTCCTTCTGTAATTGCTGCTTGGTTTTGTATCTCTGCTAATTGCTGATAAACATTTGGTCGAAGCGCAGCGACAGTTTCTTCGATTTCCTGTTCAGATTCCCCTGCAAGTTTTAGCACATAACGTTCATATCGCTCAAAATTTTCTGGCACATGATTTTCAACTGGTGAAATCGGCGAGCAGAAACATCCGCCACCAATGATCTCTGGCTGTTCTGCTAATGCTCGAACAGCGAAGATTCCTCCCATTGATAATCCAAAAACAGCAACTTGGGAAAAACCTTCTGCTTTTAAAAAGTGGATGGCTTGTTTCGTATCTTCCCACCATGTTTCCGTTTTTTGCGCTAAAATGTCTTGTGGAGCTAGCGTTCCATGTCCAGTAAACAATGGAGCATAGACAGTATATTCTGACTTTTCCAAATATCGAGCCAGCATGCGCACATCATTCGGACTTCCAGAATAGGCATGTAAGAGTAGCACAGCTCTCTTACTATGTTTTGCATAAAGGGGTTTTGGTAGACTTTTCATTAGGTTCACCTCGTTCTTCTCATTTTAACATAGATTGGCGATCCCTTAGGACAAAACCGCTCTTTTGGCAAATAAAAAAGAGCCGCGACGTCAATCACTGCTCTGCATGAAAGGAATTCTTTTTTCGCTCATTCAAATCAACTACTTAAAAAATTAAGCCGAAATTTTTTGAACGAAAAAACGATTCATAATTATTTCGACTAATCGTTAAATCAACTTTTTATTTAGAAGATAAAAAGGCTAGTACAAATAATAAAATCATCCAAATGGCACCCATTACCGCTGTCGAACGTTGCATGACTGCTTCAAAACCACGTGCTTTTTGTTTACCGAATAATTGATCCGCTCCGCCAGTAAATGCACTTGCTGCACTGTTTTGTTTACTTGGTTGCATCATGATTGCAATGACCATTACAATCGATAACACGATCACGATTCCTAAAATTACATTATACATTAAGCAGCCTCCTTTCCGTAAAATATCATCTATTTTACTTTATCATATAAAAAAAACTCTGACAACCTTCTCTTGCGAATGGGGCTCCAATTTTAGATAACATTTAGTATTAGTACTTATTCATGGGCAAAGACTGAAAAGACGAAAAAACCGAAAGAATAACACCGCTGATAGCCGGTTGCTACAATTTCGGTTTCTTTAATTTAAAAAAAGTTCATTTAGCGGATAGATCCACTTTTTGTCATTTCATTCATTGACGATCGTACGAAAACGAGTCGATTATTTACGAAGCACATCTTGATATTCAGGTTTTCTTTCAAATTCTTTCTTCGCATATGGACACAATGGAATAATTTTTTTACCTTCTCTTCGAGCTAGTTCTACGCCATTAAGCACTAATTTTTCTGCTAATTTTTGTCCACGATACTCTGGTTCTACAAATGTATGATCAATGATCATGATGTCTGGTCCTGCATCAGACCAAGTCATTTCCCCGATTTCTTTTGCTTCATCATTCAATAATACGAAACGATTTTTTTCTTCTTTGATTTCCATTTTCGCCACTCCCCGTATTGACCAAATAATTTGTTCTCCTTGATTCTAACAGTCTAGTTCTCAGCAAACAATTATTTATACTCGGAATAACCTGATTATCTCCAATCGATTCGCTGTTCGATAAATGAGAAAACAACCGTCCAATATTTGGTGGGATTTTTCACGGCTGCTTCTAAATGTTGAGCTTCTGGGATCAGAAAAAGATCATTTTCACCAGCTGTCGCATTTTGGATCGTATAAGCGGCACTGACTGGAACGAACTGATCCTCTTCCCCATGAATGATCAATACTGGCAGGTGATTACTGCCCAACTGACGGGTTGCTGACGCCTGTTTCAAAGAATAACCAGCATATTTCTTTGCATAGCGATTTGCATGGCGCATGATCATTTTTTTAGGAAGAAAGGTTAGTTTGCTCAACATGTAGCGAAACTCCTCATAGACGGAAACAAACCCGCTATCCAGGATAAACCCACGAACTGCAGGAGGTAGTTTTTCCCCACTAGCCATCATGATAGCAGAGGCACCCATTGAACTCCCATGTAAAATAATGTTAGCATCTGGCTGCAGCTGTAAAATATAGTTGATCCAGATAATCAAGTCTAAACGATCCAACCAACCCATTCCGATGATTTCTCCTTCACTCTTACCGTGAGCACGCAAATCAGGAATCAAGACGTTAAACCCTGCTTCTGCATATTTCTTTCCAATATAAGACATATCTGTTTTCCCATCACTTCGATAGTCATGGACACAAACAACCCATTTTTTGTTGGGAGAGGAACTTTGAAAGATTCGTCCTAACAGTTTTAACCCATCATGACTTTTGACTTCGATTTCTTTGCCTTTATTCCAAAAGCCCTCAGCTTCTGTTTCCGCAAGTTGCCGCTGCTTTTCCACGATCGTAAAAGCCGATGGGTCCATCAACTGATGACCTGTTTTCTCATACCAATCATATCCTCTTTGTAAACCCGATTGAATTAATTTTTGCGCATAGTAAGAAGAAAGTCCACGATAAATGACTGCGCCTAAAATGAGAACTATAAGAATAAGATACATGACAATCACTTATCTTCCCCGCTTTCCTTAAATATTTTTTCTATTATCAATCCGTATAGCCTTCTATTCCATTGTACCATTTTCTAAAAAAACTGCTCAAGTTTTCACCCTAGGCTTCATTGAAATTTAAAACCAATCAAATAGGAATAAAAAATAAGATAACATTTACATTTTATTTAAAAGCCAGTATACTGATTCCGTGCATTTTAATCAAGGAGTATCCTTGGACTGGTTCGGAAACTTCCCAGAATAAAAAACTAAGTATCTCTACAGAAAGGAGATTGGAAATAATGCGAAAAGTAATTATTGACTGCGATCCTGGAATCGATGACACTTTAGCATTGATGTTAGCCATTAAGTCCCCCGAAATCGAGGTGGTTGCGATCACGACGGTCTGCGGTAATGTACCTGTGACGATCGGTAGCCAAAATGTTTTCAAATGTTTGAAACGTTGCGGACGCTTAGACATCCCCGTCTATCAAGGGCAAACACAACCGTTGAAACAGCCGTTTATTAGCGCACAAGACACTCATGGGATGGACGGATTAGGCGAGACAAACTTTGCTCAAGTACAAGAAAAACAAATAGAAGAAAAATCAGCAGTCGATTTTTTGGCGGAATACTTTTCTAAAGAAACAAACACCTCGATCATTGCACTTGGCCCTTTGACCAATATTGCTCGTGCTTTGATGAAAAATCCACATTTAGGGAAACATTTCGAGCGATTTATTTCAATGGGTGGCACCTACAAAAGCCACGGAAACTGTTCACCAGTTGCTGAGTACAATTATTGGTGCGATCCTGATGCAGCTGCCTTTGTGTTTGAAAATTTAGGGAACACGATTGAAATGGTCGGTTTAGATGTTACGAGAGAAATCGTTTTGACACCTACCTTATTAGAATATTGTTGTCAGCTCAATCCTGAAGAAGGAGAATTTCTAAAAGCGATCACTCGTTTTTATTTTGATTTTCACTGGCAACAAGAAAGAATCCTAGGGTGCGTCATCAATGATCCTCTGGCCGTTGCCTACTTTATCGACGAAAGCATTTGTCAGGGATTTACTAGTTATACCGCTGTTGAAACGCAAGGAATCAGCCGCGGGCAAACACTAGTCGATCGCTTTGATTTTTGGCAAAAAGCACCAAACAGCACCATTATGACAGAAGTTGATACTCATCTATTTTTTCGGAAGTTTTTGACCGTTCTTTTAAATGCACAAGAAGAAACGATTAAAAAAGATCTGGAAAGATTAAAGATGGGATGAAAAACATGCGCAAAAAAAGAATCACCACACAGACGATTACGATCGTCGCTTTATGTATCGGAATCAATTATATCGGCGGAACCATTGCATTATGGCTACGATTACCGATCTATCTTGATTCGATCGGTACCATATTCGCTGGGACTTTGTTAGGTCCAGTATTTGGGTTACTCACTGGCTTGGCCAGCGGGGTATTAAGTGGTGTTACCACCGATATCTTCTCGTTGTATTATTCACCTGTTCAAATGGTAACAGGTTTACTTGCTGGAGTGATTTTCCATCAACGATTCACTCGCAGTAAGAACCGCTGGACCTTAGTTTTCTGGGCACTTGTCTTATCACTGCCTGGAACCATCCTTTCTTCCCTAATCACTGTAAAACTCTTTGGGGGAGTCACTTCTTCTGGTTCAAGCATGATCGTTCAGTTCCTCCATGGAATTGGGTTCAATCAAACAATGAGCGTGATTCTCGTTCAAGCGGGAACCGATTACCTCGACCGCCTGCTCTCAGTAGTCGTCGTCACCCTTGTCGTCTTGGCATTGCCGAAAAGGGTTGTGAACAGAGCGATTTGAGCTGCGTAGTTGTGATGAGCTGGAGTAAATACACGTGCGAATAGAAGTCGGTTACTTCAATTAGTAAATCAAAAAAAACGCAAAACATGAAAATTTGTTTTGCGTTTTTTTGATTTAATTGAAGGATCTACTTTGTACTTTTTTGTATTTTGAACCAAAATAGGCTGTTATGCTAAATAAGACAAGATGATTGCTTGATATGTGTCAATCATATCCAAGTAATTATCGATTTCTACATATTCGTCTATTTGATGAGGCAAGTTTACGACTCCGGGACCGAATACCACAAAATCGAAGGAGTGAGCGGATTTAGTAAATTCAGCTGCATCTGTCGTTGCTGCTGCACCTACTAGGGGCAATGGTTGCTTGAACTGTTTTTGAATATGGTGGATCAACGAAGAGTCAGGATTTGCTTTCACAGGAATCTTATTGTAGTCGATCGTCAATTCTAAGTGATAGTTCGTTCCTTCATTCAATTCATCCACGATCTTTTGTAATAAATCAATGATTTGATCGTTTGGAAATTCAGGGATTGAGCGGATATTTCCTTGTAATTGCGCCTGACTTGGAATACTGTTGACTTGATTTCCTCCGTTGATCACTGTAACGTTATGAATCGTTTTTCCTAATGCTGAATTTTGGAAATCATTCGCTAAAGCATCCATTTGCTCATTTGCACGCGTAATAAATTCATTTAAATGGTTGATCGCATTGTAGCCTTCTTGAGGCATTGAGCTGTGGGCTTCTTTACCATGAGAAACAACGGTGTAGTTTATTGAACCCATGTGAGTATACATCAAATTGTAATTGGTTGGTTCACCAATGATCAATCCGTCTAAATCGTCGACATAACCTGCTTTTGTCAGTTGTTCACTACCTAATTCTCCTACTTCTTCCCCTACTGTCGCTAATAATTTGATTGTCCCGTTAAACGGTTTCCCAGACTCTTTCAATTCAATCATCGCAATCACCATAGCGGCTAGCCCGCTTTTCATATCGGTAGCACCACGTCCATACAAACGATTACCTTTTATTTCTGCTGCAAAAGGCGGATAGGTCCAATTCGATTCGTCTCCTGCAGACACAACATCCATGTGACCAGACAAACCTAATACTCTTCCTTGACCATTGTGATACGTCGCCACCAAGTTATCACGCCCCTCAGTGTGAGAAATGATTTCTCCTTGGATTCCATGTTGATTCAATAATTGATTTAAGTAGGCGGCTACTTCCCCTTCGTTCCCATTCACTGACTTGATTCGGATCAGTTCTTGTAAAATAGCTATTTTTTCTTCATTTCCCATCCTGTCTCACACTCCTGCTGTTTCTTTCTATTTTACTGAAACAGTGTATCATTTTCAATCATTCATCCATTCTCAGTCGATTAGTTAGCAGCAGCCATTGACACTCCTATGTCTAAAGACACCGAAGCACCCCAAAATAGAAGGAGCTATTTCGGGATGCTTCGGCAATTCGTTATTGAGCTGTTGTAGATCGAAAACAGTTTTCAATGAACCGCTCCGTCTGCTCATAACATTTTTTTGATTCTGGCAATGTATAATTAAATTGATATTCATGACTGATTTCTTTTTTCTGGTCTTTATAAAATAGTTCGTCTACAGGGACGTCTAACTCTTTTAATTTATTTGCGAAAGCAATCCCTTGATCTTGGAAAGAGTACGCATTTCCATCTGTGATATACGTAGGCGGAAAGTCTTTTGAAACTTGATCAACTAAACTAGCTTGATATAAGCGTTCGTCTGTTTGCCAATCTTTCGTTCCAATCAAAGACCAAGCTACCGTTTTAACGAAGAAATGCATCAATCGATCACTCGATTGCTGTTTTGCCGTTTGTTGCAAATCAACTGGTCCACAGTAAGAAATGGCTCCTTTGATCGCTGTTGGATCAATCATTTGTTTCATCTTCATTTCTTTTGCATACTGTTGATTTGTTTGGATAGTGACATACTGTAAGGCAATCTGAGCGCCTGCACTATCGCCACCAAAAATCAGCTTTGAAAGATCCAACTTCTGATTGTTCTCTTTTTTTAATTGTTGGACTAATTCATTGACTTGGACTACTTGATTGGGATACTGAGAGCTAGGTGCCGGTTCATAGTTCATAGCAACAACTGCGATGTGCGTATCTGAAGCTAATCTTGTTGCAAATTCTTTTACACCTGCTTTATCCCCGCTCACATAGCCTCCACCGTGAACCCAGATCAACGTGAGTAAAGGTCCCTCACTGCCTTTAGGATAATAGATATCGTAGTTGTTTTTTTGAATTGTGATTGATAAGAACGATCAGTGAGCGAACTGGTGGAATCTTTTGCTTGTTCATACGTTTCTTTATCTGTGATCGTTACAGCATCGCTAAACAGATGTCGGATCACATAAGCACCCGGTCTCGGTGAAACTTGAAAAGCAATCACGACCAATAAAATGGTACTGAGAAGCAAAATACCGAACCATTTGAACCCCTTTAAAATTTTTGCTTTCATACACTTTCCCCATTATTCTTTTTTTTCCTTTTATCATAATATCTTAGCAATAATTAAATCGTTTGTAAACGTGACAAAAAACGATTATGTAATTCAGTTTTTGTTAGGATAATCTCTAAATTTTTTCTGCAAAAAAAGACCTTTCTCCTATCTTCAAGATAAGAGAAAGGTACTTTTTAATAACTTTAGAATGAAGTAGACCAGCACAGCTATATAATCGACGCTCTGCTATCGTCGTACTTATTTGATCGTCCTAAAATTATTTGTTTTTTAAGTTGTAGAAAGATTTCAAACCTTTGTATTCAGCAACTTCGCCTAATTGGTCTTCGATACGTAGTAATTGGTTGTATTTAGCAATACGGTCAGTACGTGATAGAGAACCAGTTTTGATTTGACCAGCGTTTGTTGCAACAGCAATATCAGAGATTGTTGAATCTTCTGTTTCACCTGAACGGTGAGAAACAACTGCTGTGTAGCCAGCTTCTTTAGCCATTTCGATTGCTTCAAAAGTTTCTGTCAAAGTACCGATTTGGTTAACTTTGATTAGGATTGAGTTAGCGATTCCTTTTTCAATACCTTCAGATAATTTTTGAGTGTTTGTTACGAACAAGTCGTCACCAACTAATTGAACTTTGTCGCCTAATACGTCAGTTAATTTCTTGAATCCGTCCCAGTCGTTTTCGTCTAATCCGTCTTCGATTGAGATGATTGGATATTTAGAAACTAATTCTTCGTAGAATTTGATCATTTCGTCAGTTGTTTTTTCGCCTTCGCCTGAATCAGCTAATACGTAAACACCTTTTTCTTTGTCGTAGAATTCTGAAGAAGCAGCATCCATAGCAAGAACAACGTCTTTACCAGGTACATAGCCAGCTTTTTCGATTGCTTCGATGATTACTTCAAAACCTTCTTCGTTTGAACCAAGGTTAGGAGCGAATCCACCTTCGTCACCAACAGAAGTAGCTAATCCACGAGATTTCAAGATTGCTGCTAATGCGTGGAATACTTCAGCACCCATACGTAGAGCTTCTTTGAATGTTGGAGCGCCAACAGGCATGATCATGAATTCTTGGAAGTCGATTGAGTTATCCGCATGTGATCCACCGTTGATGATGTTCATCATTGGAGTTGGTAAAACTTTTGTATTGAATCCGCCTAGGTAGTGGTATAAAGGTACTTCTAGGTAGTCAGCAGCTGCACGAGCAACAGCGATAGATACACCTAAAATTGCGTTCGCACCTAATTTACCTTTGTTAGGAGTTCCGTCTAAAGCGATCATAGCTTTATCGATTGCCATTTGGTCACGTACATCGTAGCCAATGATTGCTTCAGCAATGATGTTGTTTACGTTGTCAACAGCTTTAGTTACACCTTTACCGCCATAACGAGCTTTGTCTCCATCACGTAATTCAACGGCTTCGTATTCACCAGTTGAAGCACCTGAAGGAACCATTCCACGGCCAAAAGCTCCGCTTTCTGTGTATACTTCTACTTCGATTGTTGGGTTACCGCGTGAGTCTAAGATCTCGCGAGCGTAAACATCAGTAATAATTGACATGTTTTGTCTCTCCTTTGAGTTTGTTTTTTCCTAAGGGATTTCCCTCATATACGATTTTAGTTAATTTTAGGCGTTAGTGCAAACATTTCTTGCATTTTTCGCAAATTTTCACTAATTATTTTACAGCGTCTAATAATGCTAAGAATGAATCAGCTTGTAAGCTTGCGCCACCAACTAATGCTCCGTCAACATTTTCTTTCGCCATATATTCAGCAATGTTTTCTGGTTTTACAGAACCACCGTATTGGATACGTACTGCATCAGATACTTCTTTGCCGTATAATTTTTCAACTGTTTGACGTACAACGCCACAGATTTCGTCAGCAATTTGTGCATCAGCTGATTTACCAGTACCGATTGCCCAAATTGGTTCGTAAGCAATAACCATGTTGCTTACTTGGCCATCTGTCAATCCTTCAAGACCAGCAGTGATTTGTCCTTCGATCCATTCAGCTGTTTTTCCAGCTTCGTAAGTTTCTAAAGATTCACCACAGCAAAGAATTGGGATCATGCCGTTTGCAAAGATAGCTTTCGCTTTTTTGTTGATGTCTTCATCTGTTTCATGGAAGTATTCACGACGTTCTGAATGTCCGATGATCACATAGTCCACACCTAAGTCTGCTAAAGCAGCTGGTGAAGTTTCACCTGTGAATGCACCTGAGTTTTCCCAGTAGCAGTTTTGTGCTGAGATTTTTAATTCTGTTCCTTCAGCTGAAGCCATTAGTTCTTGTAAGAACAAAGCAGGTGATCCGATAACAGAATCAACTTTTTCATTTGAAGGGATGTTGTTTTTTACTGCTTCAGCAAATTCTTTTGCTTCAGATGCAGTTTTGTTCATTTTCCAGTTACCAGCGATAATTGGTTTACGCATGACAGTATGCACTCCTTTAAAATTATGAGTCGTGGAACTCTCCTCCACGTATAAAAAGAAAAAGCTGCTTTTTGGTTAAGTTTATTTGAGTTTGAATCAATTCACCGTTGCAAAAAGCAGCTGTCTTCATCTAAATCAGATACAACGAACGATGCTTATTTATCGTTGATTGCAGCTAAACCAGGTAGTTCTTTACCTTCTAGTAATTCTAAGCTTGCGCCGCCACCTGTTGAGATATGTGTGAATTTGTCAGCAAAACCTAATTGTTCTGCAGCAGCTGCTGAGTCACCACCACCGATGATTGTTGTTGCATCTTCAAGGTTAGCGATTGCTTCACAAACACCGATTGTACCTTTAGCAAAGTTACTCATTTCGAACACACCCATTGGTCCGTTCCAAACAACTGTTTTTGCACCTTGTAATGTATCAGCAAATAATTTCACTGATGCAGGGCCGATGTCTAAAGCCATCAATCCTTCAGGGATATCGCCTTCGATTACTTGTGTTTCAACATCGTTTGAGAACTCTGGAGCACAAACGTTATCGATTGGCAAGACTAATTTGTCGCCAGCTTTTTCGATCAATTCTTTTGCTAATTCAACTTTATCAGCTTCTACTAAAGAGTTACCGATTTTGATTCCTTTAGCTTCGTAGAATGTGTAAGTCATTCCGCCGCCGATCAAGATTTTGTCTGCTTTAGGAATCAAGTTTTCGATTACACCGATTTTATCAGAAACTTTTGCGCCACCTAAGATTGCGATCATAGGGCGTTTTGGTTCTTCAACGGCTTCACCGATAAATTTGATTTCTTTTTCCATCAAGAATCCAGCAACTGTTGGGATACCAGTTGAAGCAATTCCGACGTTTGAAGCATGCGCACGGTGAGCTGTACCGAAAGCATCATTGACAAATACATCACCTAATGAAGCCCAGTATTTACCTAGGTCTGCATCATTTTTGCTTTCTTTTTTGCCATCAATGTCTTCAAAACGAGTGTTTTCAAAAACAACCACGTCGCCATCTTTCATGCCATTGATTGCTGCTTCTAATTCTGCACCACGAGTTTCAGGAACGAAAGTTACTTCTTTTCCTAATAGTTCGCCTAAACGTTTTGCAACTGGAGCTAAAGATTTACCTTCTTTATCTTCTTCCGTTTTTACACGTCCTAAGTGAGAGAAAAGAATTGCTTTTCCGCCTTGTTCTAATACGTAGTTGATTGTTGGTAATGCTGCTTTGATACGTGTGTCATCTGTGATCACGCCATCTTTCAAAGGAACATTAAAGTCAACACGGACAAGAACTTTTTTATCTTTTAAATCAATATCTTTCACTGTTTTCTTAGCCATTTTATTTCCTCCTAAATAAACTTACTATCAAAAAAAGCGGAAGAAGCGCGATTGCTTCCCCGCTTTTAAGTGTACATGCTTATAAATTACACTTGTACGTTTGGTCTATCTTATAAGTTAGCGAAGTATTCTAAAGTACGTACTAATTGTGCAGTGTAAGACATTTCGTTGTCATACCAAGCAACAGTTTTAACTAATTGTTTGTCGCCAACAGTCATTACTTTAGTTTGTGTAGCGTCAAATAATGAACCGAAAGTCATACCAACGATATCAGAAGAAACGATTTCGTCTGTGTTGTATCCGTAAGATTCGTTTGAAGCTTCTTTCATTGCTGCGTTGATTTCGTCAACAGTTACTTCTTTTTCAAGAACTGTAACTAATTCAGTTAATGAACCTGTTGGTACAGGAACACGTTGAGCAGCTCCGTCTAATTTACCGTTCAATTCAGGGATTACTAAACCGATAGCTTTAGCAGCACCTGTTGAGTTAGGAACGATGTTTGCAGCAGCAGCGCGTGCACGGCGGAAGTCACCTTTAGGATGAGGTCCGTCTAGAGTCATTTGGTCACCTGTGTAAGCGTGGATAGTTGTCATTAATCCTTCAACAACACCAAATTTGTCGTTTAATGTTTTAGCCATAGGAGCTAAACAGTTAGTAGTACATGAAGCACCTGAGATAACTGTTTCTTTACCAGTTAATGTTTCGTGGTTTGTGTTATAAACGATTGTTGGAACGTCATTTCCACCAGGAGCTGAGATAACAACACGTTTAGCACCAGCTGTTAAATGTTTTTCAGCAGCTGCTTTTGAAGTGAAGAAACCAGTACATTCTAGAACGATGTCAACACCTAGTTCGCCCCAAGGTAATTCTTCAGGGTTACGGTTAGCTAAAACTTTAACTTCTTTTCCGTTAACGTTGAATGAACCTTCGTGAACTTCAACTGTTCCGTTGAAACGTCCTTGAGTTGTGTCATATTTTAACAAGTGTGCTAACATTTTAGCATCTGTTAAGTCGTTGATTGCTACTACTTCGATTCCATCTACATCTTGGATACGACGGAATGCTAGACGTCCGATACGTCCAAAACCATTAATACCTACTTTAACTGTCATTTAAGATTTCCTCCTTATGAAAATCAAAAAAATATTTATTTTAAAGGGATACCCCTTTTAAAATCTCTTTTGCTGCAGCTTCATCAGTGATGAGCCACGTTTGTTTTGGTGCATTTTTCATATAGGCGCGAATCGCTTTTGCTTTTGACTTGCCCCCAGCAATCGCAAGAATGATGGGTACATTTGCCAAATCTTTCAATTCGATTCCGATGCGAGGAACTTTATATACGACTTCGCCATTTTCATTGAAAAAATAGCCGAAAGATTCCGCCACCGCATTCGCCTGTTTCAGCATGACTAATTCCTTTTCAGTCATTTTTCGACGTGCTGCCATATGGAGTGCGCGTCCAATACTATGAATAACACAATTTGCCTGACTAATCAAGTTTAACACTTCTTGAATAGAGGGTTCATTGAGCAAGGAATTGTACGTTGCTAAACTTAATTGTTCTGGAACATACAATGCACGATGATTTCCACTTGCTTTTGTAGCCATTCTAGCACTTACGGAATTTGCTTGTACAGTCACAGCCTCTCCGATACCGCCACGAGCTGGCACAAATAGATTATGTCGCTGATTGTTTTCCAAATTTGTCAGTTGTTCAGCTACTACAGCCATCGTTGTTCCGCCCATTACAGCAATGATATTATTGCCCTCCGGTAGTAACAAATCTAAAGCTTCATTTAATGCTTCACCAAAAGCATCCGCCACTTTAGGCTGTTCTTCACTGTTTCCTGATACCACGATACAACGTTGATTCCCAAAATACTCAGCCAGTTTTTTTTCTGTCTGATGCATTCCTAAAAGTTGATCCATGAAGTTCTCAAGACTTTGATAAACTTCTTCTCCTTTTTTGGTCAAAGTCATACCGCTTTTAGAGGTGTTGATCAAATCTAACTGTTTCAATAGATCTGTTTCTGTTCGTAATACGCGTTCTGTGATGCCCATACTCTCTGATAAACTACGACGACCTATTGGCTGCATCCAATAAATATTACGTAAAATTTTATATCTTTCCTGTAAAACCTCGATAATATCCGGTGCAACAGATTCAATCATTTTCAATTCATCAAGCATAGCGATCTCCTTAGTTGGACGATATTTGTCCAATGTAGACTCAAAACGACCCATGTACGATAAAAAAAGAAAAGCGACTTTCCTACTACTAAGTATTAAAAAGGAAAATCTCAACCTCACGAATGTAAGTCTAACAGTTTTACCCGTTTTTTTCAATAAAAAAAGACTAGAAAAAACTTTTCATTTTTTTCTAGTCGAGATTCACATTATCTATCATAACGTTTTCTTTTCGATGAACTTGGGATTCCCAGCAGGTCACGATATTTTGCAACCGTCCTTCTTGAAATCAATATTTCATCTTTTTTTAATAATTCTACGATCTTTTGATCAGAAAGTGGTTTGATTTTGTCTTCTTGATCTACAAGTTCTTGGATTTTCTTTTGTGCAGTATCAGCTGAGAGATCAGTCTCAGTATCTGTCCCACTTTGCTGTAGTCTAGTTGTAAAGAATTTCTTAAGCTCGAAAACCCCAAATTCAGTTTCCAGGTATTTTCCATTGACGGCACGGCTGACAGTGGATTCATGTACTTCCAACTCTTTTGCCACTTCTTTTAATGTCAGCGGTTTAATTGGTCGTTCTTTATTTGTGAAAAAGGCTTGTTGATGGGAAACAATGATTTGAGCCACCCGTAAAATCGTATCCCCTCGTTGTAGAATCGTTTTTTTCAACCAGTCAAATTCTTGTTTCCGTTCTTTCAAGTACGCTTGCGTTTCTTTGTCTGCTTTTTTAAGCATCTGATTAAAATAATGTTCTTGGAAACGAACATCTGGTTGATTTCCTCGTCTAGAAAGGACAGACACTTTTTGGTCCTTATCAACCATCACTTTGACATCAGGAATGATATATAATTCACTGCTTCGATCAAAAATCCGGCCAGGGCTTGGGCTAAGTGTTTGGATGTAATCAAAGATTCGTTGTACTTCACTAAGTTCGATTGAAAAGCGTTGAGCGATCTCTTTCCATTTGCGATCAACCAGCAACTCAAAACACTCTTCCAAAACGATATACGCTAACTCTGGTGCAAAGTCATCTCTTTCCGTTTGTAACATCAAACACTCTTGTAAACTTCGTGCCCCCACACCTGCTGGTTCAAGTTGTTGGACCAGCGTCAGTGCATCAAGGATCTCAATCGAAGTTGCATTTGTTTGTTCTTGTGCCTCTTTTAAATCAATCGTCAAAAATCCATTTAAATCAATGTACTCGACTAAATAAAGAACTAACTGACGTAAGAAGGTCTGCCGATAGTTCAAATGGATCTGTTCGATCAATGATTCAAATAAGGAAACACTGGTATCGGGAATTTGATTTAAGTAGTTGGTTTCTTCATTATCATTGGCTGATCTGATCTTCTGATAGTCAGATTGCCATTCTGGTTCCACTACTTCTATCAATGGATTTTCTAATGCTTGATTTTCAACAAATGCCAAGAGCTCTTCACTGTTATATTGCAATACCTGGATGGACTGTTGCAGATGTTGTGTCATGGCTAATTTTTGTGTTTGCTGTTGTTTTTGTGAAAAGTTTTGTTGAAATTTCATTTTTTTGTCCATTCCCCTTGTAATTTTTTTTTAGTTTCGTTACAATTGTGTCTGTACTTGCGTCCTTAGTGTAGTGGATATCACGTAAGATTCCGGTTCTTGAGACGGGGGTTCGATTCCCTCAGGACGCGTCTATTGCTATCTTAGCATATTTGGGAATGTTTTGCTTTCTAAATTTAAAAGATAAAAAGCTGATCCGCATGTATGGATCAGCTTTTTTCGTTATTTTTTGTGTAAACTAAGTTTTACGAGCCACCCATATCTCTCCCATCACTTTTCTTTAACCATTCACTATTATTCAGCAATGGTTAGCGATCGCTGTCCACTTCCTTACCCGCCTGCAAATCAAAAAGTGATTCGGTGTTCACTATAACTGTATTGGTAATGGCTCCCGGCATCCTTTGTAGTAAACCTTAGATCTAGCGCACTGTCTACACCACTCGTTGATCCGTTTTTCCATGAAGTCGTACCTTGATTAAAGAAGTCACCATTCACGATATAATAGATACGATTGGCTTCTTCTAAGTTGACATAGACAGTTCCCGAAAAAGCTTTTGCCACTTCCTGGTCTTCTCTAACCAAATTTATTGCTATTATTCGTTTAATCGCTCTAAAATGACCACTTTCACTCGTTTCACAATAAAACCGCATCGTTGGCTTGTACGTCTTATTCACCGTCACAGTCTGCGACAGTACTCGAAAGGTTGCTCTATTTCGAGTAACTGTGTGAACAATTTTGTCCGAAGATTCGAGTTTTTGCCTTGCTTTTGTTGATGAAAGCTGAAGATCGTTTGTGAGTTGCTCAATCATTTGATCATAAGTCATTACTTTGGAAAATGTTGCATGTGTTCCTACATTAGACTTGCTTGTAGTTGCCGCTATTTCTTGGGGATGAGAAACCAACAATAGAAGTATAGAGCTAACAAACAACGTCATGAGTATCTTTACTTTGTTCATACATCACCACTTTTCTTCAATTAAGAATAAATCGCTTACAATAAATAGTTTATTGGACGATCCATTGAGATTCAAGTCTATTTTTCACTCTACTTTTTAATAAAGAGAAGGAATAAATCAATAAAGAGAAGGAGCAAGTTGGCAAACGATGAAATTCAGTTAGCTAATTGATCGAATCTTTCTACCCAAACATTGATCAAAGCCTTACGTGTTGCTCATCTCCCCTGATCCTGCTTGTGGCAAACTATTCTTTGCAACCTTCTTCACACAAAAAGCCAATCAAAACATACGTAATGATTGGCTTTTTTCCGTCATCTATCGAAACAGCTTTTCAACTTAAGAAAAGTCATTATGCTCCGTTTATTCACTTTTGATTCAAAAGATCATTTCTTGTTCTGAGGAAGTTCGTTCTTCCCCTTTCGCTAACTGTGTCACGATTGTTGCCATATTTTTATAGGATTGATTTAGTCCGATCCCACCTTTTTTTGGCATTTTAACGATGGGGATCACTTGCTGATATTTTGCTACAGCAGGATTTTCAACAGACATTGCAGCGGCAGCAGGAATGCCTTCTTTGTTAAAAGCTTCGACTAACCCGCCTGCCATCTCTCCAAAATTAGGATAATGCATAGCTGGTCCACATAATATCGCATCTGCTCCAAACTTTTTGGCGAATCCGATAAATTTTTGTTTGACTTCTTCTGGATGACTTGAATAATAACGATCACCGCAGTATAAAGTAGCAATAATCTCTGCCTTTTTTTCTTTAAACAATGGCGCTAATGTTTCTCCCGGTCCTAGAGCTGTTTTTTTTCCACCTGGAGGCAATTGTGCTTGTTCGTCACTTCCCATACCTGCGGTCACATGGTTGAGGATCAAAATGATTTTTTTCATGCTCCTACTCCTTTTTATAAGGTATCAAAATCAAAGTCATCAAAATTGATTTCTTCTGCTGTTGATTCTTCTGCCTCAAGCTCTTCTTTCAGATATTGATTGTCTAATACTTTGATGAATGGATAATAAACTGCCATTCCTAATAAAATAAGTAATCCCTGAAGGACAGAAGCTTGCCAACCACTGACTAAAAAGCCTGAAATGATCGGTGGCGTTGTCCATGGAAGTTGAATCCCATTGGTGTAAGCAACTAGCCCTAGGTCCATACAAAAATAAGCAATAATGATATTGATTGTGGGTACTAAAGCAAATGGGATCAAAATGATTGGATTTAATACGATCGGTAAACCAAAGATGATCGGTTCATTGATCCCGAAAATTCCTGGTACAAGTGATAATTGTGAAAGTTTTTTCACTCGCTGACTCTTACATACAAGAATCATAATCAAAATCAATGATAAGGTAGAACCGCCCCCACCAAATGTTGCAAACATATCTTGAAATTGACCTGTAATGATATTAGGAATTTCATGTCCGTCTTTGAACGCATTTAGATTTTCAATCGATAAAGCACGAAGAACTGGATTGAAAACTGCACCTACGACACTTGAACCGTTGATTCCGAAAAACCAGAAAAAATGTAAAAATAAGTACGCAATGATCATAGCACCTAAGGTATTCCCTAAACTTAACAATGGTGTTTGTAAGAATTTAAACAGGATTTCTTGTAAATTCCCATATGTGGTTAAACTCGCTACCCAATTCGCCACCATAAAGAACGTTAAGATGACGAAACTTGGAATCAATGCTTCAAACGATTTAACAACAGTAGGCGGCACGCCATCTGGCATTTTGATTGTCCACCCTGTACGAATCAAGGCAACGAACATACGAGTCGCTACTAAAGCAACTACCATCCCTAAAAATAAACCACTTGATCCCATCCAACGTAAAGGAAGACTTCCGACTTCAAATACTTCAGTCGAACCTTCTGGCGTAAATAATGTGGTAAAAGGCGTTACGATAAAGAATGAAACTAAAGAAATAATTGCTGCTTGCATCGCATCCACTTTAAATTGCTTTGCTAAACTATAACCGATGCCCCCAACTGCTAAAATCGTCATGATATCAAAACTGGCAGTAGCAGGCTTATTCAACATGACTGCCCAATTTTCCCCTAAAAAACCAGCCATCCATTCATTCCAATTTGGTATTGGAAAGTTGGTCAATACTAGAAACAATGACCCCACGATCAATAACGGTGTAGAAAGTAAAAAGCCATCTCGTATAGCAATCAAATATTTATTTTCTCCAACCGTTTTTGCCATTGGTGTCAAAACTTTTTCTAACCAATTCAAAAATTTTTGCATCTTTTTTCCCCCGATCTTTTTGTTGACTCCGACTGTTTCCGTTTACAAAAACTCATTTTCTACTTTCTTTGATCATTTTCAGGACATCTTTCATCGCACGTTCGCCATCCATCATGCCATATGCTTCTGTGGCAATTGTGCCTACAGGAATGCCTAACGGCTCAAACGTTTTTTTCATTTTGTCACTTAAATGACGAACTTGTGGTCCTAATAAGATGGCTACCGGTTTCTCTTGTTCAACTTTTTCCTCTGCATGGATTGCTGGGAACGCATGGATTTCTAGTGGCATCTGATGTTTTGTGACTACTTCCATCATTTTATTGACCATAATACTCGTTGACATACCTGCTTCACAGAATAAATAGATTTTTTTTGTTGCCATTTTTTTCTCCTCCTTATATATACATATGCTGATTATCAGCTAAATGACTTCGATACTGGGATCAAACTGGGGCTTTGATGCGTTTTTCATAAGCATCCAGCCATTCTTTGGTGATTGGTTCAATGATCGTTGTCTGATCAACTCCTGGATTAGCTAAGTAGATAGCTGGTTGCTCCTTTTCAGTTGCAACAGTAAACGTAAATTCGACATTGGTCGCAACTCCCCATTCACCTGCTTTATTCATAGCAACTAATGAAAAAGCACCTGCTTTTCCATACCGTTCTTTTAATAAATCAGTAAAAGAATACACAGCTTGATCACAGGCTTTTTGTGGAGTGACTCCTTCTCCCATCAAGCGAACAATTTCATAAGCTAGACAGCCTTTCATTAAATCTTCTCCTAGACCAGTTGCTGTCGCACCACCGATTTGACTGTCGACGTAAAAACCAGAACCTGATAAAGGGGAATCTCCCACACGACCTTGCTTTTTCATAAATAATCCAGAACTAGACGTTCCTGCAGCCATGCCGGTGTGTTGATCCAAAGAAACCACGCCCACCGTATCGTGTCCGTCATAGGGACTTAGATTCGTTTTCGCCACTTCTGCCACTCGTTTTTGCCAAATTTTTTTAGCTCTTGGCGTTAGCATGTTTTTCCGTTCGAATCCTGCTAGCATTGCATATTCAGTGGCTCCTTGTCCTACGCGAAAACTATTGAATTTTTCATTACTTAATTTTCTGGCAACTGATATTGGATTCGCAATATCTACGATCCCAGCCACTGCCCCAATTTTGAACGTATCCCCATCCATAAAAGCCGCATCCATTTCTACAATGCCTCGTTCGTTTGGCAAGCCACCATAGCCAACTGATTTGTAAAATGGATAGTCTTCTACACATTTGATTGACGTTTCCACGGCATCTCCGCACGTTCCTTCCTGTTCTAATAATTTTTTGGCAGCTAACACACCATCATGTGCCATACGCCACGTTGCGATAATTCCCCACATGTTTACCCCTCCTATATATAGCGCTTACATCTATTTTATTTAGTATATACTATTATGTCTATACTAAAAAGAGACTTTTCTTAAAATCTAATTGATTTATAAGAGAAGTCTCTGATAATCTTTTTTTTAAAAATATATAACTGTTTATTCGATCAATGCTTGAATGCTTCGTAGGTATATCTCTAAATTCATGCGCAGATCTGTTACTTCCATATACTCATTTTTGTTATGCGCAATCCCTTTTTGCCCTGGAAAAGAGGGACCAAATGCTAATACATTAGGAATCTTTCTGGCATAAGTAGCACCCGTTGTCGTCACTGGCGTAGGGTCGTTCCCAGTAATCTCGCCATAAATTTGAGATAGTTTTTTGATTTCAGGCGAATCTTTTTTCTGACAGATTCCTGGAATACTGCGATTGATTGTAAAAGTCGCTTTCTCGGGCAACTGTTTAGCCAACCCACTCACGACTTCCTCTTCTGTGACTGAAACAGGGTAACGAAAAGCAACTTCTAAATCTAACCCGTTAGTGTTTTTTTGCAAATTCACAGGTGTAAGAATCAACCTGCCTGAATCTTCATCAGACAAAGCAAGATCGATTCCTTCTCCATAATGTTTATTGTGGAAAGCTTGCCAGATCCAATCAAAATAAGCTCGTATTTGTTCTGGAACAGCTGAATCTGCTTTGATTTTTTCGGCAAGCAGCGTAATCGCATTCTCTCCTAATTCTGGGGCATTACTTGGAGAACGTTTTCCTTCCACATCAAATTTTTTCTCATTAATCGAAACACTCAGCTGGTCTGGCACATGATCTCGATATTGATCCCCTGTAAAATCACTGATTTGAATAACTTCTTCTTTAACTAATGGGAAATGAATCGTTAGGTTGACTACTCCTCTTTCTCCGTAAACAACTGGATATTTACAATCTGGCGTAAAACCAAATGATGGCGGAACTTCAGCCTGTAAATAATGAGCCACATCAGACATCCCACTTTCTTCGTCAGTCCCAAAAATAATGCGGATCGTTTTTTTAGGAACCGCTCCCATTTTTTTCAACAGGATCAGAGCATAAAAACAACTAATGATCGGCCCTTTATTATCTAAAATCCCTCGTCCATAAAAGCGTCCATCTTTTTCGCTTAAATCAAAGGGTGGAAAATCCCATCCTGATCCTGCTGGAACCACATCTAAATGACCAATGATCCCAATATAGTCCTCATCATCTTCTCCCCATTGGACGTATCCGATCGCATCATCAATCACTTTAGTCTTAAACCCTACTTCTTTTCCTTTTTTGAGTACAAGGTCCAACACTTCTCGAGGTGCTTTCCCAAACGGAGCATGATCTTCCGGCTTCCCTTTCACACTTGGTACTTTCATAACTGTTTGAAGAAACTCAAGAAATTCTTCCCAATGATCATCAATCATCGACTTGCTTTTTTTCAATTTATTCACTCCTTTTTTGACGAATCAACGTATTTTTAAATGTATATTTATCTGCACGATAAAACGAGCAGTCATATAAGATCGGTTTGGCTGCTGGCGAATATGTCATTGAATGGACAAACAACATCGGTTCATCCACAGCTACTTGCAAGAGTTTTGCCACGTCAGCCGTCGCTTTCACTGCTTCGATTTCTTGGTGAGAATAAGCGATCTCCACGTTTTTTTCGATCACTTGATAGAGTGACCCACTTAATTCTTCTTGAGAGACTTCTCCCAGATAACGTTTTAAAATATAAAGATTTTCAACCGTCATTGGTTCGTCATCAAAATAACGTAATCGTCTCAAATGAACGATTGGCTCAGAAATCGATTCACCAAAAGCTTGTTTAACATTCGTTGGTAGTTGTTCAGTAACTTCGCATTCTAAGACTTGCGTTTTTGTCTTTTTCCCTTGGATTCGAGCAGTTTCGGTAAAGCTTTGCAGTCCTCCAGAGCCACTTTGGATCTTAGGTTGTTTCATGACATACGTGCCTTTACTTTTTTCTTTGATCAACTTAT
Source organism: Enterococcus sp. AZ077 (assembly GCF_051714965.1). Lineage (NCBI taxonomy): Bacteria > Bacillati > Bacillota > Bacilli > Lactobacillales > Enterococcaceae > Enterococcus > Enterococcus sp. AZ077. The sequence continues at coordinate 2,140,081 of NZ_JBIOSX010000001.1, forward strand.
TTTGGCTGATCAATAATTCGATTGCTTTACGAACAGTTAAACGACTACATTGAAACTCGTCTGCTAAATCATATTCTGAAGGTAATTTTTGACTAGAAACGTAAATTCCTTCCATGATTCGCTTCTCAATTTCATTCGCAATTTCTTGAAATTTTGGTTGTTTTTTCACGAGATTCCTCCTAAAATATTCTCCAAACTTTCTGCTAGCTTTATTTATTAGCAGAACCAACAATAATGAGAAAATATTTTTATCCAACAATAAGTATATACTAAAAAGTATATACTTTCACATCATTTACGATATTTGCACAAAAAATTCTAGGACGAAATTTGGATAGTTCTCTAAAATAAAAGGGACTGAAACAAAACTTGCTTCAGTCTCTTCTAGTATCTCTAAAAACGAATAAATGATGTTCAAAGAGCTGACCTCTTGTTCACGGTGAGAAAAAAGTAGCATCTTCAAAAAATTTGTGAAGCACCAAGTAGGTAACAATCAACAGCAAAAACCAGTGTTTGCGTTTCTTGTCAATTTTCGGAAATTCCTTCTTATTTCTTGATGCGAAATACTTTTGTCTCAATCTCTCTTAAACAGCTATTTATCCAACAATGGCTGTCCTAGACATTTTGTATATATTATAACCATGTATAATTGAACTATTTGAAGTATTTTTCCAAAATCAAATCAACTCTTATGATAGCGCAAAGGATCAGTTATTTATTTTTTAGGTTGAGCTTACTCATTTAAGTAATCTGGAGAAGCTAAAAGTGAACGTGTCACTTCTTTAGGTATCACAAAGGTTGGTGTGCCCATATAGCCAGGTGCGATCGAAAATTGATCGTAAACTAAGACTAGCTCGTGATTTTTATTGATATAAAAAGATGTGTCTTTAGTAACTAATGGCGTTTTTTTGATTAGTCCATCTTTAAAATCATCATCTGTCCAATAATACTGATCAGGGTTTTCTTTGCTATTTTTTTGCATTTGCTCTTTGACTTCATTTGTCAAAACGGAAAGATACTGATCATCTTTGAATAAAAGTGGTAAAGATAGGACTACTCCGTTTTTTTTATCAATCGTATCATAACGCTTTTCCGTATAGCTGTCTGCGGCAGTTTGTGTCATCTTTCGTTCAATCACTAAAAAACGCGGATCATCCAACAGTTTCTGATAATCTCCCGTAACTTGAAAATGATTTGTTTTAAAGTCTTGGTACTGTACTTTTGCTTTTTCAAAGTTTTCTTGTCCTTCACGAAAGTACTTTTTGTTCAGTCCAGCAATCGTCTGACTATTTTCTTTATCTTTTGTACTGATTTGCGGCACTCGGATCTCGATTGCTTCATCAGACAGTGTTTTCCCTAAAATTAATTTCACGACTGGGCCAATCAAGGGTAAATCTTCAGCAAAACTACGAATTTGATTGTTAAAAAAAATACTGCTGAACATCATCGCAATAATAGCAAAAGATAGAATAAGTCCTTTCACTTGTTTTTTTCGTTTCACTCGTTGGTTAAACCTTTGTTCTTCTAGTGAGTAGCGCTTGATCATCTCATTTTTGATACCACGAGGGATTTCTTGTTGTTGATAGACTTGTTTCAGTTGTTCTAATTCTTTCTGAGCTGAGTACATCCGTCTTTCTCTCCTTTATTGTGATTTTTACTGTAAGATTTTTCTTAGCTGATTTAACGTACGATACATTTTGGTTTTGACGGTGTTTTCATTCAAATCAAGAATCTCTGCAATTTCTTTTAAACGAAAGCCTTCAAAAAAATGTAGAATCAAAATTTCCTTTTCGGGGCTATCAATTCCTTCAATGATTCCATGTAAATCAGTCAATGAATCGTCCATTGTATGAGCGAGTTGAATCGTTTCTTCTTCCAATGTTTCCGATTGATTTCGTTTTTGCTTACGCCAAGCATCGATCGCTGTTCGTATCAAAATACGATAAAACCAAGCTGAAAATCGTTCAATCTCTTTCCCTTGTTCAATAGCAGCTAACGCTTTATGAAAACTGTCTTGCATTACGTCCAATGCTTCTTCTTTGTCATGAACATAATTCATTGTGATCCGAAACATTTTCTCATATTCCTCTTGGATCAATTCACTTAATAAATTCTTGGATTTTTCGATTTGCTTCTTTTTCTTGTAACGATTAAAAATCGGACCCATCTCCTTTCCCTCTCACTTACTATGACGATCAAACAAACCAAAAAGTTTCAATTATTTTTAATTTATGTAAAAAATCAATACAAAAAAACTGCAGATCCCTTATTGGGGGATCTGCAGCTATGAATCCGAAAGTCTATTCTTCGGTGAACTCTTCGTCCTCGTAGTCTTCGTCTTCATCGTCATCTTCAATGATGCTTAGATCTTCTTCGATGTTGCCTGGTAATTCTTCTTCATCGTCACTTGTGTCGTCTGCACCGATTTCTTGCAAGTCAGAGTTATAAGCAGCGATTTCTTCATCATCGTCATCATCATCTTCAAAAAGATCATCGTCATCTTCGTCAGACAAGTCAGTATCTTCTGGGTCATCATCATTATAATCGATCGCATCTTCATCATCGTTGATAAAGGCATTGACTTTTTTACGTTTGCGTCGACGAGGTGTATCTTCATCTTCTTCGTCAATTCCATGGTTTACTTCTTCATCGATCGAATCGATCGCATACCATGAACGCAAGCCCCAACGATTGTCACCTAATGAAATAAAGCTACCATCAATATTTAAGTCAGTATAAAATTGTGCCAGTGAATCACGAATCTCACTGTCTGATTTTCCAAGATAGGTTTGGATTTGGTTGGCTAAATCAGAAAAATCCATCACATCGCCACGTTGTTCTAAGATCGCATGTGCTACTTCGATCATTGATAATTCGTTTTTGTTTGCACCTTCAAATACACTAATTTCCAATCAGGACACGTCCTTTCACAGTCTACTCCTTATCATACAAAATCATACGTAAAAAATCAAACGTTTCTTTGCGATTTAAGCAGTAAAATCTAAAGTTAAATAATATTCCCCTAATTTTTCTGGTCCCATTAGCAAGTCGTATTCAATCATTACTTTCCCAGCGGTTGGTCGGTCTTTCAGACTAACATGTAATTCTTTGGTATACGTTTCAATTTGAAGCATGCCATAAGGTGTCCGATACGTTGTTTCCAAACGTTCACGATACCCGAATTTTAGTCGCATCCGTGTTTCTCCCGCACGAATCAGTTGAACCTGTCCATCGGGCATCAATTTGATCGTTACAGGGATTTCTTCTGCTGTATTTTCCTGAATTTCCTGGTATCGTATGTATAACGTATCCCCAATTTTGACCATTTGACCTTTCAGATCAAAGAAAAAGTCTTGATGCTCCCCATTTTGCATGACTTTCGTCCGTAATTTGATTGAAATGGGTGTTCCTTGCGATTGTGCCATTTTACCTTCTCCTTTACTTCATATAGGTACATTGTTCCTAGTTTTCGTCTATTTGTCAAACAACTCGTCATCGAAGAGGTTGTGAAAGCATCGGGGAGCTCCGATGACAATAAGAAAGAATTTTTTAAAATAGCTTCTCATATTTTGAAAAATTCAGGCTTATTTCAAGGAGCTGATGCTTGAACACCGTTTATTCGTTTTTAGAGCTACCAGAAGAGACTGAGCCAAGTTTTGTCCCAGACTCAATAAATTCTTTTTTTTAGAGTATGTTAGAGTATAGTATAATAATGAGAGAAACTCCCATGAAACGATGACAAACGTGAATCATTGGAATGTCAATCGATGATTAATTATATAAAGGAGCGAATGTAATGAATCCAACAATTATTTTGGATCAAAAAATTTATCAAAAAAATGATTTTACCCCTTTTGCTCTGACGGATATCTTAACCGAGTATTCAAAAAAAAACAACCAAAACTTTCTCCATTTTTGGCAATATGAACAAACGGTGATCTTAGGAATGAAAGATACTCGAACGCCCTACTTCCATGAAGGCATTCAGGAGCTAAGAAAAGCAGGCTATCAGCCAATCGTTCGTAACGCTGGTGGATTAGGGATCATTTCTGATCAAGGGGTTTTAAATCTCTCATTGATTTTCCCTCAAAACGAACAGGAGAAGATATCGATTGATGCTGCCTATGAAAAAATGCTCACATTGACTCGTCTGGCTTTTCCAACCGTATCAATCGAAGCTTTTGAAGTGACTCATTCTTATTGTCCTGGTACGTATGACCTGAGTATCAACGGTAAAAAGTTTGCGGGGATCGCCCAACGTCGCATAAAAAACGGGATTTCTGTGATGATGTATGTTAGTGTCAATGGCGCACAACAAACCAGAGGTCAAGCGATGAAACGATTCTATCAAGAAGCGTTGAAAGAGGATTTCGGCACGGATGGTTACCCGGCGGTCGTTCCTGAAAGTATGGCAACCTTAGCTGATTTACTTGAAATTCCTTTAACCATTGAGGATGTAAAACAGCAATTCCAATTGGCACTCACACAACTCTATGGAGAGAGTCGTTCAGTTGATGCGCTATGTTGGAAAGAGGCACATGTCACTTCTGAACAGTGGACGAATCAAATCAATCGAATGGAAGAACGAAATAAATTAAAGGAGCTTGCTGATGACTATTCCTTATAAATATCAATTATTACCGATCGAAAAGGTCTTTCGTGACCCGGTCCATAACTATATCCATGTCCAACACCAAGTCATTTTAGACTTGATCAATTCAAAAGAAGTCCAACGATTGCGCCGTATCAAACAGTTAGGCACTTCTTCCTTTACTTTTCACGGCGCTGAACATAGTCGGTTCACTCATTCATTAGGGGTCTATGAAATTTCAAGACGGATCTGTGATATCTTTTCCCGCAATTTCCCTCAAGAAAAAATTGGCGCTGACGGCTGGGATGATCGAGAACGTTTGGTTACGTTGTGCGCAGCATTACTTCACGATGTTGGTCACGGTCCTTATTCTCATACATTTGAGCATATTTTCCATACGAATCATGAAGCGATCACTGTAGAAATCATTACTTCTCCCGAAACGGAAGTTTATCAAATTTTGAATCGTGTGGAAGAAGGATTTCCAGAAAAAGTTGCCAGTGTGATTCAAAAAACGTATCCTAATCCCCAAGTCGTCCAAATGATTTCGAGTCAGATCGATGCTGATCGAATGGATTACTTGTTGCGAGATGCCTATTACACTGGGACAGAATACGGTACGTTTGATTTAACACGAATTTTACGTGTCATTCGTCCCTATAAAGGCGGGATCGCCTTTTCGATGAATGGGATGCACGCAGTCGAAGATTATATTGTGAGTCGCTATCAAATGTACGTTCAAGTTTATTTCCACCCTGTGTCTCGTGGCATGGAAGTAATTTTAGAACACTTGTTACATCGGGCGCATGAGTTGTATCGAGAAGATCCCAATGTGTTTGAATCCCATTCTCAACTACTCTTACCGTTTCTTGACGAAAACTTTACACTAGATGAGTATTTAAAATTAGACGATGGCGTTTTAGGAACTTATTTTACCCAATGGACAGAATTTTCTGATCCAATCTTAAGTGATTTAGCTAAACGTTTCTTATACCGTAAACCGTTAAAATCGGCAACTTTTTCTGGGGATCGCTCTTCTTCCTTGATCAAGGAAATGACTGCTCTTGTGGAAAAAGTTGGCTACAATCCTGTCTACTATACTGCCATCAATTCCAGTTATGATTTGCCTTATGATTTTTATCGCCCCGAAGAAGGACGCCATCGAACACAAATCGAAATCTTGCGAAATGATGGAACTTTGGTAGAATTATCAGAGGTGAGCCAACTTGTGGCTGCTCTTGCTGGACAAGAACAAGGAGATGAACGATTTTTCTTTCCAAAAGAAATGGTTGATCCGTCTTTAAGAAATCACTACGATCTATTTGACGAAACCTATCAAGAATTTGCAAGCCATATCCGCAATGGTTCACTGATTACCCAAACAAACTAAAACACACGATCACTGGAGGAAATTATGTCTATCAAGTTAGTCGCCATCGACATCGATGGAACCTTATTAAATGAGAAAAGAGAAATTACAGCAGACGTCAAAGAAGCGATTGCTCAAGCTGTCGCTAAAGGAGTAGCCATCGTCTTGTGTACCGGCAGACCGTTGCCTGGTGTACAGGAACAGTTGAATGAACTCGATTTATTCCAAGAAAATGACTACGTGATCACCTACAATGGCGCACTTGTCCAACAAACAAAATCAGGAAAAATCATCGCACGTCATGGTTTGACACATGAAGATTATTTAGAAATCGAAGTGATGGCTCGTCGAGTTGGCAGTCATCTACACTCCATTGATGATCAGGCGATTTACACCTCTAATCGTGATATCAGTGCGTATACGATCCATGAAGCCAGCTTAGTTCATATGCCGTTGAAATACCGCACACCTGAAGAAATGACACCAGATATCAATTTGGTTAAAATGATGATGATCGACGAACCTGATATCTTAGATGCTGCGATTGCTCGTTTGCCCCAAACATTCCGTGAAAAATACACGACAGTGAAAAGTGCGCCTTATTACTTTGAAGTATTAAACAAAGAAGCAAGTAAAGGCGCAGCCGTTGCGAACTTAGCGCAACATCTTGGAATCGATCAGGATGAGATCATGGCGATTGGTGACAACGAAAATGACTTATCGATGATTGAATATGCTGGCTTAGGCGTTGCGATGGGTAATGCTGTTCCGCTAGTTAAAGAAGCTGCCAACGTGGTCACTAAAACAAATGAAGAACATGGTGTGGCAGAAGCGATCAAAACGTATGTTTTATCATAATAAAAATAACACTTGCTACTAAATAAAAATCCAAAACCAGTTCGTCACTGACTGTACGCTGGTTTTGGATTTTTTCTTGATTTAATTGTTTTAATTGTTCAATAACCATTTTTCAACCGCCCACTTGTGGCTACCTCGTTTTAATTTTTCAATGGCTTCTTGTGGTGTGACCCACCAAACGGTATTCGTCTTTTCAGTTGGTTCTGCCACTTGTTGCCAGCCGTTTGCCACGTAAAAGTAGCCTGGGTTATAGTAATAGGTCTGACGGTAATTGGAATAAAAATACTCATCCGCTTCCCCTAGATAAGTCGCAATTTCTGCGACGATCCCCATTTCCTCAAGGAGTTCTCTCTTGAGTGCCGCTTCTTTCGTTTCCATCGCTTCGATCTCTCCACCAGGTAAAAAATAAGCACCATTTGGAGCTTCAATCAAAGCTAGTTTGTTCTTTTCTTCCACGATGATATAGGCAGCATATCGTGGGGAATACTGGACCCCTGCTTCTTTTTCACCAAATACTGGTTTATCCATCATTTTGTCCACCTTAAGCTTATTTACTTTTTATTTTACATGAGAGTTTTCTCATAAACAAGCGCAAATCTTCTATTGCTCTTTCTTTTTTTGTTATGATGAAAAAAAAGGAAAGGAAGTAGTTATTTATGAAAATGGCTCATACTTGCGTTCGAGTGAAAGATCTTGACGCTTCATTAGAATTTTACCAAAAAGCGTTTGGCTTTGAAGAAAGTCGTCGCCGTGATTTTCCAGAAAACAAATTCACCCTTGTTTATTTAACTTTACCAGGAGATGACTACGAATTAGAATTAACTTATAACTATGATCATGAAGGCTATGATCTAGGGAATGGCTATGGACACATTGCTATTGCTGCGGATGATTTAGAAGCACTTCACGAAAAACACCAAGCAGAAGGATTCAATGTGACAGACCTAAAAGGACTTCCAGGAACAGCTCCTTCTTATTATTTCGTTGTTGACCCTGACGGATATAAAATCGAAGTTATTCGGGGATAAGGTTGTAAAAAAACGCTCAAAACAGCTTCTCTTGTTTTGAGCGTTTCTTTTTTATTATCATCAGAACTCCCCGATACCTTCACAACTACCCAAGCATGATGCTTTCTTCTGGGTATTTGTAATTGGCTTCTGCCCTGTTCGCTTTTACTAGTAGTGAAAAAACGACTGTCATGATTCCTACTCGACCGATATACATCAAAGAAATAATGACTAGTTTTCCGATCAATGTCAAATCTGGGGTCAACCCCATCGTCAACCCAACTGTCCCAAAAGCGGAAAAGACTTCAAACGCAATGTATTCGATTCCTGACGTTTTAGGAATCGTCTCCGTCACAGATAGGACCATGATCGCAACAACACATAAAGAGAGAGTTACAAAGAAAAGAGTCAATGCACGTAGCACGGCTGCTTGGCGAATGGTTCGACCGAAGGCTTCTGCTCGTGTCTTTCCTTTAAACATGGCATGCATTTGGATCAATAAAATTCCTAATGTCGTAGTTTTCAGTCCTCCAGCTGTCGAACCAGAAGTTCCTCCGATGTACATCAAAAACATCGTTAAAATCAATCCTGCATGACTCATCTGTAAATAATCAATAGAGTAATAGCCTGCTGTTCTTGGTGTCACACTCATAAAAAATGTATTCGCTAATCTTTCTGTAAACGTACCTTTAACTAAAGTCAGTCCATTTCTTTCAGTGATGAGAAATAAAATAAATCCACCAATTAATAAGAGTGCAGTTACAGATAAGGCGACTTTTGAATGTAGTGTGATTTTTTTGACCCGATGATAACTTAGAATATCACGCCAGACAATAAAACCTAATCCACCTGCAATGATCAACGCTGAAACGACCATGATCAGGTAAACATTTGTTTGATCCGCAAGTAAACTGTCTCCTAATAAATCAAATCCTGCATTACAAAAACTAGAAACGGCATGAAAGATACTAAACCAGATTCCTTTAGCCCAACCCAATTCAGGAATAAAAACTACACTCAAAGCAACCGCCCCGATTACTTGGATCACCACCGCAAATTTTAAGATATAGATCATTAACTTAATTACACCCGACATCTCTTCAAGGTTTAAGGCTTCCTTTAGCACAATCCGCATACTAAAACTGATTTTTTTCTTCGCAATAGCAAAAAAGAGGATCGGGATCATCATAAAGCCTAACCCACCGATTTCAATCAAGGTCATGATCAAAAACTGTCCTGCACTATTCCAATGCTCCGCAGTATTCAGTGTCGTCAAACCAGTCACACAAACAGCTGAGGTTGCAGTGAATAAGGCATCAATAAAATGGGTGCTTTCTCCGCTGCGGCTAAAAAATGGTAACGTCAGTAAGCTACCTCCAAACAGGATCAAGATAAAAAAACCAGCAGCAATTAGCTGGACAGGTGATAATCGTTTTCTTACTCTTTTTTTCATGATAGTCATTCCTTATGCTTAATTTTTATCTAAGATCTCAGAACGACATTTTGTTCTGCGATCATAAATAGGTACAAAATGAATCATTGGCGTGAAGCAACTACTCGGCAATAAGCGATGATTTTCTAAAATAGGAGAAGCTATTTAAAAAAATCATCGCTTATTCGCTCGGAGCTGACCGCTTCTTTCACGACCTCTTTCCATTATAAGCAAACGAGCGTAAGAAGAAAAATAAATGACTACTTTTTCTTCTTACGCTAAATTCGATTTGTTCTGATCATGAAAAAAGCCATTAGAATGCTGAATTGGATCAGCCTTACTCTTCTGTTCCCATATTTTTCACTTTGATCAGGCGAGTTACTTCTGCTCGTTCGTTTTCTTCCAGCTTCATTTTAATATAATAAATCGTTTCTTCCAATTGAGGAATCGTCATATATTCCAACGCATTGACCCTTCTTCTGGTTTTCTCGATCTCTTCAGCCATGAGTTGACATGTTTTTTCAACTTCTGCCAGCTTCAAAAGCTTTGGTAAGAGCTGCGTAAAACCATCGATCGAACGATCCAACTCTGCATTAGAATGAAGATAGCCATACTCTAATGGTGTCTCATTCAATGTTTCATCGTATTGAAAATTCATGAGGGGAACTTTGACACTCATAATATTTTTCTCAACTACAGAAAGTGAGACGTTTTCCGCTGGTAATGCTAAAAGTTCGTCAATGAAGGCTTCTTCGACTGTTGACTTTGCTAAGACAAAATCTTTCATTGCTGTTTGGGTTTCTTTTTCTATTGCTTGGCGTAACTCATTATTTTTACGGATCAGTAAAATAAATTGACGCATCAATTCATCTTGTTTATCCTTTAAAAGTTTGTGTCCCCTTGTCGCTGTCGTTAATTGTTTCTTTAAACGAGTTAGCTCCATTCTCGTAGGATTGACGTTTAATCGCATAAGGAACTCACTTCCCTTCTGGCAAATACTTATCCAGTAAATCATCCTTGATTCGTTTTAACTCGGTTCTTGGAAGCATTGCCAACAGTTCCCAACCTAAGTCAAGCGTTTCTGTGATCGTCCGATTGGTGTAAAATCCTTGGTTGACATATTCGTTTTCAAATCGTTCCGCAAATTTTGCATAGATTTTATCAATATCTGACAAGGCAGATTCACCTAAAACGACAGCTAATTCCTTCGCTTGTTTTCCTTGCGCATAGGCGGCAAACAATTGGTTCATCGTTGCTGCGTGGTCTTCTCTCGTTTTACCGGCACCTGTTCCTTTGTCCTTCAACCGTGAAAGAGAAGGCAAGACATCGATCGGTGGTTGAATCCCACTCTTATAAAGCTCTCTCGTTAAAATGATCTGACCTTCTGTGATATAGCCCGTCAAATCGGGAATCGGATGAGTCTTATCATCTTCTGGCATCGTCAAAATCGGAATTTGAGTTACAGAACCTTTCAATCCTCTAATCCGTCCAGCCCGTTCAAATAAGGTGGCTAAGTTTGTGTAAAGATAGCCTGGATAACCACGACGGCCAGGAACTTCTCGACGTGCGGCCGAAATTTCTCTGAGCGCTTCTGCATAGTTGGTCATATCGGTCATGATGACTAAGACGTGCATGCCTTTTTCATAAGCTAAATATTCAGCGGCCGTCAATGCCATTCTTGGTGTGGCGATTCGTTCGATTGCTGGATCATTAGCTAAATTCATAAACATAACAGAGCGGTCAATCGCACCTGTTTGTCTAAAGTCTTCCATAAAAAACTCGGCTTCTTCAAAAGTAATACCGATGGCAGCAAAAACCACAGCAAAATCATCGGAAGAATCCAAAACAGTTGCTTGGCGAGCAATTTGGGCAGCCAACTCTTTGTGTGGTAAACCTGAGCCAGAAAAAACCGGCAATTTTTGACCACGAACTAATGTATTCAAATGATCGATTGCTGAAATCCCTGTTTGGATAAATTCATCGGGATAATCTCTGGCAATTGGATTGATTACTTCGCCATTGATATCTAAATATTTTTCTGGCAAGATTTCAGGTCCATTGTCTTTTGGTCGACCAAGACCATCAAAAACCCGACCGATCATGTCTTCTGATACCCCTAATTGTAAAGGGTGTCCTAAAAAACGTACGGAAGAATTTTTTAGATTGATTCCACTGGTTCCTTCAAAGATCTGAACCATTGCTTTGTCTTCTTGGACTTCTAGTACTTGTCCACGACGAATCTCGCCGTTTTGCATCCGAACTTCAATCAATTCTTCATATTTGACTCCCGAAACTTTTTCGACTGCCATCAAAGGGCCGACCACTTCTTTGATTGTACGATATTCTTTAATCATCGGTCATCCCTCCTTCTGAAACAATCAATTGGATCGTTTCTTTGATTTCTTCATTTATACTACTAATTTTGGCTAACTCTTCTTCTGGAATATACTTGCTCCGACTAATGCGTTCTCTGACCGCTACTGTACCTTCCATGATTTCATTGAAGTACGCTCCCAGCGATAAAGCTTTTCGTGCCTCTTTCCCAAAAGTCAAAATAACTTTCAACATGTTGAATTGTTTTTCTCTTGAAGTAAACGTATCTACATCATCAAAAGCATTTTGTTGTAAATAGTCTTCTCGAATCGATTTTGCTACTTCAAGGGTCAAGCGATCGTTATCAGAAAGCGAATCGATCCCTACCAAGCGCACGATTTCATTTAATTGTTCTTCTTCTTGCAAGATCCGCATGCCTTCAGTTACCATATCAGACCAATCCTGTTGTAAGATTTGATCCATATATCTGCCAACTTCTGTTGAATATAATGAGTAACTTTGGATCCAGTTAATCGATGGAAAATGTCTTTTTTGAGCAAGACTAGAATCTAATCCCCAGAAAACCTTCACCACTCGTAAGGTATTTTGAGTCACTGGTTCAGAGATATCTCCACCAGAAGGAGAAACCGCACTGATGGCAGTGATACTGCCCTCACGTTGGTCAGAGCCTAGAGCAATGACACGTCCTGAACGTTCATAGTATTCAGCTAGACGAGAGCCCAGATAAGCGGGATAACCTTCATCACCAGGCATTTCTTCTAAACGTCCGCTCATTTCACGCAGTGCTTCTGCCCAACGAGAAGTGGAATCTGCCATGATTGCTACATCATACCCCATGTCACGGAAGTACTCGGCAATCGTGATTCCCGTATAAATAGAAGCTTCTCGAGCAGCTACTGGCATGTTCGATGTATTAGCGATCAACACAGTTCGTTCCATCAAAGACTCGCCCGTATTTGGATCGATCAGTTCAGGAAATTCATTGACGACATCCGTCATTTCATTTCCTCGTTCCCCACAACCAACGTAAACCACTAGATCTACGTCCGACCACTTAGCAATCTGGTGTTGCACAACTGTCTTCCCTGCACCAAACGGACCTGGAACGGCTGCCGCTCCTCCTTTAGTTACTGGGAAAAACGTGTCAATGACCCTTTGACCGGTGATCATCGGTACATCTGGATTTAATTTTTGTTTGATTGGTCGACCACGACGTACTGGCCATTTTTGCATCATCGTCAGCTCTTTTAAGCCTTGTTCCGTTTCGATCACACAAATCGGATCATCGATCGTAAATGATCCAGATTCAATTTTTTGTACAGTTCCTTTGATACCATTAGGGACCATGATTTTGTGCTGAATGATCTTCGTTTCATCCACGTACCCAATGATGTCTCCAGCACTTACTTCTGTTCCTTCTTCGATTGTCGCTTCAAACCACCATTGTTTCTCATGATCTAAAGCTGGTAATTGGACCCCACGTCCTAAGAAGTTACTTTGAGTCACTTCCATAAATGTATCCAGTGGCCTTTGAATCCCGTCAAACATTTGTGAAATGATTCCTGGTCCTAGCTCAACAGATAGTGCTTCCCCAGTGGAACGAACAGGTTCTCCGGGACCAATTCCTGAAGTTTCTTCATATACTTGAATAGACGCCACATCTTGACGCATCTCAATGATTTCGCCGATGACTCCTAAATCTCCCACTAAACACATGTCTTGAATACTTGCTTCTGACATATTTTCTGCCATAACGAGAGGACCGGAGACTTTTATGATTTTTCCAATTTGCAAATGACTATCTCCTTTTCCTATTATAAAATATTTTGTCCAACAGCTTTTTCCACACTATTTTGGATCTCTTCTAAACCGATACCAAGGGTTCCTTGATGACTAGGGATCAAAATGATCGCAGGTGTCAATTGTCCTTTATAGCGCTCAATCGTTTCAGGGACCAGATTTGCACATTGTTCGGTGATATAGATCACACCATATTCATTCTTAGCCATCTCATCGATTGTTTTTCTTATTTCAGTCTTTGTCGTACCATGCTGTACATCAAAGCCAAATAATCGAAAAGGCGAGACAGAATCCTTGTCACCTACTACTCCGATTTTATAAGTCATAGACCTGTCTCATCCTTTCTTTTAGTTGTTCCAGTGAAAAGTGATTTCGTTTGCCAATGATCAAAAGGCGCAGATTTTTACTTTCGACTTCTTTTGCGTTCAAAAAAGCTAGTAATGGTAACGGGCCAAACGCTTGTGTCTGTGCTACTTGATAAAAAGAACTTAAATAATCATCTTTCAATTGTTCCAAACTGACTAAATCAATCTGTTCTTCATGGATGACTTGCTTTAATAGCTCACTGTAATCTGTTGTCAGTAAAAACTGAGTAAAAGATGCCATTTCCCCACGAACAAAGGAAAGCAATGTGTCTTTCGGAATACTTCCTGAACTTGAAATAACTGTTGTCATAAAACCTGCAGAACGTTGCTGCAAGATCCCTCTTGCTGTCGTGGTGATATTCGTTAAATCGATAAAAGCAATGATCTCTTCTAATAGTTCAGGGTAACCAAGCTGTTCCCCTAAGCGACGTTGCTCGGTTAGAAAACAACGGTCATAAATCACATCGATCCCTTGTAAAATAGTCGATTCTTCGCAGTATTCATGAACTTCTCGAATATAATCCATGAGACTGTCTGGCAATTCCACCGACACTTGCGTGTGAATCGCATCTTTCAACACTTCCAGCGAATAAAATCCATCATGGATGTAAAGGTGATCAAGGTTTTGCCCTGTGATCTCAGCCTTTGTCAATACTTTCAAATTATGGAAAGTGTAACGCATCGTATAGATCCAAACGATTTCTGGTTCTGGTGCAGATTCTTTCAACCACTGGAATAATTTGCTGCGTTCCTGAGAGAGATTGGCTTCAAAATCCTTGTCAAAGCCGTCATAGATATACGGCTGATAGATCGTGGATTGTAAGATTTCTCCAAGTGAATCGATCGAATCGGTTTGGATCATTTGCTCAAACGTGTCTTTTGAAATCAACTCTAATTCTCTACCACGTATCAAGGGATTTAATTCATGATACTCCATTTAACAATCCCTCCTTAGTCAAATAATTCTTTGGCAATTTCAGCACTCATCGTCTCTTGAATTTCCTTGATCAAGTGACTAAATAAAAAGTTATATTGGATACCAGCATCATCAATGATCAACCCTGCTTGTGCTTTTTCAGTAAAGTCTTCCCGTATTAATTCAAAAGGAAGTTCTTCATTCCATTCAGCGATGACCGCAGGTGTTAAGATATCCGCTGATTTTTCTCCTGGGATCAAGCGAGCTGTGCCATTGATCGGTAATGTTTGGATCATTTGCTTCATCAATGCAAGTTGTTCTTCTTTTGGTTCATTTTCTAACTGAAGCGTTGCTTCCGTGAATAAACGCTGTAAAACTTCTTGTTTCACATTTAAGATTTCTTGTTTCACTTGCATTTTTTGCTTGTTTCTCAACTGGCAATAACTTCGTTCAATTTCTTCCAGTTTACTTGCTTTTTCTTTCTGAAAATCTGCTTCGATCTGCCACTTTTTCACTTCAAATTTTTGATCGATTTCTTTGCGCTTCATTTCTTCGAATGATGCACGTTCGAGTTGTGCTGTTTCATTTATTTGAGTGATGATTTTATCAATCGCATCCACCGTCATTCCTCCTTATAAGCTAGGCTATTACGCATTTAAGACCAGTAAGAAAGAAATAACGAAACCTAAGATGGCATATGTTTCAACCATCGCAGCAAAAATGATCCCTTTTGTTGCATGCTCAGGTTTTTTCGCTAGAATTTGAATACCAGCTGCTGCAACCTTCCCTTGAGCGATCCCTGAGAATAAACCAGTAAAGGCAATCGGTAAGGAAGCTCCTAAGAAGTTCAATCCTTGAACGACAGACATATCACTGCCTAAGTTGATAAAAATCAAGAAGGCGATAACGAAACCGTATAATCCTTGGGTACCTGGAAGTAATTGTAAAATTAACGCTTGTCCAAATTTTTCTGGTTGACTGGTCGTCAATGCTGCTGCCGCTTCCCCAGTCATTCCAACGCCTTTAGCAGACCCGATTCCTGAAAAAATCGTTGCTGTTGCCATCGCTAATACTGCAAATACCATTCCACCATTTTGAGTAATCAAATAATCCATCATTGTATCAAATTCCTCCAATATTTCTATTTTTTCTTATGATTGATGTTGACGTATTTCTCCACCGTTTTTAGTGGTTTGAAGGAACGCCCTCCTCCAGTGTAAAACTTTCCAAAAAATTCTACATATTGTAATCTTGCGCCATGTACATAGGCACTCAAAAGTGTTAAGAACATATTCAAAGCCTGTAGGACAATGATCAATAAAATTCCGACACTAAAACGAGCAGCTGGAGGCATAAAAGCAACTAACATGTTGAAAGCTGCGGCAATACTTCCTCCAGAGATTCCCAGTGCCATTAGTCGTGTATAGCTGACTAAGTCTCCGATATAGCCAGTTAGACCATATAAATTATACGCACCTTTGGCGATCCCCTTGGCTTTTGATGAAGATTGGAAAACAGGAATGATCAAAATACATACGGCTGAAAGAACAGCTAATGCACCGCCTAAATAAACAAAGGCGTTGTTTTTAAGGATCATCGTTCCCAATAAAATCAGAATGATACCAAGCAAGATCCCTTGCCAAGCAAACCCATCATTCACGGCATCGACATATGCTTTTCGTTTGATATGTTCCTTAGCAGCAATAAATAGTCCGACTAATATTTGGATCAACCCAAAAATTACGGATAAAATCAAGATCGTGTTGACATCATCTGTAGTAGACAAAATCGGAAATGGTAAATGAATACCAAAAATTTCTTTAGGCAATGCCGCCCCAAAAAATGAGCTGTAGATAAATCCCCAGATGATCGAAGGGATCGCTAGAATCTCAAAGAATTTTGCAAAACGTTGCATTCCCCGTGGCAATACCACTAATTTTTGGAGTAAAAATGCCCCTAAAAACATCAGTAACCCATACCCGATATCCGCCACCATCATGCCAAAAAAGACGAGGTAAAACGGCATCATCCACGGCGTTGGATCAACTTCTTCATACTTTGGTAAACTATACATCTCCGTTAACATCTCAAAAGGAGCAACGATCGGATGATTCTTTAGTTTGGTCGGTACTTCTTCAGCAATTTCATTGTCCGTTGGCTCGTCAAAGGTCAAATAGACTTCTTCACTTGCTAAGACATTTTGTAGCATGTGGATCAATTCTTGTTTTTCTTCATGATCCACCCAGCCTTGAATCAGAATCAGATAAGGAGTATGAATGATCCGGTCCTTGATTGCTTCTCGTTCAGAGCGAGCCAAGAAGATTTCTTCCGTCCATTCGAAATCTTTGATATACCCACTACAAGCTCCAATGGCTGAAGAGAGTTTCTTTTGTTGGTCCTTGATTTCCTGTAAACTTTGTTTTGCAGCAACTAACTGTTGCTGTGGTGTCCCCTCATACAGATAGTCTTCTTTAACAAATCCATAACGACTGGCGATTTCTTCCATGCGTGACTCGTCAGCTCGTAAAACAATGTAGGCAAAGTAAGTCGTTGTTGGTGAAGAGTTGATTTCTTCTAAATAGGCTTCGTTTATCTCAGCAACTTCAGCTTTAAAAGATTCAGCATTTTTAGCATTGACCGTTCCAATGACTAGCTTGGTCATTTGACTATCAAATGCTTTAGGCGCCAAATCCAGATTTTGCCAATTGAGCAACCAATTCTCTTGGTCTTCCAATTGTTGGCGTTCGTCTACTAGTTGCTCCCATTGTTCTTTCAAAAGTAAGACTTCTTCCAGCTTTTTCGAAAAAGCTTCTTCTGAATAATTTTTTTCCAAAGTATCTAACGAAAGTTCACGCCTTTTTAAGTGTTGTTTTTTCTGTCTTTTTTCGCCATGATGTTCGATAAATTGGATAGCTGTACGAATATCCGTTAATTTATAGGATAATTTCGCAAGTTCCTTGTCCTTATCGATCATCTCTGGTTCAGGAAAAAACGTCTCTACCCATTGATTGTTTTCAGATTCTTGGAACAGATCACGGATTTCTACTGCATGAAGTCCTTGAACTGCTTGCAACAAGATTTCACGATTTTTCTTATCTGAAATGAGAGTCACTTTTACCATTTTAGTGACAGCCATTTTTTTGTTTCATCCTTTCAATGATCTCATTCGTTAAGTTCTTTTTCTTCGCTATTTCCTCTTCTTCTTTTTCTAAATATGTTTTTTCTATTTCAAGAACTTTTTGACGAAATTGTTCTAAAATCAATTCCAGTTTGTGCTGTTCGTCTTCAGTTACTTCCTCTTCATTTTTTCTTTTTTCTTTCATCAGCTTGGTTAATCGTTCTTGGAATTCTTTATTCAAATCGATTAATTCGTTATTTTTTAATTGTTCATATTGAGCAAGTTCAGCTTTGACCTGCTCTTCTTTTTTCTGATTATTCTCTTCTGCTTCTTTGATTCTTGTCAAAATTCGTGCCATTTCTGTCACAATCACTTCCCCCTTTCGATTAAAAAAGGACACATGCTCTCGTTACATTGAAAGTATGTGCCCTTTAGTTGACTAATGATGCTGAGCCCTTCAATATGTTCTTCTCACCCCTTGAAGAACGCGATCCTTGAAGCATTATGCCCAACCATTTTATTCGTGATTTAATTCTATTGTACCAAAATGACGAAAAAATTCAATAAGAACACCATATTTTTCCTCGGTAACTCTGTTTTTTTATAAGAAATTCTCATGAAAAAAATTTTTTCTTCATATGTATTCCCAAACTAGATCTATTTCAAATAGTGTTAAATTTTTTTTATTCTTGATAGAATAGAACGAATAGACGATTTGGAGGAATGTTTATGTTACCCATTATTGGAATTGCTGGAAATCAGTTGATCCGAGCAACAGATACTTTTCAAGGAAATCAAGTAACCTATACTCCCCAAGGCTTTGTCAATGCTGTACAGCAGGCGAATGGTTTACCGATCGTTTTACCGATCTCATCCCCTAAGACTGCTTCTGCTTATATTGACCAAATCGATAAACTGATCTTAGCCGGTGGACAGGATATTTCCCCACAACTGTATCATGAACCTCCCCATCCAAAACTTTTAGAAACCAACCTTCAAAGAGATCTCTTTGAAGCGGCACTTATCAGCGAAGCACTCAAACAAAACAAACCAATTTTTGCTGTCTGTCGTGGAATGCAACTCTTAAATGTCGTGCTTGGGGGTAGTTTGTATCAAGATTTAACCACTTATCCTAAGTGGTCAGTCAAACATGAACAGCATCCAACCGCCCCACAATTTGCTACTCATGAAGTAGAGATTTTACCCGACACTCTATTACATCAGCTACTACCTGATACTTATTTGGTAAACTCTTATCATCATCAGGCGTTGAAAGAGCTGGCACCTTCATTAAAAGCCACAGCCTTTTCACCTGATGGTCTAGTGGAAGGGATTGAAAGTCTCGATAAGGATGTTCGATTATTTGGTGTACAATGGCATCCAGAGCTGACACATTCAAGCAATCCCACTGACCAAGGATTATTTGATTTTTTTGTTCAAGAATTTTAGTCCTGAAGTGATTGGGCAACGATTTTTTTTCTTTAGAATATCCTAACAAAAAATGCTGGCGTTATTTCGTAGATCAACCGAAATAACGCCAGCATTTAGTTTTTCATTTACCGTTTTCTTGTGCCGATACTGCTTTTAATAGTCAGTCGGTTAGGATTTTTTACGTTCATTTCTCATAATTGAAAGTGACTGTTTCAACGAACTCCATAAGCCACCTTCACTATAAACAAGAACATTTGATTTATACATATTCGCTGAGAAGAACATTAGCAGGAATGTGACAATGATTAACACTACAAGTGAAATCAATACACTAGTCATTCCCACTGTCTCATTCGCCAATCGAATCGGCATAATATAAGAAGAAAGGAACGGAATATAGGACGTGATCCGAATCACGATATTGTTGGGATCAGATGCGCCTAAGATCAACCCAAGCATATAGCCACCTAAAGAAAGATAAGTAACTGGTAAAATCGCTTTTGCTGTATCTTCTGCTTTGTTGACTAATGATCCACATAAAGCCGCTAAAACGGAGAAGATCAAGATACCAAAGAACATAAACAACAATGCGTACCATAAAAATGGTCCGATGATCTTATCTAGTGAAATATTCTCTATGATACTTTTTACAAAATCCATATGTTTAAATTGTTGGAATCCCACAGTCAAAATCACACCGTATAGAGCCATCTGCGTTAAAGCAACTAACAAGACACCAGTCAATTTACCATAAAAATGTTTTTGAGCTGTCGTACTTGATAAAATGACTTCCATGATTCGAGTTCCCTTTTCAGAAGCAATTTCTTGCGCGATGATTTGTGAATAAGTCAGGATAATGATAAATAAGATAATGGTTGCTGCATAACTAATCGCATATTGTACGCCAGAATTATCTTCTCCAACTTTCATTTTGTTATTACTATCAAAACTTACTTTTTGTCTAGTCAAACTTGCTGGTTGACTAAGACTAGCTACTTCTTCAGGAGAAAGTCCCAGTTGGCTAGCTCGCAATAGTGATTGCAACCCAGTTAATTGCTGTTGGATCAACAATTGTGTACTTTGTCCTAACGAATTTTCACTGTAAAGTTGACCTTTTAGCTGATCGTTTTCGACTGTGACGACTAAATAGGCATCAATTTTTTCATCGGCTAATTCTTTTTGAGCTTGTGTTTGCGAATCAACCGCTTGAAAGCTGAACTCATCGGTTTTTACTTGTTCAAGCTGTTGCGTTACTTGTTGATTTTCGGACAATACACCAATTTTATTAATCTCACTGTTTTGCTGAGCAAAATTGCCTGCTAAATAAACGATCCCTATCATAATGAATGGCACTAAGATCATAATCAAGAAAGAGATGGATTTGACATTTTTTAAATAGACATCTTTTGTAATGATCCAAAATTTACGCATCAATCTCACCTGCTTTCATTTTGAATATCTCTTCTAAGGTAGGCGGTTGTTGATTGAACATTGGAATATAGCCAAATTGTGTTGCTCGGGTAAAGATTTCTTTTCCTACATCAGGATCGTTTAAAGTGATTTCAAGCGTTTGATCTTCATGAGTGACGACTTTTTCGACTCCTTCGATCATTGCAACTTCCTGTTGGGACAAGCCAGATTCTAAGAATAACTTTGTACGTCCAAAAGAATTTCTGATTTCATGGACTTTCCCACTTAACACCATTTTTCCATTACGCAACATAATTAAATGATCACAGATTTTTTCAACATTATCCATATTGTGACTGGAGAAAATAACACATGAGCCATGTTCTTTTAACTCAATGATCCCGTCTTTCAGCAATTCTGCATTGACTGGGTCAAGCCCACTAAACGGCTCATCCAATATGATTAATTTAGGTTCATGGATCAACGTAGCAATCAATTGAACTTTTTGTTGATTTCCTTTAGACAATGATTTTACTTTATCGGTTTTCTTTCCTTTTACTTGGAACTTTTCCATCCAAAAATCGATTTTTGGTTCGATCTCTTTTCTTTTTTTGCCTCTCAACTCAGCAAAATACAACAATTGCTCTTGAATCGTTACTTTCGGATACAACCCACGTTCTTCAGGAAGATAGCCAATAATGTCATAGTCTTTTTCTCCCAAAGGTTGTCCATTCCATAAAACTTCCCCTTGATCCTGTGTCAAAAAATCTAAGATCAATCGAAAAGTTGTGGTTTTTCCTGCCCCGTTTTGTCCGATCAGCCCCATAATCTTTCCATCAGGTATTTGAAAAGACACATGATCAACAGCGGTATAGTCTCCAAACGTCTTAACCAAATCTTTCACTTCTAACATCGTCTCACTCCTTCGTCTCCATTTCTTCTACCATATTCAGATAGTTCAGACAACTTAAATCGCATACAAATGCAAAAAATGAAATAGTCCAGAGATTCTTTATCAATTAAAGGTCCAAAGTCTATTGAAAAATGAATAGTTTAAAAAGAAAACCATTCTTTCCCACTTTTTCATTGAAACAACGACCATTTTGACATTTATTCAATCTAGGTTGGCTATAATCATTTCCAATAGTCATCATAGCGCTTCCCGCCTCGTCGAACTAAAACGAATTCTACATCATTTGTTATACAAAAAATCATAGGACACTTTACGTAGTTTGTAAAGTGTCCTATGCTAGTTCTCATGCAATTTATCAAAAACATTTTGAGCAACATTTTTTGGTAGCCCAATTTGTTGGAGTTCTTCCATCGTCGCTGCCGTAACATTTTTCAACGATTTAAATTCTTTTAGAAGTAATTTTTTTCTTTTCGGTCCTAATCCTTCAATTTCATCCAGCTTAGAAGCAAAACTATTTTTACTTCGTAGTTGTCTATGGAATGTGATCGCAAACCGATGGACCTCATCTTGGACCCGTTGAAGTAAAAAGAACTCGGGCGAATTTCTTTCCAATGGAACCACCGAAAGTTCATTTCCAAAAAGGAGTTCATTCGTTTTATGCTTATCATTTTTAGCCATACCAGCCACTGGTATGTCGATCCCAAGTTGATTTTCTAAAACATCTTTGGCGACATCTACTTGCCCTTTCCCGCCATCGATCAAAATCAAATCAGGCAAAGGGAGACCTTCTCGAATGACACGAGAATATCTTCGATAGATCACTTCTCGCATCGAAGCATAATCATCTGGTCCTGTGACCGTTTTGATTTTATATTTGCGGTATTCTTTTTTTGCTGGCTTTCCATCGATGAATACCACCATTGCCGCTACTGGATTGGTTCCCATGATATTCGAATTATCGAAGGATTCAATCCGAACAGGTGTAGGAATATTCATGGCATTCCCTAAACGTTCCACTGCCCCAATCGTTCGTTCTTGCTTTCTAGCAATCAAATCAAATCGTTCATTCAATGCAACCGTAGCATTTTTATTCGCAAGTTCTACTAATTTTTTCTTTTCACCACGTTTGGGTTGTAAAACTTTTGTGGACAACAATGCCTCCACACTCGGTTGATCGATCGTGTCAGGAATCAAGACTTCTTTAGGAATAAAATGTTCATTTTCTTGATAAAACTGCCCGATATAAGTCAGAAAATCCTCTTCTGCTTCATTATAAAAAGGAAACATCGACACATCCCGTTCAATCAATTTCCCCTGTCTGACAAAGAATACTTGGACACACATCCAGCCTTTGTCAATGGCATAACCAAAAACATCTCGATCCACCAGATCTGTATTGGTCATTTTTTGACGTGTCATAATCGTTTCAATGGCTCGTATCTGATCGCGGTATTCTGCCGCTTTTTCAAATTCCATCTTTTCGGCAGCTTGAACCATTTTTTGGTGGATTTCTGATTCAACTTTTTCATAGCCACCATTTAAAAAGCTTTTAACTTCATCAACGATTTTCGTGTAAACTTGTGGATCAACATCAAAATAATAAGGACAAAGGCATTGTCCTAAGTGATAATACAAACACGGCTCTTTCGTCTGGCTAGGTTTACACTTGCGTAACGGAAACAACCGATCAAGGATTTTTTTGGTCTCGTTTGCTGCGCCAACATCTGGATATGGTCCAAAATAAACTGCTTTGTCTTTTAACACTTTACGTGTAATGACTAAGCGTGGGTACTTTTCGTTTGTGATTTTCAAAAAAGGATACGTTTTATCATCTTTCAACATGATATTGTATTTGGGATCATTTTTCTTGATCAAATTGATTTCTAAAAGTAAAGCTTCGATATTGGATTCTGTAACGATATATTCAAAGTCTTCGATCTCACTAACTAATCGTTCGGTTTTGGTATTATGACTACCTGTAAAGTAGGAACGGACTCTATTTTTGAGAATCTTTGCTTTCCCAACATAGATGATGGTGCCATTTTTATCTTTCATCAAGTAGCAGCCAGGTTGATCAGGAAGTAAGGCTAATTTATTTTTGATACGTTCGTTCATGAAATACTTCCTTTCAAATTTCATTGAATTAATTATAACATGTCTGTCAAAAAGAATCGTGATCGGCTCATTTGTTTCCTAGACTTGTTTGAGGGTTTAGATAAACTAGAGAAAGGTTTTACTGAAATTTGTGCTAAGGACAAAAAAACCGAGATATCAATCCATTGATTGATATCTCAGTAACATTCCAGATGTTTATAAATATTGATCGATCATTTGACGTAATTGCTCTTTCGAGTGTACACCAACCGCTTTTTCAACGACTTGCCCATCTTTTTTCAACAATAATGTTGGAATACTCATAATCCCAAATTGTTGAGGTGTTTGTGGGTTTTCATCTACATCCATTTTTACGATTCGGAATTCATCTTCATCGTATTCTTCTGACAGCTGATCTAAAATTGGTGCTTGCATGCGACAAGGTCCACACCAAGTTGCCCAAAAGTCGATTAATACTAAGCCTTTATCTGTTTCTTCGTTAAATGTCGTATCTGTAACTACTTGTGACATATCAAAGACCTCCATTTTTTAGTCTAGAGTCATTATAGCACCTTTCTTGATTCGAGACGAGCCTTCTGCTTACATTTAGTAAGTTTTATTTAAATTTAACGATCGTCGCCCCATTACCGCCTTGGTTAGCAGGAGCAAATTCAAAACTTTTGACACTTCGATGATTTTTCAGGTAGTCGGTGATTCCTTGACGCAAAGCTCCGGTCCCTTTTCCATGTACGATCGTTACTTGGGGATAGCCAGCAAGGATCGCTGAATCAAGGTATTGGTCAACCTCACTCAACGCTTCTTCATAGCGTTTGCCACGAAGATCTAGTTGGTTCGACACGTGACTAGCTGACTCCGAACGTACAGCATGAATGACCCGCTGTTTTGGTTCCTTTTTTGGAGCAACGGGCGTTAATTCACTTTCAGAAACATTCATTTTTAAAATCCCGATTTCCACTTGCCATTGCTCCCCGTTTTTACGTAACAAGGTTCCTCTTTGACCATAAGTTGTCACTAAAACTTCGTCGCCTGGTTTCAATGTTTTTTGTTCTTTGGCTTTTTTCAACACTTTATTTTTTTTCAGTTGTTCTTCTTGATGTAAGTTTGCCAATTTGGTTTTCGCATCAATCAATTGGTGCTCTTTTACATTTCCTTGGCCTACTTGTTGTTGCATTTTACGAATATCTGCAATGATTTTTTCCGCATTTTCTTGTGCTTCAGAAACTAATTCATTGGCTTTTTTCTTGGCTTTTTCGATTTCTTTTTCTCGTTCTTCAAAGAAATAACGATACGCCTCTTTTAAGTTTTCATATAACTCTTGTGCTTCATCAACGTAGTGGCGCATTTCTAAATACTCCGTTTCAGCCATTTTTCGTCGATTTTCTAAATCAGCGATCATTTCATTTAAATCTTGGCTTTCGTCATTCATTAATTGTTTGGCTTCATTGATGACTGATTGATCTAATCCTAAGCGGCTAGAGATTTCAAATGCGTTACTTCGCCCTGGTACACCAATCAACAGACGATACGTTGGACTAAGTGTATCAACGTCAAATTCCATACTTGCATTGATTGTATTCGCCCGATTGTATCCATAAACTTTTAGTTCTGGATAGTGTGTCGTAGCCATCACATAAGCCGATTTTTTTCCAAGATCGTCTAAAATAGCAATCGCTAAAGCTGCCCCTTCTTGGGGATCTGTTCCTGCGCCTAATTCATCAAACAAGACTAAACTTTTTTCATTCACATGTGCCAAGATATCAACGGTGTTTGTCATATGGGAAGAAAATGTTGAGAGACTTTGCTCGATGGATTGTTCATCACCAATGTCAGCAAATACTTCCTCAAAAATACCGATTTGACTTTCTTCATCTACAGGGATCGGTAAACCCGATTGCCCCATCAATTGTAACAATCCTAAAGTTTTTAAAGTGATCGTCTTTCCTCCAGTATTTGGACCAGTAATCACGATCGCTTGGTACTCTTTCCCAATACTGATATCATTAGCCACCACTTTTTCTTGATCAATCAACGGATGTCTTGCTTGTTTTAAAATGACATGATTTTCTACACTGATTGCAGGAACGATGGCTTTCAGTTCTTTCCCAAAACGTGCTTTGGCGTTCATCAAATCTAGTTTACCGATCACGTATGCGTTATGAATGATTTCATGTCGATGAGGAACCAGTTCAGCAGAAAGTTCACTTAAAATACGTTGGATCTCATTACGCTCTGCAATTTGATACTGTCTCAAGCGATTATTTAATTCAACGATCTGCTTTGGTTCAACAAATAATGTTTGCCCAGAAGCACTTTGATCATGGACTACCCCACCAAAGACACCTCGGTATTCTTGCTTGACAGGAATCACATAGCGATCATTTCGCATGGTAATGATCGTATCACTTAAGTATTTGGCGTTTTTCCCCCGAACAATGCCATCTAGTTGTTCTCTTACCGTTTGTTCACTTCGACGAATATTTTGACGAATGATTTTTAATTCAGGGGAAGCATCATCTGTTACTCGCCCATCTTCATCGATCGACTCTTTTAAACGTCGATTCAATTCGGGGATCGTCACCAATTGTTCTGCCCAGAAATAAAGACGTAAAAATTCAATTTCGCTATCTGCTAAATCAGCAAAGAATCGTTTTAATTCACTTGTAGTCGATAAAACACGTGCAACTTGCGCTAATTCGAGTCCATTCAAATCAGCACCGATCTCAATTCGTTTCATATGAGGTCGGATGTTCTCTAACTTAGGAATAGGGATTCCCCCACGTAACCTTTGAACTTTTAAGCCATCTTCTGTTTCTGCTAACCAATCTGTTAATTTCTCTTGTTGGTTGATCGGCACTAACTTTGCGAGTTCTTCTGTTCCTTGCGCGGTTACCACAAACTGACGAACAAGCTGTTTCACTTTTTCAAATTCTAATGTTTCTAGGATTCGATTATTCACGTTATCACCCTAACTTTCACTAAAAGAAGTTGTCACATTTCGCATTGACTCATTGGTCTTTGCTGTCCTGTCACAACTTCGTTTTTTTCTTTCACTACTTACTGTTACACTTTTACAAAAAATTTTTGATTAGTTTATCACATTCGTTATCCATAAATCATGGATTTTATTGGTTAGAAATGGTGTCTGCTCTACGATAAAGCGGGCAAGACTATTTCCACTAAATTGTTTTTGAACGATATCTACTGGCACAAAAGTCAATAAACTCAAGAGCAAAAATATCGTGACATAGGCAACGATTAAAGATAAGATGCCTCCCGCAAGCCAATCGACTTGTTTTAGGATCGGAATATAGGTCAAGCTATGAACAAAAATCCCGATAAAACGAGTAAGCAATCCTCCAATAAATAAAATCAGCAAAAAGGCGACTCCTGCATAAAAAGCTTCATCTAATCTGAAAGAAAATGTCTGATCAAAAAAGACCATTTGGGAATTAGATGTTACCGCAGGATAAGGAATATATAATTCCAGACGACTTGCTAGATCCTTATAAAAGTGCTGTGCTGCCATAAAAGACAAGATATAACCGATCGTATAAACGACCTGCATAGAGAATCCTCGTCTCGCACCTGAAAAAAATGCAAGCAGCAAGATAAATAAAATCAAAAGACTTAACATGTCTTGTTCCTTTCTCTTTCATCAATTTGAAGATTTTTGTTTGATTTGACCTTTTCTTTTTTCATTTAAAATTTGTTGGGCTTCCACATGATTCTTGATTTCTCGATCTGCTTGTCCGTTTTCTTTCAACACTTCTCGTGCTTCGTTTTCAATCGCTTCAATTCTTTTGATTCGATTTTCCATTTCCACAAATTTGATCATTTTTTTCTTTAAATCTGCTACTTCTTTTTCAAGTTCGAGATTTCTTTCTTGCTTCTTCAATTGATCCGAGAGCGCATTGACAGCCATTAAGATCGCTGCTTGTTCATTATCGATTTGCGGAGACAAATCCTTCAATTCTTTTAGTTGTTCATTGATCAAATTTGTCACGATATCCATATGGTGCTTTGTTTCACGTCCAATAATCGTGTAAGTTTGGTCGGCAATCACTGCTTTATAGCGTGTTTTTTCGTGCGCCATCCGAATCATTTCCCCCTATTGATAAAATTATTATCTAGTGTACCATGAAATTAATGATTTAACAGTTGTACACAAATTTTCTTATATTTACCTTATCATTATATGATAAACTTTGAAAAAATGCTATGTCTCGTCCCCAACTGAACGACAAGGAACTATTGAGGGATCTTTCATCTAACAAGCATCTAAATTTATTAATTTAACTAAACTGGAGGTACATAATGAGTAATATTATCATCAAAGTAACGACTGCCCAAATGGAAAAAATGAAACAAACTTATCTTTCTTATCTTTTACCTAAAAAAATTCCTTATACCGTATTTGCTGCTAAAAAAAATGGCACGACCATCACTGCCTACACCTCAGGAAAAGTCATGTTCCAAGGTGCAAATGCCGAAAAAGAAGCAAGTCAATGGGGCGAAGCAGCTTCAGCAAAACCCAAAGCTGGAAAAACAGCTGCATCTTTGCCTAAGAACATCGAATCTTTATCTGTATTAGGAAGTGATGAAGTGGGAAATGGGAGTTACTTCGGTCCATTGACAGTTTGTGCTGCTTACGTGGCCAAGGAGCAACTAACACAACTAAAAAAACTAGGCGTTCGTGATTCAAAAGAATTAAAAGATCCTCAAATCATTCAATTGGCTAGTATCTTGAAGAAGACGATCCCTTATCAACTTTTAGTACTCGAGCCTAAAAAATATAACGAAATCCAACCGAAATACAATGCTGTGCGTATGAAAGTTGCTTTGCATAATCAAGCGATCCATCTACTGCTGAAAAAAATTGCTCCTGTCAAACCAGAGGCAATCTTGATCGATCAGTTTACACCAGAAAGCAATTATAAAAAGTATGTCCGTTTGGAAAAAAATCAAGTGCAAGAAAAACTCTATTTTGTGACTAAAGGAGAACAATACCACTTAGCGGTAGCTGCGGCATCGATCATCAGCCGAGCAAGTTTTCTAGAAGAATTAGCCAAAGAATCAGCAGAGGTCGGTTTAGAGTTACCTTCTGGCGCTGGAACAAAGTCGGATCGAATAGCTGCAAAAATCATTGAAAAAGGTGGCCTTGATTTGTTAGCAAATTATGCAAAATTACATTTTGCGAATACTGAAAAAGCAAAAAAAATGAGTTTATGATATCCCTTTAACGCTTTATTCTAAAAATAATAAACGTTGTTTCAGAAATCATTCTATGGGAATGAAGCGTTGAAGCAACGGTCATAAGACCTCTTAAAACAGGCTATCCAATTGGTCATTTGACCTTAAGAGCATAGCCTGATCTCTTAGATAGCATAAAAACTCCCATCACAGTAGAATAGAACTTTTTTCCACTGCGATGGGAGCCAACTATTTAGTCCCAAACGTTAAAACTTAGTATGTTTTCCCCATTAATAACCAGCAATTTAATCAATCAACTCCCAAGGTCCCCATTGTTCAGTACCTGGTTCTTCCCCGCTTGTCCACCATTTCGCTTGATAGTTTTGCCCTTTATGAGACACCTTATCACCAGCTTTGTAAATATTTGTAGCACTCCATGCTTCATATTTTGATGAAGATGTGCTATCTAGTGTTGTTACACTCAAAGGTTGACTGTGTTCTGAAACATTACCAGAATGATCAAACGCTTTTACAGTATAAGTGTATGTTGACCCAGCAATTAAATTTTTGTCAATATAATTGGTAGTAGCTGTTTGACCAACTTGTTGTCCGTCACGATAAACATAATATCCTGCTACTCCTTTATTATCCGTCGAAGCGGTCCAGTTCAACGTCACGCTTGTCTCTGTCACATTTGAAGCTGTCAGATCAGTCGGAATAGATGGTGCTTCTTTATCTTCTGGATCTGGTGTTGGCGTTGGTGTTGGATTAGTTGAATCCTCTCCATAAATCGTTTGTTGCGAGATATCTATACCGGCTTTTGTAATTCTTTGTGCTAGATTTATAGAAGCAATATGATCAACGGATACATCAGTTGCATTTGATTTTAATCTAAACGTATATGTCTCCCCTGGTTTAAGCTCTTTTCCTTCATAAACACCACTTAAATCGATCGTCACCGTTCCATTTGAGGTTGAAACCTCGCCTGCTTTGTAATCACCACTACTAAGAATTTCATTTGAATTCAACGCTAAAGTGTATCGTGGTAATTTAATTGTCTTGTGAGAAGATTCAATAGCTGATAAAACGTCCGAATTTTCATTTAGTGTTTCTTTATTTTTGATGACTAATTCATACCCTTTTGAACTGTTTTCAGAATAAGTAGAAATCCCTACCTCGACATTTAGATCACTTGATACAATTTTATGCTCTGGAAGTTTTTCTGTACCAAACAACCCATTTTTGATTGCTTTGGTCAGTTCATCTCTTTTCGTACTCGTTGTTGGCTTATCTTGCGATTGCATCCAAGAGATTACACCACCTAATTCATGCTCTTTCACATATTGCGTTTTGTAATTAATTGATTTTACATTGTCATAGGTAAAGAACTCTTTTGAAACTTCGCTGTATAAAAATGGTGCTTTGGCTGTATCATCCCAATATTCTTTTAGAGTCGGGATTTTAGTTTTTAATTCATCAATGTTTCGGTAGGACCAAACTCCACCTGCTCGGCCACCATCCCCAAGTGCCAGAGAATGTTCATTGTCCGCACCATATGTCGGTGTTTGGTCTGCATCTTTATTGCTTTTTTCAGCAGGTTGGAATAATCCAGGAGTATTTGGGTCTGTCCCTTTAGCTACTTCATTCCACCCACGAGTATAGAAAGCTGCGCCGATAACGATTTTTTCTGAAGGAGCCCCATGTTCTTTCAAAAAGCGAACGGTCTGATCAACGGACAACCCATTTGCATAGTTCGGGTCGTTAGGATTACCATAAAGTGCAGTATGATGACCACTTGTTGCACTCCAAGCACCATTCATGTCATAAGTCATCATATTCGCAAAGTCAACTACTTCAAATAGTTGTTTGATGTCAATTCCCTTGTCCAACATTCCTTGGGATGCAGGTAATGCTACGGAAAGTTCATAAGTCTTACCTAATTCCACTCCTTGTTTATCGATCGCCGCTCGAATATCTTTTAATAGTAAAATATAATTTTCTTTATCCTCTGGTTTTGCGTTAGGTGTTCCTTCATCATTTTTGTTGTCGACACGATCAGGCTCACGAACATCTGCTGGATATTCCCAATCAATATCAACGAAATCCATGTTGGTATATTTTAAGAATTTAGTAATGTTTTCCACTAATTTTTTTCGTTTTGCAGGACTAGCTGCAACTTCAGAAAAATCACCCGATTTTGACCAACCACCTAATGACACGCCAATTTTTAAGTTTTTATTTTGTCCACGCAAATTTTGAAGCGCATTCAACAAACCAGAAGCAGCATTTCCCCATCCGACTTCTGCTTCACCTGCTGGCACGCCTACAGCGGCTTCTTTATCTGTAAATTTCAACTCACCATTACTATCAAAATCTAAAAAGGCATAATTTAAATGCGTCAATTGGTCTGCGGCAATATCTTTAGGATAAAATTCTTGTTCTCCTCCCCAAATCGACCAATCACCATAATACATCACATTACGATAAGACGCTTTTTTTGTAATTTCCTGTGCTTCTTCAGCATGCACATGTTCTTTGTGGCTGAATAATGGCATTGTCAGAGAAATAACAGAAGAAAATAACATCGCTGCCAAACTAATTTTTTTAAACTTTTTCATTTTTAACCCTTCCCCTCTTTTTCTATACGAACTCCCCTAATAAAACTTATTATCCATAAAATAAATCAGTTATTTTTAATAAACCAACCTCCTAAAAAACAAAAAATGATAACCCTTACAAAACAAGGTTAACATTATCTTATCAAAGCATCAAATGATTTGATATTTTTGTATTGCATATTAACATTTATATATTTATAGTTATCTAAAATAACTAATAAATCGCCCCATTCTCTTATCTCTTTTCCATCTGTTTTTGCTACTTTATTTAAAATAACTTTTATTTTTTATTTTTATATTTATAAAAGAACAAAAAAAGCATTCCACCAAAATAAATTGGACAAAATGCTGCGAATCTTTTTATGTATGATTTGTTCATTTTTGAATGTATCCTCTTAGAGTTGGATCTTCCTGATTCTTTTCGTTTCATCATTAACATTTAACTGAAAACTTTTTCAACGAAATTGACGATCATATTTAATCTGCGATTCCTGCTCTCTAAAACAATTTAATGTACGTAAGTATCGTTTAGCCGATTTTAAATATTCAGCTAGTGGTTTTTTTTCTCCAAGATAAGTATAATAATTAGCTAACACGACTCTTTTTACCTCGTCTTTAGTGATGGTCTCTAATTTTAGCTTTTTGATGGTTTCTTTTGCAATTTTGACTGGCATTTTTTGTAAGAAAAAGTAATTGACCAGCGCATGTATATGTCCCCCCTTGGATCGGTTCTCTTTGATTAACTCATCACAACGTTTCCTTATGTCCCTTTTCCCTTTGTTGATCTCATCTGCTGAGAGTTTACCATCAAAAATCGGTGGAAATAATGGAATCTCATAACGATCACTTAATCGATTACTGATTCTTCTACTTGCACCTATGGAAATCAATGTATTTTCTATTTCTTTCCTTTGCCAGAGCCAATCATCCTTTTTTTGTACGATATGATCACAATACTTCTCAATGATGCTCACCTTTAATGCATCTGAAGAAACCGGCAAAGAAAAATCAAACGCATCAATCACATGAAGTGTTTCCTTTAGTGGTCTCTCTGTAAATAATAGAAAATGAACAATAGCCTTCATTCCTTTTTCATTACCTAAATCCTTTAAAAACGAGTGACAACGATTCAACTGTCCAGATAAACGTCCAGTTTTGGGGAATAACTCTTCATTTACATGGTTATTGATCAATGTGACTAATTCTTGATTCGCCCCCCTTAAGGCAAGGGCATTTTCACTTGATTTTTTCCACTCAATGAGCCCTAACTTATTAAAAGATGCTTGGCACTCCTTAACAAGTCTTACTTCTTCTTTGATAGTCAAATAACTATTGTCAAGAACAACATTTACTTTTGAAGGGATTTTTGTAAAAATTTCCTCAAGAATATCTGGAGGCAGCTCTTGAAGCACGAGATAATTCCGTGTTGCCAATGGCTCAAAACGTTCACAACGTTTGACTACTTCATCAATGAGTTTTTGAGACGACTTCATCTTCAAAGAAGGAAGCAAGGTGACATTTAGTATCTTACTCAATTGATCGATCTGCGTTCGATTCATTCCTCGTAAAACAAGATATTCCTCACATTTTTTCTTTCCAACAGTTCCCTCAGATCCTATCAACATCGATTGGCACTTGTACACTTCCTCGAATTGTTTCTGTAAATAAAATTTATTGATAGTTTTAGGAAACCTTAGATCTCTAAAAATTTTATCAACATACTTGGGCGCTGTATTTTGTAACAATAAGTATTTTTGAATCGCTACAAAGCCTCTTTTTGGTCCTAAGTCTTCTAAAAAAGAATTGCACCGATCAACTAATGTGCTAATTGCCCCTCTTTTAGTCATATCTATCATTGGGAATATTGATTGATCGATGTATTCATTCATTTGATGAAGCTGTTGTAAACTAGGATAAGTTAAAATAAAATAATTCTCGAATTTTTTTCTGCCCATTTCTGTTCCCGATTCTCGAACAAATTGGCTATAGTTTCTATATCTAGTTAAACAAAAATGGAAATTTTTTCGATCCTCATCATTCATAGAATCTTTTATTCGCTCTATGACTTCGATATTGATTGCAGGAGGGAAATCTTCCAACATAAGGTAATTATTGACTGATTTAACTCCATTTACTTTGTTTGGATACCAGTAATTTAAAAAACTTTGGCAATATTTGACTGCTTTAGTTATTTTCTCCTCCTTTGATAAAGGTTCATCTTTCAAGGAAGGCAATAAATTGATGTTTAAAATTTCTCCTATCCGATTGAAAAATTTACGATCTACTCCTTGTAGAACTAGCCGATTTTCTACTTCTGTTGCCCCTATATTATTATAATAGAGCGTTGTAACGAGAAGATCTTTATACTCTTTTTGATTGATTGTCTTGGGTAATTGAACTTCATTAAGTATATCCTTCGCTCTGTCTGCTGTTGTATTTTGCAACAATAAATAATATTGAACAGCTAATAATCCTTCTGTCTCACCGAAATCCTCTAAAAAAACATTACATCTTTTGGCCGTCAAAGTAATTTGTTTAGAGTATCTGGAATTCTCCCATGTAGGAAACAAAAATTCTCCAATTGTTGCACTTATTTTGTTGTATTCAGATCGAGGAAGTTCATTTAAAATGAGTTGATTTTCAATTGCTTTTATCCCTTCATTTGTGCCATATTTGACCAATGTTTCATTGAACTTTTTATGTAATTGTTTTTTCTTTTCTATCTTTTTAAAAAATCCATGTTTGTTCACAGTTCCCTTAAAAACTAGTCCTTCAACAATTTCTTTAGTCAATTCTGGACTCAGGTCATGTAGCACAAGATAATTTGTAATAGCTTTTTTTCCTATCGCACTATTAAAAACATTTAGCAGCGATTGACAGTATTGAGTGGCTTCGTTAACTATCTCTTGCTGGGTTTTATCCTTAAATATTGGTAAGAAATCCATCTTCTTGATTTGACTGACTGTATCTATAGACTTTCGATTTGCCCCTTCCACTAATAAATGGTGTTCGATACTTCGTTTTTCATCTATCTCTTTGATTTTCTCTAATAAATAGCAAACATAACTATCCCTATCTAAATAGAACAAAGTTCTTTTCATTTCTCTTTCCCTTCTCGTTTATTCATTGAGCTTAAGTATAAAGTGGAAAATAGGGAGAAACGTTCCTTTTTTTTCAAAAAAAAAAATTTATTGAAATCCCCTAATAGAAAAGCCGCTTCAACTAACAAATGAATCCCATCGGCAACATTAACACAAAAAAACGGCGTGCAAGTGTTCGTTCTTTGAAATGGATCTGATGTTTTGGAGACAGCATATAGTGTCTCCAAAACATCAGATCCATCCAATCGAACGGAGCTTACACAACCGTTATTCGTCTCAAGCTAAACAATAACCCCATTTAAGTAAAGATCGATCAAAGTCGCCACATCAAAAGGCTGTTCCTCTGAATGACCAGATTCAGTAATATAAGGGGCTAGTAAAAGGAAAAAATGTTTCGCTGCCAGTTCCTGTGTGACGTTTTTTCGTAATAGTTGTTGATGATTGGCAAAAATCTTTTCAAAAGGTTCCCGATAATTCTTTTTCCATAAACAAAACAAATGATTTCTTGTTTCAGCTGAAAGATTGAGCTTCAAATCATGCAGCATCATAAACAAATCAATGAGATGGGTTTCGATAAGATATTCAGCCATCTTAGTCAACGTTTGTTGAAAATCATCGGCACTCGTTGCGGCGATCTTCCTCAAATCGTCCCCTACTGTTTTCAAATGTTGTTCCAGAACTGCCTGGTAAAGTTTTTCTTTGTCACTAAAGTAATGATAAAGATTGGGTTGGGTAATCCCGGCGTTCTTAGCAATTTCACGAGTAGACGTGCCGAGATAGCCTTTTGACATAAACAAATGATTGGCTTCATGTAAAATCTTTTTTTGCGTGTCTTTGTTATAGCGATGAACCACATACACACCTTCTTTTTATGCTTATTCTGTTTTTTCTTGAAAAACACCGTCTTCCATCATAAACACTTTATCACATTTGTCAATCAGGCGTGTATCATGGGTGACCATAATGATGGCTTTATTTTTTTCTTTCGATTCTTTCGCTAAAATATCTACGACTTCTCTTGCTTTTTCTGAATCTAAACTGGCTGTTGGTTCATCTGCTAAAATAATGGACGGATCGTTGTAAAGCGCTCTAGCAATGGCGACTCTTTGCCGTTCTCCTCCTGATAATTCTTCTGGATATTTATTGACCAATTCGGCAACACCTAACTGCTCAAATAGTTCATTCGCTTCTTTCTGACGATTCTCATGTTTGACTTTATCCACTAATATCAATTGCTTTTTGACCGATAAAAATGGAACCAAATTAGACGCTTGTAAAATAAATCCGATTTCCTTAAAACGTAATTTTACCCGCTGATTCTCAGGTTGAGCACTAAATTCTTGCCCATTGATCAAAACAGACCCTTTACTAGGCGTTTGTAAGCCACCTGCAATGGTCAAGAAAGTACTTTTTCCTGAACCAGAAGGACCGATGATCGCAACAAATTCGCCTTTATCTACACTGACATTGGTTTTTTTCAGTGCGTGGACGATTTGATCACCATCTTTGAAATTCTTTTCGACATCTTTAAATTCGATTGCTTTCATTTTTTTCATCTCCTAACCAATTGCCTTCAACGGATCGATTTTTACAATTGCTCGTACCGAAAACAGCGCACCTAAAATGGCGACCACTAACATCAAAACACTGATAACTCCGAAAAATAACCAATTACTTTGAAAAGGTACGGTATCTGGTAAAAGGAACGAGGTCCCCACTGTTCCCAACAAGCCAAGACCGATCCCAAAGAATGAGAGTAAGAAAGTTTGGGCCACTACTGAACGAGCGATAAACCCTCCTGTCATTCCTTGCGCCTTCAAAACACCAAAAATATTGATTTTTTGCATGGTCAACACATAAATGAAAATTCCGATTACAATCGCTGCAATCACGATCAAAAAGCCGATCATAAAACCAAAAGTGAGTACTTGCGCACTATAGCCAGGTAATTCATTAATAAATTTAGAAATGCTGATTTTTTCAAGATCATTTGGTAAATCATCTATCTGTCCTCTAACAACCACCGCGTTGATTCGGGCATTCTCACTTGTATCTGTTTTTTCAAAACGAATTTCTTGGTAAGCATCAAGTGTTGTATATAAAACTGGCGATACATTGAACTTCGCATTTTCGGTAAATCCAGTTAATCGAAAGGTTTTGTCACTACCAGAAAGTTTAACTGTATCGCCAATTCCTAGACCATACTCTTCTTTTAAGCTAATATCACCCACTGCTTCATCGTTCCCAACAAAGGCCTTACCTTCAACAATATTAGGCATGATAAATTGATCTGGATCAATACCAAAAAAACTAACATTGATTTTTCCTGCCTCATCGTTGTCTTTACTGGTTACGACCCCTGGTGTTTGTGCTAAGTAAGCCACCTTATCCCCTTTTACTTCTTGCGCTGTCTTTTTCGTTATCATTGACATCCCTAGGTTCGTATTGGCATCTTTTGACAGTACAATATAGTCTGCCTCCCACTTATCGACAGCCGTTCGGTTATCTTGTGCCAGTCCATACGCTAAACCGGTTAAAAAAAAGACCAAATATGCAATTAAAAACATCACCCCAGCAACCAACGCATAGCGTAATTTTGAATGTATGATTTCATTTAATGCTAAAAACATCTAACTCCTCCTTTAAAAGTTTATCAAACAATAATACAAGTTTATCACTTGATAAATTTTTAGAGGAATAATCTGCTCACAAAAAAACGGTAAGGCTAAATAAGTTTGCCTTACCGTTTGATTATCGCTATAAAACTGGTTAATATCTTGTTGAAATTTTCTTTCCTAAAACAAGCACGATCATTCAAAAATGCTATCCAAAATCACTCTCTGTTCCTGCTGTTTTGCTACTTAATCCCTATTGATAAACCGATTTTTTGTCTTAACACATGAAACGATTTTCTCTCAATTTTGCGTTTTTGATATCTTCAACAGTTTGAGTTCCAGCTAATTGCATGACCATTTCAAGTTCTGTTTTGAAAAAATCAAATACTTGTTTGATTCCTGTACTTCCACCTAAAGAAAGTCCATAAATGGCTGGTCTACCAATGGCAACTAAATCAGCTCCTGAAGCAATCGCTTTAAAGACATGTTGCCCTCGTCTAACACCGCTATCAAATACGATCGGTACACGTTTATCCACAGCTTCAGCTACATAGCGTAATGAATCAAAAGAAGCTGGACCACCATCTAACTGTCTACCACCATGATTGGAGACCCAAATCCCTTGTGCACCAGCATCAAGAGAACGATACACATCATCTTCTGATTGTACCCCTTTGACATAAACTGGCAACTCTGAATGGGTCGTAATAAATTCGATATCTTTTGGACTTAATTTTTGTTTAGACGATTTATAGACTGCATCCATCGTTTGACCGACTCCCGATTGGTAAGCTTGAACGATTGGCATGGGCAACGGAAAAGTAAAACCATTTCGCCGATCTGTTTCACGATTTCCGCCAACTGTTGCATCAGCTGTTAAAACAACCGCCTTTGCTCCGTTTCTTTTTGCCATTTCCAAGATATCCAAGTTGATCCCATCGTCCTTACTCATATAAAACTGAAACCATTGAGGAGCTTCAGGACCACCAGCTGCTCTAATTTCTTCCAAGGTACAAGAAGCGTAAGAACTAGCTGTATAGATCGTTCCAAATTCTGATACTCCTTTAGCCGAAGCTTTTTCAGCTTGTTCATGAGCTAATCCATGCGCTGCTACTGGTGCCATAATGATTGGTGCGGCTAATGTTTCATCAGAAAAATAGGTCGTTGTATCAGGTAATTCCACATCTTTCAAAACATGAGGGATAACCAATTGATGATTAAAGGCTTTTTGATTTTCTCGATAAGTAAACAAATCCCCTGCACCACTACTGATATAGCCATATCCACCACTAGGGATTACTTGAGTAGCTGCTAATTCCAGATCTTCCATATTGATGAAATCAATCATCCCTTCATGTGTACCAGCTTGATAAACTTTTTCCATAATAAAGCCTTCTTTCTCTCGAATTAAGAACCATAAATTTTATGATAGCGTTTGCATTATTATCGTACCTCTCAAAAATGATACAGGCAAATAATCTGTTTGAACTCTAGCAGTAAAGTAGTAGTAAAATAATAGAGAGATTTTCTAGGAAAGCTTCAATATTATGGTTGAAAAGAAGAGACTAAGCCAAAACCTGCCTCAGCCTCTTCTAGTATCTCTATTCTATCCTCTGGAAATCGCCCTGGAAGAAAAAGGTATAGATTGTCAGAGGGAACTCCTGCTTCATTTGCGATGCTTAATTTTCTGGAATATAAGCTTCTCCTTGAGCGAATAGCACTGCTTCTCCACCAATCATGATCCTCTCCCCTCGTAACTCACAATCAAGGTAGCCACCTCTTGGTGAAAGCTGATGGGCAATCATTTTTTTCTTACTTAATTTATTTGCCCAATAAGGAATAAGATTGGCATGAGCAGAACCGCAAACGGGATCTTCATTGATCGTTAATTTCGGGAAAAATGTACGAGAAACAAAATCTTCCTTCTGACCACGTGCGGTCACGATCACACCAACGCCCAAATCAAAATTTTTAATAGCTGAAAAGTTTGGTTGCAACTGTTTTACGGTTTCTTCATCTGTCAGTTCAAAAAATAAATCTCGCGCTAAATAAGCAGCTTTGATTTTTGCACCGATCGCTTTTTCGTATTCAGGTAAAATTGCTACTTTTTTAGGCATGATACTTGGAAAATCCATATAGTAAGTTTCTTGTTGTTTTGTCACAAGAAGTTCGCCACTTTGACTAGTAAATTTGATTGTTTCTTCCTCTACCCCATAATAATTGAACAAAACAAACGCTGTTGCTAAAGTAGCATGTCCACATAAGTCGATTTCACGATCCGGAGTAAACCAACGTAACTCATAGTGTTCCTCCTTTTTGACAGTAAATGCTGTTTCAGATAAGTTATTCTCAATAGCAATTTTTTGCATCACTGCATCTGGTAACCACTTCTCTAAAACATAGACTGCTGCTGGATTCCCTTTAAACACTTCTTGTGTGAATGCATCAACAACATAATAACTTAACTTCATTTTATTCAGACTCCTTAACTTTTTGATAAATATATTCTGCACAACATAGATCTTCAATCGCTAAGCCAACGGCATCAAAAATCGTGATTGTTTCTTGTTGGTCTTTTAGTAATCTTTTTCCTGAAACCAATTCACTTAACGAGCCTGAGATCGCTGATTCTGATAATTCTCCTTCAGCAATCGGAATCAGTAGATCGCCACTTTCTTTCATTGCAGCTTCATAATCATCGACATAGATGGCACTGCTTTTCATCAACTCACTAGTGATTTCACGTGTATCTGGTGTAAACGTACCAATAGCATTGATATGCGTACCAGGAGTAAGCCATTCTTTTTTCAAAAACGCCTCTTTACTAGGTGTTAGCGTACAAATGATCTCAGCTTGTTCCACTGTTTCTGCGAGTGTTTCTCCACTTGAAAATTCAATTTCCGGGTATGCTGTTTGCATTTCCTCAATAAATTGTTGACTTCTTTCTTTACTCAAGTCATAGACAGATACTTTATTGATTGAACGTATAGCACAGATCGCATTCAAATGCGAGCTTGCTTGTTGTCCAGCCCCGATTAAAGCTAATGATGCCGCTTCTTTTTTCGCCAATATATCAGTGGCTAAAGCGGAAACTGCAGCGGTACGAATCCAAGTGACTGCATTCGCGTTGATTAGCGCTACAGGTACACCGTTTTTAGAATCAAATAATAGAATTTCCCCCAAATGTGAAGATAGTCCTTGTAAATGATTATCAGGAAATGCAGTAATGATTTTTGCACCAAAATAACGATCTTTACCAAGATAAGCAGGCATCATCGCAAAAACATTTTTGTTTTTACCATCTGGCAAAATCTCTACCATACGTGTATTTTGACTAATTTTTCCTTCGCCATAATCGCTAAAACACTGACGCATTACTTCAATTGCCTCTTGAAAATCTAATCGTGATACTGCTTCTTCAAAATCGATTTTTCTCATAAAAATCTCCCCTTCACATCCATATATTATCATTGAATTATATACATTCAACAGTATAATTGTATGGAATACAATTTTAGAGGTGAATAAAATGCCCATAAATTCTTATGAAGATTATCCGATCACTTGGCGACCTGATAAAACAAAATTAACACGCCCCATCTATAAATCTCTGATCCAACAGCTAGAAGAAGATATTCTTACAAGTAAGTTACAAAAAAATACCCAACTTCCTTCTCAGAGAGAATTAGCCGACTATTTAGATATCAATTTTACAACTGTCGGTCAGGCCTATAAATATGGTATTGAGAAAGGTCTCTTGTACACCAATATTGGAAGTGGTACGTTCGTTTCCCCTAATGCTTTTACTTCAATCACGATTTCAACTAATCAAGTAGCTGAGCATGTGATTGATTTTGGATTAGTTAGTTCTTTTGAAGACTGCAACCATCTTGTCCTGCCTTTTATCCATTCAGTCAGTCTCAACCCCAATATCGTGGGTTTATTGAATTATCGTGACCCTATGGGAACCAATTTTCAATTAAAGACGGCAGTCGAGTGGTTACAGACTCAAGGGGTTCAAACAACGATTCATCATACCGCAATCGTTTCTGGTGTTCAAAATGGTCTTGCTGTGACACTTGCCGCCTTTTTTTCTCCTGGAGATCGAATCGCTATTGATCGATATACCTATTCCAATTTTATTGAGTTAGCGCATTTGTATCACTTAGAAGTAGTTCCGATCGATTTCGACCAAGAAGGAATGAAACCTGAATTATTGCTACAAGAGTGTCATAAAAAGAAAATAAAAGGGATTTATCTGATGCCTTCTTGTAATAACCCCATCGGTTTTCAACTGTCTCTCCAACGGCGTAATGAATTGAAAGCTATTATTTCCAAAGAAAAGTTATTAGTTATTGAAGAC
This sequence comes from Enterococcus sp. AZ077, assembly GCF_051714965.1. NCBI lineage: Bacteria > Bacillati > Bacillota > Bacilli > Lactobacillales > Enterococcaceae > Enterococcus > Enterococcus sp. AZ077. The sequence goes on from NZ_JBIOSX010000001.1 coordinate 2,181,627, forward strand.
GATATTCATTCTTTTTTAACGACCCATTTTCAACAACAAGTTTTGCCACCGTTTCAACAGCTGCTACCTGACCAAACCATTTACTTGTCAGGAATGACCAAATTTATCTGTTCAGGTCTTCGTGTAGCCTATCTTGTATTCCCAGAACGTTTAAGAGAACGAATTGAACGAGCAATCTTTAATATAAACGTCAAAACATCTGGTTTAGATGCAGAAATCATCACTCAAATCTTGCACTCACCAGAAACAGTCCAGAAAATCTTAACAACAAAATTAAAGCGAACAGCCGAAGCAAATGACTGCTTTGATGCGTATTTTGATTTACCTCGTCCTTCGAATCCTTATCCTTATTATCGAAATATTCCGATCCGAGCCGATATTTCTCCCTTAGATGTAGAACAACATTTTTTGAACAAAGGGATAAGAATCTATCACTCGAATCGCTTCACTAGTCAACAACAAGCTGATCCTTTTATCCGAATCGCCTTATCATCCAATCATTTGGAGATTTTAAAGAAAGGATTACGGATCATTAAAGAAGAAATCGATGCTTATTTATGATTTTTTAGTTTCTATTCTTAGGTATACTCAAAAAATCATTCAATCACTGGCAAACAAAAGAAGATCCATCACTCCCTTGATTTAGAACGTCTTCTCTTGCTATTGCGGTTCATCATTGAATCGATCATTTACTCGTAGTAAAAAAGTTTAGCACAACTTCATGCTCAACTTTTTTACTTCCTTAAGTAAGCCATTCGAATTGATTCGCCGTTCTTTCGATCACTTGGATAGCTGTCTTGACCCATGTTCCTTTAGAAACGTGACTTAAATGACTTGCATAACTTGTAGTCAGCTGTTTCAACGTTTGTTTCTTCTGTTGAAGTGTTTGTTTGGTCAAGTTTTTTCTATTTTGCGATGTGGCATGACTTGGTGTTGCAACAATAAGCCGTATGAGTTGTTTCTCCAATGTTCTTTGTAATTCTTCAAACATGTTTTTCTCCCATTTCGTTTTTATTAGTTATTAGATTCTTTCTCTAAAGCAGAATACTTCTCTACTAATGGACATTCAATGCGACATTCGATCATTCTTTTCTCTCTGCGAAAAATCCCTTCCGCCTCTTCTTTACTATCATTTAACAGATGATAGAACTGTTTTCTGTGGGGGGAAACATCAAAAAACAAAAAATCATGGAACTGGTCTGCTAAGTGATCTAAGTAATGATCAAATTTACTTTTTTCTTTCTTTAGTTGGTCGAGTTGATTTTCTAATTGTTTTTTTTCTGAATATAACTGTTTTTCCATAGGTTGAGACTGTCCTTTACCTTTTTTCATCCATAACCCCTCCATTTTATGAAAGATATTGGGACAATGTTTTATCTGTCCTCACCTGTTCTTCAATGGTGGTTACTATCTGTTTCAGCAGCGTATCTAATTCATATTGGACCTTTTGCAATAGGGTTAGTTGTTGTTCATAGGTATCCACTGGCTGACGGACTAGTGTGTACTCTGTCACCTGATTTTCTGCCAGAATAGCCATTTTTTCGGTATCATTCAAATGTTCACCCCAGCGGTTCGTATCCCGTTTCGTTTGGCTCCAAAGAAGATTAGCCTGTTCAATCTCCTTGTTTAGCCACTTGACCACTGTGTCTATCTCAGATTGAATCGCTTGTTTGTATCCCAAGGTAATCGTTCTCGCTTGCATCGCATCTAAAAAAATCTCTTGTGAAGAAGAAATTCCTTTACCGCTGTGACTAAATTGATGATGAATCTCAGCGAGCCGATCCAACTCTTTGCTTGTCTGATGTTTTGCTAATTGGATAATCCCTTTAGACTGTGTCACTAGATTCCCATCTTGATCAAATAAATAACCGCCCAACATATGCTGTTTGCCCAACTTCACTTTTTTAGATGTTACTTCAATTATTGTGCCCACTTGTTTTTTTGTCAGTGAATACCCGATTGGTACTAAATCTCTTGTGTCAATAAAATTGAAAATCTTTCCTTCATTCGTTAATTTATCTGCCGCTGCTTGTTGTCTGGGATTTAAAATACTGTAAATGTTGGGGCCTTGGTAGAGATATACTCCCTCTAGCCGATCATGAAAAGCAGTCGGCAAATCTGAAATAGCATATTGTCCATTCATTGAACCTAAAGAATGGCCGTATACTGAAACTTTGGCATTGGGATACATTTGCATGGTTTCTTGTAATGTATGCGCAGCAGACTTTAATTGCGGCATCGCAGTTGCTCCTCCTTCATTGATCACTTGGACAGCCGTAGGAAGATTGTTTACTCCCCAATCTCGCCATACATCTCCAGGATTTACCAGTATTTTATTGATCCCTATCGAGCCTTGATAAAGGATAGTTATCTGTTTCACTTCTTTTGGCTTTTGCACTTTTGGATTTCCGTCGGTAATGATAAAACTTTTTTCTCCACTTTTTTTGTTATCTATTATCTTTGATACATAACCATATGTTTGACGATTCACTGAAATTTTTTTGTTCACTTCGAGATTCATATAGCTTTGGCTTATCATTCTTATTCTCTCTTCATCAGTCATCCTCATGACTGATCCGCTCTCTCAATCAGCCTATCTAGTTTTTCTGAGAGAACTAATCCATCATTCACTAATTGGTTCCTGCGCTCATTGACTACCAATCCTAATGTTAACTCTTTATCTTGATTAATGATCAATTCAACGTTGATTCCTCCTAAACGATTAGGTTCAATACTTTCGTAATCAATTTCATACGAATGGACGATTCCTTCAGCTGCTAATGCTTTGGGATCTAACCGTTTTAACTCAGATTCGATCAGTTGCGCTACTCGGTCACTCTTAATCATATTGACCATTTCTTCATTAAGCTGCTTTTGTTTCATGTACACAATCCCTCCGATTATGATTACTGCTATCCCTAAAATTTTCATTAAACGATACAACATTTTTTGTTTTTTCATAAATCCTCTTCCTGTTTTCTATCTATTTGACCAACACGTTCGTCATTCTCTTTTCATAATAGAGATACGCAAGTACTTGAAGATTTTTGTCAGATAAACCCAATTTTTTTGTTGATCTGGTTTCTTTTACGATTCATGCTTTTGGTTTGATGGATTATCCAAGAACACTCATGACTTTCATCATGGGTAGTTCCTGCTCAATTAGAAGAATGTAAACAAAAAAACATAGATTTGGAACAAACGTTGTTCCAGATCTATGTTTTTCTTATCGATTAAAGTAGGAAAAAAATTATTGTCTTCGTTTCTTAAGAAAATAGTTGCATCAAAAATCCTGAAATGATCAAGACGATTGCACCGCCTAAACGATTTCCCATTTGCGCAAAAGCAATTAGTTCCATTCGATTAGCCGCAGATAATACTGCTACGTTCCCTGTACCACCCATTGAGTTGTTACACAATCCAGCTGTAATGGTTGATTCAACTGGGTACAAACCGAATAAACGGCCCACGAATCCTGAAGTGAGCGAGATTGCTACAACACTTGTCAAACATAAAACAACGAATTGCCAAGTTAACGCTGAAGCTAAGACATTTAGATTCAATAGCGCAATCCCTATTCCTGCAAGGACAGCTGCTGTTAAATTCTTAACGATCAGATTATTGAACATAATTGCTGCATCCTCATAATAATCAGGTAAGAGATTTGTAATTTTACAAATCACGACAATGATAATCATGAACGCATACGCATGGATTTTTGGCACAAAGTAGTTGCCGATTTGTCCTAAAATAAAGAATGTCAATGACACCATTAGACCTACACCTAATTGAGGGATCGATGGTTTCACATTCCGTGGTTTACCGTCACCAAGATCGCCTTTTGCCATAAGTTTGCCTTCACCATTCAATTTAGGCATTGATTTTCCTGCACGAGCAACCAAAGCTGCTCCAATGATGGCTAAGACATTAGTCATTGCTGTAGCTGGGAGTAATTGAGAAATAATAGAGGAAGCATTCGTTCCTAAGACGTTCGCATAAATCGTAGATAATGGAACTGCGCCAGCTCCAACTCCTCCAGCCATTGCTGGTAAAGAGATATACAGTACGGAACGTCCAAACCCATTACCAATTAACATTCCAACTAGACCAACAGCAAAAAACGAGACAATCATTGAAATAAGTGCTACTGGAATGAAACGTACTGATGCTTTCATTAGTAAATTACGGTTCATCCCTAAAATACTCCCAGTGATTAAAGCTGCGATATAAAAATCTAAGAAACCCATGTTACTTACAAAATTTTCAGTAGCTTTCACCACGTATTCTGGTAATATACCAAAAGTCGCAATTGCAGCTGAGGCAAAGATCGCAAATACGGAACCTCCACCTAGATAACTTCTAACGATTGGGATTTTTGTACCAATAAAATGAAATAAATTCCCGAATATCACTAGAACAGCGATCGGACCAATCATATTCGTTGGTAATTTTCCAAGTGCCATTGCAACGATCAGGACTAATACCATAACAAAATAGATAGGAAGACTTACTCCAGTAATCTTAGTTGTCCAAAATCCTTCTTTTGTTTTTTCTTCAACTTTTGTAGTTGATTCTTCTCTTTGTGTCATTCATACAGATCCTTTCTGAATAAAAAAGCACGGTGAAAGGCTGAGGTACGTTGAAAAATAGTTCAATATCTGATTTTTATAGCTTCTCCATCAGGTGATTCCCATTTTTCACCTCGTTGCATCTAATCAGCTGCTTTCCTTTCACCGATTAACGTACTCTGTGTATGATTGTGCTCAACTAATCCTTCATTCACTTTGTTTTAGAAATTTGGTCAAGCTTATTTGTCTAACTCTTGGTATTCTGGTACCCATTTAGCAGATTCCACTGCTGCTTTGGTATCAGTGATTTCTTCACGATTCAATTTTTGAGAAACAACAGATTTCGCTACTGTTTCTGCAATTGTTTGAGAAAATTCAGTGATTTTCGCAACTGGAGGTAAAATTGCTGCGCCTGGTTGTGTAACATCAACGATTCCACCTAATGCACGACTTGCTTGAGAAATGATCTCAGCATTCACACGTGTAGCAGTTGAAGCAATCAAACCAAGTCCTAACCCTGGATACATCAACGCATTGTTTGCTTGTCCGATTTGATAAGTTACTCCTTGATATTCCACGTCTGCTGCCGGAATCCCAGTTCCTACTAATGCTTTCCCATCAGTCCATTCAATTAAATCTTTGGCTTTCGCTTCCGCTAATTTCGTTGGATTAGACAATGGCATGATGATTGGACGTGGTGTATGGCTTGCCATTTCCTTAACGATTTCTTCCGTAAACGCACCTGGTTGAGTCGATGTCCCAATCATGATTGTTGGATGAATTTCTTTTACGACCGCTTCTAAAGTTGTTAATTCAGCAGAATTAGTAAATTCAGATCGTTTTCGAGCAAAAGGAATTTGTCCTGGAGTCAAACCTTCTGTATCTTCAAATAATAACCCTTGTTTGTCTACTTGATAAAAGTGTTTTCGAGCTTCTTCTTCTGATACACCTTGACGAATCATTTCGTCTAATAGAATATTGGCAATACCTACGCCCGCAGTACCGGCTCCAAAAGTCAAAATAATTTGGTCTTTCAATGATTCTCCAGAAATATTCAGTCCACCTAGTACACCAGCAAGAACAACAATCCCTGTTCCTTGGATATCATCATTGAAAGTAGTGATTTTATCTTCATATTTTTCTAAGATCGTTGCAGCATTTCCTCGTCCAAAATCTTCCCAATGTAGTAATAGTTCTGGGAAAAGATCCGTTGCTGCATCAACGAATTGATCGATAAATTCATAATATTTTTGTCCTGTCACACGACGATGGCGATTTCCTAAATACAATGGATTATTTAGTAATTCTTCATTATTTGTTCCTGCATCAATCGATACAGGTAATACTTGGGCAGGGTTGATTCCAGCAGCTGCTGTATAAACCATCAATTTACCGATCGCAATATCTACACCGTTGACTCCCCAGTCACCCATACCTAAGATTCCTTCTGCATCAGTCACCACGATCAAGCGAATGTCTCGACCGTCCGCAGCATTTTGTAAACTTGCTTTGATATTTTCTGGTTCATCAATTGAAAGAAACGCAGCATCTTGCGGTTTTAAGAAAATTTCATTGTATTGTTCGATTGAATCCGCAACGACTGGATCATAAACAACTGGCATAAACTCAACTAAATGTTGTCCCATTAATTTATAGAAAAGTGTCCGGTTTGTATTGAATAAATTCATTAAGAAGATTCGTTTTTCAAGATCACTTTGTTTACTCAAATATTGTCCGTATGCTTGAATCGATTGTTCCTCTAACGTTTGGACTGTGCTTGGCAACATACCTGTAATCCCATATTTCGCACGTTCTTCTTTCGTAAAAGCTGTTCCTTTATTTAAAAATGGATTATTTAATAAGTTTAATCCTGTCAACATAGCTAATTCCTCCTAGGTTTTAGTAACAAGGGAAGTATAGGCGTGAGAAAAGAATATAGTCAAAACTAATACCTACCATAAATTTTATTTATATGTCACTTTTCCTTATAAACTATATTTTTATGAGCATTGCATTTGTATGACACTCTCGTTGAATACAATGACTCGCTTTCTGGCTCCATGACCAAATGAAGGAACGACCAACTACCGCGATTCACTTTCTTATTGTGTTGGTTAAAAAAATAAGATAAGATGAGAAAAATCTTTTGATTGGGGAAAATAAATGAAAGTATTTATCACAAGACAGCTACAACCTGATACCAAGCAAACGATCCGTGAATTGAAAGAACAGATCGAACAGCAGCGTCACTGCCAGTTTAAACTAGCTCCTGATTTTGCTGAACAAACGAACGACCAGATCCGCCATGTCCTTTGTTTTAAAGAAGAGACACTTATTGCCTATGCTTTTTTAAGTTTTTATGATGAGAGCGAACTAGAAGTGACAATGATCGTGCATGAAAATTTGGCTTGTTTACAACAACTACTTGATGAAATAATGCGATTCGCTCAAACCATCGGTCGAACAACGATTCTTTACATCACTGATCCACGTGACCTTTTTTTGAAAAATTACTTTGAGTCGAAAAAAGAATTGAACAAACAGTTTACTGAGTATCGGTTGATTCTTCAGCCAAACAAATTTAAACAGCTAGATTCTCCTTATCGACCACAAAAAGCTACTCTAAAGGAATCTTCCCTAATCGCCCAACTCCAATTAGGAGAAATTGGGGCAACGGTTCCTCCATTGTCATCTGAAGATTTAGAGAAAACAGTTGTTTTTCATAAAGAAAATCAACTGATTGCTTGTGCCCGAATCGAAGAGGATCTATCTTCCTATGGTATCTACGGCTTAGTCGTAGCACCGGCTTTTCGTGGTCAAGGGTTAGGTAAACTTTGCTTGAACCGTTTGATCCAAGAATTATTAATCAAAGAAGAAAAAGAAATTTATTTAGAAGTCGACGCAACCAATCAAATTGCATATGATTTATATGTAAACATGGGCTTTGAAAAGAAAAGTACATTTGATTACTATGTTTGCCAACTGACTAAATATTGAAAGCTGTCACTCCAAAATATCACTAGAAATAAAACAGTTTTTCAGTTAAGAAATGCTCTATATAGAATGGCTTTATACGTTTTGATGTTGGTGAAGTTCACCAACATTTTTTATAGGCTCTCCCTCAATAATATCTGACAAGGAACCAAGATTCACTAACTCTTCAGCTAATCGTATTACCATTTCCTTGTGTTCTTCATTTGACCAACTATACGAAATAAACACCTTTTTTGTTTTAATATTTTCCAATAGTATTTTCCCTATGAATATGTAATTAATACTATATATGTAGCACAACTTACTCTTTCTATACCTAATGTAGATTATCTATAAAGGATAAAAATAAAAAACTTCTGCCCTCATAAAAAAACAGAAGCTTTTAAACTTTTATAAAAACAAGTACTTCCTAATTTCCTATAAAAGAAACAACAAAAAGAGAGACAGCAAAAATAAGACTATAAAGACCTAATTTTCTTTCATTCTCATACGCTTTTTCATCTAAGTCTAAAGGGAATGAACAAACGTTCAATGGATTATCTGGATGTTTTTCTAAATAATCATTCCAAAAACTATTTCGTTCTTTCAAACTAGGTTGTGTCAATATAAAAATAGAAATCAAACAGAAAGTAAGAGACAATAACACAAACGATAGATTTACATCTTTTGTAAATAATGCAATTATAAACATCGCTATCATTCCTATAAATGAACCGATTAGAGCAGTCATTTGAAGGTTATGTTTAAAACCACTATTAAGGTATAGCTGTTGGTAGTTAAATATTTTTATTTGACGATATTTGAGATCTTTCTTTGTGAGTTTTGGAAAACTCTTCTTTATATATTGTTTTTTCCTAAAGTTCAATCTATGCTGTACTATAGTAAATTTCATTATCATAATAAAACTAACAATCATAGTAATTAACATAGCCAGAGAAAAAATAGAAAAAATTAATTTAATGAATGCCATTTGTTCACCTCAATATTCTTATAAAAAAAAATTATAACAAATATTAACTATGTAAACATTAATCTATAATAATTTTTTCTTTTTTGTTTATTAAGTCCAATTAATAACGGCATCTTTTACAGCTATTAAAGAAAATCTTTACAGTAATAACATCAAGTTACTATTGTAAAGATTTTCATCTTATTTCTTAAATACTCATCACTTCTAAGATGTACCCAAATGCTGTAGCTAGTACACTAACTATTGTAGCTAGAGTGACCCCTGATAATATAGCAAGACCAAATACCGCCCCTATTACTAACATAGCAAGATAATTTTCCTTAATAAATTCCCATAATTTTCCAAAAACAATCTTGGTCAAAACAAAACACAAAAAAGCTGAACCCTTATCCATCAAGGGTTCAGCCGTCATTTTAAGACTATTCTTCTTCTTCAGCCATGAACGTGTTGAATACTTCTTCAATCATGTCCCATTCTGCATCAGTTTCAATTTGTTCTAGTTCGCCTTCTGTGCCGTCTTCATTTTCGACATAAGCATAGGCTTGCAACTCAACATCTTCATCTTCTGGTACACCAGCTGGATAAAGCAATACGTAGTTACGGCCAAATTCTTCTTGTCCATCAACTGTTAATAAAATTTCATATAACGTTTCGTTTCCTTGATCATCTACTAAGGTGATATGCTCGTGCCCTTCGTGATCGTGGTCATGTGTGTGGTTATGTTCTGTCATAAGTCTCCCTCTTTTCATTGAAATTAAAATAATTTTTTTCCTGAACCGTCTAAATAATTTTGTAAAATCATGACAGCAGCTAATTTATCAATCACTTTTTTTCTTTTAGCTCTTGATGTATTGGCTTGCTCAACTAACATTCGTTCAGCTTGAACTGTGGTTAGTCGTTCATCTTGATATTCAACTGGTAACGAGAATAATTCTTTAATTTTTTCTCCATAAGCCATTGAGCTTTCTGCTCTTGGTCCAATTGTATTATTCATATTTTTAGGTAAGCCTACGACAAATCGGTCTACTTCGTATTGATCGACTAGTTCTTTCAAACGGTCAAAGCCAAACTCTTCCGCCTCTTCATCAATACGAATGATCTCTACTCCTTGAGCGGTCCAACCAAATGGATCGCTAACAGCAATACCAACTGTTTTTGAGCCCACATCTAAGCCCATTACTCTCATATACTTACCCCATGGTTTGTTAGATAATCTTTAACAATTACTTCCATGATTTCATCGCGTTCGTGACGGCGTATCAAGTTTCTTGCATCACGATAACGAGGAATGTAGGCCGGGTCTCCAGAAAGCAAGTAGCCAACAATCTGATTAATTGGATTGTAGCCTTTTTCTTCTAAAGCCCGATAAACGATCGCTAATGTCTCACTTACTTCTTTTTTACGACTATCGTCAAAACCAAAACGTACGGTTTCATCTGTAAAACCCATGATTCTACACCTCTTTCCCGCAAGGTATTCATTTACCTTCTACACTTTTATTTTACTCGAATTACCTTAAAACTACAAATAAATCTTAAAAAACTTCCGGTTAAATTAATAAACAGACTTCTCATTACTTTAACATATTTGTGATCAAATGTTCAGTTACTTGATCGTATCTTAACCAAAGTATACGCTATATTTAAATAAATATAAGCTTTTTCGATAATTCTTCAAAAAGTTCATACTTTTTTCGTATACTATCGAATGTCATTAGCTATTTTTTTCTCGCCTGTCCGGTATCATAGTTGATTTCATAACCCTCTTGAACGTTATAAATAAACACATTAAATTTTATTTTTTTATCTTCAATACTTTCTGCTTCTAATTGCACTCCTCTGGCAACTAATTCATTCCCCTTAAAATGTGGAGTGACACGATAACGAACGTGATGATTGGTTTCTTTGATATAAGCGGCAATATCATTTTCATGGACTAGCATATACGGCGCATTTAATGAACGAGTACCTGTCATCAAATTTTTGATGTTGTTGTTTTGTCCAGTCAATTGATAACCAATCAAATGGCTACGATTATAAAGCCATTGGCCATCGCTTAATTTTTTTTGTTTCCAACCAGTTGGATCAATATACAACGGCTCGCGTTTTTCTTTGGGAAAAAGGTCTTTTCCCAATAACGCATTGGCCGCACCTACACGGTTCAATCGATCAATATTTGAATAGCTTTGCCATGTTCCTTTAGCTAAGCTCAAATCTTCTTCAGTGAAATCCGGGCGGTTCTGATTGATCTCAATTTCTTGATGCTTCCCATCATATTCTGGTACGTCTGCTACTTTTGACGCTTGTGGGGTTGAGTCAAATAACCCAGTAATTTGTTGGATAATATCTGAATTTTTTTGTGTTGATAGTCCTAGTGCCCCTGCTAAAACAGCAACAACCACACCCATAATGGCTTTTGTTGATTTTTTCTGCATTTCTTTACTCCTTTTCTAAACAACTATTCTAAACTTTAACATACGTTCCCCTTTTTTAAAATATTTAAACTTATTTTATTCCATTTATTTCTACCTTTAATTCTCTATACTAAGTAAAAATGGATCTCTTCTTAAAAAGAATACGTCATAAAAAATCATTGATCTTAAAACAGTATGTTTTCACTTAATCAAGCAAAAAATGCCTTGTGACTCAAAAACAAAAAACAGTATTGATCAAACAAAATGTGATCAATACTGTTTCTCTTCATTCCTATCGTTCGTTTAAGCGGGTGACGGGAATCGAACCCGCGACATCAGCTTGGGAAGCTGGGATTTTACCACTAAACTACACCCGCATCTTACAAAAATCAGTATACGCCTCTTTCTTTTCATACTCAAGTATTTATTTATTTCTCTTTTATTTAGTCATTTGTAGTAAAATAAAAGCAACAAATGAACTATTGGAGAAAATATTATGACAGAAAAAGAGTTGGATTTATTACTTGATACTTGTTTATTAGCTGGCAAAATCATGATGGAAAGCAACGCTGAGATGTACCGAGTAGAAGACACAATGAGCCGAATCGCTCTTGCTTCTGGCAATTATCGCCTGGTCAGCTATGTTACTCAAACGGGTTTGTTTATTGGTCTTGACCGTACGTCAACCATTAGAATGGAACAAATCACCAATCGCTCCATTAATCTGGAAAAAGTTGTCAATGTCAATAATCTTTCTAGAAAATATGTTGCTGGTGAGTTAACTTTAAATGATCTCTACATTGCCTTACAAGCCATTGAAAAAGATCGGTCATTTTTCCCAGTATGGCTTCAAATTTTAAGTGCTGCGGTGATTAGCGGAACGATCATGGTATTATTTGGTGGAGAAATGAGTGATCTACCAATCACTTTGATGATCGGCGGTATCGGCTATGCGATTTACTTATATAGTTTAAAATTTTTTCGGATCAAATTTTTGTCAGAGTTCTTATCTTCCTTGTTAATTGGTCTTACAGCTATTCTCAGCGTTCGTGTCGGATTAGGTGCCAATCAGGATTTGATCATCATCGGTTGTGTCATGCCCCTTGTTCCTGGAGTACAGATTACAAATGCTATTCGGGATTTACTAGCTGGACACTATGTTTCTGGAGTTTCTCGTGGTACAGAAGCCATGATGACTGCCACAATGATCGGATTTGCGATTGCCTTTATCTTCCAACTTTTTTATTGAGAAAGGAACATGATGATGTGGAATCTATTTATTCAATTTTCTTTTAGCTTTTTAGCCACAGCGGCTTTTGCGATCATCACCAACGTTCCTAGACGTGCCTTGATTTGTTGCGGGCTCTCTGGTGCCTTTGGCTGGATGATCTATTGGGTATGTGTGGACTTAGGTGGTACGCCGGCTTTTGGTTCGTTACTGGGTTCTTTAGGTGTTGCATTTATCAGTGATCTTTTTTCTAAACGATTAAAAATGCCTGTAACCATCTTTAATATCCCTGGCATGGTACCACTAGTTCCTGGAGGTCTGGCTTATCAAGCAGTGAGAAATCTAGTAACTGGCTCGTATCAGGCAGCTGCAAGTTATACAGTTCAAGCGATCATGATTGCTGGTGCTATTGCTTTAGGACTCGTTTTATCAGAGGTCTTCAACCACAATATCCGAAACTTCAAATTAAAACGAGAAGCCATTTTTTTGAAACGAAAAAAAAGAACAACTAAAAACGTTCATAAATGAAAAAGTAACGGCGAAAATAATCGTGCCATGAATAAAAAACCAAAGTATCTACAAAATAGGCAAGCTACAAGCTATTTTCAAGTACTTTGGTTTTTTATTGTCACATCAGTTATTTTTGTCACTAATAATTTTAGTCTTTGCTTTAAAATGACCGATACACATATTGATTTTTGGGCGCCTCGATTTTGGTTAGAGTACTGACCTCTACAACTGGAATGTCCCGTTTGAAGGGTTCATAGTAGTCAGATTGGATGGTGCCTTCGACTTTATACCACTCATCGTTTTTGACATTCGTTCCTTCCGGCATATGTGTCAATAGACCGAATACACCTGAGTCAGCAACGCAATGGATGATTCCAAAACGGAATAAGAAATTATCTTCTTTTTCCCCATCTGGCGTTTTATACACAAAGCCTTCATAAGAGATTTTTTTCCCAATAAATTCACTTGGGTAATTATAAATCAATTCCATGACTTCCAAGTAATTCTCATCAGTGATCTTAATAAGCTGTTTGTCATCATATTTTTCTTTTAATTTTTTCATCTGATCCAAATAGTCAGACTTGTTAAAATAAATGCTCGTATCAGGCTTTAAATATTGTGTCTGCATTTCAGGGTCTCCAACCGACTCCTTACTTATTGGAAAATTGAATCCTTTTGCTTCCACAATCGTCGTATCTAAACTGACTGTTGGAAATAAAGTACCGACAATAACAGGTAAAGCCAACAGAACATAAGCGATCACTCGTTGTGAGGGTTTGGTTAACCCGTGATCGTGATCATGATCGTGGTGATGGTGTACTTCTTCATCTCCCTGTTTTTTCCCTTTTACTGAATCACTCTTGACCCAAATATACAATTGGACCAATGCAAGTAAAGCAGATAAAATCATCGATAAAATAGCCAAATAACGATAATGAACATTGATGTACTAATCTAATTTCCCAGATACTTGTAAATACATCATTAGCTCAAAATAACCAGATAATATCAAAAATCGTATCATACTGCTCCTCCTAGATAAATAATGTAAAACCAATCACACTAACGGCTATCAAACCAATGAGCATCAAAATAAAGCGACCATTAAAATAGCGTTTCATCATCAAAAGGTTTTTGATATCCACCATTGGTCCAAATACTAAGAATGCCACCACAGGAGCTGTACCAAAAAGGCTGAGTAAGGAGGACCCGATGAACGCATCTGCTTCCGAGCATAGGGACATCGTAAAAGCTAGAAGAAGCATGATAATAATTGCTAGTAGTTTGGTTGAGCCCAGTGTCAACATGACACGAGTTGGCAAGTAAGTTTGCATACTAGCGGCAATCAGACCACCGACAATCAGATACCGACCCGTATCAAAAAATTCATCGATCGAATGTGTGAGGACATGACCTGTTTGCTGACTAAGTTGCTTGATTCTCCCAATTTTGACCTCCTCGTGTTTATTGGTACCATGGATGTGGTCATGATGATGGTTGTGATGATGGTTATGATCGATTGTTTGTTGGATCTTCGTTTTCAATACACTTTCTTTTTGAAAATAAGCGAGCCAGATACCAATGATCAACGCTACCACAAAGCTTCCAACCATTCGCCAACCGGCCATTTCCCAAGAGTTCCCAAATGCAATAAAAGTAGAAAAAATGACGATTGGATTGATAATAGGTGCTGTTAACATAAATGCAAAAGCGGTATGCACAGGAACTCCTTTTTTGACAAACTGATGAACGATCGGTACGATCCCACATTCACAGGATGGAAAGAAAAATCCTAAAACAGAACCAGTCAAAATGGATAAAAAGCGATTATCTGGTAACCAGCGTTTGACTCGCTCAGGTGTTAAAAAGACTTGTAGTGCCCCAGAGATGAGACAGCCTAATAGAACAAATGGTAAAGCTTCAATAACGATTGATAGAAAAATCGTACTCATCTGCAATACCGAATTTGGTATAAAAGAAAACATTTTTTCGCTCCTTACTATAAACATCATTTGCCAGAATAATATACGCTTTTCGCTAAAAAAAAACAAGGTTACTTCTATTTCTTACCTAACTCTTATCTTTTATTTGATAAAAATAAGACAAGTTAATTGACTTTTTTTCTTATTGTGATTAAATTGGTTCACGAAATCTTTCACAACGTTTATTGTGAAAGGCTGTTTTGATTAGGAAGGACGTTTTTTATATGAAAAAAACCACGAATCTATCAGAAGTACATCAGTCATTAGCACAAGATGAAACGGTAGTTCTTTACTTATCTATGCCAAATTGCAGCGTATGTCATGCTGTTCTTCCTCGTTTGAAGAAATTATTGGATCAGTATGATTTTCCTAGTTTTCATTTAGATGCTGTGGAAACACCTGAAGTAGCTAGCGCCTTTCAAATATTGACTGCTCCTGTTATTTTGATCTACCATAAAAATAAAGAAGTCGAACGACAAGCACGCTTTATCAATTTTGCGAAACTAGAAACGCTACTGGATCAGTTAAATAACTCTGATGAAACGATCAGCTATGAAGAATTGTTTCAGTAATCGTTGTCTTAACCTATACTATAGCCATATGAAGACAATTAGTGCGATGCGCGCTAACCTTTAGATAGGATAAAATACTTCTTAGGTTTACTTAGGTTTGCTTAAGTTCCCTTCATCTTACTATGGGCGAAATTTTAGAAATTCGTTCTAGTATTTTTTTCACTATGGTTTATTTAGCTATGTAGTTGACATTACGTAAAAACACCATAGAGGTTGAACTTCATTCAATCTCTATGGTGTTTTAATATTTGAAATCTACGAGTAGCGTTGCACCACACTAATTTCATAGTACTTCTCGCACTCGCTCTAGATTTTGAGATTTCGTGTATATTGATCTGGGTTTCTCACTTGCAAACTCTCAACAACTAGCTGATTACGTCGATTCAAGTGTCCTGTAACAGCAATGTTATATTTTCTTTCTTCCATCATCATCAACTTATCCGCAATCTCGACATTTGCAACAATACAATTAAGTGGCTGATGAATGGTTTCCAATGTAAACCGAACAAGCAATGGTTGCGTCTTTATCACTCTGATCTTATCAAGTAAACCTACATATGTTTTCACATTGATCACCTCGATAATCGTTAGAAAAAGTCTCAAATCAGTTAAATTTTCATTGAAATCAAATGGTCATTACCAAGAAAGAAACGTTCTTTCCTATGCAATTCGGACATAACTTTCCTTCAAAAAATATCTTTTTCGATACAACTAGTCCAAGTCGTGAAATTGTCGATATACTTCTTGCTTTTTGAGTCCATTTTTTACAGCAACAGCTTTAATAGCTGCATTTGTTTTTTCCCCAAGAGCAATCAACTGTTCGACTTGTTCTTTCAATGATCCTTCAATTTGTGTTTGTGGCTCTTCACTTCCAGTATTTCCTTCAACCAATAAACAGCATTCTCCCTTTACAGGGTGTTCTTCAATGTAGTCTAATAACTCTTCAATACTTCCACGTAAATATTCTTCATGGATTTTTGTTAATTCTCGACACAAAACAACTTGACGGTTACCAAAAACAGTCAACATATTCGTTAAAGTTGCACTGATCCGATAAGGAGATTCGTAAAAAATCAATGTAGCTGTGTATTCTTTCAATGTTTCTAACGTTGTTTGTTGTTCTTTTTTCTTTCTTCCTAAAAAACCATAAAATAAAAATGGCTGAGGTAACAAGCCTGAAGCAATCAACGCAGTCATCCCAGCAGTTGGTCCTGGAATAGCGACTACTGGAATCCCCGCTTGGATGCAAGCAAGTACCAGCTCATGTCCTGGATCGCTAATAGAAGGCATCCCAGCATCACTTACCTGTGCAATCGAGCGACCAGACATCAACTCAGCGATCAATTGCGGAATTCGTTCCTTATAGTTGTGTTCATGTAAACTTTTTTGCGGTGTCTGAATCTCAAAATGATTCAGTAATTTTTGGGTATTTCGTGTATCCTCACTGGCAATCAAGTCTACTTCTTGTAATATCCGTACACTACGATAAGTCATATCTTCTAAATTGCCAATCGGAGTCGGTACTAAATAAAGCGAGCCAGTTTCATGATGTCCTTTAAAACTTTTTTGATTAAGCATGATTTATTCTCCTGTGTAAGAGGTCGTGAAAACATCGGGTAGCTCCGATGACAATAAGAAAGAATTTTTTGAAACAGCTTCTCATGTTTTGAAAAATTCAGGCTTATTTCAAGGAGCTGATGTTTGAACGCCGTGTAAAGGTCGTGAAAAGCATGGGCTGCTTCAAGAATTAAGAACGAAAAATTGAAAATAGCTTTTCATATTTTTAATTTTTTGAGCTTAATTCCGCAGAAGCAATGCTTTGAACGCCATATAAGAGGTCGTGAACAACACGGCCTCCTTTAAGAATTAAGGGCGAAACATTGAAAAATAGCATTTCTTATTTTTTATTTTCGGACTTAATTCCGTAGAAGTGATACTGTGAGTGCCGTTTATTGATCGCTAAAAATAAGCAATATCAGGCTTGTTTCAAATCTCTTTGTTTACCGTCCGCTTTCTCGATAGATGACTTCTAAACAAAAGGCACAAGGTTCGTCATTCTCACGTCTTGAGCCATAGAGATCATAACAAACATGAAAGCCTTCTTCATAAATCTTTTCTAAGTTCATACGAGATTTTGAAAGTTCTTGTTTCACATTATCTGCTGGTGTTTGTACTTGATTTAATTCCCGTAAATGCTCTCTTAAACGTTGATTTTCCATTTCCAACGTTGTATTTTTTTCAACGATCTCATGTAATGCTTGCTTCATTTCCACCAATTCAGTTAATGTATTTCTTAGCTCTGATTCTAATTGGTTCAAGCCATCATATAATGATCTCTTATCCATTTATCTCACCTACCTGGATGAAGTTTTTCAATTCATCCCATTCATATTCGATTGGATTTTCCCGACCTGTTAATCGAACATTTACTAGTCGATTAAGTAAGTTCAAGCCGACAACTTTCCCTTTACCATCAGGAGTGTTAACCACTGTTCCAAAATCTGGAAGTGCTTTTTTTGCTAATTCATATTCTTCATTTTCATATTGCAAGCAACACATCAAACGTCCACACAACCCAGATATCTTAGTCGGGTTTAAGGACAAATTTTGATTTTTTGCCATTTTGATTGAAACTGGGACAAAATCTCCTAAAAAAGAAGCACAGCATAAAGGCCGTCCACATGGACCAATCCCACCTAGCAATTTTGCTTCATCTCGTACCCCGATTTGTTGAAGTTCAATCCTAGTGCGAAACACGGCAGCTAAGTCTTTGACTAATTCCCGAAAATCAATTCGTCCATCTGCTGTGAATGAAAAAATGAGTTTACTACGATCTAACGTATATTCTACATGAATGATCTTCATTTCTAACCCATGTTTTTTGACTTTTTCTTTCGCAATCAGCCTGGCTTGTTCTGCATCTTCTTTATTTTTTTGTTCTTTTTCGAGTTCTGCTTGTGTCGCTTTATGCAAAATTGAACTGATTTGCTCAGGCAATTCTTCCGGATCAAGTTCTGCTTTAGGAATGGCGACAGTTGCAATATGTAAGTTTTTTTGAGTTTCAACGATTACTTTCTCGTTGTATTCATACGTTAATTGACCAGGTTTAAAATAATAGATAGGACCTGCTTCTTTATAACGGACACCTACTACTTCGACCATTTCCATCCCCCTTGACCCTCATTTTTCCTGCTGTCTCAGCCAGTAATTGTTTGTAAAACAAACTGTTCCGCTACTGCTTGGAAGCTGACATTGCTTCTTAATTTCTGTTCCGCTAATAAAATACGCTCAATCGTCTGATTAATACGTGTTACTTTTCTAAGATTTTCTGCTATTAAAGCTTGTTGTAAAGCTTCTTGATAATAAAACATTAAGATCGATAAACCAGTAAATTGTTGCGATTTTTCTTTAAAAGTCTTTATTAACTTTTTTTGAACATAAATGAATGCTTGTGTATCATTTTTTTGCAAATACACAAACCACTGTTGAATTGAATCCTTAGCATCATTAAACCATTCATTTTGCGATATTTCAACTGCTTTTGTGAAACTGTTCGTCAAGAAAGTCAAAAGTTTCGCTTTTTCTAAAGGAATCTGTGCTTGTTGTAATTTATAAATCAACGCATCTTTAGCCAGCTCCTGAAAATGCAAGATTTGGCAGCGTGATTGAATCGTTGGTAGGATTCGCCCAATCGAATCTGTTTCTAAGATCGCTAGAAAATCGCCTGGTGGTTCTTCTAAAAACTTAAGCAAACTATTTGCTGCACTTGCATTCATCTTTTCTGCTTCTTGAATAAGGAAGACTTTCTTCCGAGATTCATAACCACTACGACTAAATTCGGTTTGCAAACGTCTAATTTGATCGACTTTGATCGTTTGCCCTTCTGGTACGATCGTTAAAACGTCTGGATGTTCTTGGTTTTGGATTCGTTGACAATTATTGCATACTCCACAAGGAAGTTGTTCCTGCAGATTCGTACAAAACAGGTGTTGTGCTAACCAAATCCCCATTTCGTGTTTTCCCGTTCCTTTTTCGCCTTCAAAAAGATAAGCATGAGCGAGGCGCCCATGCTCAAAACTTCGTTGAAGCTGTTGATACACGATAGGTTGCATTTGATCCAGCGTAAATTCTTGATCCATGGCGCCTCCTAAAATTGATGAAATCCTTCAACTGGTAACACAAAGACGGTTGCTCCACCGACTTCAACTTCTACTGGATAAGGAACTCCACCGTCCATAGAGATATCCAACGTGACAGGTGTTGAAACAAATTGTTTTCTTGATTCACAAGTTTTTTTGATGATTTCTAATGCTTCTTCTACACGTTCGTCTTCAATCCCAACAATAAATGTACTGTTGCCAGCTTTCAAAAAGCCACCAGTTGAAGATAATTTTGTTGCACGGATATTGGCATCAATCAATTCATTGGATAAACGATTACTGTCTTTGTCTTGAATAATTGCTAAAATAATTTTCATATACAGTCACCTTCCTAGTTTTCAAAAAATTGTGGGTATTGTTCAACAATGGCTCTGTAACTTGTTTGAAGTACCTCTTCAAAGCTCTTTCTTGCATCAATTTTATAAATACGTTCAGGATTCTCTTCAGCTATTTTTAAATACGCATGACGTACTCGTTGATGAAATTCCAATCCTTCTGAATCTAATCGATCGATTTGACCTCTTCGGTTCTCTTTAATGCGATGCAATCCAGTATCTGAATCAATATCGAGATAAAGGGTAAAGTCAGGTGTCGTACCTTCTGTAGCAAATTCATTCAAGCGGGCAATCTCAGAAACACCAATTCTACGTCCCGCCCCTTGATAAGCCAATGAGCTGTCTACAAATCGATCACATAAAACAATGCTTCCTTCTGATAAAGCAGGTAGGACTTTCTCGACCAAATGCTGTCTTCTAGCCGCAGCATATAGCAAAGCTTCTGTCCGTTCATCCATCCGATCATTTTTAGGATCAAGGATAACTGCCCGAATCTCTTCGGCAATCGGGATCCCACCTGGTTCTCTTGTTTGAATGATCTTTGTTTTTGCTACTTTTTTCAAAAGAGGGAATAACTCATTTAGAATACTGGTTTTCCCAGCTCCATCTGGCCCCTCGATCGTAATAAATAGTCCGTTCACATTTTTGCCCCCATCTCTTGCGTTACTTCTTTATTGTAGCCGAAATTCTTTTTTATAGAAAATTTATAACTCGCGTCTGCCTTCTACCGCTTTTAACAGGGTCACTTCATCAGCATATTCGATATCCGAACCAACGGATAAGCCGTGGGCCAATCGAGTGACTTTGATACCAGCCGGTTTGATCAATCGTGAAAGATACATGGCAGTAGCTTCTCCTTCAGTGGTTGCATTTGTTGCAATGATCACTTCTTTCACTTGATCATCATGTAGGCGTTCAAGTAACGAAGAAATGTTGATATCTTCAGGTCCAGTCCCTTCCATTGGAGAAAGAACCCCATGTAGAACATGATAAAGCCCACGATATTCCCGCATTTTTTCTAACGCCATCACGTCTTTTGGTTCTTCGACAACTAAGATAACCCCCCGGTCTCTTGAAGGATCTTTACAAATCTCACATGGGTCTTCTTCTGTGATGTTGCCGCAAACACTACAAAAATGAAGATCTCGCTTGACACTTAACAACGATTTAGCAAATTCATTCACGATTTCATCTTTCATATCGATCGTGTAGAAAGCTAATCTTGTGGCTGTTTTCTGACCGATCCCTGGCAGTCTCATGTAACTATCGATCAATTTAGCAATTGGTTCTGGATATTGCATTTTCATTACCCCTTTAGGAAAAATTAGAAGGGTAACCCCTTAGTGTATTTTCCCATTGTTTTTTCAGATTCTGCATCGATTTTTGTCAAAGCATCATTGACAGCCATCATCAACAGGTCTTGCAACATTTCTGTATCTTCAGGATCCACGACACCTTCACTGATTTGGATGTCTTTCATCCGACGATCACCTGTAAAAATAACTTTCACTAACTCATTGGTTGCTACACCAGTAAATTCTGTTTCGTTCAATTGTTCTTGTGCTTGAACCATCTCTTTTTGCATTTTTTGGACTTGTTTCATCATCCCTTGCATGTTTCCCATTCCGCGCATCATAATTGATCATTCTCCTTTTTTTATTTAATCATCAATGATTGTCACAACATCTGTGCCAAAGATTTCTTCGGCTTTCGTGACGATCGTTTCTTCACTTGGTGCTTGTTGAGGGATCAGTTCGATCTCTTCATCTGAATCTTCCGGAGCAAAAGAATCATCATTACTCCCGTCTTTTGCTTGGACTAAATAGTCTTTGCGGATCGTTGGCCAGCTTTCTCTCGTGATATAGACTGAATCTGGTGCATAGTCTTTGATCATTCGACTTAAATTATTATGGATCGCCAACTGTAATTCTTCGTCGTTAGCAGCTCGTTGACAAACGATCTCGTAATCAAACGCAATGACTAACCCAGTAGGACTAGCCGCAACTGGTTCACTTGCTTTAAGCATCGCTCGTTGTGTCACAGACAAACTCATCAACAAATCGTCCCAGACTTCTTTGACTTCATTCAAATGCTTTCTGGTCGCTTCTCTTAGAACCTGATACACTCGTTCAGTTGGTATCCGATACGTACTTGCTTGTTTCTTTTGAACAGGAGCTTGTGTTTGCTTGGCAGTAGTTGAAGGGTTTCCCCCATTCGTTTTGATCTCGTTGATCGCTTTTTTCAGCTCTTTGATCTCTGCTTGTAGCTGATTAATTAACTGACTGTCTACTTCACTTGCTTGGTTACTACTTGAAGGAGCAGCTGAACCAGAAGCTTGAGCTAGCTTGACGGTTGCTACTTCCAGATAGATCGTAGCACTATTAGTAAAACGAATCTCATTTTGTGTTTCACTCAAAATATGGATCATCTGAAAAAGTCGAGGTGCAGGTACTTCTTTTGCTAGTTCGACAAATGGTTCTCGAAGTGAAGTTGTTCGTTCTGCTACGAGATTTGGTGCTTGTTGGTACATCAGTAAGTCACGACAATACTGTAAAAGATCTTCTAAAAAGCGCCGTGCTTCCTTACCAGCAGCTAAGATATCTGTTAATGATTCTAACGCTTTGGGCACTTCATTATTCACACAAGCGCCTAAAAATTCATCCATCATCTCGTTGGTTAGACTACCGGTAACTTGCATCGCATCATCCACAGTTACGATCCCATTACTAAAAGAAATCGCTTGGTCCATGATACTTAGCGCATCACGCATCCCGCCTTCTGCTGCTCGAGCAATAACCCCTAGTGCTGGTTCTTCATATTGTACGTCTGATTGCTTTAAAATGTATGCCAAATGCTCAACGATATCTGCTGCATTGATTCGTTTGAAATCAAAGCGTTGTGTTCTGGAAATGATCGTTGCTGGTATCTTATGTGGCTCGGTTGTTGCTAAAATAAAAATAACATTTTCTTTAGGTTCTTCTAAAGTTTTCAACAATGCATTGAACGCTCCGGTAGAAAGCATATGCACTTCATCTATGATATAGATTTTATAAGTTGCTTTTGTCGGTGCGTAGTTCGCTCGATCTCGAATAAAACGTATTTCTTCGACTCCGTTATTACTTGCTGCGTCGATTTCAATCACGTCTTCTTGTGTTCCCGCTGTAATCGACTGACACATTTCACAATGATTACAAGGTTCTCCATCTTGACTATTCGGACAGTTGATAGCTTTTGCAAAAATTTTAGCTGCACTCGTTTTACCAGTTCCTCGTGGTCCTGTAAATAGATAAGCATGAGAAGTTTTATGGGAAACGATAGCATTTTTCAACGTCTGTGTCACCGCTTTTTGCCCGACAATGTCTTCGAAACGCTGTGAACGCCAGACACGATAGAGTGCTTGATATGCCATGAAGATCCCCCTTTTTTGAAAAATTCACTATCTTTTATTATACGTGATTTTACTAAAAAAAACTACTATAGTTATGAGAAGAATCATGATTTGTCGTTTGTAGTTACTTGTGTATTCCCCGATTCTTTCAAATAAATACTCACAAACAGCTTTCTCGATCTTCCTTGTTTTTTGCAACTGAAAGAAAATCAGCTAAACAGCTAATATCCATCTTCCGTCTGAGAGTTTTTCATTGCTCCTATGGTATAATAGAGTCATTCATTTAACAATCAACATTCATAAAGGGAGGAATTTTTTATGGGTCTTATCAAAGCAGCAACAAGCATGATCAGCGGTGGATTAGCAGATCAATGGATCGAAGTAATCGAACCAGCGGATATGAGCGATACAACAGTTATGACAAAAGGTGTGAAAGTACGTAAAGATGATAAACGTGGCTCCAATCGTAAAGGAACAGAGGATGTTCTAACTGACGGAACCGTTGTCCATGTCTATCCGAATATGATGATGCTCCTTGTAGATGGTGGTAAAATCATTGATTATACTGCCGAAGAAGGCTACTATACGATCAAAAATGACTCTGCTCCTTCCATGTTCAATGGTTCATTGAAAGGTGCGATCGCAGAAACTTTTGAACGTTTTAAATTCGGTGGCGTGACACCTCAAAAGCAACAAGTCTTTTATATCAATCTTCAAGAAATCAAAGGAATCAAGTTTGGTACCAGTGCGCCACTGAACTATTTTGACAATTTTTACAATGCTGAATTGTTCTTACGAGCACATGGTACTTATTCGATCCATATTACTGATCCAATTTTGTTTTATACCAACGCTATTCCTAAAAACAAAACGCAAGTAGAAATCTCAGATATTAATGAGCAGTATCTGGCAGAATTTTTAACAGCTCTTCAAGCTGCGATCAACCAAATGTCTGCTGATGGTCAGCGCATTTCTTATGTTCCATCAAAAAGCTTAGAATTAAGTAAATACATGGGCAATGTTTTAGATGAATCTTGGAATGAATTACGTGGTATGGAAATCGTTTCTGTCGCAGTAGCAAGTATTTCTTACACAGATGATTCAGTGAAATTGATCAATATGCGTAATGAAGGTGCGATGTTGGGAGATCCAAGTGTTCGTGAAGGCTATGTTCAAGGTTCGATTGCTCGTGGGATGGAAGCAGCTGGTAAAAATGATGCCGGCGCGATGACTGGCTTTATGGGCATGGGAATGGGAATGAATGCTAATGGTTCTTACCTTTCACAAGCAGCACAAAATAACCAGGAACAAATCAAACAACAAGCTGAAAAACAAAACCAACAAACTGCTCAAGGGAGCAATGATACTTGGACATGTCCAGTCTGCGGAACTGAAAATACGGGAAAATTCTGTTCTAACTGTGGGGCAGCCAAGCCAGTTGCAAATGTCCAACCAAAGTTACAAATGAAATGTAGTGAATGTAACGAAGTGGTCGATCTTTCAAATGGTATCCCTAAGTTTTGTCCAAATTGTGGAAAACCATTCAAAGGAATCCCACTCGACTAAGTTTTAGAAAGGTGTGGATAGAATGGACGTTCTTACACATAAATGCCCAAACTGTGGAGGTCCTCTCACGTTTGATCCAAAAGATCAAAAATTCCACTGTGACTATTGTTTAAATGTTTACACTGAGGAAGAAGTCAGTCAGTACGAACAAGAACAAAAAGCAGCCCGAGGGTTTCACTCAGAAGATCAACCGCCCTCCCAACAAGATTCTGAAAAAGATTTTACTTTTACTGCAGATGAACAGTTGGAGCAGATGGATGAAGCAGAACGAAAAGCGTTTGAAGAAGCTGGTGGTTTTTCTGATCCTAGCGATCAAGCAACACCAGCTGAATCAGCGGAAGAAGAAACAGAAGCAACGATGGAACTATTTCTTTGTCCAAGCTGTGGGGCAGAGATCGTGACCGATGCAACAACGGCTGCTACTTACTGCTACTATTGTCACAATCCAGTTGTTTTATCCGGGCGGTTAAGTGGAAAATTACTGCCAAATAAAGTCTTACCATTTGCAGTCGAAAAAGAAGAGGCGGTCGAAAAATTCTTAGCTTGGACAAAGAAAAAATGGTTTGTACCCAAAGAATTTTTCAACAAAGACCAAATCGACAAACTAACTGGCGTTTATTTTCCTTATTGGACAACGGATGCAACCGTTGACGGCTCTATGCAAGCGACCGGAACAGTGATTCGTATTTGGCGAGTGGGTGACATCGAGTATACAGAAACCAAACAGTTTGCTGTTCACCGAGAAGGCTCACTTTCCTTTAAAGAACTAGTAAAAAATGCGTTGTCCAAGAATACCCAACAAAAAATGGTGGAAGCAGTCCAACCGTTTCCTTTGAACAAGGCAATTGACTTCAAAAGTCAGTATCTGGCAGGGTTTCAAGCAGAAAAACGAGATATCGAATATGAAGCAATCAAATCACAAGTGCAAGATGAACTGCAAGATTACTCCGAGAAATTGTTACGTGACACCGCAAATGGTTATACCACATTGACCAATGTTCGGACTTCGACAGATATCACTAGTGAGAATAATGAATATGTTCTTTTACCGGTATGGTTAGTCACTTATCGCAGTAGTGATGCCAATAAGAAAGTCTATTATTACGCCATGAATGGTCAAACAGGTAAAGTCAGCGGTGTTTTACCCATCAGTCATAAAAAACTGGGCTTGACGGCTTTTGGAATCTTTGCTGTATTGGCGATCCTCTTTATGATTGGAGGATACTTGATATGAAAAAAAGAATTTTACTTTTCTTTCTAGTCCTATTCGGTTTCTTTTGGAGTTCTTCCGTTGACGCTGCTACACCCGCAGTGAACGATGAAGCTGGTTTGTTTACGCAAGAGCAGATCCAATCTTTAGAGCAACAAATCCAGCCTATCAATGAGAAGATCAAAGGACAAATCTTTATCGTAACGACGACTTCCAACTCAGAAGAACCTCGAACGTTTGCAGATGATTACTTAAGAAATGCGATCGGTAATGATCAAAATGGGGCTGTTCTGTTGTTAGATATGGGGCAACGTGAGATTTACATTTCAACTTCTGGTAATATGATCGATTATCTTGATGATGCTCGGATCAATGACACGTTAGATGATGTCTACGACCAAATGACGAATTCGGCTTATTTTGCAGCAGCACAAGCCTATTTGACTAAAACTTCAGAATATGTAGAAGCTGGAGTTCCTGGAGGACATTATCAAATTGATGAAGAGACTGGTAAGATCACGCGGTATAAAATGTTGACGACGACTGAAATAGTGATTTCTATCATCTTAGCCCTGGCATTGAGCCTCGTATTCTACTTTGTAACAGTTTCGAGGTATCAGTTGAAATCAGGAACTTATAAATACCCATTTAGAGAAAAATCAAACGTAAAATTAACGGATAAAACAGATCGCTTAACCAACTCCTTTGTCACTACACGCAGGATTCCAAAAAGCCCACCTCCTGGCAGCGGCGGTGGCGGAAGTACGACTCATTCCAGCGGTGGCGGGACTTTCGGTGGTGGTGGTCGAAGCTTTTAAAGCACCACAATAGGAACAATCATCCATAAATTAAGATGCTTCCTTCATGCATTGTCGTCAGCTAAAGCTGATACAACTACATGAAGGAAGCATCTTATGTTTTCCACTGATCCTGTTTAAAAGATAATATTGTCTTCTAATAAATCCATATTGGTGATAATGATCCGATGATCTTTAACGGTGATTATCCCATTTTCTTTCAGTTGTTTTAAGATCCTACTCACACTACTAGCGGTAGAGATTCCGCAAAACTTGGCGATTTCTTCATTAGTGATCACAAAATCGATCATCATGCCTTCCTCTGTCCGAACCCCAAATAAATCATATAACTCGTAAAGTTGCGTACATACAGCACCTAATTTCCCATTTAAAAGCATTTGTTGCATTTTTTTCATGGAATACAGTAAACGATAACGATAATATTCTTTTACATAATGTTGCATCTTTGGATCTTCGTTGATATGTTCCCAAAATTTTACTCGATTGATTCGATAAAATTCTGCATATTCAGATTCAATCCGAATATTGTACGGCGAATCAATAAACTGTGAATATTCATCTTTTAAAAGTGAAACAATCTCTAGATCTTTAATATACCTCAAGTTAAACTCACGACCATCATTTGAGATGACACTTGCTTTGACCGTGCCTTCTTTTAAAATATACGTGTAACAATCCTCCACTCCTTCAAAAGTTAGATACTTATGATATCTTTTTCGTACAATTGGAAATTGATTTTTCTCTAAATATTCCTTTAGCACTCTGCTGTCCAATCATGCTCCCCCATCCAAACATTTATCTAAAAAAATAATACAAGATTTCTAAGTATTTTAAAGCCCAAAGGTATTTTACTAATGATATTAACATTTGTTAAGTACCATTTTAAATTATGTCTGTGATTTTTTTCTTCTTTTCGTTTCGTTATACTGCGAATGTAAAAAAAAATGAAAGAATTGAGGAAAAAAATATGAACTACTGGATGAAAACAATTATTAATCGACTTGAAACAGCTTATCAAACAAGATTTGACATGAAAGCTTCTTTGGTTTTCTTAAATGATGCTTACCAAAATTCGATTGAATTGATCAAAGCAGTCGATGAAAAACCATCGAATGAATTAGAAGAATTTTTAGAATTATTTATGACGACTCGAGACTTGTTCATTCGTCAATTGGTCGATCGCTATCCATCAAATTACCACGATGTTGAAGTACAAATCCAAAAATTAAAAGCTTATTCAGATTAAGGGGTAAACACAAAGCAAATGGAAAAAAAATTATTCAATAAACATTTTATCGGAATCACTCTTATTAATTTCATTGTCTATTTAATTTATTATTTACTGATGGTCATTATTGCCGTTATTGCTCAAGATGATTTACATGCTAGTATGAGCCAAGCAGGTTTTGCTTCTGGTATCTACATCATAGGTACACTATTGGCTCGTTTATTTATGGGTAAACAACTTGAATTATTTGGGCGCAAGTTTACTTTGCGTGGTGGAGCGATTTTTTATTTACTCTCTACTTTAGCCTATCTTTTCACCCCAACGATCGGCGTATTATATCTGGTACGTTTTTTAAATGGGTTTGGCTACGGGACCGTTTCGACAGCAACCAATGCGATCGTCACTGCCTATATTCCTGAATCAAAAAAAGGAGAAGGGATCAATTATTATGGTTTAAGTACTAGTTTAGCTGCTGCTATCGGACCCTTTTTAGGAATGATCTTGCTTAATCTGACTGATTTTCATTTTATTATTTGGTTTTCTATCGTTTTAGTTTTTCTTGTAACGATTGCCTGTCTGATGTTCCCAGTCAAAAACATTGATTTATCTGATACTCAAAGAAAATCACTACAATCTTGGAGTATCCATGGATTCATTGAGAAAAAAGCATTGTTCATTACAGGAATCGCCTTTTTAATGGGTCTTTCTTATTCAAGTGTTTTGTCCTTCTTGTCTTCTTATACGAAAGTCATTCATTTAGTCGCTGCAGGCTCCTTTTTCTTTGTGGTCTATGCGTTAGTTATCACCTTCACTCGCCCATTGACGGGACGTATTTTTGATGCTAAAGGCGAACAGTATGTCATGTATCCTAGCTATTTGTTCTTGACTGCTGGCTTGTTTCTACTAAGTGCGACAACGAACAGCATCACCTTACTTATTTCAGGCGCACTCGTTGGTTTAGGTTACGGGACTTTCATGTCAAACGGACAAGCAGTTTGTTTGAAAATCGTCAAAGAACACCGTATCAGTATCGCTCTTTCAACTTACTTCATCGGATTAGATCTAGGTCTAGGTGTTGGTCCCTACTTGATGGGAATATTGAAATCTTATACGTCATTTAGAGGATTATACATTGTTTCTGGTATCATTCCTTTGATCTGTACAGTTCTCTATATCGTTTATAATAAAAAAAAGAGCCACTCAGCAAAACTTGAATGGAATTAGTGATGATCTGAAACTGATTCAAGAAACGAATAAAAGGTGTTGAAGTATTCACCTCTAGCAAAACATTGGCCGAAGAATCCAAAAATAGAAGAAACTATTTTTGGATTCTTCGGCTTATTTTCATGATTAGATACTTCTGTCAAAACTCCTTTTTGTTCAGAAACAATCACTCAACTTTTATTCTACTAACCCATAAACTTCTAGTTCATAAAGACGGACAGCTGTATCTGCGCCTTGAGTTGGTTGATCGATGATGACTCTTACAAATCGGGCAGTCGTTGCTGCAAAGGTATTTAGCGTTGAACCTTGCGTATTATTAGTTGTTCGCGAAACTTCTTGGAAATTTTCTCCGTCTGCACTCACTTCTATAGTATAAGCCTTGGTATTCATGCCTACACTTTCTCCTCCTGCAGAAGCATGAGCCATGCGCACTTCACTGATCAATTTAGCTGTTCCTAAGTCAATCGTGATGGTATGTGGCGCACTCCCTACAGCACACCATTTTGTTCCAAGATCACCATCGACAGCAAACTTTGGTGCTTCTGATTCATTCACATATGAAGAGGCTTCTGCTTTGGCACCTTTAGATAATAAACTCAGACCAGCTTGGGCATTCTTGGTAACCGTAACGATCCCTTTCATTTCAGTTGTCGTTTCTCCTGCTTCATTGATTGCTGTCAATTCTACATCGTAGCTTCCTTCTTTTGAATAAGTGACACGAGGCTGTTCTTCCGTACTTGACTCTACATCAGCACCTTTGAATGTCCACTTTAAACTTTGGGTATTTCGTGAAGAGGTGTTCGTGAAAGTGATCGGTTCTCCTGGCGCTACCAAAGTTTTTGAGACAGTAAAGGAAGCACGCGGTAACTGAACAGGTGGCCAGTCAAAACTGTTTGGTCTGGAAGGTTCACCCTTGTTGCCATAGATATCAACTGGCACAACTTCGATAGCTGTAGCTGTTGCATTTTGACGTTCTAAGCCATTGATAAAATAATTCTCAGCAGGTGTGGCTCCGATAAAGACACGTGTTCCATCGTCTAGAACGCGGTAAATTTCATAGTGTTTGATGCGATCTGCTTGTGGACTAGTCCAAGATAATCTGATCCCGGCAAACATTGCTTCTTCGTCAAATGACAAATCATCGAACGTAACATCATTGACCGCTGTTGGACTCAGCACTTTTTTAGGTGTCGCAGAAATTTGACCTAAGAATAACTCATAATTCTCATTTGCTTTTGCTGAGGTTACCTCATAGGCAATCGACGTTACTTCTTTTCCAGTTGCTTTATTCAAAGGATAAGAAACCGTTGTCCAGTCATTCCCTATTTTTTTATTGCCATTAAACGTTTCAAATGTACCATCAGCAAAACCTAATACTAGTTTCAACGTGGTTCGATCAGATGCTTTGGCTGTCGTCGTAAATGACATGTTTTTTTCGACTTTGACTTTTGTTTGATACAGTTTGATCTTACTTGTTACTTTTTCTGCCATCTTACCTTTAAAAGCCAAAGAACTCCCACCATTAAAAGCAGTAGTATAGTCCACACTACCAGCTAATTTATTGCCAGCTCCTTCTTCGATAATATAGCGGTAAGTCGGCATGATATCTTGGAGACTTCGATTATTCCATTCATTTGTTGAAACTTGTTGCCCATTGCTAAAATAGCTGTAACCATTTCCGACATTGAAATTGGTGATAAAAGGCCATTGCGTAATAGCGGTTTGTTCAACCGAAAAAGTAGAGATTCCAGGCCAACTTGTGCCGGTTGGTAGTGTACTTTTAGTAGGATCCCCTTGTTCATTGATCCAGAATTTTTCTTCTTTTTGTTGGTAGTCCATTGGATCATTGGAAGAAGAATAGGTCCAACTTGGGACGTAAAGCCCTAGTGAAGTATAGGGTATTCCCTTCTTATCCGTAAACAAATCCCATCTGACCGGTGTATCGTACCCTTTTTCTTGGACATCGATTCCCGCAAATAAATCATAGGGATCAATGGCTAAACTTTCTGCTTTTTCTTTTGATTTACGCAATAGATCTTGGCCTGCTAAGCTAGAGGTATTCCACCAAAAATTCAAAAACATGCTATCTGCTACTGGATTCAAATCAGCATCCACTAAATAATCTTGGTTTTGATCAGTCAACGCATTCTGCCAATCCATTTTCCCATCACTTGTCATGGAATCGTACCACATAACCTCTAACGCTCCAGCTGATTTTTGTTTAAATTCCCCAATCAGTTCTTTCATTAAATCAGCGTGTTTTTTCGTTAGATTGGTTTCTGTCTCTTGATTGATGAACCATCCATCAAACCCATATCTTTGTGCGACTTCGATCATCTTGTCCACGATTGGAAAATGACCTTGAGCATCTTTTTCTAAAAAGGTATTCAACCATTCGATTTTTCCGCCATGGGCCCCTTGCGGAAAAAAGATCGTACCTAAAACAGGCACACCATTTTTGTGCGCCGCATCGGTAACATCTGGGCTTGGCGGAACAATGATACCTTCGCCAGCTGAGCCTCCCCAATAAACCAATTGATCAATATATTGCCAATTCGAAAAAACATTTGCATCAAACTGATTGCTCCCTCTTGGTGCATTTCCACTAGTGCTATTATTCATGATCGAAAGTGCGACAACCTTCATCTTTTCGTTTTGGGTAGTATTCGATTTTAATAAGTGCGATTTCTCCACTCGTGTGGCTAAAGGCTCAACACTAACATTGTATTTCGCATCTGCATCCTGATCAAACGTCCATTTAAGCAATTCATCAGGGAACCAGTAAGAGGACTCCGGTTGATTATCCATCGAAACCCTTACCTCGGGATTTGTGGCATCTACTTGTGCATACACGACCGGTTCTTTCAGAGCAATTCCCATCATCACCGTTACCAACAATCCAGCTAAAGTACCTTCTAACTTCTTCATTACTTCCTCCTATGATTTGATCTTATCTAATCGCTTGCTGCAACTGTTCACTCGTTACTCCTTTCTCAATTATTATCTCCCACAATTTATGATAGCGCTTACCAAAAAGGGTGTACATGAACAAACTATAGCTTTCTTGATACAAATTATAGGTGTTATCAATGAATGAATTTTATGAGAACATCCACTTTTATTGGTCTTTCTGATTAATAAAAACACTCTGTGTGGTGTTCATGGATTTTTTTCAATTGTTCGTTCGTTAATTTCTGACTGGTCACTAAATAATCGATTTCATGACTAGCAATTGCTTGATGAATGAAGCGTTGTTCTAATTTATCCTGTGTAGCTAACACCATCAAATGATTGGCTTGTTTACGAAACGCTCTTTTTACTAACGCTTCTCCTTCATGCGTTTCCGTCACGCCTTGATTAAAATCAAATCCTCGACAGCTGATGATTGCAAGGTCAGCAGCATAAGTCAAAATATCATTATACGCTTTTGCTCCGTTGATCGTTGCTCGTTTTTGAACGATTTTACCACCGACGATCGATACTTTTGCTGAAGTAAATTCACTTAGCATCGCAGCAGTAATGACCCCATTCGTAATGATTTGCAGCCCCTCAAATCGACCTAAATTTCGAACTAAATGCAAACTAGTTGTACTAGAGTCTAAAAATAAAACCATATCATCTTTGATCAAATTAGCTGCAATATCCGCAATATAACGTTTTTCACTCTCTTCCTCTAAATGGGTGATTTTCATCATATATGGTACATCGATTTTCTGATTATCTACTAACATAGCCCCACCACGGACTCTTCGGATCAGACCACTTTGTTCTAAGACAACAAGATCTCGTTTCACTGTCGCTTCACTGTAATTTACTAAATCGATCAATTCAGTAATCCTGGCAAATTGGTTGATTTTCAAATGATTGACAATCGTTTGTTGTCGCTCTTCTACATCACTTAACATCTTCCCCACTCCTTTCTCTTTCGCTTTATTTTACCATAAACAAAGATGCCTCCACCTACATCCAAAAACAGAATCGAGCGGTTAGAATGAAAATGCTTCGCTATAGGACATCAGCCGAAATAACTAAAATTAGCGATTCATTGGCTTATTCCTAGAAATACTGAGCATTTTTTCATGACCACTCGATTTCGATTTCATTGGAGACTGAGTCAAAACTTGTCTCGGTCTCTTTTAGTATCTCTAAAACGAATAAACGGTGAGAAATTCGTCTTATTTATAACACTTGGCTTGATCGATCGTGTTTAAGATCGTCATTTTATGTTTCACTACTTCCTGTACTTTTTGATTCGCATAAGGGTAGATCATATTCGGTTCATACATTTCCGGGTTTTCATTTAAGATTTCTCTTAAAGCATCGAAAAAGACACTTTTTAGATCCGAACTAAGGTTGACCTTAGCTACACCATATTTAACTGCTTCGCTTACTTCTTTATCCGGATTTCCTGAACCACCATGCAAAACAAACGGCAAATCGATGGTCTCATTCAATTCTTTCAATAACTCGATATTCAGTTTTGGTGTTTTATCTTTAGGATATAAGCCATGTGCTGTTCCAATAGCGATAGCTAATGTATCAATATTCGTTTCTTCAACAAACTGTTTTGCTTGTTCAGGATCTGTGTAAATAATATTAGCTGCCCCACCTTCTGCTGACCCATTATTCCCAATCGTACCAATTTCTGCTTCGACTGACACATCTACCTCGTGAGCTAGAGCCACCACTTCTTTAGTTATCTTTATATTATCGTCAAAGGATTGCAAGGAGGCATCAATCATGACCGAGGTATAGCCATTGCGGATAGCCCGTAACACATCACTTACTTTACCGCCATGGTCAAGATGGATCACTACAGGTACTTTACTTTTATGCGCATAAGCTCGAACAGCAGCAACAAATTCATCATTCAAGTAAGCAATCTCATCGGGATGGATTTCTAAAATCACTGGTGCATTTAACCGTTCTACTTCTTCCATGATTGCCTTTAACATATCATAACTACAAATATTAAAAGCAGGAACAGCAAATTGATTGTCTTTAGCTACTTTCAATAACTCTTTCATTGTATATAACATTATACTTCCACCTCATTTATTATTTTTTCTTGCTTCACTATTTTTTCTTCATTTCCGACTTGTTCTTCGCTTGATTTCTTTAATAATCCAAGTGAAAGAGCCGTAACTACTGTCCCAGCACCAATCGCTAGCAAATACATGGGTAGGTGATTGATCACGTTAGGTATCAGCATGACCCAGATCCCACCATGAGGAGCAATGGATGTGACACCGGCAGCCATTGAGATACCCGCTGCAGTAGCAGAGCCAAGAATCAAGCTCGGAATGACTCGAATCGGATCTGAAACTGCGAAGGGAATCGCTCCTTCTGTAATATAAGAAGCACCAAGCACCCAACAGGATTGACCAGAAGTCCGTTCTTCTTTCGTAAATTTTTTCTTGAACAACAGTGTGGCTAAAGCGATCCCCAGTGGTGGGGTCATTCCAGCTGCCATACATGCTGCGATCGGTGCATTGACTCCGGCAGACATCAAACCAATGGAAAAAGTTGAGATCGATTTATTGATCGGCCCTCCCATATCAGCTGCCATCATCACGCCGATGATCAAGCCAAACATTAATCCGGAAGTATTACCTAAACTATTCAACCAATTGGTTAATACTTCTAATAACCACGAAATGGGTTGTTCTATTACAAAAACCATTGCTAAACCAATGATCAAGATAGATATTAACGGAACGACGATCAATTGATACATCGCTAAGATACCTTTTTTTACAGGAATTTTATTTGCCAGAAAATCTGTCACATACCCTGCTAACAGCCCCCCGATCATTCCTCCAAGAAATCCAGAACCACCAGTAGATGCCAGTAGTCCTGCCACGATCCCAGGTGCAAAGCCAGCTTTCCCCGCAATAGAGGTCGCAATCCCTGCCCCTAAAGCTGGCACCATCATAGCAAAAGCGGTGTCTCCGCCAATTCTAGAAAATGCGGCAGCTAGGACATTATAGTCAGCTGATTCAGGATCCGCTGCAGTGATTCCAAAAGCAAAACTTAATGCGATAATAATTCCGCCCGCAATCACAAACGGTAACATATAGTTCACACCACTCATAAAATGGTTATAAAGTGTGGCTTTTTGTTTCGTGGCTTTTGTTTGTTCAACTGATTGGGCAATTTCTAACGTATTGATCCCTTTTAATGCTTCATCAATTACCAATTCTGGTTCTTTAATTGCTCGACTCGTTGAAACTTTTT
This sequence comes from Enterococcus sp. AZ077, assembly GCF_051714965.1. Lineage (NCBI taxonomy): Bacteria > Bacillati > Bacillota > Bacilli > Lactobacillales > Enterococcaceae > Enterococcus > Enterococcus sp. AZ077. The sequence continues at coordinate 2,217,030 of NZ_JBIOSX010000001.1, forward strand.
TGATTCTTTTACCCGTAAAACGTTGCATATCAATTTCTTTATCAACTGCTAGAATAATCGCATCTGCTTCAGCAATCTCTTTTGTAGTTAACCTATTTTCCGTTTTGATTCCTTGCGTTTCAAACTTTGCATCATGGCCTAGTTTTTTAGCAGTCCCTTCTAATTTCTCAGCGGACATATACGTATGCGCAATTCCCGTAGGACATGCGGTTACACCAATTATTTTCATCGTTATTCTCCCCTATCTGCTTATTCAATAACGGTCTCAGTTGATGCGTGTGACATTATTCGATGATTCATTTAACGGATTGCTTTTTCTTCATTTTTTAAAACGGTCATAATTTCTGAGGCTGAATTTGCTTCTTTGATTTGTTTTCTAAAGTTTGGATCAATTAATCGCCTTGACAACGCACTGAGAATCTCAAGATGACTGTCAGCAGCGTTTGCAGGAACCACGATTGCAAAAGTATATGCAATTGGCTCCCCATCTAAGCCAAGATATTCTGTAATCTGGCTGCTACGAACAAAACAAATGGTTGGTGTAATGACAGCCTTGCTTTTAGCATGTGGGATACCAAATCCAGCTTCGATTCCTGTAGGCACTTCCTCTTCTCTTTTGAATAATGCTTTGATTATTTTTTTTGCACTTTTTACTCTATGTGTGGTTTCAAGTGTAGTACCGATACATTCAAATAATGATTTTTTTGATCGAATTGAGTCATCGAAAAGAATCAAATCTTCTGAAATCAGTTGACTAATCTCCACTCCACATAACCTCCTTTCTCTATTTGTTAACGCTTTCTAATAACTGTGGCAAGTATAGCATCCCTGATTAAGCCATTCAACGCTTTGAACGAATAACGAAAAATGGATCAAAATTTTAAAAAATCAGTCAAAAAAATGATCGATAGCGTTCATCAAAATTAGAGGTTCATGTGTTTCAGGCGTTCCTTATATAAATAAAACACAACGTATTTTGACCGTTACAATCAAAATACGTTGTGTTTATTGATGATCAATCAATTCTTTCCCAGTCAATCGTTTCTCCAGGAACTTTATCGGTATTCCACCATTTTGCACGATATTTTACACCTTTATACATGACAATATCCCCAGCAACATACACTTTATCTTTATCCCAAGTTTCAATTGAAGGATCTTCCGTGTTGCCATTGTTATTATCATCATCGGTAATATTTCCTACATCACCTTTCATTTCATCACGATATTCCCAGATTTTCTTCGTTAATTTTGGTAGTCTTGCTAATTCTTTTTTAGTATCAGCAGTAACTTCGATAGCCCATTTTTCAAAAAATGGCGTTAGATTTTTGTTACTGATCTTTGAAGCAGATAAGATAAAATGTTGTCGCTTGTCTTGTTCTGTCCATAGCTGTGGACTTTCTTCACGATATAACTGATGTAGTTTAGGATAGAAGTCGCTGCCAAATGCTAATTCCAACTGCCAAAACATTCCTAGTCGAACAAATTCATCTTGTTTATCAAAATTTTTCGATTGACTTCGATTCAAATAATTGAAAATATCCGTATATACGCGATCTTCTTCTAAACGACTACGCTGCCCTAATGCTTTTTGTACCCGCATCGAAAAGATATTCACGGTCACTTCGGTCATATCCTCCCAACCCATATCATCAATTTGATAGGTATGACCTAATTCATGCCAAATCCCCCACTGTGAGGAACCGTCTGGATCTAACAAGACTCTCATTCCATCTGCATAATTAAAACCAGTATGTTGTTCATACGCGTACATATAATCTTCTCTGGCACTCGTTTCACGCATATGTTGAACTAAGCCAGTTGGTTGACGATGGATTGTAGCGCTATTATCTAGTCCGGCTGTTTGATCGTGAAGATCAATTACTTTTTCTTTCGTTGTTAAAATTTTAGTTGGGTCCTTCACATAATTAATTGTTTTGTCGGATCCTGTAACCAAAACTCGATCACTGACCAATTCATAAGCAGGTGCATTTGAATGATTTCTTACTTCATTCTGCCAATCTTTATTGGTCATTTTTCCTAGAATAAAACGTGGAATTGTTATACCACCACGTATTTCAATTCTCGTTTTTTGTTGCGTGATGCGAGTGGATTCATTTTGGATATGGATCACACCTTCTTGGGTACCGGAAATGACATTTCTTCCTCTATTTAGTCGTTTCCCTTTCGTTGCCCCTTCGAGATAATCTTTCAGACTAGCCCTGGTAATCGTATACGTTGGTAGTTGTTGCGCCGTTTCATCTACATAAATTTCGATCGTATCATTTTTACGTTTATAGATCCCTGTAGATTGATTGCTACTAGGACCAAACCAATTACCGATTTCTTCCCGATAACTCTCAACATCCTCACTTTGATAAGCATTCAAAACCGTTGAAACGTTTTCATTACTTCGCTCTGAAAGAACGACTTCCGTCCCAATAGTCGGTTCATTTACTGTTGCCTCAACATTTAGGTCATTTGATAAAATAACCATACTGAACAGTAAAGACCCCAAGATCATTGCTTTCTTCTTACTCGTATTAGCACCCCTTAATGTTATTTTTTCTTTATAATATAACATTAACATGCATTATTTTATAAATGTTGTCGTTTTTTTCCAACAGAAGGAAAGAATGAAAATCAGACTTTTAAATAATATGGTATGATAAATTTTTAGTGACAATTTTTTGATTATCAGAAACAGAAAACACAAAAAAAACAGACTACCCTTATCAGATAGTCTGCTAAACATCGTATGAACAATGTTTTGATTATTCTGCAGCGTTTGCGTCTTTGAGACCGTATTTTTTGTTGAAACGGTCCACACGTCCGTCTGCTTGTGTGAATTTTTGACGTCCAGTATAGAATGGATGTGAGTCAGAAGTAACTTCGACACGGATGACTGGGTATGTATTACCGTCTTCCCATTCAACTGTTTCTTGTGAAGTTTTTGTTGAACCTGACAAGAATTTAAAGCCAGTTGTTGAATCCAAGAACACTACTGGATGGTAATCTGGATGGATGTTTTCTTTCATGCGTTTTCGCTCCTTTGCCCTGACCCATTTGCTGAACCAGAGTTGATTTGTCGATATACAACAGTAACATCTTAACATGTTTCTAACAACGTTGCAATTATCTTTTTAGATTTCTTGTCTGATTTTTTTTACCGAACGAGACATCTTGGAATTCTTTGAAAAATTGTTGATTGTTTTTGGTTTTTCTTAAAAAACGGATCAATTGTTCGGTGTATTCCAATGAATCGCCGACCATATTCTTTCGTAACTTCCAAATTTCTTCTAATTGATCTTCTGGCATTAGAAGCTCTTCTTTTCTCGTACCAGATTTCTTGATATCAATGGCAGGGAAGATACGACGCTCAGATAGTTCACGAGACAGTTGAAGTTCTAAATTCCCTGTTCCTTTAAACTCTTCATAGATCACATCATCCATTCGGCTACCCGTATCGACTAAGGCAGTTGCTAAGATCGTCAAGCTTCCACCTTCTTCGATATTTCTAGCTGCTCCGAAGAATTTTTTTGGTTTATATAGTGCGGCTGGATCGATTCCCCCGCTCAATGTACGACCACTTGGCGGTACGACTAAATTGTAAGCTCTAGCTAATCGGGTAATACTGTCCATCAAGATCACGACATCTCGTTTATCTTCGACTAAACGCATCGCTCTTTCCAGAACCAACTCAGATACCCTTGTATGATTTTGTGGTTGTAAATCGAAAGTAGATGAAACGACATCTCCTTTGACACTGCGTTCCAAATCCGTGACTTCTTCTGGGCGTTCATCGATCAGAAGAACGATCAGTTCTACTTCTGGATGATTTTCAGTGATTCCATTGGCGATTTCCTTTAACACAGAAGTTTTTCCGGCTTTAGGAGGTGCTACGATCAAGCCACGTTGACCAAAACCTACCGGTGAGAAGATATCGATCATTCTTGTTGCTAGTCTTTGAGAGGTTGTTTCTAACCTAAGCTGTTCTTGAGGATACAGAGGTGTCAAAGCTGGAAAATGCGGACGTTCTTTGGCTTCTTCTGGGTCTTTTCCATTTACACTTTCCACGTGCATCAACCCATAATAACGTTCTGACTCTTTAGGTGGGCGAGCTTTTCCTGCTACTTTATCTCCATTTCGCAAACTAAACCGTCTTATTTGTGAAGCAGAGATATAGATATCTTCTACACTTGGCCCATAATTGATTGGTCGTAAAAAACCATACCCATCTTGTCCAACGATATCTAAGATTCCTTCCATATAATAAAACCCTTGTTTTTCTGCTTGCGCCCGAATCACAGCTAAAGATAATTCTTTTTTATTCATTTTGCTATAATAAGGAATCTTAAATTCTTTTGCGTAACTGTAGACCTCTTTTAATGTCTTATTTTCCAGTTCCGCCATCGTCAAATAATCACTCATTCAGCTTCCACTTCCTCCACCATTTGGATTTCAGCACCTAATGCCGTCAATTTTTCAATAATATGATCATAACCACGTAAAATATATTCTACGTTATAAATAGTAGTTGTTCCTTCAGCCATGAGACCTGCAATAACTAAACAAGCACCTGCTCGAAGGTCAGAAGCGACTACCTCTGTTCCATGAAGTTTATTTGGTCCATTTGTAATGATCAAATTCCCTTCCACTGATATATCAGCACCCATACGTGCTAATTCAGGCACATGATTCACACGTTTAGCATAGATCGTATCTGTGATTTCAGCTGTTCCTTTGGTCATTAATAAGAGGGGAGTCAATGGTTGTTGTAAGTCTGTTGCAAACCCAGGATATGGATAAGTCATCACATTCACCGCTTTTAACTCTTTAGACGGAAACACTTCAATCTCATCTTCTCTAATTGTCATGTTTACGCCCATTTCTTGAAGTTTAGCAATAAAACTTTCTAAATGTTCGTAAATCACATTTTTGATCTTAACACCATTTCCTGCTGCTGCAGCAAGCGCTAGATAAGTTCCTGCTTCGATTCGATCAGGGATCATGAAATGGCGACAACCATGGAGTTTGTCTACACCTTCGATTCGGATCACATCCGTCCCTGCTCCTCGCACTTTGGCACCCATATTATTTAACAAAGTAGCAACATCGATGATCTCTGGTTCACGAGCGGCATTTTCGATTACTGTCTGACCTTTCGCTTTAATAGCCGCCAGCATCACATTAATCGTTGCACCGACTGAAACGACATCCATGAAAATCCGATTTCCCTGTAATCCCTCTTGGTCGGTCCGTAAATACATCGCACCATGTTCATTATTGACTGAAGCACCTAATGCTTCGAAACCCTTGACATGTAAATCAATTGGTCGCGGTCCTAAGTAGCAACCACCTGGCAAACCAACCACTGCCTCACCAAATTTTCCAAGCAGTGCCCCCATAAAATAATAGGAAGCCCGTAGACTATTGATCTTACCACTTGGCATGGGCACAGAGACGATACCGCGGGGATCAATTTCTAAAATATTTTGTGAAAAATGGATTTTTGCTCCCATGATTTCTAAAATTTCGATTAGTGAATGAACATCCTGAATATCAGGTACGCCTTCTAAAATAACCGGAGAATCTGCTAAAATCGCTGCAGGAATCAAAGCCACTGCACTATTTTTAGCCCCACTGATCGTTACTTCACCAGTTAACGGACGATTTCCTTCAATTATGATTTTTTTCATTGATTTCCACCTTGTTATTGTTCAATTTTATTACACATGCTTGTATTTTATCATAGATGAAATAAAGAAACGAGTTCCCATTCTTTTTTATTTCCTCAAAAATCAAAGGTTTATTCTGAAAAAAGATGGACGAATGTTTATCAAAGTGAACGATTATCAATTTGCGAAAAAAAAAAACCGCAAAACAGGTTGAACCTGTTTCACGGCATTCTTAATCGATTAATTAAGCTTTGTTAGCTGAACCGAACCAATCAATGTGTTCTTCTGCATCTTTAATGATTGCAGCTTTACCTGGTGCTAACAATTTACGAGGGTCAAAACCTTTTCCTTCTTTATCTTTACCAGCTTCGATATATTCACGAGTAGCTTTAGCAAATGATAATTGGAATTCAGTATTTACGTTTACTTTAGAAACACCCATTGAAATTGCTTTTTGGATTTGTTCTTGAGGAATACCTGATCCACCATGTAATACTAAAGGCATATCTGGACCTACAGCATCAGCGATTGCTTGTAAATGATCAAATGCTAAACCATTCCAGTTTTCTGGATATTGACCATGGATGTTACCGATACCACATGCTAGGTAGTCGATTCCTGTAGCAACCATTTGTTTGCATTCTTCGATATCTGCTAATTCACCGTTACCGATGATTCCATCTTCTTCTCCGCCGATTGAACCAACTTCACATTCAACAGAAATTCCTTTAGCGTGAGCTTTTTCTACAACTTCTTTCGCTAATTTCAAGTTTTCTTCAAATGGTAAGTGAGAACCGTCAAACATAACTGAAGTATAGCCTACTTCGATACATTCCATAGCTGCATCATAGTCACCATGGTCTAAGTGGATGGCAACAGGAACAGTGATGTTCATTGATTCAACTAAGTCACAAATAATATCTTTAGCAACTTTGTAGCCGCCCATGTATTTAGCCGCACCCATTGAAGTTTGGATAAGTACTGGTGCTTGTTTTGCTTCAGCTGCTTCAAGGATTGCTTGAGTCCATTCTAAGTTATTTGTATTGAATCCGCCGACAGCGTAACCGCCTTTACGAGCAGCTTTTAAAAATTCAGCTCCTGATACTACTGGCATAATAAATTCCTCCTAAGTTTTGTAAAACTAAATTTGTTAAGACTATCCTTAACCAACGAACCTATTTTACCAAACATTTTCAGAGTTTTCTACTAAAATCAATGAAAATGAAAATTTTCAAGAACTTTTTTGCAAAAAATAAGGTTTTCAGTTGGCTGATTTAGTCAAAAATGGCTAGTTTATCGTTTTTTATTGTTCAAACAATAACAATTTATTTATAACTGTTTTCTCTAAATTCATCTGAAACATTAAAAGCGTATTTGTCCCGCTTATTTTCCTTCACGTTCAGACAAAGCAGCTCCGACAAATCCTTTGATCAATTTTTGTGGGCGATTTGGTCTTGAGATCAATTCTGGATGGAATTGACAACCAACAAAGAATTTTTTCTCTGTTAATTCCACGATTTCCACTAAACGATTATCAGGAGAAACACCTGAGAATACTAATCCTTTTTCTTCAAATAATTGACGGTATTTATTGTTGAATTCATAACGATGACGGTGACGTTCTTGTACTACATCGGCTCCGTCATAAGCTTCCGCTGTTTTCGTTCCTTTTTTAATTTTACATGGATAAAGACCTAGACGTAACGTTCCACCTAAATTCTCGATATTTTCTTGGTCTGCCATCAAATCAATGATATTGTTCGTTGTTTCTGGTGTAGTTTCTGCTGAAGCAGCATCTTCCAAACCAACCACATTACGAGCAAACTCCACACACGCCATTTGCATGCCTAAACAAATCCCTAAGAAAGGCACATCATTTTCACGAGCGTAACGGATGGCTTCGATTTTTCCTTCGACCCCACGATCGCCAAAACCACCAGGTACTAAGATGCCATCTGCATCTTTCAAATATTCTGCAACATTTTCTTTAGTTAAATCTTGAGCCTTGATCCAGTCAAGTTCGATATCCGCATCAAAAGCAAAGCCTGAATGTTTCAACGCTTCAACAACTGAGATATAAGCATCTGGTAATTCTACATATTTACCTACTAAAGCAATTCGGACTTTTTTCTTCAGATTCAATACTTTTTCTTCTAATTGTTTCCATTCTTCCATATCAGCTTCTGGCGTTTCTAGTTTCAAATGTTCACAAACGATGCGATCCATGCCTTGTTTTTGTAAAAGCAACGGAATAGAGTAAAGAGTATCCACATCTGGTGATTCAATGACCGCTTCGGGTTCTACGTCACAAAATTGTGCTAATTTATTTTTCACATTTTGTGAAACAGGTTGCTCTGTTCGAACCACCAAGATATTAGGTTGGATGCCTAAACCACGTAATTCTTTTACACTATGTTGAGTTGGTTTAGTTTTCATTTCTCCCGCAGCTTTTAGATAAGGAATCAATGTTGTGTGGATATACATCACGTTATCAGCACCAACATCCGCCTTCATTTGGCGTAGTGCTTCTAGAAATGGTAAAGATTCGATATCGCCGACTGTTCCGCCAACTTCAGTGATGATCACGTCTGAATCAGTCATTTTTGCTGCACGCATGATTTTCTCTTTGATTTCATTTGTGATATGAGGGATGACTTGAACAGTTGCTCCTAAGTATTCCCCTTTTCGTTCTTTACGAAGTACTTCTGAATAAATTTTCCCTGTAGTAACATTGGAGTATTTGTTCAAATTGATATCGATAAAACGTTCATAATGGCCTAGATCCAAATCAGTTTCTGCTCCGTCGTCTGTTACAAAAACTTCTCCGTGTTGGTACGGACTCATCGTTCCCGGGTCTACGTTGATGTAGGGATCAAATTTTTGGATGGTTACTTTTAAGCCACGATTTTTCAACAAACGACCTAAAGAAGCTGCAACGATTCCTTTACCAATCGATGAAACTACGCCGCCCGTTACAAAAATGTATTTTGTCATAAGTTCAAAAACTCCTTCTTCTTTTATCTGCAGGAAAAGTCCCAGAAAATGAACAAAGCTCCCTATTCTAGTTAGAATAGGGAGCAAAATTTCTGTGAACTTCTGACCCTTTAAAAGGGTGCCCAATGAGTATACTACAAGCAAATTTGAAGAAAGTCAAGCCTCTAATTTAACGTTGCAGATGTCGTTAGTCATAAGAATAATCCAACGTCATTGATAAATGAAAACAGGTAGTTCACTCTCTAATAAAAAACTGCACGAAAAATAGTACACTCATTCTTTTAGTAAGAACGATTAGCCATACGACTTCTTTACTCATTCACTAGACTATCTTTGATGATCTCTAGAAGATTTTTGTCCTTTTTTTTCAGATATGTTTGTACTTCTCGTTCTTGCAGCATTGAATTTTTCTGTCCTATTTTTTAACGGTGACAATTTTTCTACATCTAATTGTTTCCAGTTTTCTTGTCTTCTTTTCTTAAAATCCTCCACTTTTTTCATTACCTGTTCCTGTTGTCCGGGGGTCAAATTAGAAAATTCAGCTTGAAAACCTAATTTATCTTCAGCTTTAGTTCCCACCTTGCCTACACTTTCATTAACCAACTCTCTAAATTCTCTTTTATATAATTCAAGGTTTGAAAGTTCCTGTGGATTGCCATGCACAAGATCTGTTTGTGGATACTGTAACATATTGAATTCAGCATAGTTAGTCAGTAGTTCTACAGCATGGCGGTTAAACTGCCAACGTTCATTTACGTTTTCCACGCTCAAACCAAGATTATGTATAATTTCCCTATATTCATTCTGCCTAAGAGGCAAAACACGTCTTGAAGTACCTTCTATTGTTGTACTATGTGGTATATCTAAATTCTCTTCTAATATAGATACAACCTCGTGTTGTGCAAGTGGAATAACTGGGTCATTCATTTGCTCACGAAGTACTGAAGTGATATCCTGTATCAGGGTAAAAGGACGGCGCATTCTCAACCTTTCTATTTTTATTGAAAGTTCAGTATCCCTTATTGCCTTCATCTCCTCAATTCTTTTCTTTTGTGATTCTTTAATTTTATTACGAGTATCAGGACTGAGGTCAAACAAGTCCACGAAAGAACCAATATCATTAGGTTTCATCTTAAAATTTTCTATTACAAATTCTATATCCTCACTTAAATCAGCCTCATTAACTTTGTAAGGTAACTCTGAATACATTTTTTTAAGACTCTCTGCAACCTCTGTGAACGTCCTTGATGTCATCGACTGTTGCACCATTTCGTTAATTTTTTGTATTCGTTCTTCTTTTAAAAACTTGATTTTACGTCGAGGTTCTTCTTCAATCTCCCTTTTTCTAATTGTTTCACGAAGATTTTCTTTATTTGCTAGTTCTAGCTTATCAATAGTAGAATTTATTTCATCTGGTGTAAAATAGGTTTTTTCAAAGAAGACGTATAATGCCTCACTTATATCAATATCGTCTATTGGTTGAATAACATTAATTTCCGGATCATGAATCAATTGATTGATAGATGCAACAACTGTATCTATCCTCTTTGAGCGATCAGAGAATGAATTGACTTCCTCACTTTGTTTGTTTAAATTTTTATGAACAGCTCTAAGTTTTTCGTCTCTTAATAAATTTTTTTTTCGCACTTGATGTTTTTTCATTGAATTAATTTGTGATGTTCTAACCTGTTCACGAGTATGATCATCCAGATTAAGACGATCTACTACGTAATTGATTTCATCTTTAGAATAAGTACGTAGGTTTAATAAAAATATTTCTTCTTCATCTTCCTCTAATCCTTCATTCATATCTTTGATTATTTGATCTAATTCAACTTTATTCATAAATTTATGCCTCCTTTATAATATAATAATAAGGCAATAACTTTAATTTGAGCATACCTAATTTTCCCCCCAGAAGAAATAGGTATGCTCAAATTAAAAAAATTCAATTATTTATCATCATATACAATCTTCAATGAACTCATTTTTTACTTGTGCGTATCAACCAGGAGTGCAATAATCACTGTAAAACAAGAATATTCTTAGAAAAATTCTACACAAAAAAAATGAAAAAAATTTTTTTATACTATAGAATAGGTGTGTTATTCATATTTTGCAAATAATTTTCTTTCCATTAAAATTTTAAAAAAAATTTCAATCAGAAATAGCTGTATACTACTCGTAGAGAATGATTTCATTACACAATCCAACCAGTTATTTGTGATTCAGAATAACTTAACATCATCCGTTTCTCATTCTCGTACTCCTGAAGTGTATTCTTCAGGAGTTTTTTGTTGTCTCACCACATAAGTTACTCACCAAACAATGCGCGAACAAAATAAGCCAAAATTTCCTAAAATAAGTCTTCAGCGACTAAGAAATCAGTTCAAGCAAACTGTCTTTCTTTTCAGTCGTACTCATTTTTCGTAAAATTTTGGCTTATTATCCTGTTTATCAAGCATAAGAAGGTTGTGAAAAGAGCGGTTTGCCCTGAGTATTAAGGATGAAAACCTCGAAACAGCTTCTCATGTTTTGAAAAATTCAGACTTACTTCAAGGAGCTAATGCTTAAAAACCATTCACTCGTTTTTAAAGTGAAGTGAGATTGATATCTTCAACTCCAATTATTCGTATTCTAATGGGGAAGCGATAATCAATATAATTCCAAGTATTGTTCTCTTTCCCATTCTGAAACAGTTTGTCTAAAGGCTGCCCATTCTAAGCGTTTTGCTTCGACAAAGTTCGAAAAGATATGTTGTCCCAATGCATCGATCATCACTTTGTCTTTTCTTAATTCTTTGATTGCATTATGGATCGTTGAAGGAAGATCTTGAATGTGGGCTTCTTCTCGTTCTTCTTCGTTCATCACATAAATATTTCGGTCCACCGCTGCTGGTGGTGTGATTTCATTACGGACACCATCTAATCCAGCTTGTAATAAAACAGCCATTGCTAAATATGGGTTAGCAGATGGATCAACTGAACGCAATTCCAAACGTGTGGATAAGCCACGTGATTCTGGAACACGGACTAATGGTGAACGATTGCGACCGCTCCATGCCACATATACTGGTGCTTCATAGCCAGGAACTAAACGTTTATATGAGTTGACGGTCGGATTGCAAACCGCTGTATAGGCACGAGCATGTTTCAATAGCCCACCTAGGAAATGATACGCTGTTTGGCTAAGTTCTAAATCGCCATCTTTGTCATAAAAGACATTTCCTTCATCATTGAACAAGGACATATTACAGTGCATCCCCGAACCATTGATCCCGAATAATGGTTTAGGCATGAACGTTGCGTGTAACCCATGTTTACGAGCAATTGTTTTAACGACTAGTTTGAATGTTTGAATATTGTCACAAGCATCCACAACGTCTGCATATTTAAAATCAATCTCATGTTGCCCAGGAGCTACTTCGTGGTGAGAAGCTTCTACTTCAAACCCAAGGCTTTCTAATTCTAAAACAATATCACGACGACAGTTCTCACCTAAATCTGTTGGTGCAAAATCAAAATATCCACCTTTATCGTTTAACGTGGTCGTGATTCCACCATCTTCATCTAACTTAAATAAGAAGAATTCTGGTTCTGGACCTAAGTTGAAAGAGGTAAATCCAAGGTTGCGCATATCTTTTAATGCACGTTTCAAATTCCCGCGTGGATCACCTGCAAAAGGTGTGCCATCTGGGTTATAGATATCACAAATCAAACGAGCTACTTTGCCATGATCACTTTCCCAAGGGAAGATCATCCATGTTGAAAGATCAGGATACAAATACATATCGCTTTCTTCAATCCGAACAAAACCTTCGATCGAAGAACCATCAAACATCATTTTGTTTTCAAGTACTTTATCGATTTGACTAACGGGTACTTCGACATTTTTGATCGTTCCTAAGATATCTGTGAACATTAATCTTAAAAATCGAACGTTCTCTTCTTCAATGATTCGTTTAATTTCATCACCAGTTATTTGTTTCTTTACCATGGTATCCCTCTTTCTTTTTCTTTATATTATTCAGTCAAAGAATTGTCGTTGCATTCCTTGCGACTGATAATGCCCAGTTTTACTTAGCCCACCTTGCGCCAATATCTCATCACGAAAAATTTGTCGAACGTCATGATCAGTTAGCGGTTTTTTGCTCTTTTCTTCCTGTTTTTTGGCTTGAGCCATTTCGTAAACTCGTTTGATACCAGCCATATTTAATCCATCAGAAAGATAATCTTTGATCTCTAACAACAAGTCAATATCGTTTAATGAATACATTCGACGATTTCCTTCGCTTCTTTCAGGATGAACAAAATCTTGTTCTTCATAATAACGAATTTGTCGTGCGGATAAATCAGTCAGTTTCATTACTGTACCAATTGGAAATACAGACATTGAACGGCGCAATTCCTTTTCTCCCATCAGACGTCCCCTTTCGTTTAACAAGTTGGGTAAAGTATACCAATCAAAAAAACTACTGTCAACCGCTTATGTCAGGTTTTCTAACATAAGGGTTGGTTTTTTTTTACAAAAAAACTTGAGCAACGATTCATTGCTCAAGTTTTCTAACTTTTAAAAAAAGAGAAAATACATAGGTCACTCTGATAAGAAAGAGACAACGACCATTTAACTATTCAGCCATTTAGAAGTTGACTTTGCAAATCCTTTTACTTCATATCCATTTTTTTCTTCTACAAAATGCTCTTTCAAAACGAGGGTTTGTCTTCGTAAAGCACTTAACGTTTGCCCATCCTGACTGGGTACAAAGAGCGTGTATGGCACCATCAATTCCAACAACTGTTGTTTGATCGCTTGTACTAGCTTTTCTTTCCCATCGGTACTTTGCGCCGATATCAATACATTTGGAAAGAGTGAGGGAGTAAATAAGGCTGGATCAATTTGATCCGCTTTGTTATAGACTGTTAATACAGGCATCTCTTCCATCTTTAGTTCCGCCATCAACTGTAATACAGTCTGCTCCTGCAAAATACGATCTGGCGAACTTGCATCAACTACATGTAACAATAGATCCATTGATTGACTTTCTTCCAATGTTGAATGGAACGCATCAATTAATTGTGTCGGAAGATCTTGAATAAATCCAACCGTATCAGTAACCGTAATCTCAAATCCTTCTGCAAATCTCCATTTCTTTGTTAAGGGATCCAAAGTAGCAAATAACTGATCTTTAGAATACGTATCCGCTTGCGTAAGCAAATTAAGAATGGTTGACTTCCCCGCATTGGTATACCCAATCAAACCAATTTGAAAGATTTCACTAGACTGTCTTTTTTGGCGGTTTCTCGCTCGATGCGCTTCTACAGCCTTCAACTCACGTTTTACCCCTAATATTTTATTACGGATATGACGTCGATCCGTTTCCAACTTGGTTTCCCCAGGTCCTCTCGTTCCGATTCCACCACCTAATCGAGACAATGACTTTCCTTGTCCAGCTAAGCGTGGTAAAAGGTATTCTAATTGAGCTAGCTCTACTTGCAGCTTTCCTTCTTTCGAACGGGCTCTCATGGCAAAAATATCTAAAATCAACTGGACTCGGTCAATGATAGGGATTCCTACTGCTTCTGAGACTAGCTGACTCTGCCGAGGGGTCATTTCATGGTTAAAGATAATCAGATCCGCTTCATGAGCATCCGCTTGTTGGATCAATTCTTGTAATTTACCTTTACCGATAATGGTTTGACGATCGACTTGCGGTCGTTTTTGCGTCAATGTAAATACAACTTCCCCAGAAGCTGTATTGGTCAGCTTGCTTAATTCTGCCATCGACTCTGTGAAGTATCGTTGATTCTGTTCTGTCTCAACGCCTACGATGATCACTTTTTCTTTTTTATTTGTCATCTTTTTCCTCCAACCACGTTCTGATCAATTGATCAATTTGCTCCATACTACTGGACTCTGCTAATAAGTCAAACCAATGTGCATCAAGACGATTACGAAACCATGTTAATTGTCGCTTTGCATACCGTCTCGAGTTCATCTTCAACTGCTCCACAACGTTTTCTAAAGATTCTTCTCCCTTAAAATACGGATAAAATTCTTTGTATCCAATACCTTGACTCGCTTGGACTTCACCAAGTTCATACACAAAACGTGCTTCTTCTAATAAACCTTCCTCTAACATACTATCTACACGTTGATTGATGCGCTGGTATAACAAGGCTCTCTCGGTATTAAGACCAATCATACAATAATCATAAAGACGTGCGGGTTCCTCTTGCGGTGTTGTGATACTGTAGCCAGTCACTTCAAATACTTCTAAAGCTCGAATCACTTTTCGCTGGTTATTCCAATGAATTTTTTCCGCTGCTAGCGGATCTTTTGTTTTCAAACACTCCCAAAGTTCTTTTTTACTGAGTGTTTCAGCTAATTCTTCATATTTTTTTCGTACTGCTGTGACGCTTTCCTCTTTTGCACCCAATTGAAAATCATAAAGTAAAGATTGAATATACAACCCTGTTCCGCCAACGATCATCGGCAAACGACCACGTTCTGTGATTTCTGTGATCAATTTTCGTCCAGCTTTTTGAAAATCTGCTACGGAATAAGTTTCATTCGGTTCGATGACATCAATCAAATGATGAGGGATACCTTCCATTTCTGACGTTTTTATTTTAGCCGTCCCGATATCTAATTTTTTGTACACTTGCAGTGAATCCCCACTAATAATTTCACCGTGAAATTTTTTAGCCAATTCCACGCTAAGCGCTGTTTTCCCTACCGCTGTAGGTCCAACGATTACTAATACTTTTTCCATTATCATCCTACTTTTTCATTGTTTGTTTTATCCAAAATGCTTTTTGGGGAAAGTCTGTGATTATTGCATCTAGTTGTTGATCGAAACATCGTGTCATCTGCTGGTCGTCGTTGATGGTCCAGCATCTGATAGCTTTGGGGAATGTCTCCATGGATGGCAAATGCTCCAAGTACCAGTCACCTCTAGGATGAATCCCTTCTATCCAAGGAGTATCTTCAGCTAACTGTACTTTCTTTTGTGACGTACTTAAAAGAAGATCCAGCTGTGCTTGAGGATCAATTTTTACTACTCGTTCCAATGTATGAAAGTTAAAACTGCAGTACGCATGTCGAAAAGGCCATTCCACTGCTTTTAATTGTTGAACTACTTTTTCTTCGATGCCAGCATACTCATATTTATCTGTTTTGATCTCGATCATTACCGTTCCACGATAATTCATTTCCCAAAAAAGATGCAAGACCTCTTTCAAAGTTGGCACTTTTGTTGCCTGAAACTCTGTATTGAACCACTTTCCTGCATTCAACTTTTTTATCTCTGCTAATGTTTTTTCCCGTACCAATCCTTTGCCATCCGTCGTCCGATCCACTTCCTCATCATGAATCACCACGATCTGCTCATCTTTCGTCAAATGAACATCTAGTTCAATCCCATCTGCACCTATTCGAACCGCTTCGGCAAACGCAGGCAATGTATTCTCTGGATGGGTACCACTACTTCCACGATGCGCAAAAATCTGAACCATTTCATCACCACTTTCAGTCTCTTTGATTGTACCATAGGAAAAAGGCTGTGAAAAAGTCGTAATACTTCAAATGGTTAAGAATGAGGTTGACTTGTCATTCTAAAAAATGAGTAAACGGTATTCAATAAAGAACTACTCAGCAATAAGCGATGATTTTCTAAAATATGAAAAGCTATAAAAGTCCTCTCTCATTCGCTTAAAGCTGTTCTTCGACGATCAGTCAAAAATCTCAAAATATGGGGAGCTGTTTCGAGATTTTCATTCTTCATACTCAGGGCAAACTGCTGTTTTCGCAATCTCTCATTCATAGTGTTCCCTCTATCGAAAATAAGCCGAAAAAACCAAAAATATAAGGAACTACTTTTGGATTCTTCGGCTTATTTCTAAAAGCTAGACAATTCTGTCACAACCTTGCCTTTACAAATTATAAAAGTTTTTTGATCCTCTTCGATCTCAACTCAAAAAACAATTAGCTCCACACATTATCATTTGAGAAAAAGCCAATAGGTTGTCGCGTGACACTTTTTAATTGCGCTTTTTTTTCATTGATCATTTCCGTCAGATTATCCGTGAAGTTTTCTAAGATCACACGTCCACCTTTATAAGCATAACCGCCTATTTTCATCGTTTCGTCAGGAGAAAGAACGACTTTACGGTGCGCAATGTTTTTAAACAACTCCTCTAAGATGTAATTTGGAAGATAAAAATTATTTTGTGCAGCAAATGACTGTAAATAAGCAAAATCATCAATAGTGATATAACAATCATCAAATGCATCAAAGCTGACATATTCATCTAACAGTGTTGCTCTTTTTTGCAAGATTTCATTGATTTTTTTATTTAGTTGATTCAAAGTCTCAATCTCTTTGACTTTTAATTCTAACTCCCGTCTTCGTTGCTCTTTGTTTTCAAGATGGCGCATCTGAACAACCATCCCGATATATACTAAAATAGCTCCTAATAAAACGCCAATTAAGCCTACGATGCCAACTACCAATTAGTGTTCCTCCTTGCTGTATTCTTCTATTTCATCATAACATAAACGTGCAAGCACAGACTATTTTCTAAAATTTTTTTATTTGACCTTTATTGACCAAGAATGTATACTACTTTTTAGGTAGAAGAAATGAATTTGTGTTACACTATTTGTAAAGAACTTAAGGAGGAACCAAATTATGAATTTAATCCCTACAGTTATTGAGCAATCCTCTCGTGGCGAACGAGCTTATGATATTTATTCACGCTTATTAAAAGACCGCATTATCATGTTAAGTGGTCAAGTGACTGATGATCTTGCAAACTCGATCATTGCCCAATTGCTTTTCCTAGATGCACAAGATTCTGAAAAAGACATTTATCTTTATATCAACTCTCCTGGCGGTTCGGTTACTGCTGGAATGGCGATTTATGATACGATGAATTTTGTTAAAGCAGATGTCCAAACCATTGTGATGGGTATGGCTGCTTCTATGGGTAGTTTCTTACTGACAGCAGGTAAAAAAGGCAAACGTTTTGCTTTACCAAATGCTGAAATCATGATCCATCAACCACTTGGCGGCGCACAAGGTCAAGCGACAGAAATCGAAATCGCAGCTCGTCACATTTTACAAACACGAGAACGCTTGAACAAAATTTTAGCAGAACGTACTGGTCAACCTCTTGAAGTGATCGAAAAAGATACCGACCGTGATAATTACATGACTGCTGAACAAGCGAAAGCATACGGTTTGATTGATGAAGTGATGGAAAACAGTGCTGGATTAAACTAATATCATTTGTAAACTAAAAGGACGATGGGACTGCTCGATTGAGCGGCTCATCGTCCTTTTTTCAGTTGGAACGAAAGCTCGGTTTTTCAATGCTGTTCTTTAAACTTTCCTTCGTTATATTGATTTCCAAGTTCAACGTAATGTTGAATATTTTGGCGATTCTTTTCAATCTCTTCTTCCGTTAAAGGACGAATGACTTTAGCTGGCCGACCAAACGCTAATACGTTGGGCGGAATGACCTTGCCTTCGGTCACTAAAGAACCAGCACCAATCAAACTATTTTCACCGATCACTGCATGGTTCAAAATAGTTGATCCCATACCAATCAACGCGCCCTTTTCGATGGTACAACCATGAAGCATACATTGATGTCCTACCGTTACATTTTCAGCAATTTCAACTGGTGCATCATGGTCCACATGAATAACAGTACCATCTTGAATATTCGTTCTTGCTCCAACTTTAACCGTATTGCTATCCCCACGAATCACCGCTTGATACCAAACTGTGACCGATTCTGCGAGCTCTACATCGCCAACAACAGTTGCATTCGGTGCAATAAATTTTTGACTCATTTTTACACATCTCCTTTTTTGGCTTATTTCCAATTATAGCAGAAGATGGATTTCTCCTTCAAAAAGACTGGTAGCTATTATTTCATAGTCCCTTCAAGCACGCCTACTCTCTAGGGACTGAGACAAAAGTTGTCTCAGTCTCTTCTAGTATCTCTAAAAACGAATAAACGGTGTTCAAACATCAGCTCCTTGAAATAAGCCTGAATTTTTCAAAACATGAGAAGCTGTTTCAAAAAATTCTTTCTTATTGTCATCAGAGCTACCCGATGTTTTCACGACCTCTGATTCACGGCGTTCAAGAAGCAACTCCTCAACAATAAGCGATGATTTTCTAAAATATGAGGAGCTATTTAAAAAAATCATCGCTTATTCGCTCGGAGCTGAACGCTTCTTTCACAGCCTCTTGTTCACGGTGAGACAAAAGTAGCATCTTCGGAAAATTTGCCGAAATTTACCAAAAATTTGAGAAGCACCAAGTAGGTAACAATCAACATCAAAAACTAGTTTTTGTGTTTCTTGTCAATTTTCGGAAATTCCTTCTTATTTCTTGATGCTGAACACTTTTGTCTCAACCTCTCGTTTTTACACAACTAAAGAGCTCAGAACAATCTTTCGTGTTCCAAGCTCTTTCCTTTTATCTATATGCTATCTAAACTGGTAGCTAAATTTTATCCATTTACTTTAGAAATATTGATTGAGCCGATATAGCCAGCTTTATAGTTTTCCACATTGATTAGTGGGCTTGTTTCTCCTTTATTTACTTTAAAAGTAGTTGTAAGTCGATAGTATCCTTTTTCTTCTAAAACCCCATCTCTCATCAATGTGGTGTTAAGGAGTTCACGACTATCTTTAGACGAAGTATCTTCCTTCAATGCCACTTTTACATAATGGTCACTCAACATATCGACCACTGGTTTCACATAAACAGTTACTCGATAAGTAGCATTTTCTTCTAAAGCTTCACTACCGTTAAAGATTTTATATACACTCGCATGCTGATCAGCAAAGAAAGTATAGTCACCAACTAAAGCATTCACAGGGTCTTTCACTAGTTCAATGTCATCTCCTGAGAACATTTTCCATCCAGCAGTTTGTCCGTCAGGCCAAGTATCATTGATTTTCACCGTTACATTAATCGTTTTTCTAGCCACTTCATTTACACTATTTTTCACTTCATAAGTGACTTGGTATTTTCCAGGAATAGAGGAATCAACGTTGTTTTCTACCACTTTGATTTTGTCTGTGATGTCTCCGTCAACACGATCATAAGCACTTAGATTGATTCGTTTGTCATATGGATCAAATAACTCATCGTGCAAAATTTCAATATCATTTGCATGTAACTCTGGTTTTTCAAAAACAGCTGCAAATTGATTGATTCTGACAGTATGCGTATTGAAGTGTTCTCCTGTTGCAGCTCCAATCGTAAAAGTATATTTCTTTGATTTATCGATGTTTGGATTTTTCAATTCCCAATGTTGCCCATCATAATCTGCAGTAATAAGTTGTTGCTTGCTATTCCATTTTAACGTTAATTTTTTAAAAGTATTTGGCGTGAATTTGATTTGTTGCATAGGAGCTAAAGCGGTTAAAAATCCACTGTTGGCATCTGTTGAAACAAAGCCTCCATGAGCACCAACCATTTGAGCATGGTTGAAAGAAGTATCCGCATCATCTCTATCTGGCGCTTTAGAATAGGTATCCAATTCAAATCCAATTCCCTTTTTCAGGCCTCTGATACCTAGACCTCCACCATTAGCTCCAATGTCGCCAATTGCTCCTTGGTGGAAAGCCACACCTACCCCATCAGCACCATTTACATTATCACCTAAATTGACATCCATATCCAACAAGAAATCATAGTTCATATCAAGGGAGACGATTCCAGATATTGTTCCTTTTTGAAATTGTTTCGATTGAGTAAGACGAGCTGTATGGGAATCAAGTTGGACGGCACTTCCATTAAATGCGACGATGTCTTTCAAATCAAAATTATTTTGATCCACATTTTGGGAGATAGCAATATTTTTATTGACTAAAACATTACTAGTTTCTGCATTTACTGACAATCCAACAACACTTACCCCAATTAATCCAATAGTTCCTGCACATACTTTTTTATAAAAGGTCTTTTTGTTCATAATAAATAACACTCCCATTCATATAGTTATTTTTTATACACTATCCTTTTCCGTTTTATCTGCATTTCACCATCTCTTTTCATTCTTTTAGTAAACAATTACGCGTAAAATTCATTTACTAGCAAGCATCCAGTAGTAGAAGCATTTTTGAATGCTATTTCGCCTCCCTTGATCTTTTTTCTACTACAAAATTATCGTAACGCTCAGATCCTATTATTTTTATTTTGTATAGTAGTCCAACAAATAAAAAAAGAGGTGAGACAAAAATGTTTCGCATCAAGAAATAAGAAGGGATTTCCGAAAATTGACAAGAAGCATAAACACTCGTTTTTTGCTGTTGATTGTTACCTACTTGGTGCTTCTGATGCTACTTTTGTCTCACTGTTTATTCGATTTTTAGAGATACTAAAAGAGACTAAGGAAAGTTTTTCCTCAGTCTCTCTATTCTAAAATTCTTTCTTATTGTCATCGGAGCTGTTCGCTTCTTTCACAACCTCTTGGTTTAATCGGTATCAAGCATCAGCAACATCTTCAGCAAATTGGCTATTGTACAGTTTTTCATAGAATCCGCCTTGAGCTAACAGCCCTTCATGCGTTCCTTTTTCGATAATTTGTCCTTGATCCATCACTAAGATCAAATCCGCATCACGAATCGTTGAAAGGCGATGAGCAATAACAAAACTTGTTCTTCCTTCCATTACACGATCCATTGCTTTTTGGATCAATGCTTCTAAACGAGTATCGACAGAACTAGTAGCTTCATCAAGTATCAAGATTTTAGGATCAGAAACCACGGCTCTGGCAATAGTCAATAATTGCTTTTGCCCTAACGAAACATTGTCACCTTCAGCGTTGATTTCCATTTCGTACCCATCAGGCATTGTCCGAATAAAATGATCAACGTTAGCTGTTTTTGCTGCGTCAACGACTTCATAATCCGTCGCATCTAATTTACCAAAACGAATATTATCAGCGATTGTCCCTTCATAGAGCCAAGCATCTTGAAGAACCATACCAAATAATGAGCGGACATCACTACGACTCATCGTTTTAGTATCAATACCATCGATTTTTATTGCCCCATGACTCACATCATAAAAACGCATCAATAAATTAATCAGAGTGGTTTTCCCTGCACCGGTTGGCCCTACTACCGCAACTGTTTGACCAGCTTTTACTTCAAAGTTCAAATCTTGAATCAACGGTTTTTTAGGGTCATAAGCAAAATCAACATGTTCAAATGAAACATTTCCTGCTACTGTTTCTGGTAAAGTGACATCCACTTTATTTTCTTTTTCTTCTGGTTCATCTAAAATCTCAAAGACACGTCTGGTAGCCGCAGATGCACTTTGCAATACAGAAGATAACTGTGTGATATTCCCCATTGGCTGGCTGATTTGCCAAATATATTGGATAAATGCTTGTAATTGCCCCACAACGATGACACCCGTAATGACGTAAAAACTTCCCAATACAGCCATACCGATATAAGTAGCATATGCGGTCAACTGAACTAAGGGCATCATCAATCCAGATATAAAGGCTGCTCTAAATCCATAATGTTTCAATCGATGATTGACTTGTTTGAATCCTTCAAACGTTTTTTGCTCACGTCCATAAACTTTTAACACACTAAAACCAGTCATATTTTCTTGGACATAACCATTTAAATCCCCTAACGAATTTTGCATTTCTTGGAAATATTTTTGCGAAGCATTGATCACACGTTTTGAAATCCAGATAGATGCAGGAATCATGATCATCGAGATCAACGCCATCAATGGCTGGATATAAAACATCATCGCTGCTGCCAGTGTGATCCCTAAAATAGCATTCACCACACCGATAAACGCTTGCTGTAACGCTCCACTGACTGCGTCTACGTCATTCGTCACCCGAGATAAGATATTTCCTTGTTGATTTTTATCAAAATAAGAAACAGGCAATCGATTGATTTTTTCTTCAATATCTCTTCGCAAATCTTGCATTGCACTTTGCACGACATTCGTCATCAAAACACCTGAAAGTAATTGCGAAACACAATAACCAACGCCCACGATCGTGATCCAAATCAAACAATTGAAAATATAAGAAAAATTAATCGCTTCGTTGTTTGCAATATTGTGACTGATCTCAGTAGTTGGCAATCCGACAACGTAGGGTAAAGCAACGTTGAAAATCACCGTCAAAACAGTAAACAACAGCACAAAGAAAAATGTTAACTGATAAGGTTTGATGTATCGAGCTAATCGTTTTAAGGAAGATAATGTTTGTTTCATGCTAATTCCTCCTTCGATAATTGCGAAGCTGCGATATCATAATAGATTGGACAGTTTTCTAATAATTCACGGTGTGTCCCGATACCTACGACTTCTCCCTCATTCAAGACGATGATTTTATCAGCATGCATGATCGTACCCACTCGCTGCGCCACGATTAACACCGTTGATTCGGTCGTTTCTTTTTTCAAGCGAGCCCGAAGTTTTGCATCCGTTTGATAATCAAGTGCCGAGAAGCTGTCATCAAAAATATAGATTTCCGGACGTCGAATAATAGCTCTGGCAATCGCTAAACGCTGCTTTTGTCCTCCAGAGAAATTAGCTCCACCTTCGGAAAGAAGTTCATCATACCCATCCGTTTTCTTCGAAATGAAGTCCGTTGCTTGTGCGATTTCAGCTGCTCGCTCCATCTCCTCTTGCGTAGCATCTTCTTTTCCATATCTTAAATTATCTGCGATCGTCCCAGTAAATAACAATGCTTTTTGAGGAATAAAGCCAATTTTATCTCTTAATTTACTCAAGCGATAGTCCCTGACATCTACGCCATCAATAAGGATTTCCCCATCACTTACATCGTAAAATCGAGGAATCAATTGAATCAACGTTGACTTCCCGCTACCTGTACTACCGATGAATGCAACTGTCTCTCCTGGCGAAGCAGTAAAACTCACATTACGGATCACGGGTTCTTGTGAATGTCCAGGGTAAGCAAATGTCACATTCTTAAACTCAATATATCCTTTGGTTTTTGTTTCAGATACACCATTTGGATCTTCTTTGATCGACGGTGAGGCATCTAATGCTTCTTGGATACGCCCTGCTGAAACAGCTGCCCGTGGATACATCATAAAGACACTTGCAAACAGCATGAAGGAGAATAATGCATGGAAAATATATTCAATAAATGCAATCAGATCCCCCACTTGAAGTGAACCAGCATCGATTTGAACCGCTCCGCTCCAAATAATCAAGACCATTACAATGTTAAACAGGAAGTAGAATCCAGGCTGTGCAACAGCCATTAAACGAAACAAGCTTTTCGAGCTTTTTGTATAGTTATCATTAACTTTCGCAAATCGTTTTTCTTCAAATTTTTCATTAACGAATGCCCGGATAACACGTAATCCTGAAAGATTTTCACGTAAAATACTATTAATCTTATCCAAATTTTTCTGTTGTTTTTTTGATAACGGTTCAGAAAATTTCGCAATCGCAACCACTGAAAGTAGTAAAAACGGTAGCGCTCCGATCACATAATAACTCAATGAAACACTGGTCCGCATAACCATATAAAGACTGACAACAAACATCATCGGTGTCATAAATCCGATCCGTAAGATATTTTGTAAGAACAGCATAATTTGATAAGCGTCGTTCGTCGTACGCGTGATCAACGAAGCAACCCCTAATGTTTCATATTCTTGGTGAGAATAACTCTGGATTTTCTTGAATAGATCATCACGAATATCCGCAACGATGTTCGTCGTGATCCGTGAACCAAAATAGCCTAATAGAATATTCATAATGATCCCAACCACAGTAATCACGACCATCAAGATCCCTTGTTGTTTTACATAACCAAAATCGTTGTTACGAATCCCGACATCAATCATACGAGCTAAAATCGTTGGTAAGCCTAACTCAATTAAAATAAAACCAAATACGCAGATGAAATTTAATAACAAATATTTCTTATAGCGCATGGTATAGTGCCACATCAACTTCAAACTCTCATCTCCTTTTAATTAGAATAAATTTAGCTATTAATAAAAATAATAGCACACTCCTACAGTATATAGAACACCTCTCTCATCAAAAATTTTTTTTATTACATTTAAATGATAAAAAACATTTTTCCTTTCCACCTTGTTGATTTCTATACTTATCCACTTTTTTATGCTAAAATAGCAATTAACTATTGTATGAATTCATACAGAAGGTACGGTTGAAAAAATTTCCGAACAGAGAAGCAAAACGAGGCTTGTCTCTTTGATTAGAATCGCTCATTTTAATCAAAGCATATCAAAAAACAGGTGGCTTGACCCCTCGTTTTGTGTTGTCTAAAAAAAATCAACTAGCTAAATTACTGCGACATGCAGATAAAGGAGACATAAACATGATTTACAAAGTATATTATCAAGAATCAAAAATCCGTAATCCTAAACGGGAAGAAACAAAATCACTTTACATTGAAGCAAATAGTGATGTTGACGCACGTCAACAAGTGGAAGAAAATACCCCATACAACATTGAATTCGTTCAACTTCTAGAAGGCAGTCATCTAGAATACGAAAAAGAAAATGCTGAATTCACATTAGTGGAGTTTTAAAATGAAACTTTCCATCAAAAATAATGAGACAGGCGTCTTTGCTATTGGTGGATTAGGTGAAATCGGGAAAAACACGTATGGGGTACAATTCCAAGATGAGATTATCATCATTGATGCTGGAATCAAGTTTCCAGAAGATGATCTGCTTGGGATTGACTACGTAATTCCTGACTACAACTATATCGTTCAAAATATACACAAAGTGAAAGCACTGGTGATCACGCATGGACACGAAGACCATATCGGTGGCATTCCTTATTTGTTGAAACAAGCGAATATCCCTATTTATGCTGGGCCATTAGCGCTTGCACTGATTACCAATAAGTTGGATGAACATGGCTTGCTTAGAGATGCACAATTGCATGAAATCAATGAAGATACCGTGATTCGTTTCAGAAAAACATCGGTCAGCTTTTTTAGAACAACCCATAGTATCCCTGATGCGTTGGGTGTCGTTGTAAAAACACCTTCTGGTAATATCGTTGCAACAGGTGACTTTAAATTTGATTTCACCCCAGTCGGTGAACCTGCTAACCTGCACAAAATGGCACGGATCGGTGAAGAAGGCGTACTCTGCTTGCTATCAGACAGTACAAATGCTGAGATCCCAACATTTACAAAATCAGAAAAAACGATTGGTCTTTCGATCCTAAAGATTTTTGAGAAAATCGAAGGTCGGATCATTTTTGCCAGCTTCGCTTCAAACATCTTCCGTCTACAACAAGCAGCAGATGCAGCGGTTGCTACCGGCAGAAAAATTGCTGTTTTTGGACGCAGTATGGAAAATGCGATCGTTAACGGCCAACGTTTAGGCTATATCAAAGTCCCAGAAGGAACCTTCGTTGATGCACATGAAATCAATCGATTACCTGCGAATGAAACGATGATCTTATGTACTGGTTCTCAAGGTGAACCGATGGCTGCTTTAAGTCGTATTGCTAATGGTACCCATCGCCAAATCCAGATCCAACCAGATGATACCGTCATTTTCTCAAGCTCACCAATTCCTGGGAATACTACCAGCGTCAACCATTTGATCAATTTATTATCTGAAGCTGGTGCAGAAGTCATTCATGGGAAAATCAACAATATCCATACTTCTGGACACGGTGGTCAAGAAGAACAAAAGCTGATGCTTCGTTTGATGAAGCCTAAATACTTTGTTCCAGTCCACGGAGAATTCAGAATGTTGAAGATCCATGCTTCCCTTGCTCAAGATACTGGTGTACCGGCTGAAAATTGCTTTATTATGGAAAATGGAGATGTGTTGGCTTTGACTAGCGAAACCGCTCGTCCAGCCGGACATTTTATTGCCGGTGACGTCTATATCGACGGTAGCGGGATCGGTGACATTGGAAATGTTGTTTTGAGAGACCGTCATTTGTTATCTGAAGAAGGACTAGTTCTGGCAGTTGCTACTGTCGACATCAAAAAGAAAGAAATTTTAGCGGGACCTGATATTTTATCACGTGGCTTTGTTTATATGCGTGAATCAGGTGAGATGATCAATGAGGCGCAACGCATCCTTTTCCATGCATTGCGTGAAGTGTTAAATGCTCCTGATTGCTCTGAACATAAACTGAAAGAAGCCATGACAGGCGCTTTACAACCTTTCTTATTTGAACGAACAGAAAGACATCCAATGATCCTTCCAATGGTGATGACACCTGATGAAGAAAAATAAATGAAAAACTTATAATGGCTGCATGCGCCGACTACCTACATAGATGGGTAAAGTTCGGCGCAGTTGTCCATTATAAGTTTTTTTGTAACAAAAAAGAGCGTAATCACTTACGCTCTTAACATGTTTAAATAGGTGAACAACACTTATTTAGTTTACTCGCTCTACTTAAGCTTTTTCAACATTAGCAGCTTGTGGGCCACGATCTGATTCTTCAACATCAAAAGTCACTGCTTGACCTTCTTCTAAAGTTTTGAATCCGTCACCTTGGATAGCTGAAAAGTGAACAAAAACATCGCTTCCGTCTTCACGTGAAATAAAACCAAATCCTTTTTCAGCGTTGAACCATTTAACTGTTCCGTTTTCCATTAATAATACCCTCCTCGTGCCTAAGCACTTAATTGATTGTAACATTGCTCGCGTACGATAGAGGTGCAACAGATGTTTCAACTTCTATTCCCAAACAAAATTACAATATAATTGTACACTTGGTTCTTTTTTTTTGCAAGAAAGCTACTTCCACTTATTCAATTTATTCCTCTTCCATCAATCCCTCCTCTCTCAGACTAAAATACTGTTTGCATCCAATGATCAAATGATCTAAGACATCGATTCCCATCATCTCCCCACATTTTTGAACTCTTTTAGTAAAAAGCAAGTCTTGTTTAGATGGAAGAACATTCCCCGAGGGATGATTATGAACTAAAATAATTCTCGCTGCAGAATATCGAACAGCATAATGGAACACTTCTCTTGGATGTGCGATCGTTTGATCCAGGGAACCAATAAATAGCGTTTTTTTCAACAATACTTGATTCTTAGTATCCAAATAAATACAAATCAAATGTTCTTGTTTGTGATCCTTTAATTCTATGATTAATTGATGCGCTAATTCATAGCTGGCATGGATCGTGGGTTGTACCGCTACATGCTGTGTTTGGATTCTTTTTCCTAGATCGATCAGTGCTTTGATTTCAAGAGCCTTAACCTGACCAATTCCTCGTATTTTTTCCAGCTCAGACAGCGTTGCCTGTCTTAACAGTGCAAGTCCACCAAATGTTTTCAACAAATTACCTGCTAGTTCCAAGACATTATAGGGATGCTGTCCCGTGCGTAATAAAATAGCAAGTAATTCTTGATCAGAGAGTGCTTTCTCTCCGTAAAGCAACATTCGCTCCCTTGGAAGTGAGGTTGCTGGCACAGCATCCAGCAAATTTTTTTCCATAAAATCCCCCCTTTCTTCTTCTCACTAATAAGATACGAAAAAAGGGGGGAGCTATTTTTATTTTTTTAGATATCCTGGTACTTCGTGTAGAGAAGATAAAACTGCTAACGTTTTTTGTTGCAAGTCTTCTGAAGGAGCCAACAAATCTGGAATCATAATCACTGGGATCTCCGCACTTGCTGCTGCAAGTATCCCGTTTTTAGAATCTTCCAGAACCAATGTTTCTTGTTTTTTCGTTCCTAGATATTCATGGGCAAGCAAAAAGATTTCTGGATCAGGTTTAGCACGTTTGACATTTTCTGCTGAAACAATCGTTTCAAAATAGTTTGTCAGTTGGTTCTTTTCCAATAATAGCTCAATAATATGACGTTGGTTACTAGAAGCGACAACTTTAGGTATTCGGTGTTCTTCTAAAAAGTCCAGTAATTCGATTACTCCTGGTTTTAATTGCACTGCACCTAAGGAAAACCGTCTGATCGTTTCTTCATAAGCATCATTAATGAATTTTTGGACATTATTTTCCCCAAAACTTGCAAAGATCTGATGATAATTTGCCCAAACCTCTTCATCTGATACACCTAGATATTTCAAATACAATTCTTTGTCGTAAGGAAAGCCCATTTGATCAGCAACCATTTGCGAGGCTTCATAGTAGACGATTTCTGTGTCAAAGAGTAACCCATCCATGTCAAAAATGACAGCTTTATAATTCATTTTTTCCTCCTAACTGTAACAATAGTGTTCGTACTTCAGAAATAAAGTAAAGAGAACCTGTAACCACTAAGACATCTTCATTGGTCATTTTTTCTAATATTTCAGCTAAACCAAATTGCCATAATGAAACAATTGAAACTGTTTCATCTACAAGATCAGTCACGGTGCTTAAATCCAATGCTTTCGGGTGTTCAAACGTCGTTAAATACAAATGCGCATTAGGAACTGCTTTTAATTGGGTTAGCATTGCTTCTACATCTTTTGTACTTAGTGCAGAAAATAAAATATTGATCCGATAATCTTTGAACTCTTTCTTCAAATTTTGAACCAAACGGCTGACTGCATGTGTATTATGAGCGCCATCTAAAATAACAAAAGATTCTTCACTTAATTTTTCCATTCGTCCAGGCCAGTGCGCTTTTTTCAGCCCTTTACGAATTTCTTTTTCACTAAATGGTATACCTGTCATCTTGCAGTAAACTTGGTATAGTTCAATTGCCATACCAGCATTTTCTGTCTGATGTTGTCCAATCATGCCAATCGTAAGCGAGGTCATTTTTCCATGCTCATTATGAAATGAAAATACTTCTCCCCATTGCTCAGCTGGATGTTGATAAGTAACTTGATAGTTTTCGTCAAAAATATGAAGGGGGGCATTTCTTAGTCTAGCCTGTTTTTTGATTACTTCTAAAGCTCTTTCTTCGATATTTCCCGTAACGACAGGCACCCCTTGCTTGATTATTCCTGCTTTTTGGGCAGCGATTTCTTCAATTGTTTCTCCTAAAATATCCGTATGATCCAAGCCAATCGTGGTGATTCCTGTAAGTAATGGTACGGCAACATTCGTTGAGTCTAGTAAACCGCCTAACCCAACTTCAATAATAGCAACGTCGACTTTTTGACACAAAAAATAATCAAATGCCATTGCTGTCAGCGTTTCAAACTCAGTTATTCCGGCAACTGCTTCAAATCGATCCAAATGTTCAACAAGTGGTCGGTATTTTTGTACAAGCTTGATTAAGTCTTGATCTGGAATTTCTTGTCCATTGATCGAGATTCGTTCATTAAAAGATTCAATATACGGCGAAGTAAATGTCCCCACTGTCAGTCCTGCTTCTTCTAGTAGACATCTCAGATACGTAACCGTCGAACCTTTTCCGTTGGTTCCTGCGATATGGATCGTTTTCACCTGTTTTTCTGGATGCCCGACTATCTCTAATAATGCCTCCACTCGATCTAGTCCCGGACGAGAGCCAAATGGCAAGCGGCTATGGATCCAGGCGATTGCTTCTTCTATTTTCATCAACGTTTCCCCCATTCCATATT
Source organism: Enterococcus sp. AZ077 (assembly GCF_051714965.1). Classification (NCBI taxonomy): domain Bacteria; kingdom Bacillati; phylum Bacillota; class Bacilli; order Lactobacillales; family Enterococcaceae; genus Enterococcus; species Enterococcus sp. AZ077. The sequence continues at coordinate 2,247,255 of NZ_JBIOSX010000001.1, forward strand.
TATTATAGCAAAAAGCAAGCGGAAACACAGGAAAAAACGTAGTGTATGTAAAAGAAGAAGAAATACTGAATAGCCCATTCTGATTCTACTTATTTGTGCTGACGTCTTGCTTTTTACTTAAAAAAAGAGCGGAAATGTTTTTCAACTACTTTCCGCTCTCTTTTGCATTTGTACGATTGTTCGAATGTCAGATTACTGGATTGTTCTTAAGCTGCGGATTCTTTCTGTAACTGCTGCTTGTTTGTCCAAATAATCTTTTTCTTTTGCCCGCTCTGCTTCAACCACTTCTGCTGGCGCATTGGCAACAAAGCGTTCATTGCCTAATTTTCCTTGTACTCGTTTCACTTCATCTGTCCATTTCGCTAGTTCTTTTTCTAACCGTTTGATTTCTTCTTCGATATTGATCAAACCTGCTAATGGTAAGAAAATTTCTGCCCCTGTCAATACAGCTGACATTGCTAGATCAGGCGCAACGATTTCACTTGAGATCGTTAGCTCTTCTGGATTACAGAAACGCTCGATATAGCTGGTATTTTCTGTTAAGAATTGACCGATTTTCGGATCATTGATCTTAATCATTAATGTAATTGGTTTTGATAATGGTGTATTCACTTCAGAACGAATGTTACGTACGGAACGAATTAGTTCTTTGAGTACTTCCATCCCTTTTGAAGCTGTTTCATCATTAAATTCCGGATGAACCACCGGATAATCAGCAACTACTAAAGAAGTACCTTGATGTGGGATGTGTTGCCAAATTTCTTCAGTAACAAATGGCATAATTGGATGCAATAGACGCAAAATTTGATCTAACGTATGCACCAAAATACTTTGTGTTGTTTGTTTTGAGACAGCATCATCACCATACAAGACTTCTTTACTCATCTCGATATACCAGTCACAAAAATCATCCCAAATAAAGTTATACAACTGACGCCCAGCTTCCCCAAATTCAAAATGATCAAAGAGTTCAGTAACCTTAGCGATCGTTTCATTTAGACGTGTCAAGATCCAGCGGTCTGCCACAGTTTTCTCGCCAGTTAGCGTAATATCTTCAACTGTCATGCCTTCACTGTTCATAATAACAAAACGTGAAGCATTCCAAATTTTATTAATGAAATTCCAAGCTGCATCCATTTTTTCATAGCTGAAACGGACATCTTGACCAGGTGCTGAACCGTTTGATAAGAACCAACGTAAGGCATCAGCGCCATATTTTTCAATCACTTCCATTGGATCAATGCCGTTTCCAAGAGATTTACTCATCTTACGTCCTTGTTCGTCCCGAATCAACCCATGAATCAAAACATTTTCAAACGGACGACGATCCGTAAATTCTAAGCTTTGGAAAATCATTCGACTAACCCAGAAGAAGATAATGTCGTAGCCAGTTACTAATGTGCTTGTTGGGAAATAGCGTTGATAATCAGCACTATTTTCATCTGGCCATCCCATCGTTGAAAAAGGCCATAATGCTGAACTAAACCAAGTATCTAATACATCTGGATCTTGTACCCACTCTTCACTATTTTCTGGAGCTTCCATCCCTACATACATTTCACCCGTTTCTTTATGGTACCAAGCCGGGATTTGGTGTCCCCACCACAATTGACGAGAGATAACCCAATCGTGAACATTTTCCATCCAACGTAAAAATGTTTGATTAAAACGTGGTGGGAAAAATTCAACTGCATCATCAGTCTCTTGATTTTTCATTGCTTTCTCAGCTAATGGAGCCATTTTAACAAACCATTGTGTGGACAAGCGTGGTTCAATGACTACTCCCGTACGTTCTGAATGCCCAACATTATGGATCATTTTTTCAATTTTGATCAATCGTCCGATTTCCTTCAAATCAGAGACAATCGCTTTACGTGCTTCGAAACGATCCATGCCTGCATATTTTCCAGCTAAGTCATTCATCGTTCCATTTTCGTTCATCACATTTACACGTGGTAGATCATGACGGTTACCTACCTCAAAGTCATTTGGATCATGCGCAGGTGTAATTTTCACTACGCCTGTTCCAAATTCCATATCAACATACGTATCTGCAATAATCGGAATTTCTTTATTTACTAATGGTAAAATTACTTTTTTGCCGATCAACGCTTGATAACGCTCGTCTTCTGGGTGTACAGCAATCGCTGTGTCACCTAGCATAGTTTCTGGACGAGTCGTTGCAATTTCCACTACACCCGAACCATCAGCCAGTTCATAGCTCATGTGGTAGAAAGCACCTTCAATCTCTTTGTGGATCACTTCGATATCCGATAAAGCAGTGCGTGCTTGTGGGTCCCAGTTAATAATGTATTCACCACGATAAATCAAGCCTTTTTCATAAAGTGTCACGAATACTTTACGAACAGCTTCTGACAAGCCATCGTCTAGTGTAAAACGTTCACGACTATAATCGAGAGATAAGCCCATTTTTGCCCATTGTTCACGGATATGGCTTGCATACTCTTCTTTCCATTCCCATACTTGATCCACAAATTTTTCACGTCCTAAGTCATAACGCGAAATTCCTTGTTGACGAAGCTTTTCTTCTACTTTTGCCTGTGTAGCGATCCCTGCATGGTCCATTCCAGGTAACCACAAGGTATCAAAGCCTTGCATCCGTTTTTGACGAATCAGCATGTCTTGTAAAGTCGTATCCCAGGCATGTCCTAAGTGAAGTTTTCCTGTAACATTTGGTGGGGGGATTACGATTGAATAGGGTTTTGCTTTCTGATCGCCACTTGGTTTGAACAAATCTTGTTCCAACCATTTTTCATAACGGCCAGCTTCAACTTCTTGCGGATTGTATTTTGTTGATAGATTTTTTTCTTCCGTCATACTGATGTCCTCCTTAAAAATAAAAAAAGTCCTAAAATACTTTCGTATTTTAGGACGTATTGATTTACGCGGTACCACCTAATTTGTAGCAGTTTCCTACTACCTCTCATGTGAGTTAACGATCACGACTCGTTTATCTCTAGGTTTTATCGGTTTGCTGTACACGATAAAGGGTTCAAGATAAAAACTCCCAAGCTACCTTCACTAGTCTCTCCTAAGAACGTCCCACCATCTCGTTCTCTCTCTAAAAGGCTGTAACTAGTTACTCCTCTTGATCAACGTTATGCCTCATTTTACAATGGTTCAATTTTAAAGTCAATAAAAGACGGTAAGAATCGTATTTCCCTAAATAGTACCTCTTCAGGCTTATGATTCGCCTATTATAAATAATTGACTAAACAATAAGCAGTAGTGACAATGTTTGCTTATTTAGAACGTGACTGTTCAAATTAATTTTTTAACTCTCTTACAGAAGACTGATTTTTTCCTGCTTCCTTCATCTCATTTAGATTATTAGCCTTATTTGTAGACTGATTCATTCGCTCCTCTAGTGTTTGAATTTTTATTACAGGGTGACTATTGAGCGTTTGAGTTGATTTATTACTTGTCAAAGAGAGACTATTAGCCGTTTGGGTTGATTCACTTGTCAGAGAGAGACTATAAGTCGTTTGAGGTGATTTATTTGATAGAGAGAGATCCCTGATTTCCTTGGGAATTGGTGTTGGTTGAATACCAGCGGACTTCTCTTGATTTAGACTATCAGCCACATTTGTAGACTGATTCATTTGCTCCTTGAATGTTTGATTTTTTATTACAAGGGGTGTTTTGGTTTGTTTATCTGTTAGAGAGTGATTACTGATTCCGAGAGGTGTTAATGTTGGTTCAATACCTTCAGACTTTTCTTTAGGTTGCTCCTTTTTTCTCTCTGGTTCCTTTACTGAATTACTTATTAGAGACTGATTACTTGTTCCCTGAGGCATTGGAGTTGGTTGAACAAATACGCTTATTTCTTTTGATTGCTCTGTTTCTTGCATATGTAAGTATAAATTCTCGCAACTAGCAATTAGACATTTTACCTTTTGTCGAGTTTGATAATGGTCTGGTTCGTAATAAAGATTTTCTGCTATGGCTCTATAATTTGATTTTTTCTGTTCTCCCGATGAAATTACTAAAAAAGACCAAACAATCCGTGTACAACAATCGTTATCTGCATCATATAATTCTACAACTTGTTGATTCACATCAGACACCAATGGATTTTTATTACTTACCTGTGTCGTTATAAGCTGTTTCAATTGATCCGCTTCCTTTGCCCACCACTCTTTGTCGAATGGCAACATTAACTTATGAATGTTATTAAAACTTGTATTATTGTTTCTCTTAACATCGTTACAACCCAATTTTTTAAGGTTAACAGAAGCTAAGGAAATCTGTTTGGTACACTCGTCAATGATACTTTTTAATTTAGGATATGTATGTATAAAATGTTGTATGCCTTTTTCTTGATAAAGGATATTTGAAAATTGTTCTTCTATACTGAGTTGAGTATTTCTATATTTGCACACCTCAATCACACTATATTTCATTGCTTGTTTTATTTCTTCTTTTTTATTATTTAAATCTATGAGAAACCATTTATTCACACTGCTAGATCTGGCTTTTTCTTTATCTGTTTCCTTCAATAAAATATTCTCAATCTTATTTATGACAACTTGCGTTTTTCTTTTTCGCTTTTCTTCATCCATCGATAAACATTTTTTCGTCCAATTGATGACATCCGATTCAGTAAAATCGATATTACTCGAGGAAAGTTCTTTTTTTATTGGTTGGAGAAAGCCCTCGGCTTTTGAGGAGTCCTTGATTTCCTTTAATAATCCTTCTCCGTCATCCCCAAACCTTTTTTTAAAATCAGTTACATCACTTGAATTTCCCCATTCTCTACTCATTACAGAATAAATGACTGTTGATATAGTCTCTCCCACCTTTTTTTGCTGGAGTGCTTCTTCGATTTTTGGAAGTAGTTCTTTTTTTGTCTGATAATATTGTAATAGATTTAATGCTTTTTCTCTATCCGAACGATTCGAACAATCGATTCCTTCTTCACTTAGTGTATGATTAATCGTTTCCAGTATTTTAGGAAAAAGGTAATCTACTTTTTGTTTTTCTAAATCTTTTCTAACTTCACCCATTATATCAAGATCTTTTATTTTATCAGTAGGAGGATGTATTATAGTTTGTACTTTTTCTCCCATTTCCATGCTTATTGCGGATATTTTTAGGATCAGTTCTTTTTCATTCAAAATTTTGTTTGTTTGAATCTTATCCTCTTCATTTAAATAAGTGCTTAATTGATTATTGACTTGTTCAAAGTTTTTTTCCGTCCAGTTTGGGTAATTAACTTTTAACTGAAGCATAATCGTTGCGATCTGCTCGGGTTTTAATTGCTTGAGATAGTCATTGTTCGCCAGTTTATTATCGATTGATCGAAGTCCATTCATGAGTCGCTGATTTTCGATTTCACTCAGATCTTTTTTCATCATTTCCGATAAGGAACTATTTTTTTTTGCTTCTGTCTCCTTTAATTCTTCTTTAAATGCCTGAACTGTTTCAAATTTGTGCCATTGATTTTCACCAAAAACAAGTCGCCCTAAATAAGATAACTGTTTTTTTGACTCTGGGGAATTCAATAATCTATAGAATCTATCAAATCGGTCTATTTTTGCCCCACTATTCAATAAATTTTCTAATTGATCCCCTAAATCTGATCGATTTTCTTTTTTTAGTTTTTCGATGATACTTTTTTTATAAAATTCTAAACGGTCCGTTTCTTTGAAGGAAGTATTGACATGTTGCCTAACAGACTCTTTTACTAATGTGGACTGAGCCTCAACATGAATTTGTGTCATCAACTCAACAGTTCCTTGTTCTTTTCCTCTTAATATTTCATCATACTTTACCGCCAACTCTGGGGTTACTTCTTTAGCAATCAAATAAACGAGCTCTTGCTCAAGAAGTCTTTTTTCTGTAATTATGTCAATTTCTTTTATCTTTGTTCTTTCAAAATACGATATTTTTTTACCAATATGTGGCGAATCAATATGCTTGGTAGCTATAGAAATATATGTTTTTTTTCAGCTTCTGATAAATCCTTTCTTTGAAGAAGCATAGAAATTATTTTATCTTCTCTCAAAAAATCAAAAAACCATTTATACTTATCAGCAGGGTCAGGCATCATTCCAAAAAATCCATCAATTACGATTTCTCTACATCCTTCTTCGTAAGCTGGCTCCATATTGACTAATTGTTGATAGTTTACACTGCCCTCGTTTAATATTTCAAATGTACGAGCTAAAATATCCTCTTTGACTTTAGCTGAGTTCATGCCATATTGTAATTCTATACATGTCGATTTTATTTGTTGATTTGTTTCACGATTCAATAAATCTATTTTTTCATGATCATCCAAAAAATTACGAGAACAATTTTTACTTCTATCTATTGTTAAATTTTTTAATAAATTTAGCTGTTTGTTCAGATTTATAGTTGGAACCATTAGAAGATCAAAAAGATGAATCTGATTTATTACATTATCAGAATTTTGTTGAAAATAGAGACAAGATTCCACGATCTCTCTCGTTATTACTCTCTCTTGTTTCAGCATCATTATCAGCTCATCAAGAGTTTTAAATCTGTTAATTGCCGTCCCCCCCCTTAATGTATCCAGTAATTGCTGATAATCTGCAGTTATTTTGTAAGGAAATTTATTCAGCACTGCTTTCATTTGGTGGTATCCTTCACTTGTTTTGTCCGAAAACCGTTCCATTTCCATAAGAATTGTATTTTTTACCTTCTCTTGATTCATTTTTACCATCCTTTACATTTTTTTGTTATAGCATCCGTGGCTTGTCTGTTTTGCTAGACATTCATATCTAGCCTGAATCATAAGAATTAAGGATTGTTCCTTTTATGTACATTCAATCAAATCTTAAACTTCATTAGTATTTTTTACTCCAACTTGTTTCATAACCGCCTCCTTCAGATTAACTTTTTTCTTACAACAGTGATTCTATCCATTGCATTCATCTTTATTACTGTCATTCACTCCTAAAAAAAGGTTTCTTCTTTCAAAAAAACCAGTTATTTTATAATCCCTGCACACGATGATACAATGAACTGAAAGCTATTATATCAGTATTATGATTGTAAACAAACAAAAATAGATATAAACATGCGTTATAAAAAAACGCTTAGAAACATTGGCTCTAAGCGCTAAAACTATGGATTGTCATAAAAAAACTTCTGAATATTTTTCGTTAAAAAATATAAGCGTTTGCAATTCTGTCGTCAAATCAATGTATTGAATATTCACATGTTTGGGTACGATCACTCGGTCAGGAGCAAAGTTTAAGATCGCTGATACGCCACCTTTCACAATTTCATCGATTGCTGACTGGGAGTGTTTACTTGGAACCGTTGAAATCGCAACTGTTACTTTTTCTTTTTTGACGATTTCGCCAAACTGTTCGATTGGATAAATGAATTGACCATCGATTTCTTGATTGACGATTTTAGGGTCATTGTCAAATACACAGACGATATTCAAATTTTCATTTCTTCTAAAATTATTGTGCTTTAAAGCTTTCCCTAGATTTCCATACCCAACTAAGGCAATTCGTTTTTCCTCTTCCGTCTTTAAGATTCGATCAAAGACTTCGATCAGATAAGGCACTTCATAACCATAGCCACTGCGCCCCAATTCACCTAAATATGAAAAATCTCTACGGATCGACGCAGAAGGTACTTGGGTGATTTGACTAAATTCATTTGATTTAATCCGCTTCACACCTGAATCATTGAGCATTTTTAAATAACGTAAATATAAAGGTAGTCTTTTAGCTGTTGCTTTTGGTAAAACCGCTATTTTTTCTCCCATCTTCAAACTCCTTTGTTAATTTCTTCACATAGTCAGTTTATCATTTATCCTCTCTTAGAGCAACAGTAGGGAATATAAAAAAGAGTCTGGGATTGACTCCAGACTCTTAAATAAGTGTAAGAACAACTAAAAAGTAATGTTTTTAAAGTCTGTTTTATTAAACATAAAAAAACGGTTCAATCTACTTTCTTATTCTTGTCAAAGCTCACGATAATTTCAAGACTCTTATAACAAATCAGCAAATTCTTCTACTTGTTCAGCTTCGGTAGCTGTATGGATCGTTTCCATTTTTAAACCAGCAAGAGCTCGTTCGATCATTTCTTCGATTGGTAAACGTTCTTCGTATTGATGAACTTTATCAAGTCGTGGTCGGGTCTTTGGTTGAGGTGGGGCAAAAATCGTACAGCAATCTTCAAATGGTTGGACTGAAAGCTCAAAGGTATCGATTTGTTCAGCTACTTCAATGATTTCTAATTTATCCATCGTAGCAACTGGACGAATGATAGGCGTATTCGTTACTTCATTGATAGCAACCATGCTTTGTAAGGTCTGCGAAGCTACTTGTCCTAAAGACTCCCCATTAAGGATAATCAACCCATGGCGTAATCGGCGGATCTCATCCGTTAATCGCAGCATCATCCGTCGAGTAATCGTCATCCAGTACCCTTGCGGAATGTTTTTCTTGATTTCTTCTTGGATCTCAGTAAACGGTACCTCGATAAACTCGATTTTACCGACATAAGGAGTCAATTTTGCTGTTAAATCTTTTGCTTTTTGTAATGCCTGCTCACTCGTGTAAGGTGGACTAGCAAAGTGGACCGCTTCAATTTCGACACCACGCTTCATGGCAAAATAACCAGCCACAGGTGAATCGATTCCACCAGACAACATCAACATGCCTTTACCACTCGTTCCCACTGGCAATCCGCCTGCTCCTTTAATCGTTTCATAGGATAGGTAAGCAGCATCTCGACGGATTTCTACCCGTAGTGGAATATCTGGTTTACGCATTTGTGCTTCTATATCAGGGAAGATATCTACCACCGCATTTCCTAACGTTTGATTTAATTCATTACTTGTTAATTCAAAGTCGTGGTCACTACGTTTCGCAATAATTTTAAAGGTTTCTTTTCCTGTATAGACTTCTTTCATGATAGCTTGAACTGCATCTTTTAACTTTTGAACATCTTTTTCGATTCGAATACTTGGTGAGAAATTTTGGATACCGAAAATTTTAGCCAATTTAGGTATAACTAATGCACTATCAGCACCATTTAACAGTAGGTGCATCCGGTCACGATCAGCATGGATCTTGATTTCGGGAAAATCACTCAATGCTTGACGAACATTTTGAGCAAGTTGCATAATAAAACTTTTACGGTTTTTTCCTTTTGTTGACAGTTCACCATAGCGGACCATGATTTCACTATATTTCACAAAAACACTCCTTATTGATTAATTGATGGTTGAAAATTTCTTATATAATTGTTTAAAAATAATCATAAATTGTTCTACTTCTGCCATAGAATTACTTTCATCTAAACTAATGCGAACAGCTGACGTAGCTAAATCATCAGGCACATGCATGGCATGCAACGTGCTACTTGCAAGGTGTTTACGAGAAGAACAAGCACTAGTTGTAGAAATAAATATTTGTTTTTCTTCTAACGCATGAACAAGGACTTCTCCTCGAATCCCTTTGAGTGAAAAACATAAGATATGTGGTGCATAATCTTCTCCCTCTGAAAAAATAGTCACTTTTTCATAGGCTTTCAAAGCGTTGATCAATGCCTCTTTTAAATGTTTGGTGTGATCTGGCTTTTGAAGTTTTCGATCCAGTGCAATTCGTAAGGCTTTCGCCATTGCGACAATTGCAGGAACATTTTCTGTTCCACTTCGTTGATTTTTTTCTTGGCCACCACCATTAAGAAGCGGTGCTAAACGTCGTCCCTTCTTCCAATAAATAAAACCTATACCCCGAGGTCCATGAAATTTATGAGCTGAAAACGTCGCAAAATCAACTCTTTCGGTCAGCCATTCAGATAAAGAAACTTTTCCGATTGCTTGCACAGCATCCACATGAAAATGGATTTTAGGGTATTCTTTTAGCAACTCACTGATTTCTAAAATTGGTTGGATTGATCCAATTTCGTTATTGACTGCCATGATTGAAACCAATACCGTGTCTTTACGAATTAGTTTCTTCAATTCATCAACAATGACAAATCCTTGATTATTTACTGGCGCTATACTAACTTCTACCCCTAGAGATTTAAGTTGTTCAGCTGTTTCACTTACAGCAGGATGTTCTATCCCAGAGATGATCATGTGGTTTCCATATTCACGTTTTTCAATCATCGTCCCTTTAAGTACCCAATTATCGCCTTCTGTCCCACCAGAAGTAAAATAAATTTCATCTGGAGTAACAGTGATCAGCTCAGCAATTTGTTTTCTAGCTTGTTGTAACAAACGGTTTGCTTGATTGCCTAAATCATGCAAACTTGACGGATTCCCAATAATCCGCTGACTTGTCTTTATATAGGCATCTAAACTTTGCGGAAAGATTGGGGTTGTCGCACTATTATCAAAATATATCATAAGAAACCCCTCTTTTTTGAAATTCTTTACTATTATAACGGTTGTCCCAATTGCTTTCAAGAGGAGGTTGTTTTTTCAGAAAGTTTCGTGTAATTGAATACGCAAAAAGACAACACTTGGTGGATTGACCAGTGTTGCCTTTTTAGTTAGTCTTATTAAACTAAATCAGGATTCTTAAAATAAAAATCTTCAATTCGCTTGAAAGCACCAGGTTCAACACGTTCGAGTGCTGTACCGATCTCATCCAGAGCTTCTTGATAATGATGTTCCTTATTGAATAAGTAATAACTTTTATCAATTGCTTCTCTGATTTCTTCATGTGTGTGGCGATAACGATTTGCATACTGTAGCATTTGTTCTGTCAGTGCTGCAGCATCCACTAAATCATGCGTTTTCTTATCAAGTAAGTCTAAATCTTCTTCACATAACGTAACTAAGCGATTGACTTCTTCCATATTGACTCTGATTTTATTTAGCACGATACTTAGCTCTTCAATCCGATCAGTTGCCACAAAGAAAAATTCTAAATAATCATTTGGTAGACCAGGCAAACGTTGTTGTTCCACAAAACGTTTCAAATTACGCAATTTAAATTCGAAAGTATCGATTTTTTCTTGCGCTTCTTTTTCACCTTTTCTTAACTCGTGTAGTGAGTCATCGATTTCAACTTGTTGGTTTTCGATATCTTCTAAAACTTTGAATACTTTTTTATAGAAAGTCCGTACTTCAGAATATGGTAGCAAGTGTTGCTGGATTTGTGGTTTCATCTGTTCGTTTTGACGTTCAATTTCTTCCACTTCTGTTTGGAATCCGCGTACTCGACCAATTTCATTATGATTCAACGCATAACTTTGAGCAGTATGATCTAACTCAATCAATAATTGACGATTGTTTTTTGTCGCATGTTTGATGTATTGTTCAATGGTTGCTTGATTGGTTGTTACATAATTTTGGGCTTCCATTTCCCGCTCTAGAATGTCGTAGAGCGAATCAATCATACTAGCAGTTTCACGATTCTCGAATTCAACCGTTTCAACTTCTGTTTTTTCAAGATTTGCTAATGAACTTTCAATACGATGGCTTACTTTTTCAATCTCACCAACAAGATCTTCTTCTGGGAAAACATATTGTTCCTGCATCAATTTTTCATAAGTTTGCTGGATTTCTTCCAGTTGTTCTGGGAAAGTAGTGTTCAAATCTTCAAATAGCGGCGGAACTTTTTTCATCAAAGCTTCAACTTCATACGTATGTTTTTCTGCTTTATCCAAAACTTCTCGAGCTTCAACAGGATCACCTGAAGTATTCAATGCAACAAATTGCGTGAATTCATTTTCGATCATCTTGACTTGCTTTTGTAATTCAGGAAAGGCAGGACCGTATTCTTGCTCATCTTCTCTGATTGTTTCTTTCAATTCTTCATAGACATCCAAAGCTTGCTGAACCGCTAGTGAATTACGTTCTTCTGTTTCACGTAACTCTTTTAGTCCATCACGAATCTCAGAAACTTTCTTTTCCATTTGGTCCATGGTTTTTTCTGCTTCGATCACAGCTTTTTTACCTTTTAAAAATCGGAAACTCTCATTCAGATTTTCTACTTCAAAAATTTGACTTTCTAACTCAGCAAACGAGGAAGTGGATATGTCATTCCATTTTTGACTCCATTCACGAAAGGTATTTTGGCTTTGCCCCACCAGATGCATTTTTTTAACATCATCGACTTCTTCAATCACAGGCAAGTCGAATAATTCTTCCTTGCGCTTTTCCAAGGCGTCCAATCGATCTTGGTTTTTTTTCTTCATATAGTAACTAACCAAAAAGACGACTAGGGCGACTATAATGATTGCTATGACGATTCCGATGATAACATTATTTCCCATTTAAGGTACCTCCGTTTTCAATATGCATCTATTTTTTATGCTTAGTTAAATAATTTGTGTGCATAAAACAATAAATACGTCTTCCGTGCAAAAGACATCTATTGTAAATTATAACACACAATTTTTAAGCATTCACTAACTTCATCGAAAATCTTTTATTCCTACCTAGAAAATAGCATAACCAGTATGAAACGCCGGTTTATTTTGGTTTGTTTCGTCTATTCAAGACTGTTTCTTTCGAGTTGCTTGGGCGATTTGCCGTTGAATTTCTTTGGCGATCTTAGGTTCAGGGGCACACTGCTCTTCCCAGTTATCAGGTTTTAATACCTTATTCGTGACCGGATGATAATGTGGTTTACCATCTGGGAATAATTTCCCCATGTTTGCTTGGTGAACGATCTCAAATATCTTCGTAGGATCAACACCCAATAATGAAAAAGAACCATAAGTAAAATATAAAAGATCGGTTAAAGCATCGACTTGCTCGATCAAAGGTGCTTGTCCCCATTCTTTTTTAGTCAACATTTTTTGTTCTGCTTTCTCTAATGCTTCGTGAAGAGCTGTTACTCCTTCGTGTAATTGTTCCTGATCTCCCTGACAATTGGCCGCAATCAATTCGACTAATTCTTCGATTTTAAATTCTGCACGATAAACGGCTGCTTGTTTCGAAAATGCAGTCGGTACATCAGGTGAACGAGGATCAAAAATTTTATGAAACTCTTCTACTTGTTGAAAGGGTGTTTTCTCAGACATCTTTTTCTACCTTCTTTTCTTACTTCTCTTAACATTTTAACTGAAGTCTAGTCTATCAACTGTTTTAGTAAATCAAACCATAATGCTTCAGTCCTTGATAAATTCCGTCTTTTTCATTGGTATCCGTCACATAATCAGCAGCTTGCTTAACTTCTTTTTGAGCATTCCCCATAGCAACCCCGATTCCGACACCTTCCAGCATCTCAATGTCGTTATAATGATCACCAAATGCCATGATCTCGGTCATTTCGATCCCCATGTCTTTGGCAAAGGCTGCAATTCCTGAAAGCTTTGAGCCACCTTTTGGAATGATATCAACGGTATACGCATTGGACCGTTGAAAGCTGCACTCTGGGAACCGCTCTTCTAATTTTTCTTGTTCTGATTCCTGACTCAATAAAATACATTGGTAAATTGGCTCATCAAGAATCTCCAGTGCCTCATATCGCTTTTTCTGTCGATGTGGGCTAAAAATTTGCAGTCCTTTTTTCATCAATCGAACGGGAAATTTTTTTGGTAATAAACTAACTAAACGTTTGATTAAAATCGACTGTCCTAATAGCATCGTGGTCGAACCAGCTAGTTGATCTCTTCCACCAAAAATGATCTGGCGATGGTTCTTATCAGCATATTCCACGATCTTACTTAAAACGACTTGATCAAATGGTTGATCTACAATCGTTCGTTCGGCAGTAAATACCAATTGTCCATTATAGACAACATACATATCTAATTCCAATTCATCAATCACTTCTTTGATTTTAACTGGACTCCGCCCAGTTGCTACACCACACAATATCCCATTTTTTCTAGCATAGCTAATCGCACGTTTAGTCGAAGCAAGTGCTTTTGAACGGTCGTTGACTAATGTGCCATCAATATCAAAAAAAATTGCTTTGATCATTCAACGCTCCCTCTCTAAAATAAATCCATTTGTTGTGGGTTTAAGCCTTCCGGTTTTATTTTTAATATTTTTTGTAAAGCTAACGCATTTTCTGCAGCATCTCCACCAGAATTGTTGTTAAAGATAATTCCGATTTCTTTCGTTTTTGAGCTAACAGAGTCAATAGCAGTTGCTAGTTCTCTCAGTTCCTGCTCAGAATAGCGATAAAGAGTTCTTTTTTTACGCCAATCTTTATCATTGGCCTGCCAACCTTGAGCATTTCTTCCGTGAAACCTGAAAAGAGCAAAGTCTGGATTCGTGATGAATGGGTCAAAAGGAACTGTTGTATTTAACAACTGTGGTTCATCAATTACTGCCAAAGAAAATTCTGCTCGAGTCATGAAGCTTCTCGTGCGCTCAACGAATTCCTCACTGTACCACGAAAAGTCCCGAAGTTCGATTGCTACCGGATAGCCAGCAAACCATTTTCGAAGCTTACGTAGGTATTGTACACTTTCCTTGGTGCATTTAAAGGAAGCTGGAAATTGGACTAAAAAACAAAAAAGCTTGTTCGCATCACTCATTGGTTTCATTACTTCCAGAAATTTAGCAATCATTTCTTCTTCTGTTTGATAATATTTTTCCCAGTCTCCTTGACCACTAATCCCTTGATACGCCTTAACAACAAAACGAAAATCATTTGGAACCTCTTGCACCCATTTTTCTACTGAAGTTCGTCTTGGGATTCCATAGTAAGCTGTATCAAGCTCCACTAATGGTAAATATCTAGCATACTCATAAAGTGTGTTATTCTTTTTTCCAGTCAATTTATCATGTTCTTTAAATGAGGTTAATCCGATTCGTATCATTTCAAGCCACCTTTGCTTTTCCATCCAAAAATCAACTATGTATAGTGAGATTTACTACTCATTGCTCAATGCCACGGATAGCAAAACTCTTTCATATAGTATACAATAAGCGTTAAAGCCTATGCAAAATTATATGTAAGGAAGTCCGAAAAAAAATGAAAAAAATTCTAATTTTACACACTGGCGGAACGATTGCCATGAGAGAAAATCTTTTAACTGGTGGAGTGAGTCCTGATGTTGTGAATCCTTTGCTAGATGCTGAAATTGAAATTCCAGAAGATGTTGATTTAGTAATAGAAGATATCTTTAATCTTCCTTCACCTCATATCATGCCTAAACATATGTTAATTTTAAAAAATCGGATTAATGAAGCCTATCATTTGGGGTTTGACGGTGTTGTAATCACTCATGGAACAGATACGTTAGAAGAAACCGCCTTTTTCTTAGACACGACGATTGGAGATAAACTGCCGATCGTACTAACTGGCGCTATGCGATCCAGCAACGAATTAGGGAGCGATGGGCTGTACAATTTCGAGAGTGCTATTCGAGTCGCTAGTTGTAAGGAAGCAAATGGAAAAGGTGTATTGGTCGTAATGAACGATGAGATCCACTCCGCGCGTTACGTGACCAAAACCCACACGACAAATGTTGCCACTTTTCGTACACCCACATTAGGTCCAATTGGTCTAGTAACAAAACATCGGATCTTATTTATGCAAGAATTACTAGAAACTACACGCTTAGATATCACTTCAGTCAATGGTACGATCCCAATCGTTAAGGCTTATGCGGGGATGCAAGGTGATCTATTAGAAGCTATCGCCCATACCAAAGTAGATGGCCTAGTGATCGAAGCTTTAGGAGCTGGCAATTTACCACCACAAGCTGTAACAGCTTTGAAAAAATTATTAGTACAAAAAATCCCAGTGGTCTTAGTTTCCCGGTGTTTTAATGGGATAGCAGAACCTGTTTATGACTACGAGGGTGGCGGAAAAGAATTAGCAAACATGGGGATTATTTTTTGTAATAGCATCAATAGCCAAAAAGCTCGCATCAAACTACTAATTGCCTTGAATCATGGGTTAAAAGATCAATCATTGATTTCGTTTATTACTCAATAAGTTATAGCTAAATCACATACGAAAATTTCTGACATTAAAATTCCGTTCTAAAAAAATCCAGAGTTCGTTTAGCAATTGAACCAATTTTGCGCATTCTTTTTTCAATCATGGAAGGTTATCGATCCTTACCTATTACTGGATATCCAAAAGTCTTATTTCCATGTTAGAATGTCCAAAAGTATGAACACCTATAGAATTCTTTATTATTCAGCACTTCGGCAATCAATCAAAAAAGAGGTTGAGACAAAAGTGTTCAGCATCAAGAAATAAGAAGGAATTTCCGAAAATTGACAAGAAACACAAAAACTCGTTTTTGATGTTGATTGTTACCTACTTGGTGCTTCTCAAATTTTTGGTAAATTTCGGCTTATTTCCGAAGATGCTACTTTTGTCTCACCGTGAACAAGAGGTCGTGAAAAGAGTGTTTTGACCTGAGCGTTAAGGATGGAAATCTCGAAACAGCTTCCCATGTTTTGAGATTTTTTGACTTATCGCCGAAGGTCAGCTCTTTGAACACCGTTTATCCGTTTTTAGAGATACTAGAAGAGACTGAGACAACTTTTGTCTCAGTCCCTTTTTACCCTTGTTGTTCCTGCTTATTTCCCAGAGCTAGACACTTCTGCGACAACCTCTTTCCGATTGGAACATCGTTTGCTATTAGCAGTTTATTTATTTTTCCAAGTGATATTTGCTTCACAATAGAGTTGTTCTTGCATTCTGATTTCATGTCTTGTTTTCACACCATGTTCCATCTCTACTTGTTCATAATGACTTTCAATTTCATTTCCATATTCCACTTCTTTGTCAAAACGGATCAAAACTTTTTCTGGTACATGTGTCGTCAAGAAATCATAGCCTAAGACATCAATAATCCAGTTGAAATACATGGCATTGTTCACATGTTGGTTACTATCGATATCATAGAAACGCACGCGATAAGGTAACATCATGCCCGATTCGATCTTTTCTATTTTTTCTTGCCGTTTGATTTTTTTGATTTTTTCGCTTTCAAACGGCGCAATAATTTCCTCATTGACACTACTCATTTTCCGATTCACAAAATCCATTAATACAAAAACTGATTCTATTTTCACCAGTTCTGTGCCTTCTTCATCATGAATCCAAAAATTACGATAACAAAAGAATTTATTGTACTCCATGGCTTGTGTTGTTATAGAAATCGTCTCTCCTACTTTTGGCAAACGAGTGATTGTCATTGAATAATTGGTAATGACCCAAGTCAGTCCAAAACTATTGACAAATTTACTGCCACGATCAAGCGCATCACTTTGATCTTCTGATGTCTTGATCACGATTCCTAACATTGATGGAAATGTCATGGTCTGATTAATGTCACATTCATAATATGAAACTTCATGTTTTTTTGTATATCTCTTTGCCAAAAAAACACCCTCCTCTTATCTTTTCGCTAATAATTGATCCACTTGTGAACCATAACTTTCCCCAAACATATTTAGATGGGCTAACAAATAATATAACTGGTAAATCGGCAATCGTTTTTCCCAATTTTTTTCCAAAGGATAGACCATTTGATAACTTTGTAAAAACTCTGGACGAAACCCACCAAATAGCTGGCTCATAGCTATGTCCTGCTCACGATCACCGTAAGAAACGGCTGGATCAACGAAGACTGGTTCTCCTTGCTGATCAAAGAACACATTACCACTCCACAAGTCGCCATGCAAGAGGCTAGGGACAATCTTTTTATCACTAAAGTTTTCTAACACGTATTGCTTAAAAGAAATAAATGTTTCTTGGCGGTTTTGATTCCAATGGTTGTTTTTTTGTGCCAAAGCAATTTGACTTTCTAGACGATTTTTGAAGAAGAAAAGCCACCAATCTTCTTCCACGTGATTGAATTGCGGAACGGTCCCTAAATAGTTATCCTTTCGATACCCAAATTGAGGAGCGGTTACCTTATGCAATTTCGCCAAAGAAACGGCTAGATCTTTTTGATCTCCTTTGCCAGGTTCGATCCATTCCATCAAAAGATAGGCACCATCTTTTTGTTCACCCAGCATGTAAGTTTCAGGTACTCGAACGTAGGGAGCTAGTTCTTTTAACCCATCCACTTCCGCTTCAAAAAAAGACTTTCCAATATTAGGATGAAGCTTTAAGAAATATGATTTATTTTGCTCTTCAATTCGATACGTTTGATTAACGTCCCCACCAGTGATAGGTATCACTTTGCCTTCTAATTGGATTTCTGCTAACACCGACTGAATATTCATCTCTACTCCTCCTTACATGCTTTTCCAACCTATTTGTTAGCTATCATTATATCACAGAGAATCTAAAACAAAGAAAATGAGTCTAGTAACTCTTTGTTCAACAGTAAAAGCCCATTGCTCATATTTATAGACAAAAAAAGAGAGGCTTCTTTCAAAATTAGCAACCCTACTAATTTCGAAGACTAACCTCGTCTTTCTTTCAATCCCTCATTTACTTTCTTTTTCAGTAATATGAGACACCAATTCGTCTATTTTCTTCATACTTTGAGTAGAATCAGTTTTTTAAGCCAATGCGCCCATTGGATCCCAAGGAGCTAAAACGATTGGTTCTTCATTGAAGGCTTGGAGTTGCTCTTTCGACAACAAATCTTTGCGAACAACGATTTGATACGTGTATTCGTTCATCCAATCGTCACTCATTACAAAAAATCCTTTATTGCCAACTTTTTCTCCCCAGCTATTTTCGACTTTCCATTTCGTTGATTTCCCATCAACAAGATCGACTCCCGTCAATACCATTGCGTGGGTCATTAAGCTTTCACCATAATCTAAACGTTGTGCTTTAGTCATCGTAAAATCTACATCGAATAAGTCATCCATGTCGTAAACATCCAGTGCCATGACCCCACTATCTCTAGTTGAAGATTGTCCGACATCACAACCAAACCAAACAGACTCTCCTTGTTCCAGTTGGGCAATAGCCAACTGTTTAAACGTTGACATATCTACGTTCAAATAACGAACTTCTTTCCCGCCAACCACATTCCCTAACATTTCTACAGTGTAAGAACGATCAAAGGGTTTGTCTTTTGTCGGTGCATTGATGATGCTAACGTAATCATCTAGTTTTACACCAATATATTTATCATAAAAGAGTTGAGGTGTAAGCTGTTGGTCAATATGATAATTGTTTTCTTCGTCACGGTATTCAAAATCAAATTCTTTTGGTGGTGTTCCTAAGGAGATGGCTAAAAATTGATAGATTCCTTCTAGCATTTCCTCTTTTTTTGCTTGAATCGCTTCAGCAGTTTCACCACCGGCAATCATTTCACGTAAGACCGTCGCATCTTTACGCAATAATTTATTCAAGTAATTATTTAAATCTCGTGAATTTGAACTATTTGCACTTTCTGGCATAACAGATTTAGGAACTACACCATATTTCTGGAAGAGGGAAACGATCATATCCCATTGTCCGCCATCTTGTTGTGGGGTTGTTAATAAAAAGGCTACTTTTCGGCTATCTAAGGCATCATTCCCTGTTGCGATAATATTTTCATAAAAATAATTAGCTTTTTCATATTTGTCCCAGAAAAACGTATAGTTTTGTGATAATTCAAATTCTTTCAAATGGAATTGATTGAGCAATTTATGTCGGAAAGTATTTAATGCTGCAAACATCCAGCAACGACCAGATTGTTTCTGATTTGAAACCTTTCCCGTTGATAAATCAATTGAAAAAACCGGTGTATTAGACACATGGGCAGCCACATTTTCAGCAGAAGCGGTGATCCCATTTTTTACTACCGCTCTTTGTAGAGCTTGTTGCTTGTTGTTTTCTTCAAAACCTTTTGCAAATTTTTTCGTCATTTCAGGTGTAATAGCTTTCATCCAATCATCCTTCCAATCAAAAATATATCTTTAATTCTACCCTTAAGTGGTTTGAAATACAACGACTCACTTTTAATCGTTACAACAAATCGGCTGAATCCCCCTCACGACAACCCTTTTTTGTTATTCTCAAAAGTTTTTGAGAATAACAAAAAAACCACAGCCTCTAAGCTGTGATTGAAGTACTCCGGCAGTAGGACTCGAACCTACGACATCATGATTAACAGTCATGCGCTACTACCAACTGAGCTATGCCGGAATCAAGTACATGTATATAATATCAATTTATCTTAAATAACGCAATACTTTTTTTACATATTTTTTTGTTTTTTCACAAAAATCACTGCACAAAATTTGTTATTTATACAATTTAGAATGATCATCCTATGAAACCAAATTTTTTTTGTTTTAGATATTGACAAAATTGATTATTTTCGTTATTCTATTACTTGTATTAAGAATTCATGCCGCTTTAGCTCAGTTGGTAGAGCGCTTCCATGGTAAGGAA
>NZ_JBIOSX010000001.1:2272500-2665000 GCF_051714965.1 Enterococcus sp. AZ077
CCATTGTAGCACGTGTGTAGCCCAGGTCATAAGGGGCATGATGATTTGACGTCATCCCCACCTTCCTCCGGTTTGTCACCGGCAGTCTTGCTAGAGTGCCCAACTAAATGATGGCAACTAACAATAAGGGTTGCGCTCGTTGCGGGACTTAACCCAACATCTCACGACACGAGCTGACGACAACCATGCACCACCTGTCACTTTGCCCCCGAAGGGGAAGCTCTATCTCTAGAGTGGTCAAAGGATGTCAAGACCTGGTAAGGTTCTTCGCGTTGCTTCGAATTAAACCACATGCTCCACCGCTTGTGCGGGCCCCCGTCAATTCCTTTGAGTTTCAACCTTGCGGTCGTACTCCCCAGGCGGAGTGCTTAATGCGTTAGCTGCAGCACTGAAGGGCGGAAACCCTCCAACACTTAGCACTCATCGTTTACGGCGTGGACTACCAGGGTATCTAATCCTGTTTGCTCCCCACGCTTTCGAGCCTCAGCGTCAGTTACAGACCAGAGAGCCGCCTTCGCCACTGGTGTTCCTCCATATATCTACGCATTTCACCGCTACACATGGAATTCCACTCTCCTCTTCTGCACTCAAGTCTCCCAGTTTCCAATGACCCTCCCCGGTTGAGCCGGGGGCTTTCACATCAGACTTAAGAAACCGCCTGCGCTCGCTTTACGCCCAATAAATCCGGACAACGCTTGCCACCTACGTATTACCGCGGCTGCTGGCACGTAGTTAGCCGTGGCTTTCTGGTTAGATACCGTCAAGGGATGAACAGTTACTCTCATCCTTGTTCTTCTCTAACAACAGAGTTTTACGATCCGAAAACCTTCTTCACTCACGCGGCGTTGCTCGGTCAGACTTTCGTCCATTGCCGAAGATTCCCTACTGCTGCCTCCCGTAGGAGTTTGGGCCGTGTCTCAGTCCCAATGTGGCCGATCACCCTCTCAGGTCGGCTATGCATCGTCGCCTTGGTGAGCCGTTACCTCACCAACTAGCTAATGCACCGCGGGTCCATCCATCAGCGACACCCGAAAGCGCCTTTCAAATCAAAACCATGCGGTTTCGATTGTTATACGGTATTAGCACCTGTTTCCAAGTGTTATCCCCTTCTGATGGGCAGGTTACCCACGTGTTACTCACCCGTTCGCCACTCCTCTTTTTCCGGTGGAGCAAGCTCCGGTGGAAAAAGAAGCGTTCGACTTGCATGTATTAGGCACGCCGCCAGCGTTCGTCCTGAGCCAGGATCAAACTCTCATAAAAAGTTCGAACAATCTTGCGATTGTTAAGCTCAATTGTTTGCTAGCATATTGCTTGCTTGTTAAAAATGTTTGTTGTCTTGAATCAATCAAGACGCCCTACACATTTGGTTTGTCTTTGCTTTGTTCAGTTTTCAAAGGTCTACTTGATTAAAAGCTAATCAGTTGAGATTGCCGTAGCAACTTTTATATCATATCAGAGTGACGTTTGTTTGTCAACTCTTTTTTAAAAGTTTTTTTCGACTTCATTTTTTAGAAGTGTTTCAGCAACTCATTTATCATAACTCGTCGTTTGTTATTTGTCAACAACTTTTTTGAAGTTTTTTTCGATAGAATCAAGCTTCGTAAGCTGTCGTTTTTTAACGACTTAGTTATCTTATCATGTGTTTTTAGAAACGTCAAGAACTTTTCTGCTATTTTTTTAGAAAGTTTCATTACGCTGTTTCTTAAATCAACGTTAATAAATTTATCACGTAAACCAAGGTACGTCAACAAGCATTTTCACTTAATTTTTCAAAAAAATATTCAAGCAAAAGATCATCATTCGCTTTTACTTCAAAAGAAGCATAAAAAAGTTTGCATTATCGAATATAATCCATGATAAACTGAACGTTTCATCCTTTAAGGAGGGTCGGTTACCATAAAAAAAGAAACTTGAATTTTTTTTCAAGTTTCTTTTGGTGTCTAATTCTACATTAAAAGAAAGGAACTCCTTCCACTTCGTAAGTGCCAAGGACAGAGCGCATTTGATCTGGGTCTTCCCAAAGATAGCCTTTACCTAAGTCTTCACTTTGACTTTTTTGCTCAGTTTCAAAAACAAACAATGGAACATTTTCGTGATTAATATGTGTATTGGTCAACTCCATCAAATTAATTTTGCTAACATCAATATGAACGATTTCTTTTAAAAAGCTAAGTATGTTTGCTAACCCCGTCTTTTCTTCTGAAAGCTCTGCTAATGCAAACTCCAGCTTGTCATCAATTGAATGGACTAAAAATTTTTTTGATCCATCCTCCAAATGCAACATGATTGTACCAGCTACTTTTTTGCTTGCCAAAATTTCCACCTCGATCAACTTGTTCTGTGGTTTACATAAAAATTCTAGCACATTTTCAGAAAAAATACACTTTTTATTTCTTATTTTCTTTCTGTTCTAGTTCTTCTAGTGCTTCGTCCACCCATTTTGGTAGTTGTTCCGCAATCGTGGCAAACCCGATCTTTTTATTTTTATTCGTAAAGTATCTTTTCCTTCGATAAGGAATAACAGGGCTCTTCTTCTCCAACGTACGTAACGACAAACTAATTTTTTTTGAATATTCATCAATGTCAATGATTTGAACAGTTACTGGTTGACCAACTTTTAACAATGTGTGAATACTTTTCGTGTAACCTGATTGTACTTCTGATACGTGAATCAAGCCTTGTGTTTCCTCGTCTAAAGACACAAATGCACCATAAGGCTGTATTCCAGTTATTTTTCCTTTAATTATTTGTCCAATTTTATATGTCATGTACTTCCCTCTCTTTGCATTTATCATTATACTGTAAATGATTTAAAAAAAGAAGTTTTGAAAATACTCAATAGAAAAAGGGGTCCTTTAGATGAGTGAATTTGACAAGAAAGTTTCAAGAAGACATACCGATAGCGTAAAATGGGATTCAATTAAAGAAACCTATCAAAGAGACGACTTATTGCCTTTATGGGTTGCAGACATGGATTTTTTATCACCTGTTGGAGTAAAAAAAGCTTTTGAAAATTATGTTTCTCAAGGTCTTTTTGGTTACTCTACCGTTTCAGAAAAATTATATCACGCAGTCATCAATTGGGAAAAACAACAGCATCAGGTATCTTTAACAAAAGAACACATTGTCTTTACTAGCGGTGTTTTATCTAGTTTAGCTGTTGCAATTCAAACTTTTACTGAACCAGGTGACAGTGTGCTGATCCATGACCCCGTTTACCCACCTTTTTCTGCAATCGTCGAGAGTAATCATCGTCAGCTTATACGGAGTCAATTAATTGAACAAAACAATAAATTCATGATGGACTTTCAAGATATGGAAAAAAAGATCGTTGAACAACAAGTAAAAGTGGTAATCCTTTGTAATCCCCACAATCCAGGGGGGCGTGTTTGGACTAAAGAAGAATTATCACAACTAAGCGAACTATGTTTGAAACACAAAGTGCTGCTTTTTAGTGATGAAATTCATCAAGACTTAGTTTTTTCAACGAACCATTTTAACTCGATGTTAACGATTGATGAAACACTAAGTCAGTCTTTAATCACGTTTACTTCGGCAACCAAGACCTTTAATTTAGCAGCGATTAAAAACTCAATGGTGTTTATAAAAAATCCTAAATTAAAAGAACAATTTGAACAGCGGTTACTAATGAATCAGCAACAAGATATAAATACTTTTGGTCTAATCGGTACACAAGCTGCTTACGAAACGGGTAGAGAATGGCTTAGTCAACTGCTTTCTTATATAGAAAAAAACGCGGCCACTGCCACTTCTTTTTTTGAAAAACATTTACCTCAACTAGGTGTGATGACGATTGAAGGAACGTATTTGATGTGGTTAGATTTTTCTGCTTATGAAGCGAATGACGAGTTGCTAGAACAAACATTGATTACCAAAGGAAAAGTTGTTTTAAATCCTGGCATCTCATTTGGTCCTGCCGGTCATGCTCATATGCGATTGAATTTAGCTTGTCCGGAAGAAACACTACTAGATGGATTGATGCGGATAAAAAAAGCCTTCACATAAAAAACAAAAGCACTTTTGACGACTTTTAAACGAGGTTCTATTCTAATTAGAAATAAAATAAACCAACTGGGTCAATGATTGAAACCAGTTGGTTTATTTTGTGATTAGTTAATAATTAAAATGTCTTACTATTGCGAGTGATTATTCTGATACTTCAACTTTCTCGATCACTACATCATGTACTGGACGATCTTGTGGACCACGTTGTACGTTAGCAATTTCATCTACGGTAGTCATGCCATCAATCACATGACCAAATACAGTATGACGGAAATCTAGCCAAGGTGTCCCACCACCTTTGTATGCTTCGATGATTTCAGCCGGGAAGCCTGCACCTTCTAATTGATCTAGCATATTCGCTGGTACATTTTCATTATTCACGATAAAGAACTGGCTACCGTTTGTATTTGGTCCAGAGTTAGCCATCGATAACGCCCCACGTAAGTTGAACAACTCACGACTAAATTCATCTTCAAAACTTTCACCATAGATGCTTTCGCCACCCATACCTGTACCAGTTGGATCGCCACCTTGAATCATAAAATCAGGGATGACACGGTGGAAAATTACTCCGTCGTAATATCCTTTTTTAGCAAGTTCAATAAAATTTTTAACTGTTTTAGGCGCTAATTCTGGGAATAATTGGACCGTAATGTCGCCACGGTTTGTTTTTATTACTGCCTTTGGTCCTTTTTCATTTTCTAAGCTTAATTGTGGGAATACCATATCTTTTTCCTCCTAAAAATTATTCCTTCATTGGTAATAATAACATATTCTCTCTATTCGCTGTTACATGAAACTTAAGAAAACAAAAAGACTCATCCTTATGTAAAAATGATTATATACTTTTTATCAAATGATAGATACTTTTCTGCGTTTCTCTGACTTAAAAAATAATCCACGAGTATTTTTAAATATGTGAACCAGTAGATTTCACGAGAGATCGTTTTCGCTTCTGCCCCAACCTCCTTAAGAATTAGAAATAAATCATTTGTTTGAGAAGTATTCTCAATTAAATTCTGCTATAGTGTGGGTATGAGGAGGAAGTTTTCTATGGAAATCTATGATATTACAATTATCGGTGCAGGACCAGTAGGGATGTTTGCAGCGTTTTACGCAGGTATGCGTCAAGCAAAAACTAAGATCATTGACAGTTTACCTCAACTAGGTGGGCAATTATCAACGCTTTACCCAGAAAAATATATTTATGATATTCCCGGCTATCCCGCCGTGAAAGCCAGTGACTTAGTAGCAAATCTGGAAAAACAGTTAACCACATTCAATCACTCTTTTCATTTGAATGAGGAAGTTCTTTCTATTACTAAAGAAGATGAAATAATTGAGATCACCACTACTAAAGGAATCCACTATTCAAAAGCAGTCATTTTGACTTTAGGAAGCGGTTCTTTTCAACCTAGAAAATTAAATGTACCAGAAGCAACAACTTATGAGCATCACGGACTCGATTATTTTGTGAACGATTTAATGAAATATGCTGGTAAAAAAGTAGCAATTGCAGGTGGTGGTGATTCAGCAATTGATTGGGCGTTGATGCTAGAACCGATTGCGAGTGAAGTTTATCTTATCCATCGCCGGCCAGAATTTAGAGCTCATGAGCATAGTGTAAACTTATTGAAAGCTTCATCAGTCAATCTTTTAACTCCCTATCTCATTGATGAATTATCTGGAGAAAATGGGGAATTGACCGCTGTTCGCTTAAAACGGGTAAAAAGCGAGGAAACAATTGAGTTACTGATTGATTCATTGATTGTTAATTATGGATTCACCTCAAATCTAGAACATCTTTCAACATGGGGACTTGAAAGTACCAGAAATGCAATTTCAGTAAACTCAGATATGTCAACCTCGATACCAGGCGTTTATGCTGCTGGCGATATCTGTTCTTACAAAGGAAAAGTAAAATTGATCGCTACTGGATTTGGCGAAGCACCTACAGCTGTCAATAATGCGTTACACTTTATTAACCCTAAAGAACGCACACAACCTGGACATAGTACCAGTTTATACGATAAAAAAGTTCCTCCGAAATAGGATAGCTTGTATGATTTTTGACCATTTTGTCCAAAGCAGAGGAGACAACATTTGTTTCTTGCTTTTTTATTTGGTAGGCTAACAATATAGTTGATTCACAGAAGCAAAAGGAGGAAGAAAATGGTTATCAAAACTGAAACGCTAGAAGAAAAAGCACGTGAATTGCTTAATGAGCGTGGAGTAACCCTTGAAGACATTGCTGAGCTAGTGATGTTTTTACAAAAAGATTACATTACTGATCTTACTTTAGCAGATTGTATCCAAAGTGTTCACGCTGTCTTAACCAAACGTGAAGTCCATAACGCGATCATAACTGGGGTTCAATTAGATATTTTAGCAGAAGAAAATAAATTGATGTCACCGCTCCAACATATCATTGAAGATGATGAAGGACTGTATGGGATCGATGAAATACTAGCCTTATCAATTGTAAATGTCTATGGGACAATCGGTTTCACTAATTATGGCTATATCGATAAAGTAAAGCCTGGTATTTTACAAAAATTAAATAGCCATGACGGAAAAAATGTGCATACTTTCTTGGATGACATCGTGGGTGCAATCGCTGCCTCTGCTGCCAGTCGTCTTGCTCACCAAGAGCCAGAAAAACGCAGTCGTTTGACTCAATAAGAGGTTGTGAAAAGAGCGACTTGTCCTGAGTATTAAGGATGAAAATCTCGAAACAGCTTTTCATGTTTTGAGATTTTTTGACTTAATACCGAAGGACAGCTCTTTGAACACCGTGAATCAGAGGTTGTGAAAGAAGCGATCAGCTCCGAGCGAATAAGAGAGGATTTTTTAAAACAGCTTCTCATATTTTGAAAAATTCAGGCTTATTTCAAGGAGCTGATGTTTGAACACCGTTTAGAGAAAGAGGTTGTGAAAAGAGCGTTTTGTCCTGAGTATTAAGGATGAAAATCTCGAAACAGCTTTTCATGTTTTGAGATTTTTTGACTTAATACCGAAGGACAGCTCTTTGAACACCGTGAATCAGAGGTTGTGAAAACATCGCATAGCTCCGATGACAATAAGAAAGAATTTTTTAAAATAGCTTCTCATATTTTGAAAAATTCAGGCTTATTTCAAGGAGCTGATGTTTGAACACCGTTTAAAGCAAAAACCCGAGACAATCTCCTTGTCTCGGGCTTTTTTTATTCTGTTGAAACAAAATAGGCATTATGATTTGTTCTATTCTATGTTTGATTTTAACTTCTTTTTAGCTCTCTTTTTCCAATGATCACAAAAAAAGCAAAAAAGAGTTCAATTAAAATAAAAAATAAAATAAAACTATGCATAAAAAATTGTTCTGGTAAGACGTTAATGATTGGATCGGTTGTCGGATCAAACAGCCAATCGTCGTTGTTAAAAAATGTTTCATGGAACAAGATAAAAAAGCGATCAAATCCTACCAACATAAAAAAGCCAAAAACAATCGGTACGAGCATTCCAATCTTAAACGGTTGAACTAAACGCCAAAAACGCTTATGACGTTTCAGATAAAAAAGATAGTAGATACTAGGTATCAACGTCAGCAGCAGCACAAAATAGTTAAGTAAAAAAAGTTTTTTGACTTCATAAAAATGATGTGCCCCACTTGCAGAAATAGGAAAATTTTGCAGGCTTAATTCCTTCTGAAAAGGATTATTTAAATAAGCCATTAATTGATCAAAATTTTTCAATAAAGTTTCCTGATCAAGCGTAGTATGATCCAATATATTCAGATATTTGATGTCTAGTTCATAGAGAAAGCGAAAATTGATTGTTATCGCGATCGCCAGACTGATCAGCATGAAGAATAGACAAACCAAACCAGCATATTCTCCCCACACCCATTTTGTTTTTCTCATTCTAGAAACTCCACTCATCTAACGAACGGAGAACGTGTGTAGCAGGTACCGGTAATAAAGGTACATCCTCAGCTTTCGTAAATCCTGAGAGCACCAACAACGTATCAATCCCATTTCGAATCCCTGCTTGGATGTCTGTTTCATAGTTGTCTCCAACCATGATGACATCTGCTTTCGTTAAACCTAATTTTTCTACCGCCTTATCCATAATGATCGCTTCTGGTTTGCCAATATAAATCGGCGGCGTCTGTGTAGCTGTCTCCACAAACGAAATAACCGATCCTGCACCTGGCAGCAACCCACGCTCAGTTGGAATATTTTTATCTGGATTTGTTCCAATAAATGTTGCCCCTTTTTGGATCGCAAGAGTCGCTTTGACTACTTTTTCATACGTCAGATAATTATCTAGACCGACCACTACATAATCGGGATTTTCTTCATCCCAGACAAATCCTGCTTCTAAAATCAAATCGATCAAACCAGCTTCACCTATGGCATAAAACGTGTTTCCTTTCCCGGCAGCGTGCATAAAATCGATCGTTGCTAAAGAAGCTGTATAAACAGTTTCTGGGCTAACGTGTATATCAAATTCATCTGCCAAGCGATTGGCTACTGCCTGCGGACTTTTTGTGGTGTTATTCGTAACAAACAGAAAAGGCTGTTTTTTTGCCTGAAGAGCCTCCACAAAACGTTTCCCAGCAGGTATAGGTTCAGTCCCCCGATAAATCGTTCCATCTAAATCAATCAAATATCCTTTATAATCCATCTTTACTCTTCCCTTTGTCTTATCGTAAAATTAGTGTTGGCTTTTGGTTTAGTTGATGTTTTTTCAGTCTTTTTTTGTTCTGTTTTTCTTTTTTTGATGACCGGTTTTTTGTGATTTGAAGAAACGGGTCCTTTTTTCTCATCAATGTACGCACGATGTTGGTTTTGATTTTTCTTTTTTCTTCGGCGAGGAGTATTTTTTTCCTTCTTACCTCCGATTTGTTCAATCACAAAATAAGCGCAACCAAAATTACAATACTCATACAAATAATCTTCCAAAGCATCAATTCGTTGGTCGGGATGAGCACGTCTGTTATCTACACGGAAAAATCCTTTTAATCTTAGTTGTTCATAGCCCCAATCACCAACGATATAGTCATAACGCGACAAGACTTCACTATATCTTTCGCCAAGTTTTTCTGGATTGAACCCCTCTCGATGATCCTTTACTAGGCGATAGTGCTGTTCGCCAATCAAAAAATTCTTCTCATCGATGAAAGTAATGATTTCTCCCTTTACTTTCTCCGGTTTGGGTTCTTCGATAATTTCTTCTAACACGGCGGTGATTTCTTCTGTCACCGTATGATCCTCGACATTTTTCGCTGTCTGTTTTTCTTTTGTTTTAGCTTCAACGGCGTGTTGCTCTTTTTGTTTTGCCGACATGCTTTCACCACCTATCGTTCCTATTATACCTTGTTTTTATTTTATTGGATAGTGAGCATTTAAGTATTCCCCTACTACGCTACGAATAAATTCCGGAAATAAAAATTCATTTTCACCAGCAATCTCAATCGTTGGAAAGAAAGGTACAAACATAAAATGATCCACTGTTGTAAATGTATATCGACGCTCGTTATCTATCGGCTGATTCAGCCAGTGAACTTGATGATTCACTGCATCATAAGAGATTCCACTATAAATCACTTGTCCAAAAATTTTTCCCCGAAATCCCATACCTCTGATTGGGTAATTGCGTAAAAAGGCACGATTTTTTTCGATTTCTAATACCAATCGAATCAAATCACTTCCTTTAAGTGTGACATTCAGTAAATGCATTGGATGAGGCAATGCCGTATGCAGTTGATCCTGATTGATCAGCCCTGCTGGTAATCCAGTTAAAAACAACCCACTATTTAGCATTGCCCCTTGTGTTTGCCCACGATACTTGACTGCTTCTAACGCCTCATAGATAAAAGAATGTTCCGAAAAAATATCTACTGATAAATCATAAGGTAACTTGGCTACTTTTTTTGCCGCTAATAGTTCGTGCCCTTTAGTTAAATAATCTTGGCTTTCCTGCTCATCTTCAATAAACGTCGTCATCGTTTCTGTTGGGATAGCCCGAGCTGATTTTTGGATGATGTTTTTATGCTCATCAACGGTGAGATGAACCTCTCCAACGTATTGTCCATATTTTCCCGCTGCTGCAAGCTGAACACCATTAACGATTTGACCATCAATCAGCAAATGATGCGTATGTGAGCCTAAGATTACATCGATTGACGGAAGTTCTTGGGCAATCTGACGATCGTCTTGGATACCTAGATGGCTCATCAATACCAAGATGTCTACTTTTGGTCTTAGTTCTTCCACTAATTCAGGCAAAATATCATAAGGGTTTCTGATATCCCAACCATTTGGACTATATGTTAAGGGAAAAGGAGCCGTCAAAGCCAGTAAGCCGATTTTAGTCTGTTGAGGAGTTTCAATGATCTTGTACTTTTTTGCCCATTTCGGCGGTTGCAACAGATGTTTATCAAACAAATTATCCAATAAAATATCAAAGTTTGCCTGATCATAAAGATGATTCAATTGATCCTTGGCATTTCCCACGCCTTCATTATTACCTATCGTCACAGCATCATAGCCTACGTTATTCATTAGTTCAACATTTGCTTGTCCATCGGTTGCTTCTGATAGCGGGTGCCAGCGATCAACAAAGTCACCTAAATCAACAGTGATGGTCGTGGTATTTTCTTTTTTTTCGTTTTCACGCTTTTTTTGCTCAATAAACCTTCTGATTTTAGGCCAGTTTTCTAGATGCGAGTGTAAATCATTCGTATGTAATAGAACTATTTTTTCCATCTTATTCTTTCGCCTCACTTTTCTTTATCATACCATAGGCTTTTTCTTTGTTCACTTTGAAAGATTTTAAAGAAAATCAAATTCCTCCGCTGTGAATAGACTCCATTCTAAACGTTAGCCTTGTGGATAATATCGGATCAAAGTAATAATCAGTATCTCTCTAGCTAGCGATTCGGGGTAGAAAAGTGATGAAAAAATACGTTACAGCAAAACATGATCAATAGATATAATTCTATCGGCATTGCCCATTTATTCGTCAGCTAACTTTCAATCAAATCGACAGAAATAAGCCGTAGAATTTCCAATATACGCAGGACGAATGTCGGAATTCTTCGGCTTATTTCTTAAAACTAACTCTTCTATCACTACTTCTTCAGTAATAATCAAGTAGTAATCAAGTAGTAATCAAGTAGCAATCAGTTTCTCATTTTTCTCTTTTCAGCCAACTAATTGAAGTTTTTTTAATCAAAAAATTGATTAGATGCAGCTATGCTGATTTGTAGACGATCCAATGGTTCGCCAAACATCCCTGCCCAGCCATCATAGCCAGCGATAGAGGTGCCATCATCACAACATACTCCTAGCCAACCAGCTCGGGCGGTCGTTTGAGAACGGTAGTAGGCTTGCGATAATGTCTTACCTGCAGGTGTTGTATAGTAAAGTTGCACACCATCGATGGCTTCACCAGGATTTCCTGCACATCCATTGACCATATCATTTGGATCACCTTTGCTGACCCAATCTAACCAACCACTTTTTACTGTATGGACTCGATAACGAATCGTTCCCGCATCTACTTTGATATAAAGCATGTCATGTTGATTATTTGGCAATCCTGAAAAACCATTGGAATCTACATCATTGAAATTGGTAATTTCTCCTAACCAACTTCCGCCCAAAACACGTAACCCATAGTGAACATTGGTAGAAAAACTTCCCCCATTATTTACCCCTGGTGAATAAGTAAATAAAGGATTGGATTTCGCAATCCCGATTTGCAGACGGTCTAGCGGTTCGCCAAACATCCCCGCCCAACCATCATAACCGACGATCGATGTTCCATCATCGCAACAAGTTTGTAACCAGTCAGCACGAGCGGTCGTTTGTGAACGGTAATATGCTTGTGAATAAGTTTCTCCAGCAGGTGTTGTGTAATAAATTTGTACACCATCAATAGCTTCTCCAGGATTCCCTGCACATCCATTGACCATGTCATTTGGATCACCTTTACTAACCCAATCTAACCAACCGCTTGTCATCGTGTGTACTCGATAACGTAATGTTCCTTTATCAACCTTGATGTATAGCATATCGTGTTGATGATTCGGTAATCCTGAAAAACCATTAGAATCTGAATTGTTAAAGTTAGTGATTTCTCCTAACCAAGCTCCCCCCAACACTCGTAAACTATAATGAACATTTGTCGAAAATGAAGGTGGCGTTGGGTCATTAGTCATTCCTGTTGAACTTGATTGATTAAAACCGCCAGAAAAACGCCAAACTTCATAATAATGAAACCCATTTGCAACGATATAATTTTTATCAAAACGTAATTCTTGAATCGCAGTATTTTTTTCTCCTTGCGTATAGTAACAAGTTGAAGTGATGTTTTTACCACCACCAGTAATCACACCTGTATGTCCAATCGCACCACCTGAATCAGCCATCGAGGACCCACCAGAAAGTAAAACAATATCCTCATCTTTCAGCTGAGAGAGATTGGAAGCGTTTGAATTTCCGACTAAAACTAATACATAACCACATCTTTGGAGATAACCACCAAGGGTAACCGTATTATATAAATAGCTATAAGGAATTCCAGAGCTGTCTTTGACTGCTTGAGTAATACTTCCAGAACAATCTGCCGTTCCATCTGTACCGTTTCTTGAGCCAGTCATGGAATAGGTTATCTGTCCACGATGTTTATTGAACCAATCCACGACTTTTGTTCGGTTTAATTGTTGGTACCAGTATCTAGCTTGTTGCGCTCTTGCTGGTTGGTTTGCATTTGCCGGTCTTTCATAATATTGAATGAAAATATTCGCCAGTTCTTCTGGAGATTTGTTACTTGTCTTAAATTGTTGAAACGTCATAGATATATTATAAAATTGTTGATTGTTTGCTACCTCCCACTCAATACGTTTGCATTGAGAAATGACGTCTTTGTAATTTAATCCATTCGCATTTGCCCAATTGATATATTTAGATGCTGGTGTCCATTGCACTAGTCCGTATCCACCAGACATATTTCCGACAATGTCGCTCTCCCATCGGTCGGCAATAATGCCACTTTCTGATTGCATGTTCCCTAATAATCCAGCAACTGCGGTTTTTGACCAACCTTGACTGACCAAGTAATCCCAAATTGTTTTTGCTGTTTCAAATTGTCCCATAATAGTTGTTCGCTCCTTACTTTCAATCATTTTTTCATATTAGTTGCGCCTTTAAATGTACACAGCTTATTACTTACTGTTATCTTTCATCCTCCTAAAAAATTATTTTGATCATTTGATTCGAATCACATAGATATGTGAGCTATTTTAGTGATTTGTGACAGAAAAAATAAAATCTTTCACTTTTTTCTAAAAAGCTGTGCCTAGGTTGCTTTGTTAGTAAATAAAAAAGTCATTATCACGTAGTATCTCAGTAAATTCACTTTGATCCTTCCTAATCGTTCTCTGTTTCATTATTGTTTTGGTTTCATTTTGTCTTGAATTGATTTTAAAATCCCCTCAAAATAAGTCGTTACTTCTGACTCAGCAATATTAGTCAAAATGCTCCCAATCTCAGTGAAAATCAGGCAAGTCGTAAAAACCTTTACTAACGTAAATTCAAAATGAACGCCGTTTTGGATCAACACAAAATCAACGACTCCCGTCAGGATCAATAACACAAAATGACTGAGTTTTTTCCAAAGTCCTCGCCAACTTAGCGTTGAATACCAAACATGATTGACTTTTGCTTTAAGCCAACCTGTTATGAGATCTAATAGAACCACTAGAAAAAAACTGTGAATTAATGCTTGATCACTAGCAAAGACTTTCGTTAATGCCGTCATACTAACACCTCCTTTTAAACGTAATGACTGCGAAAGAAATGCCCTCCATAACAGACATTAGTTTGCAGTTTTGAGTCCCTTGCTTTTAGCTTTCATCATTTGTTTGATACACTATTCTTCTTTTTACATTGTCAGACCTTCCTTTCACTACTTTGCTAAAGATTTTTGTTTCCATTTAGATATGTTGGAAAATAATAAAATTTGTGACAAAAAAAGAATTTTACAAAATATTCGTTGTGAATATTTGTAAAATCCATATTTTGGACTAAAGTTAAATTTTATTCCAGGCTTTTTTCTTGTCATTTATTTTAATTATTTTTTACTTCTTCTGCTTTCTTTAAAATCGCATGTGTCAATGTTTCAGAAAAATTGATCTTCAATTCTTTGCCTAATTTATCTGCCCACTTAGGAATAGACACATTTTTACGTTCTCTCTTTTCCATGTCCAGATACTCTTTTATATTAACTGAAACAAGCGTGACAAATGAATCCTCTTTATTGTATGTATTCGTCTGCTCAAAAGGGAAATAGTTTTCTACATTAATATTGTTTACACTTGAGCTAGACGGCAATTTATTTTCTTCCTCAATATAATAAGACAATTGTAGCCCAAGATAGTCACTAGCCATCTGCATACCGTCGTTTATATCATTTGCTTGTGTTCCGTTTCCATCAATATCAGGAAAATGTATAAAATAGTATGGTTCTTTATCATCGGTCATTAAATAAAAAACAGCTGGATACGTTAATACCATCAATATGTACCTCTTTCGATTATTTATTTTTAGATCATTGGTATGAAACTGAATCTTTCTACCAATAACAATTATACTCTCTATAGCTATTTACTTCTCTATAAAATACAAATAAAGTACCTAAAAAACTAAAGAGGCTCTGGTTCATTAGACAAAAAAAACGTAACAAGTAGTAAAGTACTACCTATCACGCTTTTAAGATTCGTTTTAATCAGACACATGGCGGATCCTGCTTAGTGCTGCTTCCTTCCAGATCTGACACGCTTCACAAGCCCGCCATTGTCCTAGCCTTTCGGCAAATAATAGTATACCTGATTTTTTTTTATTTGGCTAGCCTTTTTTTAATTTCTTTTTTCTTAAGCGCAACTCTCTAAAAAAATCCGTTAAAAGTTGGCCACATTCCGTTTCCAAAACACCTCCTACTACATGGGCTTGGTGGTTAAACCGTTCATCTGTCAACAAATTCATTAATGTTCCCGCTGTTCCGCCCTTTGGATCATACGCACCGAAGTATACTTCTTTGACTCGAGATAAAATCATCGCACCGCTACACATAGGACAAGGCTCGAGCGTCACATATAATTGGGCTTCTTCTAAACGCCAACTTCCAACATTTTGACAAGCTTCACGGATCGCAATCATTTCCGCATGCGTGGTTGCGTCTTGCGTGGTTTCTCTTAAATTATAGCCTCTTCCAATGATTTCATCATTTAAAACAACAATAGCCCCAATTGGTACTTCCGCTAATTGTTGGGCTTTCTGAGCTTCTTCAATGGCTAAACGCATCCATTTTTCATGTTTTTCATTATCGATTTCCTTCATTTCCAATCGATCCCCTACTTTTCATTTTCTTGCTTAACTTTAGCATAAGTCAAAAAGGTTGTAACTAGCTTTTTGTCTTATGGTAAAATAAAACATGAGGTGACTTTGATGGACTTGACAAAACTGATAACACTTTATCCTAATGCACAGAAAAAAAATTCCCCTGCTTCCGATAAAGGAATTCTCTCTTTAGCAATTGATGATTATTTTTTATGGATCGATCAATCGACGATTTCGACACAAGAAACAAATATTTTGAAAGCGTTATTCCCTGTAGCTACTGTCGAAGATAATCATCCGTGGTATCATTATCTATTTGAAAATAAACCGCTAGTAGCAGAAGAAAGCTTTCGCATGATTCAATTTCACATTGATCCAAGAGGAGAATTTCTTAAGCGCCAATGGCAAGAAACAATCGGTGAAATGTTTTTCCACTTAGAAGATTTTTTCTTTTATACAGAAACCGATGCTGTACTGATTGAAAAAAAATGTCCTAGTTATCTAGAAATTTCTGAGCTAAGAGGTATTTTTCTTTCATTAGATGCAGACTTTGAAATTACTACCCAAGTATTTATTGGCTCATTTCATTTGCCTTCTCCCAATTTTTCAGAACTGTTTTTTGAAGAGCGGAAAATATTTTTTGAAGAAAAAAAGCACTTTGCTTTACATGGTGGCGCAATCTCATTATCGGAGGTGGCTTTACATCATTATACAAAAGGAACAATGAACAACAATCAGTTAATTGCAAGTTATCAGGAGATGGTCAAACGGACAGAAATGGAAGAGATCATTTCAGTGTTATGGAAAAATTTAGGTAATATTAGTTCGACAGCTAAATCACTCTTTCTTCATCGAAATACATTGAAATACAAAATCGAAAAATTCCAAGAACAAACTGGGTTCAACTTAAAAGAAGCAAATGATTTACTGTTTTGTCATTTGCTCTTACTGCAAGAACAAACACATTGAACACAAAAAGCGAAAGTATTCGTTCATGAGACAAACCAATAATGTTTGTCCCATTTTCTAATACTTTCGCTCTTTTTGTACTTTTAACTTTACTTTTTTTGTTGCATCACATGATTTTATCAACGTAATGGAGTAAACGGTCTTTCACATCTTCCGTTGATCCTTTTAGAGAATCTCCGTAGACAGAAATTTTCTTTTTGCCTGACTTGATCTTCGCCAGGATTCCCATCAAAGAATCTAAGTCACTATCCGATAAATGTTCAACGATATCTAGTAGCTTTTCGTTTCCATCAAATGTCTCATTAACGAACTTTTTTACTTTTGCCCGGTTCGTCAAATGATGGATTTTTTCAATGACTTTTCCCGAAACAACTACTGCTGTCGCTACGCTTGCTGCTGTTGCGACACCTAATCCAATTGTTACTTTTGTTGATGTTTTCATCATTATCAGCTCCTTTTATCTATATTAATCATAGCATAGATAAAAAGATAAACGAACTATTTACCCTTTTTTACTTTCAAAATCGCCGAAAGATAAAACGCTACCACCAATTTTTCTGATCATCTATATGAAAGGACGCTTCAGCATCGTTTCATCCATTTACTTAGGGGAATATTCAATATTTGTTAATACTTCAGGCAAGTTTTCTTCCAACTCAGCCAATTTATTCCAAATCAATGTCATTGTTTCAAAAAATTCATGAGAAGATCGATCTGAGTTCAAACTGCCTAATGCATTGAGCCAAAGTAATTCTAATAAATAAGGCTCTTTGATCCCAGTATGTTCTTTAACATATTCTGAAAACGCACGTTTAAATAAGGAAGCCATATCTAACTCAGACTTAATCACTACTCCACGAATGCTTTCATGGATTGAAAAGAACTCTTTTAGTAGATGGACGATACTGAAGAAATCATCAATGACATATTCTGATAAATAGCGATCAAAACAGATCGTTATTTCTTCAAGTATTTTTTCTTTTAATATACGTATTGATTTAAAGTGGGCATAAATCGGATAAGTGGAACAGCCACAAAAAGAAGCTAAACTCCTAGCTGTTATCTTTGATAAGCCATTTTCTTCAGCATATACCATACTTTTAAAGAGTAAATACTCTTTGCTAAAATTTGTTACTCTACTCATACAATTCTTCCTTTCTCACTTTTGATCATTTTTTTAAAAAGACATTATTTTTAGTCATCTCTAAATTAAAGGCATTATTATTTAGAGGACAGTACTAATCCCCCATTAAAAATAACAACATAACATCAAAAAAATATATTTAGGTACAATTTCAACAAGAAGCTTATTTTATTAATAACTTTCTTCAATACTCAAAACCCAACATAACAAAATCAGCTAAATAACAATGTTTTTGTTATATAAATTGATTATTTAATCTGTTATAACTTGACAAAATGAGCGAAAAAAACAACAATAGAATAAACGATTGTTATATACCATTTAAATAACAACATGTACATACAACAACTACTACTATGTGAGAATAACATACATTAAAAACTCTTTCCACTCACAGTTTATGTCCTCCCATGGACAAAAAATAAAAGGAAAAGGAGCAACTTATGTTAACGGACGCAAAAAAGAAAGAATTGTTAGTATTCTATACCATTGTTCAAACCAATAAATGTTCCTTACGTGAATTATCTCAGGTTCTATCAATCCCTAAGAGAACGATCAAAGAAATCATCCGCAAATTAAACGGGACTATTTTTCAACAACTAAGTATCCCTAGATTCATTTACTCAACTGCCAAAGGCGAATTGAAGTTAGATTCACAACATAAAGATGAAAAAATGGCGATCTTTCATTATATAAAATTGTTTTTCCTACGCGAATCAAATCGGTTTAATTTTTTATTGTTACTTTTTGATTCGCCACACAGCCGTGTTTCAAAAAAAATATTACTGGAAAAGTTGTACATATCTCCTTCTTATTTAGAAAAACTAACTAATCAATTAAACAAATCACTTAAAAAGTTCCATCTGCAAATCATCTCTCGCCAAAATTGTTACATTTTGAAAGGCGATGAATTATCGATTAGAATTTATATGTATTTCTTTTTTTCTGATGCTTTTCAGGGGATTGATTGGCCTTTGACAAATATGAAACTTTCCCAAGTAAAGCATACTCATTTATCCAATGAGCTTTTGATGACCAAGAAAACATCAAAGATACAAGAAAAAGTTTACTTATTAGTGGCAATCTTTTTAATGCGATCTGCTCATCATCAATTACCAGATGCTAGCCTCTTAGAAAGCTATGAAACAATGAAAATTTTAACTTCTACAAAAGATTTTAGCAGCGAATTGAAAAAACAATTGTCCCAATCCTTGCCTGAAAGTCTTGTCCAAAATGAAGTACTATACTTTAATTTTTTACTTTGCTATTTTTTTCCTAACCTCATTCCCGAACAACAAAAAACACTCTTTGGCTATGAGTTTTCTAAAAGTAATCATTCGCTTTGTCGACAAGTTTCTTTTCTGATCAAAAAAATAGCTGAGTCATTCCCTTCGATATCTGCTGGTGAAAAGAAATATTATTACCATTATTTGATTATGATGCTGACGACGTTTATATTTTTATTCCAAGAAAAAATCGATTACTTCCATGCACTTTATTATCCTTCTGAAAATATGAAAATCGATGCCTCGGATCAACGATTAAAAAAAATACAAATGATCATCGCTGACACGTTTACTTCTCAACCAAGCCAAAATTTACTGCACGAACATCTTAGTCGCCTGATCTATACACTTTTAAAATCGGAAGAAAATAAAAAATTAGCGATACATCTACAGATAAGCAAGGTCTTTTCGGGAAACTACCACATCGAAAAATTATTAAAAAATATTTTTAATCATCAGTTTTTACAAATCACCGAAAATCCTGAAGAAGCTGATTTAATCGTCACTGATTGGTTCGATACCCAACAACAAACGGCAGATATCTTTTATCTTGACCCTGAACGTGAAGATGAACTTTGGCTCCATTTATTCCATCTGATACAAAGACTCCACCAAAAATAATCCTTTTGTTTCCTTAAGCTGGAAAATAGCTGAAACAAGCCAAAAAAGTATAGGACAACCTGTTGTCCTATACTTAACTATTATCTTGATAGACAGCCCTATCTTATTCAACTCTTCGCGTTTGAACCAGGTCAAAGCGGTTTAACGATAATTACTTACGATTTTTCATTGCTAGTAAGGACCTTAATAATGTCCCATGTACTAGTCTCTACGATTACCACCGAATAATAAGATCAAACGAAGCAATTGTAAGAAAGTGGCAAGTGCTGCAGCTACGTATGTCAATGCTGCGGCAAAGAGTACGTGTCTAGCCATTGGTACTTCTTCTGCTGTCAGAAGACCACCTTCGCTTAGAATTTGAATGGCTCGTCTGGATGCATTAAATTCGACTGGTAATGTAACTAGCTGAAACAAAAGCGCAAGTGAAAAAGCAAAAATACCGATGTTGATCAATGTATCATTCCAGCTCAGTAAAACACCAATCAAAATCAATGGAAATGAAATCATCGAACCAAAATTAGCCACTGGAACCAGTGCAGCACGAATCTTTAGTGGCGCATAACCAACAGCATCTTGTACCGCATGCCCACATTCATGAGCAGCAACACCAATTGCAGCTACCGAAGTAGACTGTGCCGTTGCTTGTGATAAGCTCAACATTTTATTTCCTGAATTATAATTATCGGTCAAATCTCCTGCAATTTGTTGGACACCGACATCATTAATTTGTTGACTTTGTAAAATGTATTGCGCTGCTTGAGTACCCGTCACGTTATTCTTACTTCTGATTTTGTCATATTTACGAAAAGTACTGTTCACATAAGCTGAGGCAATACCGGAAATAACTAATCCGATGATCACTAACAAAAATGTAGGATCAAAAAAGCCATACATGCCATATCCATACATGATAAATCCACTCCTTTTTATTTTAACTTATTTTACCATGAGTGATCTAAAAAGAAGGTGAAAA
Source organism: Enterococcus sp. AZ077 (assembly GCF_051714965.1). NCBI lineage: Bacteria > Bacillati > Bacillota > Bacilli > Lactobacillales > Enterococcaceae > Enterococcus > Enterococcus sp. AZ077. The sequence continues at coordinate 2,292,904 of NZ_JBIOSX010000001.1, forward strand.
TACCTTGAGTGTATTAGAGTTTTTTAACAAATTCTGATTTTAATTTCATCGGTCCAAATCCATCGACTTTACAATCAATGTTATGGTCGCCTTCCACTAGACGAATATTTTTCACTTTTGTTCCTTGTTTGATGGCACCAGATGCACCTTTCACTTTTAAATCTTTGATCACTGTCACACTATCGCCTTCTGCCAAAGGATTACCATTAGCATCAAGAACGATCAAGCCATCTACTTGGTCCTGTTCTTCATTTGTCCATTCATTTGCACATTCAGGACAAATAAATAATCCTCGATCTTCGTAAGTGTATTCAGAGCCACATTGTGGGCAGTTTGGTAATGTCATCTTCTTTCTCCTTTAAAAATAGCGTTGAGCATTATTGTAACGGATAACGTGTCTTTTGAAAAGAGAGATTTGTGATTTTTAAAACAAAGTTTAGTAAAAATCATTTTTACAACGAACAACTCTCTCTTCTAAAATAGTTACTATCTTTGATACGCATGACAAATCTCTTTGATTTCGTCATAAATTTCTGCCACTTCCGCTAAATCTTTCGCACTTGCGCCACTTGCGAGCGGGTGGCCACCACCATGATGCTTTTTCGCTAATTCATTAATGATCGGGCCTTTCGAACGTAACCGTACACGGTAATATCCTTCAGGTTGTTGCACAAAGATTCCCCAAGCTAATACCTCATCAATGACACCAGGCAAGGAAACAACAGCTGCTGTTTCAGAATCATCAATTCCGTATTGCGAAAGGAGTTCTTGTGATAAAATCACTTTTCCTGCGCCATTTTCATCAACCTGGATATTTTGGTATAAATAACCTGAAAGTTTAGCAACTTTCATCGGCATTTGTTCAATTTCACGATTCAATGCACTGGCATCAAAAGGATAACGTCTTAAATCTGCTGCAATCTCCAACGTTCTGGCGGTTGTAGCTGGATATAAGAAACGTCCCGTATCTCCTACGATCCCTGCATAAAGCAAACGCGCCGCACTTGCATTCATCGTTAACACATCTTTAAACATGAGAGCAAACTCCGTAATCATCTCACTACAACTGCTGGCTTTCGTATCGACCCAAACTAGATCACCATAAGGTTCATCGTTTGGATGATGATCAATTTTTATCAATTTCTCACCTAACTTAAAACGATCATCACTGATTCTAGGTGCATTTGCTGTATCAGTGACGATGACCAAAGCTCCTTCATACACTTGATCATCAACTATTTGCATTTCTGCTAAAAAGCGCAAGCCCTCCACAGTTTCCCCGACTTGGTAAATTTCTTTTTGAGGAAACGTTGCTCTTAAAATCTCTGCTAAACCTACTTGAGAACCTAAAGCATCTGGGTCAGGACGTTGATGTCGATGGATGATGATTCGATCATATGTTTTTATTTCTGCTAAAATTTCAGATTGGACAGTCATTATTTCCCTGCTTTCTATGAACGTTCCATTACTTGGCAAACAACGATTGCCTTGGAAACGATCGTATTTTCGATATATACTTCAATGTCTAGTTTGGCTGATCTCCGACCAATTTCAAGCACTCTCGGACGAATATCCAATTCGCTTTCAAGTTGGATTAAACGTAGATAATGGAGACTCATCTGTTCGATCATGATATTTCTGCGTTGATTTAATACCATGGTTTTTTGTGCAACATCAGAAAGGATCTCACTTAATACACCAAATGAAATCGTACCGACCCCATTGACCATTTGAGGGGTAACCATAAATTTAAACTTTGGATTTGCCAAAAGATTCCCGTCTCGGTCTCGATCGATCGTTTGGATTCCTCCTGAGATTTGGTCAGAGATCGTATCTGCAATTTGCGGTTGTCGCTGAACTAACTGCATGGCTTTCATCACATCTTGCCGAGTAATCAGCCCTTCAAGTGTCAAATCATCCGAAACGACTGGCATGACTTCTAAACCATCCCAGATCATTTGATGGCTGACAGAAGCAACACTCATGGTTTTTTTCACACTGATCGGGTCTTTTGTCATGACCCGCTCAATTACTTGTGTATCTGCTTTACCAAGTACATCTTTAGCAGTAATAATTCCCATCAAGCGCATGTGACGGTTCACTACTGGAAATCGTGAATGGTGCGTTTCCTCTGATAGTTTTTGATAATCGGCGATCGTATCTGTTTGTAGCAGGTAGTGTGTCTTTTCTGCTGACATATAGATATCACTGACAAGCATAATGTCTTTTTTAATCAATTGATCACTCAAAGCACGGTTGATCATCGTTGCTACGGTAAAGGTATCATAAGTCGTACGAAGAATCGGCATCGCTAATTCGTCTGCTAAGCGAGCAATCTCGGGGGTAGTGTCAAATCCACCAGTAATCAGCACGGCGGCTCCATCTTCTAAAGCTAATTTTTGAACTTCCGAACGGTTACCGACGATCATCAGTGATCCTGGTGTGATATAGCGTTCCATCGCATGTTTCGTCATCGCACCGATCACAAATTTATTCAATACTTTGTCTAATCCTGTTGCGCCTCCCAATACATCTCCTTCAATGATCCTGACGACTTCCCCAAACGTCAGTCGTTCAATATGTTTTTTCAATTTCCGCTCAATCCGGATTGTTCCGACACGTTGGATCGTTGAAACTAATCCGATATTTTCAGCATCCTTGATGGCACGATAGGCCGTTCCTTCACTTACGTTTAATTCTTTTGCTATACTTCTGACTGAAATACGATTTCCAACCGGTAAGCTTTCGATATATTCTAAAATCAAGTCATGTTTCGTCGCCATATCTTTAACCTACACTTCCAGCGTTTCAGAAACGCTCATTATTTTTCCTTCGTTCCCTGCCAACTTCTCAATAAATAGTTGAGGATCTTGTTGGATAACAGGAAATGTATTGTAATGGATAGGAACGACTAGCTTAGCGCCAATCCGTTTTGCTGCTCTCGCTGCATCTTCTGGTCCCATTGTAAAATTATCACCAATTGGTAAAAAGGCAACATCAATGGTAAATTGTTCGGCAAGTAAAGCCAAATCACTAAAATCAGCGGTATCTCCTGCGTGATAGATCGTTTTTCCTTCTGCTTTGATCACAATCCCACTAGGTTCGCCCATATAAAGCGGTGTGCCAGCTACCTCATAACTTGAGCTGTGCTGGGCAGGAACAAATTTTACGGTACCAAATGGAAATTCATATTTTCCACCAATATTCATCCCATGTCCTTTAGCACCTAACTGTTCCGCATAATTTGTAATCTCAACAATGCTGATAATCGTTGCATCATTTTGTTTAGCAATCGGCACCATGTCTCCTACATGATCGTTGTGCCCATGAGTAACTAAAACCCAGTCTACTTCTACCTTATCAGCTGTTAAATCTGTTAACGGATTGCCTGTAATAAACGGGTCGATAATCAAGCGTTCACCATTTTTCATTTCGATCGACACACATGAATGTCCGTGATAAGTAATTTTCACTTTTCTCACTCCTTTTACTTTCTTTCATACATTAAATAAACCGATTTCATTTAGAGAATAATCCTAAATAATAGTACAGTACATACGTAATCATTGTAACAGATAATACAGTTTGTACCAAGTGGCAAATCAGCTCAAACCACTCTAAGTACGCTACTCCACTAACTCTGCATACGTAAAAGGAACTATTTTTTCGAAGTCTGTTCTAGCGATCTTAATGCTTCTGCCAATTTCGCCACTTGACATGACCAACATTTGCTTTTCTTTGAAAGATGCATCAACTAAAAAAAGATAATCTGGGTGTTTACGATAAATGCCGATCGGTGTATTTGCACCATGTGGATAACCAGTAGATGCCATCACAAAATCCATTCCGGGAAAACCGACTTTGTGATCACCAGAAATTTTCCTGGTTTTTTTGTAATCTAAATGTTCCGACAATGGAACAACGGCAATGATTACACCTGTTTTATCCCCTTTCAAAACTAATGTTTTACAAACACTGTTTTGATCAATCTGTTTTTGCTTGAGTATTTTTTGAAAATCATTCAATTCTGTCTGATTAAATGTCAGAGCTTCGTAAGAAATTCTTTCTTTTTCTAAATATTCTTCTACTTTTGTTTTCATCTACTATCTTCCTTCCATTTCCTTCTCTTTTATTTTACAAAAAAATAGAAAAAAAAGAACGAGCAAGAACTTTGGTTCAACTGATACAAAAAATGGTATGGAAAAGTCACCTCTTTAAAAGATTACGACCTTTTCCACACCATTATTGTTTCAATTATTTTTTGCCTCTACGTTGTGTTGCTTCCATGATCACTGGTAAAATCACTGGACGACGTTTTGTTTGTTCAAATAGGTAGCGTCCTAATTGATCTCGAATGTCTTGTTTTAATTTACTCCACTCAAAGTCGTTACTTTCCAAGTGTTTTTCCACGATTTCTTCGATCATCGTCCCACTTTCTTTCATCAAATCACGACTAGCTTTGACATAAACGAAACCGCGAGATGTGATTTGTGGTTTTGAGACAATTTTCTTTTCACGGCGACTAATAGTAACTACAGCTACAAAAATACCATCTTCTGACAAGATTTTACGGTCACGTAACACAATATTACCAATATCACCAATTCCTAAACCATCGATCATCACATTTTCAGCACTGATCGTTCCAGCGACACTCATCCGTTTATTTTTATATTCCAACACATCACCACGTCCTGTGATGTAAATGTTTTTGTAAGGGATCCCGACGGCATGAGCTAAATCAGCATGAGCAGCTAATTCACGATATTCACCTTGAACAGGAATAAAATAAGTTGGTCTCATCAAATTAAGCATCAACTGAAGATCGTTAGGGTTCGCATGTCCAGACACTCGCATGTTCTCAGAGATCAATTTGACCGTACCACCTGCACGATAAATGATATCTTCTGTTTTAGCTACCATCGTTTCCATCGCAATACTTGGAGTAGTTGTGATATAGACTAAGTCGCCTTCTTCGATTTTGATATTACGGTGGGTTTTATTGGCCATTTTTTGCAATGACTTAATTGGTTCACCCATCCGTCCAGTTTCTAAAATGATGATTTCTTCTGGTTTGTATTTCTTCATGTCCTTCAAGGTCACAAGCAAATCTTCACTCGGAAGTTGTAGTTTTTCCAGACGCATTGCTGTTCGGATGATCCGTTCAAAATCTTGCCCTGTCAATACTACTTTTCTTTGTGCCTTTTCGGCTGCATCCAAGACTTGTTGAACCCGCTGTAGATTACTTGCCACACAAGCAACGATGATTCTACCTTCCCAATACTTGATCGTATCGAAGACTTCATCCGCAATCTGCAGCTCTGATGCTACAGGAACTGAGTTTTCAGCGTTCGCTGATTCACTAAGTAATGCCAATACGCCTTCTTTACCGATTTCTGCCAAACGAGCATAATCAGTTTGATACATTGGAATAGCTGTCTGATCGAATTTAAAATCGCCTGTGTAAACGATACTGCCCTCTTTGGTTTTCAAGTTGATCCCGACTGAGTCTGGAATCGTGTGGGTGGTTCGGAAAAAGCTGACGATCGTCTCGCCAAAATCAATCTCCGTGTGTTCATCGACTACATGGAAATCTTTGAAACCTTTTGCTGCATCATTTCGTCCCACACTCAATTTAGCAAGCTCGATCGTTAACTCGGTTCCAAACACTGGTACAGAGAGCTTAGAAAGTAAATAAGGTAACGCTCCGATCGCATCTGCATGTCCATGTGTCAAAAAGACTCCCGCTACCCGATCAATGTTTTCTTCCAGATACGTAAAGTCAGGAATGACCACATCAATACCTAACAATTCGTTTTCAGGATATTTTAAACCACAGTCTAAAACAAAAATATCTTCTCCCACTTCAGCGATGTACATATTTTTTCCATTTTCACGTACGCCGCCTAAAGGGATAATTTTAATGGTACTCACAAATTTCACCTCTTCTTATGATGTCCAAGTTTAAAGACATCGATTCTCTTCTTTAACTAAATAGATGATTCATCTCAATGAGCAACTCACAAAATTTTAGCTGGCTTCTTCTATTGCTTAGCAAGAAAAAGCAGCTGATTGACAGTCCTCTTGTTTATCTTCTGCCATTTTTGAATAAGTTTCATTAAAGCGATGAATCGATTATTTTTAACACAAAAGTCGAAAACAATGGATTCGACTACTCCCCATCATTATACAACAAATTAGATAAATCGCTAGCATCTGCTATTTTCAAGAAAAAAAGCCTGGTTTTATAACGCACAACCAATCTTGCCTCAAGTCGTTGATTAAAACAGTCTCAATTTAACAAACTGTCTACTTTTATCCGTTCTTCTGTTACAAACATACTCCGTCTATTTTACCATATTTTTAGAAATAACTATAGTAGGATTTTCGATCTCAATAAAAGCTTTCTTACTACCAATCACTTCAAAGCTCTATTAAGTTCATTGACTTATAATTATACTTATCATAATTCGAGAGAGTACATCGATAGATTTGCTGGAACGCATACTAAAAAAAAACGGTAGAATTGGTATCGTGGCGCACCTCAAAAGTTCGTTTACTAACTATAAGAGGTGCAAAACACAATAAACCAAATCTATCGTCTTTTACAATCAATCTTCCTTAAGAACTCGCTTTGGACAAAACCAGAGGATCATTCTCAAAGTTTTAACCAAACTTCTCTTTTGGAGAAACTATTTTTTATCATCTTTTTTGGAGAATTTTTCTTTGACATCTTCAAAGCCTTCTTTGATATCATCGCCTAAATTACGAGCTTTTTCTTTGATATCAGCACCAAGTGATTGTGCTTTTCCTTCAGCTTCTTTGCTTTTATCATCTGTTGCTTTACCGTAAGCTTCTTTTCCTTTACCAACTACTTTGTCTTTTGCATCTTCAGAACGTCCTTTTAAATCTGCCATCTTAATTCCTCCCTTAAATTTCTCATTTCTAACTATCTAACTATTATCAGGGTATCATCAACTTGAAAAACAGACAAACAGTATGCTCTTAGATCGTTTTTTCAAAGGTTCCCCACACTTTAACTTCTTTGTTTTCAACCATTACTTGTCCTTTGGCGATCACTGTTTCGATGGCTAAGGTTTCTTTGTCAAGTATACATAGATCAGCATCGTTCCCTACTTTGATTGTTCCTTTTCGCTTCAGCTTTAACACACGAGCGGGATTGACTGTGATTGCTCGCAAGGCTACTTCAAGTGGAATCTCTTCTTTTTCTACCGCTTCTTTGATACCTACCAGTAGTGATTTTGCGCTTCCGACACCCATACCAAGAAAGTGATTTTTTTCATCAAAGTAAGGTAAACTTCCTTGTCCATCAGATGACATTGTAAAATGATCAAGGGAAACGCCAGCTTCGATCAACTGTTTTAAAGCTTTACTAAAGCGGACTTCCCCATCTGTTCGTTCCCAAAAATCAGGATCTTCGCTCGCTGTGAAGTCAATTGTCCCACCTTTTTTCGCAAACTCGATACAAGCTGTTAAAAGTTCTGGCGTGCGGTTGGCATGGGTAGGTAAAAATTGCGTAATCGGAATCTCGGTTTCCTCAACTACCCTTGTTAATAACTCTAGTTTACGTTTTCCTCCACCTAAATGGACATTGACGATACCAGCTTTACCAGACAACATACCTCCTACTCGGGCATCAGCAGTTGCTCGAGAAAATTCTTCAAATGTAGGCTGAGATGATCGATGGTCAGAAACAGCAATTTCGCCAATTCCGATGATTTTATCAATTGTCAAAAAATCTTTGATGATTGAGTCCGTAACCGTTTTGAGTGGTAACCGATAAGAACCTTCATAGACGTAAGTTGAAATTCCTTCTGCTTCTAAGCCTTTTGCCTTACTGATAAGCGCAGTCATGTCACGACCTTCACCATCTGTTCCCAAACACCCAACAACTGTTGTTACACCCGCTGTCGTCAATTGGCTTAAAGTTACTTCTGGCGTACGATTTTGAAAACCGCCCTCTCCACCTCCACCTAAAAGGTGAAAATGGCAATCAATAAAGCCCGGTGTCAACACTTTCCCACTACCGGAAATTTCTTCCACTTCTAACTCAGCATAGCCACCGGTCAACGCTTCTTCAAGCGCAATAATTTTATCCCCGGCAATCAATACATCCATGACCCCTAAATAATCTGGTGCATAGACCTCAATTTGACGAATGATTTTCATTTGACTTCATCCTTTCTGATACCGATATTTTGGTTTTCTTTGTTTCAAAAGTAACTATTTTTAGTATAAAAAAGCCGAAGAATAATGAAAATAAGACAAACTATTTTCAGTCTCTTCGGCTTGCTTTCTATAAGTCAACTTTTTGGCTAGTAAGTTTGAAAAAGCATCGAGTTCCTCTGTCATCAGAAAAAACACGATTCGTGGATTCTTCACTAGCCTTAACTTTATTGCTTCGCTATTGTAAGCCGATTGCTATCGCAATCATGATAAAGATAGTACCTAGGACAAAAAAGAATCCTTGCATTTTGATTTGGAATCTTGCCCATTTTGCCCACTCGATACGTGCAACACCTAAGACACCAATCAAACTAGCTGATACAGGGGTAAAGGCATCCATAAATCCAGCGCCTAATTGATAAGCTAATACAGCTACTTGACGAGAGACCCCTACTAAGTCAGCAAGTGGTGCCATGATTGGCATCGTTAACGCCGCTTGACCAGAATTGGATGTCACGACTAAATTAAACAGGCTTTGGAAAATATACATTGCCCACGCTCCGATAGCCGCTGGTACTCCTGCTAAAGCTGTACCGATACCATGTAGAATGGTGTTTAAAGCAGAAGGAACAGAAGCATCTGAGCCACCTAATACTAATAAGATCCCTTTTGCCATCCCTACAACGATTGCTGTTCCAGCTAGATCAGCAGCACCCGATTGGAAAGAAGAGGCAATATCATTGATCCGCATGCCATCCAATTTGAAGATTACTGCAATGATCCCTGCGACTAATCCCATAACAAAAAATTGTGAAGCAATTTCTGGGATATAATACCCTTCTTGCGTAACACCCCAAACGATCCAAACCAATACGATGAGCATTTCAAGTAAAATCAATTTGTGTCCCAACATAAACGCTTTTTTCTCGTCGGTTGTTTTTTTCAAATGACTTCTGAAATAATCATCTGATTTATACGTCAATGAGCTTTCAGGGTTTTTACGGATTTTCTCCCCATAAATCATCAAATAGCCAGCAGATAACGCTGTGATAACGACCCACATGATCAATCGGAACGTCGCACCCGATAACACTGGAATGCCAGCGATCCCTTGAGCAACTGCTACACTAAACGGACTCATCCAGGAAGTCGCATTTCCGACTTGAGAGGCGACATACGTGACTGTTACTGCAACGATCGAGTCATAACCAAGAGCTATCACAAATGGGACCATCACCATAGAAAAAGGAATGACTTCCTCTGCCATGCCGAATGTCGCGCCACCGAATGAAAAAGCAAAAAATAATAGCGGTAAGGCTAAACGCTCCAGTCCCCTTGTCTTACTGATGAAAGCATAGATCCCTGCATCAATTGCCCCGGTGCGCATGATAATTCCAAAAGCACCACCAACAACTAAAATAAGTGCAGCGATTCCGACAGCCGATCCATACTTGTCTCCTGAAACTAACCCTTCAAAGACAAAATTCAAAAATCCGAAACCACCAAAATCATCGGTCCCCCATACTCGAGCCGTTTTATGGAGTTTTTTTGAAGTATCATAAATGCGTTCGCCAAATTGGTCATAAAGTACATCATCTGTTAAAGAGATTTCATCTAACTTTTCTTGCGTTAATTTCTTTTCACCTTCAGAAATCACTTCTTCTAACCCTTTTTCAGGAACTTTTAATTTCTCTCTTTCCGTCGGATCATTTTGTAACTTCTCTAATTGATCAAATACATAGGAGCGATCCAAGGCATAAGCATAACGAAATGAATCTTGGCGTAATACAGTTCGCGTACTTGTTTCTCCATTTGCATCTTGGTATTCGATATCTTGTGTACTAAATTTTCCTGCTGGTACAATAAATGTCAGCAACCAAGCAAGGATAACCACTCCAAAAATGATGACATAAGTATGGGGTGTCGTCATTTTTGTGAGATCCCGTTTGGATTTCCCCGAAGACACTTGCTTCTTCACTATGAAGTCTTCCTTTCTATCTTTAAATTTTTATGAATAAAACAATCAATATCAGATTAGATTATACAGCAAAAAAACGCTAAACACATTAATTATCTATTAAAGCAATCTTTTTTATTTTTGTTAAAAGCAACCAAAAAAAGTTAAATAATTCTCTTGTATTTTGTGATGCAAGGATATAATCAATTAGTTTCATATGATATCTTTACTTGTTTTATTATTTATGAAGAAAAGCCAATTGTATTTTATCATTTTTAAAATATGTATATTTTTTCAACATTCGATATAAATAGAATTTTTTATTCATTATTTATCCGAAAAAAAACGAATAAAAAAACAGATAGTGTATTAGAAAAAATAGCTGCTTCAGACTTTTTTTAATCTATAAACAATCTTCATTGCAATAATCATAACTAATGTACTATAATTGCAATGTAAAGAGTTTTGGGGAAGACTCTTTCATCAACGTGTATTAAGAGACAAAAAAGAATTCAAGTGAATTCTTTTTTGTCTCTTCTTTGTGATATTTTGCTTGTTTTAACTATTGAAAAAAGATGTTACCTTGCTCTACTTTTTACACTAACACTTAGAAATCGCCGAATGTTCCTAGTTTTATTCAAAGGTGTCCCTTTTTCATCTACTTCAAGGCAATGTTTCCATTCATTCTATTTTTACGTTCCCTAACGAATCAGCTGGCAGACTGTAAAATATAGGGTTTGCTGCAATAGTAATATGGTAGCGATAGAGGAACTATCACAAAGAGCAAGCTCAACTTCTGACAATGATAAAGCGGTATCATTCATTTGTGCATGGTTATCCAATACTAGGTCAGCAAATTCAAACAGTCGCAACCCATTACTGTGTTGTGATTTGATACTTCGCGAGAGATCAAATCCAGTAACAATAATCAGTAAATGACCATTTGACTTGATCCATTGAGCTAACTCCACAATACTTGGATCCCTGCCTTCATTGGAAAGAAGTAGAAAAATATCTGCTTGTTTGACAGAGAGCTGATCAATGATCGCTTTTCCTGTTCCTTCCAAAGTTTCATATATCCCATTTGCCGGATTTTCAATTAACTTGCCCGGTATCATTTCAGGTAAATGCTCCCAAAACTCAAATGCTATCCCGCTTAGTGTACGACTAGCAAAGATTTGTAAACGTCCACCTAATGAAACTTGACGAGCAATTAAAGAAGCAGCTTGAACCATCAAGGGTTCTTCGATTCTTAATTTCTTTTCTAGTTGCTGATAATAATCAAAATAGCGTAAACTCATTTATTTCTCCACCTTTAATTTCACAACAAAAACAGCAAGTGCGCTAAAGCATAAAAAAAGAAATCAGTTAAGACGTATCAACCTTTTACTTGAAAATGAAAGATAAAAAAAGGCATTGAGCATACTGCCCAATACCTTGACATAGTAAATAAACGAGCTACCGACCATCGAAAAACCGACACAAGGGTAGAAATCTCCCCAGAAATTAGGTACAATAAATACGGTCGATGCCTTGCATTGACTATGGCAAATGATCGGTCAGGGTGTATACGTGTGACTGGTCATTCCCTGATAGTTAGTTGCCGCTAACTATTAGGGAGCCTTTTTTTATTCTGCTGTTTCTATCTTCAATCATTTTAAGTAATCTATCAGACAAGTGCAAGTCCGAAAAAATAAAAAAACCATGGTCTGTTTTCTTGACATATAAATCAACTTTTTTAACTGAACAAGAATCCTATCACGATAGGATTCTTGTTTTTAGATTTATTTTTTAACAATGATAACAGCCAATATCTACTTAAATAAATAAATTTGCCGTCCACAATTAGACATGTCATGATCATTTTTTGTTTAGCCTACCAGGATGACTCTCCCCTACTGCTTTTTGCTAACTCCCATTCCTTAAATGGTATACTCAGACCCTAAAACCAGACAAAAAAGCAACCGCTCATCCAAATAAAATGGATTTAACCAGCGATTGCTTTGTTCTAACGAAAAACTCAAGCGAGCAATAACCGTAGTTGCAAGCTACATGGATCAACTTTCTTAACTCACTGCTTTTAGCGTTTATCTGATCGTTTTGTTCTGCGATGAGAAGCCGTGTGTCTGCCTTTTTTGCCGATATGAATGCCTCTAAAGAAATAAGGGATAAAGATGATGAAATAACCTATGATAAATATCAAAGCAAAAATCATAGCTTCCCACGCACCTAAAGCAAGTTCAAGCATAACACTTAAAATAGAAATTGTTGCTAAATACCAGATAAAAATCAATAATTTCTCTTTTTTTCTAGCCATTTGAATGAAAACATATCCACAAATTAGCACCAATGGAGTCAAAAACAACCAGTTATTTCCTTCCATCAGCCATTTCAATCCATCAAGAAGTGTTTGACCGATTGTAATCAATTTTCCCATACAAAGCTACACACCTTTTCTGTATTTAAAAGTCAATTTTGCCATAACTCTTTTATATTACTACATAATAAGAAAAATGACGTTTATTTTAATAGCTAACAAAAAGTATTTTACTAAAATTTAAGCAACGAACTAGATAAGACCAAGTAAAAGTACCTTAGTTTAGAAATTATAACTCTTTACTAAGTTGTATCAGATACTCTTTAAGGGCAGCGCCGATTTCTGGATGTTGTAACCCATAATCAATATTGGTTCGCATGTAACCATATTTATCACCAACATCATATCGTCTCCCTTTAAAATTTCTTGCATAGACTTTTTGATGGCGATTTAATGTATCAATCGCATCCGTTAATTGGATTTCATTGCCCGCACCTGGTGTTTGCGTTTCGAGTATTGGAAAAATGTCTGGTGTTAATAAATAGCGTCCAATAATGGCAAGGTTACTAGGCGCCTCTTGAGGAGTAGGTTTTTCTACCATTTTTCTTACTCGATATAACCCAGTTTTTTCTTCCTCTCCAGGATCAATGATTCCATATTTTCCTGTATCTTCTGGCAAAACTTCCATCACTGCAATCGTTGATGAATGAGTTTCCTCGAAGTCCATCATTAGCTGTTTTGTCAAAGGGACTTGATCCACCATCAAGTCGTCCCCTAACATGACAACAAATGGTTCATCTCCTACAAATGCTTTGGCCTGAAGAACTGCATGCCCTAATCCTTTAGGGTAAGATTGTCGGATAAAATGAAGATTAACAGCTTCCGTTTCCTTGATGGTACTTAATAAATCGAGTTTTCCCTTCTCACGCAGATTTAATTCCAATTCAAGGTTAGCATCAAAATGATCTTCGATAGGACGTTTTTCTTTCCCAGTAACAATTAAAATATCTTCAATCCCAGATTTTAACGCTTCTTCAACAATGAATTGGATCGTTGGTTTGTCAACAATAGGAAGCATTTCTTTAGCCATTGCTTTTGTCGCAGGTAAAAAACGCGTACCTAAACCACCTGCCGGTATGATTGCTTTCTTAACTTTCATACACCCCGTCCTTTCATTTCAATATAAGCCCTTAGCTTAATGAAAATTCATTCTCTATTTTACCATCTCGCAACATGATTTCTTTGGCTGCTTGTTTGATGTCTTCTCCATTATATAATACATTGTAGATTGTCTGTGTGATCGGCATCTCTACCCCTAGTTGTTCCGCTAATTCAACCGCAGCTTTAGTAGTAGAGACTCCTTCAACCACCATTCCCATATTCTCAAGTACTTCTTCTAATTTATGTCCTTGACCAAGCAAATTTCCTGCTCGCCAGTTACGAGAATGAACACTTGTACAAGTCACGATTAAGTCACCTACACCACTCAAGCCAATAAATGTCAATGGATTGGCACCCATTGCCACTCCTAGACGACTAATCTCCGCTAATCCTCGAGTCATGATCGCCGCTTTTGCATCATCACCAAAACCTAATCCATGGATGGCACCAGCACCGATAGCAATGATATTTTTTAAAGCCGCACCCGTTTCAACTCCGATGACATCATTATTCGTATAAATTCTAAAATAATCATTCATGAACAGATCTTGCACATAGATTGCCGCTTGCTGATCAATGCTTGCAGCAGTAATGGTCGTAATATCATGAACAGCAACTTCTTCCGCGTGGCTTGGTCCAGAAAGCACGACGATTGCCTTTCTTTTTTCCTCTGGAATCTCTTCAGCAATAACTTCAGAAATGCGTTTATGTGTTCCTTGCTCTAACCCTTTACTTGCATGAATGATGATTGGTTTAGTATTCATTTTCTCAATCAATTCTTGAGCAACTGAACGAATGGCTTTCGTTGGTACAACGAATAAAACCGCATCGACATCCTTCACTGCTTCTGCTAATTCTTTATAACCGATAATCGTTTCGGAAATTTTTAGGTTAGGTAAAAATTGTTTATTTGTATGATACTGATTCATTTCATCGATTTGTTCAGGAACATTTCCCCAAATACGAACATCATGTCCGTTTTCTGCTAAGGTTTGCGCTAAAGCAGTCCCCCAAGAGCCTGGGCCTAAAACTGCAATTTTTTGTTTCATTGATATTCCTCCAAATAGTTGATAGTAACTATTATAGTATAGATACTCTAAATGTTGAAAACTATTTTTCCCGTTTTAACAGTTTGTTTAACACTTGACATTGTTGTATTAAGATACATTTTAATTTTATGTCATTCAAAGCGTTATAATTATCATATAAATAATCATTGAATCAACTAGAAAGGGGGGCTAGAATATGTGGTCTGTTACACCGCCATTTTAATTAATGTTTCAGTTATTTTTATTCCAGCGATATGGGTTGCATCGTTTGTCCCATCACTTTTGTACGATCGTTACTAAATGATAAAAGAAGAAAACACCAGAATTCAGATTGAACTGTGTGTTTTCTTCTTTTGTTTATTCTCTCATCCTGAACAACTGAAAATAACTATTTAGATCAGAGCATGTAAAATGGTTGCGTGGCTTATCTTATATTTTGATTCTGACAATTTTATGTAAAAAAATCAGAGTGCGCTTTATATGTGTATGTCCTCATTACATCCTCATTGTAATAGCCCTGACATACTGCACTCTGACTCTTTTTTTATTTTGTTAACTTTATTAACTGATCTTCAGCCATAATGCTAAAGCCACATCAGGTTCCCAACCGATTTGTCCCATGTGGATGTTACGACAACGGTAAAGATTTCCTTTATAGGTCACAATATCACCAATATTATATAATTTCCCAATTTTCCATTCTTCTGCTTGATTATCTGCTGTCGTTTTCGCTGTCACTTGTTGACTTTTCTTAGAAATACCAGAAGAATTGACTGCTGCGATTTGATAAGTGTATGTCGTATCAGACATTAATCCCTTGTCTATAAAATCTGGTGTCATCGTGGTTGTTAATAGAACGCCATTTCGATAGATTTCATAGCCGATGACCTCTTCTTTCGGATCATTTGCAGACCAACCGAGTGTCACAGAGTTTTGCGATACACCTTTTACTACTAAACCAGTTGGCATCGAAGGGGCTGGCAATTGTGAACCAGCTTGTGTTCTGATCGTTAATACGTCAGACGATGTTGAGCGATTTCCTGATGTATCGACTGCTTCAACCGTAAATGAATAGGTTGTGTCAGGGGATAAATTGCTCACCGTATAATTGGTTGTGTTACTAGTGCCAATGAGTTGTTTGTTTTGATAAATATTATAATGAGAAACACGCACATTATCAGTAGAAGCTGACCAGCTTAATGAAATGCTTGATTGCGTTGCAGTTCCTTTTAAATTTTCTGGTTTAGAAGGTTTCTCAGTATCTGGTACTTGCTCTTTGAACAATCCTTGATAAGCATTCGCAAACGACTGATTATAGGCAATCCCAGCTTTATTTCTGCCCTCGTCCCAATTGACACTCCATGTCATGATTCCTTTTAATGGCGTTTGATCTTTTGTCATTTGTTCAAACACTTGGTAGACCTTTGAAGGATCTTTGACATAGCCATTCGCTGCGGCATCTTCGTTAGCTGGGATCCCTAATGCTAGTTTACTTGCAGGAATTTGGATAAAGCCACCGCTTCCTTCATTAAATGATTTTGAAATCCCGTACAAAAATTCATACTTTTTATTGTCATTGTTTTGGGCAATCCATTCCGTCCCAACACTGATCCCATCGCCTGCTTGATTATACAATTGAGGGGCAATAAAGTCATATTCATTTTGTAAAGCTGTAATGTATGGTACATATGCCCCATTTGTTCTTAAGTATGGAAATTCAGGCGCCATTGAGATAATAAAATGTTTGTTTTCTTTCTTGTAATGCTCACGAACGATTTTTAATGCCGCCGGAATGACTGTTTGATTATCCCCAGCAGCCACCGCAGTTTGTTCCAAATCAATATCTAATCCATCAAAGCCATATACTTCTACTAACCGAATGATTTCATTCGCAAAAGCTTGTTCCTGGCCACGATGTAATTCAATATGTGAATCTGCTCCTCCTAGAGAAATAATGACTGCTCGCCCTTGCGCATTCAATGTTGCTACTTTTTCACGAAAGGCCTGATCCGTCATATTATAAGGTTTAAAAGTAGGAATCCCTTCTCCTTTCATAAACGAAACCGTCACTACATTGTAAAAAGGATTTATTTTGGCCAAATCAATGTCGGCTGGACGACCTCCTTGATAGCCTGCGCCTTGTTCCGCTTGCCAGTTATGGTAGTATCCGACTGCAATTTGTTTATTCGCGAGGTCAGGCATCGTGTCTGCTGCATCAGCTGCAAAAACCGTCGTACCTCCACTTACTATTGCACTAAACACGCCTACAGAAAATAATACTAGTTTTTTCTTCATCAAACCGCCTCCATTATTCTTTATTACATAACATATTACACCATCAATTAAAACGATTACAATTATTTGCATAGTATTGCAACACCCAAATAATCGATTACGCACTTTTTCTTTAAAAGCGCGCAAAAATGACGCTTTATTTAAATTTTATTACATTTGTGATATATTTAAAAAAACATCTACAATATATATAAAAAAACACTAGGAGGATAAAAACATGACTAACCATTCGTCTCTGATTCGTAAGTTAAGAAAAGAACGTGGCTTAACACAAGAACAGTTGACACGAGGTATCTCACAACGAGGAACCCTTGCAGCGTTTGAATCAAGAGGAACAAAGATCAGTTTTGAACTATTAGTTAACTACCTTGAACGAATGAACATTACTTTAGAAGAGTATCAATTTCTTCTTAATAGCAATTCACTTACGAATAAACAAAAATTGACCAACTATCTCATCTCATCAAAAAAAATCACTCACGAACAAGAATTAGAACTACTAAACGAATACGAAAAAACAGGCAGCATCTACTATCGTTTGATTTATGCCCAACGAAAATTGATTATGAACTACCTCTACAACCATACTGATACCACTTTGAAAATAGAAGAAGAAATTTTTGTGATCAAAAATTATCTTGAAAAAATTGAAACCTGGGGACATTTTGAACTAACGATTTTTTCAAACTGTTTGTTTATTTTTGATGATCAATACATCATCCATCTCTTTCAAACCAGTGTATCAAAAATGAAAACGTACATAGACGCTACCTACTATTCAGAACTTTTCTCTAATTTTATTCTAAATGGTTTACGCCTCTCATTTAACCGTCATTCTGCGATTCTTAGAAAACTTTTTCTATGCGAACTGAAAAGATTAACGCAAAATCACAAACAGTCAATTGATCTTGCCCAGTATAAATTATTTGCGGCTTTGGATCGATTAGCAGATGGCGATCATTCAGCCATCCCGGAAATCGAAAAGGGTCTTCGTTTTTTTGAGTGGTTAGATTTGACTAATGCTAAAGAATATTTTAGTAATCTCAAAAATTCATTGATTGAAAGCAGTTTACAAAACAAAGCCAATTAACAATTACGAACCGGAAGATGTTATTTTTGTTGTAATGCTAGACAAACAATCTAAGCTTACTGTTCTCCTCGTTATACTAAATTCATGAAAAGAAAACCTTTTCATAAAAATTATTTGGAGGAAAGTTATAATATGAAAAAAAGTTCTTTATTAGGGTTAGGTTTGGTTTTAGCAACGACAGGATTGACAACATTATCTTCCGTCAATGTTTCAGCACATGGTTATGTTATCTCGCCAATTAGCCGTGCCTATCAAGGTCAATTGGATAAAGAAAACATTGGCTATGATTTCGCAGTTCAAAAATATGGTCCGATCATTAATGAACCACAATCACTAGAAGCTCCTCAGGGATTCCCTAAAGGTGGACCAGCAGATGGAAAAATCGCTTCTGCAAATGGTGCAAGAGGATTTGAATTAGATAAGCAAACTTCAAGTCTATGGACGAAACAAAATTTAACAGGGGGAGCGACAAAATTCACTTGGAAGTATACGCAATCACACCCAACTAGTAAATGGCATTACTATATCACTAAACCAGGTTGGAACCAGAATAAACCACTTTCTCGCAATGAACTTCAATTGATCGGCGAAGTCCAAGGAAAAGGTGCGCAAGCTAGCACGAGTCCAACTCACACCATTACGATCCCAAATGACCGGATAGGTTATCATGTGATTTTAGCAGTTTGGGATGTAAGTGATACATCAAATGCCTTCTACAATGTCATTGATGCGAATATCCAACCTCGTAGTATCTTAAATGATTTAAATGAATCCATGTGATTCTCTTTAACTGAACAATCAATCATTCTTCATTTTCTTTACTGTTTATTGAAAACATTTGCTCAATCTTTCCCACGATGGGTAGTTCTAGTATCGCTAGGCTCAACATCGTGGGATCTTTTTCGTTTCACTTTTGCCACTCATCAATAATAAGAGCGTATCAGAAAGAAGTTATCTTTTATCGAATGCTTTTTCATGATAGCGAACTGAGTGTACTTTTTTAGGAACCATACTTTTTTTGTTGCAATAACAAACAATATTTAACCCTCTTCTCCTATCGTTTTATACTATTTTTGTGAAAAAATTTATTTCACATAATAAGCAATTGATGGAGGGAATCAAGATGAAAAAAAGTTTAGTCGTAGGATTAGGTCTCGTTTTAGCAACAACTGGTTTAACTGCCTTATCGACAGTTAATGTGGATGCTCACGGTTATGTGGAGAAACCTATCAGTCGTGCCTATCAAGGAGAATTAGACAGTAAGAAGAATTGGTATGCAGCTCTTGAAAAATACGGTGAAATAATTACTGAGCCACAATCACTAGAAGCACCTAAAGGATTCCCAAATGGTGGACCTGCAGATGGAAAAATTGCTTCCGCAAATGGTGTCAAAGGATTTGAATTAGACAAACAAACTGCTACTATTTGGACAAAACAAAACCTTTCAACTGGTCCAACGAAATTCACTTGGTCTTATACTGCCGCGCATAAAACAGCTAAATGGCATTACTATATCACGAAAAATAATTGGAATCCAAACAAACCATTATCCCGCGATGAATTTCAATTTATAGGTGAGGTAGACGGTCACGGGAAAGATGCCGACACAAATCTAACACACACGATCACTATTCCAGGTGATCATCTCGGTTATCATGTCATCTTAGCCGTTTGGGATGTGAATGATACTTCAAATGCCTTTTACAATGTGATTGATGCGAATATCCAACCTCGTAATCTCTTAACTGACTTATCAAACAATTCATAAAAATTCTTCTATCAACATATCAATACACGGATCAAATCGCTCACTTGGTCCATGTCATAACCAAAAAACATACCAGCATGAACCGTT
The DNA here is from genome assembly GCF_051714965.1 of Enterococcus sp. AZ077. Lineage (NCBI taxonomy): Bacteria > Bacillati > Bacillota > Bacilli > Lactobacillales > Enterococcaceae > Enterococcus > Enterococcus sp. AZ077. Next base: position 2,312,815 of record NZ_JBIOSX010000001.1, read on the forward strand.
TATTTCACTGACAGACGATTCATATTGGTATGTTTTATTTAATTATTTTACGAAATCGTTCCTCTTAGAACTGAATGTGTCGCTTAATACTCAAATTGACGGTAATATCTTCTGATTTCTAAGGGGTGACAATTTAATTGCTCGATATGCGCATCGATTCGTTGCGTCACCGCATGCATCAGCAAATAAGAAAGGACACGTCCACGATAACTTTCGTCAATTCCTTCAATTGGATAGTCTTTTGTATCAATCAATGTATAATTTGCACAGATTTTTGGTAATAGGTTTGCGACTCTTTCTGCAAGTACACGTTGTTCATCTTCTCCTAAGAACAACGTCACTGGTGTCGTTTCTTCAATCACTTCTAGCGTACCATGTAAAAATTCAGCAGCATGGATCGATTTAGAAGGCAACCAACTTTGCTCTTCCCAATAACACATCGCATAAGAATAGACAGCGCCCCATTGGTTCCCAGCACCGATAAAATAGTGCATCGAATCATGACGATGTTTTTCAGCAAACGCTAATCCAAAAGCATCTGCTTGTTTTTCGGCTTCGACTAAGCCAACTGCTAAGTGCTCTTCTAATTGTTGATAATAGGTTACGTAGTCTTCAAATTCGCCATGATTATACATCAAACGATCTGCGACCATAAAGAATTTGATTTGTTCGGTTCCAGGTGCAGGATAAGTGATCGTATGGTCACAAAGTTCAGCGAGAATACTCTCTTTTGTATCAATAAACCCGATCAGTGTCGCACCCACTGTTTTGATTTCTTTGACCGCTCGCACGACTTCTTGCGTGGTACCAGTAACTGAAGACAAGACAACAATTGATTTTTCTGTTAGGCGTTTGTTGCCAGTTGTGTAATATTCTGCTGCATGTTGGACATAAACAGGTAGGTTACTTTTACCGTTCATATAAGTCACAGCTTGCATCGCTGACGCGTAGGTTCCGCCGATTCCTAAATAATAAATTGCATCGAATCCCTCTCCCAATCCGTCAATGATGTGTTCCACTTGCGGACGTAAAGCTAGCGCCCCATTGATATCCTCGATTTGTTTTTGTTCATTGAATTTTAACATAGTCTCCACCTCTTAAATTTTACTTTTTAATACTTCATCAAAATCATCAAAAATTCTTTGACCTAAATCGATCCCTTTGGCAGTCGCAATTTTATAAGCCAAAACTTGGATCGGTACAACTAAAGCTAAAACAGAAAGATCTTCTTCGCTAGTGATTCCCAGACTAAGCTGATTCTCAGTCGTTTCTCCTTCAGTCGTTACAACAATGACCTGTCCAACATATTGTTTCATGTATTGTGCTAATCGCTGGGAACGTTTTTGACTATCACTATCGGTTTCCAGGAAGAATAGGATGTGACCAGGATTGGCTTCTAAATACGGACCGTGCATGTATGCCTCTAATTCAAAGCCTTGGGAAGGTTCCCGAACAGTTTCCGTAAACTTGGTTTCAAACTCTTTCGCTGTTCCCCAATTCGGTCCATACCCGATCGCAATAAATCGTTTTGCTACACGAAAGAGTGCTTCATTTTTTTCAAAAAATTGTTCTGTTTGCGCAATGATCTGAGGAATTTTCATCACGATTTCTCTTAGTTGAACTAGTTTTTCTTCTTTTTGCGCTGCTGTTATTCTGTCTTTACTGGTTCCAATCGCTAGACCTAAGAGAATCAACTGAAGAACGGTTGCTGAATAGCCCTTGGTAACAAACCCCACTTTTTCCACGCCCATATTCAAGTCAATCACTTGATCCACTTCTTTGGTGATCGGACTTTGATCATCTCCAGTTAAAGCGATCGTCCGTCGTTTTGATGATCGGATCTTTCGAATGGCATCGACTGTCGAAGCACTTTTCCCACTTTGAGAAACAGCGATGACTGTATCAACTTCTTCTGACAATTTCCCATAATGATTAAAATGATAAGGTTCTTGGATATCCACAGTGATGTCTCCATAGCTTTCTAGTGCCGGCTTTGCAGCAAGACAAGCATTATACGAAGAACCTGTCGCCAGAATCAGAACGTGTTGCATGTTTTGATAAGACACATGAAGTGACGAATCATTCTTTTCAAGAATCGCTGATAAAGCTGTTTTTTCTTCATGAATATAATCAAGCATTGTGACCATCTTGTTCTCTCCTTTTCTAAAAGATACCAATCCATGAACCAGCGATCCCAAAAATAGCTAATCCAATCAAAATCATCAATGGTTTGACTTCTTTTTTCAATAAATAAAAGACTGCTCCAAAGGCACCTAAACTTAAAATATGAGGAACGATATCATCAAAAATACTTTGGATCGTGACGGCATTTTCACCTGTTCCGATTTTCAAAGGAATATTGATATCGATCATCGTCGCAGTCATTCCGCCAACTACCATCAATCCAATGATTGAAGCACCTAACGTTAAACTTTCCATCATTCCGTTTGCTTGGATTTTCTTTAAAAATCCAGTACCTAGTCGATAGCCCCAACTTGTTGCCAAGTAACGAAACAAAACATGAGGGATATTGAAAATCAAAAGGAATAAAATTGGTCCTAAAATATTTCCTTGTAGTGCTAGCGAAGTCCCAACACCCGTCGCAATCAAACGCAACGTTCCCCAAAAGAATGAATCGCCTAACCCTGCTAAAGGACCCATTAGTGAGGTCTTGATACTATCGATAGCTGTTACATCAAACTCTGGGTCATTTTTATTTTCTTCTTCCATTGCTGCATTGATCCCTAAGATCAGGGTCACGATATGTGGTGTCGTGTTAAAAAATTCCAAGTGTCGTTTAAGCGCTGCTGACATTTCTTCTTTAGTATGATAGAGCTTTTTCAAGATGGGAATGATGGCAAAGACATAGGCCATATTCATCTGTCTTTCATAGTTCCATGAAAATTCCATTTGAAATGAGCGCCAAAAGACCTGATTCAATTCTTTTTTGGTCACTTTGTGTTCTTCTTGATTAGAAGTCTTCATCCTCTTCTACCTCCCCTGCTGAAGTTTGAACGGATACTTGACGTACGTTCATGATATTGACGACAATGACGGCTAAGATCGCCCCAAAGATGGCAATACCTGTTACTGGAATCTCTAAGTAAGCTGCTACAGCAAAGCCTAAAAAGAAATAAGGTGCTACTTTTTTATTGATCAATAAACGTGCCAGCATGGCAAATCCAAGTGCTGGAATCAACCCAGTTGCAACGGTCAAGCCGTTTTGCACAAAATCTGGTATTTTCGCTAAGAGATTCCCGATCGTTTGACTTCCGACTAAATAAGAAATCATGACTACCAGACCAAGCATCAATGACAAGCCGAAACCAGCTAATAAGTGCATGTGTTCGACCCCTTTATAATTCCCATCCTCCGCATAACGATCTGCTCTGTGGTTCATGATCGGAATCAAGAGTCCTAAATAAACATTTTTTAAAATAAGGGTAAGTGTCGCAATTGGTAAACCTAATAGTAATGCTGTTTCTGTTCCTGCTCCTGCAGTAATGGCAAATGCAGTTCCTAAGATTCCACCGGTCACAACGTCTGGTGGAATCGATGCTCCAACTGAAAATGAACCAATAAAAGCTAATTCCAAAGTTGCTCCCATAATAATACCTGTTTTTACATCTCCCAAAACAATCCCTGTAAATAATCCCGTTACGATCGGACGAGAAAGCAGGGAAGTTCCTAACGCATACTCTGATTGCGCAATAAAGGCAACCAGACCTAAAAGAATTGCTTGTAGGATCATCTTTTATTCTTCCTTTCTCATAAGACTTCCTTTGCTGCTATTTTTTTATCTGCTGGTACTTGACGAATTTCTACTTCTATCCCATCAGCGATCATTTGTTCCAACAATTTTTCTTCTTCAGGTAATACGTTGACCGCTTTACCTAGACTCCGCGTTCCTTCCTTTGCTTTAATCCCACCTAAATTGATTTGCTTGATCTGTGGACAAGCTTTTGCTAATTGATACGCATCTTTCACAGACTCTACTACGATAAATAGTTTATATTTATCCGTTACGCCACTTTGTAATGCAGCGATCGAATCTTCAATCGATTTGATCACTAGTTTCACTCCTTGTGGCTTTGCCAGCTTAATGGTTGTTTTGCGTATTTCATTGTTTGGCACATCATCATTTGCGATCAAAATACAATCTGCCCCAATTGATTGTGTCCAAGAAAAAGCGACTTGACCATGCAATAAACGATGATCGACTCTTGTTAAAATAATCATTTCCAATCCCTCCTAAAATTCTTCTTCTTCCATTTTTTTTTCGATACTTTCATTACAAAATTGGATCATTTCTTTTGAATCATTCAAAACCTGATGGATCAATTCAACGATTGAATCAGCTGTCTCAATTTTTGTGGCAATCTCGATCAACAATGGCAGATTCAAACCAGCAATCAAGTAGATATTCGGTCGGTTAATGTACTGCAAAAATTCATTGTTTACACTGCCACCAAATAAGTCAGTGATGATGATCAACTCCTGCCCTTGATGATCGTTGATCAATTGCTGCACTGATTTTGCTAAATCAAACGTTTCAGTTCCATAGCAATCTAACGCTAGGATCGAATGCGTTTTACCAAAAATAAGTTCCAAAGAATCTAAAATCCCTGAAGCAAAACGTCCATGGGAGGCTAGAATAATTGTTCTTTCCATGTTTCCACCTCTTTCTTACTCTCACTACAAATAAAGCAAGATACGTGCCAACATAGTGGCGGTATCTTGCTTACGATTAAAATTCTTCTTCTGAGCCTATTTTATCCTCTACATTTTCGAGAATATCATAAATATAAGCGACTTCTGATGGTGGGATCGTGACACTATAATGTTCTTCGATGACACTAAATGCTTCTTTGATTCGATCCAAGGTTTCTTTTTGACACTGTAACAACTGTTCTTGACCATGGTAACTTTCAATCGGGATCTGCCGGATCAATCGCTCGATCAAACAACTGACATGGACAAAAAGGGCGATCTTTTGTGGCGTCGTGATGTTCTTATCAAAACGCATCTCCAATTCACGCATAAACAGCTCGATTTCTGTCATCACTTTTTCTGTATCAAGGATCGTCACCGACTCCAGTACTTTTTCTAATGAAAAATTTCGGACAAATTGCTGATCAAAGTTAGCTTGTTCTTTCAATGAAAAAATAGGAGCCAGCCATTGAACAAGTTCATCCATTTTCTCTCCTGAAATCAATGACTCTAACGAAAGATATGGCATCGTGTCGATTTGAGGATTCGTTGTCCCAATGATGCCAATCACATCGTACATCGAAAAAACCGATTCCGTTAATTTTCTTTGGGTTAATACTTGGTATTCATAAGGGATGATTTTAAGTGCGCTGTTTGCTGGTAAACTTTTTTCAAGTAGTTCACTCATATGGACAGCCGTTCCGATCCCCGTCATGCAAGTGATCAGTAATGCTTTTTGTTTATTTTTTTGAGGGTAAATGATCGTCCACTCTGCTTCCAAGGAGGCCACCGCTTCCTTGACGATTTCTTCCAGATCAGTCATTTTTTGCATTTTTTCTCCAATACTGATAACTAATGGTGTTGTCACATTATTCAAAATAACGATTGGGGCAAAGACCTGATCTTTGAATAGTTGATGGATTTCTTTTAGCGAGCCCATATCAACTAAAATGATCAGTCCATTAGAGATATCATGACGATTACTGTAATCAATCATTTCATCCGCAATTTGTTGGGGTGTCACATCTAAGGGCATATCAAAGGATTCAAACAGATCATTTCCCAACAGTCGATTAGCGACGTTTGCCATACTACTAGCGGTAGCATAACCATGAGCAGCAATGATTGCTTTAGGCACACTTTGTTCTTTTGTCCATTTCGTCCGTCTCAAATAGATCGTTAATAAAATATGATCTAATAAAGTAACTTCTAAATCTAACTTAGCTTGTGTCAATTCCAAGATCCGATGGGCGTAGTGATAGTTTGCTGGATACATTAGTTCTAACTGGCGGTCTAGTTCCTTGATCAATTGTTCGATTTCCCCATCTTCTGGTAACCACTTTACTGTGCTTCTTTGATAGAGATAATAACTTAGAGCATAGACGCTGTTACCATCAAACTTGATCTGATAGGCACTTTCCATTTGTTTTAGCGTTTCTCGAATGGAGTGCAACCAGTAGACTAGTAGTTCATGTTTTTCTTGGCGACTCGTTTCAAAGAGTAAAAAATCAAATAAATAAACGACTTCTTCTTTTAATTTTTCCTCACAGTTACTTACTGTTGCGCCATTTTTCTTAAAGGTCAATAATAGTTGTTCAAAGCAGCGGATCATTCGCTCCTGTTCTGGTTGTCTTTTTTCAACCAAATGAGCTAATTCTTTTTTCTCAGTGATCCACACAGCTGATTGGGCTGGGCTGTCTTGATGGGGAACCTTCAAAAGATATCTTTGTAAATGTTGGAGTTTGATCGATAGGCTCTCTTCCTCTTTTTGTTCAGCGAATGCTTTGGCTACAGCTACTTTTACGCTATTTTTCAATTCGCCGATGTTTCCCGAAAAACTTTGGTTCGTCAATAATGACAGCACTTGACCACTCACTTTCATTGGTCGCTCGATTTTTCTTTGTTCATTTAAGAAAAAAGAATAAATCAGCTCCAATCGTTCTTCTTTTCCACGAGCACGTAAAGAAGGCAGATCAATCTTAAAAGGAATCCGACGCATAAAAGTGGGCAGAAAATGTTTGGTGACTTCTTCAGTCGTAGCAAAGAAGAGCCGAACATCGACTTTTTTCCCCTGATTCGTTTCTCCCATTCGATAAATAATCCCTTGATCCAGATACGTAAACAATTTTTCTTGTCCTTCAGGGCTAAGTCGATGAACTTCATCTAAAAATAATAATCCCCCATCGGCTGCCTCAAAAGCGCCAATCTTATCTTGTGTCGCACCGGTGTATGCTCCACTGACATGTCCAAATAAATTACTCGTCAACAATTCTGGATTGTCGGCATATTGAGCACAATTCAACGTCACGAAAGGCGCATTTTCTGGTAAGAGATCATGTTCTAAACAGTATTGATAAACGATATTGACTAAGAAGCTTTTCCCTGTACCACTTTCTCCAGTTAATAACACAGGTAGCCCACCATCTGGATAAAAAAGAGCTGTTTTGATTTGTTCAATGCTTTCTTTCAGGCTTGCTTCGTGACCGATCACTAAAGAAAAAAGATCTTTACTTCTTGAAAAAATAGGCTGTTCAGCCCTAATTTCTTCAGTTGAGGCATAATACGTTTTACTTAAAGCAAAAAATTGCTGTTCAAAAGCCATTTTATGAAAGTAATAGACCGGACGAGAATTGATCTTAACCAAAATGCCAGCTTCATTTAATTGATTAAGATAATGACTGACCGTATTACGTTTCACTTTAAAGTATGCTGCTAAATATTTCGCTGTAAAAACATCACTTAATTGTGCTAAATCGATAAATGCCGTTTGATTTTCTAAATAATCTTGGATTTCTTCTTTTAACATTCTCTCACCTCTTCTCCATCATAGGAAACGCATTCATTTTGTCAATAGCTATTTTTATCTAAAAAGAAGGAGAAACAAACGAGATTCGTCAATGACTTTTTTTGCTAATTCACTTCAAAGTTTCATTTATGAAAAGGCTTATTCACTTTTCATTCTAAATTTCATAAGATACAATGTGAGAGTACCTACTTATACATAGGAAAGTACTCGTTTAAGACAAAGGGTCATCAATGTAAAATAGACAGAAATTTCTTGCAACTGACTCCCCTTTCTCTTAAATCCGTGCCTACCGTTTAAGTAGCTAAGAAAGAAATTCGAGAAAATTTATTTGGCTTTTTCTTAGCTAATGGTAAATATATTTTAGGAGGAATCATATGATTCAGTTATTGCGTTATGCAAGAGATTACCGTAAACAAATCATTCTGGGTCCCGTTTTTAAATTCTTAGAAGCTGTCTTTGAATTGATTTTGCCATTATTGATGGCCTCATTGATTGATAACGGTCTAAAGATGAATGATCGTGGTGTGATCATCCAAATGGGGATCTGGATGGTCGTGATGTCAGTTGTTGGATTGATTTGTGCGATCATTTGTCAATATTATGCTTCAATAGCTTCACAAGGATTTGGTACTGAGCTTAGAAATCAACTAATCAAGAAAATCAATTCCTTTTCACATAGTGAATTAAATCATTTTGGTACAGATACATTGATCACTCGAATGACGAACGACATCAACCAACTCCAATTAGCATTAGCCATGGTAATCCGTTTATTGATCCGTGCGCCATTTCTAAGTATCGGTTCAGTCGTCATGGCCTTTGTGATTGACTGGGAAATCGGCTTGTTTTTCTTAGCTATCCTACCGATTTTTTCAATCATTTTATACTTTATCATCAAAAAAACAATTCCACTGTACCAAAAAGTCCAAGAAAAACTGGATCGTTTAAATGAAACGGTTAGTCAAAATCTAAGCGGTGTTCGTGTAATTCGGGCATTCTTCCGCACAAAAACAGAAATTGATACTTTTGATGAGGACACCGATGAATTAGCTAAAAACTATTTACGTGTTTCAAACATCTCAGCTCTCTTATCACCGGCTACCACATTGATCATGAATATCGGTATTATTTGTTTGTTGACTGTTGGTGGGATCAAAGTCAATATCGGACATTTGCAACAAGGTCAAGTCCTTGCGTTGATCAATTACATGAATCAAATGTTACTGGCATTGATCGTCGTATCTAACCTGGTCGTTATCTTTACCCGGGCCGAAGCTTCAGGTAATCGGGTCAAAGAAGTCCTAGAAACTGACATTACACTGACAGATGCAGAAGATGCCTTGACACCGAATTTCCAATCCGAAAACATCGTTCAATTTGAACATGTCGACTTTCGTTATACTGAAAAGTCAGGATTATCTTTACAAGACATTACTTTTGCTTTGAAACGAAACACGGTTTTGGGGATCATTGGACCAACCGGTAGCGGAAAAACAACTTTAACTCAATTGATTCCACGTTTCTATGACGTCAACGCAGGTTCCGTTGCTTTTGATGACGTGGATGTTCGCTCATGGAAACTTGATCCTTTAAGAAGCCAAATCTCACAAGTTCCTCAAACCGCTGTTTTATTCACTGGAACTATCCGTGAAAACCTTCAATGGGGAAAAGAAGATGCCACAGATGAAGAATGTTGGGAAGCTCTTAGAATTGCTCAAGCAGAAGATTTTGTTCGACAACTTCCTAAAGGATTAGAAACAAAGGTAATGGAAAACGGAAAAAACTTTTCTGGCGGTCAAAAACAACGGCTAACGATTGCACGTGCGTTAATTGCCAAACCTGAATTATTGATTTTAGATGATTCTTTAAGCGCGTTAGATTATCAAACCGATCTTAACTTAAGAAAAGCATTACAAACCTCACTAGATACGACAGTCATTATTATTTCTCAACGAATCCGCTCGATTCAAGAAGCACATAAGATCCTCGTGATGGATCAAGGAAAGATCGTTGCGCAAGGGAAACATGAAGATTTATTGAAGGATTCCGTTGAGTATCGCGAAATCGTCGCATCACAGGAGGAAGAATAAGATGAAAACAAAAAAATTATCCTGGAAAACCCTCAAACGATTCGTTCCTTACCTTACAGCCTATTCAAAAGATATCTGGTTTGCGATCCTTTTAGGGATCATCAACGGGATCGCTACTGTGGTAATGACTTTACAGATTGGTCAAAGTATTGACCAAATGATCGGCGCAGGTCAAGTTCGATTTGCTCAATTGTTCCACCTCTTATTATTATTTGGCGGGATCGTATTGATCAACGTGATCAGTCAATGGCTGATCCAAGTCTTAAGTAATCGCTTGGCTTATCTTTCCGTAGCAAAATTAAGAAAAGATGCCTTTGCACGTTTGAATAAATTACCGCTTCGTTACTATGATCAAAATTCACACGGGAATATCGTTAGTCGTTTTACCAACGATATGGATAATATTTCCATTGCGATCTCTGCGGCGTTTAACCAAATGTTTGCCGGCGTGGCTATCATCGTCTTGTCTTTTATATTTATGTTACGCCTTAGTCCTTTATTGACACTCGTCGTGATTTGCTCCACACCGATCATTTTTCTTGTGAGTTGGATCGTTGCCCGTGCATCACAAAACGACTTTGACAATCAACAAAAGATTATCGGGAATATCTCTGGCTTTGTTACCGAACGGATTGGGAATCAAAAAATCGTCAAAGCCTTTCAACAAGAAGAAATGAATCAACGACAATTCCAAGCATTGAACACTGATCTTTATCAAAAAGGACAACGTGCCCAATTTTCTTCTTCTTTGACGAATCCGTCTTCTCGTTTTGTGGATCACTTAGCTTATCTTTCGATTGGATTAGTTGGTGGTTTACTAGCATTAAGAAGTGGCTCAGCCATTACAGTCGGTGTGATCTCTAGTTTTACGATCTATTCTAGTCAGTTTTCTAAACCGTTTATTGAACTTTCTGGAATCACGACACAGATCCAAACCGCTTTTTCTGGATTAGAACGTGCCTTTGAACTCATCGATCAACCCGAAGAAACGCCAGATGAACCTAATGCTTATGCGTTGAATCCAGCAACAATCAAAGGTGAAGTAGCGTTCAATCATGTATCCTTTTCTTATGAACCAAGTCAACGATTGATCGAAAATTTCAGTTTCGTTGCTAAACCAGGGCAAACGATTGCGATTGTAGGTAAGACTGGTGCTGGTAAATCCACGTTAGTTAACCTGTTGATGCGTTTTTATGATGCGACAGGTGGAACTATTACGATCGACGGGTATGATATTCGAGATATCCAAAGAGATAGCTTGCGAAAAAGCTTTGGAATGGTTTTACAAGATACTTGGCTCTTTGACAGTACGTTAAAAGAAAATCTACAGTATGGCAATCCAGATGCTAGTGATGAAGAAATCAATCAAGCACTCAAAGCTTCGTATATGTATGAATTTGTGGAACGCTTGCCTGAAAAGTTAGCAACAAAAATCGGCGGACAAGGACTGAAAATCTCTGACGGACAAAGACAATTGTTAACGATCGCCCGTACAATGATCAGCAATCCTCCTATGTTGATCCTAGATGAAGCAACTAGTTCAGTCGATACTTTGACGGAAAAGAAAATTCAAGATGCCTTTTTAACAATGATGGAAGGCAAAACGAGCTTTGTGATTGCCCACCGTTTATCGACAATCAAAAATGCCGATCAAATCTTAGTCATGGAGCAAGGCGCCATCGTTGAGATGGGTACCCACGATGAATTACTACAAAAAGACGGGTACTACCATCAACTATATCAAGCGCAGTTTACTAAAAATAGTTAACTGAATCAAAAAGTAGTTGTAATAAATCAGTGTAACTGTCCCTCAAGAGCTAGTTTTTCACTAACTTTTGTGGGACAGTTATTATTTTATTAGAGAAAAGCATTAAAAGAACCTATTCATTCACTCCTAAAACATGAACAACGTCTTTGCGACATGACTCACTTTATATGTAAATGGTTATCAAAACTATACTTCTTCATAAAAAAACAAAAGCAAAACATTTCATCCCTAGCTCATCTTTAAATAGCTTAGCTGCCCAAAACTTCCTTACTACCAACGGTTTTTATTCTATAATTGAAGGTAAAAGAGAAAGACCATAAAGTCTCTCATATTTTTTTAAAGCTAAAAGAAACTCCTCTTCAAGTTGAGTTGCACCAATTAACCTTATCCCCATAAAAAAATCTGTTAATTGCTTAGGATTAGCTGTACGCTCGACCAAGCTATTCAGTAGCAAATCGTCAAACCTTTCGTGTACCTCTGTTTTTTGTGGTGTCACTAGTCTACCTCGAACCATCTTTAATTTTTCTAGATATTCTTTTGAATAGCCGCTTTCTTTTCTTTCTAGCATTAAAAGAAAGAGAACATGATACAACGTGCAAAGTGAAGAGAGAAAATTTTCGTTATCACCCATTCTTTCTACTTTCGAAGCTTGCATTTGAATAAATTCTGTTGTAAAAAGAAAAGCCAGTGAAGTAAATGTGACTATTTCAAAACGACCATATTCTGCTACTTTTTCTAGATGGTTCATGATCGCTTTGATATAAACCTTATCATGTAGGGTAAACTTTCTTTCATCATTCGGTAGTAAATGCCATTGATAGCCTTTAGCTATTAGATAATTCCGCTTATCAACAATGCTTTTTGTTTTTTTGATATCTAATTCTAAATTTCTTAATCGGTCGTCAATTGGTAACTTGACATCTTCCAATTGACTAAGTAGCTGATTTAACTTTTGTCTTGGATGATTTCCGTTTATTTTATTTAAATAAAATAAACATTCGTCTAACTCAATGTTCATCTTTTTTAAAAAAGCTAATAAAGGAATCAATGGAATCTGATTTTTACCACTTTCGTATTTTACTAAAGATTCTCTAGAAGTTATTTTATGTGCTAACTCTTTTTGAGATAACCCCCTTTCCTTTCGAAATTTACGTAGTAATTCATGAATTTCCATTCGTCGTTCACTTCCTTTTTTAAATTCAATGTGACTATTGATACCATATAAAATAATTTACTCGTTTTCATTCTATACTATGGATAGAAGCAATAAAAGCGCTTTAAATAATAGTAAAGGAGAAAATATCAGGAGATTTGTGAATATAGTTATTTGGTGATTATGTTTTATTCACTAAATTGTTATAAAGTGCTTATTTTTACTGCAAAGTACAAAAAAGAAATGTTATGTAAGAATTCACACGACTAAGAGTAACTATTTTTTACTTAAACTGGATCATCGAAAGGAATTAAAAAAATATGTTAAAAAACAAATTCATTATAAGTCTTATTGCTGTTATAACTCTAGCTTCCTTTATCATTCCTAACTTTTCTATGATTGTCAATGCAGAGATGATTCAAGAGACTGACTATGTGCCAGTGACACAAACGATTAGTACCTATTTTGAAAGTAATCCAGTGACGGTCCCTGGTATAAATTCGAAAGAAGCTACATCAATCGTTAAAAATATGGTCATTTTGTCTGAAACAGCAAAAGAAATTAGCTCGAAAGAAAAAAACAAACTAATGGATGTATTTTCATCTAAACTTGACTCTACTATTCAATTACATGTTTCAGAAAAATATTTAACATTGGACAATGCTACAGCGTTACAAATTATAAGTGAAAATGGAGAAAATAAAGATTATTATTCATTGACTGTACCAATCACAAATGAACACTATAATCTATTCAGCAGTGTTACGGTAATCTTTGATATGATGTACAACATTAAGGGAGTCCAAGAATCTTTGATCACTCAATCAGAAGAAGATACTTTCGAGATTAGAACATTTTCCAATGGCGAAGAAATGACTCACCAAATTCTTGAAGATAAATTTATACCAAATAATGAATTGAAAAAACAGTTACAAGAAGTTCAAAGTGAGTTTCTTCATTTGAAGCAAGCCCGTGGAATGGCTGAAAAAGCAGCCTGTCTAGCAATTGTTTTAGGAATAAGCCGTGCAGTTGCTAACATCATTGCCCCTACATGTGCTGCTGCTTGTCTTGCAGTTCCATTAGTATGTGCTGCTTGTATAACAGGTTTTGTCGCTCTTGCTGGTGGTGCCATCGGTGGAGTAGTCGCATGTTTTAAATTATAAACTGGTTGTGTTTATGATAAATATTAATCCAAAAAAATTGATGTGTTTCATTTTAATTATTTTTAGTTTACCTACTATTTTATATGTCTATACTCAAATGGCAACATCTAAAGAAGGTTTATATGAAGTGGATAGTATTTCTTTAGAAAAAATAATGAATGGAAAGGATACTTTATTTGTTTATGTAGGGAGACCTACATGCCCCCAATGTAAAGAATTTGAGCCTATTTTGCGAAAAGTACTAAACAACCAGCACCAATCTATGGGATATTATAATACAGATAACGCTCGTAAAGAGAATGAGGATAAGTTGGAAATAATGGCTGACAGCTTAGAAATTAATTCTGTCCCGGCCATAATAAAAATTGTGGATGGGAAAGTTATTGATCGAATAATTGGCCTAAAAAATGAAAAAGCAATCAAGGAGTTTATCCTAAATGGCTAAAAAGAATTGGTACAAAGAATTGTTAAAGATATCACTGTGTATAAATATTATTATGACACTTTTCCCTAATTTTAGATCTGGAAGTGCTATTTTCTACTTCAATCTTCAAATTGGGCTTGCCTATTACTATCTTTCATTAACAAAGCCCTCTAAAAGTGTCACAATCCTTTTGACCATCATCAGTAGTATTCTAGGTGGTATGGCCATATATCATCTCTTTCAATCGTTGTTCACTATTTTATAGAAATAAACGTCTCCTTTCTTACAATAAATAAGCAAAAGAAGCAACCTTCTGGGATGGGAAGGTTGCTTCTTTGTTTTCTGAGTTGACTATTTTGCGTGAAGAGTCATACTTCTTAAAATCTTTTTGTATGGAATACTACGTCCGACGTAATACATCGCAATGGTTTGAATAGGAATCCAAACGACTGTTTTTAATAACCTTGGTGCCCAGACGATCCAACTAAATAATGGAACATGATACATCATCGCTAGCCACAAAGGAGTCAATAGCAAATTAATGATCAGCGTGACCGAAAGTGTAGCTAATAGCGAATTTTTCCAAGTAATCTCTTTTCGATAAAAAAAGAAACCATAAATTGCTCCTTCAATAAAGGCATTCAAAGTAAAACCAATGAAGAAAGCTGTTTTTGAAAATAACGCCATTCCTACTAAGTCAGCTAATACACCCCCAATTCCAGACCAAAACGGGCCAAATAAAATCCCCATGATCATTTGTGGAATAAATGTGACACTGATCTTCACAAAAGGGGTTTCGATCGATACCAAACGGGATAAAGTGACCATCAAAGCAATCAACAATCCCATGATAGCGATCATGCGTGCGTCTAACCGATTTTTCTTCATTTCTTAGCATCTCCTTTAAGAGCTGCTACATCCTACATGCAGCGAATGCGAAAATAAAACCGCGAACAACTTGTCCTTCGTCAAAGAGGCAACATCCCATCCTCTCAGCACTTAACGCTTTATTTTCTACTCTGTTTATTTTTGGGAAGTCATTCCCAGCAAAACTATAGCATAGATCACACACGACTGTAAATAAAAAAACATACATTCCCGAATAAAAAGTAATTCATGTTCGTGAAAAATCACACATTCAACGAACATAAATGGACGATCAATAGCAAATAACGAATTTTATTCCAGAGACAACGGTCGATTTTCTAACTCATGAACTACAGTACGGAAATCCAGAAAGCCAGCTTCTAGTCCTCGCAACAGTACTTCTGCTGTTCCAATATTAGTTGCTAAAGGAATTTCGTAAACATCCGATAAGCGGATCAGTGCAGTCACATCCGGTTCATGAGGCTGTGCAGCCAACGGATCTCGCAGAAAAATCACGAGGTCTAATTGATCTTCTGAGATCATTGCACCAATTTGTTGGTCACCACCTAAAGGACCGGATTTAAAGCGATGGACTTTTAAGCCAGTTGCTTCGGTGATTTTACCACCTGTTGTCCCAGTTGCGAATAATTCATGTTTTTCCAGGATTGCCTTATAGGCGGTTGTCAACTTGATCATCAAGGGCTTTTTGCGGTCATGAGCTATTAAAGCAATTTTCATATTGATCATCCTTTCCTCTCTCAACATCTTATTCCTACTCTCTATTTTACCTCAAGGTGTAGCATATTGCCCAAAAAGACAATCAATTCTTGTTCAAGTTGCCATTGAGCGTAGATAACGCTTTCATCTATACTTAATTCAACATTAAAACTAAACAGAAAGCGTGGAATGAATCATGGTAGAAATGGCACTGAAACATGTATACAAACAATATGACAACGCAGAAAATTATTCCGTAACGGATTTTAACTTAGCAATCGATGATCGTGAATTTATTGTCTTTGTTGGACCTTCTGGTTGTGGAAAATCAACTACATTAAGAATGATTGCTGGGCTAGAAGATATCTCGGAAGGAGAATTAAGCATCGGCGGTAAAGTGATGAATGATGTAGCACCAAAAGATCGTGATATCGCTATGGTATTCCAGAACTATGCGTTATACCCACACATGACTGTATTTGACAATATGGCTTTTGGGTTGAAGTTGAGAAAGTATGACAAAGCAGACATCAAAAAACGGGTAGAAAATGCTGCTGAGATTTTAGGGCTTACTGAATATTTGAAACGTAAACCTGCTGCTCTCTCAGGTGGCCAACGTCAACGGGTTGCTTTAGGACGTGCCATCGTTCGTGATGCAAAAGTTTTCTTGATGGATGAACCATTATCAAACTTAGATGCAAAATTACGGGTAGCGATGCGTGCTGAGATCGCCAAACTCCATCAACGTTTAGAAACAACAACCATCTATGTAACCCACGACCAAACAGAAGCAATGACGATGGCAGATCGTATCGTTATCATGAAAGATGGCTTTATCCAACAGATCGGTACGCCAAAAGAAGTGTATGACACACCAGTCAATATGTTCGTCGCAGGCTTTATCGGTTCACCCGCAATGAACTTCTTCAACGTTACTTTAAACAATGGAGTAATCAGTGACGGTCATGGCTTAAAATTAAAAATCCCTGAAGGAAAAAACAAAGTCTTAGTTGAAAAAGGCTATGAAGGGAAAGAAGTTGTTTTTGGTATTCGCCCTGAAGATATCCACAGTGAACAAGTGGTGTTAGAAGCACAACCCGAAGCAGTTGTTCATTCAGAAGTTGTTGTATCAGAATTGTTAGGTGCAGAAACCATGCTTTATACCCGAACAGGTACAACTGAATTTATTTCAAAAGTCGATGCACGTGACTTCCATAAACCAGGGGAAATGGTCGACTTAGCATTCAATATCAGCAAAGGACATTTCTTTGACAAATCAACTGAAGAAGTGATCGGATTGCCATAAAAATTAAAAAATCAGCTTTTGATGTAAATTTTAGCAGAAACTATGCCAAAAGCTAGAACTATAACAAATAAGCCGAAAGTGCTGTGTTCATACACAGCACTTTCGGCTTATTCATTTTAAAGGAGTTATCTCTAGTTAAAGAGGAAAAACTGATTGATAATGGTACTTTTTTCAAGCCATTTTCTTGATTGATTTCGTTGAAGGTGTCTTCTGACTTACTTGCTTAGCTTTAGTGAAAACTGGAATATCAAAGTATTTGCTCAATGTTCCGGCTACAAAATAAGCAATATTGTAATCGACTAAACTATGGATCAACCCACCAATCCCCATTAGGATAAAGACTGTATAAAAATAGCCTTCAGAATAATAAGTTTCTGGCATGTTCCCTACAAAGAAAAAGACACTAACCACTAACATTTCCGCAATCGAATGAATGATACCTATCACAAAATTGAAACTTTGGAAGCGCCAGTTGGCTAAAGTAAATTGGCCATTTTTTAAAACGATTTCTGGTTTCTTTTGCAAATACCAAGAACCAATCACTGCAAAAATCAAATGAGATAATGCACGCAGCGCAATAATTACTGGTGTGGTCAAAAAGAAGCCAAATGTTGTACCCAAAGCAACGGTAATCGCAATTCCTGGTGAAAAAAACATCGCAATAAATATGGGTACATGAGAAGCCAAAGTAAAAGAAGCAGGTGGAATCATGATTTTTGGCATAACCATTGGAATAATAACCCCCATAGCTATCAACAAGGCAGAAATAGTCAGGGATCGTACTGATTTTTTTTTCATTTTTTTCTCTCCTAATGTGTCTTGACACCTTTATGATTTCTTATTTTAACTTTAACAACAAGATGTGTCAAGACACATCAATCAGAAAAATGTTGAATGAGCCTTTTTCATGTATTCAATTATCCGACACCAGATAAAGTAAATTTTGAATGAAGCTTATACAAGAAATATGTTTTAAACTACAGTCTCTGCTAGCTACATCATCTCCTTCAATTTTTGTCTATATAGATGAAAGATAAATACAAAAAAGAAGTACGCCCTATGTACATGTCAACAACAATATTTCCTGGAACCCTATTTAGCCCCAGTATCATTCTAATTTCCTACCCTAAGGTATACACACTAAAACAACGAGATACACTGGGCTCACCCTCTTGAAGTATAGTCCATTTTAATGGTTGCTGATTTTAATACAAAAATAAACCCGTCTACCCTCACTGAAGTTTATGACAGGTTTATTTTTGGTTGTTTTACTTCAATCAAAAAAATTTTTTTCTTTTTTATAAGGATAGCTCCACCAAAACAACAGTATGAACACGATAAAAAAAATTACTTTTAGATAGGCAGGAACATCCCTGAAATAAACTCTTACTGTTTTTCCAAAATCATCATGAATGAATAATCTAATGAAATTAGATACACAAAAAAATAGTGTCAGTCCCCAAAAAATCAGTCTCTTTGTTCCTTTCATTTTCTTACACTCATCCTATAAGAAAATGAAGCTAGCAGTCTTAACAGTCCAATGAGCTGCGGTTCTATTCCACCCGTGATTCACTAACCAATTTTCTGCACCTTGTTCTAAATTATCTTGCCATTCGAATAAGTAATTAGTAACATCACTTACCGTTTTTTCACCTGTTTTAGCTACTAACCATTTGGCTATCTTTTTAATGACGGCAATTTTCCAGCGAGGAGTTGGTTGTCTATCGGACTCGTATTTTTCTTTTAATATTTGTAATTGCTCCACTTGGGATAAGTGAGCACCGGATACTAATCGTTCAAATTCTACTTTCTTTTCATTTGATAAATCGTTGTAGTATTTATCAAATTCGTTTGTGGCAGTAAAGTTCGTAGCTTTTTCTGAAGCAAATACATTGGTAACAGGGGCAATTGATCCGCCAACGGTAATCAATGTTAACCCCAAAACAATCGATTGGTTCATTTTGTTCATTAACTCACCCTTCTTTCTCCTTAGTAATCAAAATAAGTTCTAAAAATTCATCGTGTTCATTTATGATTATAGTATCGTTTTATTCTAAAAAAATTTATTTTCATAAGAAACTATTTTTCGGTCTAAACCGTTAGCCATTCTTAAATACATGAACGATTATGATCTTAAACTGAGATTACAGGAATCGGGCTACAGGAGTCATTTACTTATTTTTTCAATTAGTGATGACTATCCTGAACTTAGATAAACAAAACGCCTAAAAGCTAGCATGCTAGACTTTTAGGCGTTTTGCTTTCTTTATTGAATTAGATTAGAACTTAATTTTTCTCGCTCAGCTCTTCCATTGCATTACTTAATGCAGCAAATTCGGCTAATGAGAGGGTTTCTCCACGACGTTTAGGATCGATGTTAGCTTTTTCTAAACTAGTCGTTAACCAAGCTTTCGTTGCTTCATCTTTGCCATATGAAGATTGTAAGTTATTCCATAATGTTTTTCTTCGTTGCTGAAACGCTGCTTTTGTCAATCGGAAAAATGCCTTTTCATCAGTAACCGCTACAGCTGGTTGCTTTCTTCTGGTTAGTTTCAAGATAGCTGAATCGACATTCGGTTGTGGAACAAAAACAGTCTTAGGTACGATGAAAGCAACAGATGCTTCCATATAATACTGTACAGCGATTGATAATGAGCCATATGCTTTTGTACCAGGCTTAGCAGAAATACGATCAGCAACTTCTTTTTGCATCATCACAACCATTTCTTCTACTTGCAGATCTGATTCTAAAAAATGCATCATGATCGGTGTCGTAATATAATAAGGTAAATTTGCAACAACTTTGATCGGTAAAGCTTGTTCAAAATAGGTTGTTGCTGCCTGATCTAAATTAGTTTTTAAAATATCTTGATGAACAACAGTCACATTAGGATAAGGAGCTAACGTATCTTTTAACACAGGAATCAAGCGATCATCGATTTCAAAGGCAACGACTTGATTGGCATTACGTGCTAGTTGTTCCGTCAACGCTCCAATACCTGGACCAACTTCGATGACATTTGTTTGTTGATCGATTTCGCCAGTTTCCACGATTTTTCTTAAGATATTTGGCTCAGTCAAAAAATTTTGACCTAAACTTTTTTTAAATGAAAATCCATGTTTCAATAAGATTTCTTTTGTTCTAGAAGGTGTCGCAATATCACGCTGTTCACTCATGTTGTTCCTCCACTTTTTTCATTGCTTGGGCAAATTCCTCTGGTGTGATCCGAAACATTTTTAAACGCTTCTCAAGTTGTTTCCCATTGGTATAACCAATTCTTAATTCGTCCCCTAATTTTTCACGTTTTTCTTTTGCTTGCGCTCCCGCTATTAAACCATGAGAAATCAGCACTTGTCTAGTAATTTCCGTTTCGTCTTCCTCAAAAGATGGGGTGATTACTTTTTTCAATGCTTCTAAGATGGCCTCATCACTAGCATGCTCAACGCCAAGACTTCCTTGTTTTTTGGGACGTGCTTGTTGACGAGGTAAGAAAGCATGTTTTGCTTGAGGAACGACTTCCATGATCGTCTTACGGATTTTCTCACCCGAAAAATCAGGATCAGTAAAGATGATTACACCACGTGTTTCCTGCGCATGTTCAATCTGCATGAGTATTTCATCATTGATCGCTGAACCAATCGTTTCGATCGTGTCGACGTCGACTACTTCTTGGAGTCTTCTAGTATCGTCTTTTCCCTCAACGACTACAATTTCTTGGATTTTTAATTTAGTCATTTTCAGCGATCCTAAATAGACGATGAGCATTTTTCCAGGTTTGGAGCGCCACTTCTTCTACCGGAAGATGACGTAATTCAGCAATTTTTTCAACTGTATAACGGGTATAACCTGGCTCGTTTCGTTTCCCACGATAAGGTACTGGAGCTAAGTAAGGCGCATCCGTTTCTACTAGCAATCGATCGAGTGGAACATGAGTGGCTGCTTCTTGAACATCTTGCGCTTTTTTGAAAGTCACGACCCCACTAAATGAAATGTGCATTCCTAAATCAAGAAATCGTTTGGCCCATTCAAAATCGCCACTAAAACTGTGCATGATTCCACCAATATCACGAATATCTTCTTCTTTTAAAATTTGATAAGTATCTGCTAACGCTTCTCTGGTATGGATACTGATCGGCAGATTCATTTCTTTCGCAATCGCAATTTGTCTACGAAAAACTTCAGCTTGCACTTCTTTCGGATCTTCCATCCAGTAATAATCTAAGCCGATTTCACCTAACGCTACCACTTTCGGCATCGTTAATTGCTCTTGTAATTTTTTCTCAATATCTTTAGTATAACTTCCTGCTTCAGTAGGATGCCAACCAATAATACTATATATGTTTGAATAATCGTGACTAAGCTGTAATGATTTTTCGATCGTTGGGGTATCGAAACCTACTACCGCCATTTTTGTCACGCCCAATTCTTTGGCCCGTTCAATAGTTTCAGGAATATCATCATTAAATTGTTCCGCATTCAAATGGGTATGAGAATCAAATATCATTTTTTATCTCTCCTTTTCTTCATTACTTTAGCATATAAGTGGCTATGGCAGAAGTAGGAAAGACAAAAATCAGGTCAAATTTATTGAAATGCAAATTTCTAGTTGTAAATAAAAGGACTTAAGCAAGTTTCCTCTCTTAAGTCCTTTTACATGACTATTAAATTAACGCTCGTCTTGTTTTTTCTTGTAATAATACACTGGGATACCTAGTAATGTGACAACGATCCCGATCATTGCCAAAGCTGTTTGAGTAAATAAAGTCATCCCTAAAATAAAGACAGCGCCAAAGATTGCAATCAATGGAATCACTGGATACAAAGGTACTTTGTATGGTCTTGGTAAGTCTGGTTGTTTTTTTCTTAAAACAAATACACCGATAAATATCAATAAGCTAAACAGCCACATAACAAAAATTAGCATATCAGTTAAAAAGTCGAATGAACCTAAACTCATCATAATGCACGCAATCACTAATTGAAAAAGTGCTGGAACATATGGCACTGTGAATTTTTTTGATAATTTCGTTAACTGTTTACTAAAAGGTAACTCACCTTCCAAAGCCATCGCATAAGGAATACGGATGCCGGTCAACGTGTACCCATTCAGTGCCCCATAAACAGAAATCAAGATACCGATCGTCACGATCTTTCCACCGATATTTCCAAAAATAACCGCTGATGCATCAGATGCGGCATTAAGGTTACCTGCAATCTGATCAATTGGCAGAGTTTTTAAGAAAACAAAGTTGATCAATAAGTAAACCACTGTTACAAAACTTAACCCTAAAATAATTGCTTTAGGTAAATCTTTTTCGGGACGTTTCATTTCCCCCGCCATTGCGCCGACACCAAGCCAGCCATCATAAGCGAATAAAGTTGCTAGTAAAGCACTACTTAAGCCTTCTGCAAACGACACATCTTTCCCTGCTTCAAATGGGAATAGTTGGATCGTTCCACTACCTGGTGTCAACAGTCCCCAAATAACGATGACAGCTAATGGAATCAATTTGATAATCAGTGTCGCAGACTGGACAGTCGTACCCACTTTTGTTCCTAGTAAATTCAAACCAGTAACAGAAATAGCAGTAATAATCGCAATTAATAGAAGATAATCCGTAGATATTTGTAATAAGTTCGTCATTTGTGTCGCAAAAATAATCGAAAGCGCCGCAATATTCGCTGGAAAATAAATCAAGCTTTGGGACCAACCCAGTAAAAAGCTCGGTAATTTTCCATAAGCGGCTTCAATATATTTGACTGCACCACCCGTTTCTGGGATCGCAGTTGCCAACTCAGCTACCGTTAGACCAGCACAGATCGTTAAAAATCCTCCTAATAGCCATGCCAATAAGGTCAAACTAGTCGATTGTGTACTTGCCGTAACAGCCGCTGTTTTAAAGAAAACTCCTGCCCCAATTACAGTTCCCATAACAGTTGCTAATGCGCCAAATAAGTTGATCTCTCGTTTTAACTTGCCTTTCATTCACATTCCCCTTTTCCCCGCAGTTTTTAATATAATTTTCAGTATAACGGAGAATATTTTGTTTTACCATCATTTTTTTCAGTAAATTTATTGAAAGATACCACCTTAGACCTATGAATCCTCCATTCTCCTCATTTATAATTAATGTAGGTTAGATAAAGGAGGACCAATTATGGAATTTAATCGTTCTTACCCAAAACTGGCATCTTTCCTAAAGGATCATTTTGCTATTTCCAGAAAATCACAACAACAATCACTTTGGCATTGGTTCACGCTGATTTTGTTCGGGACATTCATTCTTGCTACTTTCACTCAACAGTTGCTTTTGTTGTTTAGCTTGATTCTGCTCGTTGCACTGATCAAAGGTCCCGGAATGATTCTATGGGGAGCCATTTATGCTTTTTTTATCAGCCTTTTCCCTCCTCTAGGTATCATTTTATCTGCGCTTTTCTTTCTATTGAATCTCAGTACTTTCACCAAAAATTGGCGAGTCACTTTAGTTGCTGGTTTCTTTTATTTTTACCCTGCAATGATCATGTCGTTAAGGACGCTCTCACATCTCGATAATCCTTGGTTCCTTTATAGCAGTTTATTCGCTGGGTTAGTGCTACTCCATTTGATGTTGCAAAAACTTTACCAACGCTATGGGATTGGCCGAACGATTTTTTGGTACATTGTATCGATACCTTTTACTCTTTTAAGTTTCTTGTTACCAACTCGTTTAAAAGAGCGATTCAAAAAAATCCCCTCAAAAAAATAGTGTCAATTTGTATAGCGACCACCTAAAGTTAGATTTTTTGCTCTAACTTTAGGTGGTCGCTTTAATGTATCTATTTTAAGCAAAACATACTAAGATTAATATTTACGTTTGTTACATTTAGTAAACTGAAGAATGCTATTTACACAGTAAACTCATCATACTCTAAAAAATAGGAATTCTTAAATTTGTTGTGAAAGAGAAATCATCTCAATTAACCCTTGCGCAGCTTCACTGCCTTTATTCCCTGCTTTCGTCCCTGCTCGTTCAATTGCTTGTTCAATGGATTCCGTGGTTAATACCCCGAACATCACTGGAATATTGGACTCCAGGTTAATATGTGCGACTCCTTTGGCTACCTCATTGGAAACCAATTCATAATGAGTAGTTGCACCTCTGATAACTGTCCCCAACGTAATCAACCCATCGTAACTGTCCTTTTTGCTGAGCTTTTTGGTAATAAAAGGAATTTCAAAAGCTCCTGGTACCCAATAAATATCAATTTGTTCTTCTTTCACACCGTGCCTTTTTAAATTATCCAATGCTCCTTGTAATAATTTTTGATTGATAAATTCATTAAAACGCGCGACTACAATTCCGATTCGAAGATCCTTTGGAGAATAATTTCCTTCAAAAATTGTCATTTTCTTGCTCCTTTATTTTTATACTGATAAGTAATGGTGAAACTTATCTTTTTTTGTTTTTAAATAGGCTTGGTTTTCCTTTTTCGGAACAGTTTCAATTGGTACCCTATCGACAATCGTAATTCCATCTTGTTGTAACTCTATTACTTTATCGGGATTGTTTGTAAGTAAACGAATGGACGTTACACCAATTGATTTTAAAATTTCTGCCGCAAAGTGATAATCCCGTTCATCCGGAGCAAAGCCCAATTCAGTATTTGCTTCATAAGTATCCAATCCTTTTTCCTGCAATTGATACGCTTTTAACTTATTCCTCAATCCGATTCCGCGACCTTCTTGACGAAGATAAAGAATAGCTCCAGTCCCCTCTTCCTCGATCATTCTCATCGCTTCATGTAACTGTTCCCCACAATCGCAACGCTGAGACCCGAAGACATCACCAGTTAGACATTCCGAATGAACTCGGACTAATGTAGGAAACTGACTATTTTGAATATCTCCCTTTGTTAACAATAGATGCTCCCGTTTTTCTCCGTCTTCATAAATAGTCAATTTGAAATCACCATAATCTGTTGGTAAATTTACGGTTATATGACTATTTTCTTCTAAATAATTTACCAACTCATCAATCGTAATTAAGGGTAATTGCCATTCTTCAGATAAACGGGTCAGATCTTTCATTCTTGCCATCGTTCCATCTTCTTTCAGAATCTCACAAATATAAGCAGCCTCTACACTATTAGCTAATTTGGCTAAATCAATTGCAGCTTCGGTGTGTCCTCGACGTATAAGCGTTCCACCATCTACACTAATCAAAGGAAAAATATGTCCTGGTCTAAGAAAATCACTTGTTTTCGAATGAGGATCAGCCAATGCTTTAATGGAAGTAGCTCGATCAAATACTGAAATACCAGTCTTCGTATGTTTATGATCCACACTAATCGTAAAAGCTGTACCAAATGCATCAGTATTATGAGTTGTCATTTCTTCTAAAGATAAGTGTTGCGCAATGTCATTAGAAATCGGCACACAGATTAATCCTCGACCAAATTTTGTCATAAAATTAACTGCCTCAGGAGTCACATATTCGGCTAATCCAACCAGATCTCCTTCTGATTCTCTATCTTCATCATCAGCTACAATGATTAATCCGCCCTTTTTCAAGGTTTTTATTGCTTCAGTAATATTCCTCATAATAAGTCCTTCTCCTTGTACATCTCAAATTTATTTCTCTGTGCCTTTACATATTTCCCAATGATATCCGTTTCTATATTCACAAGATGTCCTACACCTAAATTCCCCAGATTTGTTAAGGATTTAGAATGTGGAATCAGGCTAACAGAAAAGCTTGCTGTTGTTGTTTCCGTAACCGTTAAACTTACTCCATTAATTGCAATTGATCCTTGCGGAATGATTTCACCTGCATATTTGGTTGGATAAGCAAACGTCAAAATTAATGCGTTTTGATTCTCTATTTTTTTGATCAATCTTGTAACAGTATCAATATGTCCCGAAACAAAATGTCCTTCAAAGCGTTGCGTCATCAAAACTGCTCGTTCTAGATTTACCCTCTCTCCAACTTTTACGGTGGAGAAAGTAGTCCGTTTAAAAGTTTCAGGCATTATTTCAGCTTTAAAAAATGTGCTTGAAACCTCAATAGCAGTTAAACACACGCCATTGACTGCCATGCTATCTCCAATTTTGTAATCACTTAGTATACTGTTTGAAGCTTGGAAAGTGAGTTGGATCATTTGTTGGTTTCGTCTAATTTCTTTGACTTTTCCTTGCTCGGCGATTAATCCTGTGAACATTGCTTTCGTTTCCCCCTAACTCGAATGTCTTTTCCAAGCTGTTCAACTTCCAAAAATACTAATTGTTGTTCTTTAGAAACTAAACGTTCACTATGAAAGGACATCGGACTTTTTCCACCAAAAAGTTTGGGCGCAATATAACTGATGACTTCATCCCAGAGATTTTCTGCTAAAAAAGCATCATGAATTTTCGCTCCACCTTCTATATACAGCGACTGAACACCTCTTTTTCTCATGGTCTCAATAAAGAAGGTAAAAGAAAACTTAGGCGTATAAAAAATGGTTACATGGGGAAACAGCTCCTTTATCTTAGGGTTTTCCGTAAATATCCAGACTGGATTTGTTGTCGTTTGAAAAAGATTGAGTTTAGGATTTTTAAGAATTCGCCCTCTACGATCCAAAACAATGCGCACTGATGGAAAGTTAGTTACGATATCAGGCAACAAAATAGGGTCATCAACTAGAACGGTTTCGCTTCCCACTACGATTCCTTGATGTTCTCCTCGCTCTTTCCGTACTCTTGAGATTGCCTCTGTACCTGTTATTGAGTACCGCGAACCTTCCTTTAAAGAAATCTTTCCATCTAGTGTAATAGCTTGTTTTAATGTGATATAGGGACGATCCATTTCAAAAAAATGGTTATAAAAAGGGTTCAGTGCTCTACATTTCTCTTCTTCCACACCTACAATTACTTTGATCCCATGATTTTGTAAAGATTCTTTCCCTTTTCCTGCTACTAAAGGATTTGGGTCAAGTTGACCTATGACTACCGTTGAGATACCAGACTGAATAATAGCTTGCGTACAAGGCGGCTGTTTCCCTTGGTGGTTACAAGGTTCTAAGGTAACATATAGAGTTGAATTAAACAGTTCTTCGGGGGAATCACAATTTTGAATAGCATTTACTTCAGCGTGGGACTCGCCATATTGTAAATGGGCACCTAGTGAGAGTAGCTTTCCTTCTTTTACAATCGCTGCTCCAACTAATGGATTGGTAAAGGTATTTCCCTTTCCTTTTTTTGCCTCTTCAATCGCAGCCATCATGAAAGACTGGTGCATATCAATTCCCCCTTTCAACAAAAAAAGCCCTGCGAAATTAATCACAGGGCATAACTAAATAAACCTAAAGATAATCGATTTTAATACAAATAAAACCGATCTTCAGTCGATTTTTCTTCTCCCATCCAGACTTTAACTGTCGGTGCCAGATTCTCACTGGCTCAACCACAAAAATGTGGGTCACGGACTTCGAGTAAACTCGTCACCGTCGGTCGGGAATTACACCCTGCCCCGAAGAAATATTCAATTCGTTTAGAGTATATTCTTAAAACTTAATGGTGTCAACCTAAAAAATAGAGAGAAAATGGCGTATGGACGTCCTCGTTTATTTAATGCTAATCATATGATTAGAACAAGTATTACATATTTATAAAATAGTCTCCTAAAAATTGATTCATTTTACCTAAATATCAGCTTTGTTATTTTACGTCTTTTGAAATCGTTTACAAAAACTTAGTTATCTCGATTGTATGAAGTCACAATCTGTGACATCATGATAATAGTCATATTCCACAATTTCTGACTAATTGTACCTCTTTTTATGTTTAAATATAATTAAAAAGGAAAAAGAAATATAGGAGGTTTTTATGGAATTTGGAAAACTGTTAAAACAAGAAAGGAAGAAAATGAATTTGACCCAAGCGGATTTGGCTGAACAGTTAAATGTAAGTCGTTCAGCGATTTCAAATTGGGAAATTGGTAGAAATTATCCCGATATTCAAACAATTATTGATATATCTAATGTTTTAGGTGTATCTCTTGATTATCCTTTGAATGAAGATCAAAAAATAATGGAAGCCGTGGATAATGATTTAACAAAGAAAAAAAAGATAAAAAAGATCTCTGTTATTTTGGCTGGATTACTATTAGTGGCTATTGGGACTATCATTTTTCTTTTATATCCAAAAAAACCTACGATAAGTTTTGTTAAGGATGTTCTTCCAAAAAATTCTGAAATTTCCACCTTAAAGAAACATGAAATAAAGGAAGTTTTTCTTGAAGAACATCAATTAAAAATTATTTTACATATCACAGGAAATGAAGCTGGGTATTATGTAGAAAGTGGTGCTGACGAAATGACAGTTAGCCTCTATAAAACAAAAAATAAATCTTTGAAATCAAATAAACTTATCCCATACGATGGAGTGTTTACTATCGATTTAATCGAATACCCTCGCTTAAAAAATATTTATATCGCTTATTCTCCTAATTAATTTATTATTAATTTCGTCAGTTTAAAATCAAGTTAATAAGTCCTAATTTTGATAAAGACTGTCAATAGTCATTCAAAAATGTCGGTGTGTCCAAAACGACATTCTTGAATGACTATCGGCAATCTCATCTTTCAACTCCCACAATTTTAAAAATATAAAATTTTTTTCTTCTGCTTGATTGCTTACCCTATTTAAAAATTCAGTTTTTCCAGATCCCCACGTTCCATTTAAAAAAAATGTCTTTTTTTCTTTAATTAATTTTGAAAACATTTTTACTGCTTCTGTAGTATCAATTCTTTCTAACTCTATTTGCTTTATGACAATCCCCTCCTAAGAAATAAATTTCCCAAGTGTATCTTTTTTAATATATTTCAGTTCATTAGAATTATATATAGTAAAAATAGTTTGCGATTCACATAGCTGCCAAATAAGAATTTAGCACAATTTGGTACTAATACTAACTATCAATTTATTTCCTATTGCTCAACTTAGTTATGGTACTATACGTTCTAAAGTTACATTATTTATCAGCTTAATCTCTTCGTTTCTCAATTTTCAATTTTAATCATGCTTTTCATTAGGTGCTCAATTTCGTTGACTGTATCTGTAAATGAAATGGATTTCGCAAACGTGTTAACTGAACGATATTTTTCCCACTGTTCTTCCAAGTAGTCATTTCCTCTGATCTTTTCCATTTCTCTTTCATAATAAAAAGACAAAGATTCGGTATCTCCACGTTTTGTGAATGTATTTCGAACACTTTTATATAACTCTTTCGTATCAATATTTTCTAATTTTGGTATGGTAAATAAGTCATAGTAATCTTTTACTCTCGAATTATCTGTACCAAAGCTGAACGTAGCACTTAGCTTTTCTGCAATAATTTGTTCTGTTGGATAAGCTGGAATCTCCACTTTTTTATCTTCAAACATTAATTGGTGATAGTGTGTATCTACTTCAGGATAAATAGAATCTCCTGTTGTCACGTCCATTTTAAACGGCACACGCACTTTCTCTAAATTAGCCACCAATTTAATTTGAAATCCAGGATAAAAATCGGCTTCTCTTGTTTCCTTCATTCCTTGAATAGAGAAAACAATACCTTCTTTCGTGGGCTTCCTAATCAAATCATTAAAAATATTCTTCAATTTTTCTTCAGTTAATTTGCTATTTCTAAATGTCGTGTCGATATCAATTGTTGTCCTTCTATCGATTCCATATTTTGATCCTAATAAAAAGCCACCTTTCAAAATGAAGTCATTTTTGTACTTTGATTCAGAAATTTGTTCAATTAAACGATCCATCATAAAATGCCGTTGTACTAACTGTGCATTTAGCCCTGTACTCTTTGCTAAATTTCTGGTTTTTGATGCAAATTGTGTCGGTGTCATCTTTTCCCTCCATTAATATAAGCTTTGCATGTGGTATTTCATTTCTTTTTCTACATGTAGTTTTGTCATATAATCTCTTAATTTGCTCGGATCTCTCAATGGATCTTCCATGTACTCTTTTAATGCTGCTAATTTCATTTCGTATTCAATTTCATATCTCGGATTCCAAATATCACAAAGTGTACGCTCTTTATCATACATAGTAATAGGATTCCCTTGGAAGGAAGTTCCCTCTATTTTTCCTAGCTCATAAACTTCTTTCTTCACGAAATGAAATTGTAACTGCTGCTCTTTTGTAATTGAACGATCAACATTGTATCCATGGGGAAAAGTTAAATGAATGAATTTCGGCATATTCGTAGAAAGCTGGTAAATATCTAAAGTCGTTTCATGAGAAAAGATTCCCCTGGAAAATCGTTGCTGAAGCCAAAATAAATCATCTATTCCATGACCATCCTCTACATAATAACCACGATCAACTTTGATCAATTTTCCTTTATTCACCAATCTTTGTACAGTAGTTGCTGCGATTCCAAATTTTCTGGCTTCCTTCATAGATAAATTTCCATCGCGAATAGCCAACAATTCTTTCAATTTATCTTGCATTTACTTACCTCTTCTTTCGTTACAAATACACTACTTAAATTATATCATGGTAGTTTAATCGTAACAAGATGAACTTTGATGTCGATGAAATTCGCCAACATCTTTTTTATGATGTAAAAGGGTAAAAAAGACACCCTGGAATCCTTTAGAATTAATTTGACGAATCAATTCATAGGAGGACTCAAAATGGCTTATACTCAGCTTATCGAAGGACTTTAAATATTCTAAACCTAACTATCTATTTCGAGGTAAATGATTTAACAAAAAAATATAATGGCAAATTTAATTGATTGGCAAAGATACTCTTCAATACACGCCCGAAGAATATCCACATTGTCATTTGTCGTCCCCTCTAGGATCTTTTGTTAGAAGTCCAGTTATTGCGACGTTTTATGATTCGTCATGTTAAAACCAACCAAATAAAAAAGACAGAAAGAAGTATTTCTTCTTTCTGTCCAAATTATTCTAAGATTATTCTTTACCAACATCATTTGACTACATTACTTTTTATGATGATTGGCTCACCATTCACGCTTACTGATTATTGACCTAAATCATATGGATGTTCATCTTACCCAATTTCTGAACCATTTGGCATTGATTTTGGCGCTTCGACTACTTGTAACGTGCCATCGGGTGCTTCTGCAGAAAGAATCATCCCTTGACTGATTTGTCCACGCATCTTACGTGGTTTCAAATTCGCTACGATCACTAGTTTTTTGCCGATCAATTCACTTGGATCAGGATAAAATTCAGCGATACCTGATAAAATTTGGCGGTCTTGGTTATCTCCCGCATCTAAACGGAATTGCAATAGCTTATCTGCTCCTTCAACTTTTTGACAGTTGATGACTTCAGCTACTTTTAATTCCACTTTTTCAAATACATCAAATTTGATTTGTTTGTCTTTAGTTGAAACAAGCTCAGTTTCTTCGGGGTCCCATTTCACTGATTCTTCATTCGTTTGTGTTCCTTCAGACATTTTCGCTTGGATATAGCTGATTTCTTCTTCCATGTCCAACCGTGGGAAAATTGGTGTACCTTTAGCAACCACTTTTGTTCCAGAAGGAAATTCGCCAAAGTGCAAGCCTTGAAGATTCATCGTTTCTGGGTCTAGTCCTAATTGATTAAAGATTTTAATTGGCGTTTCTGTCATGATCGGTTGCAATAAGATCGCAGTGATCCGTAATGATTCTGCTAGATGGATCATTACACTCGCTAATTCTTTTTTCTTGTCCTCGTCTTTGACTAAAACCCATGGCTCTGTTTCATCGATATATTTATTTGCACGAGAAATCAAGACCCAAATTTCAGCTAATGCCGTATTGAACTCCATTTTTTCCATCGCATCATGATATCGTCCGACGACATTTGCAGCTGTTGTTGATAATTCACTATCAAAAGGCGTCACTAAAGAAGCATAGTCAGGAACGATTCCATCACAATATTTATTGATCATTGCAACGGTACGATTCAATAGGTTTCCAAGATCGTTCGCCAAGTCATAGTTGACCCGAGAAACAAAATCTTCTGGTGTAAATACGCCATCTGAACCAAATGGAACAGCACGAAGTAAATAGTAACGCAGCGCATCGAGACCATAACGTTCAACTAGCATCTCTGGATAAACCACGTTTCCTTTTGACTTAGACATTTTTCCGTCTTTCATCAACAACCAACCGTGACCAAAGACTTTTTTCGGTAACGGTAAATCTAATGCCATCAACATGATTGGCCAATAGATCGTATGGAAACGGACAATTTCTTTTCCAACCATATGGACATCTGCCGGCCAATATTTTTGGAATAAGCTATCATCATCAGAGCCGTAACCTAATGCAGTAATATAGTTGGATAACGCATCGATCCAAACATAAACGACATGTTTAGGGTCGTCTTTCACAGGGATTCCCCAACTAAATGTCGTTCTGGAAACAGCAAGATCTTCTAACCCTGGTTTGATAAAGTTATTGATCATTTCTTTCTTACGAGATTCTGGTTGGATAAATTCAGGATGTTCTTGGTAATATTCTAAAAGACGATCGGCATATTTGCTCATACGGAAGAAATAAGATTCTTCTTTGACTAATTCGACTTCATGCCCACTTGGAGCTTTCCCACCGATTACATTTCCTTCTTCGTCTTTATAAACTTCTGCTAATTGTGTTTCAGTGAAAAATTCTTCATCCGAAACAGAATACCAGCCTTCATATTCGCCAAGATAAATATCGCCTTGTTCAACTAGACGATCAAAGATTTTTTGAACAGCCGCTTTATGATAATCATCCGTTGTTCGAATGAATTTGTCATAACTGATATCCAGCGTTTTCCAAAGTTTTTTCACATCCGCAGCCATCTTATCGACATAGGCTTGTGGTTCAACACCTAATTCTGCTGCTTTTTTTTCTATTTTTTGACCGTGTTCATCCACCCCAGTTAGATAAAACACATCAAAGCCCATCAATCGCTTATAACGTGCAACTGCATCACAGGCAATCGTTGTATACGAATTACCAATATGCAGTTTGCCACTTGGATAATAGATTGGCGTCGTAATATAAAAAGTTTCCTTTTCTGCCATGGGGCTCTTCCTCCTTTATCGCATGATGCGAATTCATTTCCTTGCTAGTATACCATAAATCAAAAAGACTGCGACGATTTTTTCGCTACCCTCTAACAAATGCCTTTCCTCTTTATTATTTTCCTAGTAAAACATGCTATAATAATTAATAGTGTGTGAGAAGAAACCTAGGAATCAGTAAGTTTCGTTTTTAGTAAGCAGCATGTTTACATGTAGATTATCTCTCACAATGTCACGGAACTTTGTAGCAGTTCCGTTGTTTTATTTTGACGAAACATAGCTTCGACTTAATAGCTGCTTATAGGAAGAATACATCGTTCTCCCTTCTAAATAAACCTTTTTATAACAACCCAAAAGCAAGTGGATCTGAAATAGGTTGTTTATGTTTACGACTAATAGACAGTTCATTGTCCAAGAAAGGCTGAAATTTTATGCAAAAAAAACATCTTTATTTTACAATCAGTATTGCACTGCTTTCAGTGTTACACTGGCTGTTCAGCTATTTTTATATACGATTATATGGTTATTTTAACCTCCAAGGAAGCTTGAATCAGTTTCTTTTATTTACCCAAGTTTTTCGTTTTGTTCTCAATTTTTATATCATTTTTTGTGGGTATGTAACGCTTCGTGAAGAAAATAGAAAACTGTTACTAATCTATTTACTTTTCTTCTTCTTCAATTTACTCCTACCGTTTTTATTCCCTATCTAAGTATAGAAGTCTTTCTCCAAGGAAAACTTTGGTTTTTTTTTGGAGTCTGCTAAAATAAGGTAAAAGTATATTTAAACAAGAACGTCATCAGGAGGTTAAAAGATGAAACAATTTGCTTCTAAAGAAGAGGAAAAGTTATATTATGAACATGAAGCAAGTGAAGCTGATTTTCTTGACTGGTATCAAAAGCAAGAACGCCCAGAATATGACAAACCTTCTTTGACTGTTGATATCGTGTTGATGTGTTACAACAAGGAAGAAGATCAGTTAAAAATTTTACTGATCCAAAGAAAAGGGCATCCCTACCGAAATTCATGGGCTTTACCAGGTGGTTTTGTCCAAAAGAATGAATCCACTGGTGAAAGTGTCTTACGTGAAACCAAAGAGGAAACGGGTGTCGTGATTTCTCAGGAAAATATTGAGCAGCTACACACCTTCAGCACACCGAACCGAGACCCTCGAGGCTGGGTCGTGACTGTCAGTTACTTGGCTTTTATTGGTGAAGAACCGTTGATTGCTGGTGACGATGCAGAAGAAGTCCGATGGTTTACCTTGACACGCCAAGGAAACAAAATCCATCTAACGAGTGATGAAGTTGCTATTTCTTTAGATTTACTGACAAGTGAATCTTCTGGCAAAGATACTTTAGCATTTGACCATAGTGAGATCATTACGAAAGCATTTAATCGAGTGACAAATAAAATGGAACATGAACCACAAGTCTTACAAGTATTAGGTAAAGATTTTACGATCACAGAAGCCCGAAAAGTATTTGCAAAATTTTTAGGGATCGATTTTAAAATGATTGATCATTCAAATTTCAAAAAAGCGATGTTGCAATACTTTGATGAAATTGGTGAACGACCAGTAGGAATTGGTCGTCCATCCAAGATTTATCAGTTGAAGCCTGGAAACTATGAATAAGATGAAGATTTCAGAAAGCTGAAATACCAAAGATTTTTATTCGATTTTTCTGCAATCAGCAAATACCTGAGCAGTCACCCATTAATGACCATCTGATGGATAAATACTTCTCATAAATAAGCCGAAGAATTACACAAAAGCAATGCTTTTGGTATTCTTCGGCTTATTTTAGAGGTTAGCCAGAAAGGTCATTACCTCCTTGTTTGGTTTATCATAATTAGTGAGCTTTTCTTGAGAAGAAAATTCCTAGAAACAAAAACAGCAAGTGTTTTTTATCAACAAGGCGATCCCTAGCGCTCCTACCAGTTCATTTATTCAAAAATCACTTGTTTCCCGATTTTTTCTAGTTCTAGACTTTTTTTAATCACTAAAGGATCGGTTTGTTCATTCATATTGATCAAAATCAACGTTTTATTATACCAGTTTGCTTTATACCTCAGCTTAGTCACTAATTTATACCAATCTTGAAGTGAGAAGTCTGACAAGAAAGTTTCATTAGGGACAGCTTCTACAAACAAATAGTCATAATAACGAATCAATTTGCCAGATAACTGTTCCAAATAATTTTCTTTTTGAAATTTTTGTTTTAAATAAAGATCCATTACTTTACGCTTTTGTTTTTGATAGTTCTTCGATCGTTCCAAACGAGCTTTTCGTTTCTGAGCTGCCCGTCCCTTAATCCCTAATTTTCTCTTAGCCAGCTGCATTTCTTTTTCAGTTTTTTTCAACAATGGTAATGGTACATCAACTGGAGAGGATGTCTCGATTAGTTTTTGCGGATCATAAGCCACACCGATCCAACGACGAGACTCTGTTATTTCTTTCGCTGAAACCTCACAGAGTAAAGAAACATAAAAAGCTTCATTATAACGTGAGGAGATCGTCGCTGAACGAATCTCTCCTTCGATTGGTCGATGGAGGTTTACCTGAATGAGTTCTTTCTGTTTTGGCAGTTTTAGATACTTATCTTTCAAATAAATTGTGCCTTTTTGATTATTTGTTGTATAAGACTGCCACATACTTTTTTTATTTTTCAATTTTGGAAAACTGGCACGTTTTTTAAAATAATTACGAAACGCACGATCTAGATTTAGTTGTGCATTCGCAAGCGCTAAGCTGTCTGCTTTTTTTAAAAAATCATATTGCTTTTTTAAAGAAGCAGGAGTCAGTGTATAATCGATGACACCTGTTTTAGCGTAGCTTTCCTGACGGGCTTTTAGTAAGTGGTTATACGTAAAACGAACACAGCCAAAATTTTGAACAAACCATTGCTTTTGTGAAGCCGTGGGATAAATTCGGAATTTAAAGGCTTTTAGCATCAGCACTTACCTCCTAAGACGTCACAAGTAAGCTCGCTTCTTTTTGTCGTTTCAATTTTTTTGCGTAATAAGCCACTTCTTGCTCTGTCGCATAGACAAAATGCTCTGGGGCAATTTCTCTTAATGTCCGTTTTTGCCCATCTTCTGGTTCTGGTTGATACTTGATTCTTTTCCGCTGTCTTTCATGATCGGGATCTGGTAGTGGAATTGCAGATAATAAACTTTCCGTATAAGGATGAACCCCATGGTGGTAAATCTCATCACTTGTTCCCATTTCCAATAAACGACCGTTGTGCATGACACC
This sequence comes from Enterococcus sp. AZ077, assembly GCF_051714965.1. Taxonomy (NCBI): domain Bacteria; kingdom Bacillati; phylum Bacillota; class Bacilli; order Lactobacillales; family Enterococcaceae; genus Enterococcus; species Enterococcus sp. AZ077. The sequence continues at coordinate 2,349,125 of NZ_JBIOSX010000001.1, forward strand.
GATCCGATCACTGATATGTTTGACCATGGATAAATCATGAGCAATGAATAAGTACGTTAGTTGTTGTTGTTTTTGCAGATCCTGTAATAAATTGACCACTTGTGCTTGAATCGATACGTCTAAAGCCGAAATCGGCTCATCACAAATAATAAAACGAGGGTTAACTGCTAAAGCACGTGCAATACCGATCCGTTGTCGTTGTCCACCTGAAAATTCATGAGGGTAACGTGTACCATGGCTCGGATTCAATCCTACCGTTCGAAGAAGCTCATCCACTTTTTCTGAACGTTCTTCAGGAGACTTGACCAATCCATTGACATCGATCCCTTCTGCAATGATGTCACGAACTTTCATTCGGGGATTCAATGATGCATAAGGGTCTTGGAAGATCATCTGAACCTCACGGCGAAACTTAGCCATTTCTTGTTTTCCTTTTAGCTTGGTGACATCTTTTCCATCAAAGAAAATCTCGCCATCGGTCGGTTCATTTAAGCGAATGACTGTCCGCCCAGTGGTTGATTTACCACTACCTGATTCACCAACTAAGCCAAAGGTTTCCCCTTCATAAATATGAAAGCTAATATCATTGACTGCGTGAACTTCATTTTTCTTTCCAATATTGAAATATTGTTTTAGACCATTAACCTCTAGCAGTTTTTTTGGCATTCGTCATCCCTCCATTCGCTTTTTGCTTTTCTTCAAAAATCGCCCAACGACGTTTGATTTCTTCAGGTGGCTCTACTTTTGGTGCTTGAGGTGCTAAAAGCCAAGTTGCTGCTTGATGTGTTTTTGATAATTCAAAAAATGGTGGTTCTTCTTCTGCATCAATCTGCAGGGCATATTCATTCCGTGGATAAAAGGCATCGCCTTTAGGTGGGTTCAATAAATCAGGTGGTGAACCCGGGATCGCATAAAGTCGTTCATTCGCACTATCTAAGGTCGGCATCGAACCTAACAAGCCCCAAGTGTAAGGATGTTGCGGATGATAAAAAATTTCTTCCGAGGTACCGACTTCAATGATCTTTCCGCCATACATCACCGCTACCCGATCCGCTACATTTGCTACTACACCTAAGTCATGTGTGATAAAGATAATCGAGGTATCGATTTTCGTTTGGATTTCTTTTAGCAGTTCTAAAATCTGGGCTTGAATCGTAACATCTAATGCAGTTGTTGGTTCATCAGCGATCAAGATCTCCGGGTAACAGATCAACGCAATCGCAATGACGATCCGTTGCCGTTGTCCCCCTGAAAATTGGTGAGGATAACTGTTGATCCGTTTTTCAGCCTCAGGAATCCCGACTAAGTTTAGTAATTCCAATGCTGCTTTTTGTCCTTCTTTTTTCGAAACTTTATTGTGTTTTCTCAAGGATTCCGCCACTTGTTTCCCAATCGTCATCGTAGGATCGAGAGAAGTCATTGGATCTTGGAAAATCATTGCGATTTCTTTCCCACGAATTTTTTGCATGGCTTTTTCTGATTGATCGACAATATTTTTTCCTTTGAATAAAATCTCGCCCGAATCGATCGTAGCATTACTTGATAACAATCTCATGATACTTCTGGTAGTGACTGATTTCCCACTACCAGATTCTCCAACAATTGCTAGAGTCTCGCCTTTGTTTAAATGAAAATTGACACCGCGGATCGCTCGGACTTTCCCAGCGTACGTATCAAATGAGATTTGCAAATTTTTAACTTCAAGAACTTTTGTCATATTCCTCACTCTTTCATTTTAGGGTCAAAGGCATCACGTAATCCGTCCGCTAGTAAATTGAAGCCGATCATGATAACAGATAACGTTGCCGCAGGGATCCATAATAGATATGGCAGGTACAAGAAAGTTTTATAGCCATCACTCAGCATTGTTCCCAATGAAGCAGATGGTGGCGTTAGCCCCAAACCAATGAAACTTAAAAAGGCTTCAAAGAAAATTGCCGATGGAATACTAAACATCATTTGAATAATGATTACACTGGAAATATTCGGTAAAATATGTTTGAAGGCAATTTTCAATTTCGATTCACCTAATGTCATACCAGCTAACACATATTCTTGATCTTTCAGTTTCAGGGTTTGCGCTCGAACGATACGAGCCATCGGAATCCAGTTCGTGATCGCCATTGCTGCCACGATGGAAAAAATACCTGGTTCAAAAACAACCAACATCAAAATCATGACTACCAGATTAGGAATCCCAGATAAGATCTCTAAGAAACGTTGCATTCCGTTGTCGATTCGTCCGCCTAGCAGACCAGAAATCAGCCCATAAGCAACACCGATCGTCACATCTAATAATGCAGCAATAAAAGCGATCAGTAAGGAAATTCGTGTTCCCATGAATAGCCGACTTAATACATCACGTCCTAGACCATCAGTTCCTAAAAAGAAATTCACATTTGCTGGAACATTTGCTTGGGCATATTTATCGACTAACTCACCACCAACCATCGCTTTTCCATTCAATCCATCGATATTTAACCCTGGAATACGTGGGGGTAGATTGATGTAATCAATATTTTGTGCCGTTGGGTTGTGTGGCGAAACAAAGATCGTAACGATCGAGATCAAAATGATCACTGATAGTAAAATCATCGAAACGACTGCGGCTTTGTTTTTCTTTAAACGTCGCCAAGAATCTTGAATGAAATTTAGCGATGGAGCTGCAATTTGTTCTCGTTCTTCTTCAGTGTTTTTTTGTAGCGGAAGAAATTTATCTGCAGGAATATCTGCTACTGTTTCATAACGTTTTGGTATCAGTTCCATCTAGCTTCGACTCCCTTCTGAAACACGGATTCTTGGATCAACTAAACCATAAAGCAGGTCAACGACTAAAATCACAAAGATCAACATAAATGAGTAAAGGATCGTTACTGCCATGATCGTTGGATAATCATTCGTCGTGATCGATTTAACGAATTGCTCACCAATACCGGGGATGGCAAAAATATTTTCGACTACTAACGAACCAGTCATCAAAGCAACTGCTAACGGTCCTAACAATGTCATTAATGGAATCAAACTATTACGAAGACCATGTTTAAAGGCGATCTCCCAACGACTTAATCCTTTGGCTCTCGCTAACTCTACATAATCGCTGTGTAATACTTCGACCATTTCTGTTCGGATAAAACGTGCCGAGTCGGCTAAAGGTGACATAGCCAATGCAATAGTTGGAAGGATCGTATAAATGAAGCCGTCCCATTTAGCAATCGGCAGTACATGCAAGCGGATCGCAAAAATATATTGTAATAAGACTGCAAAAACAAAGTTAGGGATCGAGCGACCCAAAATTGCAACCAACGTGGAAGAAGTATCTGCCCAAGTGTTTTGCTTCATTGCTGAAATCGTTCCTAAGATCGTACCGATCACTGTTCCAAAAATAATTGCTTGTAGTCCGAGTTGTAATGAAGGACCTACTCTACCAGCTAATAAATGAGCAACAGGCTGATTTTTAAATTGGAAAGAGATACCGAAATCTCCTTGAAGTAAATTTGACAAGTAAATACCATATTGGACGATCACAGGTTTATCCAGTCCAACTTGTTGATTCAACATAGCGATCGTTTCAGGACTCAAGCGCTCTTGGTTGGTATAAGGTGTGCCTGGTAATAATTGCATTAAGAAGAACGTGATTGTGGCAATCAACCAAAGCGTAATGGCCATAAAGAAGACACGTTTCAATACATATTTTAGATAACTATTCACTAATGTTTCCCCCTAGCTTTTGACTTCTGACAAATGTTTCGCTACATTATTAATGAATGAACCAAAGATAAAGGAGCAAACTGATGAAAAAGAAATCTCTTCCCTACCTGATTGCTGGTGTCTTGATTCTCCTGATTATTGTAAAAAATAGTTTGAATCATCAACTAACACTCACTCAATTATCAAATGATTTATTTTTATGTGCGATGCCGTTTTTGATTATCGGCGGATTTTTATGGGTTTTTTCCTCGGGTTTCTTTGATCATTTTCAACGATCGATCTATTTAGCCCGAACAAGAAACCGCAAGAAAAAACCAGAATTTTCTTCACTCTCGTCTGCCAGCTATGGTATGTATACCTTTTGGCTGATCATTGCCGGAATCTTGCTTGCTCTTTCTATCGTGCTGGTGATTTTTTCGTTTCTATGATACGTAACCTTTAAAAAGTGGAGAGAGATTAAGACAACTGCCTTAATCTCTAGTCCGCTTTTTTTGTCTTAATGTTTGCCTATTCTTCTACATAAGTCCATTTGTAATCCCATGAAGCTCCTGCAGCGTGGTGGACAATTCCTTTGACTTTTTCATTGACTAAGTGTCCTTCTGCTTTTTGGTAAACTGGGATCACACCCATATCGTCTGCCATGATTTTAGTTGCTTCTTGCAGATCCGCCCAACGTGCTTTCTCATCGCCGGCATCTTTATTCCCTGAGTCATCTACTACTTTGTCGTAGTCCGCATTACTCCATTGTCCACGGTTATAAGAGTTACCTGCAACAAATAGGTCAGTAAAGCTGCTTGGATCAGCATAGTCTGCTGCCCAACCGCCTAATACAGTATCAAAATCACCTGAAGATGAACGGTCTAAACGAACAGAGAATGGAACTGGTGTTGGTTTAACTTTTACGCCATCTAAATTTTCTTGGATTGAGTTTTGGATATACTCGATCACTTTTTTCGATGCATCATCATCTGAAGCCATCAAATTGAATTCAAGGGAATCAATGCCAAGTTCTTTTTTCGCTTTTTCCCAATATTCTTTTGCTTTGTCTTTATCGTAAGAAACAAGCGTTCCTGCTTCTTTCGCAAAATCTTCATTTGTTTCTGGATTTTTAGACATGTCCGCTGGGATCAAGCCAGTTGACACAACCGATCCATCTCCTAGAACTTGTTTCACTAACGCATCACGATTGATTGAGTATGAAATAGCTTTTCTTAAGTTGACATTTTTAAATGGTGAATCAGCTTCACGTTGGTTCAACTCAATATAGCTCGTACGTGCTTCTTTGACTGACGTATAAGCTGGATCATTCGCATTTTGTTGAGCGAGTTCCCCTGAAAGGATCACGTCATCTGCTTGACCGTCTTTAAAGAGATTCAACGCTGTAGAAGATTCTTTGACCACGCTAACTTTGATTTCAGATAACTTCACTGCATCTTTATCCCAATAATTATCATTTTTCTTGTATGACCATTCGGTATCTGTCCCTGGTCCGTCAAAATCTGTTAAGGTAAACGGTCCATTGTATACTGCTTTATCGCTTGCTGAAGCGTAAGCATCACCGTTTTCTTCCACCACTGATTGTTTTTGCGGGAAGAATGATGGGAAAGCAAGTAAATATTGGAAGTATGGCGTTTGTTTCGTTAATGTGATTTCTAATTCATGATCGCCTACTGCTTTGATTCCTAATTCTGATTTATCTTTTTTGCCTGCTGTGATTTCTTCTGCATTCGCTACTGGAGCAAAAAGATACGCATATTCAGAAGCTGTGGCAGCATCCACTGTACGTTGCCAACCATAAACATAATCAGCCGCAACTACTGGATCACCATTGGACCATTTAGCGTCTTCACGCAATTTGATCTTGTAAGTCAACCCATCTTCACTAACTTCTGCCAGTTCACTCGCTCCTGCTGGTTGTGGTTTACTATCCTTATCTAAACGATAGATTCCCTCATACACATTATTTAATGCAGTGAAACTAATTGTATCCGTTGCTAAAGATAAATCTGCTGTTGGCATTTCTTGAGGTACGACTAAATTGAATACTCCGCCTCCATCTGTAGAGTTGCCACTCGCTGAATTACTACTTTTTGTATTTGCACTTCCGCCATAACAGCCTGCAAGTACCAGCCCACTCAAGGCTACAACACTAAATGCCCATTTCTTTTTCATTTCCCGTACCCCTTTTGTCGAAATTTTCAGAATAATTAGTTTTTTCTGAGTTGTTTAAGAGTTTAATGAATAATTATTAAAAAAGCAATACTTTTTTCTCGGTTTTTTTTTAAATAATGTCATTATAGTGAAATATTTATTGTTCTTTTCTGAAAATACACTTATTTTATAAGGTTTTATTTCTACTTGATAAAAAAATAAAATAATTTTCATCAAAAAAAAATAAATCGTAAAAACAGCTATAATGTTCGGATTTAGCTCATAAAAAGATTATAATTTTTTATTCTAACAAAAAAACACTAATACTAGAGAACAAAATGGATCGTTCATTTCTCTAATATTAGTGTCTTAATTTATTCCGTTGGCTCTCTTTTGGCCACTCGTTTTGCTAACCAAATATCAGGCTGGTTCCACCCATTCGCATCTGGGATCACACCGATGATCTGATAGCCAAGTTTCTCATAAAATGTATAGGGATGATGATTGATATTTTTGATTTCTTGTAACTTTGCAAAGGTATCTTCAAATAAATCCGTTTCAACTAAATTTGTTTGTCCTTCAACATCATCTGTCCCTAGATAGATGACCAGGCCACCATATGAAGCGACTTCTTTTTCCAGATAGGAAACCAATCGTGTCCCGATTTGTTGTTTGCGATGCGCGCTTGCTACTACCAAAGGATGTAACTCCCACCCTGTTTTGCCATATTGAGGGATCGCTCCAACAAAACCGACCAATTCCTCCCCTTCAATCGCCGATACAGCAATCCGTTCTGGAACCATCAACTGTTCGACTTCTTTCATCGGCTCTGTCCCATACTCATCAGGCCAAGTCAATCTTAAAAGATCTGCAAGCTGATCTCGCAAGACAATATTCTCACGATCAAACTCACTGATAATCATCGCTATCCCTCCCTTTTCTGCCTATTTTAGCAGTACTAGAAAGAAAAAAGAAAAGTTTATGCTTAAGGTCGTGAAAAGAGCGGTCTGCCCTGAGTATTAAGGATGAAAATCTCGAAACAGCTTTTCATGTTTTTAGATTTTTTGACTTAATACCGAAGGGCAGCTCTTTGAACGCCGTGGATAAGGTCGTGAAAGAAGCGTTCAGCTCCGAGCGAATAAGAGAGGATTTTTTAAAATAGCTTCTCATATTTTAGAAAATCATCGCTTATTGCTGAGGAGTTGCTTCTTGAACGCCGTGGATAAGGTCGTAAAAACATCGGGTAGCTCCGATGACAATAAGAAAGAATTTTTTGAAACAGCTGTGCTAACTGACATTTCAAGAATAAATTGATGAACTATCATTTCTTATAAAAATTATTAATTTACTTATAGACTCCAATCGTTAACAAATAGCTTTTTCATCCATGGCTAAATAAATAGTATTATGATTAGGATCAATAACAACCCTTTACAAACAATCATGCAATGAGTCACTAACGAATGGGACAGATTAGGAACATTAGTTTCCATTCAATCCCCTCACTTGCATAAAAAAGGATTCAATGATTATACGCATCAGAATGTATGCAGAATTACTAAATAATGGAGGAGTCTTATGAAGGATCGGAAACTGTTACTATTTTTATCATTATCAATCATCTCAAGTCTCGCTGTCTTGAACGTGACAAAAGATATTCTGTATGCATTATCCTGTTTTGTTCTCTCATGGATATTGTATGGCATTGGGATGAACCGCAAGAGCAAACAGTAAATTGAGGTTCTAAGAAAACTCAGCAAAAGACGACAAAGCATAAGGCTTTGTCGTCTTTGTTGTTTCTTCTCCATGGATGTTGGATATTAGCTAATGCTATTTAGTCGTTGCTTTTTCTTTTTTCATTTGTTTACTCCGTAATTGACCACACGCAGCGTCGATATCTGTACCGTGTTCTTTACGGATCACGCAATTGATACCATTCTTTTTCAATACATCATAAAATTTCAGCACATCTGCTTTAGGACTTCGAGAGTATTGGTCATGTTCACTGACTGGATTATAAGGGATCAAATTCACATACGTTAATTTCTTTTTGTCTTTTAATAGATCCGCTAATTGTTGTGCATGCTCCGGACGATCATTGACTTGATTCAACATGATGTATTCAAACGTGATTCGTCGATTGGTTTTTTCAAGATATTCATCTACTGCAGCCATCAATTTTTCAATTGGGAAACTCCGATTGATCCGCATGATGGAGGTCCGAATCTCGTTATTTGGTGCATGTAATGAGATCGCTAAATTGACTTGCAACCCATTATCAGCAAATTCTTTGATCTTATTTGCCAAACCACTTGTTGAAACAGTAATGTGTCGTGCGCCAATTGCCAACCCTTTGGCATCATTGATGATGTGTAAGAAGTTCATGACATTATCATAATTGTCGAACGGTTCGCCAATGCCCATCACAACCACATGGGACACTCTTTCTCCTTCTTGTCGTTCATCAAAATAGTGTTGAACCATCATGATCTGTGCCACGATTTCTCCAGCTGTCAAATCTCGATTCTTTTTTAACAGACCACTTGCACAAAAAGTACAACCAATATTACAGCCGACTTGTGTCGTCACACATACAGATAATCCATATTCTTGTCTCATCAAGACTGTTTCGATCATATTTTTATCTGGTAATTCAAATAGATATTTGACTGTGCCATCCGTTGCTTCTTGAACCACTATTTGTTTTAACGGATTGATCACAAACTGATCCGTTAACTTTGTTATCAAGTTTTTTGACAAGTTGGTCATTTCGGAGAAGTCTTTGACACGCTTTTGATAAAGCCATTCCCACACTTGGGCGGCACGGAATTTTTTTTCGCCGTTTTCTAAAAACCAATTGGTTAATTCTTCGATTGTTAAACCATAAATGGATTGTTTTTCCAAAATCGTTTCCCTCTTTTTTTCAAAGTATCGCTACATACTATAACTGATTCTCACAACTAATGCAATAGTTCACAAAACAAAGATACCAAATCTTAGGCTGTTTATGAATGCTCCTCCTTTTTTAGCTATCGTTTTTTTGATTTTTATGAATAAGTGATCAATCTCATAAAAAAACCGAAGAACACCCAAAATTACTTTTGGCGTTTCTTCGGTTTCATTGTTAGAACTGACAAGCACATACGCACTTTTTCTATGTTTCGTGATCCGTTGGCATCATATCCATTGGTTCTTCGACTTGCTCAATGAAGACTTTTCTTGGCTTACTTCCTTCTGAAGGTCCTACTACGCCATGCGCTTCTAATTCATCGACTAAGCGTGCTGCCCGATTATAACCAATTCTAAATCTTCTTTGCAATAATGAAATACTTGCTGTCTGCATTTCAATGACAAGTGCTTTAGCTTCTTCAAATAATTCATCTTGTGGTTGTTCTGCGGTACCGCCTGATTCTACTTCATCAGAAGGCATCATTTTTTCTTCATAATGTGCTTCTTGTTGATCTGTTACAAAGTTGACCACTCGTTCTACTTCGTGGTCAGAAATAAACGCACCTTGAACCCGTATCGGTTTGTTTTCACCCATTGGCAAGAAGAGCATATCCCCACGTCCGAGAAGCTTTTCCGCACCATTGGAGTCAATGATCGTACGTGAGTCCGTTCCACTAGAGACTGCAAATGCCATACGAGAAGGAACATTTGCTTTGATGATCCCTGTGATAACATCCACACTTGGACGTTGGGTCGCTAAAATCATATGGATTCCCGCTGCCCGTGCCATTTGTGCCAAACGAATAATAGCATCTTCGACTTCATTGCTGGCAACCATCATCAAGTCAGCTAATTCATCCACGATCACCACGATAAATGGTAAGGTAGGATGTTTCGTTCCATTTTCCAAGTTTTTTTGTTGGACAAATTCATTATAACCAGTAATATTTCTAACACCAGTAGCAGCGAATTTTTCATAACGTTCTTCCATTTCTTGAACGACTTTCTGCAACGCTTGAGCAGCTTTTCTCGGATTTGTCACAACTGGCGTCAAAAGATGAGGAATCCCATTGTACATGTTCAACTCCACCATTTTGGGGTCGATCATCATCAATTTGACTTCATGGGGTTTTGCTCTCATCAAAATGCTGGTAATGATCCCATTGATTGCTACCGATTTCCCACTACCTGTCGATCCGGCTACTAATAAGTGAGGCATTTTAGAAAGATCTGCGGTTTGGACTCGCCCAGAAACATCTCTTCCTAATGGCACTTCTAACAGCTTATCTGGATGATTGGGTTGCGCTTCGATGATTTCTCTAAATGACACCATGCTGATCTTGCTATTCGGTACTTCGATTCCGATCAATGATTTACCTGGGATCGGTGCTTCCATCCGAACATCTTTAGCCGCTAATGCTAATGCAATGTCATCCGTTAAACTGACGATTTTACTTACTTTGACACCCACTGCTGGTTGGACTTCAAATTTTGTCACAGAGGGTCCTAAACTTGCTTTGACGACTTTCGCATCTACGCCAAAACTTTGAAAAGTTTGTTCCAAGACTCCGATATTTTTCTCGATTTTTTTATACTCGTCACTTTGATCCGTCGTTTTTACTGAATCGAGTAAATCGATTGACGGTAACTCATAATCTTGATTTTCCTGCTCTGCTTCGATTTCAAATTCTAATGCTGTCCCATCATCTTCTAAGCTCTCTGCTTCTAACGGTTCAGATGCAGTAGGCGTTGTGACCGTTGGCTCTGCTTTTGGCATATCCATTGTCGCAGATGGGACAGTTCCTTGAAAACTATCGATCGGTACAAAACTGAGTTGTTCGGGTTCATCATCTGCTATTTTTTCATAAGAAGGCGCAGACTTTGCTTGTTGTTCAGCGGAACGACGTTTTTCCAGCTCAGCAATCTCAGCTTCTGCCGCTTCTTTTGCTGCTAATTTTTTCTCTTCTCGTGCTTTCGCTCGTTGCTTTTGCCGTTCTTCTTTCGCCGCTTGTTTCTTCGCTTGCTTTGCAGGATCTCCTTCCAGCAGTTCTTGCATTCGTTCTCCCATCACTTGCAAGCTATTGACTAATTGATAGCCTTCGATATTGCTAAATAAAATTGCACCACTTATTAATAATAAAATGGCAACAAAGTAACTACCAGGTTGAGCAATCAAGAAATACGTAAAATTATAGAGTGCTGCTCCAACCATCCCACCACCAACATTACTGCTGACTCGAGCATGCTGGATGTCACTTGCTAACAGATCCCAAGTGGTTCCTAGAATGTTTGGTTCGCCACTATGGAGTTTTCCGAATAGATGGGCATGTAAAAAGAGAAGAATTCCTAAGTAAAAAAGAATGCCTCCAAACCACCGACGGCTTTTTCCGATTTTAAAATCGGTATTTTTTACAACGACCCAAAAACCTAAAATAGCTAATAATATACAGAGAAGCTGATAAGTGTTCCCTGCAATGATCCGAAAACCATTTGCCACTAAAATACCTAAAAAACCTAGTTTTAAAAAGCCAAATACGGCAAATAAGATCAATGCAAATCCGATACTGATCGCAAGAAGTTGTTCCTGCTGCTGTTGTTGCTTTTTCGTCTTTTTCTTTTTCTTTGCAGGACGTTTTTTCTTTGCCATTTTTATCCCTCATTTCATCAAGTTCCATTATACAAAAAAAAGCGAGGGAACAAAAGTTTTGTTTCTAAGTTTAAAGTTTTTCTTTTCGAACACTGTATTTATGCCAAATACTTTAAGAAACTTTTTCAAATAACCAATGGCTAGATCCTGCACCCCTATCGAGAAACTATGATAAAAAAACCGAAATTCCACAAAAACCAAGAAAGTTTTTGGGAATTTCGGTTCATTCAATTCATTTGGTTCATTCAGTGAACTCAATGAAGCTGGAAAGTTTTATCCTCACTGCTTCTATTTTTAGAAAAAAGCGATTACGCTTTATTTCCCTGAACGTTTACTATCAAAAAGGTCAGATCGTTGAGCCATTTTCTTTGATCACTTGTTGGTACCAATAATAACTATCTTTCTTGTAGCGATCCAATGATCCTGCTTGAGTTTCATCTTGATCGACATAAACAAATCCATAACGTTTTTGGTAGCCATTCAACCAACTTAACAGATCAGTGTAAGACCACGTACAATAGCCAAGGACTTCAGCACCATCTGAGATCGCTTCTTTAATCGCTTTGACATGACTTGAAAGGTAAGCAATACGATACTCATCGTGGATCTTTTTATCCTCTGTCAATTCATCGTATTCCCCTAAACCATTTTCAGTAATCAATACAGGCATCCGGTAGCGACTCGTAATCCTTCTTAAAGCGATCCTCAATCCTTCTGGGTCGATCTCCCAATCCCAATTCGTACGTTCAACGAAAGGATTGTCGACTTTTTTGTACATCCCTGGGACGCCTGTTTCTTCAGAAGATCCTTTTTTCCCAGTGGTATTCATTTTGCCAGCTCCTACACCATCCAACGGATTAAAGGCATTGGTCGCTGTTTGATAATAGTTGATCCCCAAGAAGTCTGGTTTAGCAGATTCAAGCAGTTCTGCGTCTCCTTCAACCATTTCAGGTGCCCAGCCACGTTCTTCTAAAAATTTCATAGCGGCGATCGGGTACTTGCCCCACATGTAGACATCCATCCAGTAATGAGCCATCAAATCTTCCGCATTTTCTGCAGCTAAAATATTTTTAGGATCGCTGTTGATCGGATAATTAGGTGTGTAAGCAAAACTTGGACCGATTTTACCTGGCATTCCTAATTCATGAAACTTATTGATCACTGCTGCATTTGCTAAGTTAGCAATATGGTTCACTTGATACATCCGTTTTGGATCAGTAACACCTGGTGGATGAGCAGCTAATAAATAGCCTAGTGAAGTAAAAATATTTTGTTCATTCAAGCTGATCCAATAATGGACTTTTCCTCGAAAAGCATTAAATAATGTTTCAGCATAATTAGTGAAATCTTCAATGATTTGGCGTGATTCCCAACCTGCATACTCATCTTGCAAGGCTTGTGGAAGATCCCAATGATACAATGTCAACATTGGTTCAATCCCGTTTTCAATCAACTCGTCGATCAGCTCTTCATAAAAAGCTAACCCTGCTTGATTGATTTCCCCACGACCATTAGGAAAAATGCGAGTCCAAGCAACTGAAAAACGATACGCTTTCAATCCTTGTTCTTTCATTAAAGCAATATCTTCTTTAAAGCGATGATAGTGATCAACCGCTAGATCGCCGTTTGTTCCTTTAAAAGTTTTCCCTGGAATACGGACAAAACGATCCCAGACCGATTCTCCTTTGCCGTCTTCTTGCCAGGCTCCTTCAACTTGATAAGCCGCTGAGGCTGATCCCCAAAGAAAGTCTTGGGGAAATTCAGTTAATTTTTGGTGTTCCATCAATCTCTTCCTTTCTTGCTTCAATCCTTACTAAAAAAGGATAACACGAAACCCCTTTCAATACAAAAGGAGAAATCAATCATTGAACAATTTTATGATCATTGGAATTTTTCAGACAAAAAATAAGCAAGAATTTTTTAAAATATGTGTTTCAAAAATTCTTGCTTATTCATTTGGCGCAGGTTAATTTCATAGGTTTTATCGTGTGAACTGAGAGACACTCAAATTACCACGCTTCTTTTTAAGATACTCAATGATGTTAGATTGCCTGTTTACTTCTGAACGGGTGTCACATCTTCACCAAACCATTTGTCTGAGATTTGTTGGAATTCTCCTGTTTTTTCTAATTCCGCAATCCCTTCATTGATTTTCTTCACTAATTCCTTGTCTTTCTTTCGGGCACCCACGACAAAATCTTCGCTTTGATAATCCCCTTTGATCATATTGAACTGATCCAACTCATTTTTTTGCTTCAAGTAATAACCAGCATATACTTTATCCATCAATAACCCATCGATCCGTCCACTCTTCAAATCGATCAATGCTTCATTAAAGCTATCATATAAAACAGCATCCTGATTTTTTACAATATCTTTTAATATTTTTGGTTGTTTGATAAAGGCATCATAACCAGAAGAACCATTTTGAGCTCCTAAGATTTTGTCCTTCATTTGAGCAAAGCTGGTGATCCCTGATTTTTTCGTAGTGATCAGGACTTGTTCGTTTTGCATATAAGGTTTTGAAAATTGGACTTTTTTGGCTCTTTCAGCTGTTTTAGTATACCCATTCCAAATGAGATCAATCGTCCCATTATTCAATTCAAACTCTTTCATGGACCAGTCAATGGGTTGGAAAACGACTTTGATGTCATATTCTCTAAAAACTGCTCTAGCAAGGTCAATATCAAAACCTGTTAGTTTTCCTTCTTTATCACGAAACCCCATCGGTACAAAGGTGTCATCTAACCCGATGATGATCTTTTTTTCTGATTGAATCGTTGACCAATTGTCTTTATCTGTCTTTTCATTCCTACAACCAGAAAGAAAGACGATCCCTGCAACTATCGCAAGTAGCAAACTGATTTTTTTCATCAAGTGTCCCTCCTTCTTACTTGTTTGGGATGACCTTCACGAGTTGATCTCCCACATTTTCCGCAAACACTAAATCATGGGTTACGATGATTTGTGTCACACCTTCTGCCTTCAATGAGACGATCAAGTTTTCTACTTGTTGTCGCAGCTCAGGGTCTAAGGCACTTGTCGGTTCATCATAAGCAAGAACTCGAGGATTCATTGCCAAGGCACGTGCGATCGCTACCCGTTGTTTTTGACCGCCAGATAATTGATAAGGATAGTTGTTGAGTAAATCACTGATCCCAAGTGAATCGGCTAATTCCTGTGCTTTTTTCGTATACGTTTCTTTCGATTGCTTTAACACCATTTTAGGCGCTAAAGTGATATTGTCAAAAATACTTAAGTGTGGAAACAGTTGAAAATCTTGGAAAACAACACCTACGACTTGCTCTTTCGTTTTCAATTCAAATGGGTCAAAGGCTACACCATCCAGATAAAATTCCCCACTGTCTGCTTTTTCCAATCCTGCTAAGATTCTCAAAAGTGTCGTTTTCCCTCCACCAGAAGGACCGACGATCGCCATGGTTTGACCATCTGGAATGACTAGATCTAACGCGTTGATTACTTTCTTTTCTCCAAATGCTTTACTTACTTTCTTTAATTCAATCATGTCCATTCCTCCTAGCGATAATAGTTTAATTTTCCTTCTACTTGTTTCATGATGATCGTTAAGATACCGGTTAGTGCCAGGTAGATGAAAGCCACACCTAGTAATGGTAGCAATGTTGCATCACGTTCCATCGCAATCTTCCCTGCTCGCATAACGTCTCCTAGTCCTAAGATATAGATCAATGAAGAGTCTTTCACTAAGTTAATCACTTCGTTCCCAACCGATGGTAAAACGATTTTTGTCACTTGTGGGATAATGATTTTTGTGACGGTTTGAAAAGGACTCAACTGTAACACTTGCGCAGCTTCATATTGTCCTTGGGGAATCGATTGAATCCCCCCACGAAAAATCTCAGCAAAATAAGCGGCATAATTTAAAACAAAAGCCAATAATGCTGCCTCAAAACGGTCAAAGACGATCCCGATCGTTGGCAATCCATAAAAAACAAAAATCAATTGTAGTAATAACGGTGTACCACGCATGACCCAGACATAGGTCTGCAAGATATAACGAATTGGTTTAAAATGTAAAGACAACCCTAATGCTAAAATGATCCCTAATGGCAATGAACCAATCAAGGTAAAAATAAATAATTTCAACGTTGTAAGAGCCCCTACTAATAGTTGTGGCATGACTTCCAGCAAATAATTCATTTCTTTCTTCCTCCTTTTAAATAAAAAAATCCCCTTGACTCTCGTCAAGAGGACGCATCACACGTGTTCCCACCTCTGTTTGTTTCTTTTTCACAAAAGAAACCTCACGCAGTCATTCCAGAAAATGAGGTAAAACAAAAGTAATTGTTGTTGGACATTTACTTCACACGAAAATAAAAAAAAACGTCCTTCGGTCAAATGACCAAAGGACGTAAATTACGTGGTTCCACCTTTTTTTGCTAGTCCCTCACGGAAACTAACCTTATCTGGTCATCAAGCAATGACCGCAGCTGTAACGGGCTTCCCGGATTTTCCTACTGTATTTCAGAAAATCGACTCCAAGATGTGTTTCACCATTAACTGCTATCTCTTTCCACCTGCCAGAGACTCTCTTCAAACATTTAATCGCTACTCTTCTTTTCGATGTCGTTGATTTTAACTTACGTGTAATTTACACGATTATTTTTCTTTTGTCAATTATTTTTTTATAATGAATGAAAGAAAAAGAAAGGAAGCGATCAATCGATGGTTTTGGCTACTGAAAAAGAAGCCTATCAATTACTTGATTTACTAGGCATTCCCTATCAAAAGGTGGATCATCCACCGATTACTTCTGTCAAAAATCTGCCATTTACACTACCAGGACCTCAAGTGAAGAATCTCGTATTAAAAGCAAAAAAAGGGAAACAAATTTATCTTGTTATCTTACCTGATGAAAAGCAGGCAAATTTGAAACAACTTGCAGAACAGCTGAATGAGAAGCGTTTGTCTTTTCTTTCAGAAGAACAGCTCCTTGATTTATTAGGGGTAGCTCCCGGTACTGTTACACCTTTTGCATTGATGCATGATCAAGAAAAAGCGATTCAAGTAGTCATTGACTCAGCCATTGATCAAACCTCTACCGTAGGATTTCATCCAAATGTCAACACAACAACATTGATCTTATCGTTTTTAGATTTCATCAAGATTTTAGAATACCTTGAACATCCACCTATCTACGAAGATTTATAAGCACGGCTATTTGTGATAAAAAGCCCAACATACAAAAAATGAGGTTCCTCCTAAAAATTGTACGTAAAAACAACAATTTATAAGAGGAACCTCATGACTTATGTCTCAGACTAAGCTTCTTTCACACTCTAAACCATGTTACATAAACAGCAATCACTTGAAACCAATCACCATTTTTTAACATACAATAGTGGTCTCAAAAACCATTGCTGATTTTCAACAAACGACACGCTATTTCTTCATTGCTGCTTTTAAAGCTGCAGCAAGTGGGCTTTCTTCCGGTTCTTCTGCTTGCGTGTACTTTTTCAATAAACGACGTTCTTCGTGCTTCGTCATTTTTTTCTTTTGTTCTTTTTTATCTAACATTTTTTCGGTCGTCCCATCATATTTACAACGGAAATAACCGCCATTTTTGCCTTCGATGATCTCCATTTTCCGATGACATTGTGGACAACGATGGTTCGAGACTTTTGGATCTTTTCTTCTACGGTAATGACAATCTTGATTCGTGCAGACATAGATTTTGCCATCTCGAGTATTTTTTTCTCTAAGATTGGAACCGCAGTCTGGACATTTTTTCTGTGTGATCGAGAAATCTTGGTAAGATTGTTTACTTGTTTTGATTTCTTGTACCAATCGTTTTGTTTCTTTTTCAATGCCCCTTAAAAATTGGCTGGCTTGTTTTTGACCTGCTGCAATTGCTTCTAAGTCTTTCTCCCAGCTTTCTGTTAAATCAGGGGTCACTAAGGAAGGATTGACTAATTCCAATAATTGCTTTCCTTTTGGTGAGACTTGCAAGCCTTGCGGTGTTCGTTCCATCAATTCCGATTTGATCAACTTTTCAATGATTTCAGCACGAGTTGCCGGTGTTCCTAAACTATGTTTTTCCATAAGTCCTAGTAAACTCGCCTCTGTCAAAGGCTTAGGCGGTGCCGATAGTTCTTTCTTGATCGTAAATTCTCGTTGGATACGCATTCCCTCAACCCAGTCCACTTCATTGCTCTCCTTTTGACTGACATCTTTCCAGCCAGCTTGAAGGACTTGATTTTGATGGAATACAAATTGTTCTTTGCCAAATGTCACAGTCACTTTTGTTTGACTGATTTTGTGTGGCTCAGCGAATAAACCTAAGAATCGAGTAACAATCATTTGATAGATTTTTTGTTCTTCGTTGCTAAGTTTCTCATAGCGTGGACGATTTTCAGTTGGTAATAACGCATGGTGATCAGTGACTTTACTGTCTTGGAAGACTTTTGTTTGTCGAACAACTGCCCCATTTTTTAAATACTGTTTCACTTCTGGTGAAAAATCGCTGACTGCCTGTAAACGTTCTTTCATCGTACTTTTCATGTCACTCGTCAGATATTTGCTATCTGTACGAGGGTACGTCACGATTTTATGCGTTTCATATAAACTTTGGACCAGTCCCAAAGTTTTTTTAGCAGAGTAGCCATAACGCTGGTTTGCTTCTCGCTGGATCTCCGTTAGATCATAAGGTAATGGTGCCGGCTCCACTTTTACTTTTTCTTGGATGGCTGTCACAGTCCCTTTATTTTTAGCTAACTCTTTCACTAATGATTGAGCTTCTTCATGAGATTTCAATGCGAACTGATTTTTTTGAACCATCTTTGCTTGTTGTTTTTGCACATCTAATAAAATTGAAAAATAGGTTTGTGGTCTAAATGTTTCAATTTTCCGTTCTTGTGTTCTAACCAATGCGAGTGTTGGAGTTTGAACTCGACCAGCAGATAGATTATCTTGATACTTCACAGTCAGCGCCCGTGTTACGTTCAATCCTACTAACCAGTCAGCTTTTGCCCTAGCTAGCGCCGAATAATAAAGTGCATCATAGTCTTTTGCGGGCTTCAATTGTTTGAATCCTGTCTTGATTGCTTTATCTGTTTGGGAAGAAATCCAAAGACGTTTCACTGGTTTATTGAAGCGGACATATTCCAAGATCCACCGAGCAACCAATTCCCCTTCTCTTCCGGCATCCGTAGCGATCACAGCCTCTGACACATCTTTACGTTGCGCCAATTGCTTGATTGTTTTTAATTGGTGACCTGTTTTAGGCAGTGGTTTGATTCCTAAATTTTTAGGAATCATCGGCAACGTTTCCATTTGCCAACTTTGCCATTCTTTATTGAGGTCTTCAGGCATTTTCAGCCCTAACAAATGACCAAGGGCCCAAGTAACAATCACCTTGGGTCCTTCGTAATAATTTTTGTGTTTTTGATTAGCACCAAGCACCTTGCTTAGGTCTTTCGCAACGCTTGGTTTTTCCGCTAGAATTAGTTGTTTCATAAAATTCCTTTCTGCTTTCTAAAGTGATTGGCTGATGATTTTTCAATAAGGCTAACCCTTTATATTGTTGAAGATCATCATCACATTCTTCACACCAGCGCTCGTCTCCGTCATTCCAGAAGGCACTTAGAAAGTTGCTTTTTGCATGGATATATTCGTATTTATTTTTGATTGCAAGCCATTTTTGTTCATAATTAACCTGTGCTTCTTCAAAAGAATCAAATGTTTCTTCTACTTCGATATCCTCTTCCCAATTCTCAAAGAACCACCAAGGCTCATTATCTCCGAACATTGTCACTACTTGATACATACTCGTGCTCCTTCTCTACGATTTTACTAGACTCATCTTAGACACTTTTCAATAAAGTTGCAAGAAATTTCTCTTATAAAAGGGACATTTTATGAATTTGTCTATTTTAAAGAAACGTACTACTTATTTACTTGGTAAAGTGGCAATAAAGTCATTGATCATCCAAGAATAACTCTCTTCAGGAGACACAGTTGCTTCCTTTGTGAAATAGCCTAAAAATCGTAAAGACAAATAGCCATGGATGATACTTCGCAATTCTCTGCTGCGATGCGTTTTTTCTTTTCGGGTCAAGTCAAAGGCATCAAATAATTGTAGAATGATCTGGTTCGTTTCATAGATTCCTTCTAACAAAATCTCCTCATTGGTGTGAGGGACACTGATCAGCAACTCGTAAACGGCCTGGTTCGCAAAAGCAAAAGACTGATAGACTTGTGCATAGACACGCAGCGCCTCTGCCCCACTTTTTCCAACCAAAGAACGACGCAACGCTTCGTTTAACTCTTGTAATAATTTTGCAGTCAATGCGGTCTTTACATCACGCATATTTTTAAAATGATTATAGAGGGAAGGAGACTTGACGTCTAGCGCCTTAGCCAGGTGTTGAAAAGTGACTTGTTGAACATCCATCTCTTCCGCTAGTCCACGAAAGCAAGCGATGATTTTTTCTTGAGATAGATTTCTTTTTTTCATTTCGTTGTTCCTCTCGTATGTTAACTACTTAACAACTTTAGTTTACCATGAAAAACGAACTTAAAAAAGAGGCTTCCATTGATAAACTACACATTGTAGTTTATAATAAGCGAATGTAAATGAAAATTTTCAGAAAGAAGGACATAACAGTGACCACACGCATCAAAGAAAAATTATTTAGGAAAAGAGAAACTTGGGAACAAAACTTATTTGTCTTATGGTTTGGGACTTTTATGGCAGGAATTGGGTTTAGCTTAGTCATGCCGTTTATGTCACTATACATAGATACGTTAGGTAACTATAGTACGTCGCAATTGAATTTTTGGAGTGGGTTGACCTTTTCTTCTACGTTCTTCGTCACCACATTGATTTCTCCTTGGTGGGGCAAATTAGCCGATCAGAAAGGCAGAAAATTGATGCTCTTGCGTGCTTCCTTAGGGATGGCTGTCGTTATTGCCTTGATGGGTTGTGTGACCAGTGTATATCAACTTGTTGCACTTCGGTTGTTACAAGGGATCTTTTCTGGTTACATCAGTAATGCCACTGCCCTTGTCGCTACTGGTACGCCGAAAGAAAAAAGTGGTCAAGTCCTAGGAACATTGGCTACTGGTTCCGTCACAGGAACATTGCTTGGTCCTTTACTTGGGGGGATTTCAGCCTCAGCATTTGGTTATCGTCCAACTTTCTTCATCACAGGAATCATTTTATTTCTCGTCTTTTTATTGAGTCTCTTCTTTGTTCATGAAACATTTGTACCTATTAAAAAAGAAAATATGGCTTCTGCCAAACAAATATTCAAAGAATTGAAGTATCCCCATGTCGTGATTGGTATGTTCGTCACAACAATGATTATTCAAGCTTCGAATAATTCTATTAGCCCAATCATTAGTTTATATATTCGTCAATTACTAAATGGACATGGCAGTGTCACACTGATTAGTGGGATCATTGCTTCGATCCCAGGAATTGCCACATTGATCGCCGCTCCTCGTTTTGGTCGCTTAGGCGATAAAATCGGGAGTGAACGTATTTTAGCTATTGGCTTAGGGTTTGCAATTTTAGTTTATATCCCAATGGCCTTTGTCACGAATGTCTGGGAACTGGCTGCGTTGCGTTTTTTGATCGGTATTTCAGATGCTTGTTTGCTTCCAGCTGTCCAAGCTTTGATCACCAAATATTCCCCACATCACGCCGCCGGTCGGATTTTTAGCTACAATCAATCCTTCCAAGCAACTGGGAATGTCGTTGGTCCAATGATTGGTTCGAGCGTTTCAAGCGTGTTTGGTTACCGAGGAGTCTTTCTTTCCACTTCTTTACTTGTTTTAGTGAACTTCTTACTAGTACGTCGTAACACACAAGAAATCCATGACAATGAGCTTGTTGACTCATCAGAAACATCCGATACACCTGTCCTTTCTTCAGACAAACACACACAACCTCATGGACATTGATCGCTTACTAATAGTCAATCTGGATAAACAAGAACTATCGTCATATTCCAGATTGAAGAGACCCCCAAAAGCTCAATTGGCGTTCCATTGCTTTTATTTACATTTGGAAACAAGGAGCAACGATTGATATCGATTTAGATTGATAAAATTTGGAAAATAAAGGACAAGGTGTCAATAATAGGAAAGATAAGTCTAATTTTGATGTTATAAATCAAAATTAGACTTATCTTCTTTTTGAGAAAGGATTATTGTTCCACACTCATAAATTTTATATTTTCTAAGTTATAAATGAATGATCATTTTACATATTACTGTCAATCCAAGCAGTATCATTACCTACTCGAAGATAAAGGTACATTGACTTAGTGAGCCCATTGCTAGACAAGGCACCTTTTACTCCACCATATGCTGAATAACCTGCTTGTTCTTTTTTTCTAAATATCCCACTAGAAATCGGAGACCAAGAGCCAAAACCAGCAAAGTTTACACCATAGATTCTATCAATTTGATCATATCCACCTTGCACACTTGTATAATCAGCTTTAAAAACTAATTCAAACCCAAATGAAAATCCATGAATAGCTGTCCCTTTACAAATAGAATACCCAGATCCGCTAGTCCAACTTCCACCTTCTCTCCAAGTACTACGTTTTTGATTTGTATTTTGAGAGTCTTCAATATCCTTTGCGATATTTTCTATTACACTATTTTTATTGACTATATTTCCCTCTTCATCATAAAATACTGCATCCGTAAAATCTACCTGAATCTTTTCAAATGTGCTTGTCGTTCTGTTATTAGTATAATTTTTTGTTTCAAACACATATTTGCTTATTCTTGAAGTTTTTTGTTCCAAATTATAAACATTATCAAGACTTAATTCTAATGGTTCATTGGCTTGTGATGAAATTATATCTGAAGCATGAACATTAGTAACACCATTAAAACATGTTAAAGCTGTAACACTTAATATTCCTAATCCAACCATCTTCCTAAAAAACATTTGCATTCCTCCTATAGTATATGATATTATTTTCCACAAGGTTATAATAACACTTATTAAAAAATATACAAAGAAAACGCTCTCTTGTAGTAAAATAAAGCTTTTTTATAAAAAGGAGAATAATTAAAATGGGGAATTTAATTATAAAACTCGTGTTATCTTTTAGACTTATTTTTACATTTTTAGTTATTATTTTAGTAGTCCTCTCTATCACTTATATTATAAAAAATTTGAAGAACAAAAAATAAAAAAGAGCGTGTTTGGCAACATCCAAAATAATTATTTTATTCCTAACAAAATTGATAAAAACACACCTTAAATTAAAGAGACCTCCAAAAGATAGACCAAAAAATCTAACGTTTGGAGATCTCTTCAATTTCTCAAGCTTTGTTATTTCCACGTTCTTTTAGATATTCTGAAAGTAAGGCTAACCCTTTTTCTAATGTTTCTTTCCTGCAACAATACCCTAAGCGCGCATGCTGAGGCACCCCATAGGCACTACCAGGGACCAGTAAGACACCAGTTTCTCTCAGAAGATCAATACAAAATTGCTCATCATCTTCTGTTATGTTCAAGCGAATGAATGACGTTGACACGTGATTCGGCAACACTAATTGGACATTTGGTTCATCAGCCAGCCATTTTTCAACGATGGCTAAATTCTCCGAAACGATTTTTTTATTTCGTGCAAGGATCTTTTCTTTATTCCTCAGTGCGTGAACCGCTAATGCATCTGACAAAACACCACCGCTAAGTACTAAATAGGTATGGTATTTTCTTAAACGCTCAATGATTTCTTGATTCGCTGCTACCCAGCCGATGCGTATACCAGGAACAGAATAAGTCTTTGACAATGAATTAGTCGTGATCCCCTTGTCATACAGATCCACGATTGAGACAAAATCTCCCCCTGCTAATGGGGCATACACCTCATCCATCAAAATATACGCATCGACTTTTTCGGCAATTTCGATAATTTCTTCCAATGTTTGGCGATCCAACAATGTACCTGTTGGATTATTGGCACTGTTTAAACAAATCATTTTAGTATTTGGTTGGATCACATCAACTAATTTCACACTATCAAAACGCCATTCCTCTTCTTCTGTGAGTGGTACGAAATCAACAGTTGCACCTAAAGATTTGGGTAAGTCATACAATTGCTGATAGGTTGGCAACATGGAGACCACATGATCTCCTGGTTCAATCAATCCATACAGCGCCAAAAGGTTCGCCCCAGTCGCCCCATTGGTTTGAATAATGTTTTCTGAAGAAAGCGATTGATACAAAGAAGCGACTTCTTTTTTGAAAGTTGCCGTCCCCTCGCTCCACCCATAATCCAACGACGTTTTACTCAAAGATTGAAAAAAATCAGTAACTGTCGTTCCGTCTAACCCAATCAGTTCTTCTAACGTCAGTGCTTCGATGGAACTTTGTGCAAGGTCATATACTGCTTCTTTTTCCCACTTATTCAACCATTCTTCCAGTCCAAAATGTGTGATTTCCATCTTTTTCGCTCCTTTTGCTTTCTTCAATATTTTTGATTCACTACTTTCTATTCATCGATACTCAAACAAACCAAGAAACACTCGTCGCTCCTAGATGCCATGTAAATGAGATAAACGATCGGTTTCCGATTTTATTATACTCTCTTTTTAAAAATAACGCTTTCAAATAGATAGAACCGCCTGTTGAAAAAGTCCCCTGACACTGTTTTCTTCAGAAAAAATTATTAGACAAAAATCTGAAAACTCTTTGCTTCAAAAACCCCTTACTGATATTTCAGAAGACACTCTAGCAAAAAAAACCGAGGAATACCAAAAATAGGCGAAACTATTTTCGGATTCTTCGGCTTATTTCTCAGAACTAAACTTGTCTTAACTCTTTTCTTGTTCTTCTAACAAAAGAAAGTTGTTCAAAGAGCTGTTCGCAAGCAAGATTTACACATATTGCAAGACTTTTTCTTTATTGTAGGCATGATCAATCAAGCCACCACCAAGACACTCCATTCCATCATAAAAGACGACAGCTTGACCTGGTGTGATCGCCCGTACAGGTTCATCAAAAATCACTTCGGCACGATCGCCTTCTAATAACCGAACCGTTACCGGCACATCTTGTTGGCGGTAGCGGAATTTAGCTGTACATTTAAATTCCTTTGGCATTGGTTCATTCGTTGTAAAATGGATTTCGCTCGCATCAAGGCTTGTTGCATATAAGGCAGGATGATGAAATCCTTGTCCTACATATAACGTATTCGTTGCAAGATCTTTTCCGACTACAAACCAAGGTTCTTGTGATGCACCGCCACCACCAATCCCTAGGCCTTGTCTTTGACCGATCGTGTAATACATCAATCCAGCATGTTGACCTTTGACTTCACCATCAAGTGTCACCATATTTCCTTTTTTAGCTGGTAAATAATTACTTAAAAATTGTTTAAAATTCTTTTCGCCTATAAAACAAATCCCAGTGGAATCTTTCTTTTTAGCAGTTGCTAAACCTGCACGTTCCGCAATTTCACGTACTTGTGTTTTTTCCATACCACCTAGTGGGAACATTGTTTTCGCTAATTGTTCTTGTGACAATTGGCTTAAGAAATAAGTTTGATCTTTGTTGTTATCTACACCGCGAAGCATATGTGCTACGCCATTTTCGTCACGCACTACTTGCGCATAATGCCCAGTCGCTACGTATTCAGCACCTAGATCCATCGCATAATCTAAAAATGCTTTAAATTTGATTTCTTTATTACACATCACATCTGGATTAGGTGTCCGTCCTGCTCGGTATTCAGCTAAGAAATATTCAAATACACGATCCCAATATTCTTTTTCAAAATTGACAGAATAATAAGGAATCCCGATTTGTGAAGCAACTTTCGCTACATCCTTATAATCTTCCGTAGCTGTACATACACCATTTTCATCCGTGTCATCCCAGTTTTTCATAAAGATCCCAATGACGTCGTAGCCTTGTTCCTTTAGTAAAAGTGCTGTTACAGATGAGTCGACACCGCCACTCATCCCAACGACAACACGTGTCTTGCTGTTGTCTTTCATGGTATCACCATCATTTCAATTAGATTTTCTGAAATCATCTACGAGTTGAAGGTCGCAACTTTTCAGTGCTTTACATTATACGATATATTTTTGAAAATTTCATCCCTTATTTATCAAAGTATCAGTATAGCCTTTTAATCACTTTTAAAAAAAGAAAATTGGAATCGTCTTTCTATCATTTGCTTTTGTTCAGTCGATTGATCATAGTTAAAGACTATCCACATGAAGAAAATAAGCGTAAGGAAAGAATATAAGTAGCAAACAAATAATTGAGGATTAATAGCACCATCTTTGTTAAAAGATATACCTGATACGTTAAATAAAATGATTTTCTTCTTTTCAATTTGTATCATTTTTTCACCCCCCAAAAAAAAGCCAGCCCAAAATACAGATTAGGTTAAGGAAAATAATGATTCTTTTTAAGAATTTGGATTCAATTTTTGTGGATAAAAACAAGTTAACCCCTCCGATGATCCAACAACTCATCATCACGAATATAAAAAAGACGTAATGATAGTTGTTGATACGTGGAATGAAGTACAAACTAGTCAAAACAATTGGACTAAGTAACAAAAACGATGTTAGCATTGTAGCTTTTTTTAATTTTAATGACGGCATCTTTTTTCTCCTTTGAAATAAAAGTGATGTTTTTTGTTTATTTGTTTTGTAAAAAGTTAAGTAAATAACCTATAATTTCCATAAGTTGCATAAAATTGAAATATGTAAAAAATAGATAGTTGGTAAAAAGTAAGATCCCTCTTATTTTTTGATGGCTAACCTTGGTGGAGCAGTAGAGCCCAATTATTCCAGGTATAATCATACTCATGATTAAAAACAGTCCTTGGGGGCTATTTACTCCATAATAAAAATGCACACATACTAAGCTACTAATTGACCAAAACATAGACAAACCTAGACATATTAAATAAAATTTTTTATTCACTTTTTTCCTCCTTTCATCCGCTATGACAATAAAGCCAAATCCAACCATAGATACAAATAAGATTAAGTATAATCACTAATCTTTTTAATCCTTGAGAAGCAATACTTTCAAAAAAAGCAAGCTCCCTCTACTACATCTCCAACAAGAAACAATCGATCGCATAAGAAAATCAACGTTGTATCTTGTACAATAAGCATAATAAAACCAAGGGATATTCCTAAAAAATATAGCCTTCTATTAATAAATAAATTGCTTAAAGTAGGTGGTGAAGAACTAATTACTACCTGTTAGCCAATTAATTTTTTGCTTTTCCCCCACGCTTAACTTATTCTTTATAGCCAAGAAATTTCGTTAATCACAAGAACCACGTGAAAATAAGTAGCAAAGAAGTAATTGATCCCTAGTAATACCCACTTAATTTTTCCACCCTCGAGTTGTGCGGAAAGAATAAGTCCAATCAAGCCAAAATAAGTCAGTAAAATCAACGCCCCAATTATCTCCCAAGAAAAATGTCCAGCTAATAAGTAATTCCCCCAAATAAAACAGGCAAGTGAAAATAGCAATGGTAAACTAACTATAACCATTTTTCCCCATTTTTTTTGTGAACTAAAAAATAGCATCGTTGATACAAATAAATAGCACAATCCTACCATAATTATTAACCAACCAGAGGGTTCAAAAATAAAAAGTCCTAAAACGATAAAAATGGCAAGTCCATGGACACAAAGAAAATGGACAATCACGACGAATCCTCTTAAGAACTTAGACCGGCTACCTCTCGAAAAAATCAAGCTGACTCCACTCAACACGCAACAAGAATAATAGGATAAGAGCAACCACGCTGCTTGTTCCTTTATAACGAATGGCACAACACCTAAAGCGATACAACTACCTAACAACCCCAACGAAACAATCGTACAGGTTTTACTATTTTTTGAAATCATCCACACAGCTCCTTTTTTATAGACTGGATCTAATTTCAATAGAAACATTTCTCTCACCGTTCATTGCTTGGTTCTTACTCATTTAAGTTCGTTTACTCTTATTTTTACGCTCATTGCCAAAAAAATTTCACAAAGGTATTGAAAACGACAAGTATTTGCAAGTGGGTAGCCAAAAAATAATTGATCCCTAATAAGAACCATCGCCAACGTGTCTGTCGGATCTTCATTGATAAGTAAATTCCTGTAATACCAAGAATAATCATCAATAATTCTAAAAATAACCCTTCGATATCTAAGTAAAAATCATAAATATAGTACAGCGTTAGGAAACAACTAATCGATAGAATCATAGCAAGACATAGCCCTTTATGGTCAACTATTTTTTTCATCTTTTCTCCCTCAATAATTTTAAAAATGCCAAACCGATTCAATTAAATCTTCGCCAAATATCAAACCAATTATCAAGCCAGCTATACAGCCAATTATAGAGACTGATAAAATTTAGAAGGATCACTACTATTTTTAGATAATTAGATTTGATCTTGGTAGCAAAGAAAAGGCTAACGCCACCTAATAACCAACACGTAATCCTCACTAACAATAGAAACTTAAGCTCATCTGTTTGGATATAGCCAACATAAGCAACACTAAAAGATAACGCTAACAAAACAAATGAAATGATGGTACAGGTTTTACTTTTTAATGGGATCATTTTCTTCCTCCTTTTCATTCTTCAAACACATTTTTTAGTATTTTTTATAAGAATACTCATCTCTCCTAAACACTTGCCTTTGTCAAATACCTGATAGTTATAGACCAAAAATCCAAACGACGATATGGAAATAGGTTGCAAAAAAATAATTGATCCCTAAGAGAACCCACTTGACTTTTCTATTCTCGTTCTTGAGGTTCGCCGCAAGAATAAGACCAACCACCCCAGACAAACTTAGTAAAATCAAAAATCCAAGTGTACGCAAATAATCCCCAGAGGTAAGGTAACTGTAGTGGACCCTGATAAAAAAGCCAGCTGACAAGATCATTGGTAATCCTAAACAAATGATCGCTACTCGTTTCTGATCTTTTGTTTTCAGTAACCAGATAGATAGTAGCAAATAAACAATTAGCGCAATAAGCCAATCAAATCTTGCAATACTAACAAAGCCGATAAAAATAAATACAACTCCAAAAATACAAGCAAAATGAATGAAAGCTGCCCATCTTTTTAAAAGTTTTGAATGCACACCAGTAGAAAAAAGCAAACTGAGTCCACTGAGTAAACAACAAAGATAATAGATGAACACTAGATTGATCTCTATAAAAAGTCCGACTGACAAAGCCATTGGCAATCCCAAACAAATGATCGCCTCGCGTTTCTGATCCTTTTTTTCAGTAGCCAAATTGTTAGTAGCAAATAGGCAATTAAATCATATCTTTGAATGCCAATAAAACCGGTAAAAATATATAAAACCCAATAAAGACAGCCAAAATGAACGATAGCTGTCCATTTTTTTAAAGGGGTGGCATACACTCCGGTAGAAAACAACAAACTAAGTCCACTGAGTAAAAAGCAAAGACAATAGATTAACACTAAACTTACTTCTGAAAGGTTGTGAAAAGATTTCACAATTATCCCAACAGAGCCCCTCATTACCAATAATGTACCTAGAAAAATGCTACAGACGAAGAAAATCATGGAATACTTCGTACAGGTCTTACTTGTTAGCGACAACATCCACACTACTCCTTTCTAAAAAAAAACCTTTTTATATTCTAACAAGCTACTTTCCTTTCCAGTAATCGATATGTATGTAAGACGTCTCAATGAAGAAAGATGTAGATATGGTAATAAGTTGCAAATAAATAATTAATACCCAAAAGTATCCACTTGGCTTTTCCCTTATCGAGCTGCGCTGAAAGAATCAGACCACTTAAACCTGATAAATGAAGAATGACTATGTATCCAATGGTGTCCCATGACCATCGTCCCCCATAAAGGATTAGTTCATAATTGAGCTTGATAAAAAAGCCAGTTGAAATAATCATCGGTATCCCGAAGAAAGTGATCGCTAGCCATTTCTGCTTGCTTGCTGTCAGTAAAACGATAGCTAGGAACAAATAAAGAACGATTAAAAAAAGTACATGGAAAAGAAAAGCAAAAATAAAGAGAGAAAACCAATAAACACTACTAAAATGAATAATCGCCGCTGTCCGTTTTAAAATTTTTGAATGCGTACCTGTAGAAAAAATCAAACTGAGCCCACTGAGCAAACAGCTAAGATAATAGAAAATCATCAGACTTCCTTCTGGAAGATCACTTAACGGAATAAATCCATAAACTTTACCAAGCAAACCAACAATCATCAACATCATTAAGAAAAAACTACCGATTAAGAAATTTCTTGAAACCTTTATACACGTTTTACTGTCTAGCGATAGCATTTGTACCACTCCTTTTTTATTTTCCTAACTAATTTTTTTAAAATGTAGCAAAAAATAAACCGATCAATCCTGACACCATGATAAGAAAGAATGGAACCAAAGTTTTAAGAACAAGATAATACATGTAAAGCGCTATCACACACCTAAGAGACACCGCCATGGATAGCACCAAACCAACTAGATAAGCCTTCATTCTCATCTTCTCCTTTTATATTAATGAACAGATTGTCATAATCTGTGAAGAAAACAATCAAGTATTTATTTTAAAAAAAACTACCCTTTTACCATTTTTTCTAGAAATAATCGATTACAAAATCTAGATTCAGCAAAAAAGTTAAACTTTTTTCAAAAAAAACGTTATTTTAAATTAAATAAAAACTAAAATTTAATAACATATAAACATTATAATTATTGACTAAGTTTATTCACCCTTCTATAACCCTCTAAATAAAATTTATAAAAATCTATGAAAAACCTCTGATGTTATTGTAAAATTAAAACAACACCGCTCATAATTATGCTTTAATTTATTTCGTCCTAGCTGTTACCCTTTGTTTTACATCTTATTAAAAAAACATATATAATATAAATTTAAAGATATACAATTATTTTTCGCTTGTTATTATTTTACCATAAAAACTTAAGTGGAATACCCGTGGAATTTGAATTATTTTATATCGTCACCTGTTTATGGACACTTTTGTTTGCTGTCTCTGTCACTAATGACCATGTAGATACAACGACTAATGATCAGCTGACTCAATACAATTATTTTTCCAAAAATGAATATGCTCCCTTTGATCAAACTTTTGAATAAAAGCCAAATTACGATATCTGATTAACGGCAAAGAAAAAAAACTTTCGTTACATTCGAACGATAGAAGTAACTCCAACGGAATTTAAAAAGGCTCTTAAGTTCGCCTTATCAGACGAACTTAAGAGGCCTATTTTTTATAGACTAGCAGAAGTATTTCATGCTCTTATTTTTGTTTCAGACGTGCTAATTCTTGTTGTTTGGCTTCGTAAATTTCTTCAATGTCATCTTCTGACAACGGTGTGCCAAAGGGTTGTTGCACTTTCAACAGTTCTCTTTCTGGCGCATCTACACCGACATTCACATCATTACCGATCGGTACACTATAATGATGAATATGTCCGTGAAGATTACGGATACTATCGTTTGGTCCCAGCAACATTGGATAATGAGTCAAATAGTATTGCTGATGATTGAATTTGATGATGGTTCCGACATCATAAAAATAAAACTTTTTTGAACCAACCTTGTTTCCTGGATCATGTTTTTCTAAATACCTGAAAAAAGCACGACTGTCATGATTTCCCTTGATTAAATGGATTGTCCCATTGAGTTGTTGCACCAGCTCCAGTATGTCTTGGCTACCTTTTTCATATTGTGGGTGCATCGCCAGATCGCCTAAGTGATACACGTGATCGGTTTCTTTGACAACTTTATTCCAACTATCTATTAGCTGCTGATTCATTTCCTCCACACTAGCAAATAAACGAGGGGCAAAATCATTATTGCCTAATAAGTTTTTATGAAAAAAGTGCATATCACTAATAAAAAAATTCATATTGACCCCTTCTTACTTCCTTTTCTTTTAGGGTAAACAATCTAAGACAAAGTTACAACTGTTTAGATTCCCACAGTCTCTCTCAAATCATACCAAACTAAACGATGTCTCTTACCGTATTTCCACTTCCCCCTCCACATTTTTTCAAAACGAATATTATTTCACCATCAAAACCTAATTATACAAAAGTTATTTTTAAATATTTATAAAATAACAAATAAATATAATAATCACTCTATATAAAAGCCATTGTTAATTATTGTCAAAAAAACAATGTCACAATCACAATATATTCAAAAACGCCTTTTCAAAACCTTAAATTTTGATATAACTATGTTCGATCTAACTATTTATTTATTCTTGTTATGCATAACAACCGACAGAATAAAAAACATTTGTAACTATAAAATATAAGTAATTAAATCATTTTTATATGTTATTATATTGTTGAAATACCAAAGGAGGGGTGCTCTTGAATGTTTAGTGCGATAACCTTATAAAATCTTTCCCTATTGTCCTTGCAAGTTTAGTATTAAACGCTTATTTCTTTTTTAGACAACACCATTTTTCAACCAAAATCCAAGCGAAGGTACCATGTTTACTTTCTGTTTTTAGGACTAGAGTATGTTTTTTATAAGGTATCAATGACCAAAGAATAAAAATAAATAATACTTAATTGAGTATAAGGAGAAAAATTCATGAAAAAGTTACTCTTATCTTTACTGCCGCTTACGATGCTATTGAATCCTGCCAGCTCCGTCATTACACACGAGATGAATGAAGTCACTCTACCGCTTATTTCATATACCCAAAACAACAAACAGACACTTCAAGAAGTCAAAGACTCGAACAATCTAGAAACCACAGTAGATGCGTTAAATTTAGCTAATGATTCTAAAGCAGCATTAGCTTGGAGCAATCGTCATTTTCCAACAGTTTTTAATGAAGACATTAAATTTATAACCGGTATCAACAAAAAATTACGAATAAAATACCTGAACAGATCTGAGTACTACCAACCACAGCAAAATATAAAACTTCTTGACGATCTGTTTCTCACACAAGCATCAGAAGATATTAATTTATACGCAAACTTTACACCGGATGATTTCGGAATCAATTCAGAGTATTTTATTAGCAATCCCGATAAAATCTATCAATCCATGTTAAAAAATAGCCGTTATGGTATTGACCATGGTTACCTTCTGGGCAGTTTGACTAAAAATAAACTGAATCTTGAAAATAATGAGTATATCCAGATGAAAATTACTGTACCTAAAGGAACGAAGATGATGAGGGTTGGAACGCTCTTAGACTCAAAATACGTATTACCAAGAGAAAGCACTTTGCATTATACCCTGTCCAATTTTAATCAAAAAGATAAGACTATCACCATCAATGCACTGTTGGTCGATCGAAGTAAACTTGAACATGAGACAACCGAGTTAGAAAATAAGTTGAACCACGAAATGAAATCGCTTTACAATACTCCTTCTAACCTTGTTAAGTTGACTCCACTAGGCTTAAATGCCGGACTCGTCCTTACAAACAGCATTCGCGTCATTTCACACACCTTGGATTCTTTAAGCTCGAATCATATTCTTACTGAGAATTTACTAGAAAAGGAAAAACTTCATTTTACAAATGGTTTATTCGTTCATACAGAAGCATTAGAGAAGTTAAACCAGTACTATCCAGCGGAACAATGGCAACAAGTTTTTGAACAGAACTATGACCTAAAACATTTGGGACTTACACAATCATGGGACGACGATAAAGGTTATTTTAGTGACAGTGACAGCGTGATTACTTTTTCTCATTACGAACCAACCGATAACTTACCTCAACTAGATGTAAATAAAACCTTATCATCTACAGTCATACACGAAATTTTTCATTACCTTATTGATTTAAAAGATAGATTTAAACATAAAGAACTTTTCAAAGATGATCCCATTGCTTTTGAGACTAAAATAAAACAGCTGAAAGAAGCTGAAATAAATGAATTAGTAGCATTGTTAAATAGTTCTTATGCAAAAAGCAATTGGGAAGAATTTATTTGTGAAGCTTTCGCAGCAAAGTTCAATCCTGACAAGGAAATAAGTAATCGTTTTAAACAGGAAGTTCCGAAAACAAATCGAATGTTAGATATTTTATTTGATGAAGCACCACCATCAGCGCCTAATCATTTAAAAACAATCGAAGTCGGTGGTAATTCTGCCACTTTAACCTTTGATCATTCTACAGATAATACTGGTGTTGAAAAGTATCAGATCTATAAAAATGGAGAACTTACTAAAACTGTACTTGCTCCAAAAGATGCAAATGATCTTTCCTATCCTGATCCTGGAAAACACTCGCAAAATTTAAAAGTAACATTTGATGATCTTGAACAAGCAAAAGAATATGAGTTTTATGTTGTCGCAGTTGATGATGCGTGGAATGAATCTGAAAAAAGTTCTATACTAAAAGTAACAACACGTGACGTTGAACCACCAAAACTAACTGGACCTTTAACAGGGCAACCTTTAGTAAGCAGTGCCGCAAGGTTTAGCTGGCCTCCTCCAACAGATAATCAAAAAGTAAAAGAAGTACGGTTATACCGAAGACACTCCTCTTCATTACTAGTCGAATATACTCCGTCTTTCTTAACAACAAATGAAACATTTTTTATTGTTCCCGAAGGCACCAATTACTATACAGATTTCACCGTTGAAAAAGGGCAATCTTACACCTACTATATGACTGCTATTGATGAAGCTGGAAATGAGTCAGAACAAAGTAATCAAGTTATCATTCGAACAGAGGATAAGCATGATGAAAAGCAAAATGAAGATAGAGCAGAAAATATCACATCTTCTCAAGCAACACTTAATTGGTCTGGCCTTTTCGGCGGACTCAACGTATCAGGTTTTAATATCTTTGGTTGGTTTTCTGGTGGCGGAGGTTGGCTATTCGGTGGCATGACATCTGTCGCTGGGTCAGTAACGTCTTCTCTAGTCAATTTAACTTTAGGCATGTCGCATCACTTTGTTATCGTTCCTATAGATAGTCAAGGTAATCCGATCCATGCGGGAATACAGATCAGTGTAGACTCAGTTGATCGTTCCTCTATCCAAACCAAAAACAGTATCTTATATCAGGGGCAAGCATGGCGTAAAGAAGATAATTTCGTTCACGCAACAGATGAAGATGGTAAAGATATCCCATTCAAAGATGGGCGTATCACAACAAATGGAGCTCGTATTGATACCAGCAAGCCTGGAGTTTATGAGTTAACTTATACGTTTAAAGGAATTGCCAAAAGAACGGATTCCACTTTTACAGTTACGGTCAAAGAAGACAACTCCTCTATCCAAACTAAAAATAGTATCTTATATCAGGGACAAAAATGGCACCAAGAAGATAATTTCGTTCACGCAACGGATGAAGATGGAAATGAGATTTCCTTTGAAGACGAGCGGATTGTAACGAACAATGCTAGTGTTGATACAAATAAGCCAGGTATTTATGACTTAACCTACACATTTAAAGGAATTGCCAAAAATACGGATTCTCCTTTTTCAGTTACGGTCAAAGAAAATAAAACTTCCATCCATACGAAAGATACTGTCTTATACGTTGGGGAAGCTTGGACTAAAAAAGTCAATTTCCTTTCTGCTACTGATGCGGATGGAAAAACTGTTTCTTTCGATGACCCTAGGATTTCAGTAAACGGCACAGTCGATACTCACAAACCGGGTGACTACACCATTGTCTATCAATTTACTGATAAAGGTAAAACTGTAACTTCTACCACAAATGTTACAGTCAAGGAAGACTTGACTTCGATTAAAACAAAAGACAGTCGTATTTACACTTTACAACAATGGACTAAAGCAGATAATCTTCTATACGCTACCGATGCTGACGGAAATGAAATTCCTGCAGATGATGAAAGAATTTTCATAAGCAGAGCCGCTAACACTGCTAAACCAGGCGTTTATGAAGTCATCTATTCGTTGCAAGGAAAATCAAAAACGTTCAAAGACACAGCGATAATCACAGTAGTAGAAGACCAAACGACCTTGGAGTTAAAAGATGTAACACTATATACAGGTCAAACATTCGATCCAAATTCTCCATTTAAAAACGTAACAGATAAAGATGGACAAAAGCTTGAAGCAAAAGATGTGGAAGAATACTATATTGATGAAATCAAAACAAAAGAGCTTGACACGTCTAAACCTGGGACACACACGATTAGAATCGCTTATTATGATGCAACAAATAATTGGAAATACAGTACCCGACAGCAAATCACGATTAAAGAAGACTTGTCTTCTATCGTTACAAAAGATAATGTCGTATTCGTAGGCGAAAAATGGAATAAACAAGATGCTTTTGTGAGCGCGACAGATGAAGACGGGAAATCAGTTCCTTACTCAAATGGACGCATCACAACGAATGGCGCTAAAATCGATACAAGCAAACCAGGCGTCTATCAATTGACTTACACCTTTAAAGGGCTCGTCAAAAGAACGGATTCTACTTTTACAGTTACTGTGAAAGAAAAGTAAACAAGCAAAGGAATCCAAACTTCATTATTAGTTAGTCAAAACCGACAGCGCGTGTGAATCATGGTAAACTTAAGGAAAAACAGGAGGTATTGATTATGCCTATCAGCTTTCATACTACTCTGACTCCTTCAGCAATCGAGATTACGTTACCAAATGAACATGGGAAGATGACTATCACAAAAGAAAAACCAGCTCTACCTGATCATTCACTTTATCTATTTTTCAAAAACAAACAATGTATCGCAATCGGTCAAACCGTGGTACCTAAAAGTTGGGATCACATCGTATTGGTTCAACTTCCTTGGGATCTTGAAGCCAGTCATCTAAGCTACCTACTTCAAGAACAGGCAGAATCAACGGGATTGACAGTAGAAATCGATGATTCCGCAAAAGAAACGATCCCTCAAGTACAAGTCAAAAAGTTAGCGGAACCAGTCGAAGAAATCACAAAAATCTTGGCAGTATTTGGTTACTCTTTAGAAAAAAGCAGTCCTCAAAAGAAAAAGCCGGCAAAAG
Organism: Enterococcus sp. AZ077; assembly: GCF_051714965.1. NCBI lineage: Bacteria > Bacillati > Bacillota > Bacilli > Lactobacillales > Enterococcaceae > Enterococcus > Enterococcus sp. AZ077. The sequence continues at coordinate 2,385,583 of NZ_JBIOSX010000001.1, forward strand.
CAAGACATCGTTGGACAAAGGAAGTTAGTGAGATCCCTTTTACCGTTAATTTTAGAAACAGTCAGGCAACACTTTATTGGATCAGTCGAAATGAACTATTGATCAAAAAGGGGGCTATACTATTAGCGGAAGCTCCTTTAAATAAAGACGGTTCCGTCAGTTATGCGGCAAAATATGGGGATAAATTACGTGATGATTATAAAGATAGCATTGTAGGAAATAAAACAATCAAAGATATTATCGTCAAAAGCGTCAATGAAGCAAGTCTGTTACTCTACTTCGGTGGAACAAACAGCTGGTTAGAAATCATTGATGAAAATGGTAAATCCTTAGATGAGTGGACAAAAGTAGAATAGAGGAATGGTTATTCTCTAGCGATTGTCCCGTTTCAATAGATAGTAAAAAAGCAAAGAAATCAGCTTTACTAGCTGTTCTCTTTGCTTTTTTTACTGGCAACAATGATAGATACGTTCGACTTCCTTAGACTTTTTCAAATAATCCTCGGCTGATCATACCATCCATCAAAAAATAAAATTTATCTTGACTCATTTTTTGCCGGTCGTCTTTAAAAATATTGACTGCTTTCAATCCGTTAGCTGTCGTAATAGACATTTTTAGTGTTTGGATATCCTTCGAAACAGTGATTTTTAGTTTAAACCCTTCTTTGCTTTGTGGGGTTGCATCTAGCGGACGGATCAACTGATAGTTACCGCCATTTGTTTCGATAAATCCATTGTCTCTCAAAGTGTAACGTTTTGCATCTGGATGTAAACGATAACTTGTTTTTGCTCCTAAAACTGTGGCTGTTTTTTCAAATGCCATGATTTTCACCTCGGTAAATTGATTTCTACTTTTATTATAAAAGTTTCTTGCATCATTTACTAGGTTTTTTCCAACTTAGATTGATTGGATCAATACATCAAGAAAACGTTGGACTTCTTCTTTGGTATTGCCGTAACCAAAACTGATTCGTATGGATTCTTTAAGGATTGGTGTATCTTTCCCATACATTGCCTCCAGCACATGCGAAGGTTCGATATTACCAGCTGTACATGCTGACCCAGTAGATATCGCAATCCCATTTAGATCCAACTTCATCAAAAGTAAGTCATTCGAAACACCAGGTAATCGAAGGTTTAACACATGTGGTAATTTGTTGTTTAAATCGCCGTTGACTTGATAAGAAATTCCTTCTTTTTCCAAGGTATTCAAAATCAATTCTTGGAATCCAGCATATTTTTCACTTCGAGCTTCACGTTCTTCGGCAGTTAAAAGTTTGACCGCTTGCGCCATTCCCCAAATACCTGAGAGATTTTCAGTACCTGCTCGCCGCTTTTCTTCCTGTTCTCCACCTAAAAGTAGTGAAGGAATATTTATGCCATCTTTTTTATATAAAAATCCTACGCCTTTTGGTCCATTGATTTTATGGGCAGAGATGCTAAGTAAATCAACACCTAACTCCCTTGGATGAATCGTCTGATTCCCATAAGCTTGAACCGCATCGGTATGAAAATAAGCAGGGTGTTCCCGCAACCGTTCGCCGATTTCTTTGATTGGCATCAAATTCCCGATTTCATTATTCCCAAACATGATCGAGACTAAAATCGTTTCATCACTTAATGCTTCATCAAAGTCAGTTAGTGAAATATTGCCTTTTTCATCTACTGGTAAATACGTGACTTCAAAGCCTTGTGTTTCCAGATATTTCATTGTATTCAAGACAGCAGGATGTTCGATAGCGGTAGTGATCAAATGATTCCCGTCTTTTTTTCGTGAAAAAGCCGTTTCAAGGATCGCTGTATTATCGCCTTCTGTCCCTCCACTATTAAAAATGATTTCATGATCATTGACTTGTAAACTATCAGCAATAAGTTGTCTTGCTGTTTCTAACTTTTCATGGGCAATTCGGCCGAAGCCATGGATACTCGAAGGATTCCCAAAGGTTTCTTGCATCATTGTGGTCATTTCTTGAATGACGTAGGGATGCATGGGCGTCGTCGCTGCATGATCCAAATAGATTTTTTCCAACTTCTTTCATCCCTTCCAAATAGAACTAGGCACATTCTAGCATAAAATAAGCAAGTTACCAAAGAAACAATCGCTAAACCAGGATAGTTTCCCAACTTTTAGAAAAAAATTCGTTCCACAATTCGTGCTACCACGATTGTCGAACGAATTTTATTTCATCACTTAACAAAAAATGATTAATCAAATACTTTTTCTTCTAGACGGAACAATGGACTCATTGGTGTATTTTCATGAATTCGTTTAACCGCTTCTCCCATCAGCTCTGAACAAGTAACAATCGTTAAATTGTTAGGATGACGTTCTTCTTGAGTAAATACAGAATCAGTGATGCAGATATCTTTAATCGGTGCATCATCTAAAATTTGTTTTGCAGGAACAGACAACAAGCCATGTGAAGCACAAGCATAAACCTCTTTTGCTCCGTTTTCTTTCAAAACATTAGCAGCTCGAGCAAGCGTTGCACCAGTATTCAAGATGTCATCGACCATGATACATGTTTTTCCCTGGACATCGCCAATCACGTATCCACTATTTTCATCTGCATCATCGGCGTGATCCACGATCGCCAATGTACTATTCAAATATTCAGAAAGACTTCTTGCACGTTGGACACCACTATTTTTTGGTGAAACGACAACAATATCGTCACCTGTTAAACCAAGTTCTCGGTAATAGTGAGCAAACAATGGCATTGTGAATAAGTTATCTACAGGGATATCAAAGAATCCTTGGACTTGAACTGTATGCAAATCCAATGTCAGCACACGAGTTGCGCCAGCTTCTTGGATCAAATTAGCAATCAATTTAGCTGTGATCGGTTCATGTGGTTTTGCTGTACGGTCTTGTCTGGCATAACCGTAATAAGGTAACACAACATTGATTGTTTTTGCACTGGCACGTTTCATCGCATCGATCATGATCAATAATTCCATATAATAATCATTAACTGGCTGATTGGTTGATTGCACGATATAAACATGATCCCCACGAATACTTTCTTCGATATTGATCGAGATCTCTCCATCACTAAATTGTTTTACGACACTTTTTCCTAGCTCCGTTCCAAACACCTTGGCAATTTTTTCTGCCAGTGGTCGATTTCCATTCAAGCTAAAGATTTTCAATGTGTCATCCTGATACTTTTTACTCATGTTGTCCTCCCTATTGTTCTCTCTTCTTCGATAGTTTAACATATTTTTTCCAGTTTTTCTGGTAATTTCTGTAAATAATTTTTAAGGCAGCGAAACAGTTCCATTACACCAACTAGCAGGAATCAATTGATCCGTGTTGCCCCAGTTGTCATGAACTTTGTAAAAGCGTTCTCCAGAAGAGGATCGATAATATGCATATGCAGTGACCCAATGATTGCCATAGGTGCTCCCTAATACTTTCAACACCCCTAAGATCACAGGTTTTCCTTGGCGAATCCGTTTAGTCGCTCGCTGCCAAGAACCAAGCATCGTACTTCTAGCAGACACTCGATTTCCTGTATGTTTTAAAAACTTCGTGATACCATGACTGACTTGACCGGGAACCGTCGGAAGTCCTAGCGGCTGGATCGCTTGGCGTAATGCTTCACTTAGTTGCGCATGGTCTTTCGTTCCTTTTTCACGTAACGTTGGAGAGAAAAACAATTCGTTTTGAAAATCTTGGTAATAAGCAATAAGGACAGTTGCAGCATAGGTCCCACAAAGATAGCCAGACGGTGTCCGCCAATTTTTATAGTTTAAAAACCGTTGTTCAGGCAATCCCACCCAACAATCCAAAAGTTCTTGTCCGTTTTCCTTTGGCGCAATCAAAGCTTTTTCACGATTATCTGCAAGCCAACGAGAAATATTGGTGACTTCTGCTTCAGTCATCGGTACGAGTTGATAAGCTTTTCTTGCATCTGGGTAGGAGTGGCTCGCAGGACCGTATTCTATTGGTTGTTTGTTTTGATCTAGGATGACATAACTACCATCTTCAAAAATTAAAGCGTAACCCTTTTCTTCATCCTTCATCGCCAACTGTTCCACAGCGCTTAACCGTTTCTTGATACCATCTAGATTCCATTCGATTGATTGTTCAAATACAGTTTTCAAGAACGAATCACCTCCGTCTTTTTTATTATAAGTGAAATAAGGAGAAAAACAAATCAGATAGACTAGTTCTGCTGTGACTACGGCAAGACCCCAACAAGTGCTTCTTTCCTCTTTCTATTTGTTTATTCGCTGTTTTTATATGATAATAGGAACATTAGATAAAAAGGAGCGATAACCGAATGAACAAAGAACTTATAAAGCAAGACTTTTTTGAAGCTGTGAATGAAGAATGGCTAAAAACAGCCAAGATCCCCGCTGATAAACCAGCCACTGGCGGTTTCCAGGACTTAGTTGACGGTATCGATGATCTTTTGATGACAGATATTGATCATATGCTGGCTGAACCTGATAAAGTCCAATCAGATATGATGCGTCACTTTCTTCATTTTTATCAATTAGCTAATGATTATGATCGAAGAAACCAGTTAGCTGCTAAACCGTTGCTTCCTTTAATTGAACGAATTGAAAAAATCGAATCTTTTGAAGACTTGAACCAACAATTTCCTACTTGGACATTGGATAGTTTACCTTTACCGTTTAGCTTAGATGTCGATGCGGATATGAAAAATGCACAAACAAACGCATTATTTGCTTATCCCCCTTCATTATTTCTACCTGACAAAACTTACTATACTGCAGAACATCCAAATGGTGCGCAACTATTAGGCGTTTTCTTTGATATGATGGTCCAACTCGTTGAATTAACCGGAAAAGAAAAAAGCCAAGCAGAGGCAATCGTTGAACAAGCCATCCAATTTGATCGATTGGTTGCGCCTCATGTTAAAAGTGCGGAAGAAAAAGCGGATTATAGCAAAATGTACAATCCCCGGTCATTTGACACCTTCATCCACTATACCGATAAACTGGATCTGGAAAAGTTGACAGTGGGATTGATTGGTACCACACCGGATAAAGTAATCGTGACGGATCCTGTTTATTTTGAACAGTTAGGCGAACTACTAACCACAGAACATTTTCAATTGATCAAAAGCTGGATGATCGTCCGAACGATTCGTTCGTTGAGTAGTTATCTATCAGAAGACTTTAGACAAATCAGCGGAATCTTCTCACGGACACTCTCAGGCACAGATGAAGCCATGCCGCAGAAAAAAGCTGCCTATTACTTAGCTTCAGGTCAATTTGACCAAGTAGTTGGCGATTATTATGGCAAAAAATACTTTGGTGAAGCGGCCAAAAAAGATGTTGAGCATATGATCGAAAAAATGATCTCTGTCTATAAAGATCGTTTAGAAAAAAACAACTGGTTAAGCGATACTACTCGAAAAAAAGCGATCATCAAATTAGATAAACTAGGAGTTCAGGTCGGCTATCCAGACCAAATCCCTGCTTTATATACGAAGTACCACACAGTGACACAAGAAGAAGGCGGAACCTTGCTTTCCAACGCTTTAGCCTTCAGCAAAATCGAATTGAAAGAACGTTTTGGTCGCTGGAATCAACCTGTTGATCGGACGGAATGGGAAATGAGTGCTGATACAGTCAACGCCTATTACCACCCTTTCAGAAATGTCATTGTTTTTCCAGCTGCTATTTTACAAGCACCATTTTATAGTTTAGAACAATCAAGTTCAGCAAACTACGGTGGGATCGGTGCCGTCATCGCCCATGAAATCTCTCATGCCTTCGATAATAATGGTGCCTTATTCGATGAATATGGTAATTTAAATAACTGGTGGACGGAAGAAGATCTAGCGCACTTCCAAGAAAAAGCCCAAGCAATGATCGAAGAATTTGATGGCTTATCATTTGCTGATGGTACTGTTAATGGTAAGCTTACTGTTTCAGAAAATATAGCAGATGCGGGCGGTCTAAGTTGTGCTTTAGAAGCAGCAAAAACCGAAGCAGATCACTCACTAGCAGACTTTTTCATCAGCTGGGCGACGATTTGGCGGACAAAAGCAAAAAAAGAATACCAACAATTGTTGTTACAAATCGACGTTCATGCCCCTGCTAAATTACGTGCCAATATCCAACCCCAAAACTTGATGGAATTTTATGACACATTTGCGATCACTGAAAAAGACGCGATGTATCTTCCACCTGAAAAACGAGTGCATATCTGGTAATACAGTTAAAAAACGCTCCAATGGCAATAAGAAAATTTTTTGAAACAACCTCTCATATAAAAAAATTGACTTATTTCAAGGAGCGGTTGTTTGAACACTATTTTTCTCTTTACGAGGGACTGAGACAAAAGTTGTCTCAGTCTTTTCTAGTATCTCTAAAAACGGATAAACGGTGTTCAAGAAGCAACTCCTCAACAATAAGCGATGATTTTCTAAAATATGAGGAACTATTTTAAAAAATCCTCTCTTATTCGCTCGGAGCTAAACGCTTCTTTCACAGCCTCTTGCTAAACGGTGTTCAAACATCAGCTCCTTGAAATAAGCCTGAATTTTTCAAAACATGAGGAGCTGTTTCAAAAAATTCTTTCTTATTGTCATCAGAGCTACCCGATGTTTTCACGACCTCTGATTCACGGTGTTCAAAGAGCTGACCTTCGGCGATAAGTCAAAAAATCTCAAAACATGGGAAGCTGTTTCGAGATTTCCATCCTTAATGCTCCTGCGATTACTCGTCGCAGTTTTTACTTGGTGAGCGCTCAGGTCAACACACTCTTTTCACGACCTCTTGTTCACGGTGAGACAAAAGTAGCATCTTCGGAAATTCCTTCTTATTTCTTGATGCTGAACACTTTTGTCTCAACCTCTCTTAATATTATCATTTACTTTTCTACCAAGCTCATTTTGACTACCCACAAACCAAATCCACTTAATAAAGAAAAATAAATCCTTCCATCTTCCTTCACTGTTCTCTAGTGTTATCTACTCTTTCCGACCATAAATAGTCATAAAACTGCATCATTTCATTTACCCCTTTATTTTCGTTAACCTTTGTAATAAAATTAGTTAACGAAAGTAAAGAGGTGTTTTTATGGAAAATCTATTCGAACCTTGTGTTCCGCTAACAAAAACAACATGTCTGGAGATACTAAAAGACAAAACTAATTTATGGGGGTATTATGCACAAGCCCTTCAGCTCAAAACAAACAAGTCACAAAATATCATCCGTCTGAATACATTGCTGAATGCTAAGAGCGGCTTGTGTAGAGAAGATTGTGGTTATTGTGCGCAATCAAAAAAAAGTTCTGCAACGATTGAAACATATGGATTATTACCCAAAAAAGAAATCATTCGTAAAGCGTTGATTGCTAAAAAGAATCATTCCAGTGTGTTTTGCATTGCGTTAAGCGGAACACGCCCATCAAAAAAAGAAATCCACCTTTTAGGTGAGGCAATTCAAACGATCAAAAGCATAATGTCGATTGAGATTTGTTTATCCATTGGCTTAGTTACTGAGGAACAAATTGATTATTTAAAATCGTGTGGAGTAGATCGATTGAATCATAATCTTAATACTAGTCGAGATAATTACCCCAACATCACAACAACCCATTCCTATGATGATCGGTTAGAAACATTAAACAAACTTCGTCAGCGCAAAATGAATATTTGCTCTGGTTTTATTTGTGGCATGGGAGAAACAGATGAACAATTAGTCGATCTGGCTTTTGACTTAAAAGATCAAGAGCCTTATTCCGTTCCAGTCAATTTTTTACTTCCAATTGCTGGAACAATGTTTGAGGAACACAATGAACTAACCCCTATGAAATGTTTAAAAATCCTAACCATGCTGAGGTTACTATTCCCTACTACAGAACTTAGGGTAAGTGCCGGAAGAGAGTTTCATTTAGGAGAACTCCAACCATTTGCTTTATTGATCGTGGATTCTATTTTTTTAGGCAACTATTTGACAGAGAAAGGAGCACCTATTTCTGAAGATCAAAAAATGCTTGATCGTTTAGGTTTAGTTGTGGCTGGTGTCTGTAATGAAGAATAATTATATTATTTGCGGGATTCATACCGATTGTGGAAAATCAGTGATCAGTGTCTTACTCTATGAATATTTACGTGATCTGACAAATCAGGAACCGTTACTCGTGAAACCGATCCAAACAGGACCGTTTCCTGATACAGATTTTTATCAAGCCTGCCATATTGAGAAACAAAATATTGTTCATTTCTATTCAATGTCATTAGAAGCATCTCCACATATCGCTAGCAGAAAAGAACATCAATGGATCGATCTACTTGTCTTGAAGGAAAAAGCAAATGTTGTCTTGAAAAAAAATCGACCCACGATTTTTGAATTAGCAGGTGGTCTGCTTTCTCCCATTAATGACTCGCAAACCATGTTAGACATGATCAAACTTTTGCAATTACCGGTTATTCTCGTTTCGGATAATTATTTAGGTGCAATCAATCATACGTTGCTAACGACTAGTTTATTACAAAGCGAAAACATTCCAATAGCAGGTCTGGTTTTTAATTCAAGTAAAGCAAATGAAAAGAATGACATGGAAGATTTAAGCCAATGGATGACAGATAAGACAGGAATCACACAAATTGGCAAATTACCCTATTTAGAGGATTTAACTCATTGGTTAAAATCGAGAACAAAAAAAAGAGAACTTAGTAAGGAGTGGCATTTAAATGTATACAAATAGGCGAGATATCACCATGATGGCGATGATGATGGCATTATTGATCATCACAGCAAAACTAGTGATTCCGTTACCACTATTCGATTATTTATCTTTACAAATTATAACGATTTATCTGATTTATCCTTTATTAGGAACAAAATACGGGCTCATTGTCACATTCAGTTATTTGATCCTAGGGCTCATTGGATTACCGATTTTCGCTAGTGGCGGAGGTATTTTTTATATTTTTAAACCTAGTTTTGGCTTTCTACTATCTTTTGCAACTTTCCCACTGATTCAAGCTACACTGTCAAAATTGTTCTGGCGTAGAAAATGGCACCCATTAAAAAAAATCCTGATCATTAACTATTCAGGATTACTTTATCTCTATTTAATCGGTCTGTTGTATAAATGCTTGATTTTATTCTTTCACCTTAAAGAAACGAATGTTATTTACAGTGTGCTAGCAGTTTCCACATTGATTGATTTAAGTTGCGATATCTTACTTGTGTTCGTAGCTAGTTTGCTTACCTATAAGTTATTGCCACTCATTCATAAGCACAAACTAGCAAACCAACTCTTTATCTCCTAATAAAAGCCGCTATTTCAGCGATTGGAAAAGAATCGAACCATCGGCTTAAAATGGATACTGATTGATTGACTTAAAAAATCTTACAAAATTATGAAAGAAAATAAACCGAAGAAGAGGTTGAGACAACTTTGTCCCAGTCCCCCTTCGGTTTATTTTTCCGTATTGACTTACTCTATCGTACGACAGAATGTACAACAGAACGATCTGGTTACTTCATGAACCAGTTAGGCCCACAAATCATTAACAAGCTTATTATATATTTACTTGATCAACGTTGCCCCGAGGACTGTTTCAAAATGACGTAGTGCCCAGTCATGACCGACTGGATCAAAGCTAGCTACAGCATCTTCAAAAATAAACAGTTGATAGCCTAAATTATATGCATCAACAGCTGTGTGCAACACACAAATGTCCGTACATACGCCAGTCAAATAGAGTTCAGTGATCCCCCGCTCACGGAGCCGAATATCTAGATCTGTTCCACTAAAAGCAGAGTAATGCCGCTTATCAATCCAATAGACATTGGCTTGTTCTTGAGCTCTTTCGTAAACAGCTTGTAGCGAACCATAAAGGGCACGACCATTGGTGCCAATCACGTTATGCGGAGGAAATAGTTTATTTTCAGGATGGAAGTTATCCGATGGGTCATGCGCATCAATCGCAAACACCACAAAGTCTCCCTCTTCGATAAACTTTTTCGTGTGAGTCGTCACTGCTTGTTCAATCACTTGCCCAGCTTTACCTGTCGTTAATTTCCCGTCATCTGCCACAAAATCATACGTGTAATCAATCGAGATCAATGCTTTCATTAATGGGCTCCTTATACAAGATGTTTGACAAATTCGATTACCATCTCAGCAGAACGTTTCCCTGCATCTTCAATAAACTCATCAAAGGTTTGTGTCGCTGCATGATCAGCAGTATCACTCATCGCACGAACGATCAAGAAAGGAATATTGAACTGACGAGCCGTTTGTCCAACAGCCGCTCCTTCCATTTCACAAGCCAACGCATCTGGAAAGTTTGTTAAAATCTCTTCTACTTTTTCGGAAGAATCAACAAACGTATCTCCAGTAACGATCAAGCCTTCTTTCACATTCAGATCTATCGCTTTGGCTGCTCTTGCCATCTCTGTGCGAAGATACGTACTTGCTTCATAATAAAGCGGCATCCCTGGTATTTGTCCTGGCTTATAGCCAAATCCGGTTGCATCTGCATCAAAATAAGCTACTTTATCAGAGATTACGATATCGCCTACTTGTAGCCCTTGTCCGATACCACCCGCTGAACCTGTATTGATGACCATATTTACACCATATTGTTGGATCAACAAACTAGTCGTGACTGATGCCAAAACTTTACCGATCCCTGAACGAACCACAATTACTTCATGTCTTCCTAAAGAACCTGAAATGAACAATGCTCCTGCTCGTTCCCATGACAAGGGTTCACTTAGCTTTTCTCTTAAAATTTTGATTTCTTCTTCCATTGCACCGATAATACCGATTTTCATAGCTTTTTCCTTCTTTCTAAATAAATGCGACCGCAAAAAATACGACACACAATAATAGAATAACAATAATCAAGGATTTCATCAAAAATGAATTCCACTTCGTCGTTTTTTCACGTTCACCGATTCTTGTTTTTGTGATAGGTTTGTTCCGTTTTTGTTCCTTTCGATAAAAACTAGCAATTTTCTTTTCTTCTTGCTGATAAGCAGCCTCTTCTTTTCTTTGCCGTTTTAATGACTCTTGGGCTTGCGCCTGCTGTCGTTTACGTAATTCACTTCTCGTAATCAGCGGTCCTTTGGCCATCAGCCGATCCCTCTACTTTCCTTTAATCAATAGCTCCCAATATTGGATCGCATACATGGTTTTCGCATCACAGATCAGTTGATCATCTATTGCTTGTTTAGCTTCTGCGAAAGTCAGTGCATATAATTCAAGCACCTCATCTTCATCTTGAGCCAACGGATTCTCTACTTTCTGTAAATCAATCGCATGATAAATATGCATGATCTCATTTGCAAATCCTGGTGAAAGATACATAGATGAAACATGTTTGAGCTTTCCTGCCCGATACCCAGTCTCTTCTTCCAGTTCTCTTGCAGCGGTACGTTCCGGTGTTTGGCTTTCTTCTGGATCGATTTTCCCAGCAGGGATCTCCAAAATCACTTTTTCTAATGGTTTCCGAAACTGTTTCACTAATAATAAACGATCCTGATCATCAAATGCGATGATCCCTACACCACCCGGATGAAACACTAATTCACGTTTGGCAAGTTTCCCATCTGGCAGGCGGACGTCATCTACTGCAACATCGATGATTGCTCCGTGATAGATTTCTTTTCGTTCGATCGTTTTTTCTTCAAATTGCTCATATTCAAGCATCTTTCTCCCACTTTCTTTGTAATAATACCCGCTTTTCGTTTACTTTTCAATTTTTCTAGAGTTTTCTTTTAGTTTACCATAACTAAACCTTAGAAATTCTCTAAATCTACAAAATCCTCCTTTAGTCCCATACTCTTTCTTAGGTTGAGTGTGCTAAAATAAGGGTGGAAATGAGAACAACGCTTCATTACTTAAAATGGATGGAATATATATGGAGGGCTTATTATGCGAAAATTAAATTGGCGATGGATCTTAGGTCTATTGTTGGTGTTTCTTTTGATTCGTCAAGGTCACTTTTCTTTAGTAACAGTCATTTTGATTATCGGCGCAGCTTTAGTGATTTGGGGAATCTTTGGCTCTGGCAAGAAAAAATCAGCAAAAAATGAAATGCCCGATTTATCTGATGAACTTGAATCACATTATACAAAAAGCGGGATGACACCTAGTGAGATTACTTTCTTTAGACAGACAATGAATCAAACGAAAGTCGAAATTGAACAATTGCAACAAAACATGCAACAAACAGCCAAACTAAAAGCTGTCGATCTTCGTCACGATACAGTGAAGGCGGCCAAAGCACTCTTCAAAGCATTGGTGAAAGAGCCCAACCGATTACACGAAGCAAGTCAATTTCTTTATACTCACTTACCAAACTTAGTCGATTTGACCAATAAATATATTGAGATCAACGACCATGAAATCAAAAACAAACAGACTTATGAAAAGCTCGAAGAAAGTTCACAAATCATTGATCAACTAGCACATCTGATTGCTCAAGACTATCAACAATTTGTCTCTGAAGATTTAGATGATCTAGATGTAGAAATATCAGTTGCGAAACAAAGCTTAAAACGAGAGAATCTATCTGATGATAACAATCAATCTCAATGATCGGTTAATAGAATCATAAAGGAGTGTTTTGTTTCTTAGACACTCCTTTTGCTTATCCTTTCTTTTGTTTATCCTTTATAATAGATGAATAAGATGAACAACTGTTTTTTTACAAAAATGATAACATTGAACCTATCGCATCACATTGAACCACGAGGAGGAGTTTTAAATGGATAATAAACCTAAAGAGGTAACACCTGTAAATGACACGTTAGATGATTTGTTAAATAATCCGTTCTCTACCCCAACAGATAAATTAACCCAAACACAACAGTCAGAAATCAATGCTTTGCAAGAACAACAAACCGCTGCACGCTTGATTGATAAACTACCTGCTGAACGACAAGAGCAAGCCAAAGAGCTAGCAGCTAAAATCGATGTTTCAGATGCACAGTCGGTGATCAGCTACGGTTCTGCTGCTCAAACGAAGTTAAGTGAATTTTCACAATCCATGTTAAATCATGTACAGGCACAAGATATTGGTCCTGTCGGAGATTCATTGACTGAATTGATGTATCGTCTGCAAGAAGCAAATCCTGATGAATTACGAGCTGGCGAAGGCAATATTTTTCAACGGATGTTTGGCAAAGTAAAACAATCGATCTATGAAGTGACTGCAAAATATCAAAAGATCGGTGCCCAAATCGATAAAATCTCTGTTAAGCTAGAAAAAGAAAAAGACGGGCTTTTAAAAGATAATTTGATGCTCGAACAACTCTATCAAAAAAACAAAGATTATTTTGATGCACTGAATATTTATATCGCAGCTGGCGAATTGAAGATGGAAGAACTTCAAACAACGATCATTCCTAAAGCAATGAAAAAAGCCGAAGAAACAGGCGATCAAATGGATGTTCAAATCGCAAATGATTATACTCAATTTCTAGATCGTTTAGACAAACGAACACATGATTTACGTTTGGCAAGACAGATCACTATCCAGCAAGCACCACAGATCCGTTTAATCCAAAATACTAACCAAGCGTTAGCAGAAAAAATCCAAGCATCAATCGCAACAGCGATCCCTCTATGGAAAAACCAAGTAGTGATCGCCTTGACGTTACTTCGCCAAAAAGATGCGGTAACCGCCCAACGTCAAGTTTCTGAAACAACCAATGACCTATTGAAGAAAAATTCAGAAATGTTGAAAATCTCTGCTATTGAAACAGCAAAAGAAAATGAACGTGGGATCGTTGATATTGAAACCTTACAAACAACTCAAAATGATTTGATCGAAACAATCCAAGAAACATTACGCATCCAAAAAGAAGGGAAAGAAAAACGTCGTCATGCAGAAGTCGAACTTGGTCATATGGAAGACGACTTGAAACAAAAATTACTCGATTTAACACAATAAGACTATTTTGCATGGATCATTCAAAAAAGGCTCTATACTTTTTGATGTTGGTGAAATTCGCCAACATCTTTTTTATGCTTTAAAAGGATAGAAAAGACACCCCGAAATCCTTCAAAATGAATTTGGCTAACCAATTCATCGAAGGACTCAAGATGTCTTACACTCGTCTTATCAAATTACGCTATAGGTTCTAAACCTAGGTCGTTTAGAAAGAACGAATCATCAATTTTGTTGATTCATTTTACTATGTTGGTACCCATAACCAAAGTAAATCACTAATCCAATCGCCATCACGATACCAAAGACGATCCATGTGACTGGTTGTAAACGAAGCATCAATACCAAGCATGTACCGATAGATATGATCGGTAATATCGGTACAAATGGCACTTTAAATTCACCGGCTTTTGGTTTACCAAACATTTTTCTTAGTTTAAGTAATCCTAAGCTGACTAACATCAAATAGGTCAACGCCATGATGTTTGTTAGTTCAGCGAGAATATTCAATGGGAAGAAACCAGCGAAAAATAAAGCCGCTACCCCAGCTACAAAAGTCGCCTTTCTAGGCGTCCGATGCTTTTCATCGATCTCTGTCATAAATTTAGGTAAAAGACCGTCTTTACTTACAGCAAACAATAACCGAGCTAGCGAATACATCATAGAAATCGTTACGGTCAAGAGCGTCAAAATGGCACCGACTGCAATCACAGCTCCGATTGTTCCATGACCAACGTAACGCATCGCAAAGGCAACTGGGTCACTGACCCCTAATTCAGTAAACGGAACAATCCCCGTTAAAATCAAGGTAACTACGATGTATAAAGCTGTGGCAATCAAGATCGAACCAATGATCCCTCGAGGAACGTCTTTTTGTGGCTCTTTCACTTCTTCGGCTGCCATTGCAACTGAATCAAATCCCAAGAAAGCGAAGAAGACTAGAGCTGCTCCATCTAAAACGCCTGAAAAACCAAATGGTGTAAATGGTTGCCAGTTTTCAGGTTTTACAAAGAAAATCCCTACAACGATAAATAATGCAATAATACCGAATTTCACAAAAACCATGATATTATTCAATCTTAATGCTTTTTTGGCTTCTAAAGAAACGATGTATGTCACAAATATGACAACGAACACTGCGATCAAATCGACATAGGTGCCATTGTCAGGATTATAACCACTGGTCAAGGCTTGTGGTAAATGGACTCCAAATCCTTCCAAGAACCCTTGAACATAACCAGACCAGCCGGAAGCAACCGACGAAACTGCTAATAGAAATTCGCCAATCAACAACCAACCTGTTAACCAGGCGGCAAATTCACCAAAAACAACATAAAGATACGCATACGGGCCACCAATGACTGGCACACGTGAGGCAAACTCAGCAAAGCTTAACCCCGATAAAATGACAACGATTGCAGCTAAAACGAATGAAAGTGACAGTGCTGGACCCGCATTTTGATTGGCCGCAACCCCTGTCACTACAAATATTCCTGTGCCGATAATTGCGCCAATTCCAAGCATAATTAAATCGGACGTTTTCAGATCTTTCTTCATCCCACTTGTGTGGTTGAGATTGATTTCTTTCTTACGAAACAAATCCATGGCAGTACCTCCCTATTTTAGGTTGGAAAACGGCCATTAAGCCGTTTTCATATACCCTAAAATGATACCACCTAAAATGACTAAAAGGCAACCGACAATAACGTAAACAAGTTCTTTTTTCGTTTTCTTTTCTCCCAAAATGAAAATACCACCTAAAGTTGAGATGATAATCCCCATCTGTGATAATGAAAATCCAACAGCTAAACCAAGTGATTTAACAGTTAAGAGCATGCACACGTTCCCAATTCCCCATAGCAAACCACAAATCATGTTCTTCCAAACAAATTGATCCACTTTAACTTTACGAAAGGCAAAGAAACTTGCACCTAAGATCATTCCGATACTTTGAGGTAAGATGATTGACATCGCATCCAAGTTAGCCCAGTTCACAATGATCGTATAAACACCATAACCAATCGTTGAATAGATCAATGCTCTAAACCCTTTACCAAAATCAAGCATTTTATTGTCAGTATCAACTTTTCCTTCATCATCTTGGCGAGCTGTTAAATAGGCACCGCTAACAAGAAGTGCTAAAGCTAGGATACCGTATACATAATCTTTCGTTTGTGTCCATTCATGAAAGAAAACGGCTCCCGCAATCGTATTCAAAATTAATTGAAAACCAGTCGATAAAGGCAAACCAACAGAAACGCCCATAAATTTCATTCCATGGAACTGTCCGTTTTGACCAACACTCCAAGCTAACCCAGAGAGGAATCCAATCAAGAAAATCCATGGTGTGATTGTTGGGCTAACGATGAAAAAGACAACTAATGAAAAGATAAATGCACCAATCGTCATCCCTAATGTCTGTTGATTGGCATCGCCACCAATTTTCCCGCTTACTAAACCAATACTTCCCCATGCTACCATAGGGATTAATGCTATTAAAATTTCCATAACTAATCTCCTTTTATTTCACATGATATGAAACTTATCAGCGAAAACGTTCACAACACAAGAAGTTTTTTTCGATTCTAACTATTTTCTAACGTTTCTCATTATAGAAATTTAAGATTGGGAAAAACAGGGTCATCGTTGTTCCCTCTCCTACAATTGATTCAGCAAGTAGTTGGATCCCAAGTTTTTCAGCTAAGGATTTAGCCAAATAAAGCCCTAAACCAGTAGAATGTGTTTTACTCAATCGTCCATTAGAACCTGTGAATCCTTTGTCAAAAATCCGCGACAAGTCTTCTTTAGGAATACCGATGCCCGAGTCTTTGATGGCTAAAGAGATCCCTTGTTGGTTCTTTTCGATCGAAATGATGATTTCTCGATGGTCAGGTGTATATTTAATCGCATTGCTCAAAATTTGTTTGAATATAAAAGCTACCCACTTGGCATCTGTTAAAACTCTTTGATCTTCTCCAATAATCTCATACCGAAGATTTTTTTGAATAAAGTAATTCGCCTGACTGCGGATCACTGGCTGAATGATGCTTTTTAATTCATACTCTTGGATTAAATAATCTCTCGAAAAACTATCCAACCGTGCATAATAAAGAACTTGTTCTACATATTCATCGATTTTGGCTAGTTCGTTTTCTAATAGGGTATATTTTTGATCATCAATATCAAATTCAATCGAACGCACCAAGAGTTCAGAGGCTGCTAAAGGCACCTTGATTTCATGGACCCACGAATCAATGTAATCTTTTTGATCCTGTTGGTTACTAATCGCCTCTTGCATGACTTCTTGGTGCTCACGGATCAATTGATTGATATAATCTTCGACTAATTTTTCTTCTTCTGTATGACCGCCACTCAAATAACTTTGTAGCGGAGATATTTGTTTGAGATCGGCAAGTTTTTCCCACCAATGACGTTTACTTAAATAACGGACAAGTAAATAAAAAAACAAAAATACGGCTTGAATAAGCGCCAGATAGCCAACCATCGTCCAGTCGACTAAAATATTAGGTGCTAACCACATGACAAAAATCGTTAGCAAGACAAAAAAGAGCCAGCCTAAGAGCAACGACCATTGATCCTTTAAGTATTTAAAGAAATTCATTATTTATTTTCATCCTTTCAGGGAACAATATAGCCCTGCCCGACTTTTGTTTCGATATATCCTTTGATCCCTGCTTGTTCGATTTTCCGACGTAAACGATTGATATTGACTGTCAATGTATTGTCATCAACAAACCGCTCATCATCCCATAATGCTCTCAATAACTTTTCTCTGCTAAGGATTTTCCCATGTTGCTTCATCAAGATAAATAATAATCGGTATTCGTTCTTACTTAAATCGATGATTTCACCGTTGATTTCCATACTCCCATTATCAACATTCAACGTGATCCCATTATGACTCATGACTTCACTCGACAGTTCCCCATAATTGTATGAACGTCGCAATAAAGCATTGATTTTGGCAATCAGCACATCAATTTGAAAAGGCTTGGTGACAAAATCATCTGCGCCCATATTCATCGCCATGATCATATCCATATTGGTATTTCGACTGGAGATGAAAATAATCGGCACTTTGGAGACTTCTCGAATTTTTTGACACCAGTAGTAGCCATCAAAGACCGGAAGATTGATATCTAATAAAACAAGTTGAGGTTCTTCTTTTTCAAAGTCTGCAAATACTTGATTAAAATCAGAGGTACCGAACGTTTCAAACTGCCACTTTTCCAGTTCTTCCATGATGAGTTGGCGGATGATTTCTTCATCTTCTACAACCATAATTTTTGCCATCTTGTTGTCCTCCTACTTCTTTCTTGCTATAACCATAACAAAGAAGGCCGAACGTGACAAGTAACCATATTTTCAACTATTTCTCTCTCCGTACGCCTTACATCTGAAACGATGGGTTTATTCCTCAATATTTAGTCAGGTAGTTGATTCTTTCATCGCAAATTTTTTGACTATTCTTAAACTTTTGAAGGGCTCTTTATTTCTTTCCGTCCAAAAAACAAAAAAGTTTGTAAATAAAGCAATGAACTTCCTCCGACTAAAACCACATAAATAGGTCCCAGGAAGAATAAAAAAAGCAGTAGTAGCAGGGTTCCCCCTAAATGTAAGAGAGCGTTTTTCCATTGATAAAAAAATAAAATAAAAGCAGTAAAAAGAGGGACTTCGTTTGCTCTCTCTAGTTGGAGCAACATACGGTAGCTAACCATCACGATACTTAAAAAAAGGACACTTAACGAAGCATACATCAATATCAATCCCCATGCTCCGCCCCAGTAAAGAAAAATACGACTATCAATTAGTAAAAGCAATAAATAGAAACTGACTATGAGGTCTTGCTTACGATAGGTCAAAAAATTATGACGAAGTTCTTGCCAAAACAACGTATGGATCTTTTTCTCTTCGTTTTTGTGGTAGTGATAAATGGTAGACATAACCGTACGACTAGCACTGCCAATTGTCAACAGCGGTAAGCTAGTTAATAGCCATAAGAATTGCAAAATAAGCAATGACGGAATCCATTCAATGACTGTCAAAAAATGCTGATTGATTTTTTCACTATGAATTTTATTCATTTAGCCTTTTGACCCTCCTGTCAAATCCATTCCTTCAATAAAGTAACGTTGCGCAAAGAAGAACATCAAAATCGTTGGGATCAAAACAAGTGTGGCTCCTGCCATCAAATAATTCCATTGAGTCGTCGCCTGATTTTGGAAAACTTGCAACCCAATCTGTAAAGTATACTTCTCTTGATCTTGGATGTATAATAACGGCCCTAAAAAATCGTTCCAAGCCGCATTGAATGAATTGATCGCAATCGTGATTAACGCTGGTTTAGTCAGCGGCAGCATCAGACGGCTCCAAATATAGAAATGATTTGCTCCATCGATTTCTGCCGCTTCAATTAATTCATCATTGATGGATAAATAAAATTGACGCATCAAAAATATATTAAATGCATTGCCGAAAAATGATGGAACGATCAATGGTAAATAAGTTCCTACCCAGCCTATTTTTGAGAATAGAACATATTGGGGGATCATGGTCACAAAACCTGGAATCATCATCGTAGAAAGGACTAAAGCAAACATTAGCTTTTTTCCTGGAAAATCTAATTTCGCAAACCCATAAGCAATGAAGGAATTCGAGAGAACATTGCCAAATACCACTAAGACTGTGATCAATAAAGTATTCCTTGCATAACGCCAGAAGGGGAAAGCAGTAATTGTATCCAGATAGTTTTGCCAAACAATTTTTTCTGGAAAAAAAGTTGGAGGATAACGTACGATCTCTTCCATTGGTTTTAAAGAAGTAAATACCATCCACAATAATGGTGTGATCAATACGATCCCGATAGCCATCATGAGGAGATAACTAACGATTTTTTTGGTTTGGCGGTTAACACTTGTTCTTTTGAAATATTCCATCATTTGCCATCACCTCCAGAGTAATAGACCCATCTAGGTGCCAGTTTCAAATTAATAAAAGTCAATACTAACACGATCAAAAATAGGATCATTGACATCGCCATTGCGTACCCCATGTCGAATGCGACAAAAGCTTTATTCCACATGTGAAGATTATAAAATAGTAAAGAGTTAGCTGGTCCACCTGTTCCATTTTTAGTCATCACATAAGCTTCTTGAAAAATTTGAAAAGAACCAATCGTTGAAGTAATCACATCGTAAAAGATAATCGGTGTGATCAATGGCAACGTGATATTTTTAAATTTCCCCCATACGCCAGCACCATCAATCGCTGCTGATTCGTATAAAGAGCGTGGAACGTTTTGCAAAGTCGCTAAATAAAGCAACATTGCTCCGCCAGAACTCCAGATTTTCATTAAAATCAAAGCTGGCTTTGTCCAGTTAGGATCAAACAACCAGGCTGGTCCAGAAATATTGAACCAACCTAGAAACGTATTGATCAACCCGGCAGAAGGTGAAAACAGTTGCATCCATAAAATATAAACAGCAACACCAGATAGGACTGCAGGTAAATAAAACATCGTTCGGAAAATACTGATACCTCTGATCTTTTGATTTAAAATCGTTGCTAGAAATACGCTAAATATTGTGGTTAAAGGAACATTGAATAGGACGAAATACACTGTATTGTATAATGATTTCCAAAAAAGATCATCGTGTAGAAACATCCGTCTAAAATTAGCTAATCCAATGAAATTCATTTTAGAAGTCAAATTATAATCAGTGAAACTTCCGATAACAGAAAAAAGCATGGGCCCTAACATAAAGACGACAAAGCCAATAATAAAAGGCGAGATAAATAAATAGGCCCATCTTGCCTCTTTTTTCTTTCGGATTGATAAACGCTTCATTTTCTTGCCTCCTTTTTTCTTTCAATTAGTCAACAGTTGATTAGTTATTTTGTTTTACTAGATTCTCCACCGCTTTTTGAGCATCAGCTAAACCTTCTTTTGGTGTTTTTGTTCCTAAGAGAATTTGATCGATTTGTTCGTTCACTAGTGTCGTATAATCTGGTGCTGCTAATGGGACAGGTGTAATGACCGTATTTTTGAAATTCTCATCAGCCATTTGATAGATCATTCGTCCCTTGTCACTTAGCTGTTCATTCTTCACTAAGTTCTCATTGGCTGTTTTACTTGCCATGATATCAAAACTCTTTTCGCCAAATTTTTCTTGAACTTCTGGTGAAGAAAGATACTTGATAAAGTCATAAGAAGCTTCTGGATCTTTTGCCCCATAAGGTACTTCGAGTACAAAGCCGCCGCCCCATGACCAATGACCAGAACCTTTTTCTTTTTCTGGAAGCGGAATGACACCAAAATCAAAATCTTCTGGAGCATTTTCCATCAAGCTCGAATAATAATTGATATTTTGGGCACGCATTGCGACTAAACCTGAGATGAATGGATCAGAAACACCTGAGCCAAATTCTGCCTCTAATTTATTGATCGTATCTTTCCCATAATAGTCTTGCCAATCTTGGATCCACTCTAATGCTTCAACTTTATTCTTCGTATCGATTTTGATTTTGCCGTCTTGATCAAACCAGCTTGTCCCATTATCTGCATTTAATGCCCAGACATCTGCCCCTAAATTCCATAAAGGATAAAATCCAATTCGTGTGAATTCTTTTTTATCTTTTTTATCCAATTGATGGGCGGTTTTTTCTAATTCATCCCATGTAGTTGGTAAATCTTTTTCAGCGATTCCTGCTTCTTTAAATAATTTTTTATTATAAAAAATAACTTGAGTATCTGTGTTGAACGGAATCGCATATGGATCACCTTTGTACTCCACTGTATCCCACAATTGTGGATAAAAATCTTTTGAGGTCTCTTCATCTACATATTTAGATAAGTTTGTGGCCTGTTGCGCTTCAGCTCTTTGAGCAACTGAATTGATATCTTGAACAATCACGTCTGGTGCATTCCCCGCTGTAATCGCTGACAATGATTTGGTCCAAATATCCCCCCACGGTTGGTATTTATAATTTACTTGGATCTTATCTTGTGATTGATTGTAATCGTCAATGATCTCTTCGATCACTTCTTTACGTGCTCCTGATCCCCAAAATGACCAGAAATCAATAGTTTTCTTCCCGTCACTTGTTTTTTCAGATGAACTAGCTGCGTTTGACTTTGCACTACTTGAACCACAACCTCCCAACAAAAATAATGCTGTACTTGCCAGCACCCCAGTAACTAACAACTTTTTCATTTTATCCCTCCATTTTTTAATAAAAAGGTTATCTTTCGCCATTTGCAACCGATAACATTTTAATATAACGATATCATTTTAATCAGAAAATAACAATTTATTAGGCGTGTCTACTCATATATCAGATTAAATCTGTCACCGTACTTTTTCTAAGCATTTCCTTTGTGTTTTCTCATTTTAAAGCGCAGAATGTAAATGTATTAATAAAAGATTAGGAGGAATTTTTGATGTTCAGACACCAAAAGGAACTACAGTTTGAAGCAAAACCAGATCGTCCGAATCCGTTAATCGCAAAATATTTACAAGAGCTTATCGGTGGACAATACGGAGAAATGAGTGTGGCAATGCAATACTTGTTTCAAGGTTGGAGCTGTCGAGGAGAAGAAAAATATAAAGACATGTTAATGGATATCGCAACAGAAGAACTTGGACATGTCGAAATGTTAGCAACGATGGTCGCACGATTATTAGAAGATGCGCCAGTTGAAGACCAAGAAGAAGCAATGAAAAAAGATCCTACGATCGGCGCAATCATCTCTGGTATGAATCCTCAGCATGCAATTGTCGCTGGCTTAGGACCACGCCCTGCTGATAGTGTTGGCAACCCTTGGAGTGGCGGTTATATCGTTGCAAGTGGAAACTTGTTAGCTGATTTCCGTGCCAATCTAAATGCTGAATCTCAGGGACGGTTACAAGTCGCTCGTATCTATGAAATGATCGATGACCGTGGCGTCAAAGACTTATTAGCAGTCTTGCTTGCAAGAGATAGTTATCATCAAAACTTATGGGCAAGTGCCGTGAAAGAATTAGAAGAAAATGAAGGCTCCATTCTTGTACCAAGTACGTTCAATCGTGAAAACGAACGAAAAGATATCGCCTATGACTTTTATAATTTCTCAGAAGGTGATGAAAGCAGCAAAGGTTCTTGGGCAAGTGGCGAAGCCTTAGATGGTGAAGGCGAATACCAATGGTTAGCAGAGCCAAAAGTTGAAGGTGATAAGCCAAAATTACAACGGGTTACACCAAAAATGTATGGGACACCGCCAAGTAAAAAATAAAACATGCAAAAGTGGTTATGTCCAACATCCTTTGGGTCCTTACCACTCAACAGAATAAAAATAAGAATGATCGACCAGCAAGCCATTGCTGTCCTACTAAAGACAGTAGAAATGCTTGCTGGTCGATCATTTTTAGCTTCTATTGGCATTTATAAGCCAAGAATAGTTTGAGACTCGTCACCATCACTTTTAGGACCGATAGAAAATTCTACCGGTCCTGTTTTTTATAAAAAAGTACTTATCTAAAGGTACTTACTTCTTCCTCAGATAGAAAAATCGTTTAAACTGTCACTACCTCAACATCAATATTTCCTCTTGTCGCTTTTGAATAAGGGCAGTAATCATGGGCATCTTCCGCTAATTGCTTGGCTTGTTCCTCGCTCAC
The DNA here is from genome assembly GCF_051714965.1 of Enterococcus sp. AZ077. Lineage (NCBI taxonomy): Bacteria > Bacillati > Bacillota > Bacilli > Lactobacillales > Enterococcaceae > Enterococcus > Enterococcus sp. AZ077. The sequence goes on from NZ_JBIOSX010000001.1 coordinate 2,409,163, forward strand.
ATCGTCAACATGTACTTCTAAGACCACACCGATTTTATAACCACCTTCATCAAGTGTATAAAGGGAAACTCGTGCTTTAACTGTGGAGTCTACGGTCAAATTTGCTTCTTTGATCATATGTTGCAGCGCACCATTGAAACATGAGGCATAGCCCGCAGCAAATAGTTGTTCCGGATTTGTTCCTTCAGCATGGATGCCTGGAGGAGTGATCTTCATTTGCATTGAACCATTTGGTGCTGCTACTTCGCCTTCTCGTCCGCCATGATTGATCATCGCTGTTTCGTATAATTTTTTCATTGTACTGCTCCTTTCGATATGACACTTCGTCTATTACCAGTGTAAGCATATCCAGCGATTTGTTCAAAAATTCTGCTCCTAGATTCATACTGCAACGATTGAGGACTTCTTGATTAACATGAGCATTTTAGTTTATTTTCTCATGAAAGTTACTTATTCAAAAACAAGGATGCCATCTTCAATGATTTTTCCAAAAAAGAGAAAAATACCACTCGTAAATAATAAAGTCATGTTTGTTCCCAAATAAATAGCTAATTTCTCTACACAATTTTTGATATGATTGATTCTAAGATAAAGAAAAACTAAAAAATTAACACCATAAACTAATACAGTCAAAAAAATTACTATGTTCGCAACCATTTTTACTTTTCATTTCCCTTCGCTTCCTTAGTATCCACTATCAGTGGTTCAACATTTGAGTATTTCTTTAAATGTTCCGCAAGTAGCTGTAAAACGTGTTGATTTTTTCCAACTTCATCATTTTCGATCTGGAGCACCAGTAATGGTTCATGCAAACTTGCTCGTAATAAAAACCAGCCATTCCCATATGGTTCTTTTAGATCGTAACGAATTCCTTCTTCATTTTCCGGATGAAATACCAGTCCCTCTTCGTTCAATTCGTTTGCTAGCCCTTGAATAATTGTTGCCCCTTGTTTTTTCGGATCCTCTCCACTAAGCCTTAACCTAATTTCTTGTACTTCTTGTGGCTGTTTTAAGTCGTGGATAATCTCTTCCAACGTTTGTTCTGTTTGTTTCAGTTCTGGCAAAAGCATCAAAATTTTTGCAATGACATAGGCACCATCATCTAAAAAATAATTTTCCTTGAATGCTGCATGCCCACTTGTTTCAATCGCTAATGGAACATCGATTCCTTCTTTATTGCATGCAATTGCACGATTGATGACATTACGATAACCTGAAATGTAACGATCTTGTCTGCCACCTTTTTCTTCAATAAACGTTTCTAGGTGATTAGACGTTGGTGAATTAGTTACGATCGTCGCTCCAGGGTATTCTTTTAACACGATCGTACTTAATAAGGCGATCAAATTGTTACGATTGATCACTTGACCACTTGCACTGACTACTGCCGAACGGTCAACATCCGTATCAAAGATCACTCCTAAATCGGCTTGACTTTCTAAAACAGCTTGCTTGATACTTGCCATGGCTTCAGCATTATCTGGATTCGGGATATGGTTCGGAAAATGACCATCGGGCTCTAAAAATTGCGAACCTGTCGTATCTGCCCCTAATCGTTGTAGTACTTTTTCAGCAAAAAAACCACCGGAGCCATTTCCTGCATCGACGATGATCCGCCAGCCAGCTAACGGTTTTGTGTCAGACATTCCTTTCTTTCTAATACCACTTTTGATTTTTTGAACTAAGTCTTCTGCATAAGGTGTTAACAGATCAGCTTTTTGGACTGTCCCCTTATGATTGGTTTTATTTGGTGTTGTTTCTGATAAAATAAATGCGATATCTTCTTTTTCTGCGCCGCCATTAGCTGTAAAAAACTTCATGCCGTTAAAGTAAAACGGCAAATGACTAGCTGTTAGCATCACACTTGCATCACACTGGAATTGAGAAAACTGAGTAGCCATAAACATCGCCGGTGTCGTAGCTAACTCAAAATCAAGAACATTTATGCCTTGTTCGATTAATCCGTCAATCAGCGCTTTTTCTAACGTTGGACCACTGATTCGACTATCCCGCCCCACTCCTACCGTTAATTTACCTTCTTGATATTTGCGTGGATGATCCCTTTTTAACCAATTAACCAAGCCACAACTTATTTTTTGGATTTCAGCTGGTGTCAAATTAGCTGAATGTGTTTCCGTCGTCATGGCAATCCCTCGAATATCAGATCCGTTTTGTAGCGCTTTCAACAAAGACATAAATCATTCTCCCTTCTTTTATTCCCTCATTCTTTCTAATTTTTCTGCAAAATCTTGTGCTTCTTCTTCCGAACGGCAAATCACAATGAATGTATCCACTCCAGCAATCGTTGCAACAACTTCTGGATAAGCGACTTCATCTAACCAATTGGTTACGACATCCGCCCCATCTTTTTCTGTTAGCACCACGATCATAAATTGAACAACTTGTATTTTCAAGACTTCTCTTTTAACAGCTGCTTGTAGTCGTTCTTCATGTAACGTTTCAGCAGGCTGACTGAATAGATTGTAACGAACTTGCTTATTTTCATCCGTAGACTTCACTAACTTCAGCTCACGGATATCACGCGAAATAGTTGCTTGAGTGGCTGTCACCCCTGCGTCTTGAAGACAAAGCAATAGTTCTTCTTGTGTGCTGATTGGTTTTTCTGTGATGATCTGACGAATCAATGCTTGTCGTTGGATTTTTTTCATAGCGGACACCTCTTGTCTTTGATTATAGCAAAAAAATAATCGTTTTTCTGCCTTTTTTGGTATTTTTTACTTTTATTTTTTTAGTTGATTTTTTGGCGCAATCTTGACACGCAAAATCGTTCTCAGTTTTTCTGGGTTGGCTCTGCGCGGATCCCCTAAATAAATTTCTTTATGTTCTTTAGCTATCCGTTGATACCCCTGCTCTTCGATAAACGTTGTTAATTTTTCAAAGGTTTGTGGCTCATCCTCATATGGTCCCACATGAAGCATCTGAGCGACTAATCCTTCATCCATGCTACTAAATACTACTTGGTCGAACAAATCATTGGGAATTTTGTCCGCTACACGTAGTAGAGCCTCATGTGCAACTTCTTTCGTCACAAATTCAGGTTGTTTGATCATGATCTGATAAGCAAAATGACTCTTCTTCATTACTTTTTCTTGCAAATAAGCTTCTTGTAATCCCCAATGTCCTTCTAATGGATAAACAGTGTAGGGAAGATAGTTAGGAATCTGCCAATTTTTCTTTGGGGCCATTCGGATCACATAACTAACAGCATATAAAGCTGCCACTCGTCGCTGAAAATCGTCTTCATTTGGATCCCCTACTCCTTTTATGCTAAAAAAATTCTGTGGGGATAACGTTAAGATCTGTGGCTTTTTTTTACTACTATAACCTGGTTCCGTTTTTTTCCAATCAATCGTAGCCATTTTTTCCTCCTGCGATGATTTATTCTCTACTATCATAACTCTTTTCAAAAGACTTGGCTAACCTGGTTGACACTTTTTTTACCTCTATGCTAGAATAAGCGATGGAAATAAATCGTACAGATAACACGTATATTACGTGTCGAGAGAGAGGCGGTTTCTATTTTTATAATAGAAATCACTCTCTTTTTTTACGAAATTTTTTGAGGTGAGGATATGACAAAACAAAAACAATTACTCTTAGTACCTGCAGTCATCGCAACCGGCATGATGTCTTTTGCGGGAGTGTTGATCGAAACAGCAATGAACGTCACATTTCCAACGTTGATCAACCAGTTTCAATTAACGACTGCACAAGTTCAATGGGTGACAACGATTTACCTGCTGATGATCTCGATCATCGTGCCATTATCAACTTATTTAACACGAAATTTCAGCCTTAGAAGTCTCTTTTTACTTTCAAACCTGCTTTTTTTAGCAGGAATCATTGTTGACTTCTTTTCTCCGACTTTCTTCATTTTATTACTTGGTCGGCTTTTACAAGGGGCAGCTACCGGGATTGCTTTACCACTAATGTTCCATATTATTTTGACCTTTGCGCCTATGAACCGCCGCGGAGCGATGATGGGGGTGGGAACACTGACCACAGCAATTGCTCCGGCTATCGGGCCAACATACGGGGGAATCTTAACTTCAAATTTCACTTGGAATCATATCTTTCTTTTCTTGATTCCTATTTTGATTCTTTCTCTTGGCATCGGCTTAGTTGCTATTCCTTCAATGCCCGTTCAAAAAAGTGGACGTTTGGATGTGTTGAGTGTATTTAGTTTGTGTTTATTATTTAGCGGTAGCTTAACGTTTTTGAGTATGCTAGGACAACCGCTTAGTTGGTTTGCGTTACTAATAGCGATTATTGGTGGGATCCTTTTTTATCAACGAACAAAAAAAGCCGATTATCCATTGATCCAACTAACCATTTTTTCCAATAAAACATTTCGTTTATTCTTATTCAGCTTTTTAATCTACCAGTTCTTATTGCTAGGCGTTTCTTTTGTCTTACCAAATTTTGTTCAGATTGTTCAAGGAAACAGCCCTTTCATCGCTGGAATCGCCATGTTGCCAGGAGCTACGATTGGCGCTGTATTATCGCCTTTTTCTGGAAAACTGCTTGATCAACACGGTCCCAAAAAACCGATTTTTGCCGGATTACTCCTTGCTCTTGTTGGTTGGTCCGCACTAGTCTTTCTTCTAGGACATGTTTCATTGCTATTGTTGATTACTTGCCACGTGATCTATATGATAGGGATTGGTTTGTCTTATAGCAATATGATGACCACTGGGATGAATGCTTTAACGGATGACTATCAAAGTGATGGCAATGCTGTTTTTAATACCTTACAACAATTTTCTGGTGCCGTTGCTACTTCATTAGTGGCAATCATTATCAACCTTATTCAAGCGCATGCTGATTTGAGCTATAAAGTCGCCACGACATTCGGTTCACAAGTTGCTTTAGGTGTATTACTTCTTCTATTAGTTATCAGCTTTATCTTATTTATTCGTTATAGTTTAACTACAAAACATTCATGATTGATTGAAACGGCAGTCGTTTGCAACTGCCGTTTTTTTGTGCAAAAATACAATTTGTAAGTAAAGGAGGAATCAAACATGGAAAAAATCGCCATTATCGGTGGTGGAATCATCGGTATGACATTAGCCAATTATGTAGATACCACAAAATACAGCATCACCTTATTTGACCATGGAATCGGTCAGGCAACCAAAGCAAGTGCGGGAATCATTTCTCCATGGTTATCCAAAAGAAGAAATAAAACATGGTATCGTTTAGCCAAAGACGGTGCGGCATTTTTCCCAAAATTAGTGCAAGATTTCGCACTTGATCCGACCATTTATGCTCGTTCCGGTACACTCTTGCTTCGACAAAAAGAACAATTAGCAGAATTACTTGATCTTGCAGAAGAACGAAAAAAAGAGGCACCTGAGATCGGAGAAATCCATTTATTAAAAGCGGATCAAACAGCTGATTTACTTCCTTTATTAAAACCGACCCCCTCTTTATTCATCACTGGTGGTGGCCGTTTAGACGGAAAAGCTTACCTTCATTATTTAACTGCACGCTTGAAAAGGGCTGGTGTAACAGTAATAAACGATAAGATTCGCCTACAAAAAAGGAGTGATGGTTGGCTGATCCTCGGAGAATTTGGTGAAGAACCGTTTGACCGGGTCATTTTGACTCCTGGTCCTTCCTTGAAGTCTTTATTGGAGCCATTAGGCTATCAGGTCGATCTTCGTCCTCAAAAAGGGCAGTTGATCGCTTTTACTACTCATCAGCTCCAAAGCCAAAAATGGCCTGTTGCCATGCTAGATGGAGAAGCAGACCTCATTCCCTTCAATGACGGAAAAATCTTATTGGGCGCTACACATGAAAATGAACAAGGATGGGATCTGACTCCTACTAATGAAGCATTTTTACAGTTGACTGAACAGACAAAAGCTTTTTTTGTACAACCAGAAAAATTACTTTCACAGCCTTATCAGTTACAAGTAGGAACGAGGGCATATACGTCTGATTTTGCTCCGTTTTTCGGTCCTTTATTCGATGAACCAAATCTGATCGTCGCAAGTGGACTCGGTTCTTCTGGTTTGACGACTGGTCCTTATATCGGTTATCTCTTAGCTGAATTTATAAATACTGGTACGTGGCATGGAACGGACTATCAAAAAGATCTCCATAACTACATCAAGAAAACCTAAGATGAACAAAGAGATAACTATTTCATTCATTTATTTTTCGTCATTACTGTCTCATCCCTAAACAGCAAAAAAAACCAAGAAATCGAATGACACGATTTCTTGGTTTTGTCTTTTTATTAGTATTCAATAATCGACTTAGTACCAGCCGTTTGCTAACCAGAATGCTTGAGCAGCATCCCATGAGCCATAACGTGATGATACATATTGATCAGCTACGCGTTCTTGGTTTGCAGCAGAGTAGTCACCATTTAAGTATGATGCATCTAATTGGTAACGTCCGATGTAACGGCCGTTAGTTGCTGTGTAAGAACCGCCTGATTCTTTATTCGCAATCCATTCTTTTGCAGAACTTGAATTGCTTGGAGCTGTTGCTGTTTGAGCAGCTGGAGCAGCAGGTGTTACTTCAACTGTTTTAACTGGAGCAACATATGTATGTTCTTCCGTTACTGTTTCAGTTGTTTTTGGTGCTTCGACTGTTTTTGCTGAAGCATCACTTGAAGTCGGGATCGTTAATTCTTCGCCAACATAGATGCGGTTGATGTCTTTGATACCATTTTTTTCAGCGATTGCATCGATCAATGAGTTATCTCCAACAAATTTTTGTGAGATTTTTGATAGTGAATCACCTGATTTAATTGTATAGACTTCGTCAGCATGAGCAGTTGTTCCTACAAACATTGCAGTTGCACCAGCAGCAAAAGTTGTTCCTAAAACGATCTTCTTAATTGAATTCATGTTTATCTCCTTTTTTTTCCATGTATTTATCAACGTCATTAACTTTATCATCTAGAAATATTTCATAGGTAAAAGAAATATGACATTTAATGACAAAATATCCTAATTTTTAACATTTGTAACATAACTCTGGACAAAAAAGTACGACTAAAGTCTTAGAACCCTTATCTCATAAGAAAGAAACCGTTTTTTAACATTTTCTTATAAAGTTTAGAAAATCTTATATTTTGTAATATTTCTGGTATTTTTTTTTAACTTTTTTGATTTTTTTATTTAATTTATCCTTTTTTTTAGTAATTATGTGTCAAAACGACAAAAAATTGAGTAATTATTACAACCTTTACTAAAAAATTTTAAGATAAGTTTTTTAATATTTTTGAAATTTCTGGTATTTCTAGATTTTTTGCTAAAAAAACCGATAGTATTCTATTTTTTGAACTGCTTCAATTATAAACAAGTCGAACATTCAGTGGATTATACTACTCTAAGTATTGAAATTTTCTAATACAGATTCTTTTTATTATTTAGTTATGATCCATTATTTTACTTTAATCAATAAAAAGACTAGAACAAACTAACTGTCCTAGTCTCTTTGTCGTACTACGCTTGTTTTAGCATAATACTCTATTTTTTTCTTATTATAGAAGTGAAAGGAATCTTGTACATAAAATTTTCTCTTATTCGCTCGGAGCTGACCGCTTCTTTCATGTCCTCTTTTTTCGCTTCGTTTTCTTGGCTAACATTTCTTGCGCTTCTATAATTTCTGTGATCACTTCTTGGTCTTCTTCGCGTTGTTTCATTTGCTCTAAAGTTTCCAACCATTTTTCTGGTTCTTTTCTACCTAAACGCCCAATCGACCAAGCAGCGGTTGCTCGAATAACCGGTCGAACATCACTTAAGCAGCTTTCGATCTCAGGTAAAGCCGAAGTATCCCCAAGGTTTGCTAAAGCAATCAAAGCGTTTCTTTGCAATGGTTTTTTCCCTCGCCATGAACCAGCTAAATGCCCAAACTGTTGTTTAAACTCTTTATTTGATAAAGAAAGCATTGGTTTTAATTTCGGATAGACTTCTTCTACTTTTGGTTCCATTTCTTCATGGAAATGGAAATCTTTCCCTTGATTATAAGGACAGACTAACTGACAGATATCGCACCCGTAAATGACATTTCGCATTTTTTTCCGATACTCATTTGGCATTAGCCCTTTGGTTTGGGTCTGATAAGATAAACATCTTTGTGCATTCATCCTGCCATCGCCTAACAAAGCTTTTGTCGGACAAGCTGTCACACAACGAGTACAATCACCACAGCCAAAAACACCTGGTTCATCAGGTTCAAATACGATATTGGTGACAATTTCTCCAAGATACACGAATGAACCGTATTCTTCTGTGATCAGCAACCCATTTCGACCAATAAATCCTAGTCCTGCTCTTTGTGCAACAGCCACATCTACTAATTCTCCAGTATCCACTTGTGGGGCAAACCGCCAAGCTTCTTCTTGTTGCCAGACACTTGCTCTGCTTTGGATAAAAGTAATCAATTGATTGAGACGGTCACGTAAAATATCATGGTAATCGATTCCCCAAGATGCCCGCGCAAATTGTCCTCTTTTTTCATCTTTTGGGACCTCTTCATGGATCTTGGTTGGATAAGCTAAAGCAATAGCGATAATCGATTGTGGGCGATCAAAAGTTTTTTCTAAATATAAACGTTCTTCAATCACTGGATGTTCAAATCCCGAAGTATGTCCAGCGGCTTTTTGTTCTTCTAAAGACTCTTTTAAATAATCAAAGGGTTCTGCCGTCGTAAATCCGATTTTATCAATACCTAAACGTTTGCTTTCTTCAATGATTTCTTCTTTTAAGGTTTTTGTCATCTTTTCCACCTATTCAAATAATTGCTAGCGACTATAAATTCCGTAATAAAGCCGATCTCTTTTTAGCTGGACAAATTGGATCTGTTGATCTGCGATCTTTCGTTCTTCCATCCATCTTTTTCTAGTAGCAAAGATTTCCCAATAGTTGAGAGACAACCATTTTCTTTGGTTATCTAGCGCTTGAAAAAAGTTGAGCGATACTGGCTTAGTATGCAACAATTCATGCAATCGAACCTGTTCTACTGCAGAAAAAGTGGATAAATCTCTGGAATATAATGTTTCTTCGTAGAGATTCTTTTGCTGCGAGTAGGTAAATGTTTGTGGAATATCTCCTGGGCGGGCAATCAAAACCAAACGATTATAGAATGTATTCATTAGTTTACTATTTGCAATAAACGAACTTTTATAATAAGCCGATTGAATTTTTTCAATGACCCCTTCTGTCCCCATTGTGGAAAATAATGCTGGCCATGCCTTGATATTGATTTCATTATTTTGTTTCACTAATACTCCTGGAATAAATCCAACAGAAGAAATCGAGACAAAATAACCAATTCCAGTCTGTTCATCTAATGGCTGAAATTCATCAAAAAGCCATTTCCCCGGATAACGTTCTTCTACATCCGATTCACTTGGACTTGCTATGAATAATTTAGCCATTTCTGTTTCAAGAAATTGAAGGTCTTGATCTTTATCAGAGCTATCCTGTTGTTCGATCACTTTAAGGATTTCTTCTTTGATTAGTTGTTTATCTTTACGCGTAAAATTCATAGCTTTACCTTCCTTTCTTATCTTTAACTATAACGGAAAACAACAAAAAAAGGTATCCGAAACTAACAAAAAGCAGACGTTTTTTTTATTTTTTTACTTGCAAAATAAGTGAGCCTTCGCTTGATCTCCTTTCCACATAAATCAGGGTAAATGAATCCTCCTGCTTCTTGTTTTTTGAATCTTGATTTTTAGCATAAATAAGCCGAAGAAACCAAAATCTAACGAACTGATTTTGATCTCTTCGGCTGGCTATTTAGCACGCATTCTTTTCTAGTTTTTTGAATGAAAGCTATTTTGTACCATTTATTTTTCTTGTGTCAACCCATCATGGATCGTTCGGATATTCCAGTCCATCATCTTATAATAAGAATCTCCTGGTTTGCCTTCCTTATCGATAGAGTCTGTATATAATCGATCATAGATAGCTACTCCCGTTTCTTTCGCCACACGTTCCATGCTTCTAGGATCAACACTTGTTTCGACAAACAAAGCGGGTACTGCAGAGTCTCTTACTTGATTGATGATTCGTTTCATTTGTTCAGGAGTTCCCTGACTTTCTGTATTGATTTCCCAAATATAACTTGCTGGGATTCCATAAGCTTTGGAAAAATATTTGAAAGCTCCTTCACTCGTTACTAATAATCTTTTATCTTCAGGAATTGTTTGAAAGTTTGTTTTAGCTTTTTCATCCAATTCGCTCAACTTTTCAATATATTTTTTTGCGTTTTCTTCATAGACTGCTTTATTTTCAGCATCTTTTTCTGAAAAAATACGGGTAATTTCTTCTACATACTTCATCCCATTCGATAAATCTAACCAGGCATGAGGGTCAGCTTTACTCTTGGAAGTCCCACCTGATAAATAAATGGGTGTTACTTTTTTACTCACTGCAAAATAATCTTTCTCTTCTTTTTTATGTGTGGTTTCCATTAAATTTGTAAACCAGCCATTACCAGTTTCTAGATTTAGCCCATTATATAAAATCACATCGGCATCACTCGCTTTTTTGATGTCTTCTGGTAACACTTCATATTCATGAGGATCTGTTCCTACAGGCACGATACTATGAACAGCTACATGTTCCTTTCCTACTTCTTTTGCCATATCCGCTAAGATAGAGTTGGTTGCTACAACATTCAATGTTTCTTTAGTCGTTTCTTTATTAGCTTCCTGCTTTTCTTGACTGCCACAGCCTACTAACAAAAAGAAACTTGCGAACATTACCCAAAAAATCCGATAGTTATTGGTTTTCATCTCATTACTCCTTTTTTCAAATGATTTGTTTTACATGATCATTCTTTTTACTCGCCTTTTATGACTCGTTTATGAGCAAAAAAGATTCCCTTAGAAGGTGAAAAGCAAAATGCCAACAGAAAGAATAGCGCGCAAGCTAAAACGATGGTTGCACCGGAAGGCCAGTTATAGCTATAACTAAAAAATACCCCCAAGATTGCACTTAATACACCAACTGTTGATGAGATAGCAATCATTTTCACTAAACTATTCGTTAATAGATAAGCTGTAGCAGCTGGTGTGATCAACATCGCAATCACTAAGATCGTCCCTACTGTCTGTAAACTAACCACTGCGACTAACGTCAGGAAAAACATGAGCAAATAGTGGATCAAGGTAATATTTAGCCCATAAGCTTTAGCCATCATCGGATCAAAAGAAGTAATTTTGAGTTCTTTATAGAAAATGAACACAAACAATAACACAATACCGCTAACGATCGCCGTCATCTGCAGGTCGCTTTCTCTCACCGCTAACACATTTCCAAATAATATATGGTAAAGATCCGTAGCACTTTGGGCAAAAGAAATCAAAATGACTCCTAATGCAAAGAATGAACTAAAGACGATACCGATTGCTGTATCATTCTTTAATCGACTTCGTTGGGTAACAAAACCAATGAGTCCTGCCGTCAACATGCCGAAGACCGTGGCACCTAAAATATAACTAAAGCCAAACATGTAAGAAATTGCTACTCCTGGTAAGACCGCATGTGAAATAGCATCTCCCATCAACGACATCCCTCGTAAGATGATAAAAGATCCGATCACCCCGGAAGCCAAACCAACGAGCATTGATGTGAACAATGCATATTGTAAAAACTGGTAGTTCATCATTCCTTCAATAAACGATTGGATCATTTTTCTTTTGCTCCTTTCACTAATTGCCCGATCACTTCACCATAAGCAATCTTCAGATTTTCTGAAGTAAATGTCGTTGCAACAGGTCCGGCAGCGATCAATTGCTGATTCAATAAAATCACTTCATCAAAATATTCTGTTACTTTGTGCAAGTCGTGATGAACAATGATGATCGTTTTACCTGCTGCTTTTAATTCTTTCAATATTGAAAAAATTTTTTTCTCACTTACGGCATCAATCCCTACAAATGGCTCATCAAGAAAAATCCATTCTGCTTGTTGCGCCAATGCGCGGGCAATAAAAACACGTTGTAACTGTCCACCCGACAATTCGCTTATTTGTCGCTTCCCATACGAAGCCATACCGACTTTTTCTAATGCTTGCTGTGCTCGTTCTTTTTCTTTTTTTCCCGGACGTTGTCCCAACCTTAATGATGGATAAGTCCCCAATAAGACCACACCTAACACATCAATTGGAAAAGAGAGATCCAATTCATTTCGTTGTTCAACATAAGCGATTTTTTTACGTGCTTCTTTTAGCAATGAACCGCCAAAAGAAATTTCTCCAGATACTTTGGGAATCAAAGCCAGTATAGCTTTCATAAAAGTTGATTTTCCCGCACCATTTGGACCGATGATCCCAGTGATTTTTTTGGGTTGGATCATTACATCAACTTCGTTTAACGCTAACTTTCCTTGATAAGCAACGGTTAATTGCTGGATATTAATGATCGCTTCTGACACATTCTCCACTCCTTTTAGGTTTACCTAACTTTTTATTTAACTATAGTTTAACTAAAGACGAAAGCATTTTCAAGTATCCCGCATGATTTTTTTACAAGAAAGGCTCGCAATTTGTGAGAACTTTCTGTAAAATCACATCAAGAGTTTTAAAAGCAAATTGTCTTTATTGATCATTTATTTGTTATTAATGTCTATCATTTATTCGTATTTGCTTGTTTTACTCAAAAATGAAAGGAGTTTTAGTATGGAAGAAGAAAAATTAACTCGAAGCCTTAGTGCCCGTCACATTCAGATGATTGCACTAGGAGGAACGATCGGCGTAGGATTGTTTATGGGTGCTTCCTCAACCATTCGTTGGACAGGTCCCTCAGTAATGGTTGCCTATGCTGTCGCAGGTCTCTTTCTTTATTTGATCATGCGAGCACTTGGCGAAATGCTTTATGTCGATCCTTCAACGGGTTCTTTTGCGAATTATGCTAGTAATTATCTTCATCCTGTCGCTGGTTATTTAACTGCTTGGAGTAACATCTTTCAGTTTATTGTTGTCGGGATCAGTGAAGTCATTGCAGTCGGTGAATATATGAATTATTGGTGGCCTCATCTGCCAACAATCATTCCTGGGATTGTCGTCATCCTCTTTTTGATGCTTGCCAACTTAGCTTCTGTTAAAGCTTTTGGTGAACTAGAATTTTGGTTTTCAATGATTAAAGTCGGCACGATCGTTTTGATGATTCTGGTAGGGCTAGGTGTCATCTTATTTGGCTTAGGAAATCAAGGCCAAGCAGTCGGGATCTCTAATCTTTGGAAAAACGGCGGTTTCTTTACCGGCGGAGTAAAAGGTTTCTTTTTTGCGCTATCCATTGTTGTTGCATCTTATCAAGGAATCGAGCTGATCGGAATGGCCGCTGGAGAAGCTGCAAATCCGAAAAAAACGATCGTTGAAGCTGTTCAATCAACTATTGGACGAATCTTGATTTTTTACATTGGTGCTATTTTTATTATCGTTAGTATCTATCCATGGAATCAATTAGGCACAATAGGTTCCCCATTTGTTCAAACATTTTCTAAAATCGGGATCACATTTGCTGCCGGATTGATCAATTTCGTCGTCTTGACGGCTGCCTTATCTGGGTGTAATTCTGGTATTTTCAGTGCCAGTCGAATGATCTACACCTTAGCAATCAATGGAAAAATGTCGAGGAAATTTTTAAAACTAACCCGTCATGGCGTACCTTTTTATCCAGTCGTAGCGATTTCTAGCGGGATATTGATTGGCCTAGTTTTAAATTACCTGTTACCTTTGTTTGTGAATCATGCAGAAAATATTTTCGTTTTTGTCTATAGTTCCAGTATTTTACCGGGGATGGTTCCTTGGGTAGTTATCTTACTTAGTGAGATCCAATTTAAAAAACAACACCCAGAAGAAATGAGAGATCATCCATTTAAAATGCCATTATCACCTTATACCAATTATCTTACTTTATTATTTTTAGCCATTGTCTTGATTTTTATGTTTATCAATCAAGAAACAAGAATTCCATTGATTATTGGTCTCGTGTTTTTGTGCTACATGACGATTCATTATTTTCTACGTGAACGAAGACTGAAAAGTCGCTAATCTTCATCAAAAAAGCAGGGCTTCCCATCAAATGGGACCCTGCTTTTTTTATGGTCTAAAATAAAAAAATTTCTACGATTATTTATGTATCACTATCTTACTATTATCTATATCTTTTATTCAGTTCACGATGAACTTAAACAAACCATTTCAATTCAAAAAAATAAGCTAGTGTCCAATCAATTAATTGGTCGCTAGCTTATTTTTGCTGATCAAGGCATCTTGTCAGTGGCTTAATTCAATTTCAATACTTCTCCAGGACTGAAGAAATAGCTGTCCATCGTCATCCCATTCAATGATAAAAGCTTATCAACTGGTATCCCTGTACGTTCCGCAATCTGGTTGGGACCTTCTCCTTGTTGAACGACAGTAGTAGCAGCTTGTTCATTTGAAGTAGCGCTTGCTGTCTGTCCTTCGGTTCCTTGGGTAGCTTGGGTAGCTTGACTGGAAGATTGTGTCGTTGAGTCAGTCGTCTGAGAAACACTAGTTTCCGTTTCACTAGTTGTTTGACTGCTTGACGTTTCTGCTTGTACCGAAGCACTTGTTCGGAGATAGATATCAGAAATTTTAGCTACTTGTTCCGTATAATCGGCTGAAAGTTGGTTGATCCAATTTGCAAGATCTACGCCTTCTTTGGTTGGTGCTGCTTGATACGTAGCTTGTAATTTGCTGATCCCTTCATCGGAAATAGCTTGTAGCGCTCGAGCCTTTTGATTAGCAATCGCAGACAACCCCATCACACCGTTTTGATTGTTCTGAATCTCAGCTTGGTATTCTTCGATCAAACGAGGCGTTTGTTCTTCCAATTTCTTTGTATAATCTGTCATAATCGTTTGTAACTGATCCGTCAGTGTGCCTGTTTTCGATTCTTGAGTCGAACTTGCAGTTTCTTTATTTTTTGGTTTCGTTGTGGAAGAAGCTTTTTTTGTGGTAGTTTCGCTTGTTTTTGCGACCGAGCTTTCTGCACTCGAACTATTCTTTCCATGAAAATAAAGAGCTGTAACAGCACCTATAAGGACTAAACAAACGGCAACAGCCGAACCAATTTTGATCAATCGGCGTTGCGTTTCTTTTTTCTGTTGTTGTCTACGAGCCATTCGGACATTGACTCTTTGCTCGTTTTCTTCGTTCATTACTTTCACCACCCATTAGTATATAAAATAGCGTTATCAATCCTACTTTAATCCCATTGTAGCAAATAATCATCATTCTGAACATTTTAAACTGTGTTATTTATAAACAAAACTCACCATTTTTGATGATTCCAGGATTCTCCATCGATTTCTCCTTGTAATTGGACTTTTCGTTCTGAAATTTCCAGTAAAAGTTTTTTTGTTTCATGCAACAAAGCTTTTGTTTCATAATCTACCGATGTACTTAATTCTTCCAATTGTCGTACAAACCATTCTTCCGCCATTTTATTGCTCCTTTAATTCTTGTAAGATAAATGTGAGGTCTTCAATCTCTTCTTTTTCATTCTCTAAATAGTCGATTAAGAATGCTTGCTTGGTCTGATCTAGTTGTTGTAAAGAATGATTGCTGCTTAGTCGCTCAATAAACCAGTTTATTCGCTGGATCAAGGTCGGTTTGCCTACTAATGTCAGGTATTGTTGATACACCACTAAACGCTCCCAACGCTTTTCTTCTGTTTGATACATGAATTGCGCCATCACAAATGGAGGTAAAAAAGTCATTTCAAACTTGTGGGCAATCCGCTGATACGGTCTTAATAATTCAGAAATGGTATATTCTTCTTTCCCGCCTGCTTGATATTCTTTTTCAGAAACGCCAGTTGTCACGACAACCCCTAATTCTTTGCCTCTAAGAATTTCGTCAGCATGTTCCAATACAGTGTCCTCCCATAGTTTTAAATGAGCTGGCGCACTATACCAATACAAAGGGAATTGGAAGATGATCCGGTCATGTGTTTTTAATAATTCAAGTTCTGTATCACGATCAATCGTCCAATCTGGGTAATGTTTTTCCAAATGATGCCAAGTAACCGTTAAATTTTCAGTTGCTTCTTTAAAAAATTGTTGGTTCAATGATGTCTCAATCGTAGGATGACTAACGATAATCAAAGTTCTCATTTCTTGACTCCTCTTCATTCTTGCTATTTCCTAGTTTAGCACAGAACACAAAATGTCATTAGTCTCCTGCCTTATGGTTAGGTAGACCAGGAAACAATCTCTTGTTCTTCTAATTCTTTCTTCAAAGCACCTAATGAAAGGTTTTGGGACGCTTCATTTTTCATCCGTTTCCGATAATTTGTTGCTGTTTCTCCAGTTGTCTTTTTGAACATTCGGCTAAATACAACTAAACTATTAAAACCAACTTGATAAGCGATACTCTCTACTGAATCATCAGTCAACGATAATAAAAATGCTGCTCGGTTGATTCGCACGCCAATCAAATATTCTTTGATACTCGTTCCTAATTGATTTTTAAAGACTCTTGATAGATGACTCCGGTTGACTGACAGTTGTCGAGCAATTTCCTCTACTGTTAAATTTTCTGGATAGTGTTCTTCAATATACTTCACTGTCTCGATTGCTAGTGGCGAAGAAACCTTTTGATTTCCCAAACCGATTTTCCCGCCATCTTTTAGTAATACGGATAAAAAGCGATAAGTCAAAGCCGTCAATTCTAATTCATCTGCTAAACCGTCTTGTGAATAATGAAGACAGTCCAAAATAATATCTATATATGCCGAAATACCTGCAGAAACCATTGTATACTGATCTTCTTTGAATAAGGAACGTTCAATGATCTCTTTCGCTAATGGCCCACCAAAAGACAACCAACAGTAGACCCAAGGCTCTTCACCATCTGCTAAATAAAAAGTAGAATCCCCTGGCCGGATCAAAAACAGATCCCCTTTTTGCAATTGATATTGCTGTTCTTTCACATGGTAAGTTCCTTTACCTTCCATCACGACATGTAACACATAATCTTGTCTGATTGCTGGACCGAAAGAATGATATGGCAAAGTTTTTGAAAATCCACAAAAGTCAAAATAACACCCTTTAGCTAATTCTTGACGTTCTTTTTTTAAAAATATTGCTTGCTCCATCGCTCTCACTCCTTTGTTTTTACTTTACTCTTCTTGTTCTACAACGTGCAACAAAAAGTTAAATATTAGTCACAAAAATATATTCATCAGGAAGCGTTTTCTTGATAAAGTCAATAGTAGAAAAAGAACTTTATTTATTTATTGTAACCGGTTAACTTTTTATTGTATATTTAACAAAGAAGGGATTAGATACTATGAAGAACAAAATGATACAACGGGTTTCTTATGCTTTAGGCGCATTCGGTCATGATACTTTTTATGTTACTCTCAGCACTTATTTTATGGTTTTTGTAACAAGCGAGATGTTTGCAGGTACAGATAAAGCAACTACTGCTCGAATGATCGCTACGGTGACCAGTTTAGTCGTTGGTATTCGTTTAATTGAAATCGTTTTCGATCCATTGATTGGCGGGATTATTGATAATACTCGAACAAAATATGGAAAATTTAAACCATGGCTGGTCATTGGTGGTTTAGTTAGTTCATTCCTTTTGATTTTTCTTTTTACTAATTTCTTTGGCCTTGCTACTCACAATACAACTTTGTTTATCATCCTTTTTACCATTGTTTTTGTATTATTAGATAGTTTTTATTCATTTAAAGATATTGCTTTTTGGTCAATGATTCCAGCTTTAAGTACTGAAACCAAAGAAAGAGAAAAATTCGCGACTTTTGCTCGATTCGGTTCTTCCTTAGGAGCAAACGGGACCACTTTGGTCGTCGTACCAATCGTCACATTTTTCACTTATTTAGTTACTGCTCATCATGTTGAAGGCGCTTCAGGTTGGTTCTGGTTCGGTGTGATTACCGCTGTGATCTCTGGAGGAACTGCAATTATTACAGCTTTAGGAACAAAAGAAGTCGACACGGCGATTCGTCAACAAAATGAAAAAGCAAGTATCAAAGATGTCTTCAAAGCAATTGCCCAAAATGACCAATTAATGTGGTTAGCACTTTCTTATATTGCTTATGCTATTGCCAATGTAGCAACAACTGCCGTTTTATTCTACTTTTTCAAATATGTCTTAGGTCAACCAACTCAATTCTGGATTGTCGGTTTAGTAGCAGCTTTACTTGGACTAGTCGCTGTGCCTTTATTCCCTGCTTTGACACGATTGATTTCTAGACGCTATGTCTATATCGGCGGTATTGCGATGATGATCAGTTCTTACTTCTTCTTCTCTATCGCAGGCACTAGCTTACCGATCGTGATCGTTGGACTTGTTTTATTTTACTTCCCACAACAGTTGATCTTTTTATCTGCCTTGATGACAATCACTGATTCTGTGGAATATGGACAATGGAAAAATGGGATTCGTAACGAAGCTGTGACTTTATCGATTCGCCCACTGCTCGATAAAATTGCAGGTGCTTTATCTAATGGGATCGTTGGGTTTGTCGCAATCGCAGCTGGTATGACTGGAAATGCTTCTGCTGCTGATATTATCAATCATGGAATCATGACTTTTAAAGCGTATGCATTTTATGTTCCTGCAGCATTGATGTTCTTTTCTGCCATCATTTTTGCTTGGAAGATCACTTTGACAGAGAAAAAACATGCGCAAATCGTCAAAGAACTAGAAAATAAATTAGCTTCACATGAAGAACTCGCATCTGAATTAGAAGATGACTTTATCATTCCACAACATTAAGAAAGGAATTATATTATGACGATTACAGAAAAAGACTTTGGTCAGGGGTACCATTTGATCACATTATCCAATACTCACGGACTTAAATTAGCCGTCACTGACTTAGGTGCACGGATCGTTCAGCTAACTGCTAATGATCGGGAATTAATTTTAGGGTTTGACTCCGCACAAGAATATTTGACAAAAGATGCTTATATCGGAGCAACGATCGGACGAACAGCAGGTAGGATTGAAAAAGGACAATTTTCTTTGAATGATCAAACCTATCAATTGAGTGTCGATCCTCAGACAGGGCATTCACTTCATGGAGGTACACCAGGATTTGAACAGAAAAAATGGACGTATCAACTAAGTGAAACAGACAAAGAAAGCTCAGTCACATTTACTACTACCAGTCCCGACGGAGAACATGGTTTTCCTGGAAATTTATCCGTAGAAGTTTGTTATACTTTGACAGAAGACAACATTTGGCGTGTTAGAACGCAAGCAATCAGTGACCAGGATACCCTTTTCAATCCGACCAACCACGTGTATTTCAATTTAAGTGGCGATGTAGAAGAATCAATTGATCAACATACACTTTGGCTAGACAGTGAGTCTTTCGCTCCATTACGACCTGATAGTATACCAACTGGCGAAAAAGCGAGTGTTGCTCAAACACCTTTTGATTTTCAAACACCTCAAAAATTAACCACCGTCTTTACTAGTCAATTTGAACAAAAACAACTTGTTGATGGGATCGATCATCCTTTCTTTTTAAATAACCCAGGTATGAATCATGTATCGGCTTATTTATTAAGTCCCGATGAACAAATCAAAGTAAGCATCATGACCGATTCACCTAGTGTTGTGATCTTCACTGCTAACTTTGGGCAAGATACCCCAGAAATGCATGGAAAGAAACTAGCCAACCACGGTGGTATCACGTTTGAGACTCAAATCGCTCCCGGAGCAGAACAGTATCCAGCTTTTGGAAATATTCATTTAGCAGCACACACACCATTTGAAACAACTACAGAATTTAAAATCGACACAAGAGAGGGTATCTAACTATGGAAATCAAACGCAGTTTAAATACAAAATTCGCAGAAATCTTTGGACCTAAAAAAACCACACAATATTTTTCTCCAGGCAGAATCAACTTGATTGGTGAACATACAGACTATAACGGTGGTCATGTTTTCCCTGCCTCCATCACTTATGGCACACAAGGAGTTGCCGCACCTCGTGAGGATAATAAAGTATTGGTCTACTCAACAAACTTTGAAGACGACGGTGTCATCAGCTTTACTTTAGACCAACTTGATTACGACAAACAAGCAGGATGGGCAAACTATGTCAAAGGTATGATCGTTAAACTAAACGAAGCAGGCTACCCAATTGAACATGGTTTTGAACTCTTAGTTGAAGGGACGATCCCGAACGGTGCAGGACTTTCAAGTAGCGCTTCCTTAGAATTGTTAGTCGGTGTTGCCTTAGAAGACTTATTCCATTTATCCATTGATCGACTTGAATTAGTTCAAATTGGTAAAAAAGTAGAAAATGAATTTATCGGTGTCAACTCGGGGATCATGGACCAATTTGCGATTGGCTTTGGCGAATTAGACAAAGCTATTCTACTTGATACAAATACGTTAAAATATGAAATGGTTCCAGTAAAATTAGATGGCTATGCAGTAGTAATCATGAATACAAATAAACGTCGTGAATTAGCTGATTCTAAATATAATGAACGACGTAGTGAATGTGAAGAAGCACTAAAACGTCTCCAACAAAAATTAGCTATTCAAGCATTAGGTGATTTAGACGAAGAAACATTTGAAGCAAACATTGATTTGATTGGTGATGACACATTGATTCGTCGTGCTCGTCATGCAGTTACTGAAAACCAACGAACATTAGAAGCTAAAGCTGAACTGGTACAAGGAAACTTGGCTGCTTTTGGTCAATTATTAAATGCTTCACACGATTCGTTGAGACATGATTATGAAGTAACTGGTATCGAGCTTGATACATTAGTCGATGCAGCTCAAAAACAAGAAGGTGTCCTAGGCGCCCGTATGACAGGAGCTGGCTTCGGTGGCTGTGCGATCGCATTAGTCAAAGAAGAAAATATCCCTAACTTTAAAAACAAGGTCTATGATGAATACTTAGACGTCGTTGGCTACGCCCCAGAATTTTATGTGGCACACATCGGCAATGGTACTACAAAGATTATGGAAGAAAGTGTTTCAGCTTAATCCAATGAAAGAAATGTAAGGTAGTTCAACGTTACGTTTCAAAAGAATAAAGCAAAATTATGATCGTCACTTTTCAAAAAAAAACAAATAATCATGAAATGCTACCTGAAGTGTCAAAACAAAGACCGACCACCAAAAGTTCATTTAAACAACTTTTGGCGGTCGGTCTTTTTGCAGCTAATTTTCTCACCATATCCATTTCAATAAAACATCTGCTATTATTGAAATAAATACGCATGATCCGTTTGATCTTCGATTCGTTTTTGCCATTCAGGATCATGTTTTGGTACAGTGGCTATTTCTTTAAATTTGTATGGTCCTAATTCAAAAAACTGTTGAAGGATCTGACTCACTTGCTCAAATAAAGCTGGACGCTCCATCCTATTTTTGACGGTCAGTTGCTGATCAGCTGTACAAAAAGTCACATTTCCTAATTCTTCAGAAACATTGATCGTCTTGCCCGCTCTACTCAACTGGCGAACTTCTCCTAACATTTCATAGATGTCCTCACCTTCATATCCTTCTAGTAGTGCTAGACTGTCAACTAACGAACTCACAGTCAAATCAGCGATGATTGCTGTTTTCGTTCCTAATTGCAGCGAATAAATCGCAGCATCTACGATACCACAGGCATTACAACCACCTTCTGTTAACTCACTTTTTCTAGTGATTTGTACTTCCATCATTTCTGGCTCACCTTCTTCCTATTATAGCTCTGTTTTTTATTCTTCGCGTTCTTTGCTCTTCTTTTCTTCATTTCCAAGCGAGCAGCTTCTCGCAGACAACGTACATGACAATTGACATAAGTTAACACTACTTCATCTGACTCTTGTTCAAATCCCCAAAAAGACATATTCATCCTTCCATTTCTTTTTTGAATGTGTATGGTACAAAAATATTGTGCAACTTCTCTGACAATAAGAAAAATTTTGGCTTATTTCATAGAGTTGACACTTGAATACCATCTATGTATTTTTAGAAGTATTGATAGGCATCTCCAACATCTATCAGACAAATTATTTTCTATAGCATAAAAAAAAATAAAATTTACGTCAATATGAACAAGCAACTATAAAAAAATAAAATGCTCTTATTTATTTTAATTATGAGGTAAATAACTAAAACCCACAGAAATCCACATAGGACTTTTGTGGGTTTCAGCTATTTAGATCAGATAAAAGAAACAGAAGCTATCTGTTGATAATCAACGCATTCTTGTCTCGAACACTTATGACAATTTTTCAACTAGTTCCTCTAATTCATTTAATCGTTGTTCAAACTTAGTCATAGCTGATTCGATATAATCAGCTTTTGTCATGTCGACGCCTGCTTTTTTCATGACTTCAACTGGGTAATCACTATTTCCTGATTTCAAATAAGTAAGGTATTTTTCTAGAGCATCTGGCTCTTGACCCCAAATTTTCTGCGCCAAAGCAGAGGCAGCTGAAAAGCCTGTTGCATATTGATAAACATAATAATTATAGTAGAAATGTGGGATACGAGACCATTCATATTTGATTTCCGGATCTTTTTCTACCGCTGATCCATAATATTTGGCATTCAATTCCCCATAACTGTCGCTTAGATATTCACTGGTCAAAGGTACACCTTTGGCATCTTCTTCATGCATGAAATGCTCAAATTCTGCAAATTGTGTTTGTCTGAAAATCGTTCCTTTGAATCCATCAAGATAATGATTCAAGACATATGCACGAACACGTGGATCTTGTTCAGTTTCAAGCAAGTATTCTGTCAAAATATTTTCATTAGTTGTTGAAGCAATCTCTGCTAAGAAAATGGAATAATCACCGTAAACAAACGGTTGGTTTGAACGAGTAAAGTAACTATGCACACTATGTCCCATTTCATGTACGAGCGTAAATAATTGATCCAACGTATCATGCCAGTTCATTAAAATATAAGGATTGGTATCATAGCTTCCTGAAGAATAAGCGCCACTTCGTTTCCCTTTATTTTCGACCACATCGATCCAACGGTCAGCAAAAGCTTTTTCTACCACTGACAGATATTCTTCCCCCATTGGTGCCAAAGCTTCCAAAGCTTTCTGTTTCGCTTCTTCGTAAGTGAACTTGATAGGAGCTTCTCCTAATACTGGTGTATATAGATCATACATATGCAGTTTTTCTACATTTAAAAGACGTTTGCGTAATTCCATATAGCGATGCAATAGCGGAAGATTTTTATTGACTACTTCAATCAATGTATCATAAACACTTTCTGGAATATGATTGTTGCTCAAAGAAGCTTCTCTAGCAGAATGATAATGGCGAATTTTTGCTTTGTAATTGTGCCCTTTGATATGGGTACTCAATGTTGAAGCAAACGTATTTTTAAATTGATCATAGACACGATAAAGCCCTTTGAATGCAGCTTCTCTAACTGTACGATCTGTGCTTTCCATCAATTGACCATAGACACCATGAGAAAGCTGGATTTTTTTCCCATCTTCTCCCACGATCGTAGGAAACTCTAGATCGGCATTGTTTAAAACAGCAAAAGTATCACTGGAAGCGCCAAAAATTTCTCCTGCTCCAGCTAGTAATGATTCTTGTTCTGCAGATAATATATGCGCACGATTATCCACCATTTGTTTTACGTAATGACGATACAGTTCTAACTTCGGCTCTTGCTCAAAATACTGCCAAATCTGCTCATCCGAAAGTTGAAGGACTTCTGGTTCATACCAAGAGACTGCTTCACTTACTTTAGAAAATAAACTTCCTGCTCTCGCATATAACGCTTGATAAGTCGTATTTGCTGTATCTTGGTCATTTTTTAAATGAGCATAGACATAAATGAGTTCCACTTTTCGGTAAACATCTAAAACAAATTCAAGCGCATTCAGAAATTCTGTCGCACCCTTTGCTAATGTTCCTTTATATTGATCGGAATTTTTTAATTCTTCTGTTAATTCTTGGTATTTTTCATCAAATTCTTGATCGCTAGAAAAGATTTTGGTGAGATCCCAAGTTAGTTCTTCAGGCAATTCTTCTCGTTTTGGTAATTGGGTCGTTTCACTCATTTAATACACTCCTTTATTGTTTTCACTCTTTTTTTCTAATTCATATTGAAAATAGAAAAATGAATAAGCCTACTAAAATCAGCTACTCTTAATTAGTGTATCATAATTTATTTCTGTTTGACATCAAGAATATCTCCTCACACTCCTGGTAAAGTAATCGGAAAATCTTTTTCTTATCAACCATTGGATAAAGCCAAGTTGTTTTATTTGGTTCAATTTTTTGGAGCCAATTGAGATACTTCCATTGTTTGTTTCTGCCTGCTTGTTCACTGATGATTTCTTCAAATAAAAGACGATAAAAGAAGACTTTTTCTTGAAAATAAAAAAAAATCGACTTTCTGCGTACATCCATGGAGATAAATAAAGTAAATGTTTTTTTCTAAGATAGAATTGTTTTTGTAAATGAACGTATTTAGACTGACGATAGTATAATTTTTTTTGTAACCATTTTTGACAGCCAACATTAGTAAGAACTTTTTGCCGATTTTGATTCTCCATCTGTTTTTCTAATAGACTTACAGGAGATTTACTAAAGAAAGGCCAGCTGATTGTTTCATAGGTTACTGTTCCAGAAAATAATTCTGCCAAATGATAAAACAAATATAATCTTTTTTCCAGCCAATCGATTTTCCATAAATGAGTGCCCATGGTGTCATTGTACATACAAAAGTACTTTTCTCTCGTTTTTAAACGATCATTTTTGAAAAAAGCAGAGCCTAAGATCCACCAAACACGATAGTTTTTGCTTAGATATCCTTTTGTTCGTTCTTTCATCCGTTCATAAGCGAGAACTGAACACTGAATTTCTATGGCTAGATCCCCGCAAAGGATATCTGGTCTTTGTCGAAGGGCTGGTAAATAGGCTTCTAAGACAAGCGGATGAGTAACAAATTGTCTACACCACTCAAAAAAATATTTTTTGAGTTGGAGATGCTCCGTTGTTTCTTTCTCACTAAAACCAAAACAATCCTGTAAATTTTTGTGAGCAAAATGTGCTGTTTTTTGCTGCCCAGTTTTTAATATCACTGGTTCCTTACAAGCTGGGCAGAAAAGACTTTGCCGTTTCGTACATGTTGTAGCCAGATATCTTTTTCCATGTTTATCAATTGCAACCATCATAAATTAGCTGCCCCCCTTCTAAAAGAAAATACGTCAAAAAAAGAACCTGATCATTTTCATTGATCAGATTCTTCAAATTGTTTCTTTGATTATTTGCTGCTTACGCAAAATAAAATTTTGTACGTTCCAAAGCATTTCGTTCCATAAGTAATTGCGCATATTCGTTCAATGTTTCAATGGTCCGATCGCTTCTTTCTGCAAACTCTAAAATTCGAGCTACTTCATTAGCGACATCTGTTTGGTTTAAATCTTCCATCCAAAAATGTACGGCTAAATAGTAGATACCATCTAGTAAATACAAATCTGTCCAGGCTGATTCCAACTCGACATCATTGGCTAGTTGAATCATTTGTTCAAAGTCTTCAAAAGCAAAAATCGCTTGGTGTTCTGTTTCATCGGAAATGCGTTCAGTCGTTTCTTCTTCATTATTTAAGATTTGTTGCTGGATAAATTCAGTTACATCATCAGAATCTAAAGAGTCTTCGTCTTCTTGGAGCATTTCTTCATTCGGTAAGTTTTTACTAATAAAAAGTTCTAAACCGTCTCCTTTAGGAAGCACTTGAAATGTAACAGCTTCGCTACTGCGGAACTCATCTTCAATATCAACTTCTTCTAAAATACTGTAGAAAAAATTTTCGATCTCTCTATGGTTACCAAGCAAGTCTAAAAATGAGACGCCTCGCTCTTCTAAATCTTCATGACCGATCATTACTCGGATCGTATTTTCATTAATATGTTCCATTTCCATCTGGCTACACCTCACTTTGCCACAACTATCAATATAACTTCATTGTAGCGAAATAAGCTTAAATGTAAAGAAAAAAAATTACCATTTAAAATCAAAATAAGTTTTTAATTTAACCTTGACATCATTTTTTTCACTTAGCTAAACGTAAAAAAGAGCTTAGGACAAAAAGCCACTCCTAATGCGAGAACGAATAAACGGCATTCAAAAAGTAATCCTTAACAATAAATCAAATTTTTGAGACCAAGTATTTTGGTCTTCTCAAATCTCGCTATCACCCAAAGAGTAAAATTCCTTTGCATGTTACATCTAGTTATATGTACTTTCTATTCTGGTAAAAAAAAACTTAGAAAAACTACAAAAATAGTTTTTCTAAGTTAACGTTTATTTTCTATAATCCAGCCATTAATTGTGCTTGACGCAATTCCAATTGACGTACATCACGTGGTAAGAAACGACGGATTTCATCTTCATTGAAACCAACTTGTAGGCGTTTGTCATCGATCATAATCGGACGACGCAACAATCCAGGGTTATTTTGAACGAGTTCTAACAGTTCTTGCAATGGTAAATCATCAAGATCCATGTTTAGTTTTTGGAAAACTTTTGAACGTGTTGAAATAATTTCTTCTGTGCCATCTTCAGTCATTTGTAAGATTGCCTTTAATTCTGAACTATTTAATGGTTCAGAAAAGATATTTCGTTCAACAAATGGAATTTGATGTTCTTGTAACCACGCACGGGCCTTTCTACAGGAAGTACAACTTGGGGAAGTATATAGTGTTAACAACGTGCACCACTCCTTTTCATGACTAATGTCACTTTTTTGTAACAGAAGATCATTATAATCTTCCATCTGTTTCTATTATACATAATCAACTTTTAAATAGCTAGCTTTTTTCATAATATTTTATCAAAAAAATGAAAGTTATCTAAGATTTATATTCCGTAAAACCAACGCTTTACGTTTAGTTAGCAATTAAAAAATGAGAGTTTTCAAATTTAATTCAAATATAACCTGCCATTGAAACAGGCTTTAAAGTTGTACTATTATTTTATTACTCATCCTACAAAAAAACGGTTTCTTTGAAAAAATTATGTTTTTTATTTCTGTCTGCTTTATTTTGTTTGCTATTACAACAGTCCTTTTAATTGAACCTAACCCTTATTTTGTCCGCTAATTAAGCACCCTTTTATATTACAATGGTTATAAAATGAAAATCACTACAAAACGCCTTATCGCCATCATTAAGTGTTATTTTATATTTTAATCATTTTCGTTTTTCTGTATTAAAAAAAACATTCTTTATCAAGTAAAATAGGATTATTCTATTAAAATTAGTCAGAATTTCGTTTCATTGAGGATTAATTTATTCATCAGATAATCAAATGATATTCAATTTTACTATTTTAGTGAAAAAAACTGAAACTTAAAAAGCTTATTCTGTCAAGAAAAGAGAAATATAGTAATAAAAACCTTTATTTAACAACGTTTTAACCGGTATTTTTCTGATACAATAGTCGAGGATTTATGAAAAAAATGATGAAAACCGAAAGGCGTGTAGAATTTGATTAAGTCAGTTGTTTTTGACGTTGATGATACGATGTACGATCAACAACAGCCATTTAGAAATGCGGTAAAAAAAGTAGTACCGCTTGTTTCAGATATAGATATGGGACCATTATATCTCCGGTTCCGTCATCACAGTGATGAAAATTTCCCTAAAGTGATGGCAGGAAAATGGACCTTGGAGTATATGCGTGCACATCGAATCAGCCAATCACTAAAAGACTTAGATTATCCACATATTACTGAAGAAGAAGGTCTTTATTTCCAACAAGTTTATGAAGAAGAATTAGATAATATCTGTCTTCATGAGGAAGTAAAGAAAACATTGGACTTCTTGACTGAAATGAATATCCCTCTCGGAATCATTACCAATGGTCCCACCGATCATCAAACCAAAAAATTGAATCAACTTCAATTAGCAAACTGGATTCCTTCACAGCATATGATCGTTTCGCAAGCAACAGGATTTCAGAAACCAGAAAAAGAGATTTTTCAACTTGCTGAAGAACGTTTCAATCTAACTGCAGAAGAAACTCTATATGTAGGCGATAACTACGACAATGACGTATTAGGTGCTAAAAGAGCTGGTTGGCAAGCGCTTTGGTTTAACCATCGTGAACGAAAAGTTGATGGTCCATTGAACTGTGATATCGAAATCACCTCATTTGATCAATTATTAGAAACGATGAAAGTAATTTTCAGCTAAAGCATCCATGCACAGCTCCTAGCAAAACAAATAACTAAAAAACTCTCGAAACATAATCTTGTTTCGAGAGTTTTTTATTATTGAGTCTTAAGATTTAATTATTTTTTGTTTCAAAATTTTTAGTCTTCCAGGTCTCCGACACTCAGAATCATCCGAATATCATCTTCCGTTAATTTGGTTAATTGGTCTTCATTTCCTTGGATGACTTTTTGGAATAACTCTCTTTTTTCTTGTTGTAACGAATCCATCCGCTCTTCAATCGTTCCTTCTGCAATCATGCGCCAAACTTCGACCACATTTTTTTGTCCGATACGGTGCGCACGTCCTGCCGCTTGTTCTTCAATGGCTGGGTTCCACCATAAATCATACAGAATTACCGTGTCTGCTCCCGTTAAGTTGAGTCCGGTTCCGCCAGCTTTCAATGAAATCAAAAAGACATCTCGTTCTCCTTCATTGAATGCATCTACCATCGTTAAACGATCTTGCGGTTTGGTGCTTCCTCTTAAGTAAAAAGTAGAAATTCCTAATTCTGCTAGTTCTTCTTGTAAGATGGTCAACATACCTGTAAATTGAGAAAACAACAGAACCCGCCGATTGTTTTCTTTGGCTGCGACCAGTAGATCTTTGACTTGTTCTAGCTTTCCTGAGCCACCTTCATAATCCTCCAAGAATAATCTTGGATCACAGCAAATTTGGCGTAATCGTGTCAAACCAGCTAGAATACCGATGCGATTCTTTTTAAAAGCTTCTGAGTCCATAGTAGAAATCTCTTCTCGCATCTGACGTAAATAAGCCAAGTACACGGTTTTTTGCTCTTCTGTCAATGCAGAATAAAGATTCATCTCGGTTTTTTCTGGTAGATCGCTTAACACGGTTTGCTTATCCCTTCGTAACACAAACGGACGAATCATTCGGGCAATTTCTTCAGGTGCCAGCTCTCTAAAGCGGGTCTTATTCGGGAAAAATCCCGGCATAATCGTCGCAAAGAGCGACCATAGTTCTTCCAGATTATTCTCAATTGGCGTCCCACTTAAGGCAAAACGTTGCGGTACACTTAATTCTCGTAGCGCTTGAGCTGTTTTGGTACTACTATTTTTAACCATCTGAGCCTCATCAAGGATCAAATAATTAATCGCATGTTTTTGATAATCTGCTAAATCTTGTCTTAAACTAGCATAAGAAGTGACTCTGATATCTGCCTTACGAGCTAATAGTTCTTCTCGTTCCTTTTTATTCCCGTTGATTACTTGGATGCTCAAAGAAGGAGCAAATTTTTTCACTTCTGCTTGCCAGTTATAGATCAAACTAGCAGGAGCGACGATCAAAGCAGAGAGTTCGCCTTTTTCTTCTTTTTCTGAAAGCAAATAGGCAATTGTCTGAAGGGTTTTTCCTAGACCCATTTCATCTGCTAAAATTCCGCCAAACTGGTAATTTCCCAGCATTTTCAACCATCGAAATCCTTGTTTTTGGTAATCACGCAATTCAGCTTGTAGACCTGCTGGCAAGGATACTTGATATTGTTCAGGTTGTATTAGATCTTGGATCATTTTTTGATAGGAGTCACCAAAAGTTGCTGAACTTCCTGCTAACTTATCTTGAATGATCAATCCTTGGTTTTTAGGCACATGGATCGTTCCAGATTCTGAACGGATCGATTCACGGAATTGTTGCAAGATTTGACTTGTTTGCTGAAACTCTTCGGAATCAAAGGACAGTACTTGCCCATTTTCTAACGTATAGAAAGCATCATTTCGCAACAAACTTTGTAAGACCTGATTGATTTCTTGTTCCTCAATCCCAGTCACATCAAAACGAATATCTAACCATGAACTGGTTTCTTCCACTTCGATCTTCGGTTGATGTCGATGTGCATCTAAATACAATTCCCGAAGTTTTTTCCCAAGGCGAACCTCACCAAACTGACGGAAAACGGCTAACTCCGTACGGAAAAAAGTATACAATTCTTCTCCTGTCGGCAATAACCGTTCATAGCCTGTATCATTACGATGGTAGCGATACATTTTGAACAAGTCTAATACGCGTTGTTCTTGGGCTTTGTCTCTTAATACTTCAGAAGCATTTTCAGCAATAACTTCATGTTTTTTATCTGTTGAAAAAACGACTTCATCATACACAAAATCAACACGAGCCTGGATCTTGCCTTTCGATTTTCTAAAGAAGAAAATAAATTCCACTGGCACATCAGCAACTTCTGCTTTTACTTCATCCGCTATGCTGACTTGACCAATTTCAGATAGCAATGGAATGATTTCTTTGAATAATGAGGATAGTTCTTGCTTAAGAAACAATACTTCGAGTTTCTCAAATCTTCTCATAAGCTGTTTCCAAGTTAAATAGACTGCTTGTTGACGTTTTGTTAATGAATAAAATGTTCCTTGGATCATTCCCCATTGATAATGAGTAAAGAATAATTCAAAATCATTCAGTGCACTTAATTGATAAGCCTCTTCTTTTTTTGTTACTTCAAATTCTAAGGAAGGCTCATTATTCGAAAATCGGACTCCTTGATAATTCACTTCTCCGATCTTCATTTGGAGTTTCGTCGTTTGGTTCATTTGTTCTAACAATGTTTTTGCTTGTTCGATCGGTAATAACAAATAGCGTTTATCTAATTTCCCTTTAACTTGTAGGCCGTTTGCACCTAAAAGAAGTTGCGTTTGGGCACACTCAGCTAACGTTTTTAAGATTACTTGATCTTCTCCTTGAAAAGCTCGTTGATCTAGATGGAACTGGTATTGTTTATTCACAGTGTAACGTTCATTTTCCATATAGGAATGTAAAAAATCAAAAATGTTTTTAACGATATACGTTTTCTTTGGCTGATCTAAATAGCCAATCCGCAAATAAACGGCTAAAATAGCTAATTCCGGATGATAATGATTGGTCTCAATCGTTTCTACTTGATATTCCACAATCAATGGTTGCATCCGTGGTGAATGGTTTTTGACAGTTAATCTTGAAAAACCTTTCGTTAAAATTTCACCTTCGCTACTTTTTTTGACGGGTTCTAACGCTGGTTGATCTGCCTTGATTATTCGTGAAAGATTCTTAGAACGCAAGTATAGTTCCACTGCCACTGTATGCTTACAATAATGATGTTCTTCCCAATAAGGGCATTGGCAGAAATCGACTTCTTTGGCTGTCCCATCTAAATCGACCATATACAATTCACTGCCTAAGACTTCCGCATGCCAAACTTTTTCTTCTTGGTCAGGGACAACCGATAATACCCGTCCTTCTTGCAGATATTGACGTCCTCTTGCAATGACTTTTTCTGGAATGCTCCATTTCATCAGTTAATCCCCCTCTTATCCAAGATGATAGCGTACTTTACTTTGTCCGCTACCTTCTGTTTCGATTCTGATTTGTTGTACTACTCGTTCTTTTAATTCTCTCACATGGCTGATGATCCCGATCATACGACCTTCACTTTCAATTGTTTCTAATGCTTCAATCGCCATTTCAAGTGCTTCTTCATCTAACGATCCAAATCCTTCATCAATGAATAACGCTTCGATCAACACACCACCGGCTTGTGTCTGGATCACTTCAGCTAAAGCCAACGCTAAGGATAAAGCTGCAATAAAACTTTCGCCACCAGATAGCGTATGAGCCCCACGTGTCAGACCTGCTTCATCATCATAGATATTGATCTCCAACCCTGTTTTCCCACGGTAACTTCCCACTTCATCTGCAAGCTCAAATTGGTAACGATTTTTCGTCAGACGTTGCAATCGCACATTTGCCACTTGTAGTACTTCTTGTAAATACACTTGTAGTACGTATCTTTCCAAGCTGGTTTTTCTGGGGTTTTCCCCATTCATCGTTTGCGATAATTGTTGTAGTTGGATCAATTCATCTAATTGTTCTTGACTCGCTTGATAAATCGAAGAAAATTCTTCGATGATTTGCTGATTCTGCTGTTCTTGCTCTTGCAAGTGATAACAATGTTCCTGTTGTGTTTGAACCGCAGCTTTTAGCTCATCTAGTTGTTGCTCCAATTGTTCTAAATCAGGAAGTGTTTCAGCTAAAGCAACATGGTTCAACTGGCTTAAGCGGTCTTCAACGATTAATCGTTCTTTCTCATATGCGTTGACCAGTTGACTCTTCTCTTGGTATTCAACTGTTTGTTTAGCAAATGCCAATACCTCATCT
The DNA here is from genome assembly GCF_051714965.1 of Enterococcus sp. AZ077. Taxonomy (NCBI): domain Bacteria; kingdom Bacillati; phylum Bacillota; class Bacilli; order Lactobacillales; family Enterococcaceae; genus Enterococcus; species Enterococcus sp. AZ077. The sequence goes on from NZ_JBIOSX010000001.1 coordinate 2,441,536, forward strand.
GCTTCTTTAAAGTAAGCTTGCTCTTTTATTTTTGCTGAAATTTGCTCTTGGATACGCTGAATTTTATTTTCAATTTTTACCTGTTGTTCATGAATATTAGCCATTTGCGCTTTTAACAAACTGATTTCTTGAGAAAAATGAAGTTCTTTTGTTTTTTCTTCTGCTAACCATTGGGCTTTCATCGCAACATTTTCTTCTAATTGGTTGACATCCTCAATCAAAGTCTGAGTATTTTGTCCTTCTAACTGTTTCGTCAAGGTAACAAGCTCCCCTTGTACTTGTTGGAGCTCTTCTTTGTTTTGGCTGATTTGTTCGGTGATCTTCTTTCGCTGATCTTCGATAAGACTTAAACGTTCAGTTAGTGTTTGAGTAGCGATTTTTGCCTGTGTGATGGCCTCTGCACGCGAATCCAAATCATGCTGGATTTTTTCTAAGGATACAAGAGGATCATCTGCTATGGCAAATTTAAACGATTGCTGGATCAAATGTTGTAATCGTTCTTTGCTTTTTTGGATCTCTACTTGTTTTTCTGTTCCGAAGTTTTCCAAGTCAGCTATTTTTTGTTCTATTTGTGCTTTTTCTGCTTCACTACGCCCTATTTCTTGATTGATTTGTTCAAGGTTTGTTTCTGCCTCGGCTAAATTTGCTTCCAGTTGGACAAATTCTTCTTGATTAGGCAATACATGCTCATTTTGTTGTTTAGGATGCTCCGTTGACCCACAAACTGGACAAGGTTGCCCCGGTAATAATAGCAATTGCAACTTCGCAATTTGTTGGCTTGCCCATTGACTCTTTAAAAGATCAACTTGATTATTTTGTTTGCTTAACATTACTTGTTGAGCTTGGAGTTTTGTAATCAGTTCGGACAACTTGGTTTGATTCATCTTTAACTGTTCTGTATTCTGGTGATTTTCTGTAAGGATAGTTTGGTACTTTTCTTGCTCATGCCGAAGTTGTTCGTAACACAATTGATCACTGTGCAAGCGATCTTGGTCAAGCAGCAGTTCTGCTAGTCTTTGTTCTTCTTCTTTTAACTGGACTTGTTCTTGAAGAATTTTTTGTTCTTTTTCTTCTGCTTTTTTCTTAGCCTTTTGTAACTCTTCACTTTCATTTTGCTTTTTTTGCCATTCTTCCGCAATTGGGATCAATGACTTCATGACTTGTAATCGATTCGCTGCATGTTCCATTTCTTGTTGGGCATTTTTTCGTTCAGGTTCATCTTTACGCCACTGTGCATACGCTTGTTCTTGTTGCACGAATGTTTCAGAACAAGTCTGTTCTTTATCAATCAGTTCTGCTTGTTCTTTCTGGTATTCTTGACTTCGTGTCAACGTATCGACCAGTCGTTCAGCAAATTCATAATGAGTGATCCATTGTTTTATTTCATTGATTTCACTTTCTTGCTGGATCAATTTTGCATATTTTTGCTCTAATTTTCGCTTTTCTTCCTGACGTGTTTGCAATGTTTGCGAATGATAATAGGTATCTTCTAATTGCTTTTGTTGTTCTTGTAAATGAACCAGTTTATTTTTTTCTTGGAGAAGTCTTTCTTGTAATGTTGTTTGCTCTGCCTGCCAATAAGTGAATAACGCATCAAAACTTAAGGTTTCAGGAACCGTTCCTGTGTCCAAAGGGATAAACCGTTTTTGCAGCAAACTCAATTCTTGCTCAAGATGATCTAATTTTTTTTGATGTTCTTTGGCTTTTTCTTTCAATTGTTCATTAAGTTGTTGGAAAAATTGCGTGCCAAACAAATTACGTAAGACAATTTCTTTCTCACTACTTGATGAAATTAAAAAATTACGAAATTCTCCTTGAGGTAGTAAAACGATCTGAGAAAACTGTTTCGCATCCAGATTCATTAATTCTTTGATTAATTGATCCACTTCACTACGTTTCGTGTATTGGCGCATTTCTTTGCCCGCTTCATCAAAGATCGTCAAAGAAACTTTTGCTACTTGCTTTCGATTGCCTTCACCTTTACGTTTGGCCAAGAGTTGTTCTGGCTTACGTTCAATCTCATAATTCAGCCGCTGATGCTCAAATGAAAAAAAGACACACGTTTCTTCTTCAGGCGTAGCAAAAAGAGACCGCATTTCTTTACCAGTCCTGATTCTGCCAGAAGTTTCACCAAACAATGCATAAGTCATTCCATCAAAAAGAGTCGTTTTTCCTGCACCTGTTTTTCCAGTAATCAAAAATAGTGGTGCTTCGGTCAATTTCGCAAAATCAATTGTCTCGTCAATAAAAGGACCAAAATTTTTTAGTCGTAATTTCTTGGGTTTCATTACTGATCATTCCTGTCCGTGAGTTCTTGTAGCGTTTCTTTTAACCAGATTTCCTGCTTGTTCGTCAACTGTTCCTTGGTCATTTCTTTGAAAAAGCCTTGTGCGATCTTATGTGGATCCTTTGTCATCATCTTTTTTTGTTTTCCCTGTTTCAGTTCTACTCGACCGTTTGAACGTTCCACACCAAGTATCCGTGGATAGATTTTTCTTAATTGATTCATCATGTTAGGGATAATTGTTCGATCTTCCAAATAAATTTGGAGATAATTTTCACGATTGATCGTCTGATAAAAATCTGGATTCAACAGCTCTTTAAAACTTGCTGTTATTTCTTCAATATCATATAACGGGGTCAGTTCTCGAAAATTCAAAGAGACGTTCTCTTCTAAATCTACGATCCAGACACCTTTTTTTTGATTGATTTCTGACAATGAAAATTTTAAAGGCGACCCACTGTAACGGGCATTTTTTTGATTCAATGCTGCGTGATTGTGGAGGTGTCCTAATGCGACATAATCAAATGGTTCAAGTAAATCTCCTGGAACAGCATCTAATCCGCCTACTTCAATTTTGGTTTCTGAATCTGATTTCATACTCCCGGTCACAAAAAAGTGACTCACTAACACTTGTTTTTTTGTTGAGTCAAACTGCGTTTTCATTTTCTCAATGACTTTTTCCATTGCTTGTTGAATGGTGCGTATTTGCTCATCTTCAAAATATATCCTCGCTGAGATTGGTTCAAAATAAGGCAAAAGGAAAAATTGCGTATCCTTGAATATGATTGGTTGAAAGGCTTCTGGCAATCTAGTTTGTAAATAATAATCGGACTGACTGAACCAAGGTGTTCCTGTCGAAAGACGAATACCGCTATCATGATTTCCGGATATCGCAAAAATCGGAAATCCTTCCCGTAGATTCCATTCGACCATCAATTGATTGAACACTTCAATGGCATCCACTGACGGAACACTTCGATCATAAAGATCTCCCGCAATCACGATTGCATCAACATTTTCTTCTTTTGCAATTGCTAAGATCTGGGTTAAAACATGCTCTTGTTCCTTGATTCGATCGTATCCTTGTAGTTTTTTTCCAATATGCCAATCAGCTGTATGTAAAAAACGCATCTCATCACCTCAAAAAATGTCCTTCTAATTATTATAACACTTCCCCTCATTACATGATACCTAGGATCATTACGGACTAAAACAAATAGGCAATGAAAAAAAGTTGCTGATTCCGTATAAACATAGATAGTCCCATGCTTAGAAAGAATCACAACTTTTATCATTACCTTGCGCTTTGATGTTTATTGAAAAAGAATCATTTACTTTTTATTTTTGATTTCATATTTAAAGTCAGGATTGACTTCTTTGTCTAATTGATCGAAAGCCTCTTGTGTTCTACGTTCGATTTCTGCCATTCCTTCTTTGTCTGTTTTTTTGATATCAGACAAATCGATCGGTTCACCAAAACGCACAACCACCCGTTTGCGCTTGAATAAGTCACCCAAAGTCAATGGTCCTTGGTAGACAGCAGGAACGATTTTTGCTTTTGACATTTTAGAAATCAATGCCATTCCGCCTTTTAATTCCGTTGCATGTCTTGTTCCACTTGGGAACATAATCAAACCTAAATGAGTAGATTTTAAAATTTTAACTGGCGTTTTGATGACACTAGGTCCTGGATTTTCTCTTTTTACTGGAAACGCATGGGCATGTGTCAAAATAAAGCGTAATACTGGATTTTTGAATAATTCTTCTTTTGCCATAAAGCTAAATTCTTTAGGCGAAGCTGCTACAGCAAGATATAAAGGATCCCACCAAGTTCGATGTGGCGCTACCAAAATATAATTCTCATCTTGTGGTAAAACTTCTTTATTTTCATATCGGGCATTGCCGTTGATCACTGCTAAGATCACTCGGACTAGCCCTCTCATAAATCGATAGAACATAGTCTCTTCCTTTCTAGGTGTATGGTCATAGTATGCCTAAATTTAGGAAACTTTACAAGGTACCTTGGTTCTTTTTTATAAAAATAGTATAATACAATCACTTAGTTTTTTCATTTTGGAGGGAACCCATGCTTCACGAAGATGAACGGATCGATCAATTATATGCAAATGATATTAAAATCATTCAAAGTCCTCACGTTTTTTCTTTTTCACTAGATGCTGTTTTACTTGCTCATTTTGCACGTGTACCGAAAAAAGGACAAATCGTTGACCTCTGTGCAGGAAATGGTGCAGTCGGTCTTTTTTTGAGCAAACGAACGAATGCGTTGATTGATGGAATCGAAATTCAACCACGTTTAGCGGATATGGCAAGACGTAGTATCCAATTAAACGAGCTAACACACCAAATGACCATCCATACGCTTGATTTAAAAGAAAGTTTATCCGTTGTTCGTCATAATTCATGTGATTTAGTCGTCTGTAATCCCCCTTATTTTAAGGGATTACCAACCAATAAAAAAAATCCGAATGAGCATTTAGCGATTGCTCGACATGAAATCCATACTACTCTTGAAGATGTGATCAAAATTTCTAGTAAATTATTAAAAACCAATGGACGCTTTGCAATGGTCCATCGCCCAGACCGCTTTTTAGAAATTATTCAGTTACTAGAAAAGCACCGTATCGCCCCTAAAAAAATTCAATTCGTTTATCCAAAAATGGGGAAAGAGGCAAATATTTTGTTGATCGAAGGAATCAAAGAAGGCAAATTAGATGGCTTTAAAGTTGCTTCACCGTTGATCACATACATGCCTGATGGTAGCTATACAAATGAAATCCGAGAAATTCTTTATGGCCAGTGAGCATTATTTTTATGTCTTAGCTTGTAAAGATGGCACGTTTTACGGTGGCTATACGACGGATCTTTCAAGAAGATTAGCAGAACACAATCATGGGACAGGAGCTAAATATACCCGATTACAAAAAAGGCGACCCGTCAAAATGATCCATGCTGAGGTGTTTGCAACTAGGAGTGACGCAACAAAAGCCGAAGCAGCCTTTAAAAAACTCACGCGCACTCAAAAAGAACGGTATTTAAAGACACAGCCCTCTCACATGTTGCCAGAACAATAATTTGGGTCAATATTACTGGGGCTGAATCGACCTTTTAAGGGGATGTACGAGAACTAAACAAAAACACAAAAATTAGTTTTTTGGCTGTTGATTGTTACCTACTTCAAACAGTTGAAAAGACATCTTGAGATCCTTTCAAATGAGTTCAGCACTCATTGTTAGAGGAAAATCGGCTCTATAATTTATGGGACTGATGATGTATCGAGGTTGCTTACGAAAGCTTCCAGAAGAATCCCCACATAAAGACAGTCAAACGTGTAGCTTACGGACTTAAATCATTTGAGAACATGAATATTAGAATCTTTTTGAGCAATCAATTAATTAACGTGAAATAACAAAAAATACGGGTCAGAATGAGGTTCATTCTGATCCGTATTTGATTTTATACCACTTATCGGTTCTTATTGACAAAGAATTAAAATAATGTTGAGGCGTTTTATGGATTTGATGATTTTTACATAAAGTTACAACCAAAAATTAAAAATTATTAGCAGTTATGAGTTTAAAACGATACTTTGTGAAAATATCGGCAGCATTTAAAGGTAACGTGATAAATTGAAATAGGAAGTATGGTGTCAAATTAATTTAAGGAGGTAAAGAATAATGAAAAAAGTGATACTAAAAGGCTTAATTTTAACTACATACATGGTAATGACGTGTTCAATGATTATTATAGGTGAAGTTGCTTTTACCAGTGAAAACACTATGGCTGGTACTGAAGAAGTTATAGCCGAACCCACTAATAATATACAGTATGACATGTCAGGATTAATGATACATAGTAGCGCTAGCACGCTTAATTTTTCTGAGTATGTTTATATGCAAAACAAACCATATGGATCAAGTCGTTGGATTCCAAGCTTGACAAAAATTTGGCAAGTTAAATATAAAGACGGAAAAAAATACCAAGGCTATGTGAAGTGGACGGGTAAGTATAAAAACGGCACGCATATTGGTGCATATTATCAATACACTGGCGTATTAACTTTATAGGAAAGATAAAGTTATGATTCTTGTATAAACGAAAGGTGACAGTATATTGAAATTAAAAACGATTCGTTCTATTAGAATAGTCAAAGTAATACAGTTCTTACTTAGTTTTTCTTCTGTCTACTTACTAATAAAAGGATCTAAGTATGTATTTTTAATACCATTATTATTTGGTTTTCTCTTGGAACTAATACTTCCAAAAGAATATGGTGGTGGACTAGTTAAAAATAAAAAGAATGTATTTATAAATTCAGAAAAAATTTGGATTGAACCACTGATTGAAATTATACTTTTGATTTTATTTATTATTTTTTCAACTATTAATTGACCTAGGAAGAAGAAGATGTTTCATCTCAAAGATTCTATCTTATTCTTCTCCTTATTAAAAAAACTTCCAGAAGCGCTGGATGATCGCTTTCGAGCGAAACTTCAAAACCTTCTTTCTTATGAAGAAGGAATTACCAATGCACTGATTTACCCTTACTCTAATGGAAAAATAGAAGCAAAGAATCCCCACATAAAGACAGTCAAACGTGTAGCTTACGGACTTAAATCATTTGAGAACATGAATATTAGAATCTTTTTGAGCAATCAATTAATTAACGTGAAATAACAAAAAATACGGGTCAGAATGAGGTTCATTCTGATCCGTATTTGATTTTATACCACTCATCAGTCCTTATTGACAAAGAGCCGGAAAATCAAGATGTCTTATCTCTTATTCAACTATTCCGTACTACCATTTCCATTAGCAGAACTAGCTACACTACCACTATTAGTATTCGTATCATTTTGGGTTGATTCACTTGAAACAGTTTTCTTCGTTTTATCTTTCCCTAATAAAGTTTCACTTACTAAATGGATATAGTGTTTCATTCCTTCTGGATTTGGATGTACTTGGTCATCATAAAACCAATCATTGTGGCTATTACTATAATCATACCAGTCGATCAATGTAAGATTATCGTATTTTTTAGCCATTTGTGCTAACAAGGCATTCACATCGTTTTGCCAACGTTTTGTAGGAACGCGGACATTTACCCAGTAAACTTTACGATCTCCTAAGGCACTCATGATGCTATCAAATTGCGATTCAGAAAAGGCACCATTTGTTCCTAAGCCAATCAAAACCGTATCTTTCAATAGGTTTTGTTTTTTCAGTTCTTCAATATATGGCTCACTCGCATATAATTGTCGACCAACGTCTCCATCAACAACAACTTTAGGATATAACTCCTTCAAATCAGTCGCTGCATCTAACATGACTGAGTCCCCAAATGCTGTCAATTCTAATTTCTGCGCTTTCTTTCCTTGTTTAGCTGTTAGTCCATATTTGTCAAGAACTGCTTGATCAACGGTGTTGGAATTATTATCTTCATTTTTCTGGCTTTCCTCCGCCAATCTTTTACTTTCAGCAATTTGTGCTTGTAATTTTTTTTGATCCGCAGTCACTGAATTCTTAGGTGCTGTAACAAAACCAACAAGAGCGATCAACACCATCAATGTTCCCGGAATGACCCAAGGTTTTTGCTTGCTGATAATCGGCTTAGTGAACCAGCCTTTGACTACTTGAATCGTTTGTCCATAATCGAATCGTGCCAAAGGACGTTCAATGTAGCGATAAGAAAGTTCGCTAATGATCAGGATCAATGAAATCTCGATCAATGTATGAAGCAAAACATGATCCGCAATATTCGCAACTTTTGCTTCATAAAAAATCATGACTGGAAATTGATACAGATAGATGCCGTAACTTCGTTTACCGATCCAAGAAAACACGGGATTGGTTAACCATTTGTTCACACTTGCGCCTGGATGCGCTGTTACCGCAACTAAAACGACACAGAAGAGACTAACTAACAGCATGCCCCCATAATAGACAAAACTATAATGATCATCTAACAAGAAAAAGAAGAGGATCAATGCGATCAGTGAAATCAATCCGGCTAGATTCAACACCCGTTTTGCTTGCTTCGGAATATTTTTTTTCAATCGGGTACTTGGCCAGACAAAAGCCAAAGCACTTCCTAACCAAATTGAAAACAATCGCGTATCTGTTCCATAATATACTCGAGTTGGATCGCCGCCTGGCGTAAACAGGATCATCATGAGGATCGCAGAAATAAGTGATCCTCCTAGGACTGTATAAACGATCCACTTCTTTTTACGTACAAAAACCATTAACAAAACAAAAAGAATGGGCCAAACTAAGTAGTTTTGACCTTCCACCGCCAATGACCAAATATGGGTAAACGGTGATTCATTGGCAAATCGATCAAAATAAGACAAACCATTTTTTATTTGCCACCAGTTGTTGACATACAATAAACTACTAACGACTGTTCCTCGTAAGTTATTCAATAACCCTCGTTGAAATAACGTAATATAAGCAGATGCAGTGATTAGTAAAAACACTAATCCTGGATATAACCTTTTCATTCGTCGGACATAAAACTGCCAAATATTGATTTTGCCATTTTGTTCCCATTCTTGCCGTAATAAATCAGTGATCAAATAGCCTGATACAACAAAAAATATCGGGACGCCCAAATAACCACCCTTCAAACTTGTAGGGAGCAAATGGTACAAAATCACTCCTACTACTGCCAAAGAACGAATACCGTCAAAACCAGTAATGTAGCGACTATTTTTTAACCTTTTTTGTTTTTCCATTCAATATTCCAACTTTTCATAAACTTTTTTCATTTGTAATATACGTGTATTGCACAAAAATAGCAAGAAAAATTCATGTGATTTTCGCTATCATTTCTATCTTCCCATAAAACTTTGAAAAAAAGAATAACTTTTTCCGCAACTTTAATAAAAATTCAACTATGGACAACGTATAACTAAAAATAACCTTGAAGTCTCAGTAAGATTACATCTAACTGAAAGAATCACTTTACTAAGATCGTTACGACAAATTTAGCAAAATGAAGGGTGAAAATCTCAAAACAGGATAAACTGTTTGAAGATTCTCACCCTCCAGATACAAATCAAGCTACACAATGCCCAACTTTATCAAACGATTTGTAGAATAAAGTTGTTTCCAGCCACACTGATCGATTCATTTATTTGGATATGTCACTTTTTCTGTCAATAAGTTGCACTTGCACTAAACGCCCTCTTCATAAAACCGACCAAGAATTTGGACATTTTCGGCGATACTGACAAACGCTTGTGGATCAGAAGCTTTCATCGCTTCTCTTAACAAAGGCAACTCATAGCGTGTAACGATCGTCATCAACACCGTTTGTTTATCGTGCTTGTAAGCTCCTTCTGCCTCATTGATGATCGTGATTCCACGACGCATACAGTTTTGGATTTCATTGACTACTCGTTCGGGATGCTTCGTTACGATCATCACTTGCATTTTCTTTTGTTTCGTATACATCACGTCGGTTACTTTCCCACTGACAAAGATCGAAAGTGCGCTATAAAACATGTATTGCCAGCCAAAAAGGATACCAGCTACGAAAACAATCAATGCATTGAAGTAAATCGAAATTGAACCAATCGATTTTCCTGTCTTTTTACGAATAGTGATACTGACGATATCCAAACCACCTGAGGATAAGCCATTTCTTAAGGCTAACCCGATCCCTAACCCCATCACAGCTCCCCCAAAAATCGCGCAGATGATTGGATCAGTTGAAAGAACCGTTAGAGGAAGGATATGGATACAAAGTGACGTCAATGTCACGGTGATAAATGTAAAAATCGTAAACTTCTTACCGATTTTCACCCAAGCAAGAACAAATAAAGGAATATTCAATAAGTATAAAGTCGTTGAGACGGGTACTTCGAATCCAATCAACGATTTAGATAAAGTAGTCAGTATTTGTGCCAAGCCAGTGATTCCGCTTGAATAAATATGTCCTGGTTGATAAAAAAAGTTTAGTGCTACTGATGCAATCAATGCATAAACGATAGATACCGAAAGCTTGGTCGTATAATCATGATGCGCCCAATTTTCGAAAGTTTTTTTCATTGCTTTGTATTTCCGGTTACGATCTCGTACTTTCATATGAATTCGTATGAAGAGACAATCATTGGCTGGAAGTCAATTTCTCTCTTTTCCCGGAATTTCCTTTCTTAATTTTAATTTGGATAGTGAGTAAAGATACGTAGTATATAATGAAAGAACGAACGATTACGTTCAGTGACTACTCTATAATGATCCATCATTACACTAACCAAAAAGAAGGATTCATTCTTCGCCTATCGCATCACTAAACGTAGCATCCATTGAAAATATGGGTTAAAACTCAACTGACATTATACGCTATGGCTTAATTATAAATCGTTTTGGAATTAAATCAAGACAACATAAACAAGTACGAGAGTCTTTTTACACCTAGTCCAGACTCCCGTACTTATTATTTATAAAACGATCAATGGAATTGAGTTACTAGTCTTTTGTTCAATACGAATAAACTTAGTCCATGCTGGTTACATCAATATTCAAGTCAAATAATTGGGCATCTGATACCGTACTTGGTGCATCACTCATGACATCTGCTGCTCTACCATTTTTAGGGAAAGCAATAACTTCACGAATGTTTTCTTCACCAGCAAGTAACATCACAAAACGGTCCAAGCCAAGAGCAATACCGCCATGTGGTGGGAACCCATAATCCAATGCAGTTAATAGGAAACCAAATTGTTCCTCCATTTGTTCCTTCGTAAAGCCTAAAGTTTCTAAGACTTTTTCTTGGATTTCACGAGTATGGATCCGGATTGAACCACCGCCTAGCTCATAGCCATTCAATACGATATCATATGCTTCTGCATAGACACTAGCTGGATCTGTACTCAAGCGTTCAAGATCTTCTTCTTTTGGCATCGTAAATGGATGATGAGCGGATACGTAGCGTCCTTCTTCTGCAGAATATTCAAATTGTGGCCATTCTGTGATCCACAAGAAATTGAATTTTGATTCATCAATTAAGCCTAATTCTTTTCCTAAGCGTGTACGGATTGCACCTAGTGTTGCAGCTACGATTTCTTTTGTATCCGCACCAAATAATAAAATGTCTCCAACTTCAGCGTTTGTCGCTTGAACGATTGCTTCTGTTGCATCTCCCATAAATTTAGCGATTGGACCTTTCAAGCCGTCCTCTTCTACTTTTAGCCAAGCTAATCCCTTCGCACCAAATTGGCTAGCGTATTGCCCAAGATTATCTAAATCTTTACGAGAGTAGTTGCTTGAAGCATTTTTAGCATTTAAAACTTTGACGACGCCACCTTTTTCAAGAGCCATTTGGAAGACTTTGAAATCAACATCTTTGACGATTTCACTTAAGTCGATCAACTCCATCTCAAAACGTGTATCTGGTTTATCACTACCGTAGCGATTCATTGCTTCGTCATACGTCATGCGAGGAAACGGTAAAGTAACGTCGATTCCACGAACATCTTTCATCACTTTCGCAATCAAGCCTTCGGTATAAGCTTGGATTTCTTCTGCCGTCAAGAATGTCGTTTCAATATCTACTTGAGTAAATTCTGGCTGACGATCACCACGAAGATCTTCGTCACGGAAACAACGAACGATTTGGTAGTAACGATCAAATCCTGCGTTCATCAATAATTGTTTAAACAACTGAGGTGATTGAGGTAAAGCATAGAAGTGCCCTGGGTAAACACGCGAAGGAACAAGATAGTCACGAGCCCCTTCTGGCGTTGATTTTCCTAAATAAGGTGTTTCGATATCCATGAAATCATTATCATCTAAATAATGACGGATTGCTTTCGTTGTTTCATTTCTCATTTTGATATTTTTCGTCATTTTTGGACGACGCAAATCTAAATAACGATATTTCATACGGATCTCGTCTCCGACTGTTTGATCGTCTTCAATCAAAAACGGTGGTGTTTTTGCTTTGTTCAAGATAACAATTTCGTTTGCGAATACTTCATATTCACCAGTGACCATTTTAGGGTTGATGGCTAGCTCCTCACGTTTACGAACCACACCAGTGATTTCAATCACGTATTCACTCCGACATTTATCCGCGATTTCCCATGCTTCTTTATTGACTTCAGGATTGAAAACGATTTGGACGATTCCTTCTCGGTCACGTAAATCAATAAAGATTACTCCCCCTAGGTCTCTTCGCTTTTGTACCCACCCTTTTAATGTAACAGTTTGATCTAGTTCTTTTGCTGAAATCAAACCGCAATAAGTTGTTCTTTGTGCCATTTTTCTTTTTCCTCCTACTCGAATAAAGTCATTTCATCATAGACTTCATCAAAATGTTCATAAACTTCTGTTAAACTAAAGCTTTTTTCTTTTCTATTAGCCATTGATTTGACTGTGACCGTTTGGTTTTCCAGCTCATCTCCGCCAATAACTAACACTAACTTAGCATTCGCTTTATCAGCCGTTTTGAATTGTGCTTTTGCTTTACGATCCATAAAATCACGATCAGCTGAAAACCCAAAATTGCGGATCGTTTGCACCAGTTTCAATGCTTCGATATTCGTTTCTTCGCCTAAAGCCACGACATAAGCATCTAATTCATTAAATGCCGGAATCACGACTTCTTCTGCTTCCATTGTTAACAGCAAGCGTTCGATTCCCATCGCAAAACCAAAACCGGGTGTTTGAGGTCCGCCTAGTTCTTCAACCAGATTATCGTAACGTCCACCTGCACAAATTGTCGCTTGTGCGCCCATCTTTGGTGCATCACTCATAATCTCAAAGATTGTATGTGTATAGTAATCCAACCCTCGAACCATCGTGCTATCGATTTCGTAAGGTATATTAAGTGCATCCAACATAGCAACGACCATATCAAAATGTTTTTGTGCTGTTTCGCTTAAGAAATCTAAAATCGATGGTGCATCAGCAACAAACTTTTGATCTCGTTTGTCTTTACTATCTAACACCCGCAACGGATTCTCATGCAAACGACGTTGTGAATCTTCACTCAACTCTTTTTCAAATGGTGAAAGATAGTCGATCAATGCTTGACGATATGCTTGACGCGTTTCTTTATCTCCTAGCGAGTTGATCACTAATCGAATTTGAGTGATTCCTAATTGTTTGAAGAAATCAAGGGCCATAACCATGCTTTCTACGTCAGTTGCTGGATTGTCAGAACCAAAAGCTTCTACTCCTATTTGATGGAATTGACGTAAACGACCTTTTTGAGGGCGTTCATAACGAAACATTGGTCCCATATAAAATGTTTTATAAGGTTTTGCATATTCTGGTCCAAATAATTTATGTTCCACAAAAGAACGAACGATCGGTGCTGTTCCTTCTGGACGTAAAGTGATGTGGCGTTCCCCTTTGTCATAGAAATCATACATTTCTTTTGACACGATATCCGTTGTATCCCCTACACTTCGAGAAATGACTTCATAGTGTTCAAAAATAGGCGTGCGGATTTCATTGTATTGATAATCTCTAAACAATAAACGCGCTGTTTCTTCCACGAACTGCCATTTTTCTGACTCACCAGGTAAAATATCATTTGTTCCTTTTGGTCTTTGGAAACTCATTTTTTTCTCCCCTTTACTTTTCTATGTAAAAAAAAATCCACCCTTATTCATTACGAACAAGGGTGAATGACTAATTCATACACGGTACCACCTATTTTTGAAAGATTGCTCTTTCCTCTAACGATTAACGCTCGTACACGGGACGGCTTTTCACTCGTCCATCTCCAGAGTGTCTTTTAGAACCTAAAACTTTAGATCATTTTCAGCCTTGATGATCCTCTCTTGTAAAGCTTCAGAAACTTACTCGCTCTTTCATTGATATTTTCAATATTACCTATAACCTACTAAAAACAAGGCGTAAAGTCAAGAAAAATCTGTAAATCAACTGAGAATTAATAAGGTGCTAACCGACTAACTGAATGAAACATCTCCTTAATTACTAGCATCCTTCATTCCAGTACACGCTCATTTTTTCAGAGCTAACTTCTTCTGTCACGACCTTCTCTGTATTTTTCTAAAAATCTTTAAAGAGTTGATCAATGGTATGGTAATCAGTGGACGATAAATGAATATCTAATGCACGAGCATTATCTCTAACTTGTTCCGGTTTTTTCGCTCCAGGTATCACGACAGAAATCCGTGGATTTTTCATATACCAAGCTAAAACGAGTTGAGCAATACTAGCTTGATTGTTTTTCGCAATCGGTGCAAGTTGTTCGACAGCCTGAATGATTTTTTCAAACCTCTCTCCTTGAAAATCCGGATTCTTCTTACGAGGGTCATCTGGAGCCATACTTTGAAGACTATTTAAATGATATTTTCCCGTTAACAAGCCGGAAGCAAGTGGAAAATAAGGGACAAAACTAATGTTATGTTGTTCAAGATAAGGCCAACGTTCTTTTTCAGCTTCACGATGGATCAAACTAAATTTATCTTCAACAACATCAACATAGCCATCTTGATTTGCTTCTTTCAGTTGAGTCATTGAAAAATTAGAGACTCCGATTGCACGGATCTTCCCTGCTTCTTTTAGTTTGTGCAACGCAGCGACTGCTTCATTTTTTGGCGTTTCTTTATCTGGAAAATGGATATAAAAAATATCAATATAATCAGTTTGTAAACGTCGGAGTGCTTCTTCTACAGAACGGGTCAAAGATTCTGGTGAATTATTGAATACCCCTTTTTGTCCAGGAACATGGGCAGCTTTAGTGGCAATGATCACCCGTGAACGATCAAATTCATTTTCTTGCAAGACTTCACCGATCAGTTCTTCTGAACGTCCATTTCCATAAGCATAAGCAGTATCAATTAAATTGATGCCGTTTTGCAAAGCGGTTCGTACAACTTCTTTCCCAGTTTCATCTTTTAAGTTAGCAAAAAGATTATGACCACCGATCGCATTCGCTCCTAAGCCAAGTTGTTCAGCATAAACTTGTGAATGTCCAATTCTTATTTCTGCCATTCGCAATTCCTCCTTTTTTCTTTAGTCTAAAACAAAAAGAAAAAAAGCTAAACTAAAAGAACTTTTGAAACAAGAGGTTGTGAAAGAAGCGATCAGCTCCGAGCGAATAAGAGAGGATTTTTTAAAATAGCTTCTCATATTTTAGAAAATCATCGCTTATTGCTGAGGAGTTGCTTCTTGAACACCGTGAATTAGAGGTTGTGAAAAGAGCGTTTTGACCTGAGCGTTAAGGAGGGAAATCTCGAAACAGCTCCCCATGTTTTGAGATTTTTTGACTTATCGCCGAAGGTCAGCTCTTTGAACACCGTTTACTTGTTTTAGAATAAAAAATAAAGCTCCCCCAAAAGTTAGTTTTTTTAGTCTAACTTTTTTTGGGGGGCGCTACAGAATGAGATTTATATTTCAGACTTTTTATTTTCTACGCACTATTCTTTATATAAGAGTACACGACTATTAGGATAAGTTGGAAATTGATTACTAGGGATCGTCCAATCTTGTTCAGGTACTGAAAATTCATAATGGTTGACTAATTGGTCAGAAAAGACCCGTAAACTGTGTAAAGTGATCCATTCTCCTGCACAGCGATGCATTTGTCGAAAGTCTCCTCCACCTTGAGCAATCATCTCATATTCCTCTTCGTAAGAAAGATCTTTTGCTTTCCCTAAATAACGTTTGATCATGAATGAATCTGGCGCATCGATTGTACGCTCATCATGATTCGTCCCGTATAGATCCAAAATAACCCAACTATCTTTAGGAATAAGATAGCCGTCAACTGACACATCTTTTAAAGCAATGGCTGGCAACATTGGGAAAAATGGATAGTAACGACGCATTTCCTGAATAAACGGATCTTGAAGTTCTGTAAAGTCATTTTTTAACTGCTGTTTTAAGTCTGGTCGACTGAATAAAGCATGTCCCATCAAAGCTGCCCAGACTGTCAATGCTACAGTTGGTCGAATAATATTGAGCAATTCCACCGCAGCCACTTCGATTGGCAACAAATTACCATCAAGATCAGTTGCTTGGGCAAAAGCATATAAAGCGACCTCTTCTTTACCTGGAACAGGGTTTGCTCGTGCATCCTCAATCAACCTTTGAGCCCATTGTTCAGATTTTTTACGATTTTCAACCCCTTTGATATGATCGATTGGCGACGTAAATGTCCCACTGATCATAGAAATTTGGTAATCAGCGAACTGATTGATTTCTTCATCGGTCGATTCTGCTAAGTTGATTCCTGACCATTCACAAATCGAAGTAAATAGTACTTGTTTACTTAAATCAAATAATTCAAATTGTCCATGTTGTTCGTTTAACGCTTGAGACAAATTTTTTTCTAAAATTTGATGGTACGTATCCATTCTTTCCGGTGTCATCAAATCCATAAAAATCGATTTGCGATGATGGTGTTGGGCACCGTCTAGTGTTTGAACACCATCTTTCCCAAACAACGTTTTTAATACTAATTTAGGCATTGCTCCTTTTCGTTTGAAATTCCTTGGATCATAAAAAATTTGAGCGGCTTCTTTTCCATAGATCACAATCGCTTCTTTATTGAAGATTTTTGCTTTCACTACTGGCGCATTTGCCTCTTTACGTAATTCCTCTAACAAGTGATAACCTTGCTCATATCTTTTTTTAATCTCGGTTATCTTTATATCGACTACTGGTACCTCTTTCATCTTTTATCTCCTCCAATAGAACACTTCATCTATTATTAGCTTATCTTTTTTTTAGATAGCTGACAAAAAAAGTGTTCTAAAACCAAAAAGACCAAATGGACTCGATTTTAGAACTATTTCTCCTCTAAAATCACTCTTTTTTCCTTAAAAAATAGGTTCCCCCATCTGTATGACACTTTTCGAGTAGGCACACAAAAAACCGATCACTCAAAGATTCATCGCTTGTGCGAATCTCTGAGGATCGGTTAAAGAAATTGACGAGTCCTGCTCATCTTATTTCAATCAATTATGAATATACTAGCATCTCTTATTTATTTTGAGAATCAATAATGATAGTAACCGGACCGTCATTGATCAAAGATACTGCCATGTCAGCTCCAAATTGGCCGGTTGCTACGGTAATCCCTCTATTTCTAATCCCTTCATTAAAAGCCTCGTATAGTGGAATAGCTGTTTCGGGACGAGCTGCTGAGATGAAACTTGGACGATTTCCTTTTTTAGTATCTGCAAACAGCGTAAATTGGGACACACTCAAAATTTGTCCTTCGACATCTTCTACACTACGGTTCATTTTTCCTTGTTCATCTTCAAAAATACGCATTTGTGCAATTTTTTTTACTAAATAATCAACATCATCTTGCGTATCTTTTTCATGAATACCTAGTAAAATAACCAGCCCTTGATCGATCTTCCCAACTTCTTGTTGATCGATCGTCACTGAAGCTTTACTTACTCGCTGGACAACAGCTCTCACGTGTTTTCCTCCTAACCATTGGTTCGTCGCACGCTATACACATCTGGTACAGCTTTGATTTTATCCACGATGCTCTTTAGGTGAGCAAGATTTTGGATCCCTACTGTTAAATGGATCGTTGCCATTTTGTCTTTGTTGGTTCTCGCTTCCACGCTGTTTAAGTTTTTAGTCATGGTATTTACCGTTTGTAAGACATCATTTAACATGCCGGAACGATTATAACCATAAATTTCCAGATCAGCATCATATTCTTTTCTGGTATTCGAGGTATCTTCCCATTCAACTTCGATCAGGCGTTCGGCCACATTTGGCTTGTCTACTTGGACATTCGGACAGTCTCTTCGGTGAATTGAGATTCCTCTTCCTTTAGTGATATAACCCACGATATCATCTCCAGGGATCGGGTTACAGCAACGACTGATCCGAATCAACAAGTTATCGACACCTTGAATCACGACACCACCTTCATGGCGAACCTTCATTTTTTCCGGTTCTTTTTTCGGTTGGTTCATGATTTCTTCAGCTTCTTGTTTTTGTTGCTCAATCTTTTGTTCTTTTCTTTCTTTTTCAGTCAAACGGTTCGCCATCGTCAATGCACTGACTTCACCATAACCCACAGCTGCATACATATCATCTTCCGTTTGATAATTCAGCTTTTCTAAAGCATCTTGCAGCTTACTTTTTGCTAAAATTTCTTTTGGTGCAAAGCCTAGATCGATAATACATTTTGTGATTGCTTCATGTCCTTTGATGATATTTTCTTCTCTGTCTTGCGCTTTGAAGAAACGTTTGATTTTATTGCGAGCTTTACTCGTAGCAACTAATTTCAACCAATCTCGACTTGGACCAAACGAATTAGGTGAAGTCAAAATCTCAATAATGTCTCCATTTTTCAACTTATAATCTAATTGAACCATTTTGCCGTTGATTTTGGCACCCGTTGTTTTATTTCCAATGTCAGTATGGATACTATAAGCAAAATCTAAAGGTCCAGAACCTTTTGGCAGTTCTGTCACGTCCCCTTTAGGAGTGAAAACATAGACCTTATCACTAAAGATATCTCCTTTGACACCTTCCATAAATTCTGAAGCATCATAACTTTCATCTTGCAGTTCAATGATTTCGTGGAACCAGCTTAATTGTTTCGTGATACCATCTGGTTCGACCTTATCATTTTTACCTTCTTTGTATGCCCAATGTGCAGCCACCCCGAACTCGGCGATTTCGTGCATTTCTTGAGTTCGTATCTGGATCTCTACCGGATTTCCAGCTGGTCCAATGACTGTTGTATGCAAGGATTGATACATATTTGCTTTAGGCATAGCAATATAATCTTTAAACCGCCCTGGCATTGGTTTCCATTTGGTATGGATTGCTCCTAAAACAGCATAACAATCCTTGATAGAGTCAACGATTACCCGTATTGCAAGTAAATCATAGATTTCATTGAATTGTTTCTTTTGGTCTTTCATTTTCCGATAAATGGAATAAATGTGTTTAGGACGTCCATAGATTTCTGCATAGATATCTAGTTCTTCTGTTGCTAGACGAATATCTTCGACTGTGGCGTTGACATATTTTTCTCGTTCTTCTCGTTTCGTTTGCATCAAATGCACGATTCGATAATATTGTTTAGGATTGAGATAGCGAAGTGCGGTATCTTCTAATTCCCATTTGATTCGACTGATCCCCAAGCGATGAGCTAATGGTGCATAAATTTCTAAAGTTTCTTGGGCGATTCGACGTTGTTTATCTTCACGAAGATGTTTTAGCGTACGCATGTTATGTAGTCGATCAGCTAATTTCACCATAATTACACGTAAATCTTGCGCCATAGCTAATAACATCTTTCGATGATTTTCTGCTAATTGTTCTTCATGTGATTTGTATTTGATTTTCCCTAGTTTCGTTACACCGTCAACTAACATTGCAACGTCTGGACCAAATTCTTCTTTCAAATCATCCAAAGTAACGTCGGTGTCTTCTACAACATCATGCAAAAAACCAGTTGCAACAGTATGGGGGTCCATTCTTAAATCAGCTAAGATCCCAGCAACTTGGATAGGATGGATAATGTATGGTTCGCCTGATTTACGAAACTGGCCATCGTGAGCAGCCGTTGCATAATCGCAAGCTTTTTGAACAAATGCTACATGATCAGGTCCCATGTATTGGCTAACCAATTTAATCACTCCAGGACCTGTCAATAATTCTTCTTTTGGCATGGAACATCCCCCTTTCAAAGGTTACGAACAACAGCTGTTGCTCCGAATAATATTAAAAACCATTCTTCTTTTTTATAACATAACTAGAAACAAACTCATGCACACCATTCATTTGATGTCATCCGTTGTTTACAATAAAATAATTGTTTTTATTATACAGATTGTTCGTAATTTTTTCAATTTTTCCTGATTTTATTCAGTTATTATCAGTGAGTGAGCTCCCACTGATAACTTGCCGCACTTAAAAGATAAAGAGGTGCCGTCTCCGTACGTAAAATCCGTGGTCCTAATCCACATAAGATTCCACCTTTTTCCACAAAGGCTTCAACTTCTTCAGGAGCAAGACCTCCTTCAGGACCAAAAATGGCTAAAATCCGACTACCATCAGTGATTTCTTGGAATACCTTAGCTAAATTGGCTAGTTCTCCTTGTTTTGCTGACTCTTCATAAGCAATCAACAACACATCATAAGCAGATAGTCGATCAAAAAGAGCTTTCTGACTTTCCAATAATTCCACTTGGGGCGCAATCTGTCTATGAGATTGTTCAGCTGCTTCTTGAGCAATTTTGTTCAAACGTTCTTGACGTTTGTTTCTTTTTTTCGCATCCCATTTTACAATAGATGTTTTAGCTGGAAAGCCAATAAATCCATGCGCACCTAATTCTGTTCCTTTTTGAACGATCCAGTCTAGTTTATCCCCTTTTGGATAACCACTGGCAATCGTGATGTTATTGGGTAATTCCTTTTGGCTTTTTTCTTTTTCAAGCTCGCTCAAATAAACGGTATCTTCACTGATTTCTGTGATCTCCGCACGAATCGATACTTGATCGTTGAATACTAAATAGACTTGATCTTTTGGCGCCATGCGCATGACCCGTACGATATGATGAAATGCCTCTCCCGAAAGTTCGAAGCGTGTATCTGGTTGATACACCTCTTCTAAAAAGTAACGTTGCATTTATTCCACCTCAGGCTTTTTCAAGATAATTGCATACCAATCTTTTTGTTGGAAAATTTGATCAACGACAAAGCCCTGTTCTTTCATGGCGTCAATGACCATTTGTTTTTTTTCTTCAATAATACCAGATACGATCAGGCGCCCCGTTTGTTTTAATAAGCGCCAAGCATCAGGGATCATCAACAAAATAATATCTGCTAAGATGTTCGCCACGATAACATCACTTTCGATTGTGATGCCGTTCAATAAATCATTAGCAGCTACGTGAACATCTTTGGCTACTTCATTCATATCCATATTTTCTTTCGCTGCACGAACAGCCACTTCATCCAGATCATAGGCATAAACATCTTTGGCTCCTAAGTATTTTGCTGCGATACTTAAGACGCCAGAACCAGTTCCTACATCTAAAAGTGTTTCTCCGCCACGCAATACCGTTTCTAATGCTTGCAATGTTAAAGAGGTAGTTGGATGTGTCCCTGTTCCAAATGCCATTCCAGGATCTAATGTAATGATCTTTTCTAATGGATCACTTGTTTGATACGCTTCCCAACTAGGCACGATCGTTAACATTCTGGTGATCCGTACTGGGTGATAATACTTTTTCCAAGCAGTTGCCCAGTTACTTTCTTCCACTTCACTAACGGTGATGATATTTTTACCGATCGCCAAGCCAAATTCTGGGAGTTGGGCTACACGGTCTTTGATAAAAGGCAAAATCTCTGGTAAAAAAATCGTTTCAGGGAAATAAGCCATCACCAGTGCGCCTTCTGTTAATGAAGTAAAATCTTCTTTATTTAAGATTTCCCCATATTGATCAGACTTGAAATTTTCAACGTCTAAAGCATCTTCAATCGCAACACCGCTTGCTCCTGCTTCCATTAGTATATTAGCCACAGCTTCCACTGCTTCACTGGCGGTTTCAACTTTTACTTCATTCCATTTCATGACATTCACTCCTTAATAACTTGGATAAGGCAAATAGACGTCCGTCTCATTTTGCTGTTTTTCTTCGACTAGTTTTGCTAACTGTTGATTGTCCCAATTCAACTCAAACACTGCCGTTTCATCATCTGCATCAAGAAAATCTAAGAGATCACTTTGCCCTTGCGCTAATACTTCGTTCAAATACTCAATCAATGCATCAATGACCGATTTGGCTATCCCTTTCTTCCCTTCATAAGGAATAACCGCTAGATAATCTTTTTCATCAAAATGGGATTTTTGTGGATTGAACAATAAAATACCATCTTCAAATTCAATGATTTCTTCTTCGGAAACTACACCTTCGGCATCATCGATTTCCAAATGCGCTTTATTTTCTGCAAATAGTCGGACAATGATTTCAATCGTATGGTTTTTCGTATCCCAGTCTAATGCCACATCATAATCAGTGATCGTTTTTTCGATTGTTTTGTCTAAGTAGTCTAGTAAGTTTGTTTTTTTCATTTTTTCTTCCTCCAGCCCCAGTCTTCCTCCACCAGGTTCTTTCTTTGTAATGATAGATATGGGTTTCCAGCCACTACAAAACGTAATGGTTTGTCTGTCCATTCTCCTTTGTTAGGAATACCGATCCTTGGCAAAGCCATGATTTTCTTAGGTATTTTTGTTTTTTCAAAAACAAAATGCAACGGACTGTCTAAAATCGATTGTCCATAAAGTTCTTGTGGTAATCCTAATGCCGCTACCAATTTTCCGGGACCGTTACTAATATCAGGACCAGTCTTCCCACCTCTGTTAATGCTCATTTGAGCCACACCAGTTGCAGGCTCGATCGCACGGATCATTACCCCTTGTGGAATCCCTTCAGGTTGCGTAATAATATTTAAAATACGGTGGGTGTGCATCGTATAAAGATAAATCGTTCCTGGCTTTTCATACATCGCTGCCACTCGTGGGGTTCTGCGCATCCCAAAACTATGAGCCGCTTCATCTTCTGGACCAAGATATGCCTCTGCATCAACGATGTAACCACCAACGGTACCAGTTGGCGTAACATATTCTAAATACATCCCTAAAAGATCTCTGGCAACTTCGGGTGTTGTTTTATTCAATAAAAGTTCATCTAATTGCTCTTTATTTGTCATTTTATTCACCACCCTTATCATACACAATATTGAAAGCATAAGCTATGGAAACCAAGAAAAACCTACAGCAATAGACAGGCAGATAAGAATAGCCGAAAAATCCCAAAAATAGGAAGAACTATCTTCGGATTCTCCGGCTTATTTTTCAGAACTAGACACTTCTGTCACAGCCTTTTATAGGATTTTACATAGACCGTTCAAACCAGAACAAGGTTTAGCATTCATTATTTACCGATCACCAGTCGGCGAGTATAGATCCCCTGACCAGAATGCATCACTGCATCATCAATGATCGACACGAGACGATCTTCACGTGTGACAGGAGGTGTCCAGTTGGAATCAATGACTTCATCAAGTGTTCCTTCATCGACTTGTTCCAAGTACTCAATCGTCAATGAAACACTATTAGCTAAATAATCTGTAAGTAGTTTTTTGTCTGTTACGACGACTTTTTTTGCTTCCGCAGGTGTGTGTTGCCAATCTTGCGTATCATCAGGCAGATCTAATGCAAATTTTCCAGACCAGTCTTGACTAAACCACAGTGGTTCACTATTTTTCAAATCGGATATTTGAAGGTCTAATTCTCGAGCAGTATGCCAGATCAGCCAAGTTACTGATTTGATCAAAGGTGCCGGCATCGTATTTGCTTCAGCTACATCTAGCTGGTCTAACGTTTCTTCAAACCGTTCTTGTGCTCGTAACAATGTTTCACTCAATAATCGTGTCGCTTTCATTTTTCTCCTCCTCCAAGCCATCTGTGTCTTCACTCCCTTTATTTTACCTCAAATCAGAATAAACGAGGAAACTGGTGCTTTATTTTAAAAGTCCCCCCAGTCCTTTCAATAAGAATCCTCCCTGTTAAACTTAGCCTGAATATGAGTAAACTCGTTTCCTTTCACTTTACGGTTTACGGCGTTCTAAATTAGCGTTACCATAAAGTGGATTGTCCTAATGTATGTTATAATTAACGAACGAAAAATAAAAAAGGAGGCCGTTTTATGCAGCAACCTTTAGCTTATCGGATGCGTCCACGAACGATCGATGAAGTCGTAGGACAAGAACATTTAGTTGGTGAAGGAAAAATTATTCGGCGAATGGTTGATGCCAAAATGTTGTCTTCCATGATTTTATATGGTCCACCAGGAACTGGTAAAACCAGTATTGCTAGTGCGATTGCTGGCTCAACCAAATTTGCCTTTCGCATGCTCAATGCAGCAACTGATTCCAAGAAAGACTTACAAGTAGTTGCCGAAGAAGCCAAAATGAGTGGCACTGTCATTCTCTTACTTGATGAAATCCATCGTCTTGATAAAACGAAACAAGATTTTTTGCTCCCTCATCTGGAAAATGGACGGATCATCATGATTGGCGCAACAACTGAAAACCCCTATATCACGATTAATCCTGCTATTCGCAGTCGAACACAGATTTTTGAAGTAAAACCCTTAAACGAATTAGATATCCAGCAAGCGGTTCGATCAGCTCTAAGTGATAAAGAGCGTGGGCTTGGTCATCTAGCTATTGAATTAGACGAAAACGCTTTGCTTCATCTATCACGGGCAACGAACGGCGATCTTCGAAGCACACTCAACGGCTTGGAATTAGCGGCTCGTTCGACCGAGCCAAATGAACAGGGGATCATTCATTTGACATTAGCCATCATTGAAGAATGTGTCCAACGAAAAGCACTTACTCATGATAAAGATGGAGATGCTCACTATGACGTGATTTCAGCATTTCAAAAATCGATCCGAGGAAGCGATGTTAATGCAGCACTTCATTATTTAGCCCGTTTGGTTGAAGCTGGTGACCTGGCAAGTATCTGTCGGCGCTTGATGGTGATTGGTTATGAAGATATTGGTCTAGGAAACCCTGCTGCCGCAGCTAGAACTGTCAATGCTGTCTTAGCTGCTGAACGTCTAGGACTTCCCGAAGCAAGGATTCCTTTAGCAGATGCCGTAGTTGATCTTTGTCTCTCTCCTAAATCAAATTCTGCTTATGCCGCTTTAGATGAAGCGATTGCTGATATCCGCTCAGGCAACGCTGGCGAAGTGCCCGATCATTTACGAGACAGTCATTACCAAGGAGCCAAGGCATTGAATCGTGGGATTGGTTATCAATACCCTCACAATTTTGATCAAGCCTGGGTGAACCAACAATATTTACCCGACAAATTAAAACAAGCGTCTTATTATCATCCGAAGACTACAGGGAAATATGAACAAGCCCTTGGGCAACAATATCAGCGAATCAAAGAATGGAAAAAATCAGGAGGCAATAAGCCAACGACATAGACTTGATTTTCCATGAGCGCTCTCATTGCTCTTTTTATTTCCATATGCTACTATAGAGGTGGGAAATCTGTGATGTTCGAATTGTCCTCTTTGTGTGTTGACCGAACATTTTTATTGATATCTTGGGACCCGTCTTGTGTCACTGCTGGTAACATGCCTTATCATTTGGTAGTTCGAGGCTACGACCGTGGGACCCACCTGCTTGAATTCGCGGGATCAATACTACAGGACGAACAACGGCATTAACGGAGATTACCATTTTTTGAAGATTAAGGGGCTATGCCAATTACTTGGTACAGCTCCTTTTTTTTCGAGTAGATCCCTTGAAAAACATTATTTGACCAATCTTTAGACTTTTGGAGGAATTTCTATGATTCAACTTTTAATGGGCATTGCCGCATTATTATTATTATTTGTTAGCTATTATTTATTAAAAAAACAACCCATCTTTTTCGTATTAATAGAAGAAACAGAAAAAAATCGTGGCTATTTACAATTCTATGGTGCCATTTACGCTTTCCTAGGGGTGTTAGGTATTTTTGTCGCCTTCTTCAATCAACGATTTATTGCTTTGGCTTACCTGCTCTTGGTCATTATTGTTGCTTCTGTCTTCAGTTTTACTTTCGCTCGGAAAATGGTCAAACCAAACAGTAAATAATTCTCTTTTTGTTCAACTTGTTTTACAATAGAATTATAAATGATTGATTTATCTGAAGGAGTGAATGCTTATGTTACAACAGTACAAAAAAATTATGGTTGCCGTAGATGGCTCTGATGAAGCTGAATTAGCTTTTAAAAAAGCCGTAAACGTTGCTATCAGAAATAATGGAGAACTTTTATTAGCACACGTGATTGATACTCGTTCTTTCCAAACCGTTTCATCATTTGATGGCATGTTGGCAGAGCAAGCAACTGAAATGGCGAAGCAAACGCTAGCTGATTATGAAGCAAATGCTAAAAAAGCGGGATTGAACAATGTTACTACCGTGATTGAATACGGCTCGCCGAAACAAATCATCGCTAAAGAAATTCCTGAGGATAACCATGTAGATTTAATCATGTTAGGTGCAACAGGATTGAATGCTGTTGAACGTCTATTTATTGGTTCTGTTTCAGAATATGTGATTCGTAACGCCACTTGTGATGTTCTAGTGGTACGTACTGATTTAGAGAATAAATTACCTGAAAAAGAATGATTAATTACTAAACAAGCGGTTGTGACAAAAGTATGTCACAACCGCTTTTATTTATTTTTACATATGATAAAAGAGGATTTTTTAGAATAACTCCTCATATTTTAGAAAATCATCGCTTATTGTTGAGGAGTTGCTTCTTGAACGCCGTTTAATCATTTTTAGAGATACTAGAAGAGCCTGAGACAAGTTGTTTTGTCCCAGGCTCTCTTTGAGGTCCTTAAGTAAGGTTGATTGCTGTCCAGCAAACAAATAGTTTATTTACGTAAACGTTCCACGTCACGAGCGATCATCAATTCTTCATCAGTTGGAATGACAAGTACTTTGACTTTTGAATCTTTTGTGGAGATATCTAATTCTTCCCCACGTTTTTTATTCATTTCAGGATCAATTTCACAACCAAACCATGTCATGCCTTTAATGATTTCACTACGGACGTGCCCATCATTTTCGCCAATTCCAGCAGTGAAAACAATTGCGTCAACGCCGTTCATCGTTGTCACATATCCACCAATATATTTACGGATACGGTCTACAAAGATGTCATATGCCAAATGGATATGTTCTTGTTCATAGTTTTTCTCAAGATCACGCATGTCACTTGATAAACCTGTTAGACCTAACAAACCTGATTTTTTGTTTAAAATGTTGACCATTTCATCAATATCAATCTCTAATTTTTCCATTAGATAAGGTAAAACAGCTGGATCAATGTCCCCTGAGCGTGTTCCCATTGTTACACCTGCCAGTGGTGTGAATCCCATCGAAGTATCAACTGATTTTCCACCATCTACTGCCGTAATTGAAACACCATTCCCTAAGTGACAAGTGATCAATTTCAACTCTTCGATTGGTTTCTCTAACATCTTAGCCGCACGTTCTGCTACATAGCGATGACTTGTACCATGGAAGCCATATTTTCTTACTTTGAAATCTTCATAGTAAGAAACAGGTAAGCTATACAAATAACTGCTTTTTGGCATTGTTGCGTGGAATGACGTGTCAAACACAGCCACACTTTGGATATCAGGTAAGATTTTTTTAAATGCTTTGATACCCATTAGATTAGCAGGGTTATGCAATGGTGCAAACTCTGCCAATTCTTCAATGCGATCCATCACAGCTTCATCCACGATTACAGAATCAGCATAAGTTTCTCCACCATGAACCACACGATGTCCTACCCCAGTGATTTCATCGTAAGAACTTAAGATTTGTAATGCAATCAGTTGATCTAACAACATTTTTACTGCTACTTCATGGTCATCGATGTCCATGATTTTCTCAAATTTTTGATCTTCACCATATTTGATCGTAAAAATTGAATCTTCTAAACCGATTCTTTCGACAATTCCTTTAGCAATTACGGTTTCTTCTGGCATTTGATATAGCTGCCATTTTAAACTTGAACTTCCAGCGTTGATAGCAATTGTTTTAGACATATAATTCTCCTTCTTAGTGCGTGATTAAAGAGAAGACGATTTCCATGTTTCAAATTCTTTAAAAAATTCAGTCACCTTCTCTGGTTTCTTTAGTGAATCAAGTTTTACAAGTAATACTTCTTGTGCTTGTTTTGCCTTTGTTCCTTTTTTCTGCAAGATCAAAATACTTTTTTGTGATTGCTTGTTACGGAATAATTCATCTGGTAATTGGATCATTCCTTGAAGATATCCTTCTTCTTTAAACCATCTTTTGACTTCTTCACTTTGTTCTGTTTCTAAGAAGTTACTTGGCATCAAAAACAGACCGAATCCATCTGGTTTGACATACTTCATTGCCTGTTCTAATAGCAGATGATGGGCATAACTATGCCCTTGTGTGGTGTTTGTTAAAAACTCTTTTGCTTTTTGATCATTCGGATAATAACCAATCGGTAAATCGCTGATAGCTACATCCACTGGATCAATCAGTAATTCTTGTAAGCCATCTTGGTGAAAATATTGAACATTCGCCTGAGTCAGATCACTTGTTGAAGCAGCAACCGCTAATAACGTATCGTCAATATCTACACCCATCCCTTCCGCTTGGTATCCCGCACTTGATAGGTTTAAAAGAACTGTTAATAACAAGTTGCCCATTCCTGCTGCAATGTCCAAAATCTTGATTGGCTCTTCTTTATTTGTGAATAGCTGTTCAATTAAAAAGACAAATAAAAAACCAATACTATCTGGAGTAAGTTGATGGTTCGCTTGAAGATGTTCTGTCTGACTCCCCTTTAGTAACAGTAGTTGTGACAGACGGCGCCACTCTTCTGGTTCAAAGGAAAGTTGACTGAGTTCTTTATACAAAGCAGAAATCTGTTGCTTGATTTCTTCAGACGGTACTCCATCTACCACTCGTACTTGATAGTTGTCGATTAAGTTTTCAGCATTTTCGACATAGGCTTCTAAAAAGGAAGTTCCCAATGCATTTTGTAAAAGCTGAATCGCTTTTAGGTTTTGTTCAAACCCCTGTTCCATTTTTTCTGGTAACATGGTGCACCTCATTTCTAGATATATTATAACAATTATTTTACCTGTTTAATTTTAACGAACTATGAGCAAAATTTCAATCGTTTTCACACTTTTTTGTTTGTGAAATAAAAAACATAAACGTTATGTAAACAGCGGTAACACAGAAAAGAGTGCGTTTTCATGGATTCGCTCACTTTCTGTGTTACTTTCTGTATCACTGTTAAGCATTTCTATGAACTGAAAATGCTGAGATTCGATCTGAATTTCGATCGTTAGCTGATTCGCTTTTCTTTTGTAATGAGCCTTTCCTACATTATATTGATACATTCCCTGTTCTTTCAACTCGTTACTTTCAGATAAAACCATTTGTTTGATTATTTTTGCTACATAATAATTTTTGGTGCGTTGGTTCAAATCTACTGTCGAGCGATAAGTTTGTACAATGATCGACAATAAGGAACTACAAACTAAAAACAATAGTAAGGTTGAGAATAAGATATTACTACTGAACCCCTTGTTATACTTTTTATGATAGTGGCTTGGTCCAAATCCCCTCATACTTCTCTCCGTTTATAAATTCGATTAAAAATGTGATAGCTGCAGTAGAATCTCTCACTTCCCAATGTTTGACTTGTGTTAACACAGGTTGGTGTCCCCCTGATACTTCTCGTTTACGTATCAACGCATGATATTGCTCAAATAAATAGGTTTTCTTTTCCATCTCATAATAAATACGGTTATCTTTAATGACGACATTTTTTCCTTTTTTTATTTCTTCTTCAAACTGAGCTAAAAAAATCAGCCACTCTTTTTGATCCTTTCGTTGTAAATATTGTTCCACTTTCGTTGTTTGCGTGATTAAAAGACTGATTGAAAGTAAAACAGCACTTAAAATGGCAAGCGAAATCAAACATTCAATCAGTGTAAAGGCAGCTTTATTCTGGTATTTTGGTAATCTCAATCACTTTGTCTCCTTGTGTGAGCTTCACTTTTTCGATCTTTTTCTTTTTAGCGGTTATGGTTGTCTGACTATCTGGTCCATTTAACGTTCGGTTCGGTATTTGTTCATACATTCGGTAGGTTTTTACATCTTCATATAGTCTGCGAAGTAATAAGATTTCCTGATTATTTTGCTTTTCTGCAGTTAATAAATACAAATTCCCGTGACTGACAAGAAAGATACACGATAATGTAATGAATAAAGCCATTACTGTTTCTAATAGAATAAAAGCATGTCTATTCGATTTTTTTAATATATCGGCCACTCCCTAGCTGAAATTGATAAACGATTGTTTGTCTTTTATTTGTCCAATAGAACCGATAGGCTTGCAATGAACTTTCATTTCCGGTTCCCGAAGCGAATATGAGCTTTTCCATCTGTTGGACAGTAATTTCATCTGGCACCTCTAAAGTTGACCAACCGAGATTTGGATTAGGTACGTCAAAAACAATTTGATCCTTTGATTGATCGTAAAAGATTCTTGTAGCTTGTTGGCTGACAATGGCTATTTTCTGCGTGGCATA
The DNA here is from genome assembly GCF_051714965.1 of Enterococcus sp. AZ077. Taxonomy (NCBI): domain Bacteria; kingdom Bacillati; phylum Bacillota; class Bacilli; order Lactobacillales; family Enterococcaceae; genus Enterococcus; species Enterococcus sp. AZ077. Next base: position 2,471,990 of record NZ_JBIOSX010000001.1, read on the forward strand.
TATCCGACTTTCAAATTGTGCAAAAAATTGCTCTATTGTCATCTGCTTTTGCCAAGCTGAGACCGAAAGTGAAGGGAATAGAAATAATCCTAAAGTGATCGTCAAAACAAATAAGGTTTCAATCAAAGTATAACCAGTAAAGCAAATTGGTTTATTTGCGGTTATAGGCATCTGCATGTTCTTGCTTTATATATCCCTCCTTTAAGAGTTCTGCGATCGTTGGGACTTTCCCATTATTTTGCAAAGAGTACAATTCTTTTTGAGCATCGACCAATTGCATCACTGCTTGTTTGCCTTCTCGATTGACATGATCTCGATAACGGGAAATATTAGGGATGAACAAGAGAACTAATGCACTGATCACTAATAAGACGATCAGCATTTCGATCAACGTAAAACTTTCAACATTCCTTAATTGTTTTCGTCTGAAATTGACTAGATATTTCATAATAAAACCTCCTCAATGTTGCCATAAACCGGCAGTAAAATTGCTGCATAAATCAATAGAATCAAGCTGGCAATTCCTAGAAAAAGGACTGGCTGTATCCATGAAAGTCCACGGTTCACCTTTTGGAAAAAATGATGTCTTGCTAATTTACTGTAAAACAAAAGTTCTTTACCTAAGTTTCCTTTTGCTTCCCCTTGTAAAACGATTTGACTAAATTCAGCCGTTAAAAATGAATAAGTCTCAAACTGCTGTGCTAAAGAAATTCCTGATTCTAACCCTTTTGTCAGACGAAATGCTAATAGTTGGATCAAACTCCCTTGTTTTGTTTCTTTCAAACAAAAAATAATTTGGCGCAATTCTAATCCCTCGTAGAATAATTTCCCAAATTCTAAAGCGATATAAGAAGACTGGTAGAGGGAAAAAAGCGAACCAATCAATGGTTTGTTGCTGAACCATTCCCCTCGTTGAATCATATCCATTTTTAGGAGCCTGATCTTGATAAACAGACATAATAAACCAACAGATAGTAAAACAAGAAGAACATACCAATGAAAGGACTGCAAGAATCGGATTCCCCAATGCGTATCCATGACCATTTCCGAAGTTAATAACTGTGGCAAAATAAATTGGCGTAATGCAACTAAGATCCCTAATAAAAACAAACACAGTAAACACGGGTAACTGATCATCTTTTTTAATTCTTTTCGAAATTCTGCTACGAGACGAAATTGTTCTGCCATCCCATTCAATGTTTGGATCAAGTTCCCATGCGCACTGGCTAACTCGATTTGCACAAGCTTGTCTTGAGTAAAACCCAATGCTTGTAGAACCTCATAAAAAGAATGTCCTTCTTGCAATAAACGGTGTCCTTGCTGTAAATAAATATGGGGGACAGGTGTGATCTTCAACAATATTTCCGTTGCTTCTTGAATACTAAATCCATGGTCAAGTAACTCCCCCATCAGTCGAATATACTTTGCTTGATGGTTCAGTGACATTTTCTTAGAAGGCAAACGATCGCCAGCGACTATTTTTTGCTTCTTCATAGCTTTGGTCCCACCCTTTCCTCTCAAAATCATTGTAGGTAAAGTTGTAACCCCATAAAGCTGCTGCTGCTTGTGTTTGGTCTAAAAGGATTTCTTGGTAGATTACGCCAGATAAACATTCAAAAAACTCATCGCTTCTGCCAACTAATTCAAGAATTCTCGCTTCGGTTCCATCTAAATGGCGGGCATGAACCGTCGCAAATACACGGTGACCTGTCAACGCTGCTCGAATTGCTACATTCGCTGTCTTGCTATCTCTGATTTCTCCAATGATCAATAAATCTGGACGATGACGTAATGCAAGCTTCAGCAATTCCTCATACGTTTGTTCGATTTTGTCGTTTACTTGTAATTGTAAAAAGGCTGTTTCTTCAATTTCTACTGGGTCCTCTATTGTAATTACTTGTACCTCTTTATCTTGTGCCAAATAGTACATCAAAGAAGTTTTTCCTGACCCAACTGGTCCGCTGAACAAATAGAGCCCACGCTTTTTACTCCGCTCATTGATCACCTTTAAATCCTCAGGACAAAAACAGCGGAACTGTTTTTCAGACAAATCATAAAGTAATCGAATCACCAAACTTTCTCTTTGTAAGTAATCACCTACAGAAGACAGTCTCAGTCTGACCTCTTTTTCTTTTAAGACGTAAGTCATTGCACCTAATTGCGCTTTTCTTCTCTCACCGATATCCATCTCTCCTAAATATTTAAAGCGTGAGATTAATTGTTGTCCAATATCTGATGCAATACTTTTTTGGAATGTTCGTTTTTTACTATAGCGGTAATAAATATTGAAATCAGTTTGATTAGGCATTATATAGATATCTTGAACACGTTTTTTATAACTTTCATTAATGAGATCATCTGATATCTCCTTTATATCCATCTTATCCCCTCCATAAAAAACATACGTCTTTTTTCTAATACTATTTTATTTTTGTATCATTAAATGCTAAAAGATGGGCAAAATCCGAATTTATGTTATACTATTAAAAATTTATTTTGGAGGGAACATGGTGGAATCATTACGAACAAAGCATATTTTAGTCGCTGGGAAAAAAGAACCAGCTGATCTGGTAATCAAACATGCACAAATCGTCAACGTTTTTACAAAAGAAATCCTAACCGGTGATGTTGCGATTTGTGACGGTAAAATCGTGGGGATCGGTCAATACGAAGGCAAAGAAATCTATGATGCAAAAAATCAATACCTCGTACCAGGACTTATTGATGGGCATGTGCATATCGAAAGTTCACTTTTATCTCCAAGCGAGTTTGCAAAAATTTCTTTATTACATGGCGTCACCTCGGTAATTACTGATCCTCATGAAATAGGAAACGTAGCAGGGAGTATTGGGCTTGATTTTATGATTGAAGATGCCCAATCCGTACCAATGAATATTTTTATCATGCTGCCATCCTGCGTTCCTGTAACACCTTTTGAAACAAGCGGCGCAGTGCTAGATGCTCAATCATTCATTCCTTTTCTTGATCGTCCTGAAGTGCTGGGACTTGCTGAAGTGATGAACTACCAAGCTGTTGCAAATAACGAAAAAACCATCATTGATAAATTACAATTGATGCATGAGAAAAATATGAAAATCGATGGTCATGCAGCTGGTATTCAAGGAGATGAGCTAAACGTCTATTTGACGGCTGGTATAAAAACCGACCATGAAGCGACTAACGCACAAGAAGCAAAAGAACGTCTAGCTTTAGGGATGTATTTAATGATTCGAGAAGGGACAGTTGCAAAAGACCTCGAAGCACTCCTTCCCGTTGTAACACCAGAAAATTCACGACGTTGTTTATTTGTCACGGATGATAAACTGATCGATGATCTGGTTGCAGAAGGCTCTATCGATCACATCATACGCCAAGCAATCCATTTAGGAATGGAACCATTACAAGCTATTCAAATGGCCACACTAAACGCTGCCGAATGTTTTGGCTTAAGTCAGCTAGGCGCCATCGCACCTGGCTATCAAGCTGATTTCTTTTTAACCAATGATTTAACGACTCTTCCAATCAATACTGTCTTTTCTAATGGAAAAATCGTGGTAGAGAATGCACAATTGAATCTGGAACAATTTCCGAGACAAAAAAATACTTATGCTCAAAAATTACCAAAAATGGATGTGAAACCATTAACGGTCGATTCTTTTGCTTTACCACTTTGTACTGAAAAAGCCCACATGATCGAAGTCATTCCTAATAGTTTATTGACCAATGATTGTCTCGTAGAAGTAGACACAAAAAACGGTGTCTTTGTTCCTTCAATTGCCAACGACCAACTAAAAATTGCTGTGATCGAACGTCACCATCGAACAGGAAATGTTGGCGTTGGGATCGTTAAGGGATTTCAACTAAAGAAAGGAGCTCTTGCAACAACTGTTGCGCATGATTCCCATAACATCGTCGTGGTGGGAACGAATGACGAAGATATGTTAATAGCAGCAAACCAATTAATCAAAAAAGGTGGCGGAATGATCGCTGTTGCAGATGGTCAAGAGTTGGCTTGTTTACCCTTACCAATCGGTGGCTTAATGTCTCAAGAACCTTTTTTAGCTGTGAATGAGCAGTTAGTTTCCTTAACTAAAGAAGCACATGCGTTAGGTGCCAGTCAATCATTCGATCCATTTTTAACACTTTCATTTTTAACATTATCTGTCATCCCCGAATTAAAGATCACAGATAAAGGCTTATTTTCATTTTCTAAATTTAACTTGATTGAACCTTCTATATAAAATAAATACGAAAATATTTTGTCCTACAATTTTTCCTTGCTCGAACAGCTGCATCTACAACCAAAAAAGCAACCGAAACAAAAATGTTTCGGTTGCTTTTGATTAAATGAAGTCATTATTTCTTCGTTTTATCTGGAAATTGAGCTTCAACACGATAGATTCTTTGACCTCTTGAAGAAAATTTTTCTTCGTATTCAGTCATGATATTTCCTTCATATTTACTTTGATGTAAATCTAACCATACTTGTTTGATGATCATGCCGTATTGAGAAAAACTAGCTAATGAATATTCAAATAGTCCTTGGTTATCTGTTTTAAAATGGATTTCTCCTTTAGGGCGTAGAATTTGTTCATCCACCGCTAAAAATGTATGATACGTTAACCGGCGTTTTTCATGTCTTTTTTTAGGCCACGGATCAGAAAAGTTCAAATAGATTTGATCAATCTCACTATCTGCAAAATATTCCGTCAACGCTGAACCATCAACATGCAATAGTTTTAAATTTGGTAATGGTTGTTCAATTAATTTATCTAAAGCAATTGATACAACGCTGACTTGCATTTCTACCCCGATATAATTGATTTCAGGATGAGCCTTAGCCATTCCTGTGATAAACTGACCTTTTCCCATACCAATTTCAATATGGATCGGCTGCTCATTGCCAAATAGTTCGTTCCACTTACCTCTCCACTTGGTTGGTTCACTTATTACTAGATCTGGATGCGCTGCTAGCATTTCAGCAGCACCTGGGCGATTACGTACACGCATGAAAACTCCATTCCTTTCTTTCCTAAAAAAATAAAGATCAGACAAGTGATGTTCTACTCTTCTGATCTTAACTCTGAATAAATAATCGACAATAAATGCTTTATTCGTACACCGTACTCATTCTTTTTGACTCTTTGCTCAACCACTAAAAATTCTTTTCAACTGTAAGATCTCTTCATTCATTCGTCGATGATCTTCACGCTGACAATATCGGGTAATCTCTTGTAAAAGATTCATCGCAGCATACCAATGTAATTTTTCTAATATCTCATCCGTTGGGCGAATCCCATAAGTAACGAGCCATTGATTCCAATTAGATAATGGAACATAATTCCCTAAAATCGTGGCAATATCCACCGCTGGATCAGCAAACATAATTGAATCCCAATCAACTAGATACAAATAATTTTTGCACACTAACCAGTTCCGATGATTGACATCTCCGTGTACAACTGCAAAGTTCTCTTTATCCATCTGTGGAATTTGTTGACGCAAAAACTGGTGAACGATTTGTAAAAATCGATTCTTTCTGAGTGTCTCAGGTAACTCCAGTTCATATTGTTGCAACATTTTTTCTGGTGTCATCACTCTACCACCGATCCGAGTCAACATCGTTTTAAGTGAAGCAGAATGATGCAAATGATACAAGACATCAATAACATCATTTCGCTGGCCGATCTCGGTCGGAGTTAATAAACGTCCTTCTAGCCATTCCTGTGCTGTTAAGGTATCGCCATTTCCTGTCCGTTTCGTCCATACCAGTTTTGGTGTAATTCCTTCTCGGGATAGTGCAGCAAGCATTGGAGTCGTATTGCGTTTAATAAAGACCTTATCTTCATCGCGCATGCCTATGTATGTTTTTCCCGTATCACCTTTGATTGGGCGTAAACGCCATTCTTGGTCTAACTGAAACTCCATCATGCATTCTCCCGTCCTCTAAACTCTATGATTTGCAGTACTTATTATTCTAGTCGCCTAAGCCCCGAACGTCAAGCACATATACGTTCTTTTTTCCTGTATTCCTCTCTAAAAAACCATCTTTTATCAAAAAAACGAGAGAAAAAGCAAATCTGCCTTATTCTCTCGTTTTTTCACCTCTTTTATTCGTTCATTTTCTTGATCCGAGTCGGTGTATAGATTTTAATAAACAAGCCGATGACAATCAAATAACTGATAATCGGTATGAGTTTGTCTAGACCATTTAATACGATCGCACCAATCAATCCAAAAAGACTAGCGGCAATCAGCAAAAGATTTAACAATAACTTTTGCAGCGCAACTTCTTTTTGCTTTTCCGTGATTGGATAAAGTTGGACAAGTGTCATGTAACGAAATTGATTGTATAAAGGAATCACTTGGAATCCGATCAAATAGATAAAAAGCGCCCCAATAGCAGTTATAAAATAAACATCTTCAATACCCGCAATCAAGATACTTCCAATCAACACTAAGCGTAAGAAAAGACCACTGAAATCAGAACCTCTAATAAATCTTCTGACATAAAGATAATAATAAGTATTATCTTTCGTTTTCTTCGTATGTTGAAGCAACGGGTCTAAATACCTTCTTCTTTTGACTTTAGAAGTGATTTCCGGCACGTCAGTGAAAAGATTGATGAATTGATAGATTTGATGTAAACGTTGCTCTTCTTTTTGTATCATTTTTTCCCAATCCAACCGATACGTCATATTTTTCCATAAAAACCAAAAGTAAATATTTAATTGAATCAACATAGCTAACAATCCAAGCCAGAGCCATCCATAGACCGTAAGCAACAAGATCAGCAATGTCGAAAGATACCAAGAAGCTTTCCATACCATCAATTTTTTCTCTTCAATTCGGAAAAGCTCCACTCGTTTGATTTGTAGTTGACTACTCTTCAATCCCCAGAGAATCAGTAAATAAACGAAATAAAAAGAAAAAGGCTGCCCGGTTGTCACAACCACGAGGGGCATTGAAAAGCCACAAGCTAGTCCTAAGAACAGAAAAGGAAATAGACTGGAATAAAGAAAAGCTCGTTGGAGATACTGATGCATCTCCTTTTCTTTCGGTAGTAGAAAAACCAGATCGGCCGCTTGCGTGAAAGTGGCAAATTTACCAAAAAACAAACAAATAAACCAAAAGATCGTAAGGATAATCCCGCCCATTTGAAAAGGAGTCGTTAACGTTTTTAACCAGTTTGAATAGTAAAAGCCGACTCCGCCAAATAGAAATAAGCAAACCAATACAAAATGATCATTTAGTACATAACGCAAATACTTCATCATTTTTTTCTGGTGTTTTGCTAATCGCAATTGAAAGAAATTATTCATGATCCTGCTCCTTTGTCAAGGAGATATAAATTTCATCCAGTGAAGAATCAGGTAGTCGGAATTCCTCCTGTAAGTCTTTTAAGGTTCCATCTGCACGTATTTCTCCATTGTGCAGAACTACAAAACGATCACAATATTTTTCTGCCGTAGCTAAAATATGCGTAGACATCAAGATCCCTGAACCTTCATTTTTCATTTCTACCATTAGTTCTAAAAGAGCATTGATTGCTAATGGATCTAATCCTAAAAAAGGCTCATCAATAATATACAAAGAAGGCTCGATCAAGAAAGCACACAAGATCATCACCTTTTGTTTCATCCCTTTTGAAAAATTGGCTGGCAACCATTCCAAACGATTCTCTAAACGAAACGTATGTAACAATTTCTCAGCTCGTTGCATCGCTATATCGATTGGAATATCATAGGCCATCGCAGTCACTTCGATATGTTCTCTTAAAGTTAGTTCTTCATATAAAGAAGGCGTTTCAGGTATAAAACCGATTTGTTTTCGGTATTCTTCAGTATTTTTTTTCAAACTCAGATCATTAATCGTGATAGATCCTTTTTTTTGTTCTAAGAGGCCAATGATATGTTTGATCGTTGTACTTTTTCCAGCGCCATTTAAACCGATCAATCCTACCATTTCGCCAGGCTGTACACTAAAACTAATATCTTTTAAAACAGGTAGATGTCCATAGCCACCTGTTACATGTTCCACAATTAGACTCATAATTTTTCCTCCGTCGTTCGATTGTTTTTATTATACCATGAAGAAAACGAAGTCAATTTATTTTTTTTCATACAAATCTTTGAACATATGGTAAAGTTAACATAAATAATATTTTTGATGGAAAGGATGTTTCCTATGGAAAACTGTATCTTTTGTAAAATTATTAAACAAGAAATCCCTAGTTATAAAATCTACGAAGACGAAAAAGTCTATGCATTTTTAGATATATCCCAAGCGACAAAAGGACACACACTAGTTATTCCAAAACAACACGTTTCTGATATTTTTGAATATGACGAAGTACTAGCAGCTGATGTTTTTTCACGTATCCCTAAAATTGCTCGTTCAATTGAAGAAGCCTTTCCTGAGATGCAAGGACTGAATATCTTGAATAATAACCGTGAATTGGCTTATCAATCTGTATTTCATTCACATGTCCATTTGGTCCCTCGCTATAGTAAAGAAGATGATTTTTCGATCCACTTTGGCAACCATCAGTCAGAATATAGTGCGGAAGAATTGCAACAAATTCAACATACCATTGTAAAGCAGGTGAAGAACATTGATTAAAAACTTTTTAAAAGGAATCGTTTTTGGAACGACCGTTGGAGCTATATCCGGGTTGTTATTTGCTCCTAGAAGCGGGAACGAAACCAGAAAAAAATTGATCGCTGAACTAGACGAAGCAACGGAATTAACAAATGATTTAAATAACAGTCTTAATAATTTCAAACAAGCATTAGTTGACACAAAAGAAACAGCTAATACTTTGATCCCCGCTTTTCAAGAATCAATGAAAAAAGATATTGAAAATTTTAAATTTCAAGCAGAACCAAGAATTGCACAAATCCAAGAACAAGTTGAAAAATTAACAAATGATTTGCCACAAGACATGCAATAATGCGGAATTTTATAACACTTTTGATTTTAATTTTATTGTTTTTTTAATTTTTAGTTAGGAATGTGATCAAAATTTGAATTTTATTTGAAACTATCACGAGAACGTTTTTATTAATAAATAGATATGGTATAGTTATTATTGTAAGAATAATAATAAATCACAGGAGAGCAATTTTAATGAAAAAGAAAAAAATAATTTTAGCTGCAACTAGTGCGCTAGCTGTATTAGCATTAGCTGCTTGTTCAGGTAGTACAAATAAAGACATCGCCACAATGAAAGGCGGAACTATCACGGTTGAAGATTTTTATAATGAAGCAAAACATACGCAAAACAACCAACAATTAGTTCAAAATATGATTATTTACAAAGCCTTTGAAAATAAATATGGCGATAAAGTAACGGATAAAGATGTCAATGCTGAATACAAAAAGAATGAAGAAACTTACGGTGACACCTTTAAATCACAATTAGAAGCAGCTGGTTATACAGAAGACTCATATAAACAAGCACTTAGAAGCAGTTTAGTATTAAAAGCTGGTATAAGTGCTAACGTCAAAGTGACAGAAAAAGATTTAAAAGAAGCTTGGAAAACTTTCCATCCAGAAGTTGAAGCACAAATCATTAAAGTAAGTAGTGAAGATGAAGCAAAAGAAGTGAAAAAATCAGCAGATGACGGAACTGATTTTGCGAAACTGGCAAAAGAAAAATCAACCGATGAAGCAACTAAAAAAGATGGCGGAAAAATCAAATTTGATTCTCAAACGACAGATGTTCCAACTGAAGTGAAAGAAGCAGCCTTCAAATTAAAAGACGGTCAAGTATCTGACATTATTTCAGCGACAAATACAACTTCATACTCAACAGATTATTATGTTGTAAAAATGGTCAAAAACCAAAATAAAGGCGATGACATGAATAAATACAAGAAACAATTAGAATCAATCGCCCGAGATACAAAAGAAAGTGATCAAGACCTACAAAAAGAAATTATCGCTAAAGTATTAAAAGAAGAAAATGTAAAAGTCACAGATGATGCCTTTAAAAATGTATTAACGCCATTTACTATGGAAACAGCTAATACCAATACATCTGAGTCTAAAACAAAATCAACAAAATCTTCTGAATCTAAAACAACTGAATCAACAAAAACTTCTGAATCATCAACAACTGAATCATCAAGCAAATAAGATGAAAAAAACAGACCTATCCAGGTCTGTTTTTTTGACGCTATAATTTCTAAGAAGGATCGTAATTTCCACCTTATTTTTTGTAAAAGATAAGCATAGATTAAAACACCAAAGTAAATGATTGACTTTGATGTTTTTTCGCTACCTATTCACTTTGACAAAGAGCTGTTTTTTAGTAACTGATTCTGGTCATCAGTGTAACGATCGTTGCAAACATAGCAAAAATACAAATAAAGACGCCCGTAGTCGTTAAAGTAATCAAAGCAATCTTGGATTTGTTTCTCAATTTATAAGCCATATACAACAAACATACTGAGAAGAAAATTCCCAATACCCAGAAAAATAGCGGATCTCTTTGAACGCCAAGAGATTGGATATAATGATTCATTAACTATTTTCCCCCTATTAGTAAAACGGTTTCTCATCTGACTACAATCTTACACTATTGTAGATTTTTATCAATAACAAAATAAATTTTCCAATAATAAAGACACGTAGGCTCACAAGTAGTTCGTGTTAGGCTACGTGCCTTTAGTTATCTATAGTTCTTTGGGAACATAGAAACTGCGATTTTCCATTCCAAAAATCCGTTCAGTGTATTTTCCAGGTTCTGTTTGACGAATCGACGTCAACATCATTTGCATTGAAGCATCGAGATTATCGATCTGATGTAAGATTTCTGCTTCCATGATACGTGGTCGAACCGGCGATCCGTATTCTAATAAGCCGTGATGTGCTAAGACCATATGTCTTAATACCAAAACATCTTCATCTGCTTCATTTATTTTCAATGCGATACATGCTCTCGTGATTTCTTCATCTACTAGTACCAAATGCCCCACTAGATTACCCGCTAAAGTATATTCCGTACTCATCGGTCCAGATAATTCAATCACTTTTCCGAGATCGTGTAAAATGATTCCTGCGTATAACAACGATCGATTCAATTCTGGATATTCATCAGCAATCGTTTTACCTAAATGCAACATAGTCAATGTGTGGTAAGCTAATCCACTCGCAAAAGCATGATGATTCCGTTTTGCTGCGGGAAATTCAAAAAATTGCTTTTGATATTTATTTAGTAAATGACGGACAATCCGATTCCAATGAGCATTTGTTATATCAAATAATAATTGATTGATTTCTTCTTCCATTTCTTCTTTTTTCAAAGGAGCCCTTTCCATATAAAAACTAGGATCACTTGGCTCTTCAAGTTTAGTCAATCGCATATGCAAAATCTTTACTTGTGGGTTTCCTTGATAGATTTCCCGCTTCCCACTTAAGAAAACAACTGTCCCAGCAGTAAACTTGTTGATCTCTTCTTCAGAAGCATCCCAATATTTGCCATCAATCGTTCCAGACGTATCTTGAAAAGTAAATGCAATAAATTTTTTTCCGTTTTTCGCAACTCTGACATCAGCATTTTTAATTAAAACAAACAATTCAAATTGTTCATCGACAACTAATTCACGAATTTTTTTCATTCTTTATACATCCTTTAATATATTCACAGATTGTTGAAGCTCCTGATAATAGCTTACCATTTCTTGGTCAGAAGAAAAACAAATAACTTGATAATTTTGACCGAAATCAGCTAACAATTTGGCTAATTGATATTTTCTTTGATGGTCATAATGCAACCAACCGTCATCAATGATAATTGGACAAATCGAACGTTTTGATTCTAACGATAGATAGGCAAAGCGCATGGCCATAATCAGTTGATCTTTCGTTCCTGTAGATAATTCATAAATGGGAAAATCAGTTACACCGTCTGTTAGTGTCAAAGTATCATTTCTCAATAAAATCTCTTGGTAATGATTTTGTGTTAAGACTCCTAAATAGTGACCAGCAGCTTTTAACAATTGTGGTAATTGACGTTCACTCATTTCTGTAGACAGATCCCCTAAAAAAGTCCCAGCGACCATTAGACCGCCCCAATGTTCCATCAGTTGTTGCAGTTGTGCTCTCAATAAACTTTCTTCTTGGTACATCTCATCCAACGTACCATCTTTTTGTAATTCCTCGATTTGGATCTTTAACCGCTGACGTTGTTCGATCAATTGTTTTTCTTCAAACTGATACTGCCGTTGTTTCTCTTGATTATGATACAGTTCAGTACTTAATTGCTCCCGTGTCCGTTTTTTTGGAAAAAGTGGCGCGAGAATCTCATCCAACTCTTTTAGTCGTTGAAGTTGTGTTTTTGTTTGTTGCGCTTTTTGCAAATAAGCAGCTACTTCGGATGGATAAGCAAGTCCGACCTGTTCCATCTGTCCGCTATAGTGTTCGATCAAACTTTTTTGTTTCTTTTTCAATTGGTTGATTTCTTGTTTCAATAGTGTATTTTGTTGATAACTTCTAGCGAATTTCAATTGTTCCATTTCTTGGATGAAGTTCGTTAAAAGCACCATTTTTTCAGCGATTCCTTTATCTTGTAACGGTAACCATTCCTTAATCAATTCAAACTGACGATCAAGCTGTACCAACTTTTGTTGAATCTCATTTGCTCGTTCTTGTTTCTTGATCAAGCGGCTATACAAGTCTTGATAATCGGATACTTCATGCCCATATTCCTTCATCGCTTCTAAGGTATTCATCGTTCCTAAGTGATGGACCTTTGTAAAATCGAAAGCTTTTTGTTGGATTTTTTGTTGTTCAATCACTAGCTTGTTTTTACTTTGATTAATCTCTTCGATTTGGGCTAACGTATTGTCTAATTGTCCCAGTTTTTCTTGCCACTTACCTTTGATTTCTGATAAATCACTTTTCTGACCATTCAGTGATTTCCTTTCATAAAATGAATACCCCAATGTACCTAAGGCTAATAAAAAGACTCCTAGTTTCCAAGGCATTGGTAGGAAGATCCCCACCACAAAAAAGAATCCGCCGATAATAGCAAACGGTGTTTTGTTCTTTGAACGAACTTCTGAAGGTGCCGACTGTAATAATTCTGGATGTGTGGCTTCTAATTGGTTGATCTCCGCTTCAATCGTCCGCTGCTGCTCTAAGACGATTTCTGATCTGATTGATAATTGATTGGCTTGTTCTTTCAACAAACGATTTTCAGAAAATAGTTGTTGCCACTCTTCAGTATGCAAAAATTCTTGTGGCTCTTGTGTCCGTTGCCATTGCCAGCTTTGTTCTAAAATTTTTAATTCTGAATCAATTTCTCGTTCTTCCACTTGGAGTCTTTGCCATTCATTCAGCCAATGTTCGATTTGTGTTTGCTGTTGTTGCAATTCTTTTAGTACTTGCTCTTGTTCCAAATAGAAATAATATCGTGCCGACTGTTGATCCATTCCGCTATGTTTTTCTAAAGTAGCTTCGAGCTCATCTAGGCGTTCCGTCATCTGCTGGTAGCGTTTAGTGAATTCCTCTAAGTCTAAAAGCAACTGTTCTTCAGGAACTTGTGGTAAGGTATTGGCTTTAAGTGTTTGCCACTCTTCGTATAAAGAATAATTCAGCTCTTGCTGCTTGATCTGAGAAATTTTTTCGTTTATCTCTTGGAGTTTTTTTTGTAGCTCTCTTTGATCTTGACTGTAGGCTTGTTCTTGTCGAACGAGTTCACCGAAAAAAGATTCCTGCTCTTGTTTTTGATGGACTCTTTCTTGAAGGTTCTTCCACTCATTCAATTTCTGATTGATAAGCAGTTTCTGCCCTTTTTTCTTAAAAAGCTGTTGGGCTTGGTGATAATATTCTTGTCTTTTTTGAAAAACATACGAACTACCCGTAATCCCTAATGAGATCAGTGCATCATGTAATTCTTTTTCTCGTAGATGATCTAGTTCAGTTAACTGTTCTTGTTGAAAAGTAAAAACCTGCTGAAATAAATCCTTTGTTAGTGGAGAAAGTAATTTCTCTAATAATTCATCACTTCCCTGTTGCTCATTAAAAAGGACTTTGGATTTCCCACGATTTTGCTGTTTGTAACGTTCAACTAGTATTTCTCCATGAACTGGATGTTCTAACCAAATTTTCCCACCATAGGCAGCCCCATCTTTCGGCGTATAGTCTTTTTTCTTCTTTCCTTTTGAAGGGAAGCCAAATAATACAGCCTGAATAAATTGGTAAATCGTTGACTTGCCTGCTTCATTTTCACCGTAGATCAATTGATTTCCAGAAATAAAATCAAATGTTTTTTGTCTCCACTTACCAAATGCAGCTATTTCGATTCGAAGGATTCTCATATACTTTCCTCCTCAAACACAAAATCTTGCTCCAGTATTGCCTTGGCTTTAGTCAAGGTACCTTCCTGATATTCAGGTAAATCATTCATCAAGCGAACCGCATCAGGATGACTGTACATCTCACCTAAAATCTGATGGAAATCTTCACTTACCCGATAAGTTTCAAAGAGTTGGTCAACTAATGTCTGTGAGACCTTCAACGATACTCGATTCATTCTTTCATCTTCCTTAATAGATATACGCCAAATAAGTAAATTTGTAGATAGGTTGGCTATTTTTTCCATTAAATACTCAAGTAATTCGCCAGAATAGATTCGATCAATCACTTCTTGGTTCAAGTGATGATACTCTGTTACCTTTAAATCTAACAACGTCAGTTTTGGATTTCCCATAGTTAACTGCTCTTGGATCACTTGTAACACGTTTTGCGTAGTCCGAGCTGTTTTTAAAGAAACGGTCTTACTCTCCCAGTATACTTCTGCGACCTCTAGCGGAATCGTCTGGCATTCACTGGAGGTCAATTCAACCAATAAAACATTTCTAGCTGTCTGCTCTTTTTGGGTATGGCCTTGAGGTGCCCCTGGATAATTCATTGTTTCTTTTTCGTTTAAAGACATTGGCACATGGATATGTCCTAATGCCCAATAATCATAGCCTTTTTCCTGCATTTTAGACGGCTGAAAAGGTGCATAGTTTCCCCGCTGATTGCTCCCTATTTCGCCATGATACAGACCGATATGATAATCCACTGAGTGTCGTAAAGGAAATTCAGCAACTTTATCTCCCTGTATCCACTGGTGTAAATAACTAAACCCGCTGATGGCGACCTTTTCCCCTTTTTTAGATAAAAATGTCTTTGTTTCTACCTCTTCCGAAGTAAATAAATGGACATTTTCGGGAAAAGTAAACCAGTAGCGCTCTGATTGATAATAATCATGATTTCCAAATGTCAAATAGACAGCAATCTCTTTTTCATTCAATCGTTCGATTTGATCAAAAAAATGTTTTTGGATTTTTAATGAAGGACGATTTTGATGGAAGGTGTCTCCCGCAAGTAAAACAAAATCAACTTCATTTATTATAGCCTTGTCTACAATATTTGCTAAAACTTTTAAATTAACCTCTAATAATTTTTCCTGTACCGATTTATCTAAATTTACTAGTCCTTCAAAAGAGCGATCGATATGTAAATCAGCTGCATGGATGAATTTAACCATCGAGTGTCCTCCTTTTTACTCAAGATGAATTTATGCCTTATCCGGCTTTATTTGAATAATTTTTATAAAATAGGTACTGCTTTATAAAATTATATGCCCTTTTATCATACCATTTTCATTGCTTTTTTTCATCAAAAACCGAAAATTTGTTCGCATTCACTCGAATAGATTACTCCGACCAATTCTCCCCTTGCTTTATGCCTAACTTTTTTGTATTTTATGGTAAAAGTAGAAGCATGAGGATTATTTACTCCTTTTTCTCTAAAAGGATAGAAAAAGAAAATGGGGAATTAACACACTGTCTTTTGATATGTAGCGTAACTTGTATTTCCAGCTGTCTATCTTTAATCTGTTTGCAAATTTCAGTGTAATTTTTTTACTTGGCAGCCTCACTTTGTCAAACAACCTGTTAACTATACTTAATTTTGTCACCTTTTATCTTTTACTAAAAACCAGCTAAATAGGAGGAATGCCTCGCTTTTCCATCTTCATTGTTTTAATATACCTTTGTTTGTAAAAAAGCTAGGAACAATCCCAAATACGATTATTCCTAACTTTTTATTTTCTCTTAATTTATGCAAATAAAAAAGCAGATGAATTTAATTCATCTGCTTTTCACCATTTGCGTGGCGACGTCCTACTCTCACAAGGGGCAACCCCTCACTACAATCGGCGCTAAGAAGCTTAACTTCTGTGTTCGGCATGGTTACAGGTGTATCCTTCTCGCTATCGCCACCACACTGTGGTGTTATCATTATTGAGTTTGCATTTGCTCACTCAAAACTGGATTTGAAGTATTTCGTAAACTCTACCGAGTTTTTTCTTTACCAATGTGGTTAAGTCCTCGATCGATTAGTATCAGTCCGCTCCATACATCACTGTACTTCCACTCCTGACCTATCTACCTGATCATCTCTCAGGGATCTTACTTTCTTAAAGAAATGGGAAATCTCATCTTGAGGTGGGCTTCACACTTAGATGCTTTCAGCGTTTATCCCTTCCCTACATAGCTACCCAGCAATGCCCTTGGCAGAACAACTGGTACACCAGCGGTAAGTCCATCCCGGTCCTCTCGTACTAAGGACAGCTCCTCTCAAATTTCCAACGCCCGCGACGGATAGGGACCGAACTGTCTCACGACGTTCTGAACCCAGCTCGCGTGCCGCTTTAATGGGCGAACAGCCCAACCCTTGGGACCGACTACAGCCCCAGGATGCGACGAGCCGACATCGAGGTGCCAAACCTCCCCGTCGATGTGGACTCTTGGGGGAGATAAGCCTGTTATCCCCAGGGTAGCTTTTATCCGTTGAGCGATGGCCCTTCCATGCGGAACCACCGGATCACTAAGCCCGACTTTCGTCCCTGCTCGACTTGTTGGTCTCGCAGTCAAGCTCCCTTCTGCCTTTACACTCTTCGAATGATTTCCAACCATTCTGAGGGAACCTTTGGGCGCCTCCGTTACCTTTTAGGAGGCGACCGCCCCAGTCAAACTGCCCATCTGACACTGTCTCCCACCACGATCAGTGGTGCGGGTTAGAGTGGCCATAACGCAGGGGTAGTATCCCACCAGCGCCTCCATCGAAACTAGCGTTCCGATTTCTACGGCTCCTACCTATCCTGTACATGCGGTACAGACACTCAATATCAAACTACAGTAAAGCTCCATGGGGTCTTTCCGTCCTGTCGCGGGTAACCTGCATCTTCACAGGTACTAAAATTTCACCGAGTCTCTCGTTGAGACAGTGCCCAAATCGTTACGCCTTTCGTGCGGGTCGGAACTTACCCGACAAGGAATTTCGCTACCTTAGGACCGTTATAGTTACGGCCGCCGTTTACTGGGGCTTCAATTCGTACCTTCGCATACGCTAAGCACTCCTCTTAACCTTCCAGCACCGGGCAGGCGTCAGCCCCTATACTTCATCTTACGATTTTGCAGAGACCTGTGTTTTTGATAAACAGTCGCTTGGGCCTATTCACTGCGGCTGATCTTAGATCAGCACCCCTTCTCCCGAAGTTACGGGGTCATTTTGCCGAGTTCCTTAACGAGAGTTCTCTCGCTCACCTTAGGATTCTCTCCTCGACTACCTGTGTCGGTTTGCGGTACGGGTCGTTGTTTTCTCACTAGAAGCTTTTCTCGGCAGTGTGACATCAGGAACTTCGGTACTATTATTTCCCTCCCCATCACAGCTTGTCCGTACAGACAGAAGCATTTGACTCCTATCAAGACTTACTGCTTAGACAGACATTTCCAATCGTCTGCATTCCTTAGCCTCCTGCGTCCCTCCATTGCTCAAACAAAAACAACGAGTACAGGAATATCAACCTGTTGTCCATCGCCTACGCCTGTCGGCCTCGGCTTAGGTCCCGACTAACCCTGGGCGGACGAGCCTTCCCCAGGAAACCTTAGTCATTCGGTGGACAGGATTCTCACCTGTCTTTCGCTACTCATACCGGCATTCTCACTTCTAAGCGCTCCAGCAGTCCTCACGATCTGCCTTCAACGCCCTTAGAACGCTCTCCTACCAATACACCTAAAGGTGTACTCCACAGCTTCGGTAATATGTTTAGCCCCGGTACATTTTCGGCGCAGGGTCACTCGACTAGTGAGCTATTACGCACTCTTTAAATGGTGGCTGCTTCTAAGCCAACATCCTAGTTGTCTGTGCAACCCCACATCCTTTTCCACTTAACATATATTTTGGGACCTTAGCTGGTGGTCTGGGCTGTTTCCCTTTCGACTATGGATCTTATCACTCACAGTCTGACTCCCGGATATGAATGAATGGCATTCGGAGTTTATCTGAATTCGGTAACCCGAGATGGGCCCCTAGTCCAAACAGTGCTCTACCTCCATCATTCTCAATTCCGAGGCTAGCCCTAAAGCTATTTCGGAGAGAACCAGCTATCTCCAAGTTCGTTTGGAATTTCTCCGCTACCCACACCTCATCCCCGCACTTTTCAACGTACGTGGGTTCGGTCCTCCAGTGCGTTTTACCGCACCTTCAACCTGGACATGGGTAGATCACATGGTTTCGGGTCTACGACTACATACTCAAACGCCCTATTCAGACTCGCTTTCGCTGCGGCTCCGTCTCTTCAACTTAACCTCGCATGCAATCGTAACTCGCCGGTTCATTCTACAAAAGGCACGCCATCACCCATTAACGGGCTTTGACTTGTTGTAGGCACACGGTTTCAGGTTCTATTTCACTCCCCTTCCGGGGTGCTTTTCACCTTTCCCTCACGGTACTGGTTCACTATCGGTCACTAGGGAGTATTTAGCCTTGGGAGATGGTCCTCCCGGATTCCGACGGAATTCCTCGTGTTCCGCCGTACTCAGGATCCTCCTAGGTGCCTTCCAAATTTCATCTACGGGGTTTTTACCCTCTTTGACTGACTTTTCCAAGTCATTCGACTATCTGAAAGAACTACCATATTGGAGTCCTACAACCCCAATGAGCAAGCTCATTGGTTTGGGCTTTTCCCGTTTCGCTCGCCGCTACTCAGGGAATCGAATTTTCTTTCTCTTCCTGCAGGTACTTAGATGTTTCAGTTCTCTGCGTCTACCTCGAATGCGCTATGTATTCACGCAAACGTAACATCCTATAAAAGATGCTGGGTTCCCCCATTCGGAAATCTCTGGATCATAGCTTACGTACAGCTCCCCAAAGCATATCGGTGTTAGTCCCGTCCTTCATCGGCTCCTAGTGCCAAGGCATCCACCGTGCGCCCTTATTCACTTAACCTTATCAACCTTACGGTTGGGTTTTGATCTTTCTTCTAGCGATAGAAGTCCAATCAAGAAAATAAGCAATTGAACTTATTAAAAAACTCATTCAACGCGGTGTTCTCGGTTTGTATTACTAATTTACTTCAAATATCCAGTTTTCAATGAACAAAAATATATCTTTGAGAGTAAACCTCTCAAAACTGAACAAAGTGAAAAACAAACAGTGTAGTCTCCGTAATATTCCTTAGAAAGGAGGTGATCCAGCCGCACCTTCCGATACGGCTACCTTGTTACGACTTCACCCCAATCATCTATCCCACCTTAGGCGGCTGGCTCCAAAAGGTTACCTCACCGACTTCGGGTGTTACAAACTCTCGTGGTGTGACGGGCGGTGTGTACAAGGCCCGGGAACGTATTCACCGCGGCGTGCTGATCCGCGATTACTAGCGATTCCGGCTTCATGTAGGCGAGTTGCAGCCTACAATCCGAACTGAGAGAAGCTTTAAGAGATTAGCTTAGCCTCGCGACTTTGCGACTCGTTGTACTTCCCATTGTAGCACGTGTGTAGCCCAGGTCATAAGGGGCATGATGATTTGACGTCATCCCCACCTTCCTCCGGTTTGTCACCGGCAGTCTTGCTAGAGTGCCCAACTAAATGATGGCAACTAACAATAAGGGTTGCGCTCGTTGCGGGACTTAACCCAACATCTCACGACACGAGCTGACGACAACCATGCACCACCTGTCACTTTGCCCCCGAAGGGGAAGCTCTATCTCTAGAGTGGTCAAAGGATGTCAAGACCTGGTAAGGTTCTTCGCGTTGCTTCGAATTAAACCACATGCTCCACCGCTTGTGCGGGCCCCCGTCAATTCCTTTGAGTTTCAACCTTGCGGTCGTACTCCCCAGGCGGAGTGCTTAATGCGTTAGCTGCAGCACTGAAGGGCGGAAACCCTCCAACACTTAGCACTCATCGTTTACGGCGTGGACTACCAGGGTATCTAATCCTGTTTGCTCCCCACGCTTTCGAGCCTCAGCGTCAGTTACAGACCAGAGAGCCGCCTTCGCCACTGGTGTTCCTCCATATATCTACGCATTTCACCGCTACACATGGAATTCCACTCTCCTCTTCTGCACTCAAGTCTCCCAGTTTCCAATGACCCTCCCCGGTTGAGCCGGGGGCTTTCACATCAGACTTAAGAAACCGCCTGCGCTCGCTTTACGCCCAATAAATCCGGACAACGCTTGCCACCTACGTATTACCGCGGCTGCTGGCACGTAGTTAGCCGTGGCTTTCTGGTTAGATACCGTCAAGGGATGAACAGTTACTCTCATCCTTGTTCTTCTCTAACAACAGAGTTTTACGATCCGAAAACCTTCTTCACTCACGCGGCGTTGCTCGGTCAGACTTTCGTCCATTGCCGAAGATTCCCTACTGCTGCCTCCCGTAGGAGTTTGGGCCGTGTCTCAGTCCCAATGTGGCCGATCACCCTCTCAGGTCGGCTATGCATCGTCGCCTTGGTGAGCCGTTACCTCACCAACTAGCTAATGCACCGCGGGTCCATCCATCAGCGACACCCGAAAGCGCCTTTCAAATCAAAACCATGCGGTTTCGATTGTTATACGGTATTAGCACCTGTTTCCAAGTGTTATCCCCTTCTGATGGGCAGGTTACCCACGTGTTACTCACCCGTTCGCCACTCCTCTTTTTCCGGTGGAGCAAGCTCCGGTGGAAAAAGAAGCGTTCGACTTGCATGTATTAGGCACGCCGCCAGCGTTCGTCCTGAGCCAGGATCAAACTCTCATAAAAAGTTCGAACAATCTTACGATTGTTAAGCTCAATTGTTTGCTAGCATATTGCTTGCTTGTTAAAAATGTTTGTTGTCTTGAATCAATCAAGACGCCCTACACATTTGGTTTGTCTTTGCTTTGTTCAGTTTTCAAAGGTCTACTTGATTAAAAGCTAATCAGTTGAGATTGCCGTAGCAACTTTTATATCATATCAGAGTGACGTTTGTTTGTCAACTCTTTTTTAAAAGTTTTTTTAACTTCGTTTTTCAGAAGTGTTTCAGCAACTCATTTATCATAACTCATCATTTGTTATTTGTCAACAACTTTTTTAAAGTCTTTTTCGATGAAATCAAGCTTCGTAAGCTATTGATTTTTTACGACTTAGTTATCTTATCACCTTAAAAAGTAAATGTCAATGAATTTTTCTAAATAAATTTCACGATCTTTTTCTCTTTTTCAGCAACGTCAATTACTTTACCATTAAAAAAAAGAATGGTCAAGCTAAAAATTAATTTTAGCAGCACCTTACTTTATTTCTCTCTATTGGTCTAACCTACTTTAGTTGCCTATCTTCTTATTTAGACTCATCGGTACTTCAGACGATTACTGAAATGGCTAGCTATTTTCATGCTCAATCATCAAATATCTCTCATATCTTACTTTCGATACCGCACACCTTTATAAATAGCTAATGGCAAGATCACAAAAAGAAACAAGAGAAGAATATCGATCAGATATTGGTCGCTAAAAACATTTGTTAATGGCTGATTTGTAGTTAAAGAATAAAATGCGGGTAGCAAAATAATCGTGAAAAGATACGAGCCACTGATTTCCCAAAAATCTTTCCAAGAAAATTTTTTGTGTTTCATCGCTCCACCTCCTTGCTTTATATGAGAGAAATTCACTACTTGAATAGACATTTCTACGCTTCTATAATAGACAAAATCAGCTATTATAGCTAGGTTAACAATAATTATTTATTAAACAATGAAAAATAAGCTAATTTTCTATGAGTTATCCCCGTCTGATTTCTTCATACTAAAAAAGCAACGCAAAACAATTTTGTTTTACGTTGCTTTTGCTTGTTCTGGCTAAATTATTTTCTACAACGTTAATTATTCGCTGTATAAATCTCTAACTGGTGTCATGATGATGCGATTCAAGTCATTGATGATCGTGCTGAATTGTTGTTCTTTTTGCATCAAATCATTGATCACTTCTTCTGATTGAATTTTCATTGCCATTTCTTGCGCTTTCATTGCATCTTCATCGCTAAATTCTTGCCCGCTCATTTGTTTTTCCTGCAATTCGATTTGCATCGCTTGGAAATCTTTGAATAGACGATGCGCTTCTTCATTTGCTTTAACTTTTGCATAGGCTTCTTCTAAAGCTTTGAATTCTTGCAATTCGCGAATCTCACGTTCGATTTGATTTGCGCTATCATAAATATTTGACATAGTTAGCCTCTTTTCTATAGATCGTTTAGTTTTATTGTACCATTTGTTTATCGTTTTTCATAGGATTACTGTCCTTGATATTTCCGCCAGAGATCTTTCGCAGCTTCGCCTAAACCTCTTACGCCTTCTTTTACCATATCACCGATATTTTTCAGCCCATCTTTAGCTTGTTCCCCGTATTTATTCAGATTTTCTTTCCATTGTTCTGAGTTCTCATTGGTTTGCGTATTATTATTGACTTGATCAGCAGGGACTACTTTTCCGCCAGTCGCATATGCATCTGCTACAGGGAAAGGCTCTTGCTCAGTATAAGGAAGAATGCCTTCTGCGGCCGATTTGAAGACTTTACCAACCACATTCCCACTTGTTCCTGCTAAATAATGCAATTCACTAGACTCTTCATATCCCATCCAAGTTGAAATCACGACATTAGGTGTATAGCCAACAATCCATTGATCGTTAGCTTTGGTAGGATCAAAATTGGTTTCAGTCGTTCCTGTTTTCCCTGCGACTGTATAACCAGCCGGTTTAGCTGCAACGGCTGTCCCATTAGAAAAAGTCCCAAGCAGCATTGAAGTCATTTGATTAGCCGTTTCTTCTGAAATGACTTGTTTAGGTTTTTCATTGGTCTTATCAACAATTACTGCACCCGTTGAATCCACGATTTTAGTAATCAGATGTGGTTTGTACATTTTACCAGCGTTAGCAAATGCACTGTAAGCTCCAGCCATCGTTAACGGCGAAACTCCCTTAGCTAAACCACCTAATGCTAAACCATAATACTTATCTGATTTCGATAGAGGTAATCCAAATTCTTCTGCTTTATCATAACCTTTTTGAAGACCGATTTCATGAAGCAACCATACAGCAGGAAGATTCAAACTTTCAGCAACCGCCTGATACATCGGTACTTCACCACGGTACGTTCCGTCGTAATTATGAGCTTTATAATAAGATAATGGTTCATCTTTCAAAATACTTGCTGGGGTGTATCCCGCTTCTAACGCTGGTGCATACACACTCAAAGGTTTGATCGTTGAGCCAGGAGAAC
This sequence comes from Enterococcus sp. AZ077, assembly GCF_051714965.1. Classification (NCBI taxonomy): domain Bacteria; kingdom Bacillati; phylum Bacillota; class Bacilli; order Lactobacillales; family Enterococcaceae; genus Enterococcus; species Enterococcus sp. AZ077. Next base: position 2,495,561 of record NZ_JBIOSX010000001.1, read on the forward strand.
GTTTCATTTGTGTTGCAAAACTAAATCCTCGGAAAACATGTTCTCCACGTCGCCCTACCAGCGCCTCAACACCACCAGTTTTAGGATCTAATGCGACTGATGCGGATTGAACCATTGCCCCATCCGCAGCATTTGCCGGAAATAGTGCATTGTTTTGATACGTTGTTTCTAATTGTTTTTGATAATTTTGATCAAGTGATGTATAGATTTTGTATCCTTTGTTCATCACATCTTCTTCATCTAAACCATAATCATTGACTGCTTCATCAATCACGGCATCAAAGTAATAAGGATAGCGATAGCCTGATTCCGAATTATCATACGTATCTTTCACGTATTGTTTGATATCCACTTTGCTTTCCGTTTGGTATTGTTGTTTCGTGATCTTGCCGTTTTCTTCCATGACACTCAATACGGTGTTTTTTCGATTGTTTGCATTTTCTGGGTGATCGATCGGATTATAGATACCCGGACCTTTAAGCATCCCAGCTAACGTTGCCGCTTCTGCTAAATTAACCTGATTAGCATCTACCCCAAAGTATTTCCTTGAAGCATCTTGTACGCCCCATACCCCATTTCCAAAATAAGCATTGTTGAGATACATGGTCAAAATCTCTTCTTTGCTGTATTTCTTTTCAATTTCAATGGCTAAAAATAATTCTTTTGCTTTACGGTCAAAAGTTTGATCAAGTGTCAAATAAGCATTTTTAGCTAATTGTTGGGTAATTGTACTCCCACCTCCACCAGAAGTGCCACCTGAAAGGACCATCCGAACTGCTGCCCGAGCGATCCCTTTGATATCAAATCCATGATGCTGATAAAAATTACGATCTTCGGTTGAGATAACCGCATTTTGGATATCTGGAGAGATTGCATTCAATTCCACATAAGTCCCTTTTTGAGCATACAGGGTGCCTGCTTCTTCATTCTTTTTATCATAGATAACGGTAGACTGACTTAGCCCCGATTTTAATGTGGAGACATTTGCCTGTTTTGCTAAAATAAAAAGATAGATACTGACGATCAATACACAGATCAAGCCAATCAATAGGATCAGTTTATTGATATGATACTTTTTCCATATACGTTTTCGCCATCGATGGAATCGCCCTAAATAAGGTTTAATCCAATGCCAAAAACTGATCAAAGCAGCTTTTATTTTACTTAAAATGCTTTGAAAATCCATTTATTCTTCTCCTGTCTATTTGATTGAATCGCCTTATTCTACCACAGGTACGTTCTTCATTCTTCCTGCTTGAGATGTAGGCAAACTGTTTTTTTAAGTTTTGACGATAGTTTAGCATAAGAAGTATCAGAAATTAGTCACTTTTTTCTTAAATAAGTTTTAAAAATGGTACAATAGAGCTGCATTTTTGCTAAAAGGAGTATTTTTATGGAAATCACGATTACGTTACCTGACACCCAGCCAACAACCACCATTCGAGAATTATTAGAACAAGAATGGCTCGTTCCAAGAAAAGTCCGCCACTTTTTACGTATAAGAAAAAATGTGTGGATCAATCAAGAACCTGCCTTATTTCATTTTGAAGTCCACGCTGGTGACCATATTACGTTACGTTTTGAAGAAACTGATTATCAATACCAAGAAGTCCAATTGGGTAAAGCTTCCTTCGTCCAACCATTATATGAAGACGATCATTTACTCATTGTCAATAAACCCGCCGGCATGAAAACTCATCCGAATGAACCAACCGAAAATGATACTTTATTGAATCATTTAGCTGCGTATTTAAAGAAAAAAGAGCAACGTCCTTATGTCGTGCATCGATTGGACAAAGAAACAAGTGGTGCAATTTTATTTGCTAAAAATCCCTTTGTTTTACCTATCCTAGGCAGAATGTTGGAACAAAAGAAGATTTATCGACGATACCAAGCACTTGTCTGGGGAACAATCAAAGAGGATTTGATTTTAAAAGATAAAATCGGTCGTGATCGGCACGATCGCAGAAAACGGGTGGTAGATCCTCATAAAGGTCAAACGGCTCTCACACATGTTTCCGTTGATCAAGTAGTAAATGGTCAGACTCAGGTTTACTGTGTCTTGGAAACCGGACGTACTCATCAAATCAGGGTCCATCTCTCTCACATTGGTCATCCCATTGTCGGTGATCCACTTTACCAAACACGGCCTGCGAACCGTCTCATGCTCCATGCGTTAGAATTACACATGTCTCATCCTTTCACGCAAGAAACCATTGTCGCAAAAGCCCTCCCTGGTTTATGGTAAAGACACTATTGTAAGGAGCGATCCACTACTGATCACAATCAAAAAACGGCTAGGGATACACCTCTAGCCGTTTTTTATTACTATATATAGAATATATACACCTTATTGTTTACCATGTTCTTTTTCTGCTAAAAGCAAACTGCCAATAATTCCACTCTCATTCGGCAGCCCCCAGCGTACAATGTACTCATCTACTTGTGGCGTTTCCATGTACCCACCCATTAACTCAACGAATTGTTGTCGAATTTTATGCAACAAGTGGTCTTGATTCATCACTCCGCCACCTAAAATGATTTTTTCAGGAGCTAACGTCAACGTATAATTGATCAATGCTTGAGCAATATAATAGGCTTGGATGTCCCATATTGGATGATCTTGAGGAAGTTCTTGGCCTTTGATTCCAGTTCGTGCCTCAATTGAAGGTCCAGCCGCTAACCCCTCCAAACAATCTTTGTGGTAAGGACATGTTCCTTCATAGGTATCCTCTGGATGACGTTTTACCCATATATGCCCCATTTCTGGGTGGGCAAGTCCAGAAAAAATATCTCCTTCAAGGACCACACCGGCACCGATCCCTGTACCGACAGTCAAATAAATACAACTCTTTTTCCCTTGTGCGGCTCCTTTTAGCAATTCGCCGTAAGCTGCTGCATTCACATCTGTCGTCCAAGCCATCGGAATCCCGTAACGTTCTTGGATGCTGCCTAAAAAATTGTAGTTTCCCCATCCAGGTTTAGGTGTTGCCAAAACATACCCATAATTATCGGCATTTTTATCAATACCGATCGGACCAAACGAACCGATCCCTAACGCCTCTAGTTCATATTGATCAAAAAAATCAAATACTTGCTTTAGTGTTTCTTGAGGTGTAGTTGTAGGAATACTTACTCTTTCTACGATAACGCCTTCATTTGAAACGGCACAGATGAATTTTGTTCCCCCTGCTTCTATTCCACCATACATTGCTTATTCCTCCTCGAATCCGATTGTCCGAATTTCATAAGGTCTAACGGTCGGAGCAATCGTTTGCTCAACTGTTTCTTCTAGCAGATTCAATAATTCCCCTTGTTTCCCATTTTTAGTGATTTGTAATGGTGAATCAAGACCGGACAGATTAAACCCACGCACCACTACTTTATCACTAAATTTACTTCGTTTCAAAGCAGTAATTGCAAACGTTTCCCCTTCGCAAGTTAAATAGCTGTTTTCAGCTGGCAAGGTTCCTGTTTGAATCGCCATTTGCGTGGTAGAAAAAGGAATCTGTGCGCTATAAGCATGATGGTAACTAGCAAATTTTTCTTCTGGCTGATGCACTTCGATACTGTAGTTAAAGCAATGTACCCCATGACATTGGGCTTCTGGTGTTGGAAAATATCCCCAATCGCCTAATTCCCCTACACAACGTAGTAAAGTCACCGCAATCACACTGTCATCAATTACTTCATATTCATTTAATCCATAATTGCCAACTGTTACTCCATAATCGTTTCCTTCTAAATGAACGAACGCTTGTTGATGCTGTGGATTTGTTGGATTTTCCCAACTACTTGATACATCATTGGGACGGGTAACCACTTCAAAAATACTATCAGCTTGATGTTGTTTCACATGTAACTTTGTTGGGAACAACACACGTAAGCGATGATCATCCATTTGATTATTCACTTTTGTTTCAAAGTCGATTTTTTTGCTGTCTTTTCTTAAAGTGATAATAGTTGTTACTTCTAACACACGCTTTTCTTTTGAACGACCTGCTTTACGGTGACGAAACTCAATGACCATCTGTTGTTCTTTTGCTAAACGTTCATCAGCAGCTACTGGGATCAATAATTCCTGGGTAACTTTTACTTGTGCTAATTCACTCGTATCAGTTACGACTTCTACGGTACTTTGATCATTTTCCTTTGATAAAATAGGTTGGTCATTTTCAGGCTGTTTGAAGATATATTCATTTCCAATATCCCCAACATCTTCGAATGTCAATAATTCATCTAGTTGTTTGCCCGTTGTTTTGTCTTTCAACGTCAAGGTGCCATTCGGTTGGATCTCTAGCCGAACTTGTTGATTTTCTAATACTCGTCCATCTTTTTGGATCATCGTCTCTTTTTCTTCTTTAGCTTTTCCTTCTATTAATACATACGTGTTCCAAGAAAAAGCTGGCATTTCGCTCACTGGTAAAGTGACCGTGATTTTTCTCGCCATGTAAGGAATCCTAAACCGATCTTTTGGCAGATCATAATCAAACGTCACAAATGTTTCTGATAGTGATGCAGGGACTTCTTCACCATTGGATGTTTCTACATGATAGCTTTTTGGTGGTTGCTTTTCTAATTCTTCATATAATTTCTCAGGTATTCCTTCTGCAAAACATTTTCTTTCTAACTCAATCGTTATTTCTGCTTCACCAGTCTTTGCTGATCCAGCCGTGTTCATAACTAAGAAAGGATAGCTTTTTGCTGGTAAGCTGCTAGTGTCGATCGCTTGGGCAAGTTGTTTGATCGCTTCTTCTGCTAAATACTTCCCTACTTCATCTGCTTTTTCAAACCGTGTCATCATTTCTCGATGGACAGAATCAACCGAACACCCGCAAATACTGTCATGTGGATGATTTTGCATCAACGTTTTCCACGCATAATCTAATTGATCATGGGGATATTTACCAGTAACTTCATAAGCCATCGTTGCTAATGGCTCAGCAATATTTTCAATTTGTCTTTGAACTTTAGTATTCCATTGTTTTAAATAGACACGTGCTGAAGCAGTATTCGCTAACGTATACCAGCCATCTGTTTCCTGACTGGTCAACTCTCCCTCAACGGAACCAAGTTCTTCTGGCAAGTCCTTTTGCACCGCTGCAAGATAATCGACAAAATTGGAATGGATAAATTCATACTCTGGATATAATTCATTCGCTAATTTGATTGCTGCTGTTACATCCTTTTGAACCGGTTGATGATCCACTCCATTCATCATCAACAGATGATCGGTTGATGCGTATTGCTCTGCATCTGCCAGCTTTTGGTCCCAAAAGGCTCTTGCTTTCTCTTTTTCAGTCGGGATTTCATTTCCATTACTGTACCAATTGGCAAACAGTAACCCAAAGATTTCTGTGCTATCTGGTCCTTTCCACCACATTTCAGAATATTGAGAAGAATAATTTTCTGCTTCCAAGACTTGATTATCAAAGCCAATTGGTTTTACGCCTCGTCCAAAAGCAGCAGCTGAAAGTCCTGCTTGTTTCATCATTTGTGGTGTTTGCCCCATATTTCCAAAAGTATCCGGGAAATAACCGAGCATCACAGGCGTTCCCCACTTCTTACTTTCTTCCATTCCAATCAACATATTACGGACATTCGCTTCTGAACTGATCAAGAAATCATCTTGTAAAATATAAAAAGGACCGATCCTTAATTTCCCCGCATCAATTGCTCGTTGCACCGCTTCTTTCTTTTCTGGACGTACTTGTAAATAATCATCTAAAATAATCGTTTGTCCATCTAAATGGAAACTATTGAAATCTGGATCGGTTTCAAATAATTCCAAAAGATCATCCATCAATTCGACTAAACGCATATGATGCTGTTCATAAGCCATGTACCATTCACGATCCCAATGACTGTGTGAAATGATATATACTTTCTTTTTCATTTTATTCCTCCTATTTCGCTACTCGAATATCAAAGTAATCCATCACTAATTCACAAAACATCATGTTCGCCCAAGAGAACCATTCTCTGGTGTAGTTGTTTGGATCATCGACATCAAACCCCTCGTGCATCAAATGTGTACCAGCATCTGTCGCAACTAATAAGTCTAAAATCCGCTTTTTCTCTTCTTTATCTTCAGTGGTCATCCCTTCCATCGCTAATGCAATCGGCCAGATGTAATTTTCTGGAGTGTGAGATGATCCGATCCCTTTTGCATATTTCCCTTCATAGAAGTAAGGGTTCTCTTTACTTAGTAACGTTTTTCTCGTTGCTAAATATTGTTCATCTGTGGTAGAACAGTAACCTAAATACGGAGCAGCAATCAAATTAGGTACATTACTGTCATCCATAATAGAAGCGTTTCCTAATCCATCAACTTCATAAGCATAGATGGTTTCTCCTTGTTGGTTTTTAGTCAACGCATAGTCTTCGATTCCTTTTTGGATATCTTCTTTTAAACGTTTGGCTTCTTCAAGGATTGCTTTACTACTTGTTTCTTCCGTGAGAATGTTCGTAAAGATTTCTTCAATATAACCCAGCACTACTACAGCAAACATATTTGAAGGAACGAGGTAGCCATATTGACACGCATCATCGCTTGGACGAAAACCAGACCAAGTCATTCCAGTTGGTGCAACTGTACTTCCACGCCCGTCGTTGACTAAGGTATCTTCTTTCCTCGTCGTATCTCTTTCGAAAGTATAAGGAGATTGATTGTGATCTTGTTCGGTTTTGAAGACATGTAAGGCTTTTTTGATTCCTTCAACAAACGAATCATTCAATTGGTCCGTTCGACCAGTGTTCTTATATAATAAGTAAGCTAATTGGATAGGATAACATAAGGAATCGATTTCATATTTACGCTCCCAGATCCAATCATTCATTTCAGTATGGTCACTTTGATGCCCCGCTCCATTTGCTTCTTCATTGAATGCGTTTGCGTATGGATCGATGTTGATATATTCAAATTGTTTTTTGACAAGCCCACTAATCATCGAAGCTAAGTCTTCATCTTCTTTTGCAATGACTAAATATGGACGGACTTGAGCGGTGGAGTCACGCAACCACATCGCTGGAATATCACCAGTTAATAAGAAAGTCGTCCCGTCTTCATGTCTTTTGACTGTCGTTAACAATGTATTAGCAAAGGCAGCAGAGAAATTCGTAGCCCAATCTGCATGCTCTTCCCCACATTTTGCAGTAATTTCATCCATAAACTGTTGAACTGACTTTGGTATATCTTTATATGCCATTTATTTTCCTCTTTTCTTTATTGATATATCATAAGAGGATTATACCTCGTCGTTTTACAATTGTCTACGCTTTCAAAATGAGATTTTTCTTATTTACTTTTAGTGGTTTTATGCTATGATCTTTATATGATATATCTTATAAGAAGGTGCTTTTATGAATCAACCACTATACCAACAAATCTTTCATGACTTACAACAAGCAATTGCTGATGGATCGTTACCTGTTGACAGCCAGGTACCTACCGAAAAGGAATTGTCCACCAAGTATCAAGTGAGTCGAATCACTTCTAAACGTGCATTAACTGAATTAGAACAATTAGGTCTGATTTATCGTGTCAGAGGAAAAGGCAGTTTTGTCAAAGCAACGACTAGTGATCTTAATAGAAACGATGTGATTAAAAATAGTCGCATCCTGTTCCTACTTCCCTTTTTATCTGACCTTTCTGTCGGAGATTTTACAAAAGGACTAAATCCAGTGATGCAAGAAAATCAGTTAGAGGTCATGATGACGACTGTTGATTTTCTGGCAAACAAAACGGCGAAGGAAATCATGCAAGAATTTGACGGAATGATTTATTATGCGTTTGCGACCGATCAACATCTGGATCTGCTCTTTGAATTATCATTGAAACAATTCCCAGTTGTTGTTTTAGATAAAAAAATCTATGAACTTCCTTTTCCAACTGTCCTTTCAGATAATTTCCAAGGTGGTTCTTTGGCTACGGCTCATTTGATTTCAAAAGGGCATAAAAAGATTGCCTATCTTTTTGGTGAACAGGCGCATCCACAATCTGTCCGACAACGATACTTGGGTTACCTGGAAGCTTTGGACAAAGCCAATTTGCCGTTTCATACAACTTTAGATGCAAAAGGCACTACGATTGAAACGTTACTGACCTACATCAATGAACATCAGGTCACTGCGTTTGTCTGCGAAAACGATCTGGTAGCTATTCAAACGATGAATCATTTAAAACAACAAGGCTATCGTATCCCAGATGATTTTTCGATCGTTGGATTCGATGATATCCAAGCAGCCGCTTTAGTTGATCCACCATTAACAACGATTGCTCAAGATTTCCACCAACTAGGAGAACTTGCAGGAAATGCTTTGATCACTTGGCTCAAAACAAATAACATTCCCGAAGATACGAGCCAACCAGTCTCATTTATTAAACGACATTCAACAAAGGAGATTTAACATGAACATTCAACATATTGATACTCGTCACGGTACAGCCAATCAAGCGAACTTCTCAAATGGGAACTGCCAGCCTTATACTGGTGTTCCTTTTGGGATGAATTACTTTGCCCCACAGACAACTGATCAAAAAGGTAGCTGGTGGTTCCATCCTGATGATCACACCTTCCAAGGCTACCGTTTGACTCATCAGCCAAGTCCATGGATGGGTGACTTCAGCTATTTTGTCTTCACTCCGATCAATGGGTTATTACCTGAGAATACCCTGTTCCATGCACAAAGTTCGTATCGTCCAGAAGAAAGCACATTCTGTCCGACTCATTTAACGATCAACCAATTACGTGATAGTATTCGCTCCACGTTGATCCCTAGCATGTACGGTGGTGTCCTAACCATTGATTACCACAAAAATGAGAGCGGTTTACTTTTGTCGTTTCCTGGTAAACATCAATTAGTTCTAAAAGATCCCTATACGATTGAAGGACAAGTCACTCATTTCGCAGGCGCCGAAGATCCTGATTTTACCTTCTATTTTGTCTTACATTTTGAACAGCCAATCCAATCAAAGGAATTGTCACAGTTAACAGCCGATGACGCTGGGTCGGTTCCGATTTATTTTGGCGACGTAAAAAAACAAGTCATTCGTTTCGGTACTTCCTTCATCAGTTCTGAACAAGCTTCATTTAATCTAGAACAAGAGTTACATCAAACGCCTGATGACTATTTGCTGAATAGTTCACAACAATGGCAAAACTATTTTGACCGAATCAAAGTCGAGCATCATGATCCGCAACAGTTACGGACGTTTTACCACAATCTCTACCGTGTATTTTTATTCCCACAAACGTTCTATGAAATCGACTCGACCGGACAAAAAATCCATTATGATACCACTAGTCGAAGTGTAAAACCAGGTGTACTTTATACCAATAATGGTTTTTGGGATACTTATAAAACAGTGTATCCACTTTACTCTTTGATTGCTGTCGAAAAATATGAAGAGATGCTTGAAGGCTTTTTGAACAGCTATCGTGAAACTGGCTTTTTACCAAAATGGCTTTCGCCAGATGAGCGTGGACTCATGCCAGGAACATTGATTGATGCAGTGATCGCTGATGCCTCGGTTAAGGGAATCCGTAAAGATTTAATGGCTGAATTTCTCGAAGCAATGAAAAAAGGTGCTACGATCCAAAGTGAAAAACAAAATTACGGACGTCAAGGAACGACTGATTATCTAAAATATGGTTATGTACCAAATACTTACCACGAATCAATCAACCACACCCTTGATTACGCTTATAGTGACTTTTGTATCAGCCAAGTAGCCACCGGTTTGAATGAAGCAGCAACCGCACAACACTATCAAAAGCAATCTTTCAATTATCAAAATGTCTTTGATCCGGAAACCGGCTTCATGCGTTCCAAAGATCCCGAAGGAAGATTCCGTACTCCGTTTTCTTCCACACGTTGGGGTCAGGATTATGCAGAAGGTAGCGCTTGGCAAAGTAGTTTTGCTGTTTACCATGATTTTGCTGGTTTGATCAATGCTCACGGTGGACCAGATCAATTTGAAGAAAAACTGATTGAATTATGTAACCAAGCACCGACTTTTGAAGTTGGCGGTTATGGTTTTGAGATCCATGAAATGAGTGAAATGGCAGCGATCGAGTTTGGACAAGTTGCCATCTCCAATCAACCAAGCTTCCACTATCCTTATTTATTCAGTTATATTGGTAAACCCGAAATGGCACAACCATTGATCAAACAATTGCTGACACAAACATTCGATGATACCCCGACTGGTTATCCAGGAGATGAAGACAATGGGAGCATGGCAGGTTGGTATATCTTTAATAGTTTAGGCTTTTATCCTGTCACGCCAGGAACTGGTGAATATGTCATCGGGATGCCTTTAATCGACAAAGCTGTGCTTACGTTGTCTAATGGTGAACATTTAACAATCGAAACAAACCCTAATCACCCACAACAACAATTCATCCATGAGATCACAAGAAATGAAACTAGCTATCGCAAACTCTTCTTTACACATGAAGACTTGCTGACTGGTGGCACGATTGCTTATCAGTTGGGGATTGTTCCTAATCCTACAAAACACGACGCTGAAGACTTCCCTTTTTCTTTGACCAAATAAACAAGCTGACTTATTTGGTTGTTCTATAAGACAAAACACCTTCTTTGAATTTCTTAGTCTCAAAGAAGGTGTTTTGATAGATTTAGAATGAATTTTTCGATAAGATTATTTTTTATTTTTTTTCTTTTGACTATTTCCTTTTTTTACTAGTTGTTCAGTAACTTTGGCTAGTGTATCCGTGACCTCTGTTTTGACTTTAGTACCTGTTTCTTTCATGCTTGTATTTATTTTTATTGATGACTTCAATTGTTTTATTTTCAAAGAAGAGAACTTGTTGCCGATTACTTCTGTCTTTTCATTCGTAAATTCTACTGTCTTTTTTAACGCTCGTTTACTCACGTTCGTTATCCTATTTTTTTCTTTTTTACAATATGCACATAGTTTTTTAGGTTCAGATATTTCTCGTCCACAATTTGTACATTTATACATTGCTTTCCCCCCATTAGTCCGTTACATATCCACTTAAAATATACTCAGGATCCGCTTCGATCATATCAGAGATAGTATGAATCAACGTATGAATATCATCAATTGCTTCTGTTATTGGATTGGTTGATTTTTGAAAATACTCATCTAATTTTAACGCCATTTCTCTAGTCAAAATGCTTTCCAAATCTTTTTTATGGAGATTTAAGCTATAGTTCAAAGCAACATATTCATCTAAATCTGAAAGGCAATTTACTTGGATATTAAAACTCTCATTTATAAATAAAATATTTTGCAAAATATCATTTGCTGACTTTTCTTTATCACCAAATTTCATACGGTTTTTTCGGTAACTGATTACCTTTCCTTCTAACTGTTTTAACAATTGATATTTCACAGTAGTGATATCATTTAGCACATTAACTAATAACTGTTTTTTTATTTGAGGATCTTTTATTAACACTGATTGTTCATATTTCTCTTTAGCAGAAACTACACCTGCATAACGATCATTTTCAAAATTTTTGATTACTTCGTCTATTTTCAAATTAAGATCATCTAATTTGTCTTCGATTTTTTTAAGTTCTAACATGACTCCTACTACTATTGCTGCAGGACCCAAAGCTGAACAAACGCTTGTTCCATTTTTTAATGTCAAATTTTTAACAAATTCGCCACTTTTTTTATCAGCAATCTGTGCATATACTCCATCTTTCCCAGAGACAAAACGATACGTTCCATTTTTTAGTCCCTTTAATATTTCCGGTGGAATATCTAATACGTATTCTCCTTTATTTATAATTTCCATGACGGTACCACTCGTCACTATTGCCCCATTTAAATGTTTAACAATTTTTTCTGAAAAATGTAATTCCTTCACTTTTTCTACCAATTGGTTTTTTGGAACTCTGATACCCGCTTGCATTATCTCCATATTACGCCCCTCCATTATATTCAAAAACATTATACCGCTTAATGAAAAATAAATACTATCAATATTACTAAATAATGCTACTAAGAAGCAAAAAAATACCTACACTGATCTATATCCACAAAAAATTTCGTTTTTTATATTAAAAAAGCCTGAACTTTTAATCTCCTTCGAAAAAAGGAATTAAAAATTCAAGCTTTTTTTATTGAGATGATTTGTCTCACTATCAAAGGAGCAGACTCAGCCAAAAAATCAGCCGTTTCACTAGCCTAAGAATTCAAACACATCTGCTCGATCATATAGTTTCAATACTTTCTCACATAAAAACTGAGTGAACAATGCTGCCGCAACTGGGACGACTAACCAGCTCAAAACAACAAGAGCCGGATTTAGACCTGCATCTAAAGAAGCTAAAGGACCAACTAAGCCAACGATCCCAAAACCAGCCGAGGCAGGGGTTCCTGAAATAGACAACAAAGCAACTGGAATAGCTGTAATCACTGCACTGATCAGACAAGGAACGAGAATAATCGGTCTGCGAAACAGATTAGGCATCATCATCTTCATCGCTCCTAACGTAATGGCGATCGTCACTCCTGATTTATTGACTTTCCACGAGTTCACGATCAAAACGAAAGTCGTTGCTGCGACACCCATTGCTGCCGCTCCTGCTGAAACACCATCTAGTTGGATCGCCACTCCGATTGCTACGGTGGAAATCGGTGAAATGATCAAGAAGGCAAAAGAACAGCCAATCAAGATCGACATCAGTAAAGGTTGTAGCGTCGTGAAATTATTGATGACCGTTCCGATAGCTGAGGTAATATCTGCCACATAAGGATAGAGATAAAACCCGATCACCCCTGCGCCTACACCAACAACGATCGGAGTCAACACAATCGCTACCGAACCAAACCGTTCACCAATCAGATAAATCAACCCAACTGCGATAGAAGCAGTGATCATCGTATTGATGATATCGCCTGTACCAGCACCAACGTACACACCTGTTTCACCAAGATCAGGAGTAAACTTCACCACCCCTGACCCGACAAATGCGGCACCAGCCACCACCATCATCTTCATCGGTGCAAAACCAAATTGCAAAGCTATCAATCCACCGATAATCAGCGGTGTCGCTAATTGGAAGATGACCGCCATTTGAGCAACAGCCATCGCAAAAGAAGAACCACTAAAGTATCTTAAAATCGCCCCTAATACTGCGTTAGGAATCAATCCGATGATAATCCCCGTTGCTGTACCAGCTAGTACTTTGTTCAGAAAAATCTTTGGTGACATGCTTTGTGTCTGTTCCATCAATTATCCCCCTTTATTTTACCTGCAAGCTATCTTCTTTCGCATGGATCAATTCTGTTAAGAAGTCACAATAAGGTGTTGCAATACCATATTTCTTCCCTTTTCTTGAAACCGCACCGTTGATGTAGTCGATTTCCGTCAAGCGGTGATTCTTGATCAAATCTTGATACATGGATGGATAATGTAATCCGATCGTTTCTGGATCGAAACAAGATTCACAATGAGCGATCACTTCTGGGATATCTAAGTGGATGTTTTCAGCTTCTGCCACTGCCGCAAATTCACGAACAATCGTTTCCACCATCTTATGCGCAGTCGAAGTTTGACCTAACCCTGCCATGTTCACATCCAAAATCGTGCATAACCCATTCATCGTGCCATTCACACAAGCTTTACGGTAAATGGAATAATGGATGTTATCAGAGAATTTCGCATGTAAGCCTGATTCTGATAATTTTTCAGCTAGTGCTTTCGCTTGTTCTTCTTTGCCTTCTCCAAGATTTTGCAGCTCAATTGAACCACTTCCAAACAGTTTGACTTTTCCAGGTCCTTCTAAGCCCGCCGTCCACATGGTGTTACCAATATAAATGTTTGCCATTGGAACAAATTTTTCAATGATATCTTCATGTCCGATACCATTCAATAAGCATAATACTTCCGTTTCTTCTTTGATCAATGGACGGATATCTGTTAGCATTTTTTCTAATTGCATCGCTTTAGTAAATAAGATGATCAAATCTACCTGATCTTCTTCGCCTACTTCTGATTGAAGAACGACTGGTAACTTCTCAACTACTTCTTCGCCATTGAAATCTGCTTTTAACCCATGCTCTTTGATTTGTTGGACATGATCTGCCCAGCCGTCGATCAATAGTACTTCGTTTCCACCTTGATGTAACATCAGACCGAAACGACTTCCCATCGCTCCAGCTCCTGCAATTGCAATTTTCATGTTTTATTCCTCCCTTTTGCCTTACATTATACCTATCTAAGATTTATTACACAATTTTATTCTATAGCTTAGCCTTCTTTTTACACTACTTTACGTGAAATCAGCTTGCCTAAGAGAAAAACGGGCAATCCTAAACTTCTCCGTTCAATTGGAAGTTAGCAGAAAGATGTTTTAAATTACTTCCTTCAATCACTGCAAGCACAAAAAAACAAAGTAACCAAAAATCAATAGAAAGCTTTCGGCTACTTTGGCAATGATCGATTAGCAGTGATCCCTAAGACAAAAGCGAGCGTTCCTCTCATACAAGAATAAAACCAACGCCCTCAACATTCACGGATCATTCTTCCGTTTCGACCAACATTTTCATTTTTAAGATGAATTCTGTAAAATTTTCTGCACCCGCTAACAATCGCACATTGATCGGATCAGAAACGATTTCGATAAACATTTCAAAAAAATCATTAAATTCTTTGGCTTCATCTTGTGAAATGGCAACTAAAGCTACGATTTGAACAGGATATTCGTCCCATTTTAGGGTTTCTTGCAAGGTCATAATCGAAAGGGCACTTTTTTTCGCCTGTTGTTCCAACGAGTGGGGTACTGCGATACCTGATGGGAAACTGGTCGATGACATCGCTTCTCGTTTTTCCATCCTCTGGGAAAATTCTTCCTCCACATACCCTGTCACTAACAATCGATCAAACAATTTTTCCCGAATCATTTTAGGTGTCTGATCGGTCGGATCAAATTGATTAAAATAGAGATCTTCAATAATAAACCGATCAATCAAATGAAACATCTGTTTTCGCCAATTACTTTTTCGCTTGGCAGTCACCCGTTTTTGGATCTTTGCAAAATCTTTACGCGTCAAAATAGGATGGACATATACTGCGCCATTGATTTCAGTCACTCTGTCACGATCAGAAGAGACATACACGTCATTTTCTTGTACGCTTACCTCATGATGATCAACCGCCACGATCTCCACATCTTCCCCTAGCATACTACGAATATTTTGAACGTTTGTTTCTTCAAAATCATGGTAATTGTTGTGATCAACTAGCACTCGCAACTTTGGTCTTTTTTCTTTTTTGCTTTCTAAGTAAGCCCCGATGTGTAACGCAATAAAAGAAATCTCATCCTCATTAAACCAAATCGCTAATTTTTCCTGAACTAACATCGACAAGTAAACCGCAATGTCATACGTCAATGGATAGGCTGTTTTTATATCTAAAAGGCTGCTATTCCGGGTGAACCGTTCATATTGAGAGCGATCATAAAGATTTTGCAGATGGATAGCTAATTTATTGAAAAAAGCTTCATCTTGTAAATCAATCAAATAGGTTTCTTTGACTTTCTCTAAAACTTCATTTAGTGTTTCAATCACTCGAGCTTCAACAATTTTGGACAAGGATAGCTCTTTGCGATTCGTAAGATATTCATTTTGTAATCCAATAAAAAGTAAGGATAACTGCTTGACTTCAGCATCAGAAAAATGAATGTGATAAGTATTTGAAAGAAGTTCAGTAATCTCCACACACAATTGAAATTCCGTTGCATCATTTCTTAATGGAAAGTCCTTCACGCTTTTCAGATCATTTCCTTGGCGAATCCGTTCAATACTAATCGCAAAATGAAGCACAATATTGTTCATCGAATAACGATTGATTTTGATTTTGTGTGAAGCCAAGACATCATGGATGGTTCGCTCTAGATCAATAAGCGAAAGCGTGCCAATCATATCTTGGACATGATACTTTAGTTTTTCCTGATAATCGCCTTCCTCATACAATAGCGAAATCATGTAACGCCTTTTATCACTTTCTGATCCTTCTAAATAAATTTGATTGGCTTTGATCGTTAATTTCAATTGTTTGTTTTGAATCTCGTTACGCAAAAGCTGGATGTCATTTTTTAACGTTGACTCAGAGAGAAACATCGTGTCTGCCAGATCATAGAGATCAATGCCATGATTGCTTTTTAACAACGTCAGAAACAACTGTGATTGCCGGTCATTCGTTGCTTGGATCACTTGATTATCCTGGGTAGCTTGTTTGATCCGATACCCTTGATTACTAGAAATAATTTGTTGCTCCGTCTCATTGATCTTTGTGATTTGATTACGAATGGTTCGAGTCGTACAGTTACAAAATGTTGCTAGTTCCGTCGCAGTGACCCAATGCTGCTGTCGTTTTGCAAGATATGCGATAATCTCTCTTTGCCTTTTCGTTGCCACTTTCTATCTCCCCCACACATGTGTTGCTATCCATTGATTTGCCACACTATCTCAAAAAAAGGTGGATACGAAATCCATGTCTCGCATCACACCTATTCTTTAAACTGGCGACTTTACAAATTTTCTCCATTCGATTCAATCACATTTTTGTACCAGTAAAAACTATCTTTTTTGATCCGATCACCACTACCTTTTCCTTCATTATCCAGATCCACATAGATAAATCCATAACGTTTTTCCATTTGAGCAGATGAACAGCTGATAATGTCAATCGGCCCCCATGCACAATAAGCAATCACATTGACTCCATCATACATCGCACGTTTCATTTCTTCAATGTGACTAGCCAGATAATCGATCCGATAATCATCATGAATCTTGCCGTTTTCCAACTGGTCGTACATTCCAAAGCCATTTTCTGCAATAATAATCGCTTTACCATAACGATCCCAATATTGCGACAGTGAATGATACAACCCTTTAGGATCCACTGCCCACCCCCATGGATTAGCTTTCAAGTTCGGGTTAGGTGTCACCGATGCAGGGTTCATATCGTTTTTCTTGGAGTCGACCATTTGCGAATAATAATAAGAAATAGCCAGATAATCCATCGTATTCGCTTGTAAAATGGCTTTGTCTTCTTCAGTGATCTCGAGATGGATATTATTTTCAGCAAAATAATTCAACGCATACTGAGGATATTCCCCTCGAAATTGCACATCTGTATAGAAATACTCCATCCGATTACGACGTAAAGCCAAAATGATATCATCTGGATCGCAAGAAAATGGATAGGCGGTGCAATCTGCAACCATCGTTCCAATTTGCATTTCAGGGTTGAGCTTTTTCCCATATTCATAGATTTTAGCACTGGCAACGAACTGATTATGGATCGCTTGATAGCTAGCTTCTTCGTAATGATCCACCGTATCATAAGGAATAGCAGTTGAATTGAATGGTTCAAATTGGATCAAGTTGATCTGATTGATGACGATCCAATACTTCACTTTATCTTTGTAACGATCTAAAATTGTTTTTCCATATTTTACAAATAGATCGATCACTTTCCGATTATGCCAACCCCCGTAGTTTAAAGTAATGTCTACCGGTGTTTCATAATGAAGCATCGTAATAATCGGCTCCATCCCTAACTCACGGATCTTATCAATCAACGCATCATAATAAGCCAAACCCGCTTCATTCGGTTCCGTTTCATCGCCCGTAGGAAAAATCCTCGACCAATCAATCGACGTCCGAAACGTTTTAAAGCCCATCTCTGCTAATAGCGCTAAATCTTCAGGATAGGTATGATAAAAATCGATCCCATGGCGTTTAGGATAATAGCCTTGTTCATCTGTCATATTCGCCTTCAACTGAGCCAAAGACATTCCTTTATGTTGCTCTTCCGCAATTTCTGCATTTGTTTTATCCGCATGGAAAACATGTAAATCAGCGAGGCTGATGCCCTTACCATCAACTTGATAAGCCCCTTCTGCTTGGTTGGCAGCAATCGCCCCTCCCCAAAGAAAATCTTTTGGCATTTTGTATTCTTTAAACATGAAATACCTCCTATTTAGTTAATTTTTTTGAAAAGTTCCGAAATAACCGAACCATATGTTCACCAATCAATATCTCACTTTGTGCTGTCATCAACGTATCTTGCGCATGACAGAACAACGTAGAATAGCGGATCTGCTCTCCTGAAGCTTCCATTTGTAACGTATCTGTTTGCAAGCCGTGAGCAATCACCACTTCTTTATGTGCCGATTGAATCAATTCTTCTGCTTCATCGAACGCCATTTCCTCCAGTGCATTCAGACCTTTTACCAGTAATTCACGAGCATTACCTGCATGGATCAAAATATTCATCGATAATTCGTTTAGGCTATCTGTTTCTTCCACAAACTGTTGTGACATACTACTACCTCCAATTATTGAGCCGTTGAAGCTTGCATTGCTTTTGCTTGCGCCGCTTCTTGTTCTTCAGCAATTTTTTCTTGTTTTAATAATGAACTATCATATGCTTTAAAAAATGGTAAGAAGATAAACCATGTGATAACAAAGATCAACAGACAGACGATGACCGCACGGAAATCTTGAGTGGCTAAATAAGATGTAAATGGATATGGCATGTACCACAACAAGAATGATTGACTAGGAATATTCACGAAGCCCATATTCATCACAACATAAGAAATCGTTGGTACGATCAGTGCGTTGATCCACATAGGAATCATCAAGTAAGGATTAAAAGCAATCGGTGCCCCAAAAACCAACGGTTCATTAATATTAAAGATCGAAGGAATAAAGACCGCTTTACCAATCGCTTTTAATTGTGCTGATTTACTTAGCAGCAACATCATCACAGACAAGGCCAAGGTAGTCCCCACACCACCCATTGATGAAAAAGCATAACAAGTTTCTTGAGTAGCAATGTTCATTGCTTGTCCACCATTTGCAACAGCCTCAGCATTAGCAGCTAATCCAGCCATATATACAGGATAGATAGCCGGCATCATCACCCAACCTGAAATACCGAACGTATATAAAAAGACTGGGATAAAAACGGATAAGACAAAACCTGGGTAAGATTGCACGATTTTTGCCAATGGACTGAATGCCCAAACGACCACTTCAAAGAAGTCAACATTCATTTGTACCGTGATAAACCAACCAACGATCAAGATAAACGTAATCGGCAATAAACTATTAAACCACCCCACCACGAAATCAGGGATCGGTGTATCTTCATCGAAAAATGATCTTTTAGCAGCAAAATTCATCACACAGGCAACAAAAAGACCCGAAATAATCGCAAGAAACATGCCTGTAGCGCCAAACCGAGAAAGAATAAACGTAGCATTTCCTTCAGCAGATACTGTGGGAAATAGTAACATCATGAATAACACTAATCCGGTAGCACCTGAAATCAGCTTTTGACCGCTGTTTCCCTTTTTTTCCATGAGATAATAAGGAATCAAAAAAGAAACAATCAAACCAAACATCCCAAAAGAAAAATTACTAATCATTGAAAAATCAGGTAAACCTGCAAAAAGATTTTTTAGCAGAGAAACCACTGTGACTAATGACCCAACAAAAACTAACGGCAAAGCCGCCATGATCGAATCTTGGATCGCCGAGACCCAAGGATTCTTGACAATTTTATTTACTTTTGGCGCAAATTTGTTCGTCATGAAGTCCATAATTTTATTCATCATTCGTTAGCCCTCCATACTTAAAATCAGATCTAGTGCCTTATCTCCATTTAAAGTGCCATAGGTTGCTTGTGGAATGACTGCTACTTTCACGTTCTTTCCTTCAATTTGTGCTTTGAGATCTGCCAACATATAAGACAAATGCGGACCAATCAACAGATAATTGATCTCATTGATCCGTTCATCCAATTGCGACTCACTAGCCGCTTTTACAGTTACTTCTTCCCCTCTTTTTTTCGCTGCTTTTCGAATAGCAGCCGCCATAAATCCACTAGAAGCACCAGAACCACAAATCAACAAAATATTTTTTGCCATCTTTACCATCTCCCCTTTTTTTCTTACACGTTTAGTTTAGCTACCAAGGTATGCGCTTTCAAACTTACTTTTTTCCTAGGTAGCGGAAATTAATTAACGTGAGGTTCTCTTTTAGCTATTATAGGGTACACTCTCCACTTTTCATTGCTCCACAAGTCCTGTTGAAAAATGAACTATGATAGCCAGGTTCATCCCCTCTGTTGGCTAACATTCCTATGAGTATCCCCGTACTTCACTAAAAAAGAAAAACATTCCCACAAAAAAAGAGAGCCGACCAGATTCATTCTGATCACGGCTCCCCCACTATGACATTTTTTGATTTATGCTTTGTTATCAATAAACTCAGCATCCACTAATCATTCCTACCGTTACCTTAACCCAATGAAATCGGTTGGATATAATCTACCTGCCATTTTTGTTCTTTGTCTGAATAATTGAAATACCAGATCTGAGAAAAATATTGTCGCTGATGCTTGTACCCTGATAAGAGCAGGTTATTTTTTCGATCAATCGTATAATCATAGCAACTAAAATCAATTCGGATCGAGAAACTGTCTTCCTCTATTTGACGATAGTTCCCCAACTGTTGCAGGACGATTTTTTTAGTATGATTTTTAATACCTTCTGCTTGATTCTTTTGTAAGACTTGTTGATGCTCCAAAAATAATTTTTTCGTATAATAGCGCGAGGCTTTTTCCATTTTTTCATGTTCCCAAGCGTTTTGAATCGCAAAGAAGCTGGTTTCGATCTCTGAAAGCAATCTTTTCTTCGCTTTCTTTTTCCCCGGCATACGAGAAAATAGCTCTCTGGTCACATTGCGCTGTTCTTTCTTCCTTTTAAATAAAGCAAACGCCGCAAAACCACCAACAGACGCCCCCATTAATACATAGTCCTCGACGTCACCGTATGAACTCGATCGATAATACCCTCGTGATCGTCCGATGATTGGTCGATCGTCATAAAAATGATGTCCGACCGAGCTACCACTAAAACTTCCGCCAGATCCACCGCTTCTCGTTGAGCCACCTCCATGTCCACCCGCTACTGCAAAGCCCTGTACTGGCAAAGCAAATAAAAAGAATAGACACAACAAACAAGCCAAATAATGTTTCTTCATGTTCCCCCACCCCATTCATCTTCTGTTAGCAACAATCTAACGCTGAAATCCCTCATTGCTACACTAGCTCAAACGGCAATTTCAGAAGCTACGTTATCAGTCCATTTATTTCATACGTTACTTTACAATAAATTGACTAGCAATAACTTAGTTATGAAAAAAAATTAATAAACGAACAAATGAATGTCGAATCTGGAGTTTTGCTTGTTAAGTGTTAATCAATGCGTTAAAAACAAGACCGCTAGAAGATGATCTATTCAAATTCTGTATTAACTATTGACTGGGTGAAAAAGAATGCTTATAAGCGTAGAATCTCTGTCGAATCTGAAAGATTGCCTTATCCAATAATCATTGATGAAACAAATTAAAAAAAACTGGATTTCTCTCTAAAAATAGCAAACCGTTTTTTCATTAAAGAATATTCAATTTTATGAATATGATTAACGACTTATATGTCATTTATGAGACTGATAGGCACTGGCAACTGTGAAGAAATAACTGACAGTTAAATGGACGTCTCACCTGTTATCACTTGATAGCTTTTTAAAATTTATAAAAAATGAACAGAAAGCGACTCCTTTTCTGTTCACTAATATGCGTTATTCTTATTTAATACGGTTGGATAGCCAAACCAATTTATTCATTGATATTCTAATAAATAAAAGTCATTCTTGTATTTTCTATTACACATATATTCTACAAAATAGCATAAAATTTCCTAATATAGCTTATACTAATCAATAATCTCAAGTGTTTCTCTATAAGCATATATATTTCTATAATTTTTTAACTCTTGAAAACTTTTGCACTCTGTAAAATCCTTCACTTTAAATGCTATCCTATCTCCCACTTTCATTGATTCTGCTTCAGGAAAATAGTTCGTGTTTAATTGTAACCAGTGATTTTCACCTTCTTTAAAAACTTCTCCTGTAGGAATTAAATTTTCAATTTTAGCGAAAACATATCCTTTGTTCTCCGTTATTTCACTAATTCTTGATTTCCATACTTTATCTCTGGGGATTAAATCTCTTAAATTCTTACAACATATCTCCGCATTATAAGCCAGTTCTGTCTCATTAAATGATAAAAAGCTATCCCTTAGAATATTTCTTACAAAATCTGTTAAACCCTTTTGACAACGGTCATCTCCAGTTAAAAATATCCCTTTGTCTTTACTATTTATACAACAGCTTAAATAGCTATGATGCTTTAAATCAAAATCAGGTAAAAATAATTGTGTGTACTGATTTTGATTGAGCCAAATAGCTCCCATTTCATTTAAACAAGCAGTACTTTCGAAATAGTCATCAGAAAGTAAAAAAACTGCATGTTTTTTTACTTTTATAGTTTTTTCGAGATAGTCAAAAATGTTATTGCCAACTGGTATTTCATTCATTTTATGAGAAGAATACAATAACATATCATTAGGAACTCCACAGCTTACCAATAGGTCTCGGATGAGATCACCATAATTTTTATTTTTAGAACTATGACTTAATAAGACAGTCGGATTACTTAGAGAAATAGTTTTCCCTTTAAATATTTCAAACATCATATTTTCTCCTTCTTTATATACTTAAACAATAAACATCATTCGCTAAAATCGGATTTCCAACAGCTAAATTGTTTATTTTTATCAATAAACAAAAAGCTACGTATATACTTTTTCC
The DNA here is from genome assembly GCF_051714965.1 of Enterococcus sp. AZ077. NCBI lineage: Bacteria > Bacillati > Bacillota > Bacilli > Lactobacillales > Enterococcaceae > Enterococcus > Enterococcus sp. AZ077. Next base: position 2,518,301 of record NZ_JBIOSX010000001.1, read on the forward strand.
ACATATTTATATAATGCAACCCACTATAAAAATACTAGAAAAATACTATTAAATAACTTTAAACTCATAAAAAGTTCTTTTGCCATCATAATCGTTCAACTTTATTCTAAAAATCAATCACTCGATGTTGTCTATTTTTTCTACTGTCATTCACCATGAACTAAATAAGAATAAAAAAACACCTAGTGATCTCACTAGATGTTTCGGTGTCCCGTCTTTTACAAATAAAAACGAATCTTTCAGTTTTTTGTCCTAGTACGAATATTTATGTTACGCAATTTTTTTCGAAACGAAACATTTGCCGATCAAGAAACGAATAAAAACAAAAAGATAGCTTACTAGACTGACAATAAAAGCAAGAATCATTGTAAAGGGATACTTAGAAGAAACTTCAATTACCGTTGTTCCTGCTTTTCCTTCAAATGTTGCTAATCCTTCATTGTTTTCAATCTTGGTATTTTGCCCATTCACTTTTGCTGTAGTTCCCCAGTAATCAAACACGGGTAACGTGATTTTTTTATCTTTAGCACCTTTGACTGTATAGACTATTTTGGAATCAGAAGCTTTATATGCTGCTGTTTGCCATTCATTGTCTACTCTTATTTCATGCTTTTGCACATGCTCCTTATATTTCATGGCTTCTAGTGGTGCATAGTCAAAGACCCCTCCAACACCTACAGTGATGTAACTACCTAGAGTGTCTTTATTCACCTCTAAATGGTCACCTAGTGTTGGCACTTTGTGATTATAATTGGCTTTAGTGGCTGCCGAAACAACAAACATAAAACAAACAATCGCTGCGATACTAAGTATTCTTTTTTTCTGTCCAAATACCATCCTATTAAAAACAATGGATAAAATTAATGAGCCAAAAAGTACCTGAAACCCTAATATCCGCCAAGGAAACTGAAGCAATCGAACGGGTGTATTTTGCAATAGTGCCCATGGGACCAGCTTAGTTGATAATAACCAAGTAGCTACTGCGATCAGGTAAATCACTTTTTCCTTGCTCGTTAGCTTTTTAAAATACACAAGCGGAAGAATCAAGGAAACAATCCCGATAATCCCGATTGTAAAGGATGCCAAATCATTATTCATGGCCCCAATCAAACTATCAGATACATTGATCGCTTGATTTTGCAGATCTGTTTTTCCTGGCTGATTGATGGATTGATACATGGTTTGCTTGAACATAGGATACCAAAAATAGGCCGTTAAAAGAATCGTCATTCCCACAGCTTTTGACATCTCCAACACCAAGCGAATGGTTTCTTCCTTATTTAGTTTATTCACAATCAGTTTGCCTATGATCATCATTCCAATGAAAAACGCACACATGAAAGTAGAGAGAACATGGGTATAAACAAGCAAACTCATACTGATTGCTAACGGGATCGCAGCCGTTGCTTTTTCATAGATCATTTTGTAAGCATAATACAAAACTACAGGCATAATCGTCAGTGCAATCGCTTCTGCAATCGCTGAACGATGGTAAATATCAATCGTTCGATAACTATAGAATGTATACAGACAGCTAAATAAAAAGGCAGCATCTACTCGCTTTAAAAATTTTTGACCATAATAAAACATCAATAGGATGGTACAAACATTCAACACCCATACGTATAAAATATAACTTACGATCAAATTATTGGTAATCCAATAAAAAATTACCGATGGAAAAAGGGTAAAGTAGGGGTAAAAATAGTTCACACCGCTGCCATAACTATTAAAAGTCGTAAAATTGATTGGTCCTGAGAATATAGAGGATAATCCTTTAATTCTGGAAAGATGAAATGCGATATCTCCTGTCGTAGAAATCGTTTGTGCATGCCTAAAATAATTCACAGAATAAAGACCCGCAATAAGTATTAATATAACAAATAAGAGCAATTTTTTCTTTGTTTTCATTAGTGACTCCTTTCAAAAAATCATAATAAGTATAACGTAATTCTTGGAATTTTTCATAAATTTTTCTGTTTTATTTAGCAAATTATCCTTTCAGAAACAAAAAAAGACTGAGACATCCATCTCACTCTTTGCTCTGGAAACAGATAAATGGTGTTCAAGCATCAACTCCTTGCAATAAGCCTGAATTTTTCAAAACATGAGGAGCTGTTTCAAAAAATTCTTTCTTATTGGCATCGGAGCTAACCGATGCTTTCACAACCTCTGTTCCATGGTGTTCAAGCATCAGCTCCTTGAAATAAGCCTAAATTTTTCAAAAACACGAGAAACTGTTTCTAAAAATTCTTTCTTATTATTATCGGAGCTAACCAATGCTTTCACAACCTCTTTTCCAAGAAATTTTCTTTCTAAGTTTGGAAGGACGTCTCTTCTAGCTATTCACAATCCGCTCGAAACCGTTCTTCAATTCATTATTCTCAGTTTCTTTGAAATACAAATAATTGTTTGGGTTTCCTTGATTTTGCTGAGTCACCAATACCTTAGGTTGATTTTGTTGGAAACCAAAGAAATACAAATGAGCTCCAGACGGTTTTGGATGATCGATATCAGAGTAGATCGCCACTAATTCAAATCCCGCTTGTCCTCTGCCATTTTCTGACCATTCTACGGTAACCGGTGTTTGATCAATCACCATAGACCATTGCCCATCAAAAATGTATTGTGGTACTTGCAATCCATAATAATTAGCATTCACATGATCATTGTAGCTTCTATACTGTTGTCCCATTTCCTGACCCCAAGTTGACATAAACGTAGCTAATTCAGTCGCTTTACTCGCATCCCAGCTATTTTTTTCAACTGGCTGATTACTTGATGTCGCAGACTCAGCCGTTGTAGTGTGAGTTGACTCTGATGTACTCGTCGTCGTGGACTCTGTTTTTACCTTTGTTTCTGATGAGCTGGATGATTCAGTCTTATCAGATTCTTTCGTCGTTGTTGAACCTGTCTTACTTGTTTTTGTAACAATAGTGTCTGTCGATTTACTTGAAACATCTTTTGCCTGATCCGTTCCACAACCAGCTAGCACAAACAACAACCCCACAGCCAACAATATCCCCTTTTTCATTAATAAAACTCCTCCTTGATTGTTTCACTCATTCTAACAAACCAAACTTGAGATTATGCCGAAAATTTGAAAAATTATTTCTAACCAATCCCTCATCTGAAATCTATAAAATTGGTTTAACCGTTACGAAATCAGAATCAGATACTCAAGAAAAGTTTTATGTAGGTTTCTAAGGAGTAGTTCGCCATAGAAAATACTGATCAACTATAAAGAGACACGGAAAAACGCAATCCCTCATTTATCAATTATGACTAGTATCAAATACATCTAACTCTTTGTTCAGATATTCTCCGTAATTGCTGTAAATATACAAAACTTAAACCATTAGGCACAAGAGAAACAGCTAAAACAAATAGACTGATACAATTAACAAAAAATCCTCAACGTCCACCTTGTTTCTAGCGGTATCGTTGAGGAATACGATCATTGGTTGCTATTTCAAAAATGGCTGAAAATGGTGTCTCTAATAGACAATTTATTCACCCATAAAATAAAAGGCAACTCTATAAATTTTCTTTCTTTTCACGTTTGTTCTGCACTGCCATTCACTTTAGATCCCTTCATCGGAGGACCATTTTACTTTTTACTAAATTTTTTCTTCTTAGCAAATATCGAATAAAGATAAATAAAAAAGTTCCAACGCTTGTTAGTAATGCAAGAATCATCGTTGGCGGATAGGTAGAGGAAACCTCAATCGTAGTCGTTCCTTCTTTTCCTTTAACCGCTACTAACCCGTCATCATTTTCTATGCTAGTCGTTTGACCATTTACTTTCGCAACGGTTCCCCAATAATCAAACACAGGTAACGTGATTTTTTGCCCTTGCGCATCTTCCACTGTATAAATGATTTTTGAATCATACGCTTTATGAGAACTATTTTTCCATTCATCCCCAACTTTTACTTCATGTTTTTTCAACTGTTTTTTGTATTTCAGTGCATCAGACGGTGCATAATCATAAAGTCCCCCTGTCCCTGAAGTCGTGTAATGCTTAATCTCTTTTTTTGTCATAATCAGACGACCGTTATAGGATTGGATTTTTTGCGTATAATTTATTTTCGTTACTACTGTTAGTGTCAAAAGCAGGAGGACGATTCCGCCAATCCACCATATACTTTTTTTCTGATCTGGTCTGCATTTCAAAAAGACCATCGCCAAGATCAATGATCCGAAAAGCACTTGAAACCCTAAGATTCTCCAAGGAAATTGAATCAATTGAATAGGTGTATTTTGGAAAAGAAACCATGGAAAAACATTCGTCGATAAAAACCACGTAGCTACTGCACAAAAATAAATGACTCTTTCTCTTCGTTCAAATCTTTTCAAAAAGAAAAGCGGAAGGACTAATGACACGACACCAATCGTTCCCATTGTAAATGTCGTCAAATTATTAGTCATCGCACCAAACAAACTTTCAAAAATGTTCACTCCCCGCTCCTGAAGGTTTGTGCGGAAAGGACGATTGATGCTTTGATGCAGGACTTGCTGCAGCATTGGGTACCAAACATACGCTGTTAAAAGAATCGTCCAGCCGACAGCTTTTGCCATTCCAACAAACAAGTCCAAAACATTTTCTTTCTTTTTTCGTTTAGCCAAAAGTGAACCGATAAACAAAAGCCCAATAACTATTACGCTCATAAACGTAAAAAGAGCATGTGTATAAATAAGCAAACTCATACTAACAGCTAAAGGAATCACACAATTCTTCTTTTCAAAAAGAAGTCTATACGTGTAGTAGAGGACCACTGGCATAATCGTCAGAGCAATTGATTCTGAAATCGCTGAACGTTGGTAAATATCGATCATTCGATACCCGTAAAAAGTATAGAAACAACTAAATAAAAATGCCGCATCTACACGTTTAAAAAATTTCCGTCCGTAATAGAAGGTGATGAGTATTGTACACACATTCAGTACCCAAACATATAACATATAACTTAAGATCAAATTATGGGTAATCCAGTAAAAGATCACAGCTGGAAATAGGGTTAGATAAGGATAAAAAAAGTTTACCCCACCACCATAACTATTGAATGTAGTAAAATTGATCGGACCCGAAAATACAGAAGCCAATCCTTTGATCCTGGAAAAATGAAAAGCGATATCTCCTGTCGTTGCGATCTTTTCTGTATTATTAAAAAAGATAAAGGAATAAGTGCTTGCAATAGCTATTAGCAGAACAAACAAAATGATTTTTCGATTGAATCTCATAACAATTTTTATTTCTCCTTTCATACGTCACTCTATTTGAAATGACTCAGTGATTATTCATTGGGTGAATCACTCTCATTTTTATCATTTCATATTAAAAGAGCTTGCTAGTTATGTTTATGACATACTTATTTTTCTTAACTAACATGAAATACACTATACCTAATCAGCAAGAAAATATTTTTTCTATTCTCTCACTCATTCATTATTTTTTTCATCTTTTGAATAATGAAAAGGTGTGATTATTTTCAACATATGAGTTAGTTACCTCAAAATCCATTATTAAATCCTAAGCTATCCATTGACGAATAGATGGTTTCATTGATCCCTTCTCCCTTCTAAACGACTGACAGATTTCAATTTATAACGTATGTGATTTTATCAAAAAACAACTAGTTTTGTCATTTAATAACCTACAACATAGACATGAAAAGGCTTCACCAAGTTGATAATTAAAAATATCGTTATTTTTAATTAAAGATTTCTTTGGAACCTCAAGCTTATCCCTAACTCTAAAGCGCTATTTAAGCAGTAGTACCTTGAAATAAGCCGAAACCAACAAAAAATAGTTCCCTATCTCTAGACCTCCATTGATAGACTTTATCGTGCCAAATTTCATTAAGTAACGTACTTTCTTTCAAAAAAACGTAAAAAACATTTATTAAGATGTTGGAATATGAGTAAAAAACCAGGTTAACTCGTACATGAGTTAACCTGGTTTGGTGGGTGGGGTGGTTATGGTGTGGGATGTGTAACATGAGTAATCTCTCTATGATTTTTTTGGAAACTAATCCAGTTTACCTCAACTCATTCTCAAGAGGAATCAATTCATCATCTAACATCTTGCGCCATGCTCGTTTCATTTCTTGTGGATATTTAAAAGGCTTCGCTTCTGGATGTTTAGCTTTGTATCCTTCGTAATCCTTACTGTTGATAATTGCTTTCATATTAGGGATTTGAGTCTCCCCGAGCATATATTGCATGTTAGAAGCATGTAACTCTTTCTCTGAAACGAACCATTCATTAGAAAAAGTATGAATCAACTGATCTCTTGCTTGCGTAAAGTAGTGACGTTTGATAAGAAAAATATCATCTTTACTATCTAATGTTCCTAGGTCAAACGCATTTAAAATTTGACGATAAACTTCTTTCACACCTTCAGTTTTATTCAATTTCGTCAAAGCTTTCTCAATTTCTTCCCGGGCATCGGTACTGTTTGCCGCGTAAGTCCCTAGTAATTGATCAATATAAGTAGAATCAATATCGTACAACTTAATCGTATGTTCATTATAGAATTCAATCGTTGAGAAATCCATACCTTTTTCCTCATCGTTCCCATCTACCAAAGAATCCTTGATTGTTACATAAAAACCACCTTGTTTTTCTAAAATAGAAACCTGTTCTTTTAAAAAATCCGATTGTTCCATTTCTTCATTGTAAGTGTCATACGTAACCAATGCTTCATGGGACTTATTCAGCTCTTGGAAATCCTTTATATAATCTATTCGAGTTTCTATCGGAGTATTCTCAGTTGGTTCAGGTATTACGGTAAATGTTTGTAATTGCTTACAGGCTTTTTCAAAGCGTATCTTTGATGCTTCGTAGGTAGGATAAATCCGCCTTGATTCTTCTTGTACTTCTGAATATAGTTTTGTAACTTTCATATCATTACCATTATTGCTGTTTTTTTAAATGTGACAACTAAGCCTTTACTCTTTTCAGGATATGCTCAGTTGGTTCGTGAAAAGTCTTGAACTAACCGACTCTTTGTCAATACGGACTAATGAGTTCTTGACAAAGAGACTTGATATGATGCTGGGCATGCTTTAGCTGTTAACTGTATTCATTCTTGACAACACTCCTGGAGGACTTTAACCTTTTTCCATAACTTTCAATTTCTGATGGTTGTCGAATTTCATTAATAACATTTAGGTCATATTTACTAGCTAACGTTATTTCAAATGAAAGAATATCCCTAGATTTTTCATCAAGTGAGACTAACAGTGGAAATGTAGCTTCGAAATTCAATTGCCTCAGCTAGAGAGTTACGCCTTTATCGCCACATTTCTTTATTTCATATAATAATTCGATCCACAGGCTCGTTGAAAGAAACATGTGATATTCAAATTCCAAGTCTCTCAGAATTCCGATCACTCTTGTCATACAATGGTAGTTTATTAAGAAATAGTCTCGCTGAATTATAGCGAATCAAAAACTTGTTAATTTCATCAATTTTCGGATTGAGCGAAATTTTTTCTGAGTCAATTTTATAATTAAAAAAATAATTGATAGTCAGATTTTTCAGTCTCATCATAACCTAAAAGCTGGTATTTTGTATTTTTCAACATTTGTTCAACAATTGTGTATGCATCTATTAGCAGTGTATTTTCTGCCTTTCTAACTGCTTCTTTAACGTTATGAAAAACATACACACTAAAAGAGATATCATTAATTACATGTCAAATATCTGTTGAAAAAATCGGAAAAGAAATTTTTCGCCACAATAATCTTTTCGTGACTAGTTTGCAACTGATTGATTCTGTCAATAAAATCAATCTCATTTATTTTCTTATCCAACCATCACATACCTAAAATCGCTTTACAGATATTACATCTATCCGTCAAATAAGTCTTATTGATTTTATTTTGGATAAACTTATCGTTATAATCTGCGATTCCCTTCCTGTAATTAACAACAATATCACTTGGCAGATCAATATCTTCAATAATCGCTACTTCAAACATCACTTTGGATATATTGGTGCTCAGATTACCTTGATATTGACCATGTTCATTTACCTTTTTAAAAATATTATCTTTATCAAATATCTAGATCAGCTTGCTTAGATATTCATCAAACTTCTCAACAAACTTTTGTTCAATGATTTTGTCTAGTTTTGACTTACAAAAATCATTTAAAATTTACTTTCGATACTGAGCTTGGAGTGTACATCCATTTTTCAGAACCTTCAGCGTTACGTAGACACCTAACATAAGCTCAACATAGCGATCTTTATTCAACCATTACTTGCTATACATCGATTTCAACACATTGCTAACATCATATAGACTTGGCATAAAACGCCCATAGGCTAGAGCTTTGCGAATCTGCATAGGATTTTCAACAATTCAGAACCAGTGTCGATTCGTTCAAATATTAGATATTTAGCCTTATTACTTTCAGGAACTATTTGACGGAAATCCATAATCGGTAACAGTAGAACGCTTTAACTTCTTCTACTGTCCTAGAGTCAGCTAGACAAAACGCTTTCTTAGAATTGAACTGTCAACATTTGATGAAAGCATTGCTAGAATTCACCTTTGCGTGTCATTTGTCAATGCCCCATTGATTACCTAGGATATAGTTGCTAATCACAATCAAACATTGAAATCCCTCAATTATCTTATACGAATTTTCTCCTTTATCCATAAAAAAGTGGTGAAATAGGCAAACAAATTAGTACAGATTCTATGATTTTTGAATACTTACTTGTATCAAAAACAAATTTTCTTTGCATATCAGGGATTATAATATCTCCTTCTTGGAATATATTTGCCAACTCGTTATATGAGCGATTTTCAGTAGATCTTTTGATATCAAAGACTTCTAAGATATCATCTTCTGCTTCGGAAAATGTTTTCCCTAACTTTGCTCTAAAATTATCATCGGATTTTCAATTCTTATCATTGAAACAATCCCTTGCTTCAACAATTGATTTAACAGCAATGCTTTTCGTGTTTCCATATCCATATCAGAGATTTCGAGAATATCAGAGTTAGCAATATTCGCATAAATTTTCTTCAATCATGCTAATCTATTGCCTTCACTTTCTCTTCAATAAAGGCGATTTCCTCCTTATCAAGACCGTATTTTGTATAGAGTTGTTGATCTATCTCTAGTGTTGATCTAGACCAATCAATATCTGAGGTTTTACTAAAATCTTGTAATGGAATAAATTGAAACTTATCTTTTGAGAGATTTATTGAAGTTACCGACTGTAATAACAAATTTCTGTAAAATTTCGTCTTCAAATATTTCAAATACGATCTCACTTTATTTTCATCTTCATCTGAATAAATAACAAGATACGAATCAGTCACAACAGATTGAGGAGGAACGACAAAATTGCTTGAAATTATTCGGTACTGACCATTCTTATCTGGTTCGTTAGCATGTTCTGATGTTACCTTACTAATACATAACTTGTATTTATTAATCAATTCGCTACCTGACTTGACATCTCCAAGGTTTACTTTACCTGTTCCAGCGCTAGATATTAAAGTAATCTCCCCTTCTACTCCTCCCCTATCTTTTGAAGAAAAGCCGAATGGATTACGAGGATAAACAAAATCACTGACAGTATCCACCTTACCGATTTTATGAATGATACTAACAGCTTCGTTATACCTAACAAAAGTATCAAATTCATTCATCTTCCGATATGAGGTGGTAGTCCGTCCATCATGAACATTCGTAAATTGCACCTTCCCATGATAATCCTTATCAATAATGAAGTAGTTCACCCCTCCGGCAATTGAAGTATTTGGAAATAATTCTTTCGCATTATCATAATCCACCATCACTTTAATAGAATCGTTATTAAGCATATAGTCACGAAATTGGTCTAATCCCTTGCCACCAGCAAACCACTTAGAGGGTGTGATAAGAGAAATATATTTATTCGATAATCTATCGGAAAGCTGAATGAACTTATTATATACGGGAGTTGCACTTGAACCAGATCCACCATCGTTTTCCTGATATGGTGGATTCCCTACTACAGCATCAAATTTCATTACCTTAAACCCTTTCTGAACGTATTTTTCGACATCATGAATATTAGTTCTAATTTTTTTTACTAGGTCTGGAATGAATAGTATATTTGTATCCCAACCTTTATAGCCGACCAAAGTTCGTTGAGTAATCGTTTTAGCCATAGGTGTTTTGGCGATTACATAAATGTTTTCTCTCAGTACTTTTTGGATAATTTTTTCTTCATCAATTTGTGTGATTTTTCCAACAGTGTTATTGATAAACTCCATTTGTTGTCTGAAGAAAAAACTAACGGCACAAAACAATGGGTATAACCCCGTTTTAGAGTTTATCTCCAAAATTTTACTATTATTTCCATAAATCTTTGAGGTGGCTTCTTGGCTAACCCAATGAAGAGCTGACGTCCCGTTAATAGATGTATCAGAAAAATATTCATTGTAATAAGATAATCCACCTATCATTGAGGCTAATTGCATGTTTACAACACGCCAAGGAGTAAGCACAGTTTCTTTATCAGGATTTTTAAACGTTCCATGTAAAAGCGCAATTTGTTCCGCACGATCTGTATAAGATAAATCATCATATGATTTTGCTCGCGTCCTAATAATTCTTCCAGCTTCAATAAAAACTTCAGAATCATAGTACTTAGCTTGCTCTCTAAATACTTCCTTGGTTACACCAACTGGCATAAATTCTTCCCAAGAAGCATCATCAACTTCGTTCACGAAGGTTTCCACGTCAATATCTTTAGAAATATCAACTTCCATGCCAAAAATCATCAGTGGGATACGGATCGAAATACCACGCAAAATAGAGATAGCATTACGTCGTTCTTTTTTAGCTTGATTTTGTTTATCAATCGCTTCCTGTTCTTCAAGCGTACGTTGCCGTTTTTTCTTTTTTTTAGCTTTTTCTGCCGTTTCATATTCTTCATCTGTAAGGCCTTGATTATTAACCTTAACTTTCTTAGTGACTTTTGAAGCACCTGTCTTCCCAATAATCCCTCTAAGCTTTTCGAATAACTCAGCTGCCTCAGGATTAATTGTTAACAAAGCATCAGAATACAGACTATCATCATCAAAACCAGAACGGACGGCTTTTTCGGCATATACTTTCTTAAGTTGTGTCAACATGCGATCGACACTGAAGGTTTTCATTCCGTTTCCGTCCATACCAATAATCGGTAAGAAGTTAAGCATATTGGTCATTTTTTTCTTTTGTTCTGGGGTATTACGCTTTCCAACGCCTGAGTTAATTGACGCAGATTCTGCCATAACTGTTAAAGCCCTATCGGGCGCAAAATCGAAAATATAGGAATTGGTTTTTTGTCCCTGCACTTCATTTGAATAAGGTGTTTGAGCCCTGAATGCTGCTTGAAGATAGTTCATTGCTGAAGTGGTATTGTTTAGGAACATGACAGCTGTCCATTCTTTGACATTTACCCCAGTTGTTAATTTTCGGACTGATAGTGTGATGGTTTTAGTTTCCCACGGTTTGTCACTGATCGCATTTCGAACACGACCTAAATCTGGGTCATCTTTACTTATGATTTCCTTATCATCATTATCAACCACATTAATAATCTTGTACTCTTTACCAAAAATAGGATGCTTATCCATCAAATTCTTCAATGCTTTTGCCTCGGCAATACCTGGCAACAGCCAAAGTGAGTGCCTCAGCTCGTTCCTAAATTCTTCTGTAGAATAAGGATAATTAGTTGTTGATTTCTTTGTAATCTGAGTTAAGAAATTATTCACGTCATATTCATGTTCAAAGGAACCATCATCTTTTACTCGGAAGAATTCTTTAAAATTAAATGCCTTACTATCATCTGCATACTTTTCTTTGTTGCCCATTTCAAAAGTGAACATGTTAACTTTAGGCAATGTTTCATACGGATTTGGCTCGTCCGGTTTTTCTGTAGACCAACGTAATTTTGCCTCTTGCTCCATCACATAGTCCCACGTAAAGACTTGTTCTTCTTCATATTGTTCGAGCAAATTAAACGGCGTCCCTGACAGTTCAAGGACTTTGGTGTTTTTCTTTTTGACGGCCTCTTCAACATTCTGTGCTAATTCTGTTTGTGTTCCCTCGTGGGCTTCATCAAAGACAATCAAATCCCAATCGGTAGAAAATATGAGTTCATTTTTCTGACGTTGCTTACCGCCGATTTGTGATGAACCGCGCAAATCTTGAATACTTGCAAAATAAACAAACTTCGCGCCATCCTTGATTAAGGTTTCAATGCTCTCATGCTTCTTCGAGCCATATTGATAGCCTGCTTCTTTCATTTCTAATTTAGAAAAATCTTCAAACCAAGAATCTGATACTACTGGACGGTGAGATAAGATCAATACTGAATTGTAGCCCTCCTCTTTTATCAATTGGTAGGTTGATAATGTTTTACCAAAGCGCATTTTTGCGTTCCAAAGCATCCGGTCTTTCTTTTTAAATACCTTTTTAGTTTGAGAAACAGCATTCTTTTGTTCCGGACGAAGGACAATTTTACTCTTATTAATTATAGGCCCCTCGATTACTTCACGGTTTTCTTTTACTGCATCGATCGCTTGTTTTGCCACATCAAGAGTAACATTCCACCACTCGTTCCCTTCAACTTTTTTATTCTTTTTATAGCCTGAACGTTTAAGAACTTCGTGAACATCATTATCGCCAAACCACGGATTTAACTTATCCTGCGGTCTATACGCCAACTCCGCCCAATCAATTGAATATGGTACACCTGATGTTGTCATGTAGGATCTAATACGTGTATTGGCTTGACTTCTTAAATATTCACTGTTTGGTTGGAAATCTAGCGGATTTGTACTACTATCAGCCTTTGTTTCACCAATCTTCTCTGAACCTGCATAAACACCCCAATCGCCAGAAGAGTTATCCGCTGTTTGGACGTAAATCATTTTACGCTCATTCGATTGATAAAGACTTTCAGAAATTGGATTTTCAAATTCATTATTTACGGGTTGACCAGCGTTAATCGAAATTAGCTTTAAGGTCTGATAAAGAGTGCGCAAGCGAGTCAAAGCATCTTGTTGTTCGTTCCCAGTTGAATATTTTTCTGCTATTTCTTTTACAACACCGTTAGTAATCATAGCCATCTCAAATTTGTCAGCTGCTTCAATTGTTTTTGAAAAATTCCCTTCTACGTAAAAATCCTCAACATATTTAGCACGACGGTAATAAGCCTCTCGCAAATCCCAATCTAATTTTAGAAATTCAAAATTCGTTGTATCTGGTCTAATAGCAACAACACTCATTTTTATTTGACCCCCTTATCAAAAAACTCCATTTTATTCGTTTCCCAATTCATCAATTTGACGCGTTTCCCTGGTTTAATGATCCACTCTTCAGATGGTTTTTCATCGTCAAACAATGACATCTGATAGCTTTCAATCTTGTCTCGTCTCTCAGAGAGTGGGATGATGTATTTCAATGCATCCATTTGAAAAACATTGTAGCTGATGATTTCAGCAATATTTTTAAATAAACCATACAACGGTTCTTCTAGCCATTTTGAGAAATAATAATCTCGATAGGTGTAAAGCAGATTTTCTCTAGCTAATAAAAGCGAGTCCCCACTCCACTCAAAACCATAGCTCGATTTATAGGCCTCTTCGACTAAGCGTTGCCACTCAGCCTTGTCTTCAACCACTTTATTAATTCGTTTCAACTTGCGGTCGACAAAACCCACGCGTTCATCAAGTGGAACGATTTCCCCAGTTTCCATGTCATAGCGAGTGACCATATAGGGCGCTTCCCCACAAGTGATTTCTAACCATTTGCGTTTGACATAAGTCTCAAGTTCATCTTCTTGGTAGTCTTTATCAATCTCATCATTTTGTTTCTTCACGATCCAGGTTGTTGTGAACACCTCCGCCTTTGATCTCGTCCGTTCTTTTTGAAGCTCACGCGACTTCAATGCTCGAGGCATAATGATTTGTCCCATTTGCCCCGTTACTAATGATGGAAGCATTTGAGCCGTTGCTGCATATGATTTTTGCCCATACTGAATATAATTCTCATTGGCCCAAATAATGTTTTTAGTTGTGTTCGCAGTTGATGTCGTTCGGTCAATTAACAAGATATCGAGAATTGCCGGCATTGTTTCACGGATAGTGTTTTCAAGAATATCTGTTGAGCTGATATTTTCTATAATCTCTTCTAACTCTTCGGTTTCTTTTTCATTTTTCTTTACTTCTTTAAATAACAAGCAGTTCACCTCACATACCTAATCTTATTTTTGCTCAATACTGATCACATCGACAATATCCATGTCTAAAGCCAGACAAATCTTAACCATCGTGTCCATTGAGAAGGGTTCGTTTTTACCAAGCTTAGCGATGACAGTACTGCAGATACTTGAGACTTCTTTGAGCTTAGTTTTGCTCATTTCTTTATCTATCATGATCTTCCATAATTTTTTATAGATTATCGACATGTTTTCACCTCATATGTTTTGGTGCTTAATCATAAAATCAACATGTATATCATATCACGTTTCATCAACATTTTCTCATCCATTATGGATTTCATAAGTTGATAAATTATCAACAGTAGGTCAAAAAAATGTTAAAATTTGCTCTTTTCCCTTATAATAGCAAATCGATTTTCATATAATAAACTTGACAACTAGACACACCTGTAGACTATGTGGACTAGGTCGAGTCATTTTATTTTACGATGAAACTTTTTCATTCTCTTATAATCAACTAAAGGCCATCATCTGTGAGGTCATTTTTTTATCAAGTTAACCTCGTCTATGTGGTATTCACTCGCCAATCTCAACCGTCACTTCCATTCCGTTAACAAGCTGAAACATTAATAACTTATTCTTAAGGAATAATCTTGTTCGACACAATAAAAATAGGTCTTAGATATATTCCAGCTTACTGACTGTTTTTCATTCACCAACTAAGTGTGAGGATGTTCCACATAGTTTTGGCTCAATCATTCTTTTAATAGCAGCCCCAAGACAAAAGGGAGTGGGACAATAGTCAGAAAAAAATCTGATTATTGCCCTATTTTTTTGATTTTAAGGTACACAAAAAGCACACAACCTTGTATGTTTAAAGTGCCTAAACAAAAATCAAAGGAGTGTGCATTATGTTTAAAAATTATACCATCAGCCAAACAACTTTACCACTAGATGTAGAACATTATATTCCAGAAACGGATGTTGCCTTTGCGGTTCACTCGTTAGTAGAAGCGATCTTCAACAAAGTTGAACAACAGCTGGGGCATCCAGCCTATCACCAAAAAATGATGTCGAAAATTCTTCTTTATGCCTACAAGCAACGTGTTTTTTCTGGCAGAAAGATTGAATTTTTATTAGACGATAGCTACCGTATGCACTGGCTAGCCAACCATGAACAAGTGAGTTACCGCACGATCAATCGATTCAGAAGTCAGGAAACGACAGCTCAACTATTAACAGAAACTTTTGTTTTATATCATCGCCAATTGATTGCGAATCAAGTGATAGATAATGAAGCCCTCTTTATTGATGGCAAAAAATCGAAGCAGATACCAATAAATTCAGTTTTGTTTGGCGAAAAACAGGAACTCGTTATGAACAATTAACAGAAAAAATAAGTTCGATTTTGACAATAAACATCAAAATTGAACTTATTTTCTTTTTGAGAAAGAACTATTGTCCCAGTCCCTTGATACTTGTGAAAAATACAAGAGGGCTGGATCCTAAATGCCCTCCTCTTGGTATGTATGTTCTTTTAAACAATCGCAACACATAATTACTATAAATCCTCACTTACTTAATGATTAACGTCATTTGGGCTTTAACACAAAACAGCCATTTCCGGCTCTTTGTCAAATGATGTTGGTAAAGAGAAATCTTAGAATAATTTGGGCAGAAAGAAGAAAAACTTCTTTCTGTTCTTTTTATTTGGTTAAAATGGTTTTACCGTGGCAGAACATGATCCGTCGTTTGAAATGATAAAAATTTCGAAACCCATAAGCATTGCGTTTTAATACTTTAATAGGGTTGTTTAAACATTCTAGTGGTCCGTTTGAATAACTGTAGCGGAGGGCATTTTGGATCTGTGGCAGAAACTTTTTAAATGTTCGCAAAGTTGTCGCCTAAGTTTCAGGTAGCTGGCTGACTTCTCTGGATAAACAGTCCTCAAATAGTGAATGATCTTTTTTCTTTACTGCATAAAGAACATCTTGATATAACTGATAGCCTTGTCGTAGATTGGGACAAGTAGCTAACAATCGGTCGACAATCTCACTTTCAGTTAAGTAATCTTTGAAACTGGCACGCCAAACCCGTTTTTCATAGTTCAACTTTGCTTCTTCTTTTTGTAGGAGTTTCCAATAACGTTTCATTTTTCTACCAAGCCCACGTTGGTATTGAGAAGTACTTTTGAGTCGTGCATTGGTTTCCTTCGCTCGATGGTTTAAAAAGGTTCTGCCTATATGTTGGACAATATGGAAACGATCAATAATCAACTGAGCATTTGGGAAAAGCTTTTTAACCAATGAAACATAAGGGGGGCATACATATCAATAACAATGAATTCAACGGCTTTTCGAGTCGCTAAGGAAAACCGAGAAAAATAGCGTTCTAAATAAGGCAATCGTCGATTTTCAACAATATCTAGTAGTTCGTGCCTTTGTCCATCCATCATAATAAAGCTCATGGCACTTGCGACACTTCGAACTGATTTGAATTCATCAAAGCATAAGACCTTTGGTAAAGTCTGTTTGAAAGGGTTCAATGGTCGGTAAAATCTCTTCATGACACGATAAACCGAAGAAGTGGAAATATTTTTCTGACGAGCGATTTCCGTCATCAACGACACAAAGACAATGAGGACACTCTTCGGGCGTGTATTGAAGAGTCCCTTTGTAAATCAAGCAAACTTGCCTTTTATATCTTTCTTTGGTTAAACAATTTTCCTCGAAATAGATAGTTAGGTCTAGAATATTTAGGGTATCTTTGATAAGCTGAGTATAAGACATCTTGAATCCTCCTATGAATTGGTTAGCCAAATTAATTCTAAAGGATTTCAGGGTGTCTTTTCTATGTTTTTACATCATAAAAAAGATGTTGGTGAATTTCACCAACATCAAAAAGTATAGAGCCCCATTTCCTCATTTAGGATATGACTGTTCATTCAATTGTTGGACTACTGCTAGTACAACCTGCTTCATAAAGTGGAATAGCTCTTCGTAGTATAGATAAAAAGAGCTTTTTTCAATAAAATATTTACTAGTTCTTCTTTCTTATCCACAATCGATTCCCACCTAGATCATATTTAAAAACGTTTGTCTCGCTTCATCAGAGTCCTCTTTATTAAACATCTTGATAAATCTTTGATAGTCATTGAATTTTTCTTCTGGAATTGGAATTAGATTTTCCCCTTCTGCAGAATCACTTTGATACAATCCCCATTGGCTTAACAAATCAAATAATTCGTCGGCAATCCGTATATCTCGTTCACGAATGTCATCAAGCCCCCAATCCTCATGTGCATCTGATAATTCACGTAATATGCCTACTTTCGATTTATCATAACTCTCTTTTTTCTTTGTAAAATAACCATTACTTGCAGTAATATTCAGCTTTTTCTCGAATGGTATTTTATTTCCTATATGCTCTACAAGATTCCTTACTTCTTTATCCGATGTTGTCGGGAAGTATGTTGGTTGCCATTTTTGAGGGAAAATATGCTCGATTTCCCACTTTTCAGGTAGTAGATCTTCCTGATGTTGATATGAAATCATCTTCAATATCATGCGTACTGTATTACGATGAGCATCCTTTATTTTTTCTTTCAAGTCTTTTTCATCAGTCGGAGTAAAATCAAATTTAGGTTTAGACGATTTGACAATTTCTGCATTCAAGTTTAAGATTCCTCTTTTTACTGCATTTATTGTTGGAGTCACAATATAGCGTGCTGATAATGTTGCAAACAAGCGACGAAGGAATGCTAAAAAATCAGGCTCAAACTCATCACTTTTATGATAACTCAAATAATAAGTCACGACTGGATATTTCCAAAATTCATTAGGGTATGAAGTTAAACAATCAAGCACTTGCTTAATCTCTTTATTCTCGGACCATGGTTCACCATCAAGTGAATTTCTATTGTTGATCACAATCCACAGATTAAGTATCGTATTGAGATTAGTCAGTACATCATCAGAATATAATCGTTCAAAATTATTCTTTGAATAATATTTTCTTACACCTGGTGTTGTAGTATTCCGATCATTCTCCAGCGCCCTCAAATAAAACATATAGTAATAAAAAAGTTTTTGAATACTTTCATTCGCATTAGTGGCTTCTTCATCCAATTGCTTCCACTTTTCTATGAAATCATTTTTCCCTTGAACATCCAAATGATTATAGATTTTTGCTTTGAAGATATCTGCATCTGATAGTGCAAGTCCTCGATCATTTAATGTTGAAAAAATAGTCAACGCCGTATCCTGAGTATCTGCAGTAATCGGCAATAAAATCGCCTTATTCAGTATATTACTGATAAAACGATAAAATGATAGTGGTTCGTTTGTTGCATACTCATTTAATAGATGTTGAATTAAAATATAGTTCTTTGAATAATTAGTTTTTGATTTTATATCTGCTTCGCCACTTACTAAAATACTAGCAAATTCATCATTTCCCTCATCCCCCATTACTCGAGACATAATCAGAATTTTATCTGGTTTAACCTCACCTGTTAAATCATCTTGTTCCCATAACGCAGGCTCAATTTGTCTTTTCAAGAATAAGGCTTCCTTCTCACCACTATTTTCTAATTTAGCATAGATAGCTCTCAAAAATAAAAATAGCGTAGTTATTCGTTGCTGTCCATCAATGATTTCTTGCTCGTTATGGTCATTTTCATAAGCCACGATGCTTCCCAAGAAGTATGTACTCTCGTTATTATTTGCCGTGTACTCCGCTAAATCATCAAACAGTACTTGAATTTGCTCGTCATTCCAAGCATAAGGACGTTGATATTCTGGAATAATGAATTTTTTGATCTTTCCGGTTTCAAGAAATTGCTTCACGCTTTGTTTGTTCACTTCAATTGTCGTTGACATATTTTAACCCTCCTAGACGACACTATTTGTAAAAATAAATCTGTTTCCTTTATTCTAACATAGCTGATATGTTCAATGTGTGAACAATCCAGAAGTAGTAAATTCTTTCCACTCCTATATTTCTTGCTCTTTCTTATATATTTAAACTAGCTGAAAACAAAACTCACTTATGATAAGGCGCACCCGCATTGATTCGAAAAGCACGGTAGATTTGTTCGACGAGGATCAAGCGCATGAGTTGGTGGGGGTAGGTCATTTTTCCAAATGAGATTTGGGCGTTGCTGCGTTTCATGACGGCTTCACTTAAGCCGAGTGAGCCACCGATGACAAAAGTGATCTGGCTTTTCCCTTGGATTCCTAGTTGGTCGATTTCTTTGGCAAAAGCTTCACTGGTTGGATTTTTCCCTTCGATTGCTAGTGCGTAGACGTATTCTTGTTCTTTGATTTTGCTCAAGATCCGCTCGCCTTCTTTTTCTTTGACTTGGCGCATTTGAGCTTCACTCAAGTTCTCAGGTGCTTTTTCATCGGGGACTTCGATTCGTTCGATTTTAGCGTATGCTTGCAGCCTTTTGACGTATTCATTGATTCCTTGGATCAAGTATTTCTCTTTTAGTTTACCGACTGAAATGATTTTGATATTCAATTGCTTTACTCCTTCATTTTTCCTTTTCATTGTTCGTTGTTCGTATTTCCTTCTTTTCTATTATAACGAAATGTTTGCTAAAAGAAAAAGCGAGTTATTTTTTATTTATTTAAAGATTCCCACATAGTTATACACATCATCCACAGGTTTATCCACAGAAAAGACGATGATTTTGGCTTATTTTATAAGTATTTCTTAAGCAAACGTATGTTTTGCACCGATTTATCCACGTTGTCCACATCTTGTGGATAAAAAAGGGTATTGTTTTTCTGCGAGTTTTCCGCTGATTTCTACACAGGATTTGTGGAAAACTTTTTTCTTATTTTTTCATCTGAACGCAATGATTTTTCCTAAAGTTTTTCATAAAAAGTTCATAGTCTCCAAGTAGACTAATCTTAACAAATAAGTCTATACTTAGAGATAGAAGAAAATGATAAATGGAGGCAGATCACATGGAGAGAAAAGATGTGACACCAAAAATGAAAAAGAATAATGGAATCTGGCGTAAGCTGGGTCTAGGCTTAGTTGGTGGAATTATTGGGGGCTTGGTAACGGCTGGTATTTTTTATGCTGTCATGGGTTCTGGAAACGCAGCGTCAAATTCGGGTGGTCATCAAAATTCAGCGGGCGAAACTGTCGTTGAGAATGTCAAAGTCAATGTCGATTCAGATATTACGAATGCGGTCGATAAAGTCCAAGATGCGGTGGTATCTGTTATCAATCTTCAAAGCCAAAATCAAGGGACCAACGGCTTTGGACAACTGTTTGGCCAACAACAAGAAAGTTCTGATGATAGCAATCTAGAGGCTTCTAGTGAAGGTAGTGGTGTCATCTACAAAAAAAGTGGTAATTCCGCTTATATCGTAACGAATAATCACGTAGTAGAAGGGCAACAAGGATTAGAAGTTTTATTAAAAGATGGAACAAAAGTCAAAGCTGAATTAGTCGGGACGGATGCTTATTCTGACTTAGCCGTTTTGAAAATCAGTGCAGATAAAGTGAACAAAGTTGCTTCATTTGGTGACTCTAATTCATTGAAAGTAGGTGAACCGGCGATCGCAATTGGTTCTCCTCTAGGTTCTGAATATGCCAACTCTGTGACTTCGGGGATTATCTCTTCATTGAATCGCCAAGTAACCAGCACGAACGAGTCAAATCAAACGGTCAATATCAATGCGATCCAAACAGATGCTGCGATCAACCCTGGTAATTCTGGTGGTCCATTAGTTAATATTGAAGGTCAAGTGATCGGGATCAATTCAAGTAAAATTGCAAGTACTTCTGCTTCTTCATCAGGTGTAAGCGTGGAAGGAATGGGCTTTGCGATCCCAAGTAACGATGTAGTAAATATTATCAACCAACTTGAAAAAGATGGAAAAGTAACCCGTCCTGCTCTAGGGATCACAATGGTTGACCTTTCAGCCGTTTCAACCCAACAACAAGAACAAATCTTGAAAATTCCTGAGTCTGTGACAAATGGTGTGATTGTTACCAGCGTTCAACCGGCGACACCTG
Organism: Enterococcus sp. AZ077; assembly: GCF_051714965.1. Taxonomy (NCBI): domain Bacteria; kingdom Bacillati; phylum Bacillota; class Bacilli; order Lactobacillales; family Enterococcaceae; genus Enterococcus; species Enterococcus sp. AZ077. The sequence goes on from NZ_JBIOSX010000001.1 coordinate 2,539,567, forward strand.
CAGAAAAAGCTGGCTTGAAACAATATGATGTCATTACAAAAATCGATGATACTGATGTTTCTTCTGGTGTAGAATTACAATCTGTCTTGTATCAGAAAAAAGTCGGCGATTCAGTGAAGGTCACTTACTATCGCGGAAAAGAAAAGAAAACAACAACAATTCAATTAACAATTGATCAATCCGCATTAAAACAAAGTCAATCAGAGAACTCTGGTAACTAATAACTAATTTCCTATACAAAAACAGCACGGTTGCTCGGCAACTGTGCTGTTTTTTGCTTATTTTGGAAATGCTTCGCCAATCACTGCATCTTCTGGTAAAACAAGGATCCCTTTTTCTTTCGGTGCATCTGGTAATTGTAATTCTTTCGCCGAACAAATCATTCCGTGACTTTCAACCCCACGTAATGTTCCTGGCCAAATCATCATTCCATCAGGCATCATAGCTCCTGGTTTGGCAACAACGACTTTTTGTCCTGCTTCGATGTTCGGAGCACCACAAACGATTTGTAAGACTTCCTCTTTTCCTACTTGTGTTTCAGTGATCGATAAGTGATCAGAATCAGGATGTGGTACGCAAGTTTTGACGTAGCCAACAACGATTTTTGGTTCATTTTCTTCTGTTAACGTTTCTTCAAAACCAGCTTCTTTGATCAAGCGGTTCAACTGTGCAATTTGTTTTTCTGTTAGTTTGACTTGTCCGTTACCTTCGATCGTAAGATGGTCGGAGATATGGAAAAAATTCCAGCCAACGATTTGTCCTGTTTCATCTTTGATTTGAGCAACATTCCATTTACGGATGACCGTATTTTCGGTTCCATTGTCATTTGAGACGATGACCATCAAGGTATCTCCCACGTGCGCTTTATTATAAGCAAAAATCATGTTTTTTCCTCCATTATCCTTTGCTGACATTTATCTTAACAAAAAAAAAGTTTTTGTGCATGCTTTTTTTCATTCTTCAAAAAAAGTGCGAACAACTATTTTCTAAGTTATGGAATCGCAAGAATTTACAATAGCAACGAGCCTGTGAAATATATCTTGCCCTTCACTCTAAAAAACGAGTAAACAGCATGCAAAAAGTCGCTCTATCAGAAAATTTGCCGGAGAATCCCAAAAATAGGAGGAACTATTTTTGGATTCTCCGGCTTATTTTTCAGATCTAGGCCTATCACTATCTCTTAGTTAACGTATTTAATTGTCGGTGTTGTTCTCCACTTCATCAGAGACAATCAAGACATCACATGGTGCTCGGCGGATGACATAGCTGGAAACACTACCTGTCATAAATCGCTCAACCGCATTTAATCCTGATTGACCGACCATGATCAAATCGATCGCATATTTTTTTGGTAAGTTGACTGCCATTGATTCTCTAACAGAACCATAAGCGACGATTCCTTCGATTTTTTGATAGTCAACTGTTTTTCCATAAGCTTTGCAGTCTTCGATCATTTGTTTCGCTGCTTCTGTTTGTTGGTCAACTAGCGTTTGATCTATTGGGACATAGCCCATGAAATTATAAAATTGTTGGTCGATCACATTTGCTACATAGACGGTTCCGTCGTTTCTTCGAGCAACCTCAACTGCTTTTTTAAAGGCAGAAAGTGCTTGCTCACTTCCATCGATCCCGACCAAAATATTTTTATATTCTTGTTCCATCCTGATCCCTCCTAACAAATATCCAGATGTTAGCCGTTCGTCACACGATTTAAAAAATCCTCGATTTCTTGTTTTGTTTTCCGATCTTTATTCACTAGACGACCTAATTCTTTACCGTCTTTGATCACTACAAAACTTGGGATTCCAAAAATGTTCCACTCAGCGGCTACATCTATGTATTTGTCACGATCGACTTCAATAAAACGCCATGCGGCAAAATCATTTTCTATTTCTGGCATTTGAGGCTTGATAAAGCGACAATCGCCACACCAATCTGCGGTAAAGAAAAAGACACTGTTTCCTTTTTCAACGTAACCTGCTAATTCTTCTAAGTTTTCTGGAATAATCATTGCTGTCCCTCTTTTCTTCTTATATTTAAATTATACACCTTTCTTTAAAAGTCACCAACTCCTAACCAGTCCTCACTTTTGTATTCAAAAAATTCAGATGCTTCAACCAAAAAAAAACGATTCACCGATTTCCCCCGTATTTACTGACTGACGAAAAAACAAGAAGACCTAAAAAGGAAGCCCAATAATAGGACTTCCTCTATTTCTGAACTTCTTAACTATTTACACTATCCTTCAGTCTCTGTTCCACGATCCATGGTTCTCGTTTCACTTCGTTTAAAGGATATATTCTTATTTTCCGTAAACGATCGTATTGACAGTCGATTTGTCTAATCCTTTTAATGTTTGGATTAACATCTCTCTTGCTGCTTCAAAGTCACGAATGCTAAACATTGTTTGATGTGTATGAATGTAGCGTCCTACGACTCCGATCACCGTACTTGGGATTCCTTCGTTTTGTGTATGTGCCGCACCTGCATCTGTGCCGCCTTTTGAGACAAAGTATTGGTAAGGAATGTTGTTTGTTTCAGCCACGTCTAATAAGTATTCACGCAAGCGTGGTAACATGATCAATCCTGGGTCTTGGATACGCATCAACGTTCCTTCACCTAGATGTCCGAATGTCCCTTTTTTCGTTACCGTATCGTCTGCTGCTGAGCAATCGACTGCAAAGAATAGATCAGGTTTGAATTTATTGACAGAAGCTTTTGACCCACGTAAACCAACTTCTTCTTGCACGTTTGCTCCTGCGATCAATGTATGACCTAGTTTTTCATTTTGCAGCGCTTCTAACGCTTCTAACACCATTGTACAACCATAGCGGTTATCCCATGATTTACTGATGATATTTTTGCCATTAGCCGTTTTGATGGTTTCAGCAAATGGTACGATCGTATCGCCTGGCAATACGCCAAAGCTCATTGCTTCTTCACGTGATTCAAAACCAGCATCAAATAAGATATCTGTTACTTCCACTGATTTTTGACCGCTTGTTCCACGTAATAAATGTGGTGGAACAGAAGAAGAAATACATGGGTAATTTTTGCCAGAAGAAGTCTTCAATGTGTAGCGTTGAGCAGAAACCACATACGGATTCCAGCCACCTAAAGGTACAACTTTGAATAAACCGTTGTCCTGGATTTGGGTTAGCATAAATCCTACTTCATCCATATGAGCCGCAACCATCACACGTGGGGCATCTGCCTCTTCATGTTGGCGTAAGCCAAAGATTCCACCTAAACCATCTAGTTGTAATTCGTCCACTAAGGGTTCCATGTGCGCTTCCATATACGCACGAATGTCTTGTTCAAAACCACTTGTTCCTTGAAGTTCTGTTAACTCTTTGATTCGTTGAAATGTTTTTTCATCCATAATAAAGTTCGCCTAAGATTCAGACTATGCTCCTCTCAAATTTATAGTTGACTGACTAATTTGTATTGCTCTTAGTCAATCACTCACATTTATTATAGCTTATTTTAATTGATAGCGGTTATTTATTTCTAAGAAAAACACAGAGTATGGTAGAATAAATGAAGATAATCTTTTTGGACAAAGAAGGAGGTAAGACGTATGTATTCTGAAGAATGTGAGTCAAATAATTTTAAAAACGGTCTTGCTATAGGTATCGGACTTGGTTTAATCAGTGGCATCACTTCAATGGTTTTGTATCAACGTAAGAAAACGTTATCAGCCGATCAAGTCTTAGAACAAGTCAAAGAATCATTCTTAAAAGAAGGCTCCATCGAGGGGTCTTGGATCTCATTTGAAAAAGAACCGACTAGAAAATTTGCGATTCATTCCAAAGCTTATCGTGGAGGGATTTCCCGCCTGGAAGATGGCGAAATCATTTGCTACGAATTTTTAGCGGATGCGTATACCGGCACCGTGTTAGAGATTTCAAGAAAAAAGAATGAGTTGATTTAATAAAGCGAACCTCAGCTATCACCATGAACATAAAAATAGTGGTTTTATACGGGGCTTTTTACAATAGAAACAAAAAGAAGTGAAAATTCTCTCTAGGTACTAGCATTTAAGAATTTGATACAGTATTCTTAATAGAGATTTTGTTTTCTATGATTTAAGGAGAGTGAAAAATGGAACAACAAGAGAAAATTGCTGTTCTGATTCCTTGTTATAATGAAGAAGCGACGATTTCAACAGTCATTGCAGACTTTAGACGAGAATTACCGGAAGCAGAGATTTACGTATATGACAACAATTCGACTGATACCACCTATGAACTTGCCGTGGCGTGTGGTGCAATCGTCAAAAAAGAACCAAGACAAGGGAAAGGAAACGTCATTCGGCAAATGTTTTTTGATATTGATGCAGATTACTATCTCATGGTGGATGGTGATGATACCTATCCTGCCGAAGCGGTGCATGGATTACTGGATAAACTTCGCTCAGGTGAAGCGGATATGGTAATTGGTGACCGACTTTCAAATGGGACTTACTTTGACGAAAACAAACGTCCGTTTCATGATTTTGGGAATAATTTAGTGAAAAACACAATCACACGATTATATAAAACAAAAATACGAGACGTCATGACAGGTTATCGAGGATTTAATCGTATTTTTGTCAAAAGTTTCCCGATCATGAGTTCCGGATTCCAAATCGAAACTGAGCTGACGATCCATGCCTTAGACAAAAAATTCAAATTGGTCGAATTGCCGATCGATTACCGAGACCGTCCAGAAGGCAGTGAATCGAAACTGAATACATTTTCTGATGGATTTAAAGTGATCATGATGATCGTTAAAATGTGGAAAGACTACAAACCATTGATGTTTTTTGGCATCTGGACCTTTTTCTTTTTTGTATTCGGCTTATTTGCCGGTGTTCCAGTGATCCGAGAGTATATGCTGACTCACTTTATCACACGGGTACCTTCTGCTATTTTAAGTACCGGATTGATGATCCTTGCCTTACTTTCATTAGTTACTGGGTTGATTTTAGATACTGTTGTAACGAATGCCAAAAAAGAATATGAACTAAATCTCTATCATGTCTATCATGAATGTCGAAAGCAAGAACAACAGAAATAACGTAGAAATAACCAAAGAAACTAGCTGGGAAGAATCTAGCTTCTTTGGTTATTTTTTTGCTTTTTGATACGCTAGTTATTTAGCTGTCCGAATCGTCACAAACTTCGCTACTACATATTCTTCCACACCGTAAGTTCCATTTTCCCGACCAAAGCCTGAATGCTTGACCCCTCCAAATGGCGTAGCTGAATTTGAAATAGCTGTATCATTGACACCGACCATCCCATATTGGAGTTTTTGGCTAACATTCGCGATCGTGTGGATATTCGTTGCGAAGAAGTAAGAAGCTAACCCAAAGATGGTATCATTGGCGTCTTTGATCACTTCTTCTTCTTCCTTAAACGCAATCAACGGAATCACTGGTCCAAAGGTTTCTTGATAAAAGATGTCCATTTCCTTCGTGACACCGTCCAAAACAGTGGGTTCAAAGAAATAGCCATGCGCATACTCGCCTTCTGTCAGTCGTTGCCCACCTGCTAAAATCTTGGCTCCTTTATCTACGGCATCTTTGATTTGTTCTTCTACCTTTTCCACACCTTCTTGATTAATCAAAGGACCTGTCGTTGGATCATCTAAGCCATTACCAACGGATACTTGTTTGATTTTTTCGACGATCAATTTCGTAGCTTCTTCTTTGATTGCTTCATGAAGAAAAATTCGATTAGGCGACGTACATACTTGTCCGTTATTGATGAATTTTGTTTTGATCAATTGATCCGTTGCTAATTCTAAATCTGCATCTGGAAAAATAATCAACGGCGCATGTCCGCCTAGTTCCATGGAAACTTTTTTCAACGTTGATGCTGCTTGTTTATTTAAGATTTGTCCTACTTCTGTCGAACCAGTGAAAGTGATTTTTTGCACGTCTTCTGATTCGGTTAGAATTTTACCGATCGTTGAGGAGTCTCCAGTCACGATATTGACGACCCCTGGAGGAAAGCCAGCTTGATCAAAAAGCTCCATTAACGCCAATGCAGAAAGCGGTGTCGCTTTTGCTGGTTTTAAGATAACCGTGCAGCCAGCCGCGATTGCTGGAGATATCTTACGGATAATCATATTGGATGGAAAGTTCCAAGGAGTGATTGCACCTACTACTCCAACTGGTTCTTTGCGTACTTGCCATTCATTGGTTGCCGGAGAAGGAATGATCTCGCCTAAGATTCTTTGCCCTTCGGCAGCATTCCACCGCAAATTTTCAACATTCGTGTTGATTTCTGAAGCAGCTTGTTTGAGTGGCTTTCCTTGTTCCATCGTCATGATCGTAGCTAAACGTTCACTGTCTTCTTCCACTAGATCTGCCATCTTGTTCATTAATTTTGCCCGTTGAGCAGGAGAAGTTTTTGACCACTCTTCAAATGCTTTCTTAGCGGCTTTGATTGCTTCGTGGGTTTCACTTTCTCCACCTTTTTGAACATTCGCTAAGGTTTCACCTGTTGCAGGGTTAATCACCTCGAAGGTACCTTCTGTTCCTGTCTGCCATTTGCCATTGATATAAAGACGAGTTTCGACTTTTGGTAAATCTCTTTTTGCCATGTGTCTCTTTCCTCCTTCTTATTCGGTACAAATCTACCCTAACACGGTTAAATTTAAAGCTCAAAGCATACGCATCAGATGACTTTTCTGCTTTCTGCTTTTAGCTCATCACTGAATCTACTGCAGGTGTCATCATAGCTGAAACCCGTTTGATTCGCTGCTCCTATCGATTCAGTTAAGTTCGGGATAGTTCCAAATTTCGCCTATCCAAAACCATTATATTTTCCACACTTTTAGTGATTTTATTCGAAAATATTATAAGATAATAAAATACTTTATGTTGGAGTGAAAATGTGTGAACAAAGACAGATATAAACAATTGAAACAAGCAGAATTAGGTGCAATCATCAGTATTGTCGCTTATATCGTAGTCTCGATACTGAAGTTGACTATCGGGAATCTCGCAAATTCTGAAGCGTTAAGAGCAGATGGCTTAAACAATTTTACGGATATCCTAGCTTCAGTTGCTGTATTGATTGGTTTGAGAATCTCACGCAAACCTGCAGACACTGAACATCGCTATGGTCACTGGAAAGCCGAAAATATTGCGAGTTTAATCACTTCGTTTATTATGTTATTGGTTGGTCTGGAAGTCTTGTACTCTTCGATTCTCTCGATTACTGACAAAAAAATGGAATCACCTGATATGACCGCAGCCATTGTGGGGATTGTCTCAGCGCTGATCATGTACGGGGTTTATCTCTTTAATAAAAAATTAGCCACGAAAGTCAATAGTCCAGGTTTACTAGCTGCTGCGAAAGATAATCTTAGTGACGCATGGACAAGTATCGGTACAGCTGTGGCTGTATTTGCAGCCTCCTTCAATTTAGGTTGGTTGGACAGTGTCGCTGCAATCGTCGTCGGTTTATTGATTTTAAAAACAGCGATTGACATCTTTAGAGAAAGCTCCTTTTCTTTATCCGATGGGTTTGATCAAAAAAAATTAGAGCGCTACAAACAAGCGGTCAATAATATCCCTGAAGTCCAAAGCGTGAAAAGTATCAAAGGGCGTACTTATGGTTCCAATACTTATGTAGATATCACTGTTACCATGGACCCTAATTTGACTGTCAAAGAAAGTCATGATATTTCTGATTTGATTGAACACACTTTATTTGAACAATTTCAAGTTCACGAAACGGACGTTCATGTCGAGCCTGTGGAGAAGTCTTGAATAGCTGATAAAAAATGAAAAAAGAATCATTCGCTTTTTTGAAAAGCGAGTGATTCTTCTTTTTTTAGCTTTCTACTAAATCATCTTCCATATCAAACTCTAATTGTTTGGCAGCATTCAGCTGGTCACTATAATAACTCGCTAGTTCTTCCGCTGATTGTGGGGTCAAATCTTCGAATGAGAAAGTGGTGTAAGCTTCCTGTGTTTCTCGACACACTGAAGTAATCTGCAACCCTTGTTGTTGATCAACAAATATATAGTTTTCTCCCGGAATGAATGATTCCCCGCCAGTTCTGATCCGAAAGCCATTAAAACTCATTTGATACATCTCAAAGATTTTCGAATCATAGGATAACTGACGATTGACTGTGATACTTAATGCTTCACTGTCACTTTCGATATCTCGGTTTTTACCGATCGTGATGGCATAAAACAAGCCATAAAGATTATAGACTGACCATACTAACGTAACAATATAACCAAATTCATAGCCTTCCCCACGAATCAATCGGTAAAGAGCAATGATACAAGCAAAAAGAATCCAGCAAAAAAGAACGATATGCGGGAACACCGTACGCCAATCAAATGCGTTACTCCCGACAATTTCTTTTTTCGTTACGTTGAATTTCTTTTGTGGTTTGAAAAATTCTTTTAATAATGCTCCTGTGTGGATCGGTGCCACAAAGCAATCATAAATGTGAGAACTCGTTAGATTTCTTATTTTAGGCACGTATAACCTAAAGGATAAGGTGATCATAACAAACGGCGGTAAAAAGAATAGTAACAATTGATGGTTGTTACTTCTTACAATAAAAATATCAAAAACCATAAACAGCGTAGGAGCTAATAAAAAAATAATTTTTTGGAAAGAAGTAAACCAATACAAATAAGAGTTGTAATAACATAATTTTTGCATCAATGACAACCCTTTTAACTTTCGTGGCTTGAAGTGGTCAAAAATCTGCTTCGTACCTTGTGCCCAACGCGAGCGTTGGGAAGCTAGTTCTTTCGCTGTATAAGGAGTAATTCCCAATGCATAAGCCTTGTTGATAAAGAGGGTCTCGTAACCGGCATTTTGTAACAACATCCCTGTCGCCATGTCTTCTGTAATACTATTCGTTGGAACCCCACCGATTTCTTCTAAAGCACTTCTTCTAATAATTGCATTTGTCCCGATATGGATCAGGGCATTTTCTCGAGAAAGAGCTGGCTCCAAAAAGCGCATAAATAATTCTTGCTCATTATAAAAGGAATTTCTTAAAAGCTGAAATGGATCTTTATTATAGAAGGTTTGAGGATATTGAACGAGTGCCATTTTAGGATTTTTGAAATAATTAACGGCTTCAAAAATGATATTTTTTTTGACAATAAAATCTGCATCCAATAGTAGTACGAGGTCACTAGTCGTTTGTGAGAGTGCATAGTTGATGTTGCCAGCTTTCGCATGCTCATTGCCCTCTCGTGATAAATAACCGATGGAAAAACGTTCTGCCATCTCTTTTAATTCCTCACGATGACCGTCATCGCAAATATATATTTTTTTATTGGGATATCGTAACGCTTTGACAGCCAAAGCCGTGGCGATCACTAATTTACTATTTTCGTTATACGTACAAATAAACGCCGCAACACTTGGTTGAAAACTCTCGTCATAGGCCTCATAGAGATGTTCATTTGACAATTTATTCGAAAATAGGTAAATAAAAAAACCGTAGACAAATAACCCGATAAATTCTGCAATGTAAAGAATGATCCCAAATATTAAAGAAACAGAACTATCTATTGGTATGGTATAAAACAAACGCCATATCAAATAAACAACTAAAAAAGTAATCGTGATCTTTGAAAAAAGTTGTTTGACAAAATCATATTTTTTTGCCAACAAATACAACAATATAATTATTAAAAACAACCCCGTCAGATAGTACAATTCCATATTATCTCCTCCTTTATGTTTATATTAAACATTATAATGGTTATTATAAAAAACAGTTAGTAAACGGTTTCTCTGAATCATTTAGCTGTTTTTTTAAGATCATTTAGTTATGCACCAAAAAAAACTGTAGTAAAAGACGGCTTTCGTCTTCTGCTACAGTCACTTGTTTGCTAGTCTTTTTCAGTTGCATCATTCACTTTTTCGTTCTGGACTTTTCCATGTGCCGCTTCCGTATCCTAAAATCGTTTTGATTGCTGGGATAAAGGTCGTCATGATAGTGATCGCATTGACCATCCAGAATAACAACATATACAATGGGGCAAGTAACATATATTTCAATTTTCTTCCTTGATCGTCTACCACCAAAGATGCAATCAGTTGAATGATGCCTGAGATCATTTCGAAGCAAACAAACAGAAAACTAATCGTCAATGTCCGATAGATTTGTTCAAAATTTCCTTGATAAAGATAAATACCCATTAAAATAATAAAAACGAAAAATGAAATACAAAAGAACAACGACCAAATAATACTAAAAGTTTGATCAATAAACATGAACGTCCTGCCGATATTTTCAAAAGGATGGAAGAGGACTTTTTTAAAATTCGTCAACCAGACTTCCGTCCCCCCTTTTGCCCAACGTTTTCTCTGACGATAAAGCATCGGCAAACTTACTGGAACTTCCATAAAAAATATGATGGTTGGCGCAAACACCGAGATCCAGCCATTCAACTGATGATCCCACGCAATACTGATATCTTCTGTTGCCCGATCTTGACGAAAGCCGCCAACATCGATCAATGCGTCTTTTCGATACATGGTATTTGCCCCACTGTACGCATAAAGACCGCCAAGTACACCTGCTTGTGTTCGTTTGATGATCCCTACGATGCTCGAAAATTCAACAGTCTGGGATTTTCCAAGTAAAGACGTACGATTTTTCACGTCCATATTGGCAGTAACAGCAGAGATATTTCTACCACCAGGGCGAATAAAGTAATTCACATAATTTGACAAAGCATCTGGTTCAGGTACCGTATCCGCATCATTGCTTAAGATCAACCGACCTTTGGCAAAAGCCATCCCAATATCAAATGCGTGAGCTTTCCCCTTATTTTTATCAATGCGGATCACTCGTAATTTGGGGTATTTTTTTTGTAAACGAGCTAATATTGCTGGGGTTTCGTCAGTTGAACCATCATCTGTCACTAACACTTCATAATTCCCATAATTGATTTTTGTCATTAAATAATCGATTGTGTCTTCAATCACCACTTCTTCATTGTGGGCCGGTACCATGATCGTGATAAACGGTTCGACCTCTGTCGGAATCTCCGCCCAATCAATGTGCTTATATTTAAATAAAAACGAATAGCATAATACCCCAATAAACCATGCAAAACTGCCAAGGATTGGATAAGAAACAAGGATAAAATAAATGATCGTAGCTACAAAATCCAGTAGTTCATTACCTGTATGAATGACTCTGACCATTAGAGTTCGACCCCCTCATTTTTGTAGAGGTTTTCGATCAAATCTTTTTCAAGATTTTGCTCTTCTGATACTACGTAATAGCAAACCGCTTCACGCTCTTCCTTAGGTCCAAAGCGCATGCTGAATTCCGTTTCTAAAATATCTCGACGCTTTTCTAATTTTTCTTCATCATACATTTTTTCACTTCTTAGCATCGTTTGGTAACGACGATTATTCCAACGAGTCATGAATAAGAATAAAAGAACAAAGCCTAAAAAAGCAACCGCTAAAAATAGCAACAAAAAAGAAAACGTTTTTCGTTCTTCCGGAAACGAATGCCATTGTAATCCTCTCCCTTTCATTGAAGCCCGAAACGAAATAATTACCCAGACGAATGGAAAAATCACGCCACACCATCCTAGAATCGCAACAATCCATTGCTTGATTTTTAACCGTCGATTTCCTTTGGCAAAAAACTTATCCTTAATCAAAAGAGTTGCTACTTCTTCACGTTTTATTCGAGTATTCATTTTTCTCCCACCTTTAAAAAATAAATTTAGTCCCCTTTTATAAAAACCTTTACATTTTTTGATGATGACAGCTAGACGAACAATTCATCAAAATGACCAACTAGACCTTACTTATACTTTACTTTTATTGTGTTTATTTAATTTTGTTTATTTAATAGTAGCTTGTTTCTTGAAATATGTATGAGATTTGATCTTGACGTTAAGGTTTTCTTAATAAATTAAAATAACTAAAATAATAAAAATATAAAACAAGTTATCTTAGCGAGTCTCACTAAAGATAACTTGTTTTTTCTCTATTGATCTGTTACCAAAGAAATAACGACAGTTTTCATTGCTCGAGATATAGCCGTGTACATTTGCCTTCTTTCACGTGGTGTGTTCGGTTCAGCTGTTAGATAAATCAGTACGTGATCAAATTCGAGTCCTTTAGAAAGACTCAACGGGCGTACTTGGATGTTCAGCTGGTTGTTCCGCTCTACTTTTTGCTGTAACATCGTGGCTTGCTGTTCTTCCAATGTAATGACTGTTAATTGTTCACCCGTGTGCTGTTGTCGTTCATTGACCTGACTGAGCCACTGATCGAAAGTCGCTGCAGCCACAAATTCCGGCTCTTCCCCATAAGGACGAACGGGAACAATAGCGATCTTTTCTTTTTCCCCTGAATATTGGGTAAAGAGAGTCGTGATTGCCCCGCTTGAACGATAACTATTCAATAAATCATATCTCGTCACAGATCGTCCAGCCGTTGAAAAATAGCTTTCAATTGCTTCAAAAGAAGTCGTGGAATTAAAAATCCCCTGATTTTCATCTCCTACGAATGTAAAACGAGCGTTGGGGAATACGTTTAACAAGAGCAAAAGTTGCGCACTCGTATAATCTTGGACCTCATCGATCAACACGAACTTTTTGACTTGGGTGATTTTTTCGATCAGCAGATGGCGTACATGCAAACGTGCGACGGCTTCATCTAATGTACAAGGAGTTGTTCGCTGATACTTATTCCCAGTATAACTTTGATAAATCTCCTCAAATAAAAATTGTTCATCGACCCATGCCATCTGTTTGATTTGTTTCGTTACTGTTCGATATTTTCTTTGAAGCAATTGTTTGCCATAACTGACTAATTTTTCTGGCGATTCATCGGTGATCAACTGTTGGAAATACTGTTGTTGCATCTCTTCTGGTAAGGATAATAATTGATCTTTAATGGCGTCACTACCTGCTTGTTTCAGCAATTGCTTTTCCCAGTAGCGCAACAATCGGTCTTTAGTCGCTTGAAGTTTTTCTCTTAGATTCGGGTAATCGGGCGTGCTATCATAGATTTTTTTGATCACTTCTTTTGAGATCACGATTTTTTCCTTCTTTTTGATGGCTAAAAAGCAATCAGCCTGTTCAGTAAACAAGGAAATCGCTTGCTCGATCTGCTTCATAAATGCCTGACTTCTGAGAACTGCTGTCTGGTCATCCATATCCGTCTGCGTAATCCGATGAAAATAAGCTTTTCTGACTCAACATTCCCTAAAAAAAGTTGATCCACCAACTGAAGCATCGTGACATTCAACGGATTTTTTTCACCTAACGAAGGTAATACCTTACCGATATAATCAATAAATTGATGGTTTGGTGACAAAATCAGCAAATCATCCGCAGAAAGTTGGTTTCGGTATTGATAAAGCAAATAAGCAATTCGCTGCATGATCGTTGAGGTTTTCCCACTGCCTGCAACGCCATTGACTAAGATATTTTGGCTTGTAGTGTCTCGGATGATCGTATTTTGTTCGGATTGGATCGTAGCCGTGATTGCCTTCATCTCTGACGTCTCACTTTGTTCTAAAGCATCAAGTAAGACATCATCTTGGATTGCTACCGAGGTGTCAAAAAAGTGGAGCAATTGATCTTTTTTGATGATAAATTGACGTCGCTCATGGATCATTACCTCGATTTGGTTTTGATTCACTAAATAAGAAGAATGACCTAAATCGTTGTTATAAAAAAGAGAAGCAATCGGCGAACGCCAATCATAAACCAAGGTTTCATCCTCATCATTAGTAAAGTTAGCCGTCCCAATATAAAAAGCTTCGTGACTGTTTTTTCCTTGTGCTTCTTCCTCTAAAAAATCAATTTCGATCTTCCCAAAATAGGGACTCATCAATAGCCGTTCGATTTTTTTCAAAGTCTCATTAGCTGATTGGATCTTGAGATTCAATTGATCGATTTCGCGATTTTTCATCTCAATCAGTGAATACGTATCAAGATTGTCTAAATAACTATCAAAATTGATCCGAATATCTTCGGACATCGTTTGTAGAGAGTCCCGACCGTACGCACTGGTTTCTTGTAATAGTTGCTGATACTCTTCCTGCTTTTCTAGTAATTGCCGATAAACTGACGCTAGATAGGCTTCTTCTAAATTTCGTGTGTTGACCATACACATTCTCCTTTGATTCGAAGTAGTAGAACTAACCAGTCTAGCGCCATTTTACTAAGAATGCAAGGCAAAGCTCTATTTTTCTGGATAAATCAAGTCTTCTGGACGAACAGCGTGATACAAAGCAAAGGCGCCATCGAGATTTTGGACATGAAAGCCTGCTTGTTTCAAGATACGTTCTGCTAAGTAACTACGCAGTCCACTATGACAGCTGACAATGTATTCTTTCTCATGGTCTAATTCCGCCAATCGACAGCGTAAATCATTTAAAGGAATATTCAGCGCATCTTTAAAAGCACCGTTTTGCAACTCGCCTTCATTACGAACATCGAGTAAGATTTTTCCTTGTGCAAGTGCTTCTGGCAATTCATGCCATTGGATCGTCTCGCTTAGCCCTTCTGCGACATTCATGGCCACATATCCCAACATGTTCACTGGATCTTTCGCAGAACCAAAAGGTGGCGCATAGGTAAATTCTAATTCCGGTAAATCAAAAATCGTTAGTTGTCCTTTGATGGCTGTGGCTAAACTATCGATTCGTTTATCAACACCTTTGGCACCGACTCCTTGTGCACCATAGATTTCACCTGTCTTAGGATGAAAGATCAGTTTTAACAAAATATCTGTAGCTTCAGGATAGTAACTAGCATGGTCTTTCCCAGAAACATGGACTACTGAGAAAGGTAAGTTGGCTTGTTGGGCCATTCTTTCTGTTAATCCAGTAGAAGCGGCAGCAAGGTCAAAGACCCGCACAATTGACGTACCAAGACTTCCTCGATTGTTACGAACGATTCCCGCTATATTATCTGCTGCTTGTCGCCCTTGACGGTTAGCAGGAGAAGCAAGAGAAATCAATGCATCGGCACCTGTAATTTGTTGTTTGACAACGATGGCATCTCCCACCGCATAGATGGAAGGATCACTTGTTTGGTAGTGTTCATTGACTACGATCCCCCCACGCAGTCCCGTTTCAAGTCCAGCCATTTTTGCCAATGTACTGTCTGGCTGAACGCCTACTGAGAGGATCGTTAAATCAGAATCGATCGTTGTGCCATCATCCAAGCGTAACTGCTTGCCACCATGTTCAAAAGCAGTGACAGAACATTTTGTTTGGACATGGACGCCTTGTTTAATGAGTTCATTTTGGATATGCACCGCCATTTCTTCATCTAAAGAAGGCAGGACATGTGGTGCCAGTTCCACAATTGAAACTGCCAGTCCACGTTTTTTTAAATTCTCTGCCATTTCCAATCCAATAAAACCTGCCCCTACTACGACAGCTTTTTTGGGTTGTTCCTCAAGAGCATTCATTACCAAATCAATATCCGGTACATTTCTAACAGTATAAACATTTTTGGCTTCTGCTAATCCTGAAATAGCTGGTCTGACTGGTTTTGCCCCTGGGGAAAGAAGCAACACATCATAACTTTCCTGCCATTTTTTCCCGTCAGATAAAACTTCAACTTTCTTTTCATCTGGATAAACGGCTGTGACTTCATGATTGGGACGCACATCTAATTGAAAACGTGCAGCCAATGATTCTGGTGTTTGTACCAAAAGATTCTCTCTCTCGCTGATCTCACCAGAGAGATAATAAGGTAACCCGCAATTGGCAAATGAGACATACGGTCCTTTTTCAAACACGACGATTTCAGCATCTTCTTTTAAACGACGTAATCTAGTGGCAGCAGACATCCCACCTGCTACCCCGCCGACAATAACAATTTTCATTTATTTCCCTCCTACTGTTGGTTCAAACCATTGATTCATTCCACCACGTACATTGATAACATCATACCCCATTTTCTTCAACTCTTTCGTAGCTTGTTTGCTCCGCATTCCCGATTGACAGATGACATAGACAGGCGCTTCTTGTTTTCCTTTGAAACTTAGAATACGTTGAAGTGGAATATTTTTCGCTTGTCTGATATGCCCCCCTTGGTATTCTGCTGGTGTTCTTACATCGATCAACTGAATAGAACCATTCAATTTTTCTTTTAATTCCGCTGTTGAGATTGATTTGACTGTTTGAAATAGTGACATCTTGATTTCCACCTTTTTTATTTTTTATAAATACCTTACGGGGTATATTCAACACAAAAAAGAGAGAATTGTCAACTATTCAAATTCTAGCTTTTTTAAATCGACATAATTATTTACAAAATATACCTACATAGGGTATCATCTCACTAGAAGCATAAAGGAGGTTTTCAAATGGAAATCAATGACAAGAACATCATCAATCGACTAAAACGAACAGAAGGACAAATTCGCGGCATCCAAAAGATGATTGAAGAAGAGAAAGACTGTATGGCAATTATCACACAATTAAGTGCCGTTCGTTCTAGCATTGATCGTGTCATGGGAATGATCGTGGCAGAAAACTTAAAAGACTGTTTGGAGCATCCAGAAAACAGCGCAGAAGAGCAAGCCAAAAAAATGGAACAAGCAATCAACTTGATCATCAAAAAATAAGGAGAGACTCAAATGAAAGTTGTTTTTCATATCGATGAAACGAGAAAGTGGCATGAAACGATGAATAACGTCAAGAACCTATTGAAAATCGCTCCTGAAACGACGATTGTGGTTAGTGTCAACGGTGAAGGCATCACCGGCTACCTTGATCCAGCAAATGAAGAATTTCTTGCTTTAGGGGTTACCTTCCACGCTTGTGCGAATGCGCTACGTGGCAATCATATCAGTACAGAATCCTTGCCTGAAAAAGTCATCGTGGTACCAGCTGGTATTTTAGACCTCATTGAATTACAAGAAAAAGGCTATGCTTATATCAAACCTTAAGACTACTAGCTTCGAGAGTTAAGCAAGGTTCTCCTACAGAATTTAAAACAATGAGCGGAAATCCATCCCCTCATCAAGTAAAAGAACTCAAACCACTTCCTTGGTTTGAGTTCTTTTATTTGTATTTGAGACATTACTCTCTTAATTCAATAGTTTATGATATTCACGGATATACAAAATGAAGGATTGAAGCAAGCTATAAGTGATCAATCCAAAGATCCAATTGACCCAGACCGCCGAAAGATCGGGAAACAACAGTAAAAGCACCATGCCTGCGTAAATGACCGCAGTTGCTAATTTCCCATACCATTTTGCTCCATCTAATTTCACATTTTTTCTCAATCCAATGATACCAGCAAAAAACATGAACCCTTCTTTGATCAGAAATAAACCGAATATCCACCAAATCATCGGTCGATACCAAGCCATGGAAAGGATCAAGACCAGTTGCGTCAACTTGTCTGCCACTGGATCTAATAATTTCCCCAATTCCGTGATTTGGTTGAACTTACGAGCAATAAATCCATCTAAAAAGTCAGTGATTCCTGATAGAGCAATCAAGATACCGGCAAGCATAAACGATTGCTCTAAAACAAAGTAAAAATAAAACGGCAAAAGAATCACACGAAAAATTGATAAGAGATTAGGGATCGTTCCTATTTCTTTTCGCCAATTCGAAGTCAGTTTCATCCATGACATCTCCCTAAATAAACTTTGTTCCATTTTAACCTAAATCGGTACAAGTGCCAATTTTTTCCCGTTGTCTAAAGTCATGAGTAACACTCCAATTTAGCTATTCGCATACTTGGATCGTAAAAACTACTGGAACGACTGTCGAAAAAAGACGAGAGCTATTGGCTATTCCTCTTTAAAACAATGTCTTCATTTAACCCCTAGTCTCTTTTTTCTCGTCGTTCTTTAGCTTCTTTGGCTAATTTTTTATGCGCTTTTTTCGATCCTCGCGCTAGATCTCTTTGCCATTTTCTAGTTTGAAAGTCTGTAAACAAATGGTCTAATTCATAACCGACTGGATATAACTTTTCTGCTGACATCTTTAACGTGAGACGTTTTCGTGGGACATTGATTAACTCTTTATCCAAGAAAATCGTAACCGTTTCTTCTGCTGTATCTTCATAAACTAAGGCTTCTTGTTGGTGGACCGCAGAATATACTCGATCCCCTTTCGAAAATTGCTGCACTTGTGTTTTCGTCCTAGGCACGTTTACTTTCGTTGTCTGAAACACTTTTTTGGTTGTCCGATAAGCTTTATGCTGGATATAATATTGGGCTTGTTCGATCAAGGTTTGCGACATGTTCATTTTTTGAGCGATCCATAGCGCTTGGCTTTCTCCTGTTTCCCCCACTTGAAGAAGGTATTTAGGTTTCAATGCTTCTTTATCAAATGCCATTGCGGCTGGAATAAAATCTTCATGATCATTCGCAAATTTTTTGATTTCGCCATAATGAGTAGTTGCAACGATCAATGCCCCTTGTTCATACATGGCTTCCATGATAGCAACTGCTAGCGCTGCTCCTTCATTAGGTTCTGTGCCACTGCCGATCTCGTCAAGTAATACAAGGGTATTTCTGCTCACCTTGCGTAACATCTCGGCAATATTTTGCATATGACCAGAAAACGTACTTAACGCATTCTCGATCGTTTGCTGATCCCCAATATCCACAAAAATCTCATCGAAAACAGCTAGCTCTGTTCCTTCGGCCGCCGGAACTTGTAAACCAAACATCGCCATCAATGTTAATAACCCGACTGTTTTTAATACGACGGTCTTACCACCTGCATTCGCTCCAGTGATCACTAATCCTCGATAGTCATTACCAAGTTCAAAGTCTAACGGAACAGCTTTCCCTTGAATCAGCGGATGCCTCCCTTGTTTGATCTTGATGTATTCTGATTGATTGATCCGTGGTGTCACACCATGGATTTCGCGACTATATTTCCCTCTGGCGAAAATGATATCTAACCTAGTGATCGTTTCGATGATCAAATCGATTGCTTGTTCTTGTTCTGCTAAAGCACCAGTCAAATAAGCTAAAACTTGATATTCTTCTGCTATTTCTTCTGCTTTTAACAATTGATAATTCATACTTGCTTTTTCCACAGCCGTTGGTTCGATAAAGACGGTCGTTCCTTTATTTGACTGTTCAACAATCGTGCCTGGCACTTTGTTTTTATAACTAGCTTTGATTGGGATCGTATAGTGATCGCCTTTTTGAACAATCATTGATTCTTGGATCATTTCTTTGTTATGCGGATGTCTTAGAAACTTTAAAAGACGATCCTGGATTTCTTTTTCTGTTAATTGTAATTGTTTTCTTACTTTTCGTAAATTTCGTGAGGCCTCATCACTCACTTTTTGGTTCTTGATTTGTTGATAGATCAACTCTTCGACCATCGACAAATCAGGCATATTCTTACTATACACATGCAACAAGGGTGTTTGATATTGATTTTTTTCAAAAAAACGCCGGATCATTCGACTACTTCTTAAAAAATCTGCATACTCGATCAATTCAGTTGGTGTCAGTAAAAAGCCTTTTTTCACTTGGGAAGTCAACGCATCAATCCGTGTCAATCCCATAAAGGGAACGTGTTGCTGACTTTCTAAGATTTGTCGCGCTTCTTTTGTTTCTTCTTGGCGATTTTTGACTGTCTGTAGATTAGTTTGCGGGGTCATTTCTTCGATACGCTTTTTGCTATATTGTCCAATAGCTCGTTTTTTCACTTCTTCTTTGATTTGATTAAATTGTAATTTATCGATTGTTTGTTTCATATTCTCTCCTTTTTTGAAGAGATACCTGTCCTAAAATAAATAAGACCTAGGAAAAATAAAAAGATGAGGAACATCTCAAATAAGACGCGCCCCATCCCTCATTAATAGAATTGTTGGTTATGAAATGACAGGTATCATCTATAAGCATGCCAAATAAGCTTACGGCTCTATTGGCTATTCAACTTACTACGTTAGATACCTGCTACACTCATCAAAATACCTCATTCATCTAGGTTTTATTTATTTTCAAATTCACTATAGCAAGTTTAGCTGTCACTGTCAATCAATAACGAGAGCCCTTTATTTCACTCTGGTTAGTTCAATCAAGACCCATGAACAAATCTAAAAAAATTTTCTGGTTGTCAGCAAAGCACCCCGTTGATTTTGCGATCTTCAATAACCCATTTTTTAAAGCGCTGCTCTTTGTCAAGTGCTAAAAAACGGTAAAATAGAAGACCTATTTTACCGTTTTCTATATTATTTATTAAGGAATAACACACTTTATCGCTTTTTTATACCATCAACATGTACATGCCCACAGCCACGACAGCTCCGACCATTGGCGCTACTACTGGTATCCATGAATAGCCCCAGTCTGAGTTTCCTTTGTTTGCAATTGGTAGAATCGCATGGGTCAGACGTGGACCTAGGTCACGAGCTGGGTTGATCGCATAGCCAGTTGGTCCACCTAGGGAAAGACCGATTGCTAAGATCAAACCTCCGACAGCAAAGACATTCGTACCATCGGCAAATGAGTTTTGTCCAAACGCTAATAATCCTAGTACTAAAACGAAAGTACCGATCAACTCGGTGATAAAGTTCGCTGGATAATTTCGAATGGCAGGACCTGTCGCAAATGTGCCTAAAATTGCGCCTTGGTCTTTTGTCACACTCCAATGTGGTAAATACGTCAACCAAACTAAAACAGCACCGACGATCGCACCTAACATTTGCGCAATAATAAACGGAATCACTAGGTTCCAGCCAATTGCACCGGTCATCGCCATCGCTAAAGATACGGCTGGATTCAAATGAGCAGGTCCCATAAATCCGGAAATATAGACAGCCATTGTAACGGCTAGTCCCCAACCAAAAGCAATCACGATCCAACCAGAAGCTTGGGCTTTACTCTTGTTCAAGTTAACCGCAGCACATACCCCATCACCAAGTAAAACTAAAATCATCGTACCAATAAATTCTCCCATGATCTGCGTCATTTCTGCACTCATCTATTTTTCCCCCTTCAATTCACGTAGATCCGACTCTGCGATCAATTCTTCTAAATGAGCTTCTTGACGCTTCTTCTCTTCTGCTGACCAAGCGAAGTAAGACGCAATGGCATCAATGATCGGCTGTTTGATTGCATCAAGTTGATCACGTTCAAACAACAAGTGATTCGTGCGGCGAATCAAGTAGTCGCCTGGTGCTAATACCATTTCTTCTTCTAACCCATAACGTAAACGAGCAGATTCAGCTAAACTTAGTCCTTCATACGGTGTCATTTCTTTTGCCAAAGCAAAAATCTTTTTCGCATTGGTTCCATAAAAATCTGCAATGTATTTTGCATCAGCTTCTGCTAAACCAGATTCAACTCCGATTTTTGTCAATTCTTCCACAGTTTCCTCCAGTTTCGTTGGATCAAAATCTCCACCGGAAACGGGATAATGTTTCGAATCGATTTCTTTTACTGACATCCGGTAGTCATCTTTCAACAACTGGCGGATTAATTTTAGTGCGCCCTCTGCCATCTTACGGTAGTCTGTGATCTTCCCACCTGATAGTGTCACCAAACCATCCGATTCACGTTCTAATGAGCTACCTCGAGAAATCGAAGAAGGGGCTTTTTCATCACGGCTGTTTTCTAAATGATTCAATACATCCTCTACTTCTAACCGAGAAGCCTTGTTTTCT
Organism: Enterococcus sp. AZ077; assembly: GCF_051714965.1. NCBI lineage: Bacteria > Bacillati > Bacillota > Bacilli > Lactobacillales > Enterococcaceae > Enterococcus > Enterococcus sp. AZ077. Next base: position 2,561,204 of record NZ_JBIOSX010000001.1, read on the forward strand.
TTATATTCAGTAACCGTATCAATGACTTTACTAAAGCTTTTATCTGAAATAGAGCCGTTGTCGCCACCATTATAGTCAGAACCAGAATTACCGATCAATAATGGTCGTAACCCTGCCCAACTTGATTCGATGTCTGCGAGGGTGATGTTTGCATCTGGGTAACGATGATTAATGACATCTAATAAATAGTCCACATCTTCTTGCGTTACTTTTGGATCCGTATAGTCCCCTTGATAGTCCGTATCTGTCGTTCCAAAATACGTTTTATTTTCTCGTGGAATGGCAAAAACCATTCGGCCATCTTGTTTGCCCGTGTCAAAATATGTTGGTTGTGGAACAGGCAGTTTTTTAGCATCTACGACTAAATGAACACCTTTGGTTGGTCGCATCTTAGGTGATACTGCACGTTTGAAATTCAAGTTACGGATTTTATCGACCCATGGACCACTTGTGTTGATCACTATTTTTGCGTGGATCTCCACGACTTGATCCGTTAGCAGATCACGTGCTTTGACACCCACGATTTGATCTCCTTCATATAAAAAGCCAATCGCTTTCATTTTACTTACTAGGTAAGCACCATCTTCTGCTGCTTTTTTGATGTTATCGATCACTAAACGTGAATCATTGTTCCGAAAATCTAGATAAACGCCAGCGCCCTTTAACCCTTCTTTTTTCAAAAATGGTTCTCGTTCTAACACTTCTTCTGGCGTCAACGTATAGTTTTCATATTTTGTTCCAGTCACATTTGCCAATTTATCGTAGAGATCCATTGCCACTTTGACTGAAAACATATTAAATGTCGTTGCCCCCTCATCTTCATAGATCGGTAGTAACATTGGATCAGGTTTTGGAATGTGCGGTGCAATACCTTGGACCACCGCTCGTTCGCCTACAGTATCTGCTACAACTTCGACGTCAAAAGTTTTAAGATAACGAATCCCTCCGTGTACTAATTTTGTGGAGCGTGAAGAAGTACCTTCTGCAAAGTCTTGCATTTCGATTAGCCCCGTTTTGATTCCTGATGCTGCGGCTTGAAGCGCCACACCAGCCCCTGTGATACCGCCGCCAATAATCAGCAGATCCAACTTTTCGTGTTGCATTTTTTCAATACTTTCTTGTCTTGTTCCTCTTGAAAACATGACATTCCCTCCCTTTACTCAAATGCTTGTGTTGCTACTACCGCTTTTTTCCAACCGCCATATAATTTTTCTCTACGTTCTTCAGGCATCTCTACTTCAAACATCTTGCCCGCTTCATAAAATTCTCTGATTTCATCTGTATCTTTCCAAAAACCAACCGCTAAACCAGCTAGAAATGCCGCACCTAATGCCGTAGTTTCCAGATTTTCTGCTCGTTGGATCGGAATATTTAAAATATCTGTCTGAAATTGCATCAAATATTCATTATTCGCTGCTCCTCCATCGACCTTCAAGACTGGAATTTTGATCCCTGTGTCTTCTTGCATCGTATCAATGATATCTCTTACTTGGTATGCAATCGATTGTAAGGTTGCTTTGATAATGTCTTCTTTGGTCGTCCCACGTGTCAACCCAAACATCGAACCTCTCGCAGCTTGATCCCAATAAGGTGCCCCTAACCCAACAAATGCTGGCACGACATAGACTTCATCCTCACTTGTGGAACGTTTTGCTGCCTCTTCGGAATCACTTGCTTTTTGTAACATTTGTAACCCATCTCGCAACCATTGGATGGAAGAACCGGCTACGAAAATGCTCCCTTCCAGTGCATAGTAAACCTTGCCATTGATTCCATAACCAATCGTCGTTAATAGATTGTTCTTGGATAGTTGTGGTTCTTCCCCAGTATTCATGACGATAAATGATCCTGTACCATACGTATTTTTGACCATTCCAGGTTCAAAAGCCATTTGTCCAAACAAAGCAGCTTGCTGGTCACCAGCCATCCCAGAAATCGGCACTTCACTTCCATAGAAATGATACCCTTGTGTATAACCATAAATTTCTGAATTAGAAGTCGGTTTTGGCAGCATTGCTCGAGGAATGTTCAAAAGATCAAGGATTTCCTGATCCCAATCAAGATCGTGAATATTAAACAACATCGTCCGACTTGCATTGGAATAATCCGTCACATGTGCTTGACCGTCTGTTAATTTCCATACCAGCCATGAATCGATCGTACCAAAAAGCAATTCGCCTTTTTCAGCACGTTCTTGCGCTCCCTCTACATGGTCAAGAATCCAACGTATTTTTGTAGCAGAAAAATAGGCATCAATCACTAAACCTGTTTTTTTATGGAAAAAGTCTTGGTAGCCTTCCTTTTTTAAATTATCAGCAATTGATGCAGATTGACGAGATTGCCAGACCACAGCATGATAAATCGGACGTCCAGTATCTTTTTCCCAGATCACCGTCGTTTCACGTTGGTTAGTGATCCCGATGCCTGCAATTTGATTCGGTTTGATCCCAGATTCAATGAATGCCCCTGCAATGACCGACTGTACGGAGTTCCAGATTTCATTCGCATCATGTTCCACCCAGCTCTCTTTAGGAAAATATTGCGTGAATTCTTTTTGTGAACTACCGATATGTCTACCTTTTTTGTCATAAATAATTGCTCGTGAACTTGTCGTTCCTTGGTCAATCTCCATGATGTATGTTGATTCTGTCATTCTGATCTCCTCCATTATCTGCAAACGCTTTCTAAATTTATCTTTATCTTACACCGTTTCATTTTTTAGAAACTGCCAAAAAAACATTTATTTTCTGTTTTTTTGACAGTTTTTAATTTTTTGCTTTTTTTTCTTCTTCGATTTTTTGCTTTAACCTTGCGATATCATAGCTTGAAGCAAACTCTGATAAATAATAATAATTTTGATGAGGATCTTCTTGATTAAATGTGATCACTAAATCATACTTTTTTCCTGGTCGTCGATTTTCAATCTCAATCCCACTGATTCCTTTTAACTCTCTTAACAAAAATTGTTGAAATGCCACTCGATAAATCGGTAATGTTTCAATATCGATTCCGATAGTGACCGATTTCGCAATATAAAAATCGATCATCATAAGAATATTGGCATACTGAATCATGAGATAACTTAAAGCAGCTTCTTCACCTTGTTTAGCAGGTAGTTGTGTCAGCGTTGTTTCTTTCAATCGTTCGAGTAATTGACTAAGGGAGCGGCCTAACATCTTTTTCTGTTGTTGCAAGAGATGTTCTGGCTCATAGATCATCATGACTCCTCGAAAAAAATAAAACTCATTATCGATTTGAGCTAATTGATAACCGACTGCTTTTTCTTCCTTGATCTTCAACTTTCGTGGACGATAGTGCCACAACATCGTTTCTCTAATGTACGTATCTAATACAGCTGTTGGTAATTTTTTGCTTCGGGTTAAATCATATTGATAAAAATGTTCTTCTGATAACACAGCAAACGAGACAAAAAAACTGTAAAACATCAAAGGCTCATAGCCACTGATCTCAGCAGCTGTCCGACTTAAATAAAGTGAAATGACCGGATCAAGTGCTTGATACAAACGATCCTTTTGGTAAAGTATTTTCTTTTCTTTCAATGTAGCAAACGTCGTTTTTTCACTCAATAGCCGTTTACGAGTGATCCCCAGCCAGCAGGCGATTTTACTAGCTGACTCTTGAGAGAATGTCGTTTCTAAGGCTCGCTCCAATCCTAAAATAAGTGGCGCTTTATCAGGCGTCTGTTGTAAAAAAAGGGGACGTTGTGATTCAGAGATAAATTGGAATAACACATAGTAGAAATAACGAACTTGCAATTCCTCGCCATAGAGTTGGCCATTTTTGATTTGTAGAGAAAATTCTTGCAGTAACTGATTCAATTCTTTGATCTTACGAAAGACAGAAGATTCGCTGATATTAAAAGCTGTCGCTAGACGAACGATCGATGCTTGGTGATGTTCTAATAAATAAACAAGCAGATTGAATTTCAAGCTTTGTTGAACTAAGAATAGAATGATTTTTTCTAAGCTGACATCTTCAGCCAACTCTAATGTGACTTGAAATTCATTTCTTTTGATTGCTACTTTCTTCCCCATCATCCTACCGATCATTGGGATTTCTGCTATATATTGATCAAATGATGTTTTAGAAAGATTGACTTGTTCCCTTAATTGATTCGTGCCTACAGTTCCACCATGCAACACCATTTCCCTAAGAATCAACACTTGCAACTGCTCTTTTTTCTCTAATAATTGTTCAATCTTCATCGAGCGTATCAACCACCTTTATCAATTGAAGCGGCAACCGATATTCTGGCTGGAAGAATAACTCCCGTTCGAATAATTTCTCTAACGTCCAGCCTTCCTCGATAGCGAGAGTGAATCGATCCAATAAATCGAATATCTCTCCACGACTTCGCAACTGCGCACCAAGTAATTGTCCCTTTTCATTGCACATCACTTTGATTTTCGCCGTTTCACTATTGATCGCAGCTAAGCGGGCAAGCAAATATGTTTTACGGACAGTCTGCGGATAAAAAATACTTTCTTCTTCCGTTAGCCCGACACTTCCCAGAAAATAACCAAACCAATGATTTCCAATTGCTCGGTAGGTTCCCGGATCTTTCGTACGTTTGCCACTAATCGTTTGACTGACCACTTGTGCCGTACGTAGTGCATTATTGACCAAAGAGACATACATTTTTTCTTGAGTCGGTTGGAACGTCACTTGGATCGCATCACCGATTGCATAAATATCCTTCGCTGACGTCTGCAAATACTCATCGACCCAAATCGTACCATCTTCATTTAGCTTCAACTGATCTTGCCAGAGATGATGGTCTGGACGCGTGTGATTCGCTAGCAGAACTAAATCATAGCTTTCTGTTTTTTGATCCGTCACTACGACCACTTGCTCGTTTTCTTCGAGCGTTTGCACTTGTTCATTCAAAAACAATTGGATATGCCGTTGCAATAACTCATGTGTTAACGGTTGAACCATTTCGGAATCGAAATAACGGAACAACAATGTTGGTCGACTTTCATAGAGATGGATTTCTTTTTGCTGATGATATAACCCTTCTGCTAATTCAAGTCCTACTTGTCCCGCACCAATCACAGCAATCTTTTGTGCCTTCGCAAGACTTTGTTCCAAAGATTCTTTTAAGTGGATATCTTTAACAGAACGGATCTGCGTACTTTTGTTTCCATTTTTGAATTGCTGACTCGAACCCGTTGCAATCACCAATGTATCAAAAGTAAGCTGTCGCCCATTTTGGATAAACACAGTCTTCGTGGCTATTTCAAGTGAAACGACTTCCGTGCGTACTTGCACATCAATTGCGTATAGCGCTTGCAATTCTTCCTTAGTCAACCAATAAAGTTGCTCTTTATTTGTGAGTTGCTTTTTTAACAGTAAATTGAGTCCACTCGGTATAAACCCAATCTTGTCCTGTTTTTCCAAAAGTATGATTTCACTGTCAGGACAACTTTTTCGCAAAGAAATTGCTGCATAGATCCCCGCAAAAGAACCACCAATGATCACGATCCTCATCCATTTCCCTCTTTTCCAATAGCCTATTTGAAGAGTATCATGTAACCGTTAATGTTTCAAAAAATGTACTCAAAAACGAAGCAAATCTTCGATCACAAGAACAGCCATGAAAAAATAAAGGGCACAAATAAGCCAGTTGAAAAATAGATATACCCAGTTATTTAAAATTGACTGATTTTTATTCAATCTTCTATTTTTTAGCACTTTTTAAAAAAATAGATACTATTATGTAAAATGTTCTAAACTTTTTTATTTTAAAGCAAAAAAAATAAACGTTATTTTAATAACATGATTTTTGATTTAATTAGTTATCTCATTTACAATTTTTATGTAAGCGAATACAAAGGAAGGAGAACATTAAAGTTTGTTGGGTTAGTGAAAAAATAATCAAAAGGAGTTTAATTATGAAAAAAAGATCTATACTAATGTCCTTGTTGTTGCTTTTGCCCTTTTTCTCGTCCCCACTGAGTGTCTATTCTCAAGAAACCACGGTCGAACCACAAGCTGTCTTGCAAGAAGAAATGCCTCCCTTGGTACAGCCAATTCCTTCAACTCTTGCATCAGAAAAACAAGCAATTGACTCACCTTTAAATATCTTTAACCATTTATCTTTGTCAGAATATGCTTCTGCCTTATCTGGTGGAGCAACTTTAGGCGCAAGTTTTCTGGAAACTGCTGCCGCCCCATTCATCATTCCCGTCATGCTAGGTGCTAGTATCGCATATAGCAGTTACCAATTAGGTTCCTATTTAGGTGTGATGACAAACGATCTTATTCAAACCAGTAAAGGGCTTCGTGAATCATTAGGCTCTACCTCCAATGTGCAACAAGATCTCACAGATTTCGCACTTTCTGGGATGAATTCCACAACAAGCACGTATAATTTTTCACAAAATCTACAAGCCCGCTATACGCAGGACGTCACCAGCCATGCGGTAATGCGTGAATACCTCACCGGCACAAATGATCATGGCGCTTATCGCTTTTCCATAAGTAGTGACGCTTCGATGTATCGTAGGCGCATCAGTTACAACCTTCTATGGTCTGAACAAGGACAAGCTTGCATTCTTGGACGCGATGCATCTGTAGCGAAACACACTTATGCAGACGACCAATTTTTTGTACTAGAAAGTATTGAACTAGCGGAACCTTCCAGAGCGAGTGATCAAGCAATCTTAGAGATCGTTGGTAAATTCTATATTGCTAATGGTGCCTCACAAGCCTTTTTATATACAAAAGAACTACCTATCTCTATGACGCAAGCCTTAGAACAAATTACTACTCTTGATGGCTTACTTGGCTATGTGCAACAAACAACCACCTATACATTAGGTGCAATTGATGTGCCTTCAACAGCAGTAGCAGTTGAAACCGCACAAGCAATGGCAAAAGAATATACGACACGCAAAGCACAAATCACCAATCGTTTAACGGAGGCACTCGCTCCGAATAATAATGGGATTGATTTTGATCCATCAGGGATGATTGCTTCCTTATACGGACAAGCCGTGGTGTTAGATCAAGCAGGCAACTTTATTTATGCAGAAACGAAGCAAGCCGTTCCTACTTACTACTGGGACGCCATTGAGATTTCTTACAGTGCCGATGCTATTCCATATGATGATGCCCTCACCATTGATGGTCGGCGTGGCGTGCTTGATGAAGAGACCGGAGATATCATTGACGGTAAAGACCAAGGACGTCTTGATCAAAGGGGCGCTAGGAGCTACCTGGACAGCAACTAGTATGGCTCTACTGAAAGAGCGGATCAAAGAACTGAAAGAGAAAGACCCTAACAATAAAGATGACGATGAAAAATTTAGTTGGTATACGCCCATCGATCTAGTCTATGATGAATTTTTTGCAAAAGGCGGAAAAGGCCACACGATTATGCGACATATCGGGAAGACGGAAAAAGAGTTACAACAGCGGCTTGAAGGAAGTACTTTTTTGCTTCATGCCTCGACCTTCTATGATCCTGTTCAAGCGCTAATTGCGATCAATGCAGGGATCTATACCGCGAATCAACGCTATTTAGATGGAAAGATCAAAGCGCCATTAGGGGAGTGTTCGTTTGATTCAACCAAAAACCGGATCGAATATGATTCTATTAAAGCTTGGTCTTTTGGGCGTGGGGTTTATAAAGTAAAGAAAGATGTGTATAACTATTATATTTCAATTCCTTGCGCCAAAGTCATCATACAAAAAACCAATCAAGAAATCCGAAAAAAACGGCATTATTACATTGTCACTTCTTTTCCAGATCTAAAAAGATATAAAGAAGAAACAAATACTTTGATCTATGAATAATAGCGTCGTATGGAAGAATCGAACTACAAACATTCACTTGATTTTGTTGATTTCCCCTTAAAGAAAAGAGAGCCAAGGAAGTTCTTCCCTTGACTCTCCTTTTTTAAACACTTTTTACCACCTATGGAATAATTAGGGCAATATCAATCACTGTAAATCGTTTCCTTTTTTTGTCATAGATCGACCATAGATACGCTCCATCATCTCTTCTGGGTTCATTATACAAATTGGTAAAATCAGTATTCCATTGATAAATGACTAACTCACTTCGATCTGGAAACAAGAGTTGATTGACTCGTTGGAAATCTTCGATTGTTCGATGGGTCTGGAGATAACTACAAAAAGCAATTTGGTATTCCCCACCCTTGGCAAAAAAAGTTGTAGAACTGATTTCATCAGCTTTCATCATTTCGGGATTGACCCGTATGGGAAAGCCGTCATAAGTATCAAACGAGGTTTCTTCCATATAAGTAAGCGTTACTTCTTCAGTTCGTTCATACAGTTGAGGAAACATAATCAATAAGGCTTCACGCTCTTTTCTAAGCTCTTTTACCATTTGGTAACGCTCTTGTTTGCGTTCTTCATACTCCATTTGTAGTTTTTTGAGATCTACTTTTCGTCCGCCTGCTTGAAGGTATCTGATCTTTCCTTGCATATCTGCTTTTATTTGGGCATCTACACCAGCTTCTATTTTTGCCTCGACTTCTGGGGTTAGTGTGATCTCAACTTCTGGTACTCCGGCTAATTTTTGAGTTAGCCCAGGCACAAATTTTGGTGTCCAGATACACCATGCCCTATTAGTATATGTGAGAAAGGCAAGTACTGCTTCACGATGACTTTCGTATCCTCGATCCTTTTCCTCAGTAAAAAAAGCACAATTGACCGGTTCAATCAGATGATAATTACACTTATAATAGAACGTTTCTTTTTCTAGCAATTCCATTTCATCATTCCTTTCTTCCTTAGTTACTTTTTATGTATCCGCTTTTATTTTACCATGATTTTTTACCTCTCATACTCCATAAAAAAATCAATTTTTAGACTTACGTCGTACATTCTTTTTATTTTTTTATAGAAATAGAGGGCAAAATCTGAAGCGACTCCAAACAGTTAGACTAAAAAATCTAAATTTTGGAGGACGTTTCAGATTCCACCCTCTACTTTATAAAGTTTTCTTCTATTGTTAAATTGGATTGTTTTTTGGCAGTCTTACTATAATGCTGTAATAAGAGGGCCTACGTCGGAACTGTTTATTTTCGTTTTTTGCTTAACTTTTTCCCTTAACAACTTATTTCTTCAAAGATTCAACGACTTTGATTCCTAATTGATGGGCAGATTGAGGATTCTGTCCGGTCAACAACTGTCCATCTGCATGTACGACCGCTGTAAAAGCTGGTCCTGCTTGATAGTTTGCTCCTTTTTCTTTCAAGGCATCTTCTGTTAGAAAAGGTACTTTGTCCGTTGTTCCATTCGCTGTTTCTTCTTCGTTACTAAAACCAGTGACCGTTTTCCCCGCTAAAATCGGTTGACCAGAAACGTCAACTACAGGAAGCAACCCAACTACACCATGACAAACAGCTGAAACGATTCCGTCATTCTGGTAGATCGATGAAGCAATTTTTCCAAGATCCGTTGCTTCAGGAAAGTCCCACATAGTTCCGTGTCCACCGGTATAATAAATCGCACGATACTCGTTTGGGTCGACTTCAGCTGGACTCAAGGTGCTTCCTAACGCTCGGTTACGGAAATCTTCGTCCTGATAATACGTCCAATCGATTTCATCCATCGCTTCCAGACTCTTCGGCTCCAAAGGAACATACCCACCTTTAGGACTGACAAAATCAGCTGAGATATTATTTTTAACTAAAGCATCGTAAAAATGAGTCAGCTCACTCAGCCACAGACCTGTTGGACGGTCGGTTCCTTTATATTTTTCCACATTCGTTAAGACGATCAATACTTTCATTGTTCTCTCTTCTTTCTTTACTAATAGATCTTCACTTATCTATTAGTATTTGATTGATAACGGATCTGTAAAAAATTATACAATGGATTAGGTAAATAGAGTTCTTGATATGCTTTTGCAAATGGTTTGGTCACAAGTTCTGTATCGCGATTTTCCATTAATTTGACCGCCCATTCGGGATCAACTAATAGTTGCTGTCCAACTGCGACAAGCTCTGCATCAGATAAAACCGCTTCAACATCTTGGCGATTACGGACATTCCCTACACCCACTAATGGTATTTTTCCTTGCAATGTTTCATGGAGATAGTGAAGCATCGATTGCTCATTGTATTGCTCAGAACGAGCAACACGATCATACGTACTTAATGAAACATGAAGGTAATCCAATTTTGTTTCACGTAATTTTTCCATTAGCCATATGGTATCTTCAAAACGGATACCAGGCGTTTCAAATTCTTCTGGTGAAAAGCGATAGCCTACGATAAAAGGCTCTGTTGCGTATGTTTCGACAGCTTGAAACACACTTTTCACTACTTCATCAATAAAGCGATAGCGATTTTCTAAGCTTCCGCCCCATTGATCTTCACGACGATTAGAATGTGGCGAAAAGAATTGTTGGATCAAATACGTATTAGCACCGTGTAATTCTACACCATCAAATCCAGCTTCGATCGCTCTTCTAGTTGCTTCACCAAAAGCCTTGATTGTTTCTAAGATTTCGTCTTCTGACAAGGCACGTGGTGTTTCCGCATTAGGTCGTTCTGCAGGGATTGCGCTAGCCGAAACAGTTTGTTCGCCTGATAACGTTGCTCGACTCGTCATACGTCCGCCATGGAAGATTTGTACGATCGCTTTTGCCCCATTTTCTTTGATTGCCTTTGCCAAGTCACTGAGCCTAGGTATCATTTCATCATGCGCTATGCTAAGTTCACCGGGCCAGCCTTTTCCTATATCTTGCACATTCGCAGCCCCTGTAATAACAGCGCCTAGTCCCTTCGAACGTTCTTGGTAATACGTGATCTCATCTTCCGTAATCACACCATTATAAAAACTTAACTGGGTGGTCATAGGTGCCATCATCAAACGGTTAGGTAATGTCACACCAGAAGGAAAAGTGATTGTTTCGTTAAAATTTGCCATGGTGATTCCTCCATTCAGTTCTCTTCGTTTATTAAAACACATAATTAGTTGCGCATACAACTAACGAGATTAAAAAAATTTATTTTTTTTGTAGTTTTTCAGTGGCTGAATTGATTGCTTTAGATAAACATTCACTTTCTACAGATCCTAGAATCTCTTGATATGCATGATGTAGTTCTTCCCAACTACTATCGATTTCTTTTACAAATTCCCGTCCTTGATCCGTCAGATAAACTAATGACAAGCGTCCATCACTGACTGTTTTGATATAGCCTTTGTATTCCAATTTTTCGACAAAACGAGCAATCGTTGAAGGTGCAGAACAAAGTAATTGGGCGATATCCTTTTGTGGTAACCCATCTTTTTCTTTTAAAATCAATAAAATAAACCCATATGTCGGTGTCAAACCCGTTTTCTTAAATGCTTCATCTGCCATTTTATTCAACAGGCGATCTAATTTTTTCACACTAAAAAACAGACAATCATTTAACGCTTGTTCAATCGGTTTCTCCATGTTTTCTCCCCCTAATATCCGCGTAACATATCATAGTATGATTTTTGTTATTTGTCAAAAAAGGCTGTAGTAACAAGGGAAAACAAGAGCATGTAAAATTCCTAGAAAGAATAATATAACCTGTTTTAGGGGATATAAAAACGCAGAAACAAGATTCAAGCACCTTCAAACAATGAGCTGCACCAAAAATTTGAAATAAGATAAGTAGAGAACAGATACGGCAAAAAATTGTCTTGGTATTTCTTATCATTTTTGAAGTCTTCTTACTTTCTTGATGTTTCATACTGTTATCTTTTCACATGCTCTCCTTGTTGAAGAGAGGTCTTATTCCATTTATAAAAGAATGATTCAAAAAAATTGTCACTAGGTACCGCCGAATAAGAAAAAAATGCGACTAATTGGTATTGTTTATGCGCTGATTGGTTTATACTTTTTTCAGATAAACTGCTTTGGCACCTAATAATGAGACACCGATATGCAAAGTTTCAGCAACTGCAGGTACGCTTTCACCAAAAGGCAATACGCTGACACGATTGATGATGACCCCTATGATAAATACAAGAACGGTCAGCCAAGTTCCCTTTTTTACCCATTGCTGGTCACTTTGTCTTTGATAGATTTTTACAGTTTGGGCACGTAACACGCCAAAGATGAATCCCAGCAAAACAGACAAAACAATAAGAATAAGTGTATGGTTAGTCTTAATGATTTCTTGCCAGTTGCTTATGATTAAATAAAGTCCAACTAATACAATGATGATTTCACTTTTCATCGTGTCTTTGATTGCTCTTTCTTTAAGTAATCTCTGTAAAAAAAAGAGAATCAATACTAACACAATGAGATAATTTTGTAGATGTTCCACGTTTTATTCTTCTTTCTTTCCTGAAATTCCTGAATGCCGTGTATTGATTATTTGGATTCGTTTATTTAACAATCGGGCTCGTAAAAAGTTCCTGATGATCAAACAAAGCCACACAATGAAATAGATACTCACAAAGGTTAGCGTGTACCTCTCAAGATGAACAGAAACTCTTCCATTTAACAGCACCAACAAGAAATAACTAAAGGCATACGTACTAATAAAATGCAGCAGTATAATCTGAAGATAATTAAGCTTCTCAATTCGCTCGATCAGCGATACTACGCCAATAAAAGCCGAGAGAAAGAAGACAAAAAGAATCTCATTTCTCGTGATCTCATGGGTTTGTGAAACTAATTTGAACAGCAAGAAAGCAAAGCTTCCAATACCAATACTTCTCATCATACGTTGTATCAATTTCATCAGGCTCTCCTTTTCATCTTACCAGCTATCAGGTACATTTATTCTACAAGGTTTCCTTATTGAAGCTAGTTTGATTGTCATTTCTTGCATTTTTCTTGTCACTTGTTGCGAAAAGTCTGATCAATTTTTTCTTTTAATGCTTTGGAAAAATAACGGCTAACGAGTAACTCTTCTGTATTTTGTAATGTGACATAGAGATTTCCATTTAAAAGCGACGAATTGATTTCTTTAACCATATAGATATTTAAAATAGTCGTTTTCGATATTTGGATAAATGGTTCTGGGAGTTCTTTCATTAACTGAGCTAGTGTCAATCTTCGCTCATACACTTCATTTTCCGTATAAAAAAAACATTTGCGATCAAGATATTCGATATAAAAAATCGAGAATAAATCTAAATAGACATCTCTTTCTTTTTTATAGTCTCTCACTAAAATAGTTTCCACTTTGTATTTCTCTAAAATATCAGCAATTGAAGTTAAAAATGGCACCTTTTCATGAACTTGAAAAAGTACCATCTCCTCTTGTTTTTTTGGAATCAAATCAAACAATACTTTCATCATGGTCCTCACACTTGTCTAAATTTCTTTTATCATACTCTTTTTTGAGGTGTTCGGACAAGTCATTTATTTGCTCGTCTTCAAAACAAAAGCTTCATAAGGACGTAAATTCAGTTTGCCTGTTGGTATCTGTTTTTGTGGATAGTTTGAAATGACTAGTGTCATCGCTTGATCAGCCAATGTGTATGGCTGATTTTTTTCAGACATATTGCAAACGACTAACCATTGTTCATTATTCAACGTCCGATAATAGGCAAATACGTCATCGGGCGTATCTGTTACCAACTGGTAATCTCCCCAGACGATGAGTTCATTATTTTTCCGTAACTCGATCAATTGCTTATACGTATAAAAAATAGAATCTTTCTTTGCTAAGGCTGTTTTCACGTTGATCGTTTGGTAGTTTGGATTGACGTGTAGCCAAGGAGTTCCTGTGGTAAATCCAGCATATTCACTATTATCCCATTGCATCGGTGTACGCGCATTGTCACGCCCTTTTGCATTGATCGAACACAAGATTTCTTCCGGAGTAAATCCTAAAGTTAACCGTTCGTGATACATGTTGATCGTTTCAATATCTTGCGCTTCAGAAATATCCTTGATCGGGTAGTTTGTCATCCCGATTTCTTCTCCTTGATAAATATAAGGTGTCCCTTTCATCATATGAAGCAAAATCGCAAACATTTTGCCACTTTCTTCTCGATAATCTTGATCATTCCCCCAACGTGAGATGATCCTTGGCAAATCATGGTTATTCCAAAACAGACTGTTCCATCCTTCATTCCCTAAAGAAGTTTGCCATTTTGATAATACCTGTTTCAACTCAGGAATACTTAATGGTTTTAAATCCCATTTGTCTTTTCCAGCCTGTTGATCCAAACCGACATGCTCAAATTGAAAGATCATCGATAGTTCATTTCTCTTGGGATCAGAATAAAGCTTGGCAATGTCCGTGGTTGCTCCCCAAGTTTCGCCCACTGTCATCAGATCTTTGTTTCCAAAAGTAGCTTGATTCATCTCTTGTAAATAGTCATGAAGTTTGGGACCATTACTTGTTATTTCTTGATCAGGTAACTTCCCAATCGTATCGATCACGTCCATTCGGAAACCACCGATTCCCTTGTCGATCCAAAAGTTCATCATCTGATAGATTTCTTGACGTAAATGGGGATTTTCCCAGTTTAAATCTGGTTGCTTTTTACTATAAAGATGTAAATAATACTGACTAGTTGTTTCATCAAACTGCCAAGCAGAGCCACTGAATATCGACCGTAATTGATTAGGCTCATTTCCATTGATTGGGTCACGCCAAATGTAATAATCCCGATACGGATTTTCCTTACTTTGACGAGCTTCGATAAACCAAGCATGTTCATCTGATGTGTGGTTGACGACGAGATCCATAATGATTTTTATTTCACGTTTCTTTGCTTCTGCAATCAGTTCCTCCATATCAGCCATCGTGCCAAATTCGGCCATGATTGCTTGATAATCACTGATATCGTAACCATTATCGTCGTTAGGAGATTCATATACGGGAGATAACCATATCGTATCGATCCCTAAATAATGCAGATAATCTAATCGAGCGATCACTCCTTGTAAATCCCCGACTCCATCCCCATTCGTATCTTGAAAACTACGAGGATATACTTGATAGACAACTGATTGATGCCACCATTTTTTCTCCATACTTTCCTCCATTGGTTAAAGATTATTGATGCCTCGCAAAAATTGTAACGCTTTCAAAAACGAGAGTAAATAGCCATTATTCTCCTTATTTCTTTCACCACGCCTAAACCTTGATGCTATCGTCTTTTACTTTCAGTTGTTACCGATAACAATTTTTTCCAAAAAAGAACCCTGGCATTTGTTTTCTCGTTAACAATAGCGAGATCTCCATTTGCCAAGGTTTTTTTACTTGTCACACATCATAAAAATTAATCAACTAAATCAAGTTAACTAATGTTCAGTATCCACATGAAGCCAATAAAGACAAAGAATAACAGATACATGATCGGTGATACTTCTTTTCCGCGTTTTGCTGCGATCATAGTAATTGGATAGAAGATAAATCCTAATGCGATCCCATCAGAAATACTGTAAGTTAACGGCATGCCGATCAAGATTAAGAAAGCAGGAATGGCGATCTCTAACTTACCCCATTCGATTTGACGCAACGATTGTGCCATCAATACACCGACAATGATCAGTGCTGGTGCTGTTACTTGTGAAGTCACTACTGATAGCAACGGTGAAAAGAATAAACCGAATAGGAATAAGATCCCGGTCGTTACTGCAGTGATCCCAGAACGGCCACCAACAGCGATTCCGGCAGAAGATTCAACGAAAGCTCCAACTGGTGAAGTTCCTAATAAAGAACCTGCAAGCATAGCTGTTGAATCAGAAGCCAACGCTTTCCCAACACGAGGCATTTTGTTATCTTTCATAAAACCAGCTTGATTAGCTAAACCGACTAACGTGCCTGCTGTATCAAAGAATGTAACTAATAAAAAGGTTAATACGACTACCCACATTTGTAGCGAGTTGATGTCTCCGATATGTTTCAATGCAACTAAGAATGTTGGCTTTAAACTTGGTGCAGCCGAAACTAATTGAGAAGGCATAGGAATAAGTCCAGTCACTAATCCAAGAATCGTGCTAGCTACCATCCCGATAAAAATACCTCCTGGAACTCGTCTTATCAATAAGATCGCTGTCACAACTAAGCCAAAAATCGTCAACCATGTTGAACCTACGCTTAGTGAACCTAACCCCACTAATGTAGATTCATTTGAAACGATGACTCCTCCTTCATTCAAGCCAAGGAAAGCAATAAATAAACCAATCCCTCCTGAGATCGCATATTTTAAATCAGCTGGGATCGCATCAATGATCATTTCACGTAATTTGAAAATCGTGATCAAAATAAAAATCAAAGAAGCAACAAACACGCCTGCTAAAGCTGTTTCCCAAGGAATCCCCATTCCCAAACAAACGGAATAAGCAAAAAAGGCATTGATCCCTAATGCTGGCGCAGTACCAATCGGGTAACGTGCTAAGACTCCCATTAAAATACAGCCGATCGCACTTGCTAATGCTGTAGCCGTAAACACCGCACCTTCGTCCATTCCTGATGCGCCTAAAACTGTTGGATTGACAAATAAGATATACGCCATTGAAATAAATGTTGTAAAACCAGCAAGTATTTCTCTTCTGACGGTGGTACCTAATTTTTCAATCTCGAAGTAGGAAAGTAGTTTTTCCTTCATCTTTCATCCCCCTAAAACCGAACATTTATAAAAAAGTCCCTCAAAATTTTGAATTATTTAAAAACAACGTGTTTAATCATATACTAAATCAGAACATAAGTAAACAAAAAAGTCGGATTTTAAGCAAAATCCGAACTTTAAGTTTTTTTGATCGTTATGAACTGATTTAACAGTTTTTTTAATAGAAAAGGAGCATTTCAAACAAAATAGCGTACCAAATCGGTTTGCTTTAGCTATTTTTTAGCTGCTCTTTTCCGATGCGTTTTTGTTCTTCAGCAATGAATCCCTTGATGTCACTTTCTGCCGAAAAATATTTACTAATTTCACTAGAATTAGTCAACGAATTCAAGCCGCCATATCCTGTATCTACCATTTTCCCCCAACCTTTTGTTGGCTTTTTCCCTGTCTTCAAGTTTTTCATACGGATTTTTTCACTTTTTTCTTCTCGTCGTCTCTGTGAATATTCTTCCATTTTTGCGATTAGATTCATGACAGTCTCTCCTTTTCTTCAAAAATTTGTTATTCATTTATTTAAATTCCTTGTCCTGTGCATCTCCTTTTCAAACACCAGGACCTCTTCTGATTTCAAACATTACAACTTACCGATCACAAAGTAGTTTCCTTCTGGATCAGAAAAGTTGAACGTCTCTACGCCATTGTTCTCCATGATTTCACCAGCATTCTCTATTTTTTGATAGATCTCCTCAAATTGATCCGTAAAGAAAATGATCGAAGGAGTCGTACCTAACACTTCTGGCGAAAATCGTTGGACAAAAACTTTTGGAAAAATCCCTAATTCAAATTCTGGTGAAAGTTGCACGATCGTACTTTGAAATTCTTCTGGTAACTCAATCGTTTCACTAACTGTTGCGCCTAGAGTTTCGACAAAAAATTGACTAAGCACTTCAACATTTTCTGCATAAAGCATGACTCTGGTTTTACCGATCATCTCTGATCCTCCTTTGATGGTGTTGATCCTTTTCATTAAGTATATCATGAAAGCGGATAATCAAAGAATTCTCGGTTTAAGAATCGAAAAATCCGACAAGATTTGACAGACTGTGACGATTCTTTGTCAGTTTGTCTTGTTTTGATAAGATTTGATGGCACAACAGTGAAACGAAACCATTCAAAACTACACTCGTTAGAGAAAACAAGATCACATAGAAAAATCCCTCGTTTTTCTATGTGATCTTATTGGTTGAGCTACTTTTTCTTCCTACGTTTCGCTCCTACTTCAAATGTTCATTTCTGGATGTTCCTTCGTTAGCGTAAATGTTTTCCCTTCTACGCCAAATGTTTGTTCCACGCGTTTTTTCAATTCTGTCATTGCTTTTGCGCCACGTGATGCTTGCTCTTTTGTGACTGATTCAATAACCAAAATGGCTTTAGTCGTGTCTTCCGTCAACATTGTCCGTTGCGCTTCTCGCCAGTTGAAACTGCGACAGATTGCTCCTTCGTTATCGTAATAAATGATTTCTTCTGGTAAAGCTGGTGCATCAGCTTCTGCTCCTAGAGGTAAGAAACTTTCACCACCATGAGCTTTTCCTAGATGAAGATCCCCTTTGATTTTTTCTTGATCTTCTCCTCCACATGGCACACCAAATGTTAGAGAAATACTGTTATAGATATCGACTAATGGGTTGATAGGGAAAAATTCACGTTCTTGGCTAGCTCTTTTTAATAACGCTTCAATCGATGAACGGGCTCCTTTTTTGGTTTTAAAACGTGAAAAAGCTTGACGCCATTGGGCAATGACTTCATTTTGACTGAATGTTTCTTCTGTCAAATATCCTCTTGCTTCTTTCGCTGCATCATTCAATAGTTGATGGAATTGTTCTTCTTTGGCTTTATCTACATGATTATCGATACCTTCGACTACCAAAACTTCAATTGTTGCTTCTGGAAAGACTTCCCAAAAATTTTGTTCTGCGATGATTTTTTCCATGTTTCTACTCCTTTTATTTCTGTAAATTTTTGACATATAGATAATCTGTCTGAGCATCATCTCCCATATAAAAAATATGTTGGCTATGATGTTGGAATCCATGTTTTTTATAAAAAGCTAAGGCAGGATAGTTATGTTCCCATACCCCTAACCAAATCGCCTCTTTTTGTTTTTCTTGCGCTTTTTGCACAGCAAATTCGATCAATCTAGATCCAATCCCTTTAGATTTAAATGGCGATCGGACATAAATACGTTCGATCTCTAAAAATCCTTCTCCCATTGCTTCTGTTTGTGCTTGCCCTATATTTAATTTTAGATAGCCAGCAATCCGGTCATCTAGTACTGCCCAATAAAATTCTGACTGTTCCTCTTGAAGTTCTCGCCTCAATTTATCGAGCGCATAAGCTTCATCCAAATAGGTCGTCATCAATTCTTCACTGTTGTGTTCACCAAAGGTAGCTTGATAGGTCTCGATACTAATTGCCTGTAATTTTTCTACTTCCGTTTCTTTGATCCCTACGATTTCGATTGTTTTCACCGCTCCAGTCCTTTCAATAAATTCTTTTGTTTCCTTTTTTTATATAATGCCAATCTTCACTCACATTTTTCCGAACTTTTTGCAAAAGTGTGTGTAATTGCAAAACTTCTTGCTGGGATAACCCTTTGACAGCTACTTGATTGGAATAATGATGCTCTCGAAGGATAAACGGATAGACTTTTTTTCCACGATCCGTTGGGTAAAGTTTTTTTATCTTTTTATTGTTTTTATCTGGCATGCTTTTTATCAGGTCTTTTGCTATCAATTTTTTCACCGCACGTGCCGTTGTTGTTCGGTCAACGTTGATCATCTCAGCTAACTTTTCTTGAATAATGCCAGGATGTTCACAGATTCGTACTAAATACAGGTATTGTCCTCTTGTCAAATCAACTTCTTGAAACTCAATGTTACTAATCGAGTCCAAGGCACGGGCAATTGCTCCAATCTCTCGAATGATTTCGTCCATTTTGGCCCTCCCTTACCTAGCTTTAGTATGATTTTACTCTTTTTTATTGCATTTGCAACAAAAAAATCACTAAAAATAAAAAAACTACCTTCCCTGATCAATCGCAATAAGGCAAGGTAGCTTTTTCTAAAATCAATAGTTGCTCTTTGGTCGTACGTTTCAGCGAGAGTTTTGGTAAATCATTTAAGTGGAAGAATTTCATATTAGAAGTTTCATGGTTTGCCACAAATGTACCTGACAAGATAGCGCAAGAAAAAACAATTTTATAGTACTGAAAGGCTTGAGGGATGTCTGTGCGCAGATTCGTATCAAATATCGCTAATAATTGACCTACTTCTACCTCTAACCCAGTTTCTTCTTTGACTTCTTTACGTATATTTTCTTTAGGAGACAAACCAACTTCTGCAAATCCTCCTGGTAATGACCATTCTTGTGTTTTTGTATCTTCGATCAATAGAATCTTCTCGTCTTGTTTGATCCATGCACGTACGTCAACTTTTGGTGTTGGATATCCTTCATGAGCTTCTATTAGGCTTGTCCATTCTTCCTTTGTTTCCAATCCCACTTCACTCAGCAGCTTCAACGAGATTTCTTGCAGCTCTTCATATCGTTCTTTGTCAAACACGTCTTTCCCATAAAGCAATCCAGCTTGAGCAATCGCTAGTAAGCGGCGATAATCGTTTAGTCTAGTTTCCATTCTACTCACTCCTCTCACATGACTATCTTTTTACTTATTTTAGTATAAGTCAAATTTTTTAGCTAACTTCTACTTTAAATAAACGAAGGCTGATTGAAGTAAAAAAATCCAAAAAACTCATCCTTTATTTGATATTGTGCCTTTTTTCATTATACTAATGGTAAGCGCTATCTAAAATAATCAGGTTTCATTATGAAGATACGGCGAAACGAGTGTCTTCCTCACTTGTCATACTTAACAAAGAAAGGTTGATCCGATGTATTCTTTAATGAAAAAAATCATTACTGAAAAAGATATCAAACGCCAAGTCTCTTTAGTGGAACTATTACTGAATCACTCGCAAATAACTGTGAACGAATTGGCCGAAGCTGTCAATACCACAGAGCGTACGATTTTTTCTGATCTTCAAACAATCAAAACCCAATTACCTAAAGGCTGGCTAATCAATAGTGACCAATCAGGGATTCAACTAAAAAACGAACAGAATCTCCTGACAAATGAACTGTGGGAAATTTTTCTGACACAGTCGATCAGTGTTCAATTATTGAAAGAATTATTAACGATTAAAGAAGTCACTACCCCCACCTTTTTAGCACGTAACGGCTTGTCTTACGAAACATTGAATCGTCATGTCAAAAAATTGAATCAACAATTAGTCGTCTACGAATTACAGATTGAACAAAACCGCCACCGTTTGTCGTTTTCAGGTGAAGAAGAAACCATTAGGCTATTTTATCATCGGTTACTTATGCCGTTTACCCATAACAACTATTTTTTCGAGGATTACTCGATCCATGAATCACACTACTTCCGATTTCTCAAACGTTTACGACAAGCTGAGTTAGCTGTTGACACCGAAGAGGTATTCGGGATTTGTTGGTTTTTTATCAACACGATTCGGATCAAAGCTGGTTGTCGAATCCCGACTTCATTGTTTTCTACCCAGGATCAATTATTTTTACTCTATGCTCCTGAATTAGAAAAACTGTACCGAACTGAAGGGGTCTATCTTAAAGATAAAGAAGCAGCGTTTGCTTTTTCCTGTTTTCTTGACAGTTGGAACTATAACAACTCTTACCCGCCTATGATCTTGGATATTTTACACCGTCACCCTGCAGAAACAAACATTCGTGAATTTGTAAATCGTCTATCAGAAAGCTTAGCTATCAAAGAGTTAGAACAAACAAACTTACCGGAAAATTTGATTTTACTACTCCTGAAATACTATGAATCACCGTTATTGATCGAACAAACAACCAAACAATATCACTATTATTTAAAAGAATATGAACAAGAATACCCAGAGTTATATCCTCATAAATTCGCTTTGTTGCAACAAGTTAAAGAATCGACGAGCATGGTCAAAAAGGTCACCAATGAGACTTATTTCTTTTATTTACTTTCTTTATTGATCCAACAGACACTTTTAGCCGTGCAGCCGTATCAAGCAACGATTTATTTTATTTTTCAAGGGGAACCTTCATGGAAAGCTTTTTTGCAACAAGAATTAAATGCTTATTTAGGAAAGCGAGTGATCTTGGAGCCAATTGAATTGAGTCAATTGTCAGATATCACTATCAAGAAAAATGATTTATTAGTTTCAAATATTCCGATCGATACACCGCCAATGCCTGTCATTTATCTTTCGACGATCCCGACAAAAAATGAATTGGATCGTTTAAGTGACTTATCGTTGCGATCGTATTTGTAACTCACACTTAGTTTTTTTATGCTCTGTTTTAACATCGATCAATGATCAAGTAACTAACAAAAGCTTATAAATGTCTATTTGGTAATGGCCAAAGAGTACGTTTATAAGCTTTTATTTCCTGTTTGTGGTGGTACTTTTTACGTGGGTAACTCAGCATTTCTTTTTTTGGCGATCATCTTACTGATCCGCTTTTCGATCTCAACGATTACAAAAAGTAATAGAATATTTAGTAAGATCGGTAGTTGCTCTGTCAGGGAAAGACTTGTTGTCCCAATTAGCTGTTGTGCGATCGGTAAGTAAATCACTCCTGCTTGTAAGAGGATCAACATCCCGAGTGACAAGAACAACGCTTTGTTTTCAAATAAACTTCGATTCAACGAAGGATCAAGTAACTCGCGGCAATTGATCATATACACAGCTTGAGCAGCTACGATATTTTGTAAGAGCATGGTTTGTTGGAGCGCTTGTCCTTCAAAGCTCATTGCTAGTAAATAAGCAGGAATCATGATCAGCAATGACACATAAAAGATTCGAAACACACTGTAGCGGGTGAGAATCCCTTGCTTTGGATCTCTCGGTGAGCGACTCATCGTGTCCTTACCAGCTTTTTCAAATCCTAAAGCATAGGATAACGTGATCGTAGTAACCATGTTCACCCATAAAATTTGGACAGGTGTCAGTGGTAACGGCTGGTTAACGAGTAGTGCCCAAATAATGACCAGTCCTTGGGCTAAAGCTGTTGGTAAGAAAAAATTGATTGTTTTTTGAAGATTGTCGAGAATCCTCCGCCCTTCTTTGACCGCTTTAGCGATCGTATGGAAATTATCATCACCCAGTACCATGTCCGCTGCCTGCTTGCTCACTTCACTCCCTTTGATTCCCATAGCGATTCCTACATCAGCACGCTTCAAAGCTGGCGCATCATTCACACCGTCACCCGTCATTCCAACGATTTCTTCATTTTTTTGAAGAGCATCCACGATCCGTAACTTGTGTTCCGGTGTCGTTCGGGCAAATACATCTACTGATTTCACTTGTTTCGCTAGTTCTTCATCGGATAAACGATCAATGTCAATTCCTTCTAACACGTTTTTTGTGTGTTTGAGACCGATTTGTTCAGCAATTACCTGCGCAGTGTCTTTATGGTCTCCTGTGATCATTTTCACCGAGATCCCTGCATTTTGACATTCTTTGACTGCTCGGATCGCACTCTCTTTTGGTGGATCGATAATTCCTGCAATCCCTACAAAGGTCAGTTCATTCAATTGATCATGACCTAATTCTTGATCAGGAGCAAGTGTCTTATAAGCAAAGCCTAAGACTCGTTGTCCTTTTTGGGCGAGTTTCATCGCTTCCTCTTGCCATTTTCCGACTTGTTTCGGTGTCAAGTTCGCTTTTGCTAGTAATACTTCTGGTGCCCCTTTGACATAAACAATCGCATGTTCCTGTTTGTCATGCATTGTTGCCATGTATTTATAGCTTGAACTAAATGGGATTTTTCCTTTGACTGGCTCCAAAGGTAGTGATGCTTTTGCCGTGTAACGTAGTAAAGCAAGTTCGGTCGGGTTTCCTGTTAATTCGGCCACGTTTTGATTTGCTTTGGTTTGGATCTCTTGGCAGTTTTTCATGATTGCCAACATGGTTTCTTCTTGATCCGTCACTGTTTCGACAACACTCATTTCGTTTTTTGTCAGGGTTCCTGTTTTATCCGAACAAATCACGGTCATAGAGCCAAGAGTTTCCACAGAAGGCAAACCTTTAATAATCGCTTGCTCTTTAGCCATTTCGTTCACACCTAAAGAAAGGATCATCGTGAGTACTGCTGGTAAACCTTCCGGGATCATCGAAACGATCAAAGCAATAATCGTTGAAAATAAGAAGTTCATTTCCAAGCCATATCTAAATGTCGTGAAAAAGAGTAAGAACAAGCTAAGGAAAAGAATCCCACGAAAGATCTGCTTGTTTAGTTGGTTGATTTTTTTAACGAGTGGTGTAGTTTGTTGTTGGACTGATTGTAGTGCCTGATTGATTTTCCCGATTTCAGTGGTATCTCCCGTTTCGATGACCACACCAATCGCAGTCCCTGTTTGAACTAAGGTACCAGAAAATGCCAGATTCTTCTGATCTCCGGTTGAGACGGTTGTCGTCAATCGTTCGCTAGTCTTTTCAACTGCTTCCGACTCCCCCGTCAATGCGGCTTCTTCTACCATGAAGTCATGGACCTCAATCAAGCGAACGTCTGCAGGTACAACATCGCCTGCTTTCAACGCTAACAAATCACCTGGCACTAATTCTTTAGCTGGAACCAATTCTTTGATCCCTTCTGTGAAAATCACCGCGTTTTGTCCTAAAAGTTTTTCTAAGCCGTTTAACGCTTCCTCAGCCTTTCGCTCTTGCCAATAACCAACAAAACTATTGACGAGAACGACTGCCAGAATAATACTGCCTTCAATCACTTCTCCTGTAAAAAATTTTAACAAAGAAGCAACCAATAAGATAATCATCAATAACTCTGTCAAATGCTTCAAAAACTTTCGTAATGGACTAACTTTCTTTTTTACTTCTATATGATTATAGCCGTTTTCTTTTAAACGACTGATACGCTCATCTTGGTTTAGCCCATCTGGAGTCGTTTTGAGTGTCTTCATCACTTCTTGGGCTGTTTCTTTATACCAGACCATCGCAATCCCTCCTCTTTCGGTTGTGATACTTTTATTATAGGTAGGAGAGACTTGATTTAACGTCAATTATTTCAGAGGACCCTGAAAAAAATAGGGGAAAAATATCGAATCATTTTGGAGCGGTCTGACGAATCCGTTGATAGATCAAGTTCAAGGCACCAAACCAAACAACGGAAACTACGGGAATCACACGAGTAGTTGGTTCAAAAAACAAACTGATTCCTACCAAACCAAAAAAACATAGAATGAGTCGATCTTTCCATTTTTTCAACTGACTTTTCGTTAATTTTAGATGGGCAAATAAAATAGCTGACCAGACAAATAAGAACGAAATCGTGGTCATGCCTGCAAGTAATTGAAATAAAATCCGACTATCTGATACAAAAAAGTGTAAACAAAGACCTAATAAAAACATGCCTCCAGTAAATAAGATACCGTGCAAGGGCACACCCCGAGAAGATAATGTTAGAAACCATTTTGAAAGATTTTTTTCTTTTGCCGTATTATATAAGATACGACTCGTACTATAAATGGCACTATTCGTGGAAGAAAGTGAAGCAACCAAGATGATCAAGTTGATGACTCCTGCCCCTTTGCTACAATGAATGAACTGTAACATCGTGACCAACGGACTTTCTTTTAAATCTAAAGTTTGCCAAGGAACGACTAACAAAATCGCCACGATCGTTCCAATATAGAAAAAGAGGATACGTGCGGGTAAGCATTGGATCGCTTTTTTAAGGTTTTTCTGTGGATTTGCTGTTTCGCCCACCGTTAAACCGATCATTTCAACTCCGGCAAAACTAAATAAAACCATTGGAAAAGCAGCAACTAAGCCGGTTAGTCCAAATGGAAAAATGGTTTGAAGCTGATCAAAATTTTCTCTGACACCAATTCTTGGTGACTTGAAGTACAAAAAGCAAACGCCAATCCCTAAAAGAATAAATAATAAAATCCCAAAAATCTTGATAGTTGAAAACAAGGATTCCAACTCACCAAACCAGCGAACAGCAACTACGTTAATGATCACTAAGGCAATAAGTGCGAAGGTCCCACTGATTAAGGGAGAAAGTGCTGGTAACCAAAAGCGGATATATAAACCAATCGCTGTCAATTCGGTCAATCCAGCTCCCATCCAACATAACCAATACGTCCAGTTGACTAAAAATGCCCATCGTTCACCTAAATAGTATTGGATGAAATCGCCGATCGATTGAAACTCATTATTGGATAAAAAGAGCTCACCCATCGCATACATCAACCCATAAATAGCGAGACCGCAAACAAAATAAGTAAGCAAGACAGCAGGTCCCGCCAACTTGATTGCTTTGGCAGAACCTAAGAATAGTCCAGTCCCGATCGCACCTCCTAGCGCAATCATCTGGATATTCCGGTTCGTCAAAGTTTTCTTCATTGTGGTTCTTTCCATCTTACTCACCTTTTCTTTATTCTTGATTCAATTTTTGTTGGACTTCTTGTTCCCATGATGGTTTTCTGATTTTATCAATACATAATGGGGCAATAAATAAGATCAAACTAATCAACGTTACTGCGATAAAGTTGATCAACGTTCCAGCTTGCATCGTCAAACCTACCGAACAGCCAATTGCTGCAAAAAGAACAAGTACAACGATCCATGCACCTAAATCACCCTTGCCACCTTTTTTACCGATTCTAAATGGTCGGGCAAGTTCAGGTTTGGCTTTTCTTAATTTCAAAATAGCAATCCCCATAATGACATATACAATACAATAAATCACTGTCGTGGAGTTCACTAACATCAGAAATGCCTGATTGACACCTGGTATCAACAAATAAAACAAAGCAAAGATCGAAATAATCGTTGATTGTGTTAAGATCACTGATTTTGACACATCAAATTGGTTCGTTTTCCAAAAATTGAATTTTGGTGGATATGCTCCTTTTCTCGCACTTGCAGTGACTGTTTTGGCTGGTCCTGAAGCCCATGCAGATAATTGGACAGCTACACCTACAAAGACTAATAGACTGAAAATATTAACGATGATATGTGGTAATCCTAGAATCTGACAATAGATTGAAATGGATTGCGCAATATTATTCAACTCCATTTGGCCTTTAGGTACCACATTTGCTACGACTAACGCATTCAACGTATTCACAAAGAAGAGAAAAATCAATGCAGCAAAGATCCCTTTAGTATAAGTTTTTACAGGATTTTTCAAACGGGTGATGTAGACAGAAGACATCTCGATCCCCGTAAAGATAAACATGATTGGTGCAAAGTAAACGAATGATTTCGCTGTTTCGGCATCAGGGATCAATTTAGCCCAAGAAAAATGACCTAATGTTGCATGTGGTTGGATACCGACTTTGATCCATGAAAAAATACCTAAAAGAAGCATAATTGCTAATGGAATATATAGACCTAACCAAACACCGATCTTCCCACCAATTTTAGCCATATCAAATTTCAAATTTAATAATGTAATGATCCAATACACGACTAGAATAACGATCAAAGTAAATTTACTGTTCAACCCTAAAGGAACGTTATCAATCATATTACCCAATAAAGGTGCTAGCGCTGAAGCGACCATCACCATCCCTGGAAACATTTGGACCCATAAAAGCCATGAGACAACAAAGCCCCATTTTCGTCCTAAAGAATTTGAGACCCAGAGTTCTGGTCCACCTTTTTGGGGAAACATCCCAGCAAATTCACCTGAGATCAACGAAATAGGAAAAGCATAAAATAATACCGCTACAAGCATATAGAAAAGCATCGTCCAACCCGTGGCTGCAACATCAGGAATGTTCCGAACACTAGCAACTAAGGCACAAGTCATACCGATGAATGTCAGTGTAGTGATTTGTGAAGTTTTCGAATCTGTCATTGTTATTTTCCTTCTTTCCATCAACACAGAATAAACTATCTAATTTGAACGTTACAGGGGGGAAAAGCTATGAACGAAAAAAATTAATGGCAGTATTTCATTTTGAAAAAGAACTGCTTGCGTTTATCCGATTACTCACTAGTCTTCAACTATCTGAGTTTGACATAATCTTGATATCTTGAATCGGAAAAGCGTTTGAACATTCACTCTTTCTACTCTGAATACAACAATTCAACGTGCATCATCTATCTTCTTTGATCATAGCTTCCTGTAACACCGTTCTTCACTAGACAGTTTATCGGTTAATTTTTATTGTTATAAGATTTCATTGAGTGTTTTTTCCATGGCTTTGGTAATGCCTTGCGTATAGAACTCGAAAATCTTGTCATCATTAAGATATGGTGTCATAATTGCCGCTCTTAGCAATGTCACTTTTTGTTCTTTTTGCCATTCTTCTTTCGAAAGACCTATCCGTTCAATGAAAGGAAGTGGGGAATCTCCATATTCTTCTTTCATAAAAGTCGTATGTGAAGTAATGAAATGTTCACTATAAACATCCCCTTCCATATAAGAAGAACGATTGAACATTTTTTCATTCAATTCATTGATCGTTTTTAAATCCGTGCATCCTTTGACTTTAAATACCCAATTGACCATATTAAAATCTGGATGATTCAAAGGATAAACTTCAATCGTTTTCCCTTTGATGGTAAAGCTCAATTGTTCTAAAAATGCTCGGAAACGTTGAGCTGCTTCAATCGAGGCACCAATCAATTGACCATAACCAGTAATGTTCAATGGCAATACACGATGAGCAGTCCAAACAGCAGCAGCCGTTGCCCCGGCTTTTGATCCTTCTAAAATATAGGCGCCTAACATGTCCGGTGCTTTTACTGATTTTTCAAAAACATAAGGAGCAAAATAGGAAATAATGTTACGCATTTCTTTGTGTTTGATTACGATACCTCCAGCTGCATAAGGAACATAGCCCATTTTATGCGGATCGATCGTGACCGAATCTGCCTCAGAGATTGCTTTGAACCCATCGTAAACACTTTGATCAATGGAAACATCATAATTAAATACATGATGTTCTTCAAAAAAGTCTGGCAGAGATTCATAAGGTACAAACTCGCCTGCTTCATTTAAGAACAATGTACGTGCATATCCGCCATAAGCTGCGTCAACGTGAAGATAGAAATAAATTCCTTCTTTGTATAATTTTTCTCGCAATTCGACGATTTTATCTACACTATCCACTTGGCCTTCTTCCGTAGTCCCAACGACCGCTACCACACCTAGGACTGGAATCTTTTGTGCGGCTAATTCACGGATCGTTTTTTCTAAAATAGCAACATCCATACGATAATCTTCTTGAACTGGGATAGCGATCATTTGATCTAACCCAATCCCGCAAATGTCTAAAGCTTTCATCCATGAATAATGCTTCGTTTGTGGCACTAACCATTTGCCAAGTTCTTGGAGGTGTTTCCCACTACGAGATGAAGCTGCTTTGACAGCATCTAATTCTTCATCACTGAAGGTTCCAACCATTTCTAAGATTTCTTCGACAGAAAGATTCAATAGTTCCCAATCTGTTTTATCTTTGACTTTTTCAGGATAAACTTCCTTCACTGCAAGGGGAATAGATTTGATACAACGTGCATACCAAAGACCTTCAAGGTTTGCGATCGAGCCATCTGCTGTAATATGGCCCCAGCCACCGGTCATATTGAATAAATCAGCAAAATCTTGTCCTACTTCTGCCTCCATTTGTGAAGTTGCCATAGAAGATTCCAATGCCACATTATTCGGATTCCAAAGCATAGCAAAGTTATAAGCAAGCAAGGCAGGCATCAATGTCTCAGCGTTCATTTGACCCCAATAACGCCCAGCAGAATGCCAAGGGATTGATCCTGCACGCATCCGTTGACTGACTTCATCCAAGACTTCCACCATATGCTCACGAGTGGCGATATATCGAGGTGCTTGTTTGTCGGCTTCACTAATGGCTGCAACGTCACCAGGAAGATAATTCTCTCTCCAGCCTAAATGTTCATCGACCATCTTGTTCAATTGCATTTTGTAAAATGCGCCATTTTCTGATTTGTCGCCAATAAAGACGGCTTTGATATCCATATCTTTCATGTCTATTACCTCCATATTGTTCTCGTTGGCCAACGATTTTGTAACTGCAGATGAAACCATCCATCTGTATCACACTACTGACTATAGAACAAAAAATGAGATAATTTTTTTTATAACATTGTAAAATAACCCCTTTTTTTAGAAAAAAATAAAGAAAGACTGATTTTTCAGAATTTTCTACTCATAATAACGAATATTTTATAAAAACATGAGATAAAAAACTGTTGTTTCTTAAGTGTGTTTAAAAATAAATACGTATATTAAAAAAACAATTATTTTATTTATCCGTTTACTCATCCATTTTTTACTTTTATTGTATTTTTTTCACAAGAATTTTTTCTCTTTATATTTTTATAAAACATCGTTTTATAACAAAAAAGCTTGTCAAAACAAGCTTTTTCATTCATATGAAAAAAAATAAAGGTGTTTTAAACTTTAAATCATGGCATAATGAATGGTACATTGTTCAACCATCTACAAAGCGGAGGAGTTTTAATGTTTGAAGACTATTTGGAAAAAAATATTTTACGCCAGTTATTTCTTTGCGGTCAATTCTATCACAAAAAAGAAATCGATTTAGACGAACTATCCCATTTATTACAAGTCTGCAAAACAACGTTACTCAATGACATCAAAACGATTCGAACTGAACTCAAGGATGAGATCATCTATAGCCACCGAGAAAAAGATACTTGTTCCTTGTATTTTGATCCTACGATCCCTCGTTTTCGCCTGATACAAAAATTAGCACGCCCTTCTTTATTTCTTAAAACTTGTCAGTTATATCTTGAAAATGAACCTAATTATCTCCAACTGACTGAAATCGAGTATATTTCTGTTAGCAAAGCGTATTCATTAAAAAAACAAGTACTTGCTTATTTTGAAGATTGTGACATTCAAATCCAACACCACTCTCCACGATTTACGGAGATCGAACGTCGTTTATTATTATTGAATGTGACTTATCGAACGGGCACCTTGAAGATCCCAACACTTCCAGCAGACTACTTCCTGGCAATAGATGAATTTATCGAATCGGTAACCTTTAATAGTAGGCGTATCTACGATAAAGACAACCGTGAGATCTTACGTATTGGATTGTTGATCAGCTATTTGTCTCAAAAAAGGCATCCCTTATCGATTGAACAAGATTTTATAGCCGAACTTCAAAAACGCCCCATTTATCAATATGTGATGGATGCATGGCATACAACTAAACTAAAACATTATTATCAAGAAAATGAAGTATACTTTGCTTTGATCTTATTTAATCTCAGTGATTATGGCTTCAATTCTTACCAAGCAATCGAAGAAGACTTCTGTCACCTCCATCAAGTTTTCATTGAAGATAGCCAATCAATCAAGCAACTGATTACCCAGTTTGAAAGCTATTTCAATCGAAAATTCATCGGTAACCGAGCATTCGAACGCGCTTTAATTCGTTTGATGCGCACCGCATGGGATAATTATCAACTCTTTGTACCTGAAAAATTTTATCTTCTGTCCCCAGAACAGCAATCCTTATTAGCCGAAATACAGCCTTTATTCAACCAATGGTTAGCCCAATTACCTTATAGACTACGACTTAAAATCAATTGTTTGGAAGCTTTCGTTATTGAATTAAGTGGCATTTTACGCATTAATAAAACAAAACTCCACGTCCGTATCGTTACCAACTCAGACGTAAAATATCTGATTTACCGAGAAGCCTTAGAGTCCGTCACTACTTTCGATATGGAAGTCGATCCCGTTGTTTATCAGCACTTAGACGAAGCGATAAAAAGTGCTGCACAACAAGAAAACACTCGAATTTTATGTGAAAAAACTCTCTATACGCCAGAAGCAGAACAGTTTCCGACAATTGTTCCCGTTTCCGTAGACACAATTGAAAAATCGATTGTCTGGGCAGTTCAAGCAGTTCGATAAGCCGTGCTGGGAAAAACCGGCGTATGCTTCGCTGAAAGCCAGCTTCCAGTGAAGAAACCAAGTTGTTAGCACAACTGTTTAATAACGTTCGTTCTATAAACTGGCCGATGTTAGGCAATTAAAAAGCAAAACAAAAAATCTCAAAACATAGAAAGTCGTTTTGAGATTTTTTCTATATTGCAAATGTTTCTATGTTGGCGCACCATTAAAACTAGTTGAGTGATACTTATAACTTATTGTCGTACATCCGAGCCGATTTCTTTATTTAAAAAGAACGAAATGATCGTTCGGATCACAACCAAAGCAGCTAACTGGAAGACATCTTCCAAGGTTGGTTTGATAATGGACTCAATGATACCAGCTGAGATCAGGACTTCTAAACTCAACAAGATATAGCCACCTAACATTTTTTTGATTGCATTGTTTTGGTTAATCCGCTCTGCTTTGATTCTTCGTTCCGTAAAAGAAAAGTAGAGAAAATCTTTGATAGCTAACCAAGCACCCCAGAGAATGATTAAAATAGCAAAAACGTCTAATACGATGACTAATAGTTCCAAATAAGGGGCAAGTTTCTCGATCAAATTAATTTCCATTATGTGTTCCTACCTTTACTTGCTTTTTATCTTGTGTTTCTAAATTCAAGAAATAGGAAATAATCGTTCGAATAATGATGATCACTGCTAATTTTAAAATATCTGTCCAAGTTGGTTTGATAACTGATTCAATGATATCTGCTACCACTAGCACCTCTAGACTCAGCAAAATATAACTAGCCAATAATTTACGTACTTCCGCATTTCGGAAATTACGCTGTTCGTAGTCTTTTTTCAGTGGGTGCCAGTCAAAAAGATTTTTTAAGACTAAAAAAATCCCTACCAGCAAAATAATGATTGAAGCAATATTTAAAATTGCGATCAACCAGTCCAAATAAGTTATCAAATTTGTATCAAACATCTCACTGTCCCCTCTCACATTCATTTTAGTTCACGAACAAATGCCTACTGTTTGATGATAGAGAAAAAGCACGAAATTAGCAACTCATCTTTTCTTTGAGAAAATGAATTCGTTTCAATGTTGAAAAGACTGAACAATTGTGTCCTGTTCCGTAAACATACCCATTCATTTTTAAAAGGCACGATTCCCCCTTTCAATGATCAAAACTTAGCAGATTCAACAACCGAAGACACTTTCCTATATATAAGTAAAAAAAGAGCCTACTTTTCATGATAAAGTAGGCATCTTCATTCATTCAAAACAACATAACTCTAAAGCTACCTCTTATCATAGTTGATGAGGTCAGCACTCAAAATAACACAACTCTAAAACAGCGATCGAGTAAAGCACAACGCTTCTACATTTTGGAAACATTCAAAACAACATAGCTCTAAAACTTGAAGCTACTAAGCACTTACCGCTTAGATGTTTTGGAAGCATTCAAAACAACATAGCTCTAAAACAAACTCAATGTGTACTGCGTTGAACCCTTAGTTTTGGAAGCATTCAAAACAACATAGCTCTAAAACAATGCAAATTCTTCTGAAGGTAATGCGGTTGTTTTGGAAGCATTCAAAACAACATAGCTCTAAAACCTCGCAGAAAAATTTTTTTCTCACGAAATCTCGTAATCGCGCTACTCGTCCATAGCAAAACTTTCGTCTTGAATGCTTCATTCATGCTGTTTTTTTGTTATTTTGATTGTTCTTATTTTACCACATTTCTTCACACAAAAAATAGTCTTGATCTAAAACAGTTTGCTTCAATCCTTTTATTTTTCGTGGTTCGATAAAAAGGACAGGCATATGACACAAAGAAATATATTCCTGTAGTTCAGCCATTTCTGTGGCTGTTAAGTACGCTCCAACATTGATAAAAACCAAGCATTTCTTTTTCACTAGATACTTATAAATCTGTAAAATCTCCATTATTTTTTGAAAGATTGATTCTGGTTGCGTCGTAATTCTTATTTTTAATGCTTTGAATAGCTCAACCATACTCATTTCTTCACAGACTAAATCTAATTCATGTTCTAAGAGTTCCTCACTAATCCATTCCTGAACCCTGGTGGTTAATTGATCAATCCTTGATTTTAGTTCGATGTTTTCATTTAATTGTTGCTCTAAGTCAGCATAGATCAGCTTCAATGTAGTTGGAGCTTGGCTATCAAAACTTAAGATATCCGTCACAACCATCAATTCTGATGGTTTGAGTAGCTGTAATTTATCATTGAAAAACTTTAACATGCTATTTTCACCATACTGGTAAACTCCATGAACGACTTTTGAAAAAACTTCCACATCTTCAATTACAAAAATCAGCGCTTTTTCAAAGCTTATCGGTTGTTCTAATAATGAAAAGTTAAGGTACATCCTCCACATCCTCTCCTAAAAAAATGACTCGTTCGTCTGAATTAGCTGGACTCAGGTCTTTTTCCCCACACAAATAAACCATACGTGAAAATTGTTTTTCAGTGACCGTTAGTAAGGTAACTAAGCCCTTTTTAGGATGATGGGCTTTTAATCGACCGAGCATCGCTTGATTAGCAGTACCGTTCAACAACAACTTACTATATACTGAAAATTGATGCATGATAAAGCCTTCACTCAGTAAAAACTTTCTGAACCTTCGATAAACTTTTCGATCATCGCTCGTCTCTGTTGGCAGATCAAACATTAATAACATTCTCATGTAACGATAACTCATATTCCGAAATAAGGAACTCCTTTCCCTTCATTATTCAATGTTTTAATCGTTTTATTGGTGTAATCCGTCACGATATTCGTTAAGAACATTTCTTTTTTCCCATATAAATACTTTTGTGAAAACAAATCAAACAGCCTTCTTTTGATAATCGGGAAAGGTTGATCACGATATGTATAAACAATTTGATCAACTAGCGGACGAAATGGTTCCATCAAGTCACTTGCTAGATTAAAATCATTAAATTGGTTCGCATGTTTTAAACCGAATTGTGTCATACAACCATTTTTAACGATTTCTCTTGCAAACAAACTCATTAGCAGCGTATAACCATAATCTAACCCCGCATTGATTTCATTCGACTCCTCCCGCGTGAATTGATTACCAAACAACGTTTGAAAGTAGATTCTTGCCGCATGTCCCTCACGATTTGTCGGATCAAATGTTTCCAATTCTTCTGATAACTTGGAAAGCGCAGATGCCTTTTCAACAAAATCATTTTCTTGTAAAAAACGACATTGGTTATGGATCTTTTGGGCAATGATCGTTGTCCAAACTACGCCCTTCAAGTCCGATTCCCACTGAATTTGTTTAGATAACTGCAAACTACTATCATGTCGCCCATAATAGGAGAATAATTGCGATGACGGCAATCGCTTGTCATCGCAAAATATCACTAAGATTTTTTCATCTGTTAAACGCTTCAACAACATTGTCGTGATCGTGATATCGGTTGTTTCTAAAATAAGGATATCGATCTCAGACAAATGGATTTTTTCCGTTTGTTGCGCATTTTTAAACACCAGATGATTATTTGCATCAGTCAGTTTAGAATGGGTATTGATTACTACTGTTCGCCAGCCCATAAGTCATCCATCCTTATCCTCGTTTCGTATAAACCAGTGACCGACTGGTAAATGATCGTAGCATCCCAAATCTCCGTTAAGCTGGTATAACGTTTTCGAGGGATCGTTACTCCGAAAAATTTAAAGTCTGCTGGAGCACCTATCGCATTGAACTGTAACAACTGCAAAAAGGATTGTGCGATCATCGAAATCTCTCCATATTTGTTTTCTTCATAGAGTTCTTGAATTCGCTCTATATTTTTATCCGCAAGTGTATACTTTTCTGCAAAAGCGAGAACTTCGGTTAAGATGGCTGAGAAATCAGAAAGATGAGTATTGACGTAGTCAAAACTTTCTTGATAGGTGATTTTGTCATAATGTTGCGCATGGTATAACAAGGTTACTAATTGGTCCGATAAGATGAAAGGATTCCCTTTTTGCGACTCCTTGTGACTTGCCAGGAATCTTCTGCGCCCATTATCAAACTCAAACAAGGTATATTTTGGCAATTTGATAAACTCTGTCACCTGAGGAAAGCCTTTTTCTTTTAAAAATGTAGTCGGATCTTTTTCAAAAGCCGCTTGTTCCATGATGGTAATTCCTTCAATTGCCCTGGTTTTCTTTTGTGTCTTCCCTTTGGCATAAACAAACGCAATGGCATAGGCAATGACTGGACTTCCAAAACCACCGTACTTCGTCACATCCCAATTATTTTTCCGTTCGATCAGTTTATCAGGTTTTTCTTTTGAATTGACCGTTTCCTTATAGAAACCACCTTTTTGTTGTTCGACTTTTTTCACTACATTCACTTGATGGGAGCTAAGAACTTTTTTGATCCGTGGGAGATGATGGCTTTTTTCCCAATAAATTTCCCCATTTTCATCGCAAAACGGTTCGTCTGATTCAAAAAACTTTAAAATATTGGAATAAAATTCTTTTTTAGCGGTAGCTTTATTTTCTCTTGCTAAACTATATTTGACATACTTTCCATAGACAAATTCAGGTGCTAATTTAGGGTACCGTTTTAACAAAACATTCGCAATGAAACCATTTAAATACGCATCATGCGCATGATGATGTGGATTGATCTCACGTACTTTATAAAGCCCAAAAGTTTGTCTGAATTGGCTCGTCAATGTTGCTTTTAGCGTAATGATCTGTACCCCATCACAATCTGTTCCTTCCTCTTCCTGATGAAAAGATTGATGTAAAATATTCGCAACATGTTTCGTGATTTGTCTCGTTTCGACTAATTGCCGCTGAATAAAACGAGCTTTATCCTCTGGTGTCAGTTCAATTTTGGTTAAATACGCATATTTTTTTGGACTAATCAATTTGGCTTCTTTCAGTTGATTCCAAAAGATTCTTTGCTCGTTGACTATTTGTTTTTTCGGCACATCGTCTCGCTTCTTTTGATTTTGTTTTCTAGCAACTAGCACCTTGTTATCAATAGAATTATCCACAATAAAACTTCTCGGTATGATATGATCCACTTCGTATTGGTGAAGATTCTCGATTTCTAGCGGTTCTCCCGTATACATATCTCTGCCATTTTGCAAATAGTACAGGTACAACCGTTCTTTTTGGAGCGCTTTGTTATCTGTTGGCTGTTCTTTTAATAACGTGCTTCCAATCTGTTTCAACCCATTTTCTAAAGCTTTAAGACGTGGTTTCGTCCGATGCGTTTTTTGGTTTTCTCTTGCCATTTCGATCACGATATTCTTTGGTTTGTATCCAATGATCGCAATCAGTTCTTCCACGATTTTAAGACTTTGCCAAATTCCTTTTTTGATCGCTGGACTTCCTGGTAAGTCTTGTATGACGTCAACTAATGATTTATGTTTAGAAAACACCGTTGCTTTTGCAATTTCTTCTTTAAAAGATAAATGCTCATCATTGATCAGCTGCATCAAATTACGGTTACGGTTAGCCGGAACGTCATCATCGTTGATTAGATAATCAAGGATCGTTTTATTCGTTTTTCGATCTCTGATGCCATGGATCAATTTAGCTGAGAATCTTCCCCAGCCAGTGTAATGTTTTCTTGCAAATTCTTTGAGCAACTTTTCACCGAAGACCTCTTGATACTTACTTAATTGATGTTTAATCATTTGCCGGTCTTCAAAAATGGTGAGTATTTTTACGATATCCTCAAAAATCGGTTCCATTTCGGGCTGTTCCAACCACTCTTGCATGGCTTTTTGGTTTGTTTTTGCTAATTTCATAAAATCATGATACGTGCTATACGAAGCATTAAATGCTTTTTCAATACCAAAAATCTGGGCATTTTCAATATGGTAATGCGTATACAAAAAGTTTTGTAATTTTTTGACAGTGATTTTCCCTCGCTCTTTTTGAAACAACTGTTTAAAAATCTGCTGTTTCTCATCACCGGAAAAATACTGTTTCACACCTCGTTCATCTTTATAGCTCACTTTGGTTAGTTCATTGAAAATCATATATTTTTGATAAAGTAAGCTATTTTTAGGAAGTACTTTTTCTGTCGGTAAATACGTATCTTGCTTTGTCATTCTTTGAATAAAACGCATCGCTGATTTTTCGATATCTACGACTTCTGAAAAATTCCACGGATGGATTTTTTCAGCTGTTTTCCGCTCGATCCAAGCAAAAGAACTAGCCTCTTGTTCTTTTGCCAAAGGACCGACATAATAAGGGATTCGAAATTTGAATAACGCAATGATTTTTGGTCCTGCTTCTTCTAGAAATGGATAATGTTGTTTTTGTTGATCAATGATCGCTTTCAATTCTATTAGATGTACTTGATGAGGAATAACCCCATTGGTATAAGTACGTTGTTTCAATAAAAAGGTTTCTTGATCGATTTTTTCTAGAAAAGGCTCACTTCCTACTACCCCACTTAGCTCTTTTTTGACGAATTTATAAAATTCTTCTTGAGTTGTTTTTCCTTTGATATAACCAGCATAACCATTTTTGGTGGTATCTTTGAAAAAAGCTGTTGATTTTTGTGGTACGTTTTCTTTCACGAATTGTTTGAATTTTGCCAAATCAGCTTTATGCCGCTCATACCGTTCGACCATCCCTGAAGATAGTTTTGCTTTCGTATGTTTGACAGTTGAAGAAATAATCTCTGATAATAAGATCGCATCATGGACTTTCTTTGCTTGCAAAAAGATATCTAGGTACTCATCACCGATTTTTTCTAACAAAGACTCCAGATCTTCTTCATAGGTTTCCTTTGAAAATTGGAGTTTTACTTCTGCTTCCAAATCAAATATACGTTTAAAGTTCGCTTGATTCCCAACGATCAATTTTAAACATTGAGCAAAAAAGCTGTTGATTTTTTCTGTAGGATAATATTTGAGGATTTCTTCCACTTTTTTCGTCTTCGATAATTTATCTGTCAAAATAGTTAAAACGGGTTGGTGAACGATCAGTGGTTGATCTGATTGTTTGCTATACTGTTCTAAAAAAACACGAAAACTTTCTTCAATAGAGGTATTCTCCGTATCCAAGTCTCCTTCAAACAAAAAATGACCACGATATTTCAATAGATGAGCCAATGCCAGATAAACCAAACGGAGATCTTCTTTTTCCGTTGAATCGACTAACTTTTGGCGCAAATGATAGATTGTCGGATATTTTTGATAATATTCTTTTTCTTCCTCTAACGTGGGGAAAATCGATGCTGGTTTGTATTGTTTTTCTTCTGGAACTAAGAAGCTTTCTTCCAAACGTACAAAAAAGCAATCATCTTGTTTGCAGAGTTCTTCAGCAAAAAGATCTTGTAATTTGCTGAGTCGATATTTTCTGCGAGCCAATCTTCGGCGATTCGTTCGCTTAGTTCTTCTAAACTCCGCTGTTTGACCTTCATCAAATAATCGTGCGCCCCAAAAATTTTTTTTGATTTTCTTTTTTTCAGTATTTCCGTGAACGCTCATTTTCCTTTTCATTAATTGATAATCATCTGTTAGTACCGCCCAGCCCACAGAATTGGTTCCTATATCTAAACCAATCGTATAGTCCTTTGTCATTCACTATCCATCCCTTCTTTTAACATTTACACAACTTAGCAAGTTGTCTTCTTTACAATTGCCAACCATCATGAATAGTTAGACAAAGTGATTTTCTTTTTCTACTTGTAACTCTTTGGTATTATGCTATAATCAATTTGTTGGTAGCATTCAAATCAACATAGCGAGTTAAAATAAGGCATTGTCCGTTATCAGCTTTTAAAGCAAGCACTGTCTCGGTGCTTTTTTATTTTGCCTTTTTTTGTTATATATAGAATTTTTAACAGTTTTACTATAACACAAAATTTTTATGCGATTTTTATTTTTGAAAGCATTTTATTTAGAATTTTGATTTTAAAATCAAATCTAATGAAACTTTTTTAAAAAAATAATTCTAATTACCTAATGATTCATCAGATATAAAATAACACAAACCTCTTACATATCCTTTCATTGCTATCTGGCAAACCATTCTTTCCAGATTTTCTGCCAATCTTGATTTTCTTCCCAAGCTTTCCATTTTTTCAGCTGACCAACTTTTCGATTCCATTGACTTACTTTTGCTCAAAATTAGACACTCTGTTCAATCTGTCCAAAGTTCGGATATTTGGTTACCCTATCATTTGGCAATTAGAATGAAAGGTTCTATCCTTTTACATAGAAGGACGAGAGAAAAAACAAAGGAGGAACATCTTATGAGTAAAAAATGGATCAAACTAGGTATTGGACTAGGCATATTAACATTGGGTGCTGTTTATCTTGGTAAAAAGACAGGCTTGTTAGAAGATGATCGTCATTTGTATGATGAATTTGAATCGATCTAGTCAAAGAAACGAATCGTCAGACTGTTCACTTGTAAAATACTGGAGGAATCACAATGAGAAAAAGTAAAGCAATAATGATTGGCGCTGGAATCGCCAATATGGCAGCTGCTGTTTATTTGATTCAAGAAGGAAACTGGCG
Source organism: Enterococcus sp. AZ077 (assembly GCF_051714965.1). Taxonomy (NCBI): domain Bacteria; kingdom Bacillati; phylum Bacillota; class Bacilli; order Lactobacillales; family Enterococcaceae; genus Enterococcus; species Enterococcus sp. AZ077. The sequence goes on from NZ_JBIOSX010000001.1 coordinate 2,601,249, forward strand.
TGGTGATCAGATTACGTTTTATTCTTTAGATGACCATGGCTCCAATGATGGTGCCCCAACGGATACCGTTGTCGATGAATATTGGAATAAAAATCATCCCTTAGAAAACAAAAAGGGCTATATCGCCCGTGGTGGACGTATGCTCAATTATCGAACATACGTGGATTTGATGGATCTCTTAAGCCGAATCCCCTCTGTCACCGAACCAGGAATGACTGCGGCTGAAGATACTAGAGATTTTGATGCAAAACACCGAACATTTGATAAAGCACGTTTGATGGAAGGCGGCAAAGGAATTATTGACGGAGGCAAACTAGGATTTAACAATAAAGATCGTTTGTTATTGACTAAGCTGATCGCCATGCCTGATTCAGAAGAAGAAAAATTAGATAATGTCACAATTGAAGAATACTTTAAAGATGATCCTCACTTCTTTGAGACAAACTTTTGGTTTATGTGGGAAACAACTTTTGCTTTTCGTACTCGTAGTTCTGCCCAAGAACTTCGTCGCTATATGCATCAAATGATTTATGAATTTACACAAATCGAACATTTGGTAGGAGTAAACCGAACTCGCTACAATCAGTATGAAAGTATCATGTTGCCATTGATCAATTATTTAAAAGACCAAGGATGTCAAATCATTTTGAACCGCCGCGTAGTCGACTGGGAATTCAAAGAAACTCCAATGCAAGATGAAATTACAGTGACTGGCTTAAAAATGATCAACACGTTAACCAATGAGGAAGAACACGTCGTGGTTGACGGTGATACGGGTGTGCTTTTCACTAACGGATCAATTACTGATTCGGCTACACTAGGTGACTACGATACACCAGCTGTTGAAAATATGGATTATGGCGCTGCTTCTAGCTTGTGGAAGAAAGCCAGTGAACGTTTCTATAATTTAGGTAACCCTGACAAATTTTTTGCCGATCGTGATGCCAGTGAATGGGTTAGTTTCACTTTAACAACTAAGGATCATTTGCTTTTAAATGAAATTACTCGGATCACGACACAAGTCCCTGGTAATGCATTGAATTCATTTATCTCCACTACACCAATCACGCCACTCGGACAAAAAGATGTCAACATGTCGATCGTCGTTCATCACCAACCACATTTTACTTCACAAAAATCAAACGAAACCGTCATTTGGGGATATTTCTTATACCCTCGACGTCGTGGAGAATTTGTGGATAAGCAATATATCAAGATGACTGGGAAAGAAATGTTAGAAGAACTGATCGGACAACTTTCGAAAGTCGATCCTGGTCCTGAAAATATTCGAACGAAGGAAACCGAGATTTTTGATAGCGTTGTGAATAATATTCCTGTGTATATGCCTTATGCTTCTGCATTATTTAATAATCGAGCAAAAAGCGACCGACCAAAAGTGATTCCTCAACACTCAACGAACTTGGCATTTACTGGAGAGTTTGTCGAACAACCTTATCAAATGATCTTTACGGAACAAAGCGCCGTACGCTCTGGCGAGATCGCTGCTTTCCATTTTGCTGGTATTCCAATGTCACGTCTTGTTAAAACTCCAAGATATGACAAAGATATTCCTACATTGATGCGTGCTGCTAAGAAAATGTTTGAATGATCGATGCAATAAGGTATCAACAAGGAACAACCGCAACAAAAAATGACTGTCACTTCCTAGTAACGGGAGTGACAGTCGTTTTTTAGTATTTCATCATTCAACGAATGATTTTTATTTAGCTATTATCTTAGGCTTTTTTTAAGGTACTGCTTCCAGTTTTCAGCCACTTTTTATTTTGCCGTTTCTGCAGAAGCTTACTTCCCCCACCGAATAATACAGCACAAAACAAAAGAATGCCCCCAATAATCGCTGGATACATCAGTAGATCTTGCACGTAATGTGTCATTAATTGTAAAGTCGCTTGTGAATGAAAAGCTATATTATGTAAAACGTCTTGTATATAAAGCAATCCTGCTAAAACACAAAACATACTTCCAGTCGTTCCCAAAATAAACATACCGTAACGCAGGAAAGAAAAGGGTGTTTTGTTAATTAACCGATATAAATAGACTAGCCAAAACGCCAATAGACCCAGACAGATGTAAAAAAGAGGTACCACTATTTTTCGAGCAGACACGATGTTTTCGATAAAAATAGTCAAGTATCGATCACCTAATGCACTTTGGAAGTGATACATGTAAATAAAGATCATTGTCTCGATTTTATTTTTTTCCTCTTTATCGATAGTCAGTTGTTTTTTTGTTGCAATTGTAGCCACCGCTTGAGCAATTTTCTCACTCACCTCATTGCTGTCTCTTAGCTCATAATTTGTTTCTTCATATGTATGTTGAATAAATGGTCGAAGAGCTTCTTCGACAAAACTTGGTGAAAGTGCCGTTGCAACGACCTCTGAAAATTCACTTTCTTCTGTGTTTTCTTTCCGAAAATTCTGAGCAGCTTCTGCGAGGACCAATTCGCTATACTTTGTTTTTTCGATTTGACCGAGTAAATACGCCTGATCAAAAAACGTCACTTGAATGATTCCTACGGAAATAATCACAAACAAAGTCACTGAACAAGCAAATGTGACCATCAGTTTTCTGATTTGTTCTCCCTTTTTTTCTTTTATCACAAATAACCTCCCTTTTGATCTATTTTTTAATCTGTTATTTACTTAACCTAAGAAATCAACATAATTTAATTATACTTCTAACTATAAAGCTTCTCAATGTAAACTAAATAATACGCAAGTTATTTTAAAGTGATTTTCCCTTTACTAAAAGCGTTTCACTACTCAAAAGCCAGCTCCTCCTTTAGAATGAAATTAGCTGTTCGTTCAAAAAATGACATGTTATAGGGTTTGAAGAAAGGAGTTTTATTTCATGAAAGCTGTTACCTGGCAAGGAAACCAAAAAATGGAAATCAGAAACGTAGATGATCCAAAAATCGTGGAACCGACAGATGCTATTATTCGAATTACCGCTACTGCGATTTGCGGATCGGATCTTCACCTCTATCATCATGGGGAGGCTGTCTTAGAAAAAGGATATGTCGTTGGTCATGAACCAATGGGGATTGTTGAAGAAGTAGGTCCTGCAGTAAAAAAACTAAAAAAGGGACAGCGGGTCGTTATTCCTTTTAATATTAGTTGTGGGCATTGTCATTTCTGTACCCATGAGATGGAAAGTCAATGTGATCGCTCAAATCCAGATCAACTTTATGGTGGTTTATTTGGCTTTGGCCGTTTAAATGGGAATCATTGGGGTGGTCAAGCTGAGTATCTTCGGGTACCGTTTGCTGATAGCACTTCGTTTATCGTACCTGACAATGATCTTGCAGACGAAAAAGTCCTTTTCTTATCTGATATCCTTCCAACTGCTTATTGGAGCGTTCAAAATGCCAACGTAAAAAAAGGCGACACTGTAGTGGTCTTAGGTTCAGGACCAGTTGGGTTGTTTGCACAAAAATTTGCCGCTATGGCAGGAGCAGAGCGCGTGATTGCTGTCGATCCGGTCCAACATCGTATTGATAAAGCCGCTCGTTACAATCATGTAGAAACTTATTTGTTAGAAGATACTCAGTCTGCTGGGAAAGAACTTTACGAATTAGCAAAAGGTGGCGCTGATGTCATCATTGATTGTGTAGGGATGGATGGCTTGGAACCAGTGAAAGAAAAAGCTAAGAATCTCGTTAGTTTGCAAAGCGGGACGATTTCACCGATCCAAATGGCTGCGCAAGCTGTCAAAAAATTTGGAACCGTACAAATCACTGGTGTTTATATGACCCCAGCTTCTTCGTACCCACTACAAGAATTTTTCATGAGAGATATCACAGTGAAGCATGGTCAGGCACCGATCGTTCATTTGATGCCTAAAATTTACGAGATGATTGCTGCGGGTCTGTTCGATCCAACCCAAATCATTACACATGCGATGCCTTTAGCTGATGCTGCCCGAGCATACGAGATTTTTGACAAAAAAGAAGATAAAAATATCAAAGTTGTTTTGAAACCTTAGCTTTGTTCACAGATAGGTGAGTGAGAGATGCCAGAAATAAAACGAAAAAGCCATGAAATAGATATTGGGAAAGAAGAAGATATCGAAATTGCTGGACAACGTTTTCGTCTTTATTTCCAGAACCGCTATACATTATTGTCTCTTGCAGTTGATTTATTAACAGGGATTTTTTATATTTTTGGAAGCGTAGCGTTGTTAACAGATATTCCAGACCGTTATAGTACCTATTGTTATCTAGTAGGAGCGATCTTTTTGACTGCACGACCTATTTTGAAAATAGTACGTAATGTCTTCATCTATGACGAGAAAAAAAAACAAAAAAAGAGCGAAAAAAAAGAATGAATAAGAAAGCTTCCTAATTTTTCGGTAAAAAGACGGAACGCCTATTTAGGACAGCGAGCTCATTCATGCTTTTCCAACAAATCAACCATTCTAAATTCCAGGACTGATAGAACTTTCTATTGCTCCTGGAATTTTTTGAAGCTAAAAAATGGGACCGTCCACTAAATAATACTCGAATAACCAATATACCAACAAAAATAGCATCAAGAAACAATTTCCGATTTTTCTTGGCATTGCTCACCAGAAACAAAAGATTACTGATCAGACAAAGAACCCTTTTGAGTAATCAACTCCGATCACGTTGTAAAAATCGCTAGTTGATATAAATAAACCGGGATCCCTTCATTATCTTGCACTGTCGTCAGATATTCCCACTCATATCTTTCATAAAAACCTGTATGGTCAGTCGCTACATAGAGCTGCGAAATCCCAAGCGCCCCCATATCCTTTCGAATAAATGATAAAATCTCTTTGGCAATTCCTTGATTACGATATTCTTTTTCAACAAACAACGCACAAACATTCGGAGTCAAATCTGGACGATCATGAAAATCATTCGCGATGACCCCTGCTCCAGCGATAATTTTTTGTTCTGACGTCACGACTATATACCATTGAGGAACAGCGTTAGATGATTGAAGAGAATCTTCCATGCTCTCTTGGTAAAAGGAAAGCGGAAGATGCCATTTTGACGTAAACCATTGCGCTGCCTGTTCCAACCATTCAGGTCTTTCTCTGATCTTAACCAACTCATAACCTTTCATTTCGTCCTTTCACTCCCCTATACATTTGCACTATTATAGCACGCTTGTTATCGAAATGGTTTTTTTAAACTCCAAAAAAACCTCCTTTTATCCTTCTTTTTCACTAAGAAAAAAGAAAGCAATCCTTGAGCCATTTATCCAAAAAAAAACAGTTGTCATGACCTCTGTCAGACAACTGTTTTTTTTGATCGCTCATTAAACGAAACAAGATCTTTTCACTAAAGAATAGCTACTTTTGATTGTATGTGCTGTTTCTTTCTTTTATGTGCTTTTAGCCGTTTAATGCTTCTTTTCTTTTTTCTTGAACTGTCGCTACTTTCACAAATGGTAGGTAAATCAAGACAGATAAGATTAAGTTGATAGCAGCTAAGACACCGCCAGCGATACTTTTTGTTGCTAATACCCCACCGATTACTGGTGGTGTTACCCATGGTGGCATCACCGTTGCAGCTGGAACTAGTCCGGTAGCAGTAGCAAAATAAGCAACAGATACTAAAACCATTGGGGTTAAAATAAACGGAATAAACATAATTGGGTTCAATACGATTGGTAAACCAAACATTGTTGGTTCATTGATATTGAAAACACCTGGTGCGATCGACAAGTTCGTAACAACCATATAAGGTTTATTTCTACGTCCCACTAAATAAATCGCTAGTAACAGACCTAATGTTGCCCCTGTACCACCTAAGTTGACAAAGCTATCAAAGAAAGGTTTGTTTACAATGTATGGTGCGCTATGACCAGCAGCAATCGCATTAACATTCGCTTCGATTGCTGGTGCATTGATTGTTTGCATCAAAGGGTCTACCATATTTGCTCCGTGTAATCCAAAGAACCATAAGAATGGTGTAATGAATGCTAACAACAAAGCTGAAGGATAAGAATTGGCTAGTCCCATGAATGGTTCTTGAACAATTGTATAAAACGCGCCTACGATATCATCTACACCAAATGCAGCAAAGATCGCAGCAATCAAAGCAAAGAATGAGATCGTGATCATTGCAGGTAATAATGAAGCAAAGGCTTTAGCTACAGCTGGTGGCACGCCATCAGGCATTTTGATGATTAATTTTTCATTTCCACTTAAACGAACAAAGATTTCTGTTGAAATAATCCCAACAATAATTGCAATAAATAAACCATTTGAGCTCATGCCCAACGCTCCGCCTAATGCGAAGAATGAACCTAAAGAAATTACTCCAGCAGAAACGCCGTCTTTACGATAACCATTTGCTAAATGATAAGCAAGTAGAAAGGCGATCAAAACTGAAAGAATCGCAAATGTACCATTCCAAGCAGCTGCGCCAAATCCTTTCCAAGCTTCGCCACCAAAAATTTTATTCATTAATTCTTGGAAACCAGGAATAGGCAAGTTATTGATCATTACTGCTAACGCACCTAAAATCATCAAAGGCATACTGACCATAAATGAATCACGAATCGCTACTAAATGACGTTGAGCACCAATTTTTGATGCCACAGGTATAAAATGTTTCTCCATAAATGCAACAAATTTATCCATGTTTCTTTCCTCTTTTCTATTTCACCAGTTTACTTTAAGCATCTAAACGTCGATATAAATCAATGATTTCTTTTGCTAAATCTGTAAATGCAATCGAAGTCATCAGATGGTCTTGGCTGTGAACCGTTAATAAAGTCACTTCCATATGATTACCTTGTGCTTCTTGTGTTAACATTTCTGTTTGAGAGTGATGAGCTTGCACTAAAGATTCTTCCGCATCTTTGATTTTTGCATCAGCTAACTCAAAATCTCCTTTTTTCGCTGCAGCAATCGCTTCCATTGCATCGCTTTTTGCATTTCCGCCAAACATGATCAAACCCATGATTGCTTCAAGATTTTTTTGCTCTTGCATTGTTGGTTTCCTCCATTATTTATTGATTAATGATTCTGCTTGTTCTAATACTTTGGCACCGTTCATCATTCCGTAATCTTGCATATTGATTACATCTAAAGGAATTCCTTTTGGTGCTAATTTTTCAGCAAATTGATTTTGCATAAAACGTACTTGTGGACCTAAAAGTAAAACGTCTACATTTTTTGATTCTAATTGATTGTCTGCATCTGAAGCAGATACTGCAAAGATATCAGCCTCGATTCCTTTTTCTTCTGCCGCTTTTTGCATTTTTGTTACTAATAAACTAGTACTCATTCCAGCTGAGCATACAAGCATGATTGTTTTCTTTTCCATTTTCTACACTTCCCTTTCTTGTATCTTACACTTTTATATAAAGCAATTACCGTGCCAACTTTTAAAGCGCTTTAATCCCTTGTCGTGCTAACGCTTTCAAGAGGTCACTGTATAGATGCACACTTCTTTTTTCTTTGCACACTAAAATTAGTGTGCAAATGTTGATCATTTCTCTGATAAATTTGTGTAGCTCATTCATGGTATCAAAAAAAATAAGCCGTAGTTTCGCAAAAATGACTCCTTTGTGCGAATTCCAGCTTATTTTCAACTGCTTGTCCTACTATTCACTTTTTGTCGTTTCTTGGAATTTTTCATTTAATTGGGTTAATAACTCAATTTGTAATTGTTGTAATTCCAGCATTTGTTGCCATTGCTGTGACATCAAATAATCGATTTTTTCATGCAACAAACTAATTTCTAACTCAGCTTTTAGGTTTGTTTGATAATCATGGTCGGCTGCTATCCGATCTCTAGCTGCTTGTCTGTTTTGACTCATCATAATGATCGGTGCTTGGATAGCAGCTAAACAAGAAAGCACTAAGTTCAAAAGAATGAACGGATATCGATCAAATGATAGGCCAAAAAAATGTAACGTATTCAACAAGATCCAACTACCTAAAATCACTACAAAGAGAAAGATAAACGGCCAACTACCACCAAACTTGGCAATTGCATCTGCTGATTTTTGACCAAAAGTCGCTTTTTGATTGATCGTTGTATTTAAATTTTGACTAATGATTTGCTTATTTTTCAACTGCTCTAGCATTTCTTGATTAATTTTTTTTGTTTCATTCTGGTCTTGAATGATTTTTTCTTTTATATACTCAAAATGATAATTCATAAAAGTAATAAAAGGGATTTGGGACTCTATGGTCAGTTTCTTATTTTTTTGTAAAATAAATGAACGAATATCTGTATCAATTGTTTTCAGATGAACGTAATCTTGATGAGCCATGGCAACTCCTCCTTTACGTTATTTTTCTGAGAAAAAGGAAAAAACAGCTTTCATTAGTGTCCTAAGATTTGTTCAATTTTCTGTTCTTCTTCAGGTGAGAAGGAAAGATTATCCATCATCCGAACACTTTCTTCTAATTGACTAAGTCGACTAGCGCCTACAAGCACACTGGTCACTGACTCTTGTCGTAGATTCCATGCTAAAGCCATTTGTGCTAACGTCTGTCCACGCAAATCAGCTAAATCCTGTAATTGCTTGATCTTACCCAATGTAGGTGTCACTTGATCTTCTGATAGAAAAGGAATTTCTTTACGATGGGCTCGAGAATCTTCTGGAATCCCATGTAAATAGCGTTTAGTTAATAACCCTTGCGCTAAAGGACTAAAAGTAATAGCTCCCAGACCTGTCTCTTCTAAAACAGGTGCTAAATCTTTTTCTAATAATTCTCTTGAAAACATATTGTAACGCATTTGGTGGATAATAAATGGAGCGTTCATTTCACGTAAGATAGCAGACATTTTCTTCGTGTCTTCCCCGTTGTAGTTGGAGATCCCAATATACAGTGTTTTCCCTTGACGAACTAATTGCATAAGCGCTTCTGCCGTTTCTTCCAAAGGTGTATCTGGATCAGGACGATGATGATAAAAGATATCTACGTAATCTAACCCCATCCGTTTGAGGCTTTGATCACAACTAGCAATGATCGATTTACGGGAACCCCATTCTCCATAAGGCCCTTCCCACATGTGATAACCTGCTTTGGTTGAAATAATCATTTCATCACGATACGTTTGAAAATCTTCTTTAAAGATCCGACCAAAGTTTTTCTCTGCTGCTCCTGCTGGACCACCATAGTTATTGGCTAAATCAAAATGTGTGATCCCCATATCAAAGGCGCCACGTAAAATTTCCCGTTGATTACTTATAGGATCATAATCACCAAAGTTTTGCCATAATCCTAAAGACAGCAAAGGCAATCTCAACCCAGATTTTCCAGTTTTTCGATACGTCATTTTTTCATATCGCTGCTGATTTGCTACATACATATATTCTTCTCCTCCTAAACAAGTATACGTTTTCAAAAAAATGTGGTTTACCACTTCTTTTTTCCTAATCTGCGTATGTGATATTTCGTTGTTGATAACTATTGTTCTATGTGAATTATACGCTTATCGTTGGCGAATTACTAACAAAAATCCTCTTTAGCCTCAATCATCACCATGGATCATTTGGTAAATATCCCTAGGTAATCGGTGTTGATATCGAATTGTTTTTCGGTAAATTCTGGAAAGTATAAATCACTTGCCCATTGCCAAGCAGCTTTTTCTATATGTAAAAGTTCGTTTTCTGAAGGATTCTGAGGCCATTGTGCTACCCAGCAATTCTCTTTTCCTAAGACATCCAAGTCTAAAGTTCCATTCGTAAACCATGAAAGATTGGAATAATGAACCACCTGGGAAAAACCAGCTGCTTGAATGGCCTGACTAAACACTTGCGCATTTTCAGTCACTCTTGCTAGATTCATTTGAGGATTTTCACTATCGTTCACAACTACAGTAGAATAAGGTAAATTTAATTCTTTTAGATAGGCTAATAAATAGTAGGCTTCTTTTTCGGTGTCTTCTGCATAATTAAACCAAGCATAATGATAGACACTCACTTTCAACCCCGCCTGGATAGCATTCGCAACTTGTTCAGGGGCCAGTGGGTTCCTATAAGAATCCCCTTCTGTTAACTTAACTACTACACCTGTGATCCCATAGTTTTTCATTGTTTCATATGCTTCGACAGATAAATAACCATTATGTGAGGAAACATCAATAAAATCTTTTGGCGGTCTACTATTTTCAGAAGCAGAAATGCCTGACCCCGAATCCAACAAATTTACTCGATTATTACGTTGTTTTGCCACCACATTGTCTAGTAAATGCTGTTTGCTTTCAGTGATAATTGTTTGGGTGCTTTCTGATTTTTCATAAGTATGGACCACAAAAAATGTTGAAAATATTGAAAATACTGAAAATAAAAAAAGAACACTAAAAACCAATAAACGCCTTTTCTTCATCATAGGTACCTTCTTTCTTTTATTTGAGAGAGGTTTCTCAAATAAGTGTACCACTTAATCAACAGCGCTTACTTAAAAGTATTATTAGATTTTAATCGTTATTAAATCATCTAGCAATTTTAAGGGAATGACTGATTTTTACAGAACATCTTCCACTTACACGATTACTTATTCGTCTTCCCCAGACCATTTTTTCTTTGCCCGCTTAAAAAATAAAAATTGTTGATGAGACTTCTTGATCTTCTTATAACGTTTTTGTTGTTTTTTGTAAAATTGTTGATGATAATTTTCAGCAGGCCAAAAGGTTGTTGCTGGCTTAATCTGTGTGACGATTGGTTCCGCAAACTGATGCGAAGCGATCACTTGTTGCTTGGATTTTTCTGCTAGTATTTTTTGTTCTTCATTTTCTACAAAAATGATGGAGCGGTATTGATTCCCACGATCCTGAAACTGTCCAAAGGCATCTGTTGGATCGGTGACTTGCCAAAAAATCGCTAATAGTTCTTCATAGTTTATCATTCGCTGATCAAAAATAATCTCCACTGCTTCCACATGCCCAGTCGTGCCACTGCTAACTTGGTCATAGTTAGGATGTTCGACCTCCCCGCCAGTATATCCGGACAACACGGAAATAATCCCTTGCCGTGTTTCAAACGGTTCGACTAAGCACCAGAAACAGCCCCCGGCAAAGACGGCTTTTTCTTGATAGCGTTCATCGATGATCTGGTGTTTCGCAAAGTCGTAAGACACTTGTCCCATCGGATCATGGGTGATCTTCAAATAAAAGTCCATGACGTCAGGCGTCAAATTCCCCCGAAGTGCTAGTGGTCGTAAAGAGACTTCAATCATTTCAAGGATTTCTTTTCTTTGTTTTCTTTCCCCTGCTTGGTTTTTCGCTTGGATCAACAATGTCCGCTCCCATTCACGGGTATTAGGGTTTAAAATGAGATTGTATAATTCTGCTAGCTCTTGCTCCACCACTTTTCCCCTCACTTCTTGGTCAAATATGTAAATTCGTCCTGAATGTATCACGAAACTAGCGAAATTGCGAATAGACCGCTTAGAGGAGTCATGGGAGAGCGTAGGCTACTCAAAAAAACTGAGACAGCCATTCTTTTGCCTGCTACAGGCAATCAAACGACTCTCTCAGTTTGTTCTATTTAATATGAATGTTTATTGGTAATACACTTCGTCTAAAAATAAACCATGTGCCGGCACGGTTTCTCCTGCCTGTTGTCTTACTTTATTCTCAAAAATATCATCAATCGCCGAAACAGGTAACTTTCCTGTACCGATTTCCAAGAGTGTACCCATCAAGATCCGAACCATCTTATACAAAAAGCCATTGCCCACAAAGGTAAAGTGCAACATGCCGCCTTCTTGTTCGATTGAGAGCACATGGATCGTACGAACTGTTGATTTTTTTGATTTTTTCAAGGCAGAAAAACCGATAAAATCATGACTTCCCATTAATTTTTGACAAGCTTCATTCATTTTTTCCAGGTCTAGTTCTTGCGGAAAATAGAAACTATGATTTCGTTCAAAAACAGTTGGAACGGGATTATTCCACACATAATAGCTATATTTTTTTCCTGTCGCATTGTATCGAGCATGAAAGCGTTCAGGCATTTCTTCCACTTTTTTGATCACGATATCTCTTGGTAGATAGCGGTTGAGAAAAGTTAGCATTTCATTACGACTCATTTGAGAAGTCGTTTTAAAGTTTGCCACTTGTCCTCTGGCATGTGTCCCAGAATCCGTGCGCCCCGATCCAATGATCTCAATTTTTTCTCCAGTCATCTGTGAGATGATTGCTTCGATTTTGCCTTGGATCGTTTTATCGTCATCTCCCAGACGTTGCCAGCCTGAGTAACGTTTCCCATCATATTCGATCGTTAATTTGATATTTCTCATGTCTTTCATTAGACTCCCCTACGATATACATTTGCACATCACGATGTGCGGTCAAGGTTTAGTCTGACACATTTATCCTGTGGTTTCAATCAGTTTTACTAATTTCCAGCATTTAATTAGGGCTACAGTCCGCTATGCCCTAATGTGTAAGATACTTAACCACACAATTGGTAAATAATTAAAGAAAAAACTGATCCGTTGACAAAAACCTAACTGATTCAAAACCGGCAATTGATTTAATCCGGGAATACGTGCTGCGCCATAAATTCCTGCAAAAATCAAACTGGCAACTAGTAAAATAAAAAAAGATTGAGTTAATTGTGCATCGCCCATTTTGCGATACAATAAGAAAACAAATAAAGGGAACAAAATAAATCCACCATACCCAATCCCTGAACCAAGATTGTGGATCCAAGTCGAAAAATTCCAAGAAGTTTCGTTCGTGTCCACACTAAATAACCCGGTAAAAATACAATCTGTAACACCATATAGACCGATGGCAGCTGTCACTAATAGAGCAAGTGGTTTTGAAGTAGTAACAAAAGCTTGATATAACGCTGGCATTGCCAAAACATACAAGCAGCCAGATATGACCGACCAAATCAAAAATGCTTTTCGTACGGGACTACCAACATCCCCAAAAAGACTGATCACAGCAGTCATTTGATTAAGTTTGGGATAAAAAATCCCTAAAACATACGGCGTCAGAAAATCACTTACTACTCCTGACAATAAAAAATAAAATCCATATTTACGTAAAAAATCCATCCTGCATCCTCTTTTCACCAACCAGAAAAAAGAAAGTTTCATGCTCGCTTTCTTTCAACATTCTGGACATCATCTAGGAAAATTGTACCGAATTATACTAATTTAAACAAGCTTCAAGACATGCGGCACCTTGGATTTACTTGATGAGGGTAATGAGCACTTTCCTCTGAACCACAGTAGCTGATTTTATACGATCATTCCATTCTTTTCACGATATTCTTTTGGTGACTTGCCGACGATTTTTTTGAACAACTTTGAAAAATAGGTTGTGTTGTTGTAGCCGATCTCACTAGAAATTTCATTGATATTTTGATTGCTATGCAGCAGCAACCATTTCGCTTGTTCCATTCTGAGATGATTTAAATAAGTTGAAAAACTTTTTTTCGTTTCTTTTTTGAATAATTGCCCCAAATACATCACATTCAAATGCAGGCTTTCTGAAACTTCTTTCAAGGTTAAAGGTTCTCGGTAGTGTTCGTGTAAGATCGTCATCACTCGTTCGACATTCTCGCTATATCGGACTTGTTTTTGCTGTTCCTTGATCAAAGATAGTAAAAGTTGATGCAGTTCTTGGACTGTTTTTGCTTGATTGATCTGTTGAATCCCTTTTAAATATTCATCGTCTTCTAGCCGAATCAATTCCCGGTGGATATCCATAAACAACAAAAAACTAAAATGACGGATATCATCCGGTGTCATCACAGCAGTTTGGAATTGGTCAAAAAATTGAGTGATCATTTGTTGAGCACTAGCCAATTGCCCGCTTTTCAACACACGATTAAACGAAGAAAAATCAATTGCCTGTTCTTTCGCTGCTTCTTGTTCGGCAAAAAAGATATGTTGGTCTTTTTCACCGTAGAATTGATGCAGTTGTAAATTATCTTTGGCATGTTGATAACTCTCAGGGATCTTATCGGGATCTGCTGTTTCATCTCCAATACTGATCAACCAGTTTTCTTCCATACTCTTCTCTTGAATGAAGCGGCAAAATGCAGAAACTGACGCTTCTTCCAGCAACAAAGTAAAGCGTTCCATGTCTCCAAAGTTTCGTTGATAATAAAAAAGTTCTTGGTGGTTTTTCAGCCACTGATTCACTGATTTCCCGACGGATCTAGACACTTGAGCGAGTAAAACTCTTCGCTGCTTCCCTCCGATTTTGTCTAAAATCTCTTCTTCACTCACTTCATCTAATTCTTCATTGAGCCACTGACTAAAAAGGACTTCTTGATAGATTTCTTGCTGGTTTTTCTGTTCAATTTGATGATCTAATTGCTGCTTCACTTTGGTTAAACTAGCAATCAGTTCGGTTTTATTAACTGGCTTCATCAAGTAATTGATGGCCCCTAATTGCATCCCACTTTTTAAATAATCAAATTCCTGATAACCAGAAAGAATCATAAATTCAAACGCATGATGTTCCTTTTGAGCCGCCTCGATAAATTCTAAACCATTCATTTCGGGCATCGTGACATCTGTTATAACTAAATCAATGGATTGATTTTCTAAAACAGACAATCCTTGCATCGCGTTTTCTGCCGTTGCGACTACCTGAAATCCCAAACTTGCCCAATCAACAATTTTTTGCAACCCTGCCAAGATCATATATTCATCGTCGACTAATAACACTCGGTACATGTTCCTACCCCTTTTCTTTAAATGTAATAGTGACAGACAATCCTCCTTCTTGATTGGTACTTAGCTTCATCTGATAACTATGTCCAAAACTAGCACGCAAACGTTCATTCACATTTTGCAATCCAATCGATTGATACAATTCGACTTTAGGATGCGCCAATCTTGATTCGATCTCTGCCAAGCGTTCCGGTGTGATCCCTTTGCCGTTATCCTTCACAATAATCTGGACTCGCTGCCCTTCACGAAACACTTTCACGCTTAAGACATTATCAAAACGTGTAAAATCGACCCCATGTTTAAAATAATTTTCGATCAATGGTTGAATCACAAACTTCGGTACTTCGATACTTGCTAATGATGGATCAATGGAAAAATGATAGGCGATCCGGTTGGGGTAACGCATCTGATATAAATAGACATATTTTTCGCAAAAGTCCAGTTCTTCCTTTAAACTGATCGTCTTTTCTTGATTAGTATTGTTTCGCAACAAGGCCGAAAAAGCATACACCACATCTGCCAATTCTTCGCTGCCTTCACTTAACGCATACATCCGAATATACTCTAACGTGTTATAGAGAAAATGAGGATTGATTTGTGCTTGTAATGCACGCATGTGGGCATCTTGCTGTTTGATTTCCAATTTATAGATATCTTCAACATATTGGTTGATGCTATCCAACATCTCATTGATCCCTATAGAAAGGTCTTTTAATTCATATTCCGTTTGGGTCGTATCGATCCGCGTCTCCAAATTCCCTTTGGCCGTTTCATTCATTGCATCCATCACGAGATCTACTTGTTGCGAATAGCGCTTGAAGGTTTGGTATAAAAAGAATAACAGACTGACATCTAATAGAAATACACCGAAAATCAATGGTGCTAAATCTTGGATAACCGCTCGTCTAACCATCGAACGATCTAAAGTAGCCAATATCCGGTAATCATCGGGTAATTGTTGGTACTGGATGAAATTATTTTTTTCAAGGTTTATCAGTGGCAAAGTGGAATTTTCTTGAAGGCTGGTTGTAATCAATTGTTCTTGGGTTGCTAGTTTATCCTTTGTCATTCCTTGATCATGGAATGTGTATAAACGGTTGGTGGTACCAGAGATCATATACAATGATAAGCCGCTAAAGGTATTCAAACTCTTTAATGCCGCATCCAATTCCGCTTTTTCAAAACCGACGAACATGCTCCCGACTTCGCTTCCACCTTGCGTGATCGACATTTTGATATAAAACGCATCTGTCAATTTAGGCGTACCACTTTTAATCACCCCACCTTTATTTGCTCTAGAAGATTCCAGATACTCAGGCAATTGACTGAAAACAACATAGACGGAGCTGACTTCCTCATAGCTGACATAAATATCTCTCATTAGATAAGGAAAAGAGACAAAATCGGTCGTTTTTTGTTGTTGATCATAAGCGTACATCAAATATTCATTGATCGGTTTTGTCAGATAAGTAGTCGCATTCTCGATTTTATCAGAGTTCCCCAATAATTGGTCTTTAATGATTTTACTTAGTGTCGTTTTATCGTTCAGTGTACGACTGGTACTTTGTAACGCCTCACTTGTTGTTCGCTTAGCTTGCTCTTGCGTTTGTACCCACGTATGAACACTGATGATAGCAGTCGCCACCGTTGTTAATAAAATCAGGACGAGCGCATATTTTCGGAAAAGACGATTCAGAAGTGTTCCTTGTGAAAATAAAATACGCCATTTATTCATAGCTTTCTAACTGCATATCCAGTTTTTCCCGCCATTGTTTGGTCACCAGCCCATTCCAAACAGTCAATAAGCCAATCACACCAAAGAGAATCAGTCCTTTATAATTCCAAGTTAGCCAAAAAATAATGCCTCCGCCAATCAACAATTTCAAAAAGGTCGAAAAACTGGAAAAGCCTGAAACAAAACTTAACTTAAGTAGGTTAGGAATCGAAATTTCGTATTCACTATCTAAAATCAAGCTATACTGATAAGTGGAGTAAATATAAAGTAAACTAAAAATCAGGATAAAATCAGTAATCAAAAAAAGAATGCCTTGAATTTGAACAGATAAGTATAAATTATAGCCAAGCAAAAATGTCCCCGCTAAAAATAAATCAAACAACACATTCCCACGGACAAATGTTTGTTTAAATGTTTCCCACCCTCGCTTAAACGTAATCTCTTTATATTCAAAACCATAAAGATAAAACAATTCGTTGACTGTTTTATAAGCAGGTCCAATCCCTAATACGATGGCTCCCATCAGTGTATAGATCCAAAAATAAAAAGTTAATTTCATGACCACCCACACTCTGATAAATAATGTTTCTAGTGCTTTACCTAACATGCGATTCCCTCCATAAAAAACATTGTATTCCCTTTCATTATACAAGAGTAGTAAAAAAGTAAAAGAACCAGTTTGATAAAAAGCCTAATGAACTTTTAGCTACTTGGTTGCTTTTCTTTCATTTCTTCGGACACTAATCAAAAAGCAGAACTCTCCAAAAATTCGACATGCAAATTTCGGAAAAAGTTCTGCTTCTTTCTAGAAACTGATTCAGTTCCTTGAATTATTTACTTTCCTTACGAAATGCATCATATTGTTTTTGCATTTCTGTTAATACTTTGTCATAACCTGCTCTGTTCAAAGCATCTTTTAGTTTTGGTAATGTTTCATCAGGATCAACTGTCCCAGTATTTAATCCATCTAGGTATTGATTCATGACATTTGAGATATTACTTAGTTCTGTTTTTACGCTATCTGTATTGAAACTAAAGCCTAAGATTGGAGAAGTTTTTGCTTCTTCGATTGATTTATCTCTTTCAGCGATCATTTCATCTGTGATCGTATCTTGTGTGTATAAGATTTCATTGTTACCGGTATTCCAAGCAGACATGTGCATGTTTGGTTGGTACCCATCTAATAATTTGATCTTGTCATCGCCATCTTTTTTCCATGCTTCGCCTTCGATACCCCAAACTAAACCATTCAATAATTCTGGATCGCTATTTAATAAACCTAAAAATTCAACTGATTTTTCTTTGTTTTTAGAGGTATTTGATACGACAAAGTTGGCCATTTGTGCTTGTCCAGTTGACTTCAATGGAACAGTGATTGCTTTTGAAACCAATTCTTGTTTCGCTGCATTAGTCAAGATCGTATCGCCATAATCGTATGGTCCTTGCGTTTCGCCACGCATTAACCAAGTATTCCCTTCAAGTGGGTAATCTTTATTACTAGTAGCAGCATCGCTAGGAATCAATCCTTGTTTATACCAGCTGTGCATCGTACGTAATAATTCGATAAACGTTTTGTTGTCGTATTGATTGATGATCTTAGTGTCATCGCCGTTCAAATCAACCGCAAATGGTAATGTATTCCCTAATGGATAATCGAAATCTCCTTGGACCTTAAATCCTTGTCCAATCGCAAAAGCAGCTGTATTTGGGTCTTTTTTATGGAATTCTTGTAACACTTTTTCCGCATCCTGATAAGATTCGATCCCATCAATCGATAAATTGTATTTGTCTAATAACGGCTTGTTGAAAGTCAACACTTGTTGGGCAAACACGTTGCCATTTACTGGAAAGGCATACAATTTTCCGTTAACTAAATTCCCTTTGATATACGCTTCATCTAAAGAATCATACGCTTCTTTCGCATATTTTGGTGCTAATTCTGTCAAATCAGTAAATGCACCCTTTTGCGCATTTGATACATAGTTGTTGGCAAAGGCAATATCGTAGTTTTCACCAGAAGAGATAATGACATTCATTTTCTTCTCGTAATCGCCCCAGCCGATGTAGTTGATGTTGACTTTGACTCCGATTTTATCTTCGATCCGTTTATTTGCAATATCCATTAACTGATCGAAATTCTCTGGTTTATCACCGATTTGATACATTTGAAGGGTTGTTGAATCACTTGCTTCAGCTTTTTCTTTTGTCCCCGATCCGCAGGCTGCCAATGTTCCAACCATCATTGCAGAAACGCCAGTAAAGGCTAATTTCTTCCATAACTTCATTTTTCTTCCTCCTAAATTGTTTTATATTTTTATTGCATTACTCTTTTACTCCACCAATCGTTAATCCTTTAACAAAATGTTTCTGGAAGAATGGATAGCTGATCGCAATCGGTAAAGTAGAAATCACGACGATCGCCATTCGAGCTGATTCTCCCGGAACAGAAGCAAGTCCGCCTGTCAATTGACTGCCCGCTCCTGAATTTTGTGTCAAATATTGAATATTGCTTTGGATCTTCATCAATAAATATTGCAAAGGAACCAGTTTATCATCTTGAATATAAAGCAACGCATTAAACCAATCATTCCAATACCCTAAGGCAGCAAACAAACTGATCGTTGCAATCCCTGGAATTGCCAGCGGTAAAACGATTTGCACAAAGATTCGCAGCTCACTAGCCCCATCAATTCTTGCAGATTCAATGATCGAATCTGAAACCGAGCGTTTGAAGAACGTTCGCATCACGATGATATTGAACGGGCTGACCGCCATTGGCAAAATCAATGCCCAGATCGTATCTTTTAACTGCAAGAGATTCGTCATTACTAAATAGTTCGCAACCATCCCTGGTGAGAACAACATCGTGATCAAACAAAATACGGTAAAGAAGCGCCGAAATGGGAAGTTTGATCGTGAAATCGCATAAGCGTATAAAGAAGTCGCTGTACTATTGATCAAAGTCCCTAGAACAGTGACAAGGATCGTCACAAATAAAGCTTGGAAAATCTTGTCTTGCATTTGACCGAATAAGTAAGTATACCCAAATGTACTAAATTCTTTTGGCCAAAAACTGTAGCCATATTGTGTCAAAGCGGATTCTTTCGTAAAAGAAATCGCAATCACGAATAGAAACGGTAAGATGCAAGAAAGAGCAAACAATGCGATCAACAAGTTAGAGAAAAAATTGGTTGTTTTGTTAAATGAACGAATCTGTACTCGTTCGACTTTCTTTTTTTTCATTTCTTTCTCCTCCCTAGAACAATGCTGATTCGCTGTCGAAACGACGAGCAATCGTATTTGTGATCATCAATAGAACAAACCCGACAACGGATTGATACAATCCCGCTGCAGCTGTCATTCCAAAGTCACCAGTAGAGGTCAAGCCATTATAAATGTAAGTATCCAATACTTGTGTGACATCATAAAGTGCCCCGGAATTTCTCGGGATATTGTAGAATAAACCAAAGTCTGCTCGGAAAATATTCCCGACAGCTAGAATCGTTAAGATCGTCATCAACGGAATCAATTGTGGAATCGTCACATGTTTGATTTGTTGCCATTTGCTGGCACCATCCACCATCGCTGCTTCATAATAAGTAGGATCGATCCCCATAACAGAAGCAAAATAAATGATACTGTTATAGCCAATCCCTTTCCACGTACCGATAAAGACAAGAATAAACGGCCAATACTTCGGTTCGTTATACCAGTTGATCGCTTCTCCACCATGCCCAGTGATCCACTGATTAAAGATTCCTTTGTCAGGACTCAAGAAGGCATAAACAAAATACCCAATGATGACCCATGATAGAAAGTAAGGAAGTAACGACATTGTTTGGTAAACTTTTACCAGTCGTTTATTCCGTAATTCACTCATAATGATGGCAAAAACAACGGAAATCAATAAATTCAAAAGAATAAAAGTAACATTATATAAAATGGTGTTTTTAGTGATCAAGAAAGCTTGATCAGAAGTAAATAAGAAGCGGAAATTTTCCCAACCAACCCAAGGGCTTTCTCTTAAACTAGCTAAAAACCCGTCAGCAGAAATATGGAAGTTTTTAAATGCTACTACGTTTGCTAATACTGGGATATAAAAGAAAAAAATCATCCATAGCATCCCCGGCACAGCCATCAGTACTAAAGCTTTGTAGCGCCATAGATTAGCAAAAAAATGATTTAACCCCTTTCTTTTTTTCATCGTAAAACTCCTTTCGTGTCATTCACAAGCCAATTATAGCGCTTACAACAAAAGGAATAAATAAACAAATTATAGATAAAATGATACAAAATATAGATAACAAAATTAGGCAGAGGTTCAATTTTAGCGATCAATTTTTTCAAAAAATCGTTGGCTAATGGCAGTAATTTCTAAATAAACACGGATGAAATGAGCATAAAAAAGGGTGTTAGGTATAGATAAAGAAGTCGAACATGCAGAAAAATCAGCCGCTCATTAGAATGAAAATCACTGATATTCTAGTAGGTACTTAAGTTGCTAATGTACAAGATATATTCGTTTTGAGATAGACAATACTCACGATTAGTTGAACAGGAGTTTTGAACAGACGATCAATCCTATACTGCTTCTATTCACTCTTTTGTTAACAGCAACTATATTGCTTTATATAAACTAAAGCGATGTGTCTGTAATAAGAAAAGACACCCTGAACTCCTTTAGAATGAATTGGGCGAACCAATTCATCGAAGGATTCAAGATGTCTTTTACTTAGCTTATCAAAGATACCCTAACTATCATTTTATCATTTGACAATGAGCCTAAAAACAGGCTAGCTGGCTCTTGTTTCTTCATTGTATTTCGTTCGATTACATTTCCTTTCCCTCTAACTGCTTGACTTCTTCAGCTGTCATTGGTCGGTATTCGCCGAGTGCTAAGTCTTCTGGGAGCAGGAAATTCCCCATTCGGATTCTTTTAAGATAAGTGACTTCTTTTCCTACGGCTTTGACCATCCGTTTGACTTGATGGAATTTTCCTTCATGTAGGATCAAGCGAATCACCGATGTTTCATCTTCCGAATTGACTGAAACAATCGATAACTGAGCAGGTCTGGTTTCTTCGCCACCATCAATCGTCAATCCTTGACTAAATGCCTGTACATCGGCTTCGGTCATGATACCGTTAACTTCAGCGAAGTACTCTTTTTCGACATGTTTCTTTGGGGAAAGTAAACGGTGCGCCAAACCGCCATCATTTGTCACAACCAATAACCCTTCTGTATCTTTATCTAAACGCCCGACTGGAAAAAGGTCTTCCCGATAAGAAGTATCGTCGAATAGATCAAGCACTGTTTGATCGTAGTTGTCTTGAGTGGCTGAAATTACTCCAGCTGGTTTATTGAGGATATAATAAAAATCTTTTTGGTAAATGAACTGTTCGCCTTCATAAGTCACTTGATCCTTCCATTCATCTACTTGGAATTTGTCACTTTTAATGGTTTGATCGTTCACTTTGATGTGCCCTTTTTTGATCAGTGCCTTGACTTCTTTGCGACTGCCTAATCCGACATCCGCTAAAAATTTGTCTAATCGCATGCTTTTCCTCCATTTGATTGAAAAAAGAAGTTAAGGGATAATAGGGAACATTATTCCTAACTTCTTTTTTCAAATTTTATTTACTACTTGATCCTTAATCGATGGCGTAATCGAACCATACTTGGCCCTAAAAGACGTTCTGCTAATCGAATTTTTAACGCTAAGTATGCGTACACCGTACCGCCAACACCAGCTACAAATAAAATCAAGAACAATGACTGAATTTTACTATCTTGATTGAGGAATAAACCGAAAACAGACTTCGTGATTCCAGCTGCTACCAGCATGATCAGTGTTAAAATAAAAATTAATAACGTTCTCCGCCAAACAAAACTTGGTTTGAAACGTGCAACTTGACGCATTTTTTTTAAAATCAGCGTGCAAGAAACAGCAAAACCGATCATCGTCGCAAATAATGGACCATAGACTTCAAACAGACGGATCGCTGGATATTGCAAGATCACCTTCACGACAAAACCGATTGCAAGATAACGGATCGCTGCGGCATTTTCAAACATCCCTTGAAGCATATTGGAAACTAACATATATAGACCAAGGAACAGCCCCACAAAACTGGCTTGGATCAACACGTGACTTCCTAGTTTATCAGGTGCATAAAACAACGTATTTAAAGGATAGGCTAGCAGGATCACGCCAAAGGTCGCAGGAAACATAAAGAACGAAAACAATTGTAAATTGCCACTTGTCAGTTTCGCTAAACCACGATGATCTTTGATCGTCACCGCTTCGGTGATCAACGGCAAACCAGTAGAAGCGATGGAAGTAGCAAGCGCAATCACGACCATCGTCAATTTATCTGGGTTTGCACTGAAAATTGAAAAGAGATCCAATAACTGATCTTTGGAATATTCAGTCGTTGCTGACATGATTTTAATAAAGGTAAACTGATCTACTAATTTAAAGATCGTCACTCCTGACCCAACAATAATAAACGGAATCGCTTCTTTGATCGTATCTAGTAACAATTCTTTTGTCGCTACATTGACTTGGTTATGGCTATACTGGACACGTGCCGCTGAATACGCCTGTTGTTTTTTCAAAAAATACAATAAGACCAAAATACTTGCTAACATTCCGATAAATGCAGCAAAAGTCGACTGAGTAACTGCTGTGACATAATCGCCTTTCATGACTTTCATAATAATAAAGGTCGCAAGCAACATGTAAAAGATCCGTGCGACTTGTTCCACGATTTGGGAAAGTGCATACGGCATCATTTCTTGGTTTCCTTGGAAATACCCTCGTATAACACTCATACAAGGAAAAACAAGTACCGCGATACTGAGTGATCGCATCGTTGGAATCAATTCTGCTCCGCCACCAGAAGCATGTGCGAGCCAAGGCGAAGCCACATACATAAATAATGAAAATAAGAGTCCTAGTACACCCATCATCTGTAATGCTCGAATAAATAAACGCCGAGAAGTCCCATATTCATTTAATGAATTGTAGCGAGCGGTTTGCTTGGCGATCGCCGCCGGAATCCCAGCTGTCGAAATCAATAGGAACAAAGCATAAATATTGTAGCCCATATTGAATAATCCATTAGCAGCTTTCGCATTCTCCCCCATCCAAGCGTACCAAGGGATAATGTAGATAGCCCCGAGTAATCGGGATATGATATTACTAGCTGTCATCCAAGCAGAGCCACGAGCCATTTTTTCTTGAGGTGTTAAATTTTCCATTGCTGGTTTTCGTTGATTAGTCATCGATCAGATTCCAACTTTCTTCAAAACATTACTAACAGTTTAATAGTAAAAAGGAAAACTGGCAATCTTTTTTGTGTGATTTTTCTGTAAATTCAACATTTTTAAGATAACGTTTTCTTTCTAGCTATTATAAAGTTTCTCCTCAATAATGTTCGTTATTATTTAACATTTATAATTACTAACGAGTTGTTTTTTTCTTATGCTATACTAGTTCTATAATTAGCGAACGGAGGATGCGCTTATGCTGAAAGAATTGAAAAAAACACCGATCATTTTACTTGGTGTCGTTTTTATTGCCATTGGTTTGAATTGGTTTTTACTGCCACATGACATTGCTTCAGCAGGAGTCGGAGCGATCGGACATTTAGTTGAGACCGCCTTTTTGATTCCACGATCCATCACGGTTTGGTCAGTGAATGTCATCATGCTGCTATTAGCTATACTCTTATTAGGAAAAATGATCTTCATTAAAGCAGTATTTGGTAGTTTGCTCTTTCCACTTGTGTTAGATGTGATTCCTAAAACACCGATTTTTTATTCTCATCTTCTTTCGTTGATCATGGGAAGTCTACTTTTTAGTACGGGTGTCTATACGCTTTATACAGTTGGTGCATCAAACGGTGGCGTGACAATCCCACCAATCATCCTCCAAAAGTTCTTCCGTATCCCGGTTTCTAAAGGATTACTCTTAACGAATCTAATCATTGTTTGGTTGAATTATCTTGTGTTTGGATTGAGGGAAACCCTCTATGTCTTATTTTCTATCGTTTTAAGTTCACTATTTTTAAAGCTATTGGGACGGATCTATCCGATCACAAATGATCTAGAGGCGTGATGCTCTCACTGTTGATTCAAGAATTACGTGCAAAAAATCAAGAACTGTTCTGTTGGAACAATGTGTTATGCATTCGTTTCAGATAGGTCAGTAATGCTAGGCAAGTAACAAGTAATTTTTATATAAAAAAGAGAAAAAGCTCAACACGTTCGGTCGTTTTGAGTTTTTTTCTCTTTCCTATTCTCTTTTTAGATAGCTGATTCCCTTTTTAGCAACTCTTTTGAAGTATGCTATAATAAATCAGAACCCAATGAATAATAAAGTGAGGGATGATTCAATGAGCTTCTCTTTAGAAGATATCCGTAAATTATTGATCAAAGAAAATTTATTAAAAGAATTTGTTTCTGTTCAAGGTTGGCATTTAGATGCTCCTGAGCAATTTGTATTCAAAAAGTTAAGTTATGACTCACGCCAAGTAGATCATGAGACGTTGTTTTTTTGTAAAGGTCTGAATTTCAAAGAAGAGTATTTAACAAGTGCGATCTCGAATGGTTTGAGCTACTACGTCGCTGAACAGCCTTACGAAAATACAGCAACTGGTATCATCGTGACTGATATTCGCAAAGCGATGGCGATCCTTTCCATGGCTTTTTATCAGTATCCCCAAAAACAATTGCAAGTGATCGGCTACACTGGAACTAAGGGAAAAACAACGGCAGCTTATTTTACCAAAGCCATTTTAGATCATGCGACAAACAATAAAACAGCGTTGCTTTCAACAATGAACACGACTTTAGATGGACAAACTTTTTTTAAATCCCATTTAACAACGCCTGAATCATTAGACTTGTATCGCATGATGGCGGAAGCGGTAAAAAATGGCATGACACATTTAGTGATGGAAGTATCCTCACAAGCTTACAAAACGCAACGGGTATATGGTTTAACGCTAGATGTAGGAATCTTCCTAAACATCTCTCCTGATCATATCAGCCCCATTGAACATCCAACTTTTGATGATTATTTCTATTGCAAACGTCAATTGATTTTAAATTCTAAAACTGTGATTTTAGATCATGAAAGTGATCATTTCGATCTTTTACAGGAAACGGCTGAGTTAGCAAACGTCCCTTACATCACTTATGGACGTTCTGCCGAATCTGATTATGAAGTAAAAAGTTTAACTTCAGGGAACCATGCCTTTCACTTGATCAAACACAACGGAAAACTTGATATCGAAGCAGACTATGAGATCCAATTAGCCGGTGATTTCAACCAAGAAAATGCAGCAAGTGCTATCATTGCGGCTGCGTTGACTGGCGCCTCCATCGAGGATGCCCAAAAAGGACTCAAAGCAGCACGTGTGCCTGGACGGATGGATCAGTTGATCCAAAAAAATGGTAGTCATGTTTATGTCGATTATGCCCATAATTATCTCAGTTTAAAAACATTATTAGAATTTGCCAAAAAAGAACATCCGAAGGGTCGGGTCATCGTTGTTCTAGGTAGCCCCGGAAACAAAGCAGTTTCTCGCCGTCAGGATTTCGGTAAAGTATTATCAGAAACAGCTGACGTCGTCTTTTTAACAGCGGATGATCCAGCGTTTGAAGATCCGCAAAAAATCGCTGAAGAAATCAATGCAGCTATCACTAATGCTGAACTTGAGGTTCATTATGAAATGGATCGCCCAGAAGCGATCAGACAAGCATTAGCGATCAGCAATCCCGAAGATTCCGTTGTAGTCGCTGGAAAAGGAGTCGATCCTTATCAAAAAATCAATGGGATAGATGTTCCTTATAAAGGCGATTATGAAGTCGTCAAAGAATTGATTGAAGACTGAGTATTTCAATGAATACCACTTGTTTACAATAAAAAATACGAGATGCGAAACGTATTGAAGCGACCTCCAAAAATTAGATTTTTTGGAGGTCGCTTCATATTTATCGTAGTTTTCTATCTTTGTTTTTATTGAATTAATTGAAGCAAATCACATGGCTTTATTCCGCAGCTAATTCGGCTGCTTTTTCTCTTTCTTCAGTCAATAGTTTATTGTCATAGTATTTGATGAATGGTAACCAAATGAAGAACGCTAAAATTGCACATAATACTGCTAAAACAGCCGCCTTCCAGTCTCCCCCACTACCGACAAATGCGCCCACACCAACTGGCGAAGGCCAAGGCATTTGCGCCAGCATTGGCTTAACGATCTCGAAGCGAATGGCAAAATAAGCTAGTGAAGCCGATGCCATCGGTGCTAGGAAAAATGGAACAGCCAGATACGGATTATAAACAATTGGCATCCCAAAAATAATTGGCTCATTAATATTAAAGATACCTGGAACTAGTGAAGCTTTCCCTAGTACTTTTAATTGATCGGATTTAGCCAAAAAGGCAATGAAGAAGATTAATCCTAATGTGGCCCCTGATCCTCCTACTGTCACATAGGAATTATTAAATTCGCCAGCAAGCGGGAAATTCGCTCCCTGTGCATTTGCTGCCATGTTCGCTAATACGATTGGTGTCAAGAAAGAAGTAATGATATTGGCACCGTGGATACCCACGATCCATAGTGCATGGATCAAGAAATAGATCACCATGATCCCTAACCATGTGTTCGTTAATTGAGTAACAAACCCGAATGGGATCGCAATCATTTTGAAGATATCTGTTCCTAATACAACCAACAGACCATTAACAAGCATCACAACGAACCCAATCACAAATGTAGGGATCAAAGCTGTAAAGGAACGAGAAACACCTGGAGGTACTACATCAGGCATCTTGATGACCCAATTCCGTTTGACACAGATGCAATATAATTCAACAGCTATATATGACATGATGATTGCTGTAAAGATACCGGAAGTGCCTAGCCGCTCGACAAATGAGCCCATCCGAATTCCGTTCACGACAGTTTCCGTATCTGAGATACTAGCGATCAAGCTTACTTTCCCATCGGATAACACTAATTCCGGAATACACATGAAGAAAGCAAATACCGCAAGCAGCGAACCAGTTAAAGGATTGACATTCAACCCTTGTTCATCTCGTTCGATTGAAGTCAGTTCATAAGCAAAAACAATAGCAAAATAAATGGATAAAATCCCCATGGTCATCGTGTTGATGATCATGTA
Source organism: Enterococcus sp. AZ077 (assembly GCF_051714965.1). NCBI lineage: Bacteria > Bacillati > Bacillota > Bacilli > Lactobacillales > Enterococcaceae > Enterococcus > Enterococcus sp. AZ077. The sequence continues at coordinate 2,628,837 of NZ_JBIOSX010000001.1, forward strand.
CAAATCACTGACTTTAAAAAATGTAGCGTTGAAAAACCCTTCAAGAAATGGAAATGGTAAAGGTAAGATATTCAAAACCAAAAACATCGACCCGACAATCGTAAATGGAATCGAAGCCATCCCTGCTGCCATTACCGCCCGAACGATTTTCATTTGTGCAATTTTTCCCATCGGTCCCATCAAATACTTTTCCAAAAATTTAAACATTAGTTACTCCCCTTCCCTAATTGTGAAATCTTTTCATATTGTTTAACACGTTGATATTGACGGTCTTGATTACGTTCAATTTTTTCTAAGCGGAACCAGCAAAAGCCACAAACAAAGATACCGCTTACAAATAATGCGAGTAAAAATAGCTTGGCGCTATGATCATTAGACATAAATGGAAAAAATGAGCGATACCATGGGGTAAGTAGTAAGCCACTGATTCCTATGTTCATCATTCCTTGAAGCTTAAAATAATTGCTCGTCCAAGGTGCTCGGTTCGTGTGCGTACGATAAAGTATGACTTGTTCACCGATAGCAGGAACGATCAAACCCAGCAAGCTAAGCGGCAGTAGCCAGGCACTGCTTCTTGCGATTAATAGTAGTACTAGCCAATTAAGATTGATGAAAAAGAAAAAGGCTGTCAAATAACGAATCACAAGATAACGATTGAAGTACATGATTTTCAAACTAAATTGTTTCTTTTCTAAAGCTAATTGTTGCTTCTTAGTTTCATCCACCTTAATCTCCTCTTTCAAGCTTTTTGTTGATACAAATAACTCATTTCATTTGCGACTTCTAAAAGGGTCATTGTTGTCATTAAATGGTCTTGGGCATGGACCATGATGATCTCCATCTCGATTTTTTGCCCACTTGCATATTCTTTTAGCAAGTTTGTCTGGGCTTTATGCGCTTCTAAAATAGCTTCATTTGCTTTATCTAATTGTTGACTCGCTTCCGCTTTTTCTCCTTGCCGTAGAAGTTTGAAGGCTTCATGAATCAATGTTCGGGCATTTCCGCTATGCAAAATAATATCAAAAGCGATGACTTGTAATTCTTCACTCGTCATATTTCCAGTCACACGTATTCCTCCTTATTCAATCACCTCGTCAAAATGATTGCTAAAATTTTCAAACGTTGGTTCAATTAAAATTTGTTGTTGCAAATCTGTGCGATCAATTAATTGCACAATTGTTTTTGTCACTATAGTAATTTCTTCGTTTTCAATAAAAGATGGGGACACGAGAAAAACAAATTTGATCTGTTGGTAATCATCCCAAAACATCCCCTCCGGAATCACTGCGACTGCAATTTTTGTCGTGACCCCTACTGGAATAGCTGGATGTGGGACTGCAACGGTTTCACTGAAGACAATCTGTCCCATTTTCTCTCGCTTGCTGATTTGTGCCATCATTTCAAGGGTATAATCTTTTACTTCGTCTTTTTCTAAAAGCGAGAGTAGGTCTAAAATCACCGTCTCTTTAGTTGGTCTTTCAGAATAGACTTTGTACCATCTTTCAGAAAGCTGGCCATGATAATCCTGTCTTTTTTTCGGAGAATCTGTGCAAATAGTTTTTATTCTTTTTGACGGACAAGGTTGTAAGTCCGCAATCGTCTGTCGAATTTTTTGGCTATCTAGTGGATTCAAAAAGACACTCACATGTAATACGGGGATCTTAAAAATCATCGTTGATAAATCGATTGATGAAATAATCATATCTACGCCCATCAAAGTCATTTCATTGATCTCGTAATAACCTTTGACATTGGTCACTAAGAGCATTTCGCCAAACTCAGCAAGCACACGATTCTTCAACAATTGCGCACTTCCATAACCAGTTGCACAAATGATCAATACCCGTATTTTTTTCGCTGTTCTGACTTTTTCTAAAGCTGCCATGATGTGTAAGGTAAGATACGCCCATTCATCTTCATTGATCGTGAATTGTCGTAACATAGGCATTTGACTAAATATTCTTTTCGTCTGTTCAAAGGCGACCATATTTTCTTTTTTTATATCCTCAGTCAACGGATTCTCTAAAGTAATCCCTTGCCGTAGACGAACCACCATTGGCGTCAAATGATTAAGCAGACCATTTTTTAATTGTTGATCCTCAATCAGTGAATCGCCAAAAAAGTCGGCAAGCTGCTCAATCACTCTTGCTAATTCCTCGTAAAGCAGCTCATCATTTATTTTTTCGATGGGATTAGACTTAGCAACCAAATGCAATGTCAGATAATGAATTTCCGCTTCTGGAAAAGGTACTTTTGTCACACGATTCATTCGTTGAACGATCTTTTTTGCTACCTGATATTCACGGCGATCCACTAACTCTTCACTAAAATCTAAAGCTTCAATGGGGAATCCTTCGTTGATTCGCTTGATCGTTAAGGCTAGGTGTAATGCTAGATTTTGCATGATAAAATCAGAAACTTTTAAATTTGCTTCTCGGATCTCATCTAAAATAATGATTAAAACCTCTTCAAAATTGAATTCATTGAAAAAGTGACTGTTCACTAAATAATCTTTTAAAGAGTTCGCTGCTTGATCACCAAAAAACGTGTCCATAATAAAATGGCGCTTGTTTTGCTCTGATCCTTCGATCCACATTCCTTGTCGCGGTTTAGAACAAATTTTTAACGCATAGGGCTCAATTTTTGCCTTTATTTCATTTAGATCATTGGATAAACTAGAACGGCTGATAAAGAGTTCCGACTCTAATTCATCCATAAAAATGGCTTCATCTTCTAGCAATAACTTATTCAACAGATATTTTTGCCTGTCTTCAGTTTCAAAAAATTCCATTTCAGACATGCCTTGATCAGCTGCGATATTTTGATGTTTTAAAAAAAATGCAAATGCCAAAGGCTTTAAGATCGCCAACTGATATCCTTGTCCTTGTTTGGCAATGATTTTTGCCCCATTTTTTTCAATTTTCTCTTTGACATCAACCATGTATTTACGGATTGTTCGATCAGATAAAGACAATTCAGAAGCAAGCTCATGACTAGTGATATATTTTTTTTGGTAGTTGATCAATAGCCCTAACAATGCTTTTTCGATCTGTTTCATCTTTATCCGCTCCTAGTTAGATATTTTCTTCAATCAATTCCGCTAATTTCTGAATACCTGTGGGAATCGGAACATACGCTTGAAAGGGGATACTAACCACAGGTTTATCAACCGTTTTTCCTAGTTTAACAAACTTATCTAAAAACATCGTGGTTTGAGGACTAATGAGAAATAAATCAAAGTCGCTTGACTTGATCATTTTATCGCCTTCTGTCGCAGATACCGCATCGACTTCGATTTCTTCCCCCTTTTGTTTGAATAGATCCGTGGTCTTAGAAGCCATCATAGAAGATGACATCCCTGCTGCACAAATAATCAATGCTTTTTTCATTTTATTTGCTCCTTCCTTTTCGTTCTATTTAAAGTATAGATTGTAAACGTTTTCTTTACAAAAGAAATACTTCCGTATCGATTAGGAAGAAAAAAACATACAAAAAAAGAAACTGAGCTAAAACTTGCCTCAGTTTCTTTTTTAGTTGGTTAAAAAATTCTTTCTGTTTGTTTTCGGAACTATCCGATGCTTTCACGATCTCTTTTGAATAGGTCTATATCTCATGGTGTTTTAAAATGCAACTGCATCAAGTAACTAGGTCTGATTGGCGCATCTAAGGTTTCCGACAAGATGTTGTCACCTGCTGTTCCAAAGAAAGAGAACTCATAAGCATTCTGTTCACTTGTTAAAGTGACAAGTTCAACGGTTTCTGATAGATTTTGACCATTTGATACTAAAACTACCTCTTGTTCATGATCCGTATTTTGCAAACCTAATGTCAGTTCAGTTAATCGTTCGGTTTCTTCAAGACTAGTCACGGCATCCACATAAACGGATACCGGACGGTTGGAATTATTTTTGATCTCATAATTTGGTGAAGCGATACCAGCTAGAATATCCTCCTGTACAAAACTCATACGTGCAGGAATGGTGACATCGATGTATTGTGCGTTAGATGTAATCGTCAATATTCCGTCTAGTTCTGTTTTATTGTCAAATTCATCAATCAATTTCAGCGTAAATCGATGATCGTCTGCAGGCAACTCAGAAAATTCTAAGCCATTCTCGAAAGTTAACTCAAGTCGGATATTTTCTGGTAAGGACCAATTGTCAGTTGGATCGCCATCTAACAACTCTCGTAAATCCGGCATTTCACTTCCTTGCTCATAGACAAGTGAATCTCTTAGCTTTCCTTCTGGAGGTGTTGTATCCTCGATCAATAGATTTATAGGTGAAAAGTGTTGTTGGTTTCCTGCTTCGTCTGTTAGAACAGAGGCTACAACATACGCAGTAGCTGAAGGCACTTTCCCAGCAACTTCAAACTTTCCTCCTTGAAGATCCTCCAGCCCAATCGTAATCTTTTCTGGTAAACTCCAATTATCTTGTAAAGTCCCTTCTTTAATCACACTCATTAACTCTTCTCGGCTAAGATTGCCTGTACGTCTTGCTTCAAATGACACACTCCGTTCAAACTCTGCTGTCGGTGCCTTCGTATCTACTACTGTATATTTAGTAGTAAGTTCTTGCGTGTGATTCGTTGTTTTGTTTTTCACAGCAACTGTTACTTCTCCAGTTGCTCCAGGTGCCCATTCTTTCGGTCCATTAGTCAGACGATACTCATAATCATCGGTATCTTTTGGTCGTTTATCAAACCATGATTCTAGAATTGCCCGAGATAATTCTTGGCTTCGTTGTGCTTCAACAACCACTTCAGACTTTATTTCAAACCGTTCACCGATGTACAACTTCCCCTTAAGTTCTCTAGCATTTCCCCTTTCATCCGTCAAGGTTAACGTAAACTCGTGCGCCCCTTCAGGTAATTCTGAAAACTGCTTGCCGTCCTTGAAGCTTAACGCAAGTTTGATATTTTCTGGTAGCGACCAGTTGTCGGTGGGTTCGCCATCTAATAACTCTCGTAAATCTGGCTCTTTACTGCCTTTTTCAAAAAACAGTGACTCCTTAAGCTTGCCCTCTGGTGCTTGCGTGTCAACGACTGAAATATTTTTCATGTATCGACTCGTATTTCCTGCTTCATCTGTTAAAGTAACAAAGATACTACCGTACATACTTGGTGCCTTTCCAACAAGTTCAAACGGTTCATTTGCGGATCCGATGTTAGTCAATCCGATCGTAATCTTTTCTGGTAAACTCCAATTATCTTGCAGATCACTCTCAATCAACAGTTCTCGTAGTTCTGCTTGCGTGAGCGCACCTGTACGCCTTGCTTCAAACACGATCTCTTTTTTAAGTGTTGCGGTGGGTGCTTTAGTGTCTACGACGGAGTATTTCGTTTCATATTCTTTTGTTTCATTTGTTGCTTTATTTGTGACAGCGACTGTTGCTTGTCCGTTAGTGTCTGGTGCCCATTCTGCCGGTCCGGAAGACAGACGATAGTCATAACTGTCAGGATTGTTTGGTAATTGTTCAAACCAGCTTTTGAGAATTTCAGTTGATAGCTCTTTGGCTCTTTGTGCTTGGACAACCACTTCCGATTTGATTTTAAACGCATCACCGACGTGTAACGTACCTTTGAGCTCTTTAGGATTTCCAGCCTCATCCGTCAAGGTTAGCGTAAATTTATGCTCTCCCCTAGGTAATTCCGAGACTTGCTTGCCGCCATCAACAGCCAACGAAAGACTGATTTTTTCTGGCAAGGACCAATTGTCGGTTGGATCACCCTCTAGTAAACCTCTTAAATCTTTCAGTTCCATTCCTTGTTCAATCACGATTTTGTCTTTTAGTTTCCCATCAGGAGGCGTAGTATCAACCACTTGGATACGATAACCACTTCCCGTAGCAGCATTCCCTGCTTGGTCGGTCACACGTACCTTGACAATTTCAACACCTGGTTGAGTCCCAGCAATCTCCCAAGGAACGTTGGAACCGTTATAATCAAATAACTCAATCTGGAGATCCTCCGGTTTACTCCAGTTATCTTCTAGTTTTTCAAATATACTCCTTAGTTCTTCATCAGTGAGACTCCCTTTTCGTCTAGCCTCCAATGGTGCATCCCTGATTACTGTGTATTTTGGTGCAGTAGTATCTACAACAGTATAGTTAGTCGTAAATTCTTGCGTGTTATTCGTTGTTTTATTTTTGACAATAACTGTAGCTTTTCCAGTTGCTCCAGGTGCCCATTCTGCCGGTCCGGAAGACAGACTATAGTCATAATTCCCTGAATTCTCCGATATCGTAGAAAACCACGATTTTAGGATGCTCGTAGACAGTTCTTTTCCTCTCTGTGCTTCAACGGTCACTTCATTTTTAATCTCAAATTCAGGTTGCTCTTTCTTCACTGTAATCGTTCCCAGCAAAGCATTGACATACGAAACATCTTCGATCGGGATCGAGTCTAAAACAGAGTATTGGGAGGCTACAGCCGTCGTCCCTAGTTTCACGTCTCCGTTAAGTACTAATCGATCTTCTTTTGCACTGGTCGATACCAACCTAGTGATCGTGACGGTAAAAGATGCGGCATAAGAAGAAATACTAGGCTTCGTAACCGTCACTTGGTACCCATTGACACTTTGATCAGATGGAATCGTTAACGTATACGTTCCGCGGTAAGATGAATGATTCCCATAATACATCGTATCGTATGGATAATCATCCGTTGTGGTTAGATTACTTGCTATCCAAGAAATCCAACCATGATCTTTATCTTGAGTGACCTTCTCATAGGTAGGCACATTCACAGTAAAGGAAGTCTTCGAACCAACGGCAGCTCCCAACATAATAGTGCGATTAATCTGTGTCGCTAACGTTTTCTCAATATAACTTTTTTTCCCATTTGCTATCAGATCAGGTCGATATTTATCTAGGTTTGGTAAATTATTCTTCCTTAACTCAGCACTTTGTCGAAGGACTGGTGGTACAGGATCTTCCCATGGAGTCACAGGTTCCGTTACTTCAGTTGGCTGTTCAGTTGGTGTTTCAGTTGGTACTTCTTCCACTTCTTGTTCTTCAACGATCGGTACTTCCTCAACTACAGGTGCTTCTTCTACGATTTCCTCTGTATTTTCTTCTACTGGCTCCTCTACCTCGATTGACTCTTCTGTTGAGTCGTTTGCAGCTGTTTCAGGTGAAACAGGTTCTTGCATCACTGGTTGTTCCCCTTGATTTTGTAAATCTTGTACAAACTCCGTATCTAGTTCTGGTGGTGCTTCCTCAGCAAAAACGGTTAATGGATAAAGACAATTTTGGAACAACAACAAAGAGGTTGTTATCGTTCGCAAATGCTTGCTTTTCAAATTTTCTGTCCTCCTCTCTTACTAATACACTCACTCTTTTTCCTTGCTCAAATTCTCTAAAAGGAAAGATTAAATAAACAAAATTTTTATTATTTCTTATGAACATTCCTAATGTGAACGTTCCTAATATTTGTAAAAGGTTACTTTTTTGCTCATGAGATGATAGTTTATTTGACTATTAACATAACAAAAATCACTATGTAAAGAAAAATTTTTCATTTTAATCTTACGTATACTCACCTCCAAAAACATATGAAACACCTACACTAAAATTATCTACGATTATCCGCTTAGAACAAAACCTTTTTTTACCGATAGAATGGTAATTTTTAACAGATTTGCGGTTGTTTCATCTGCCTGTCATTTTTCTAAAATAAAAAAAACAAAATAGCGTAATACTATAGCTTGGTATTAAAAAAAAAGAAAACATGCCAACTAAATAAAAATAACAATGTTTTAAAAAAATGTGTCATTTGTTTACGTTCAAAAGGTATCACGATGCAAATATTATGAGACATAAGCAATTTTAATAAAACACTTTTTGTTTTTTTCACTTTTGTAACTAACAAAAAATAACTGTTCATCTTGGATAGTCATTCACAAAAAAAAACGTCAGCAAACTTCCACTCGGTGAATGGTTCTAACTCTTCAATTGATATTTTCTTTGTTTTAGTTTCTCTTCACTTTATTTTTCTATAAAAGAGTTTGAGAGGAAGCGACCCAAGACAAATAAATAGTATTTAAGCATCTGCTCGGAGCTATCCGCCTCTTTCACGATCTTATCCACGGTGTTTCAAGCTCTAACGGAAAATAAGCCGAAGAAAGAGGTTGAGCCAACACATGGCTCAACCTCTTTTCCGGCTTATTTCTCAGAGCTAGACACTTTTGTCATAATCTCTTTTTTGTTTATTCAGTTATAAACTTGCTGAACTGATTGCGACTTATAAAACATCTTAAAATACTGAAACAGCCAAAATTGTTTTTAATGATCTGTTCTTCATTCTGAAAGTGGCTCTGGGTTTCATCGAAAGCTCCTTCAACAATCTCTTATAATTCACTTGTTCCTGCTTTTTAATTAGCCACGATATTTACTAATTTATTTGGTACAACGATCACTTTACGAACAGTTTTGCCAGCAATGTTTTCTTTGATCGTTTCATTGTTCATCGCTATTTTTTCAAGTTCATCTTTTGGTAAGTCACGTGAAACATTAGCTTTTCCTCGGACCTTACCATTGATTTGGAAGACAACTTCGATTTCATCTTCGACTAAAGCTGACTCATCATAAGTTGGCCAAGGTGCGTAAGAAATCCCTTCCTCATTTCCTAAGATTGCCCATAGTTCTTCACCCATGTGTGGTGCGATCGGTGCCAACAATTGAACAAATCCTTCGATATATTCATAAGGTAGTGCATCCACTTTATACGCTTCATTGACAAACACCATTAATTGAGAGATGGCTGTATTGAAGTGAAGATTTTCGTAATCTTCCGTAACTTTTTTGACGGTTTGATGATACACTTTATCTAATTTTCCATCATTTAAAGTGGTGATTCGATCACGCATCTTATTGTTTTCATCCACGATCAAACGCCAAACACGATCTAAGAATTTGCGGCTTCCTTCTAGTCCATTTTCACTCCAAGCAATCGATGCGTCTAATGGTCCCATAAACATTTCATATAATCGTAATGTATCTGCGCCATATTTGGCCACGACATCATCTGGATTAACGACATTGCCACGTGATTTAGACATTTTTTCGTTGTTTTCTCCCAAGATCATTCCTTGGTTGTATAATTTTTGGAATGGTTCCTTTGTAGGTACAACACCGATATCATATAAGAATTTGTGCCAGAAACGAGCGTACAGCAAGTGAAGAACGGCATGTTCTGCTCCACCAATGTAGATATCTACTGGCAACCAGCGTTCTAATTTCTCATAGTTCGCTAATTCTGTTTTATTATGTGGATCGATATAACGTAAATAATACCAAGAACTTCCTGCCCATTGTGGCATTGTATTGGTTTCACGGCGACCTTTTTTACCAGTCACAGGATCGACAACATTCACCCATTCTTCGATGTTGGCAAGTGGCGATTCTCCTGTTCCACTTGGTTTGATATTAGTCGTTTTAGGCAAACGTAATGGCAGCTCTTCTTCTGGTAAAGCTGTGACTGTACCATCTTCCCAATGAATGATCGGAATTGGTTCCCCCCAGTAACGTTGACGTGAGAATAACCAGTCACGTAAACGATAGCTGACTTCTTTTTTCCCACAATTATTTTCTTCTAACCATTCATTCATTTTAGCAATGGCTTCTGCTTTATTCATGCCATTCAAAAATTCAGAATTGATATGAGGACCATCTTCTGTATAAGCAGCCTCTTCAATATTTCCTCCTTCGATCACGGGAAGAATTTCTAAATCAAAGGTTTTTGCAAATTCATAATCACGTTCATCGTGAGCAGGCACAGCCATGATTGCTCCAGTACCATAAGAAGCTAACACATAGTCAGCGATCCAGATCGGGATCTCTTTTCCATTAACTGGATTGATGGCATAAGCTCCAGTAAAGACACCCGTTTTTTCTTTCGCTAGATCTGTACGTTTCAAATCTGATTTTTTAGCTGTCTCTTCGATGTATGCTTCAACTGCTGCTTTTTGTTCTGGCGTCGTGATTTCTTGCACCAAGTCTAATTCAGGAGCTAAAACAGAGTACGTTGCGCCAAACAGTGTATCTGGTCGTGTGGTAAAAATCGTGTACGTTTTATCTGTTCCAGCAACTTTAAATTCAACATTTGCTCCTACTGAACGACCGATCCAGTTGCGTTGCATTTCTTTGATGCTATCTGGCCAATCTACTAAATCAAGATCATCAAGTAAACGATCTGCGTATGCAGTGATCTTCAGCATCCACTGACGCATTGGTTTGCGGACGACATCGTAGCCGCCACGTTCACTTTTTCCATCGATCACTTCTTCATTAGAGATCACCGTACCAAGCTCAGGTACCCAGTTAACTGCTACTTCTGCTTCATATGCCAAGCCTTTTTCGTACAATTTTGTAAAGATCCATTGTGTCCATTTGTAATATTCTGGATCAGTTGTGTTGACTTCACGATTCCAGTCATAACTAAACCCTAAAGAATTGATTTGACGACGAAATGTTTCAATGTTTTTTTGTGTAAATTCAGCTGGATCATTTCCTGTATCTAATGCGTACTGTTCGGCTGGTAGTCCAAACGCATCCCATCCCATCGGATGCAAGACATTGAATCCTTGACTGCGTTTAAAACGAGATAAGATATCTGTTGCTGTATAGCCTTCCGGATGTCCAACATGCAATCCTTGACCTGATGGGTATGGAAACATATCCAACGCATAGAACTTTGGTTTTTCAGGATCATCATGGGTATTGAAGGTATTGTTTTTTGCCCAGTATTTTTGCCATTTCTTTTCGATTTTTTTATGGTTATAACTCATTTTCTATCCCCCTGATCTATTTGTACTTCCACATTAATCTGTCGAAGTTTAGTGAAGTCTAGCCTCACCTTTTTGTTTTTTTCATCTGAAGAAAACAAAAAAGTCCTATAAAAAGATTGCTCTTTTTATAGGACGTAATCTACGTGGTACCACCTAATTTTGCCTTTTCACAAAGGCCTCAAACGTTGTAACGGTCGTCACCGCTCCTACTTACTCTGTTTGTGATTTCAGTAGGCGCAACTCAAAGGCGAGTTCAAAAGCGTCCGTACACATTTCCACCAACCATGTGCTCTCTAAAACTTTCGACTTTTTACTACTTCCTTTTCAGGCGTTGATTTTTATTTACTCAAAAGTGTAGATTCATAGTAACAAATAAATGCTACAAGTTCAAATATTATTTCACACATTTACTGATTTCCTGCCATGTATCATTACTTATTTTTTGACGATCAACTGTTGTCCCGGATAAATAAAGTTATTCTTGATATTATTCCATTCGATCAATTGATTCATGGTGATTCCATGACTATCGGCAACGCCCCATACTGATTCGCCTGCTTTGACGGTATAGGTTTTTTCATCTGATTTCGCTGGCGTTGATTGTGCAGTGCCTTTTTTAACGATGACTTCTTGTCCTGGATAAATAAAATTATTTTTGATGTTGTTCCATTCAATCAACTGATCCATCGTAATATGGTGTTTATTGGCAACGCCCCACACCGATTCGCCTGCTTTAACGGTGTACTTCGTATCACCCGTTGAAGAAGCCGTTGGAGTTGTAGAAGCTGGCGTTGAAGCTGTTGGTTTGGTTGTTGCTGTTGCGCTTGCTTTACTGCTTCCACCTTTGACGATCAATTTCTGTCCTGGATAAATGAAGTTATTCTTAATATTGTTCCATTCAATCAACTGGTTCATGGAAATCCCATTTTTATTTGCAACACCCCATACTGATTCGCCTGCCTTGACAGTATAAGTCGCTTGCCCTGTCGCAGTTGAGCTGGTATTGCTTGATGCGGTGTTCTTGTTATTAGCTGTCGAAGCGGACGCATTACTTGAAGATGAGCCACCTTTGACAATCAATTTTTGCCCTGGGTAAATAAAATTATTTTTAATATTGTTCCATTGAATCAGTTGGTTCATGGAAATTCCAAATTTATTCGAAACACTCCAAACCGATTCGCCTGCTTTGACAGTATAAGTACTTCCAGAAGTAGTACTTCCTGTATTTGCCGTATTACTAGATGTATTACCTGTCGATGTATTAGAAGTAGAACCGCTTGCTGAAGAACTACCTTTTGAAACAACCAACTGTTGACCTGGATAAACAAAGTTATTCTTGATGTTATTCCATTCGATCAGTTGATTCATCGAAATCCCATGATCATTCGCAATTTTCCAAACAGAATCGCCTGATTTAACCGTATATTTTGCACCAGTTGCTTGCCCCGTACTGCCAGACGTATTCGTGTTGCCAGAAGTATTTCCAGAAGAAGCATTATTACCAGTGTTAGTGGTTGAAGAACCTGCAGATTGGCCACCTTTGATCGTTAATTTTTGTCCTGGATAGATAAAATTATTTTTGATATTATTCCATTCGATTAACTGCGCCATCGTGATTCCAAATGAATGAGAGATTCCCCAAACGGAGTCTCCTGATTTGACGGTATAAGTCGTACCAGTCGTAGTTGCAGAACCGCCTGAGTTCCCACTAGTACTTCCAGAATTGGATGTATTTCCCGTATTCCCGCCATTTCCAATCGTTGCACCGCCTCCAGCGTTGCCGCTAGCTGGTGTATCGTATTTGGTCAATCCATAGGTTGTAATAATATTGTTTAGTTTTCCAGCATACCCTGGATCAGTTGCATAACGACCTGTCAAACAAGCAGTAGCATCAGTATAAGATTTAGTGTTGCTTTTCCAAGTACCTGCATAATAATAGCCATTACCAAAAGAGGTATTTCTTAAAACATAGGCATTGTCATTAAATGACTCTGCAAAAGAAGGGTACTGACGGAAAGGTTCTTTTTTAGATACCCATTTATTGTTAAGATATTCAAGTGTATCCATATAAACAGTTTGACCTTGATAACTTCCTTTAATCCCAAATAGATTATAGTAAGGTGCTTGTGACAAGGCACTACTTCCCCAACCACTTTCGACGACTGCTTGAGCAATCATGACTGAGGCATATAAATCGTTGGCTTGAGCAATTGGTTGTGCATACGTAGCAATCTCAGCAATAAACGCTGCTGTATTGATTCTGGCACCGAATTGTGTGGGGGTTTGATCAGCATCTACCTGTACAGGCTGAATCAATGGCGCTGCCACAGAACAGCCGACCATCGCCGTACCGACAAGTGCAGCACTACGTTTTACTTTACGAAAACGTTTGGTTTCATTTAAACGTCTACGTTCTTTTCTTGCAATGTTTTCCATCTTCTATCCTCCAACTTCTATCTACAATTTCTATACTATTATAATAATTATAACTTCTCTTAATCTTTATTAAAAGTTATTTAAGTGTGTGACTGCTTATTGTAATCAGACTGTAACCTTTCGTAATGTTCAACACTGAGAAAAAAATAGCACCTTTCCCCGCTTGATTTTAACGACTTTTAACAAATAATCGATTTAAACTTTCCCAGTCAAAGTATGTCAGTTATATTACTTGAAAATGTCTAGGAGATTACAAAGTGATTTACAAATAAAATACCTTTTTTATTTTTTGATTAAGTGCTCGATTCTATAAATAATTATGGATATTATTTATAGAGAGAATAATGCTATAATGAGTCATTGTTGAAAAGGAGGATATTTATGAAGCAACGTACAACTTTTCATGTAGCTGGAGCTTGTTTTTTACTGCTCTTTTTAGTCTTAGGCTACATTGTCAAATACCGTATTTCTTTACTGGCGGGATTTGATCAATCAATAACAGAAATGATCCGCGCTCCCTACCCCCATTGGAATGCTTATCAGCTGTTTATGACAAAATTTGGCAATCCACTCACGGTCATCTTAGTCTTCTTGCTGGTTTCATTTTTGTTATGGTGGAAGAAAAAAAGACCTGAAATGATTTGGTTAGCGGTTAATTTTATTGCCATTGCTGGGATCATCAATCCTGTGATCAAACTATTCGTGATGCGCGTTCGCCCAACCCTTGAACACCTTGTGGTAGAGCACAGTTACAGTTTTCCTAGTGGTCATGCAGCTGGTAGTATGATTTTATATGGTACACTGATTTTTCTAATTCCTGTCATTATTCAAAAAAAGGTCTTTCGTCCATTGATTCAAATACTTCTAGCGTTTATTATAGTAAGTGTTGGGATTAGCCGTATTTATTTAGGCGTTCATTTTCCAAGTGATATTCTAGGTGGCTTTTTACTTAGCCTCTCGTGGTTATGCTTCACGTATCCAATTTATCGAACCCAAAAAGAAAAATGGCTAAACACGCAGAAAACGTCTTGATCTCACACAAGTATTTTTTAGTGAGAACTTTTGTTACAAATCATCCAAATCAATAAAAAATTGTGGAGAGACAGTTAACTTTTTTCTTTGATGATTAGTTAATCTGTCTCTTTACTTGATCCTAAGAACGATTCTCGTTATAAAGTGCTTAGATTTTACGTCATTCATCAGGTATAATGATCTGAATCGTTCAATACGAGTAGAAGAAAGTGATGAATTTAGCACCATTAAGAAAGAAGGATAACAATGGAATTTACATATTCAGATGGAAATAAACGCTACCACGCATGGAATTATGCGTTAAGAAATGAATTTGGCGGGAAAATTTTCAAAGTGCCAATCGATGGAGGATTTGACTGCCCCAATCGTGATGGTACAGTGGCTCACGGGGGCTGTACTTTTTGTAGTGTTTCTGGATCAGGTGATATGATCGTCGCTCCCGAAGACCCATTACCTATTCAGTTCCATAAAGAAATCGATATGATGCATCAAAAATGGCCAGGGGTAACCCAATATATCGTTTATTTCCAAAATTTCACGAATACTCATGCACCTGTAGAAATCATTCGCGAGCGTTTTGAACAAGTGATCAACCTTCCTGGTGTTGTCGGGTTGTCGATTGGTACTCGCCCAGACTGCTTACCAGATGCGGTCGTGGATTATCTCGCAGAACTAAATGAACGGCTTTATCTGTGGGTCGAATTAGGATTACAAACGACTTTTGAAGAAACCTCTACACTGATCAATCGCGCACATGACTACCAAACTTACCTTGATGGTGTGAATAAATTACGAAAACATGTCATTCGTGTCTGCACTCACTTAATCAACGGTTTACCTGGTGAAACATTAGAAATGATGCGTGAAAATGTCCGACGTACGATCCTTGATTCAGATATCCAAGGAATCAAGCTTCACTTAATGCACTTGATGCGCAAAACAAGGATGCTTCGTGATTATCATGAAGGTCGTTTACAACTGATGACCCGTCCTGATTATGTCAACGTGATTTGTGATCAATTGGAAATGATCCCTCAAGAAATCATTATCCATCGGCTTACCGGTGATGCCCCTTGGGATTCGTTGATCGGACCAATGTGGAGTTTGAAAAGTGGGAAGTCTTGAATGCGATAGATGAAGAATTGGTTCGTCGCAATAGTTATCAAGGGAAATTTGATGTTCGTAAAGGAGTGCGTTGCTAATGCTACAAACTGCTTTACACTTTAGCCATACGTTATTAACAGAAATCCTGCAACCAGGTGACCATGCTATTGATGCCACCATGGGTAATGGCTACGATACGCTTTTTATGGCTGAATTGGTCGGGAAGACCGGACATGTTTACAGTTTTGATATCCAACCTGCTGCCTTGCAATCCACGAAAGAAAAACTCGCTGAACAAGCATTGACCGATCGAGTCTCTCTTTATTTACAAGGTCATGAGACACTGGGGAATGTCGTGGCTCCAGAGCAACCAATCAAAGCAGGGATTTTCAATCTAGGTTATCTTCCTAAGAGTGACAAAGCAATCATTACTTTACCTGAAACAACGAAAATCGCAATGGAAGAGATACTGAAACGTTTAGCCCCTCGAGGACGCATGATTATCGTCGTCTACTATGGTCATGAAGGTGGGAAATCAGAACTGGATATGGTACAACAGTTTTGTCAAATGCTCCCTCAAGATCAGTATAATGTTTTAAACTATCAATTTATTAATCAAAAAAACAATCCACCGATTTTGTATTGTGTGGAGAAGAAAAAATGTTGAAATAATTGGCTTTGTTCAATTACTCCGTTCGCTTCTTTATGGCTTATCAATGTTTTTTGGACAGTTTTGTTAATTGACGAATATAAAAAAGCCCATAACTAGAAAGTTTTCACTAAGCTTTCTATGGTTATGGGCTTTTTCTCATTATTGGTTCTCTCAAGTAATCCAACATGTCTTTTTCTATTCTATTGGCTTTTCACGTATGACTCGCAGAATGAACAGGGATAGACTTCCTACAAAGAGCAATAAAATGAGTAAGATCATGAGATTGAGCCACCATTGTCTTTGTTCTGCATTCGCTTCTTTTTGGGCTAGTTCTTCTGTATAAGGCACTCGATGTCCTCTGACTAATAATCGATGGGAATTGATCATATACGGTGTACAGGTGACTAAAGTCACGAGATCTTCCTCTGGATAAATTTTTAGAGAGCTAACGTCGTCAGGGGTCACAATAGTGATGTCATTCACTTCATAGGCCAACTTTTCTTCTGCATAGGTGATAATGAAAATATCCTCCAACTCCAGTTGATCGAGATCCGTAAAAAGTTTTCTTTCAGGAATCCCACTATGGGCAGAGATCACACTATGATTATTTTTGCCGCCAGTAGGATAGGACGTTCCTTCCAAAACTCCAGCACCATATTGGAGGATCGTTGGGCTTGCATGGTCAAACAGCGGAACACTGACCCTAATCTTAGGAATTTGAATCGAACCAATCAAGTGATTTGCTAAATAATTAGCGAGGTCCGCTTCTTTCCGTCCAGTGTAGGTTGGGAGCGTGATCGCTCCCATGCCTCTTTCTGCTAGTTCTTGATTATACTTTTTGGCTCTTTCTCGTGCCTGTTGCTGTTCTGCTTTTGTTTTTTGAGACTCATTGATACGATAATGATCAACGAGTTGGTTGAAGGCATTGACATAAAAAGGATAACTCGCAATTAATCCACCTGTTAAAAAAAGAAGATACATCACGATCCGAATCCACTTTTTTGGTCGCTGTTTTTGGGACATTGGATATTCCCTCCTTCAAAACCTGTTTACATTGGCTTTTTTTTCGTTTGTCGATAAACGACGTAGGCTGCTAAGAGAATCAGTCCCCCAATCAGCAGGAAAATATAGATACCCATACCACCGGTTTCCGGTAAAAGCCCTTGAGGTTGGTTTTCGATCGTGACTAAAGGTGTCTCTGAAGCAGTTGAATCAATTTTAAAAGTGGTATAAGGATCTAAAATGACGTAACCACTTGGAGCCGTCACCTCTTCCAACGTGTAGGTTCCCGCTTTAAAGCCCCGAATATCAAAATAGCCATCTGGTCCTGAGGTTATTTCTGTCCCGACATCATCCCAACCAATCAAGACATTCTCTTCATTCAGACGTGCGTACAATACTTGACCATCAGAATCTTTAAAAATCCGAAAGACCGCCCCACTTAATGGATTGCCATCATGACTATTGATCTTTCTAAATTGATGCTCATTCGTCTTGACTTTTGGTCCATCTAAGATCGTAGGATCCGAGCCAAAATCGATTGTGGCGGTATTATCAGATAGTTGAGTGATTGCATCACCCGTGAGCGACATGTCATAAGAAATCGTGAGCGTTTTTCCTTGTAATAATTCAACCACTTCCTCATTGTCAATGTGGAAAGTAATCGTAAACCCACCATTCGGAGCAGCTGTATCAATCGTAAAATAACTACTAGGTACCGCTACACCATCAATCAATACTTCGATTGAATCAGGGGTCGTTAGTCGCAACCCATTAGTTGGTGTATCCGTGATTTCGAAAAATGCTTTGTTACCTAAGTCACGGGGAACAGCAACCGTCAACAGATAATTTAAGATGTCATCTGTTCCAACATCATAGTAGGTTACTTGATTCCCATCTTGAGTGATTGTTACTTCATTAAACCGACCGCTATCTACTAAAGTTTTCGAATGTTCTTTCAAAATATTTTTAGGATAGAGGTGGATCTCTGTTAGTTCTCCATCACCAGCATAGACTGGCAAAGCCAAAAGTAGTGGGTATGCCATTTCATATATATTCGCTGGTGATTCTTCTTCGACAAAGAGATAAACAGCATCTCTACCTTGGGCATCTTTTCGAGGTAATTGGTCAAAGACCGCAATCCCCTGTCTGTTTGGATCGGTCTCGCCACTTGCTGTTGCTGTCACTTGAGTCTGCAAAGGGCCACTGGCATAATCAGGGGCTCTTTTATATAAAGCCGCATCAGACTGGATTCTTTCCAAGGCTTCTCGTGCTGTTTTCCCATCCTCTCTGATAGAACGAAAATATTGTTCTGTGACATCATAGACAGAAAATGTCACTCCGTCTAACGGATCACCGCCAAAGTTTTCCATTAGTTCACCAGTATTTTGTTGATACGCTTCTTTCGGGATCTCATCCTGCCAAACACGTTTATGAAGCGTGACATTCACATGCTCTGGGGCTGCTGCTACTGGAAGACTCATTCCTAAAAGACTGAATGCCGAAAACAACAACGTAGCAAGCATCACGAATATCCTGAATTTATTCTTTTTACTTTCAGTCATCTTCTTCCCTCCTAGTTTTGTTCATGTACTTCCTTAACAAGTAAGCCAGTAATAACAACGCAATACCTAAAATAGCTAGCGCTTGTCTCATTTCTGCAGTACGTGGTAACAGACGATTGAATAGTTGTTCCGTCCCTGTCGCTGTCCCTCCTTGTCCACTCCCATCATCTGTTGGCAGATCATCGTCCTTTTGAGACTCTCCTGCTCGTGAAATGTTATAGATTCTAGGTCCTTTCTCTACCGATTCGTCCTGTTCATCAGAAAAAGGTTCCGACATTTTTTGTTCATTAAGTGTCATGAATAAAAACTCGCCTGCTTCATTTTTCCAAGTATTTGGGATAAACAATGGGATCTGCCGATTTTCTTCACTGATCTCATACCCCGGAAGAGTTTGCAATTCTTCAAAATAGTATTCACCACCGATCAAAAAATGGTCTGCTATCTTGACACGCCCTGCAGCATCAGAGATGAAGGTTGCGATTGCTTCATCATTTAAGGGATCATCACTTTGTTTCCACACATCCCCTAACGCCTCCTGATTTTGCGCTAAATAGATTTTTTCCCCAGCTTCGTTATAACGAAACAGGGAAAAAATCACACCTTCGAGAGGTTCGGTCTGCTCAGTGTCTTCTTCTTTGCCATATTTGTAAAAATACGGTTGTCGAAAATACCCAGCATTTTTAGGATAAAGATGAATCTGAGTCAGCTCTACTTCATTTAGTGGGTCCATTAGAGGCAAGCCAATCATTATCGGTGCAGCATTTGTCACATTGAAATAACTAGTTTGCTGGGAATGATCCTCAACGATCAGATAAATTCCATAGTGACCGTTGTGCTTTCTGGGAACATCGACCACACCCACTCCTTCGCCAAATTCAGCATGAGTCTGCGTTAGGACAGGACTACCTGTCACTTCTTCTAATTGCTGCTCTGCAATAAATTGTTCGATCTGGATCGGGTTCATCTGTCCCAAGCGTTTAGCTAAAGCTTGCGCATCTTCTTGTGCTTGAAGATAGTAATCCGTCAAATGATAGACATGAAACGTGGCGCCATTATAAGGAACACTCAGACCAAGGCCATTTAAGTTAGCCAATTCATTTTCTGTCAATTGTCTGCCATTTGATGGAGAGGTCTGTGGATCTGTGATCGACTCATCTACAAGGACTCTCTTGTGTAAGATGAACGTCACAGTCTCAGGATCAGTAGCATAGCCTCTATATGGGAAGAATCCGGTTACTAACAGCAGACCTAGCAGCAGCCATTGAAACATTCTTTTTTTCTGCATATCCTCTACTCCTTTCTCATTTGCTGAAATGCCATCAGACCGTCCTAATTACTATTTGCTATTTCGCTTACTTCTCAAGCGATAGAACAACCAACCTAGTAATAAAACAATGGTAGTGAGGGCTGCAATTAGAAAGAAGCGAAGTCCAGGTCCACCTGTCATTGGCAATAAGCCAGACGTTTCCGTATTCATGATTGGTACGACTTCCATTTCGTCCAAGTTTTGGACAGCTTCATGTGGTTGTAACAAAATGTAATCTGTATCAGCTAGCCTAAATCGTTCAGAAAGGTCACTACCTTCGTGATCAGTAATACTTATTTCTCTAATGTAATAATGATAAGCTTGACCATCTGGAGTAAATTTCTCCAAGCGGTTACTGATCCATTTCAACCCTTCACCTGTATCTCCTGGCGTTAAGAGAATCGTTTGGATTTTCTGCTTTTCCCCTTCTTCGACACTTCTAAATAACTCAAAGGTAATGTAGTTAATGCTCGAGTAATCTAAATCGCTGAATTCAAATTGTTTCTCAAATCCCACATAGACGCGTTCAGGGGTACTTTCAGGTGTCGTGCTATTTTTCAGGATGATTTGCCAATTCTGATTAGCATCTTTCACGATCTTATTGAGATTATCAACTTGATCGCCCTCTTCCCCACTACTTAAATCAAAATATGGTTGCAGGTTTTTTCCTGTTTTGGTATTGATGATGCTGGTTTCTTTTACGATATAACGATAATCCTCACCTAAATCGGCTAACTCTTCGACCAGCACTTTAAACTCATTCTCCTGATTTAAAGTGAAAGTCATGGGTGTGAATGAAGCATCCAAGCGCCACTCATCGCTTTGTTCATGCCGTTGTTCCCTTAATAAATTGACCGTAATTTCATAATCTTCTTTGATCTCCTCTGGTACTGCCGCATTAGGCGTGGTAAAATCCCAATTTTTTTCGATCATGAAAGGCTTTGGTCGGTTTTCAACAGTCAACTTGAACTGTCCATTGTCTAATTGGATCGTTGCTCGTTCTTGTGTCACTGGAATCCCTTGTTCATCGGTGAAAAAAATTTCCTCTTCTCTACTAGTCGTTCCTGATGCCTGTACCTTGAAATAAATGGGCTCTGGTAGTACAGCAAACGGACCTGCTGGTGGAGTAATCTCTGTCAGACGATAGATTCCGTTCGTCAATCCATAAGCCTCTTCTTCATGAACACCACCGATCTGAGTAGGATTATCTACCGTAAATGTCCCTAATACTCTTTCAGGAAATTGTTCTTGGAAAAAATCTTTAGATTTTTTCTCTAAACGGAATTCTGAACCTGTAAGGTCATTTCCTTCGTGATCGGCTTTATAGAATTCCACGATTCGGTGGATTCCTGAAGCATAACCTTCGCCCGTCGTGATGTCCGTAATGGATTCTTCCGTCACTTTTTGTTTTCCATTCAAGAAAACACCTGCACGATTATTGACAGAATCAGCGGTTGTTTGGGCAGTATATTCTACGATCAATGTTTTATCTGTCACTTCTGACTGACCGGTATTATCACCTACAACTAATTGGAAATGAGCGGTTTTTTGCGATAAATTGATCAAACCGTCCGCAGCTAACTGGTCAAAGACGGTTTCTGCCTTCACACCTGGCTCACTTAAAGCTCTTCCTGTTTGCTGACTGATCCAATGAGCTTCACTTGTGTCATTTTCTGGATTTGCTTGCCATTCAAAGATTTGATAAGCACCTCGCCCATCTACGCCAATGTACTCTGGCAAATATGGGACTAAGAGTTGTTGTGGTGCCAACAGTAGAAAATCTTGTTCATCGATTAAACGGCGTATTTTTTCAAATTGCTGAGTCTGGGGATTGTATTTTCCTTCAAAAACGTTGATTCGATATTTTCCAGTATCGGGATCTAGCAGAAGCGTCGTTTCTTCTTCATGATCCATGAGATCAAAGAGATACAAATTCTGGTATTTGGCGCCACCTGGGTTCACGATCATGCGGTAGGTGATATGTTCGCCGTCGTCTGCTACTTCACCCGTCTTGATCACTAAACTTTCTGTCGGTATCGTGACTTGCGTTTCTACTTCTGTCTTGCGCCCACCAGGACTTGTCAGTGTCGCTATATTTTTATAAGAACCTGCTAGTAATGGATTATCAGCTAGTTCTTGAGTGGTAACATAATCGGCAATGAAGAAGATAACGATTGGTCGATGACTCTCTTTTAAGAGAACGATCCGCATCAATTGTGTTTGCGGATCATATTCTAGGCGATAATCCGTACCTTCCACTAGTCGTTCATTCCCTGCATAATCTCCTGCCGCTATTTTCCAGCGGTGTTGATTCGTATCAGGATCAATCGGACCAGCTAGGTTGGCGGTCCCCTGAAAGACGTGAACAGAGTCTGGCTTAAACTCCCAACCAGCAAGGGTCGAAAAATCATCTTCAATGACGGTTCCTGCTGGTAATGGACCACTGGAAGGATTGAATTCTAGACGAAACAGTGTTTGGTAGCGATCAACGATTCCAGTGTAGACCGGTTGTCGACTCTCATTTGAAAAACTTTCATCTGTCCAATATTCAAACGTTCCGATATTTCCAGCATCAGCTTGTTCTGCATCTTCAGCGATTGCTTCTTCATACTTTTGCCCTGGCTGTAGGAATAACCCTTTTTTATGTCCATCGTTTATGAGGCTATAGTGCCAATTGCCAAATGTTCCATAACCAACTGAATCTTGAGAATACTGAACGTCTCCTTGCCGCCAAGTTGCTTTGGCGTAGTTGAAGAACGTAATATCTGGATGGATATACGTTCCACCTAACCAAGGATAGATCCCTTGGACTACTGGATCGCTGGAATAGTAATTACTTCTATTGAACTGAGAAGGGTCTTCATCCCAGATTTTTAAATAACCTCTACTAGATAACTGATGCTCTTTCGTTGAAAAATGAATCTTAATGGTTCGATCCGTTGTTTCGTAATCTCCAATCAAGCGGATCGTAAACCCTGTTTGATAAGCACTATTCGCTTGATGTAAATAACTCCCATCTGGCAACATCAATCGTTCGCCTGGTTCAGAAAGATTATGCAAAACCAACTCAAAATCAACACCCTTTTCTAATGTGTTGCCTACGTCATCTGTGATGATTAATGTCGATTCTAGTAATGAGCGAGCATAATAGATCCATTTAAAAGGACGAACATTGTTCTCATAGTAGCCGTGATAGTTATTAGGATCGAACAATCGCACGAGATCCTCTTCAAAGATGATGGAAGAATCACGGATTTCTACTTGTTCAACTAATTTATTTTCCTGATTGAACAAAATCTCCCAATGTTGGATCTGCTGAGTCTGGTCACCCCCAACTCCACGTTTTACGATCCCTGGCATGCTTGGGTTAGGAATAATTCCGCCAGCGCTACCTTCACCAAAACTTCCTTGGATCGCATGGTTGGAAAACTGGATCGTATCCGCTGAAACCTGTCCATCCGTCGTTTGTATCCTCGTTTGGTAGGTGATTCGGTAGGTGCCATTCGCATCCCCTGGTGGTGTGAGCGTCATCTCTGTGTTTTCTGCATTGAAACCGACTGTAAAGCCCTCCGCATTCGTTCCAGTGATCTGCAGTGAGTCTTGTTCAAAGGTATGGCTCGCAGCATTTGCTGGAATGACGGATAATCGATCGACGATAGGGTCTTTTTCACCATCGACGTAATAATACGTGTCGATTTGCCAAGTCACGAGTACATAGTCATACGCTTCTCGATTACCTGTTGGTTGACCAGGCTCATCTGTCGCCTGATAAAAATCAATTTTGTCTGATCCATTTGGATTTTTAGCTATTCGTTTTGAAAAATCTTGTTTTACGATATCAAATTCGACATCATTCGTTTCTGTCCGACCTAATTCATCACTTTCGACAATGAGTTGATTATGAACAGTTGGTTGGCTCAGATCTTTGACTCTGGTACGGATGATTAATCGATAAGCCGTTCGTTTAGGCGTTTCATTATTTCTGATCGTCCAAGTTATTTGATTGTCTTGTTGTGCTTGACTATAATCACTTGCTAACAAAGGATGGAACTGTTCATCCTCCACTTCTTTCTTTTGGATACTAACTGACACAAATTCCTGGTTATCACCAAAGAAATCTGTGATTTTCACATTTGTCAGCGCTCGATGTTCTTCGTTGACTAACGCTTCCCATTCAACAATTCCGGTGTCCCGATTAAAACTAATTCCCTGCTTTTCAACGATTTCTTCTCCTTTAACAATGATTGGCACTTCAACTACACCATATTCTCCCAAATCTACGATCAATTCTTCGGTAATATTATCAAAACTCGTATCAATAGAAAACGAGCCTTGGATCTCACTAAAATTATAAATACGGGTATTAAATTGGATCGCTATACTACGATCTTCATTTACATAAAACGTACCAAAAGAAAATCGTCCAGTTTCATCCATTAATTCACCCGATAGACCACCTGCTGGAATCAATAACGTGTCAGGAATATTTTCAATGATCGTATAGCGTTCATTAGCCATTAGGTCGCCGCTAGGATAAATATCGTCATCGACCAACCACCAATTGATTTTAAGGCGGACATTCGTATCACTTGGAACGCCTGTTTCAGGCAAATCACTCGTATACGTGCCATCCTTTTCAGGATCGATCATCAATTGGACGCCGTTATCATTGTTCCCGTGAGTCTCACCTAACTGAAACCCTGTTGGTTGTCCAGTTACATGGAAATGACCATTTGAGGAAGCATGTGCTAACGGTCCCATCAAAAAGAGCGGGTTGGACAAAGGAACCAAAATCGTCAAGAGCATCATCAATTGTAAGCACACCTGCCTTATTTTTACCTTCATACCCATTACCTGCCTTTTTATAGTTTTTAAGGAGCGCCTTATTTAACACAAAATATAACAGGTTTCTTGAAACAGCTTACTTCAACTTTTTCAGACAAGTCTGAAAAATAACAATTCTTATCTCACAATGGCTAAAGTCAAAGAGATCTCCATAGACAAAAAAAGACTACTTAGAAAAGAGCCATTCCCTCTTCTAAGTAGTCTATTAGTTAGCTTATTTGTTCATTAAAAACAGATCATTCAAAGACAAACTGATTATGATAAAGTTCAGCATAGAAGCCATCTTCTGCCAACAACTGATGATGATTTCCTTCTTCGATTACTTTTCCATCACGTAAAACAACAATACGATCCGCATTTAAAATCGTTTTTAACCGGTGGGCAATCACAAAGCTGGTACGTCCTTTGATTGCTTCGTCCATGGCTTTTTGGATTTTAGCTTCTGTTACTGTGTCCACGTTACTTGTTGCTTCATCTAAAATCAACAATGAAGGATTCGTAATGATCGTTCTGGCAATACTGATCAATTGTTTCTGACCGGTACTGAACAAGTTGTTTTCTTCAGATACTTCTGTTTCATACCCTTTTTCTAGATTCATGATAAAGTCATGAATATTCGCCTGCTTAGCGGCATTGATCACTTCTTCATCTGTCGCATCAGGTTTCCCAAAGACAATATTGTCACGAATAGTACCCGAGAATAGGACGGATTCTTGTAAAACGATTCCTACATGTTTTCGTAAAGCATCTAAATCATACTCACGGATGTCTGTCCCATCAATCGTTACTGCACCACTATTCACATCATAAAAACGATTCAATAGATTCATGATCGTTGTTTTACCTGAGCCAGTCGGTCCAACTAACGCGACCATTTCGCCTTTATTTACATCAATAGATACATCATTTAACACTAATTTATCAGGGTTATAACCAAAATCAACGTGTTCCAAAGATAAGCCTTTATCGATCCCATCAAAGGATTGACCATTCGCTGGTTTTACTTCATCTTTTTCAGCAAACATCTCATTCAGTCTACGTGCTCCTGTGATCGCTAATTGGATCATGCTATAACCAGATGAAATTTGCATCAATGGTTGATAATATTGTTGGGAATACTGAACGAATGTGACTACCAATCCTAAAGCAACCGAGCGTTCCAGATCCCCATTCAGTGCTAACCATCCACCAAAGAAAATGACGATTGCGGTATTCACTAAAGACATCCCTTGCATCATTGGGAAAAGCAATCCTGAATAAGCTTGTCCTTTAAACGTTGCTTTACGAACAGTCTCATTGTGTTCTAAGAAACCATCAATTGTCTCTTCCTGTAATCCATTGGTGATGATGACACGTTGCCCACTGATTTTTTCATCCATATAGCCGTTCAATTTCCCAACTTCGTCTTGTTGTAAATCAACGTATTTTCTTGCCTTTTGGATAATCAAAACAGCAATCAAAACTGCCACTGGTGTAGAAGCAATTGTTGCCCAAGCTAACTCAACATTTTGGCGGAACATCATAATCAATATCCCAAAAAGTAAAACGATATTGGTGATTACTTGGAGCAAAGCTTGGTTCAAACTATTTTGGATATTATCTAAATCACTCGTAAATCGACTAAGAATTTCCCCATCTTGATGAGAATCAAAGAAGCGGATCGTCAATTTTTCTAGTTTATTGAATAAACCAATACGCATCCGATTCGTCGATTTACCCACCACTTGCGTAAATAAGATACTGTAAATGAAGTTTGCGGCACTCGCTAAAACATAAAACATTAATAGTTTCCAAATAATGGAAACGAAGCGACTCTTATCATCGACTCCTTGCATCAAAGCCCCAACATAGTTGGCTAGTTCTTGAAAGGCTTCTCCGATATATTGTGGTGCCTTCACTTGAAGATAAGTGGCAATGATAACTGTAACAAAAATAAAGAAAAAGGAGACCTTATACCGTTTTAAATAGTGATAGAAAAACTTACTGGCTTTTATTAAATCAGTCATGGCTACTCCTCCGTTCCTTTTTGTGTTTCGAAAATTTCTTGGTACACCCGATTGGTTGCTACTAGTTCTTCGTGTGTTCCTTCACCCACTAATCTGCCTTCATCTAATACAAGAATACGGTCTGCTTTGACAACAGAAGCGATTTTTTGAGCGATCACAATCGTAGTAGTGCCTTTTAATTCTTTTGCTAATGCTTCACGAACCAACTTTTCAGAACGCGCATCTAATGCACTGGTACTATCATCTAAGATCAAAATCTTAGGATCACCAATGACACCTCGGGTAATGGATAACCGTTGTTTCTGTCCACCTGAAAAGTTACTACTACGTTCTTCCACAGGAGCCTCATAGCGATCCGCTAATTTTTCGATAAATTCTTGTGCTTGAGCAATCGCAGAAGCATGTTCCATCTCTTTTTCAGAAGCATCTTTTTTCCCTTGACGCAAGTTTTGCGCAATCGTTCCAGAGAAAAGGATCGCTTTTTGTAAAACAAAGGATACAGTGTGACGTAGGCTTTTTTCATTGACTTGTCTTAAATCTACGCCGCCTACTTCCACTTTTCCTTCTGTTGGGTCAAACAATCGTGGAATCAACTGAGCGAGTGTCGATTTACCAGCTCCTGTTGCACCAACAATCCCCACCATTTCACCTGGTTGGATCGAAAAACTGATGTCTTTCAATGTGTCTGCATCATCGCCAGGATAACGGAAAGAAACATGATCAAAAGTGACTGATCCAGTTAAATTCTGTTCTGGTACATCTTGGTATGTTAAATCTGGTTCTGTGTCTAAAATCTCTTTGATCCGTTTCAATGAAACTGCAGCTCTTGATGTCATCATCATCATCATTCCACCAATAATGATTGCCATCATGATCTGCATCAAATAGTTCATGAAAGAAGCCAAACCACCGATTAAGGTTGGATCATCTTTTGCTAAATCACTAACAAAAAAGATTGCGCTAACTACTGCTAAATTAGCAGCCAACATAAAGGATGGAATCATCACGGAAAACAAGGTTCCCACAATGATGTTGTGTTTCGTTAGATCTTCGCTGACTTTACTAAACTCTTTCAATTGATTGTCTTCTTGGACAAAAGATTTGACTACACGGATCCCCATAAGATTTTCTTTGGCAATACTATTGACTTTATCAATCAGTTTTTGGATGATCATAAAATGTTTACCCATTCTGGTAAATGATAAAGCTGTAATCAAGAAAACTGCTACGATCAATGCGACAATGATCCACCATAATTGCGGCATCGTCATCATTGCCAAAACAAAAGCCCCGATAAACAGAAATGGAATTCTAAAGAGCGATTGTAAAGAAATCATGACTAGGTTTTGAATTTGTGTAATATCATTTGTTAGTCGAACTACCAGATTTCCAGCAGAGAATTTTTCGATATTTCCAAATGAAAAAGTCTGGATTTTACGAAATGCTTCTTCCCGAATATCAGCACTAATCCCTTGTGCCACTTTCGCTGAAAAAATCGTATTTGAAACTCCAGCTGCTAGTCCTAACAAAGCTAAACTGATCAAGTATACACCGATCGTTTTCATCTTGTCGTTATCTTCTGTAATAATAGCTTCTAATACTTGTTGTAAAAGCTTCGGTTGCCATAATGCGGCACTTACCATAATCGCTACAGAAAACAATGAAATAAATACAGCAACTTTGTATTTTTTTGCATGTCTTAAAATTAAGCCCATTGGTTGTTACACCCCTTTTTATTAAAATTGACAGGTCTTATTTAACACTGTAAAATAAGGCCGACTAACAATTTACCATGTTTAAAAAAATATTGCAATACAAGAGGTTGATTAAATTTGGAACCAAAGCTTTCCCAAGAAATGATTATCAAATCTGCTTTTGCGATTCTGGCAGAAACGCAAGAACTATCAAAACTATCTATGCGAAACCTTGCTCAAAAAGTTCAAGTAAAAGCCCCTGCGCTTTACTGGTATTTCAAAAATAAGCAAGACTTGCTCCAAAAAATGGCTGAATTCATGGAAAATGAACTAATCATTCCCGAGCCTCGTTTACCTTGGCAAGAACGCCTTGTTCAATTCATGGAAAACTACTACGACCTTTACACCCACTTTCCTTGTGGTGCAGAGCTAGAAATCAATACCGTTCCTTCTTATGCGAGTCGTTTGGAACACTTAGAAATGATGATCCAGATTCTTATCCAAGCGGGCTTTTCGATTGACCGTAGTCGTCAAGCAGTGTTTGCTCTTCATCACTTGTTGATTGGTCAACTGTTGGATCAACAGCATGAACAGAATCTTCGGCACAAAATCATGGCCGGTAATCACTTACTCAAAGATGCTATTCTTTCTATGAGAAGTTATGTCGAAGAAAATGCACTAGTTGGACTAAAGGCTAGTATCACCGCTCACCAGAACCAAGAAAATGAAAAACAACTCTTTCTTGATAGCGTGACGATCTATCTTCAAGGGTTGGCTGTACAAAAAGAATCGTAAACAAAAAAAGACATGAAGGCAAGTTCGCGAACTTGTCTTCATGATTTTTTGTTTACTGTTTGAGTTGACTACGTGAATAAAACTTCCTATTCCACAAGTAATAGTCAGTTTAGCTACTAGTTTAGCCATCTCACTTATCCTAGATGAAGCAGTCTAATCATCTATTCCTTCATTTTTTAACCAAGGAAGATCTGTTGATAATTGAGCAGCAAAAGCTCGGTAGTCTTCTCGTTCTTGTAAGCGCTGTTTGCGCCGTTTTTCGTATCCTGCGCACACTAGTTTTTCTTCTGCCGTGTCAGGTATGACTTTAGGTACTGTAAATTCCGTTTCTTCATTCATATGAGACGGAACAGCGACAAATGTTGTAAAACAAGTTGCGGCTAAGTAACGCTCCCCAGTTGTCAGATTTTCCCCAATAATTTTAACGAATACTTCCATCGATTTATGATGAGTACCACTTACATAAGATTCTACACACACAGAATGGTTTTCATGCAATGGCTTCAAAAAATTCAAGCTGTCTAAAGAAGCAGTAACTGCACCTCTACGACAATGTCTTGTCACAGAGATCGACGCAGCATCATCGATCATCGTCATCAATTTTCCACCAAATAAAAACCCAAAAGGATTAAGATCGAATGGAAAAATCCGATGTGTTTGGATGACTATCGATTCTTTACAATGTTTTATCTCTTCCAAAAAAACACCTCTTTCAAATTATTACCTTATGATTCGTCTTAGAAAAAAGCTAAGGCCAAGACAATGTCCCAGCCTTAGCGATCGTCCTGAAAAATAGTCTCAAAAGCTAAGAAAGATCAAGGGTTCTTCACCTATTTTTCTTCAAATAACCATTCCAAAGCACGTTGAATCCACTGATCCCAAAATACCCAGTTATGTTCGCCAGGACCATGTTCGAAGGTTACGCCAATCCCATTTGCTTTCAATGAATCAGTCATTTCTTGATTTGCTTGATAAAGAAAATCTGATTCCCCACATGCCAAGTAGATACGAGGTGCTGTTTTGTCACTCTTTACTAATTCTTCTAATAAATACTGAGGATCATTAACTGAACCTTTAATCTGATCTAACGGTCCAAATACGCCCTCCCAGAATTTTGCCTTTCGAATCATCAATAAATCATCCATCCGATTGCCTACTGAAATGGCTCCTGATAAAGAAATGATTGCAGCAAAATTTTCTGGTTTTGCTAGTCCAAGTTTCAAAGCACCATAGCCACCCATTGATAATCCAGCAGCATAAGTCTTTTCTCTTTTTGTCGTTAATTGTGGAAACAGTTCATGACAGATTTCGGGAAGCTCTTCTGAAATAAACGTCCAGTATTTCATATCATATGCCGTATCGGTATACCAACCTAGATCAGTAGAAGGCATAATGACCGCTAATCCATGGTCTGCGACATATCTTTCAATCGACGTCCGACGCTCCCAGACACTATGATTTCCTCCCATTCCGTGCAGAAGGTATAAGACAGGAACATCTGTTGTCGCTTGTTGTGAACTCGTACCGATCACTTTATTTGTTGTTTGTGGAAGGATTACATTCAGGTTTACTTCCATCTCTAAAACATTCGAATAAATATTTGCTTGAATAAATGCCACGTTGAAACATCCTCTCTAAGGTGTGAAAAATAGTGTTTTTGACCTGACCAATAATGACAAATTTTGATAAAACAACTATTCTAACACCGGTTATCGTTGTGAAATAATTGGTCAAACGACCTCACAAAGTAACATTTAGTACTACTTTCTTGTACTAATACTCTCTTATTCTATCACTTTTTTCACGAACGACAAATGTCAATGCAAAAGCGATCACTACTAGTAATAGCCCCACAAAATAGACTTGATGCAATCCTTCATATAAAATCTTCCGTAAAGGCGTGATCAACTCTGACGCAATGTTTTTAGCTGTTTGTGGGTTGACTAGCTTATTCATGATATCTGCATCATTCGTCAAATTAGTCGCATTCAGCTCCCGTTGTGTTACTCCATTGATCAATAAGCCAAAGACTGCTACCATCACAGTTTGTCCAATCGTCCGCACCAATGTATTGAACGAGGTAGCTACCCCTAGTTGATCTCGAGACACACTATTTTGGGCACTAACAGTTGAGGTAGTCATGGTGATTCCTAGTCCTACACCAATGACCGTTGAAATAGCAAAGAACCATAAAAAATTACTTTCAAATGGCATTAACCAGAGCCAGGCACCACCTAGAGAAGCAATTAACAGACCAATTCGTAATACCCAATTCGTTGCCATTTGAGTCATCCACTTACTTGCTAAGAAAGAACCGACCATCCAAACAAGTGAAAGCGGTGCTAAGACCAATCCCCCTACTGCAGCATTTAGCCCCAATACCCCTTGCATCCACATTGGGATATACACATCGATGCCCATTAAGAACCCACTGGCTAAAGCTGCTGCTAGATTCACGACCACAAATAGTGGATTAGCAAAAAGATGCAACATGATCACAGGGTCTTTGGCTCTTTTTTCGGCTGCAATAAATAAAAATAATAGAAGAAGACTTCCGATCAAAAGCCCGATCACTACTGGAGTAAATCCTTGATCCCCTAACAATTGAAATCCAAGAAGTAAAGCAACCAACATCGCCATCAAACTAAAGCTCCCGAATAGATCCATCGGTTTCGACTCATGTTCTCTCTGTGGCTCGTTCAAATAAAGCCAGATCAAAACCATCAATAAAAGCCCGATCGGTACATTAATAAAAAAGATCCAATGCCAACTGATCGTTTCTACAATAAAACCTCCAGCTAATGGTCCAAAAACACTAGCAATTCCCCAAGCCGAACTGTTCAAACCTAAAACTTTTGCTCTTTTTTCAATCGTATATAAATCGCCAATGATCGTTAACGCCACTGGCATCATTGCTCCAGCGCCCATTCCTTGAACAGCACGAGCAGCAATCAACCCCATCATGGTTTGAGAAAGTCCACAAAATAAAGAACCAATAATAAATAATAGCGTTCCAAAGATAAAAATAGGTTTTCTCCCCACTTTATCTGCAAGTTTGCCATAGATCGGTGTCAGCATCGCATTCGTTAGTAAATAAATCGAAAATACCCAATTCATGATCTCCATACCGTGAAGAGAGCCGACGATCGTAGGCATCGCAGTGGTCACGATCGTTCCTTCAATTGCTGTCATGAAAGTTGCAATAAACACACTGATCGTTACTAATTTGACGTTTGTTTCTCTTTTCATCTTATTCCTCCTTTTTTTATTGTTGCCAAATAAATTTTAGCCAAAAAAAATAGGCTTTATCATTTATCAAAAACACGAATCAAAAACGACCATGGATTTCTCTTCAGTCGTTTGGATAAAAAAAACTGGAATGATCCCATAAAGAGAACCATTCCAGCCATCAAAAAGCTATTTTGCTAAGCTTGCTTTAATTGCATCAACTTTATCTGTTTTTTCCCATGGCAATTCGATATCCGTACGACCGAAATGACCATAAGCTGCTGTTTGACGATAAATTGGACGACGTAAATCAAGCATTTCAATAATACCTGCAGGTCGTAGATCAAAGTTTTCTCTCACAGCGGCAATCAAGTCTTCTTCTGGAACAGTTGACGTACCAAAAGTATTGATTGAAATAGATACAGGTTGTGCAACACCGATCGCATAGGCTAACTGAACTTCAGCTTTTCTTGCCAAACCAGCTGCTACAATGTTTTTCGCAATGTAACGAGCGGCATAACTTGCTGAACGGTCAACCTTAGTAGCATCTTTCCCAGAAAATGCTCCACCACCATGACGAGCATAGCCGCCATATGTGTCAACGATGATTTTTCTTCCCGTCAACCCAGCATCTCCTTGAGGTCCCCCAATAACAAAGCGACCAGTAGGATTGATGTAGTATTTTGTGTTGTCATCAAGTAATTCAGCTGGAATAACTTCTTTTATTACTTTTTCAATGACGTCATGACGAATTGTTTCATTGTCCACTGCATCATCATGTTGTGTTGAAATAACGATGGTATCCACTCGTTCTGGCTGACCATTGTCATCATATTCAACTGTTACTTGTGATTTTGCATCTGGACGTAGATAAGTTAATTCATTGGATTTACGTAAATCAGCTAAACGACGAACTAGACGATGGCTTAATGCAATTGGTAAAGGCATTAATTCAGGTGTTTCATCGACTGCAAAACCAAACATCAATCCTTGGTCTCCAGCACCGATTTCATCCAATACATCTCTCTTCGCTTCGTCACGAATCTCAAGTGCTTCATCAACACCTTGAGCGATATCTGGTGATTGTTCATCAATTGCAGCTAATACAGCTACTGTATCTCCATCAAAGCCAAATTTTGCTCGTGTGTAGCCAATCTCTTTGATCGTTTGACGTACCACTTTTTGAATATCCACGTAGGCAGTGGTTGAGATTTCTCCAAATACCAATACAAGACCAGTGGTAACAGATGTTTCACAAGCCACACGTGCATTTGGATCCTTTGCTAAAATTGCATCCAAGATTGCATCACTGATTTGATCAGCAACTTTATCTGGATGTCCTTCAGAAACAGATTCTGAGGTAAATAAATGTCTTTCTCCCATAGTGATTCCCCCTAGTTAAATTCGGTTACAAGGCATCTCCGTCGATGACGGATCCTCTCGGGAACTTGCAACGAACCAAGTATAGCAGATATTTGAAATTTACGCTTGTTTTTTTAACGTAATTACTTAAAAATTTGAATAGTTCACTGATTATGCTGGTTATTTCCTTTATCCCAGGTAATCATTTCGCTTCACTATGCTACATGTTTAAAGAATAGCAAATAAAAAAGGTTCAAAGTTTAGGAGCATAAGTATACAACAAATCCCTTGTAGCAGAATCAAATTTTTTTCATTCTATTTCTGATCACCTATAGAATCAAATAAAAAGACCTAAAACAATCATCGCCTACGATAACTATCTTAAGTCTTTTGAAATCATTCTTACAAATAAAAAAAGATACTTTAGAAAGTATCTTTAATGACCCGTACGGGATTCGAACCCGTGTTACCGCCGTGAAAGGGCGGTGTCTTAACCGCTTGACCAACGGGCCAGGTGAAACTAATGGGCCTAAATGGACTCGAACCATCGACCTCACGCTTATCAGGCGTGCGCTCTAACCAGCTGAGCTATAGGCCCATAAAAAAACTAAAAGCGGGTGACGAGAATCGAACTCGCGACAACAGCTTGGAAGGCTGTGGTTTTACCACTAAACTACACCCGCATTATGGCGCGGGACAGAATCGAACTGCCGACACATGGAGCTTCAATCCATTGCTCTACCAACTGAGCTACCGAGCCAAACGGTCTGGACGGGACTCGAACCCGCGACCTCCTGCGTGACAGGCAGGCATTCTAACCAGCTGAACTACCAGACCATATTTAGTTTCTTATTTGGTGACTTTGAAAAATCAAAGTCAATTGCGGGAGCAGGATTTGAACCTACGACCTTCGGGTTATGAGCCCGACGAGCTACCAGACTGCTCCATCCCGCGATAATATAATTTGCGAATCAACTACTTTGTAGTAACTCTCAAAGAAAGGAGGATAAGGGATTCGAACCCTTGCACGGTTTTACCCGCCTGACGGTTTTCAAGACCGTTCCCTTCAGCCGGACTTGGGTAATCCTCCAATATAAAACTATAATCATGACCCGTACGGGATTCGAACCCGTGTTACCGCCGTGAAAGGGCGGTGTCTTAACCGCTTGACCAACGGGCCAGGTAAAATATTGAAACGGAGAAGGAGGGATTTGAACCCTCGCGCCGGTTTCCCGACCTACACCCTTAGCAGGGGCGCCTCTTCAGCCACTTGAGTACTTCCCCAAAACCAATAAAGTTTTGTACTAATGGGCCTAAATGGACTCGAACCATCGACCTCACGCTTATCAGGCGTGCGCTCTAACCAGCTGAGCTATAGGCCCATAAAAAAACTAAAAGCGGGTGACGAGAATCGAACTCGCGACAACAGCTTGGAAGGCTGTGGTTTTACCACTAAACTACACCCGCATGGCGGTCTGGACGGGACTCGAACCCGCGACCTCCTGCGTGACAGGCAGGCATTCTAACCAACTGAACTACCAAACCATGATTTTAGTTTTTTTAATTGTCGACTTTGAAAAATTCAAAGTCAATTGCGGGAGCAGGATTTGAACCTACGACCTTCGGGTTATGAGCCCGACGAGCTACCAGACTGCTCCATCCCGCGATAATATGATTTGCGAATCAACTACTTTATAGTAACTCACAAAGTAAGGAGGATAAGGGATTCGAACCCTTGCACGGTTTTACCCGCCTGACGGTTTTCAAGACCGTTCCCTTCAGCCGGACTTGGGTAATCCTCCAATATGGAACTTACAACGTCACTATGGACCTTGTAGGACTCGAACCTACGACCGGACGGTTATGAGCCGTCTGCTCTAACCAACTGAGCTAAAGGTCCAGGCTCTTTAAAAATCGCGGCGGAGGGGATCGAACCCCCGACCTCCCGGGTATGAACCGGACGCTCTAGCCAGCTGAGCTACACCGCGAAAAAAGATATTCATTATTCAAATGAAATGGAGCCTAGCGGGATCGAACCGCTGACCTCCTGCGTGCAAAGCAGGCGCTCTCCCAGCTGAGCTAAGGCCCCGTGTGAAAATTATTATCTATCGGGAAGACAGGATTCGAACCTGCGACCCCTTGGTCCCAAACCAAGTGCTCTACCAAGCTGAGCTACTTCCCGTTGATATAAACGCGCCCAAGAGGAGTCGAACCCCTAACCTTTTGATCCGTAGTCAAACACTCTATCCAGTTGAGCTATGGGCGCATATTTGTAATGCCGAGGACCGGAATCGAACCGGTACGGTGATCACTCACCGCAGGATTTTAAGTCCTGTGCGTCTGCCAGTTCCGCC
>NZ_JBIOSX010000001.1:2667500-2840000 GCF_051714965.1 Enterococcus sp. AZ077
CCACATCCTTTTCCACTTAACATATATTTTGGGACCTTAGCTGGTGGTCTGGGCTGTTTCCCTTTCGACTATGGATCTTATCACTCACAGTCTGACTCCCGGATATGAATGAATGGCATTCGGAGTTTATCTGAATTCGGTAACCCGAGATGGGCCCCTAGTCCAAACAGTGCTCTACCTCCATCATTCTCAATTCCGAGGCTAGCCCTAAAGCTATTTCGGAGAGAACCAGCTATCTCCAAGTTCGTTTGGAATTTCTCCGCTACCCACACCTCATCCCCGCACTTTTCAACGTACGTGGGTTCGGTCCTCCAGTGCGTTTTACCGCACCTTCAACCTGGACATGGGTAGATCACATGGTTTCGGGTCTACGACTACATACTCAAACGCCCTATTCAGACTCGCTTTCGCTGCGGCTCCGTCTCTTCAACTTAACCTCGCATGCAATCGTAACTCGCCGGTTCATTCTACAAAAGGCACGCCATCACCCATTAACGGGCTTTGACTTGTTGTAGGCACACGGTTTCAGGTTCTATTTCACTCCCCTTCCGGGGTGCTTTTCACCTTTCCCTCACGGTACTGGTTCACTATCGGTCACTAGGGAGTATTTAGCCTTGGGAGATGGTCCTCCCGGATTCCGACGGAATTCCTCGTGTTCCGCCGTACTCAGGATCCTCCTAGGTGCCTTCCAAATTTCATCTACGGGGTTTTTACCCTCTTTGACTGACTTTTCCAAGTCATTCGACTATCTGAAAGAACTACCATATTGGAGTCCTACAACCCCAATGAGCAAGCTCATTGGTTTGGGCTTTTCCCGTTTCGCTCGCCGCTACTCAGGGAATCGAATTTTCTTTCTCTTCCTGCAGGTACTTAGATGTTTCAGTTCTCTGCGTCTACCTCGAATGCGCTATGTATTCACGCAAACGTAACATCCTATAAAAGATGCTGGGTTCCCCCATTCGGAAATCTCTGGATCATAGCTTACGTACAGCTCCCCAAAGCATATCGGTGTTAGTCCCGTCCTTCATCGGCTCCTAGTGCCAAGGCATCCACCGTGCGCCCTTATTCACTTAACCTTATCAACCTTGCGGTTGGGTTTTGATCTTTCTTCTAGCGATAGAAGTCCGATCAAGAAAATAAGCAATTGAACTTATTAAAAAACTCATTCAACGCGGTGTTCTCGGTTTGTATTACTAATTTACTTCAAATATCCAGTTTTCAATGAACAAAATATTTTAACAACTAATGTTGTTAATGGAGCCTAGCGGGATCGAACCGCTGACCTCCTGCGTGCAAAGCAGGCGCTCTCCCAGCTGAGCTAAGGCCCCGATTTATTTTTGAGAGTAGACCTCTCAAAACTGAACAAAGTATAAAACAAACAGTGTAGTCTCCGTAATATTCCTTAGAAAGGAGGTGATCCAGCCGCACCTTCCGATACGGCTACCTTGTTACGACTTCACCCCAATCATCTATCCCACCTTAGGCGGCTGGCTCCAAAAGGTTACCTCACCGACTTCGGGTGTTACAAACTCTCGTGGTGTGACGGGCGGTGTGTACAAGGCCCGGGAACGTATTCACCGCGGCGTGCTGATCCGCGATTACTAGCGATTCCGGCTTCATGTAGGCGAGTTGCAGCCTACAATCCGAACTGAGAGAAGCTTTAAGAGATTAGCTTAGCCTCGCGACTTTGCGACTCGTTGTACTTCCCATTGTAGCACGTGTGTAGCCCAGGTCATAAGGGGCATGATGATTTGACGTCATCCCCACCTTCCTCCGGTTTGTCACCGGCAGTCTTGCTAGAGTGCCCAACTAAATGATGGCAACTAACAATAAGGGTTGCGCTCGTTGCGGGACTTAACCCAACATCTCACGACACGAGCTGACGACAACCATGCACCACCTGTCACTTTGCCCCCGAAGGGGAAGCTCTATCTCTAGAGTGGTCAAAGGATGTCAAGACCTGGTAAGGTTCTTCGCGTTGCTTCGAATTAAACCACATGCTCCACCGCTTGTGCGGGCCCCCGTCAATTCCTTTGAGTTTCAACCTTGCGGTCGTACTCCCCAGGCGGAGTGCTTAATGCGTTAGCTGCAGCACTGAAGGGCGGAAACCCTCCAACACTTAGCACTCATCGTTTACGGCGTGGACTACCAGGGTATCTAATCCTGTTTGCTCCCCACGCTTTCGAGCCTCAGCGTCAGTTACAGACCAGAGAGCCGCCTTCGCCACTGGTGTTCCTCCATATATCTACGCATTTCACCGCTACACATGGAATTCCACTCTCCTCTTCTGCACTCAAGTTTCCCAGTTTCCAATGACCCTCCCCGGTTGAGCCGGGGGCTTTCACATCAGACTTAAGAAACCGCCTGCGCTCGCTTTACGCCCAATAAATCCGGACAACGCTTGCCACCTACGTATTACCGCGGCTGCTGGCACGTAGTTAGCCGTGGCTTTCTGGTTAGATACCGTCAAGGGATGAACAGTTACTCTCATCCTTGTTCTTCTCTAACAACAGAGTTTTACGATCCGAAAACCTTCTTCACTCACGCGGCGTTGCTCGGTCAGACTTTCGTCCATTGCCGAAGATTCCCTACTGCTGCCTCCCGTAGGAGTTTGGGCCGTGTCTCAGTCCCAATGTGGCCGATCACCCTCTCAGGTCGGCTATGCATCGTCGCCTTGGTGAGCCGTTACCTCACCAACTAGCTAATGCACCGCGGGTCCATCCATCAGCGACACCCGAAAGCGCCTTTCAAATCAAAACCATGCGGTTTCGATTGTTATACGGTATTAGCACCTGTTTCCAAGTGTTATCCCCTTCTGATGGGCAGGTTACCCACGTGTTACTCACCCGTTCGCCACTCCTCTTTTTCCGGTGGAGCAAGCTCCGGTGGAAAAAGAAGCGTTCGACTTGCATGTATTAGGCACGCCGCCAGCGTTCGTCCTGAGCCAGGATCAAACTCTCATAAAAAGTTCGAACAATCTTACGATTGTTAAGCTCAATTGTTTGCTAGCATATTGCTTGCTTGTTAAAAATGTTTGTTGTCTTGAATCAATCAAGACGCCCTACACATTTGGTTTGTCTTTGCTTTGTTCAGTTTTCAAAGGTCTACTTGATTAAAAGCTAATCAGTTGAGATTGCCGTAGCAACTTTTATATCATATCAGAGTGACGTTTATTTGTCAACTCTTTTTTAAAAGTTTTTTTGACTTCGTTTTTTAGAAGTGTTTCAGCAACTCATTCATCATAACTCATCGTTTGTTATTTGTCAACAACTTTTTTAAAGTTTTTTTCGATAGAATCAAGCTTCGTAAGCTGTTGTTTTTTAACGACTCAGTTATCTTATCATGTGATCTCTCACACGTCAAGAACTTTTTGAAGTTATTTTTTATTTTTGTCAGAAGTTATTTAGTGATAACTTTTGAACAAATAATAATATACCAACTAAACCTTTAACGGTCAACGAATTTTTTGTATTTTTTCAAGTTTTTTTCATTGGACGATCATTCCTGTAATTTTAAAAATAATCATTCGTATTTTAATAGTTTTCCTGCGATATTACTCATCCCTTATTCTTTAATATTCGTTATAAATAAGAAGATCGTTTAATCAATCCACTCAAATACAAGCAAGCAATTCCTTTATCTATGCCTCCACATAATAAATTTCTCGATTATCCCCGCCTTGCATTTTTTTACCGTACCTCATTATTTCAAAAAAGAAACTGACAAAAAGTGGTGTAAGTTTTACGCTATCTACTAAAAATAGAGTGATCCTTTGACTTCTCTCTTTTACTAGATTATAAAAAAAGAAGCCAACAGTTCTTGGCTTCTTTTTTTATTCATATTCACCATATCTAACGCATCGTTGGGAATAGTAAAACATCACGGATCGACTGTGCATCCGTCAATAACATAACTAAACGATCAATTCCGATACCTAGACCGCCAGTTGGTGGCATACCATATTCTAAAGCTTCCAAGAAGTCTTCATCGACACCGTGTGCTTCATCGTTTCCTAGCTCACGTTCTTTTTCTTGGGCTTCAAAACGTTCTCTTTGATCAATTGGATCATTTAATTCGGTAAAGGCATTCGCAAATTCCCGACCAACGATAAACAATTCAAAACGATCGGTAAAGCGTGGATCTTCTGGATTCTTTTTCGCCAATGGAGATACTTCTACTGGATGTCCGTAAACAAAAGTTGGTTGTGTCAATGTTTCTTCCACAAAAGTTTCAAAGAACTCATTGATGACATGTCCTACGCCCATTGCTTCGGTCACTTCTACGTGATGCTCTTCAGCAAGTGCTAATGCTTCTTCTAATGTCATTTCTTTCCAGAAATCGACACCTGTTTGCTCTTTGATCGCATCTACCATATGGATACGTTTAAAGTCACTTTCCAAATCAACTGCTTGGCCATCATAAGTGATTTCTGCTGTACCAAGAACTTTTTGGGCTGCATTACGAATGATTCCTTCAGTCAAGTTCATGACATCCTGGAAATCTGTATAAGCGGTGTAAGCTTCTAACATCGTAAATTCTGGATTATGAGTTGTATCGATTCCTTCATTACGGAAAACGCGACCGATTTCGTAAACTTTTTCCATTCCACCCACAATTAGGCGTTTTAAATGAAGTTCTAACGCAATACGTAAGTATAAATCAATATCTAGTGCGTTATGGTGTGTAATAAATGGACGAGCTGCAGCACCACCGGCTTCATTGTGTAAGACTGGTGTTTCTACTTCAATATAGCCGTTACCATCTAAGTAACGACGGATTTCGCTAATAATTTGGCTACGTTTCATGAAGCGATCAAAACTTTCACGGTTACTGATCAAATCAAGATAACGTTGACGATAACGTTGTTCGATATTAGTCAATCCATGGTATTTATCTGGCAACGGACGTAAAGCTTTTGATAAAATAGTGATTTCTGATGCCTTGATTGAAACTTCGCCAGTATCAGTCTTCATGATTTCACCTGTTACGCCAAAGAAGTCGCCTAAATCAGCATGTTTGAATACATCATAGGCTTCATCACCTACTTGATCTTTACGTACATAAATTTGGATTTGGCCTTCACGATCTTGTAAGTGAGCAAATCCAGCTTTTCCTTTACCACGACGAGTGATCATTCGACCGGCTACACTTGCAGTTAGCCCCATCTCTGCTAATTCTTCTTTTGTTCTTGGATCAAACAATTCATGTAATTCTTCTGAATTGTGCGTACGTTCAAATCGTTTACCAAAAGGATCAATCCCATTTTCTCTTAATTGCTCCATTTTTTGACGGCGAACAAGCATTTGATCGTTTAAATCTTCTACTTGATGTTGTTGTTCCTGTGTCACAAAAGTTCCTCCATTCTCATGTTATTCTCTTTCCTATAATGCCAATGAAACACAAAAAAAGCAAGCCGAACTTAAAGTTCGACTTGAAAATTCACGAAAAACTTAGAAAATCACTAGATTATTTCACAGATACTTTTTCTGTTTTCTCTAAAAAGCGGTCAAGCAGTTCATTGATTTCTACTTGTTTTTCTGCTTGATTGATTGCAACTTTTACTTTTGCTGCTCGAGAGATTCCTTTTAAATAATAGGAAGCATGTGTCCGAAATTCTCGGCACGCAACAACCTCCCCTTTTAAATCGACTAAACGTTTCAAATGTAATTTAGCGGTCTCGATTTTTTCTCTTGGTGTTGGTTCAGGGATTAACTCGCCGGTTTCTAAGTAATGCTGGGTGCGATGGATCATCCAAGGATTGCCTAACGCTGCACGCCCAATCATCACACCATCCGCTCCTACGTATTCTAACATTCTTTTAGCATCTTCCGGAGTTTTGACATCTCCATTGCCCATAAATGGGATCTTGAGCTGACTTTTAACTTCTTTCAATACTTCCCAGTTTGCTTTACCTTCATACATTTGCACTCTCGTACGTCCGTGCATGGCGATTGCACTGGCGCCAGCTGCTTCAGCCGCTAAAGCATTTTGCACAGCAAAGACATGTTGTTCATCCCAACCGATTCTCATTTTCACAGTAACTGGTACATCAACAGCAGAAGAGACAGCTTGTACCATCTCATAAACTTTATCTGGATCCAATAACCATTTAGCGCCTGCTTCTGCTTTGATGATTTTGTTCACTGGGCAACCCATATTGATATCAATGATGTCAGCCGCTGTATTTTCTTGAACGAATTGGGCAGCCTCGACCAAAGTATCTTTGTTTCCACCAAAAATTTGCAAGCTTAGTGGATGTTCTGTTTCTTCGATATGCAGCATCTCTAATGTTTTCTTGTTTCTAAAATGGATTCCTTGGTCACTGATCATCTCACAGACGACTAATCCAGCACCGAACTCTTTGACGGTCACACGAAAAGCTGAATTAGTGATTCCAGCCATCGGTGCGACAACTACTCGATTGGGAATTTCAACATGTCCGATTTTCCATGTATGTTCCACTTATTTTCCTCCCAGCGCTTCTGCTTTTAGCTCGGATAATTCTGCTTCACTGTATTCATACTTGTTGTTGCAGAATGAACAAACGGCTTCTGCTCCGTGATCTTCATCAATCATCGCTTGGATTTCTTCTGCCCCTAAAGCAATAATTGCTTCCCCAAATTTTTCTTTTGAGCAATCACATTTGAATTGTACCGGCATTTTCTCTAAAATATTCAACTCACTAGTTCCTAGTAAACCTTCAAGAATTTTTTCAGGTGTTAATCCTTCGTCTAATAAAGTAGAAATACGTGGTGTCGTTTTTAATTGTTCTTCGATTTTACTGATAGTTTCTTCATCTGCACCAGGCATGATTTGGATCATAAATCCACCAGCTGTTTTGATACTGTCATCCGTGTTAACTAATACGCTCAATCCAACTGCTGAAGGAATCTGTTCTGAGATTGCAAGATAATAGGTAAAGTCTTCCGCAATTTCTCCAGAAACAATAGGTGTTTGTCCCGAAAATGGTTCTTTCAAACCGAGGTCTTTAGTAACACTGAACATCCCTTGCGTTCCCACAGCACCACGCACATCAATTTTTCCTGCTTCATTCAAAGGTAGGCTCAAATGAGGGTTTTGGATATAGCCTTTGACTTCTCCTTTGCCATTCGCATCTACCACAATCCCATTAGCCGGACCATTCCCTTGAATCCGCACAGTTAACTTGTCTTCGCCTTTTAGCGTCGAACCTAGTAAAAGTCCGCCAACAAGCGTACGACCTAATGCAGCCGATGATGTATGCCAAGTGTCGTGTCGCTTTTGGGCTTCTGCAACAGTGTTTGTTGCTTGAACTGCATAAGCACGTACATAGCCATCATAGGCCAGTGCCTTGATCAAATAATCTTCCATTTATTTATGTACCTCTTTTCCGATTTTTAAATTCATAGTGAATCATACTAGTTACGCTGATAATTTTCAACTTATGAATGTTATCTTTTCTTTTATTTGCCTATTCTATAATAAAAAATAAAACAACTACTAAAAAAGAGCCACGACTTTTGTCGTAGCTCTCATTTTTTAGCGATTATTTCGGTTGATCATCCGAATCATCTGTTGAAGAAGTTTGATGTTCTTCTTCATTTAATTCTTTTTTCTCTTCTTCAAATTCTTTCTTATCGTGCTCAAAATCTTGCTTTTCTTCCGCTTGTTTTTCTGCGTCTTTTTCTTCCAAAGCACGTTTTGCTTCTTCAAAAGTTTGCGCTTCTTTTTCACTAGGATAGTTAGCAGATTCTGAACCTTCAGGCATAACACCTTTTTCAAATAAAGATTTGATTGCTTTCGCATCGAGTGTTTCAAATTCTAATAGTTTTTCAGCGATCAATTTATGTTGTGCTCGATGTGCTTCGATGATCTCATGCGCTTTTTGATGAGCTTCCATCAAAATCTTACGCACTTCTTGGTCAATTTCAAAGGCCACTTGTTCAGAGTAAGCTTTCGTTTGACCATAGTCACGACCAACGAATACTTGATGATTTCCTTCATATTGAACTGGACCTAAACGATCACTCATTCCATATTCAGTTACCATGCTTCGTGCTAAAGCTGTTGCTTGTTCAAAGTCATTAGAAGCCCCAGTTGATTGAACGTTGAAGATGATTTCTTCTGCTGTTCGACCACCAAGCAAACCAACGATTTGTTCAAACATATCTTCTTTTGTCATCAAGAATTGATCTTCTTTTGGTAAGGCGATCATATAACCACCTGCACGTCCACGTGGAATAATGGTTACTTTATGAACCACACGTGCCCGACTCAAGACTAAACCAACGATCGTATGACCTGCTTCGTGGTAAGCCACCATTTCTCGTTCTTTTTTGCTGATTACGCGATCTTTCTTAGCTGGACCTGCAATCACGCGATCTTCTGCTTCATCAATATCTGAAGCATCGATTTTCTTCTTGTTACGACGAGCCGCAACTAAAGCTGCTTCGTTTAAGACATTTTCTAAATCTGCACCAGCAAAACCTGGTGTTTGTTGTGCCACGACTTTCAAATCAACGTCATCTGCCATCGGTTTGTTTCGTGCGTGAACACGTAAGATTGCTTCACGGCCTTTCACATCTGGACGACCAACTAAAATTTGACGGTCAAAACGTCCTGGACGTAAAAGTGCAGGGTCAAGTACATCTGA
The DNA here is from genome assembly GCF_051714965.1 of Enterococcus sp. AZ077. Taxonomy (NCBI): domain Bacteria; kingdom Bacillati; phylum Bacillota; class Bacilli; order Lactobacillales; family Enterococcaceae; genus Enterococcus; species Enterococcus sp. AZ077. The sequence continues at coordinate 2,676,133 of NZ_JBIOSX010000001.1, forward strand.
ACGGTTTGTTGCAGCAATGACGATAACACCTTCATTCCCATCAAATCCGTCCATTTCAACTAGCAATTGGTTCAGTGTTTGTTCACGTTCATCATGTCCACCGCCCATGCCTGCGCCACGTTGACGACCAACAGCATCAATTTCATCGATGAAGATGATTGCTGGAGCATTTTTCTTCGCTGTTTCAAATAAGTCACGAACACGACTTGCCCCAACACCCACAAACATTTCTACAAAGTCAGAACCTGAAATAGAGTAAAACGGTACACCCGCTTCTCCAGCTACAGCTTTTGCTAACAATGTTTTACCAGTTCCTGGAGGTCCTTCTAAAAGAACACCAGCTGGGATACGTGCGCCTAACTCAACAAAACGTCGCGGATCTCTTAAGAATTCAACAACTTCAACCAACTCTTGTTTCTCTTCTTCTGCACCAGCGACATCTGAGAAGCGTACACGGTTCGCTTTTTTGTCGGCTTCTTTGGCTTTTGATTTACCAAAGTTCATGACACGGCCACCGCCGCCTCCGCCACCACCTTGTTGCCCCATCATCATATAGAAGAAGAACACAAGGATGATAATTGGTAAGAAGCTTAGCAATAAGGATACCCATACGCCACTGCTTGATTCTTCTTTGACTGTTGTAGCTACGTTATGTTCTTTCGCTAAATCAGTCACTTGGCTAAGTGTGGTATCGTTTGGCAAAATAATCGTTGTAAAGTGTGTCGTTTTTGTATCTGTCGATCCTAAGATAGCAAGTCCACCACTGTTAGAGACGGTTTGCTGTTCTTTATACTCTCCAGAAATTTTATATACACCATTTGCAGGTTGCACTTCAAATTCTTTGATTTTACCTGCTTGTAATTGTTCTGTAAATTTTGTGTACTCGATATCTGACGATCGTTGGCCGTTATTACCAAAGATAAAATATACGACCATAACCATCGCTAAGATTACGAGGACATAATACAAGGCATTTTTCATCATGCCATTGTTTTTTTTGTTCATAGTTGCCCTCCCTATGCGTTATTTTAATTTAGCATTTTTTTTATCAATCCTGACCATTCTATTGTAACACAATTTATAGTAGATACAGCACTAATTTGATTGATAAACGCTAGGCTTCAATACACCGATGTATGGTAAATTACGGTAAGCTTCTGCATAATCTAATCCGTAACCCACTACAAATTCATTAGGAACATTGAATCCAACATAGTCTGCTTCAATATCAACTACTCTACCTTCTGGTTTATCAAGCAATGTGACAATTTTCACTGATTTTGCTTTACGGTATTTAAATAGATCAACCAAATAAGCGAGTGTTCTTCCACTATCGATGATATCTTCAACGATCAGTAAGTCACGACCTTCAACATTGGTATCTAAATCTTTGACGATTTTGACTTCTCCTGATGAAACCGTTGCATTTCCATAACTTGAAACATCCATAAAGTCTATTTCCAAGTGAGCATCAATCGAACGTATGATATCTGCCATGAATGGAACAGCGCCTTTTAGAACACCAACAACGAGTGGATTATTATGCTTATAAGTTTCTGCCAATTCTTTGCCTAGTTCTTCACAACGAACTTGTATTTCTTCTCTTGTAATCAAAACTTTTTCAATATCCTTTTCTAACATCAGGTTCTCCTTCCAATTGCTTCTTTGTGATATTTGTAAAGAAGTATGTAGTGTATTTTATCAGTTTCTACACCAATACTCAAATAGGAATAGGTAAATGGGACCAAACTATAAATATTTTCATTTTGATCCCTCACGACCCATGCCTCTTTTCTTTGTGAATCAGGTACTTTGTTATCAATCAAATATCTGGATATTTTCTTTTTTAGTTTGCTATTTAGCTGGATACGCTCTCCTGCTTGTCTCTTTCCTACAAACAGTTCTTGATGTGAAGATAGCCAAAGATCATGAGAAAACTCGTCCCAATCATCTGCTTTTCTAGCTTCTTCGGCTGCTTCAGGTGTAAACAAGCCGATCCAGCAGCTTTCATCTAACCTGATGCGTTGATTCAACTCCAACTTATACGCCTCTGTTCGTTCTTGTATGGTTTTTGAGGGATCAGCTTTCTCTTGGATAAGATAGATTTTTTCATAGCTACGTTGCAGAACCCACCCTCGTTCAAGAGTAATTTTCCATTGACCTTTTTTCTGTTGACACTGTTGTAAAATCAGTTGGATTTGTTTTTCTTTGATCACGATCGCTGTTTTTTCAAAAAAATGATCAAAGAATGCGTATAAGAAATAATAGCTTTCTTCTTCTGGCATCTCCGCTAATAGTTTCCAAGGAAAATGCACCCGTTCGTTTTCTTCTACGACATTTTCCATCAAGACTTTCTTCATGTGTGTTTGAATCAATCGATCTGCCCATTGGATCTGCTGCGAAAAACGTTGAAAATGAACCATTGCTTGTGGATTTTCTTGTTTTAGTTGAGGCAGAACCAAATGACGAAGGCGATTACGTTGAACATCCAACTCTTGATTCGTATGGTCTTCAAAATAAACCAGCTCTCGCTCTGAAGCATATTGATATAATTGCGCCTTACTAAATCCTAGTAACGGACGAATCAATCGACCATTGGAGAAGGGTTGGGCTTCTTTGATCCCAGCATAGGTACTAAGTTGCCCCCCACGCAACAACTTCATTAAAACCGTTTCCATTTGGTCATCCCCATGATGTGCCGTCATTAGGCAGTCATAGCTGCCGCTTTGCATCTGCTTCGCAAACACTTGATAACGAAACTCTCGAGCCGCTGTTTCAATGCCCTTTTTTGTTGGCTTTTCCCAAACTTCCACTTGTAACGGGAGTTGATGTTGTTGACAATACTTCTTTAAATACGCAACTTCATGAACAGATTCTTCTCTTAATTGATGATTGATATGGGTCACTGCCAAAAAGAAACCCCATTTTTTTTGCGCTTCCATCATTAAATCCAGAAGAACCATAGAATCTACTCCCCCAGAAACCGCCAGTAGCGCTCTTGTTTTTTCATTCAAATAACCATTGATTTCACAATTTGTCAAAAAACGTTGTCTGATCTTCCTTGCGTCTTGTTCTTCTTCCATCGAATCACTTCCTTGTTCCTTCTCGGCTTCGATCAACCTACCATCAAAGATTCCAATGAAAAAAAGAGCGGACAAAAGTCTGCGACAATTGCCTGCTCTTAAGTTTTTGGTTAGCTGCGACGTCCGCCGCGTCCGCCACGTTTACCTTCTGTATTGCGCTTCAAGGAAGTCAATCGATCATCACTATCCTTTAAAAATGAACTCATTAATGAATCGAAGTCTTCTTTATGGTTATTAGAAGATTGACTGCGAGAAAAAGGTTTTTTCTGTGTTGAACGACCTCGATTATCGCGAGGATCTCTTTGTTGGTATTTTTTTGGACGCTTATCATCATCTGATTCTGTTGATTCCGCTGGTTTTGGTTGTGTTTGACGGATTGATAATCCAATTTTACCATCATCATTAACTGAGATAACTTTAACAGTTACTTCATCACTGACACTTAAAACATCATGAATATCTTTGATATAGCCATTTGAGACTTCACTGATATGAACTAGACCAGTTTTTCCAGCTCCTAAATCAATAAACGCGCCAAAATTTGTAATTCCTGATACTTTCCCTTGCAGTTTTGCTCCTACCTCGATTGACATAAAAAAAATGTTCCTCCTAATTATTAACCTATTTATAATACTGCTTATTTTGCAGTTGTTGAACTAGTTGTTTGGTCTGTGTCATCCGTATTTGATTCTAATACTGGATAAACCTGCTCGCCTTCTTTTGAATAAAAGTATTTGCTTCTCGCAAGTTTCGCCACATAGTCATCATCTTTCAATAATGAGACATCCTGTGTTAGCTGATCCACATCAGCATTGACTTGGCTTAATTCCGTATTTGCTTCAACTTTCAATTCGTTTAATTGATTCATTCTTTGCATATCACGAAAAATTTGAAAACCTAAAATTGCGAAAATGACCAAAGCACCTATAAAAATAACTGCTAATCGACGTCTACGAAAAATCAACTGGCGTTGTTGTTCTTGAAATTCGACATATTTTTTCTTTGCATACTCTGTATCTAAAGCAGCAATTTTGTTGCTTTTTTTTGTCACTTCTCTTCGCTCCAATCTTTTTTGATTGTCGTTTTCATTATACCAATATCATTGAGGGTTGTCTAATCTATTTCGTCAGTGTTTTGCTTGCGAATCTCCGAAATGATCTCATACATTTTTTGAGCATCTTCTTTTTTCGTTGACTCATGTAATTCATTGACTTTTACTTCCATTGTTTTGTTTCCAAATTGGATCTTCAATTGATCGCCTACCTTGACATCACTAGAAGATTTAGCCAATTTTCCGTTGATTTGAATTCTTCCTTTATCTGCCACTTCTTTTGCTACAGAGCGGCGTTTGATAATTCGAGAAATTTTAAGAAATTTATCTAATCGCATTAGGATTCCTCACTTTTATTTTTTATAAGTTTATTAAATCGTAAAATCTTTTTTCCAAACGGTAACATCAACCATTCTCTAACCGTAAATAATTTTGTCCAGATCACAGCATTCACAAAGACGAACGCCCCGATTCCTACACCTGCTAAACTGGCAAAGAACGCAGAAGACCGATGAGCAACCGGGCCAAAAATCATCGTCAGTCCGCCATAATAAATCAGTAAGGCTAAGATCATCCATCCCAAACATTGAAGCAATTTACTTCCAAAGCGACGTTCTTTCCAGAACTGATTGATTTCACTAGTCTCCGTGTGGACAAAATACCATAGAGTGACAGCCAATCCTAGCAAGGTCGACAAACTAGCTCCTACTGTCCCTAGATAACCAGTTAGAAACGGGGTTGCCAAAGCTTTGGCTAACAGCCCCCAGCCTGCACCTTTCAAAGAGGGACGAAAAGAATTTTTACTTTGGGCAATACTTTGATAGGTTTGGATGATTGCTGTTAAAGCAATTGCAAAGACGAATAGCACCAACGCTGCATTCCCAGCGTAATCTTTAAATAGCGCATAGTTGATATACGGTAAAAGCATAGCTAGTCCTACAGAAGCAGCTAATGCTAAAGTCGTTGTTAACCGTAAATAGATCTTGGCAGTCTTTAGAAATTGACTATGCACAGCCGTTATCAAGTATTTCGTCAATGCAGGTAAGAAAGTCGCACTTAATGCAGTTGCAATCACTAGTCCTAATTGAACTAACGGTTGCCCACGATCATAGACCCCTTTTGCAATTTTTGCGCTTTGTTCAGATAGTCCATAAACTTGAAGCGCATTTTTTACAAAAAATGAGTCGATCAGCTGAAAGAAAATCAGCAGACCACTATAGATTGACACTAAGCCCCCTTCAACTAAAAAACGCCGGATCAATCGTTTGTCAGGTCGTTTCGTGACCGAAAAATGTCGAAAACTTAACGCCCCACCATGGATCTTTTGTTCATAATAGCGCAACACACCATAGGCACAAAGTCCCCCGATGACTGCACCACTCATAGCCGCAGTTCCTGTTTGGTAAACTGACCAGCTAAATAGTCGAAAAGCAAAGGCACTGAAAACGATGATCGCCACTCTCACAAATTGTTCGACGACTTGTGAAACAGCTGTCGGTTCCATCAAAAATCTGCCTTGGAAATTTCCTCGATAAAAAGATAGTCCTGGCATCAGTAAGAAAGTAAATGAAACGATTTGGATCAGCGGTCGTAATTGCTGATCCCCCATCATCCAAGCAATCCAACGGCTAAAGAGAAAAGTAAACAGCCACAGAACAATCCCTGTCCAAAAAACTAATGGATAAAGCCGTTGCAGTGCTTCTTTTCGCTGAATTGGATCTTTTCGTTCAGCGACATATTTTGAAATGAATTGCGGTAAACCAGACAACGCTAAAGTCATGGCAATCCCATAGATTGGGTATACTTGTTGGTATACATAAAATCCTTCATCACCAACTAAGTTTTGGAGCGGAATGCGGTACAGCGCACTTAGGACTTTTGCTATGAAAGAAGCAATCGTCAATATAAATGCGCCATGCATCACGCGACGCATCTCTTTATGGTCCAAAGTATTCGCTCCTTCCTAAGCAGACAGATATTTTTGTTCACGTAAAGCTTTGACAAAACGTTGGATTTCTTGCAACCAAACTGCTTCATCGGTCTTGTTAGGAACCGTTAGCCGAATCACCATTTTTTCTTTTTCTACACCTAAACTTGCTTTTAGTTTTGTTGCAGTCAAAGCTTCAAATAACTGTTCTACAGTATAGCGTTTTGTTCCTGCTTTACTTAGATTAAAGACGATAGTCTGCTGTTGCTTGCGAATTGTTTCAATCAAGGCGCGATCGCCATCCATTTTGATTTGGCCAATCGTTAAGAGATGTGCCACCTCTTCAGGGTATTCCCCAAAACGGTCTAAAAGATCATCTTCTAATTCATCAAGCATTTCTTGTGAATCAAGTTCCCTGATCCGTTTATAAATTTCAATTTTCTGTCTTTGGTCCGAAACATATTCTTCTGGCAAGTAAGCATCGACCCCAAGATCGATTTCAACTGCTGTTTTTTCCACTTGGTTGTTCTTTCCTTGTTTACGTAAAACAGCATCACTTAACATTTGCGAATACATGTCGAATCCGACAGCATCAATAAAGCCGTGCTGCTGCGCACCTAGCAGATTTCCTGCTCCTCGGATCGATAAATCCCGCATAGCGATTTTAAAACCAGAGCCTAGTTCGGTGAAATCTTTAATGGCTTGAAGACGTTTTTCGCTGACTTCATTCAAGATTTTTTGTTGTTCATACATGAAGTAGGCGTACGCCACTCGGTTGCTTCGTCCCACACGACCACGTAATTGATAAAGAGTCGATAGCCCCATGTAATCAGCATTTTCAACGAAGAGCGTATTCGCATTTGGAATATCGACACCCGTTTCAATGATCGTCGTTGTGACTAACACATCATATTGTCCTTCAATAAAATCAAACAATGTATTTTCTAATTGTGCTTCAGTCATTTGACCATGCGCATAACCGATTCGTGCTTCTGGTACAAGTTCTTGGATTTCTTCCACTTTTTGTTCGATCGTCTCTACTCGATTATAGAGATAGAACACTTGACCGCCACGCCCCATTTCTCGATGGATAGCTTCACGAATCGCTCCAGGATTTTTTTCCATCACGTAAGTTTGAATCGGATAACGATTGGCAGGCGGTGTTTCGATCACTGATAAATCACGAACCCCGAGCATTGACATGTGGAGTGTCCGTGGGATCGGTGTCGCTGTCAACGTCAAGACATCCACTTGGGCACGTAGTTGTTTCAAACGTTCTTTATGTTTTACACCAAAACGCTGTTCTTCGTCAACGATCAATAACCCTAAGTCACTAAATTCAATGTCTTTAGATAAGATACGATGCGTTCCGACTACGATATCGATTTGTCCAGTACGTAATTGTTCAATCGTTTCTTTTTGTTGTTTTTTCGTTCGGAAACGACTCAATAGACCTACATTTACTGGAAATCCTTCAAAACGTTCCAACATCGTTTCATAATGTTGTTGGGCGAGAATGGTCGTAGGAACTAAAAAGGCAACTTGTTTACTTTCCTTGACGGCTTTAAAAGCAGCTCGTAAAGCCACTTCCGTTTTACCGTAGCCAACATCACCAACGAGCAAACGATCCATCGGTTTTTCTTTTTCCATATCTCGTTTGATCTCTGCGGCACTCCGTAATTGGTCATCCGTTTCAGAGTATGGGAAGGCATTTTCAAATTCTTTTTGATACCCATCATCCGGTCCAAACGCATACCCTTTTTCTGATTCTCTGGCAGCATATAGTTTGATCAGATCATCTGCGATATCTTCAATTTTAGACGAAACCTTTCTTTTGGTTTTCGTCCATTCACTACTGCCTAATTTATTGATACGAGGTGCTTTTGATTCAGAAGCAACATATTTTTGGATCAAATTCAGCTGGGTAACCGGAATAAATAATTTATCGTCATTTTGATAAAGGATCGTCATGTAGTCTTGATGGACACCATCCACTTCTAACGTTTCCATCCCAATATATTTACCGATCCCGTGATTTGCGTGAACGACATAGTCGCCTGCTTTTAGTTCATTATAGCTTTTTAAACGTTCCGCATTAGTTACGGTTTGTCGCCGTGTTTGTTTCTTCGTCGTTTTTTGGAAAATTTCTTTTTCCGTAATTGCGACTATTTTCTCTTGAGGAAGTTCGAACCCTGTTTGCAGCGCCCCTTCCACTAGTTGCACTTGTCCTCTGATCAGTTTTTCTTTTTCGGTTTCCACGACTAGGATCTCTTCATCACGTAACATCTGCTCCGCTTTTCTAATCCGTTCTTTCGTAGGAATAAAGATGACTACTGTTTGTTCTTGCTTACGCCATCGGTCCATTTCTGTTTTCAATAATGGCATTTGACCGAAAAATTGTTGCATCGTACGATATTGAAAATTGTGAATCGCTTGAAAACGTAAATTCCCCATGCCCTTTTGAAAAAGCGCAAAAAAAGTCGTCACAAATTTTTCTTTTTGAACTAATTTATGCACATCATTGACAAAGACTTGCTCTGAGAAGACACGTAATTCACTAATTTTTTGTGTTTGCCATTCAGCTGCTTCTCTTTCGATCTCCCGATTTGTTTCCATGATTCGTTGATAATCATCCACAATGAATAAACTACTTGTTGGAAAATAATCAAGGATCGTCGTTTCTTCTTGATAAAGAAGATCAGCATAAAGTTTCGCGTCTTCTGTCGGATTTCCTGCTTGCCATTGCGCGATCACTTGTCCAAAATAATCCTGCACGAATTGGCGGTCTGTTTCTTCTGAAATCGTCGCTAGTTTCTTTTCTAACAACTTTTCCAGTCGGTCGATCCCATGAAGTAAATCAGCTTGGTCGTAGACCTGTTCACTTGTCGGTGCGATCCAAATTTCTGTTACTTTTTCGATCGAGCGTTGAGTTTCTACTTCAAAATATCGCATGGAGTCAATCTCTACATCAAATAATTCGATACGTACGGGATGTTCGAGATTGATCGGATAGATATCAATGATGCTGCCACGAATACTATACTCTCCTGTTTTTGCCACCATCTCAACTCGTTCGTAGCCTAATAAAGTCAATAGACGAGGCAGATCGTCAACGGCTATTTCCTCTCCCGTTCGCCAAGTCAATTGGGCTTGTTTCCAAACTTTTGGACTGGGTAATCGTTTATGCAATGCTGCTACTGGTAATAAATAGACCCCTGGTTGTTTTTGTTGCAGGGCATTTAGTGTAGCAACTCGTTCTCTTCTTGCTTCTGGGGAAGAAAAAGCCATTTCCGCAGAAAGAACTTCATCTACTGGAAAAGAATGTATTTGTTCTGCTGGCAAAACATGTTGCAAATCTTCTGCTAGTTGATTCGCATAATACAGATTAGGCATTAATACGACTAAGTTTTTCTTTGTTTTTTTGAACGCTCGAGCAAAGAGAAGAGTTTTGGCTGAACCAGCTAAACCAGTGATCAATTGTCTTGGTGATTTTTCTTCTATCTGGTTGAGCCATTCCTTTACCTGTGGATCTTTACCAATTAATTGAACGATATCCATTTTTTTCCTCCTTCGCTAATTGAATTTGTTCATCGTATCGATAAACGAATGACCATCCAGCATAAACTCGAGTGCTGCCACTGACTGATCGATACTTGCTTCAATCAATGGTTGAACTTCTTTACTAAATGGGCTTAGCACGTGTTGAACAACAGTTTTGTTTCCTTCTGGTCGACCAATGCCTACTTTGATACGGTCAAATACATTCGTATTCAAGTGAGAAATGATACTTTTTATTCCATTATGTCCACCAGCACTCCCTTTTTGGCGCAAGCGGATCTTGCCAGTTACAAGATCTAAATCATCATAAACAACAACTAATTCTTCCGGATAAATACCGAAATAAGTCATTAATGGTCCTACAGCACGACCAGATTCGTTCATAAAAGTTTGCGGCTTCACTAATAAGATTTTTTCTCCTTGATAGAAAAACTCTGCAACTTCCGCTTCAAATGTATTTTTTTTAAACACAGCTTGTTGCTTTTCAGCCATGCGATCAACGACCATAAAGCCGATATTATGTTTGGTTTGTGCATATTTGGTTCCTGGGTTTCCAAGCCCTACGATCATTTTCATTTGTTCTACCACCTAATTGAAAAAAGCAGCACAAAAGGCTGGAGTGCCCTAAAGCAATCCAGTCTTTGACTCATTTTTTCATTTTTTTACTTTCTACTATTAAGTATAACACACAAGTACCTGTTTCAACAAAAAGAGAATGTTTAACAAATGATAAAGAAATTAAAATTTTCTTCAAAGTCTAATAAATTAATAACCTTTTAAAAATAGTGAAATCACGCACATGTAAGCTTTTACATATAATACAACCTTGTTATCTGTTATATTTTATAGCCAAATAGCGTGACAGCGGGCTTGATAAATGTTAGCATAGGCATGGGAAAAAACAAAATCAATGGAAGGATTGATATATAATGACTGCAGCTGCAGAAAAAAAAGATCATCAAAAAGTAATTCTTGTTGGAGATGGCGCCGTAGGTTCTAGCTATGCCTTTGCTCTAGTTACTCAAAACATTGCACAAGAAGTAGGTATCGTAGATATCAACACAGCAAAAACTGAAGGAGATGCTATTGATTTATCACATGCTCTAGCATTTACTTCACCTAAAAAAATCTACTCTGCTACTTATGCAGATGCACATGATGCTGACTTAGTAGTTATCACTGCTGGTGCACCACAAAAACCAGGTGAAACTCGTTTAGACTTAGTAAATAAAAACTTAAAAATCAACCGCGATGTAGTAACACAAATTGTTGAATCAGGATTCAATGGTATTTTCTTAGTTGCTGCTAACCCAGTAGATATTTTAACTTACTCAACTTGGAAATTCTCAGGCTTCCCTAAAGAACGCGTAATCGGTTCAGGTACTTCACTTGACTCAGCTCGCTTCCGTCAAGCACTTGCAGAATTAGTTGATGTTGATGCACGTAACGTCCATGCTTATATCTTAGGTGAACATGGTGACTCAGAATTTCCTGTTTGGTCACATGCTAACGTTGCTGGTTTACAAATTTATGAATGGGTTAAAAACAATCCAGACGTTGATGAAGAAGCAATGGTTAACTTATTCTTTGGTGTACGTGATGCTGCTTACACAATCATTGAAAAGAAAGGCGCTACTTTCTATGGTATCGCTGTAGCCTTAGCACGTATCACTCGTGCCATCTTAGATGATGAAAATGCTGTACTTCCACTATCTGTATTTATGAATGGTGAATACGGCTTGAACGATATCTACATTGGTGCCCCTGCAGTAATCAACCGTCAAGGTATCCAAAAAGTTATCGAAATCCCTCTAAGTGACAGCGAACAAGATCGTATGGCTGCTTCAGCTAAACAATTAAAAGAAATCTTAGATGAAGCTTTTTCTAAATTAGACGCTGAATAATTAGAATAAATTTAACCACTTAATCAAGCAGAATGTCAGCATTCTGCTTGATTTTTTTACTTAACGATCGTTAAATTTTTGCTAAATCATTTGTCCCCTTCGTCTTTTTTCTCAAAATATGCTATGATTAGTTCGTTATACGCTAAACTATCAAATAAGGAGCTGCCCGCATGACAAGATCTTCTCATCATAAAAAATCGAAATCGCTACACATTGGTCTATTAACTACGCTAGGCGTATTCCTCGCATTAATCGGCTTTTACGCTTACCGCAGTACATATTACACCAATCATTTTTTACCTAACACGGAAATTAATTCCATCAATGTAAGTAACCTGACCGTGCAACAGGCAAATGACAAATTAAAAGACACCTTTTCCAATAAAAAGCTGACGATTGAAGAAAATGGGAAAGTTTGGGAAGAGATCGCAAAATCTGAGCTTGGTTATAAAGATGACTTTTCAGCAGATTTATCTCGATTGTTAAACCAACAAAATGCTTGGTCATGGGGCATGAACTATGTTTCCGCTAGTGAAAAACAAGAAATTGATCCACAAGATACTGATCATCAAAAACTAGATGAAACGCTGGCTTCCACGACGAATAAGCTAACCGAATTAAATAAAGATCGGACACAGACACAAGATGCGACGATTGAAAAATCTGGTGACTCTTTCAAAATAAAACCAGAAGTAACTGGCGATACGATTGATGTGACAGCAGCTATCAACGCGCTGAAAACCAGTGTGAAGGATGGCAAAAACAAAATTGATTTAACTAAATTTCAAACAAAACCAAAAGTGACAGCGACCGATAAAAATTTAACAAAACAAGTCGATGAAATGAATGCCATTGCTAATATCAAAGGAACCTATAGTATCAACGGCAATACTTTCCAGATACCTCGTTCTGAAATTGCTAACTGGCTAACTTACACAGATGGTAAAGTTGATTTAGATACAACACAAGTTAAAAACTATGTAACAGGTTTAGGAGAAAAATATAACACAAGTACGAATGACACAAAATTTAAAAGTACAAAACGTGGTGAAGTAACGGTTCCTGTGGGTACCTATAGTTGGTCAATCAAAACTGATGCAGAAACAGAAGCTTTGAAGTCAGCCATTTTAGCAGGTAAAGACTTTACCCGATCACCAATTGTTCAAGGTGCCACAACAGCTGATCATCCTTTAATAGAAGATACCTATATCGAAGTTGATTTAAAAAACCAGCATATGTGGTATTACAAAGATGGTAAAGTTGCGCTAGAAACTGACATCGTGTCTGGAAAACCTAAGACCCCTACTCCAGCTGGTGTTTTCTATGTTTGGAACAAAGAGGAAAATGCTACATTAAAAGGAACGAATGATGATGGAACCCCTTATGCAAGTCCTGTAAACTACTGGATGCCAGTTGACTGGACCGGTGTTGGTATCCATGATTCCGACTGGCAACCTGAATATGGTGGCGATCTTTGGAAAACTCGTGGATCTCATGGATGTGTCAATACGCCGCCAAGTGTCATGAAAGAATTGTTTGGCATGGTAGAAAAAGGTACACCAGTAATCATTTTCTGATAGCTTCAATAAAAAATGAATTCATAAAAAACTGGTTTCTCAACAAAGTTTATCTTAAACTTTAGAGAGACCAGTTTTTTTACGTCTATCACTATCAAAGGGGGAATAAAATGGACGATAAGTTACAAGCTAAAAAAACTTATTATCAACAGTTTCTTGGTTACACTGAGCAACAGATCTTAGAATTATCCGCCAGTATCGCAGACCAGCAAAAACTACTCGTCAAACCAGAGAATAATGAATTTGAACAAAAGATTTTAGTCAAAAAACTAGCTAGTGACAAGAGAAAAATGCAATCATTTTTAAATGGTAAGGGCCTCCTCTGTTCAATCCTTCAGCAACTGGATAATATTCATACTACGATCGCGAATCAAGATCAAAATAATTCGCTATGGAATAGGTTTTTTCGCTCATCATCCAATGAGTTGGCTAATCGCCAGAAATTATTACATACATATGAACTTCTGTTTGAAGAAATAATGAAAGGATTATACAGCGATACACAAAAGGCGTCACCGTATAAAAAACTAGTGCCCAAAGAGAGGTACAGATAATGATTCAAGGATAAAATCAACCACTCCTAAAATAAATTACAATCCAATCTATCCATAAATAAACAACAGCTGGCTTTGATCCACAAGTTCTATTTTATAAAAATGAATCACAAGTATACTACGAAATGAAGCCGAAAAATCCTAAAATAGAAAACTATTTTAGGATTTTTCGGCTTCATACTCAATTTTAATTACTTCTATAACTCATTTTTTCATGTACACTAATTGATCCTTCTACCTAAAATTTTTTTCTCACAAAACCAACGATCAAGCATAAGACAATCGCTGTCAATGCCCCCATTGAATCGAGCATGACATCTTGGAAAGACGGTGTTCGATCCCCTGTAAGCATCTGATGAAATTCATCTAACCCAGCATAACCGGTCGCCGATAACCAAGCTAAGACACTTGTTAACCACCAGATTTTCATTTTAGGAAAGACCCCTAAAAACAAACTACCACCTAAAATAAAATAAGACCCAAAATGAGCACCTTTTCGTAAGAAAAATTCAACGAATTTACCATAACCTAAATGATCTACACTCACTACACCATCGCCATAAGTAAAACGAATATTATCAAATACTTGTTTAAACGGATGATTGGGAAACCACTCTTCGATCCTGGAGACTTGGGATTGTTGTCCGTAAGTTTGCGATGAACTGTAAAATAAGAGAGCCATGATGAGTACTGCAATAACTAAATAAAAGTTGCCATTTTTCATTTGTTTTTTTATTGAATTCATAAGTCACCTCTGCCATTTATAATAGCTCTTTTTTTGCGAAACAACAAACTTTTCTTAGAGACTTAAATAAGAAAATAATGCTATACTAATTGTATTATAAATTGAAGGGAGCTTTTTCATGACATATTCACTAAATTGGGATCTTGATTCAATTTTTTCAGGTGGAAGTGATTCCCCAGCCTTAAATGAACGCTTAGAACAATTAGAAAAACAAATCAATACCTATTATCAATCCGTTAATCAATGGGATCATTCAATCAGTACAAATGACGAACTTACGACACTGATCAAACAACAAGAAACAATTACAGAAGGTTTTTCTCAATGTAATAGTTATATTACGGCTTTGTTATCTGCGAATGTCAAAGATACCCAAGCAAAGCTTTTATCAGGAAAATTATATGCACTATTACCACGTTGGCAATCAGCCGATACGATTTTATCGAAAAAATTTGCAGAAATATCTGACAATAATTGGCAAACATTGCTCCAAACAGATGAATTTTCTTTGATTGCTTTTCGTATGAATGAGATTCGCAGAGACGGTCATCGTTTATTGTCCGAAGCAGAAGAAAACATCATCAATACACTCTCATTAGACGGGCTGAACGCGTGGAGCAGTCATTACGACACAATTGTGGGAACAATCGTGATTCCATTTGAAGAAAATGGCAAGGTAACTGACTTGTCAGCAGGTCAAGCCTTCAATAAAATGATGGGTGATCCAGATCCACTCGTACGTGAAAAGTTATTTATTGCCTGGGAAAAAGCTTGGCAAGAAAAAACGTCTTTACTATCGGACACATTAAATCACTTAGATGGTTTCCGTTTATCAACCTATAAACTACATGGTATGAACGACTATTTACAAAAACCATTAGAATACAATCGTTTGAAAAAAGAAACACTTGATGTGATGTGGGCAACTATCCAAAAAAATAAACAACCGTTAGTTGATTACTTAACAAGAAAAGCCAATCTTTTCGGTAAAGAAAAAATGGAGTGGCAAGATCAAGATGCACCAATTATTTTAGGAGATCTAAAGGAAAAGACGTTTACCTTTGACGAAGCTGCCTCTTTTATCATTGAGAATTTCCAAAAATTCAGTCCCAAAATGGCAACCTTTGCACAATCTGCATTTGAAAAAAGTTGGATTGAAGCAGAGGATCGTCCGGGAAAACGACCTGGCGGGTATTGTACTGAGCTGCCAGAAACCCAAGAATCCAGAATTTTTATGACCTATAGTAACTCAGTCAATGAAGTAGCTACGCTAGCCCACGAATTAGGTCATGCCTTTCATAGTAGTGTCATGTGGGATCTGCCAGCATTGAACCGTGATTACGCAATGAATGTTGCAGAAACTGCTAGCACGTTTGCTGAATTGATTGTCGCTGATGCTACCTTAAAAGCAGCCAAAACGAAAGAAGAAAAAATCAATTTATTAGATACTAAATTACAAAATGCTTTGGCCATGTTTATGAATATCCATTCTCGTTTCATTTTCGAAAATCGTTTCTATTCTGCGCGACAAGAAGGACTTGTTTCAGAAGAAGAAATCACTCAAATGATGGTTGAAGCTCAAAAAGAAGGTTATCATGATGCCTTAGCTACTTACCACCCACACTTCTGGGCAGCTAAATTGCATTTCTTTATTGATGATGTTCCTTTTTATAACTTCCCTTACACGTTTGGCTATTTGTTTAGTTTAGGTATTTATGCTTATGCAAACAAAAAAGGGACAAGTTTTGAGCAAGAATACATTGAGTTATTAAGAGATACAGCTTCAATGACAACCGAAGAACTTGCTCAAAAACATTTAGGTGTTGACTTAACGAAACCAGATTTCTGGCAAGCTGGCATCGATATGGTTTTAGAGGATATCAATAGTTTCATGACACTTTCTGAAGAATATGTACATTAATTGATCAAGCTAAATCATTACTAGATAAAATGATCGATTCATAAACAGTAAAAATAGCAGTTTTTTCATTCATTGGAAATCCTATTTTGACTAATAAGTCCAAATGAGCTAGAGAGAATAGTGATTGGTTTATACCAACCTTCTTCACTCTAGCTCATTTATTTTGGTCGCTTCGTCTCTCATTCCAAACATCCATGATCATTTTTTGTGAAAATCACCAATGTCTTCTATTATTTTATAGCTACATATAAACTTCATTCTTTACTCACTGATTGCATTACAGACTAAAAAAAGACACGTTGTCAAAGGATATTGGTAAAAAGAAATCTTAGAAACATAGGATGTCATTTTTATACTTTTTAAACCATAAAAAAGATGTTGGTGAATTTCACCAACATCAAAAAGAATAGAGCCACAAAAAAATGAACAGGAAGGTTTCTCCTCCTGTTCATTCTATTTATTATTACATACTTACTGCAAAATCAGGTGTGTACCATTGAACTGAACCAACTTTAACATTTTCACCTGGTTGAGGTGCATGGATATATTGTCCGCCACCTAATGAAATAGCTACGTGATAAGTTCCGCCAGCAGAACCCCAGAATAACAAGTCTCCAGCTTTTGCTTGAGAAACTGAAATTTTTGTTCCAGCTGATTCTTGAGGTACTGTCCAACCACCGATGTCACGGCCAGTTACTTGTAAATATACATAGCGTGTAAATCCAGAACAGTCAAAGCCACTTGGATCTTTACCACCCCATACATATGGAGTACCAATATATTTGTAAGCTTCTGCTACAATCGCAGCGCCGTTCACACTACCAGAAGGATTTGGTGCTGGTGTTGGAGCAGGCGTTGGTGTAGGTGTTGGAGCTGGTGTTACAGTATTATTGTTATTGTTGTTATTTGTTGTACTGTTATTAGTGCTATTATTAGTGCTGTTATTAGTACTATTGTTTGTATTATTATTTACATTTGTATTAGAGCTGCTTGAACTGCTTTCTGTATTCGCAGGTGTTGACTCTTGTGTAGAAGATTCAGGAACTGTTGATTCTTCTGTTGAAGATGATTCAGTAGAAGAAGAGCCAGTTGATGAATTTTCTGTTGTTGTAGAAGATTCAGTAGATGTTGATTCTTCTGTTGTTGAAGACTCAGGAGCTTTTGATTCTTCACTTGAAGATTGTGCAGCTGATGAGCTTTCTGTTGTAGTTGATGCTGATGATGAAGCTTGTGTTTGTGCAGCTTGTTCACGTGCTTCTTTTTCAGCTTTTTCTTGAGCTGCTTGTTGACGAGCTTGTTCTGCTAAGCGAGCTTGTTCACGGATACGTGCTTGCTCTGCTTCAGCTTCAGCTTTCTTACGGTTCAAGTCAGCTTTCTTATCTTCTGCTGTTGCTTGTTCAGCAGCCAATGAAGTTTTCAAGACATTTAAGTCAGCTTGTTTTGCTAATAAATCGCCTTTTTGTGACTCTAAAGCAGCTTGGTTGTCAGCAAGTTCTTTTTGTTTTGCTTCATTTTCAGCTTTTTTCGCTTCTACTGCTTGTTTGTCTTCTTTTTGTTGTTGTACTAAGTCTTGGTTTGCTTTAACGATTGTAGACATTGCTTGGATACGACCAACAGCATCTGCTAATGAATCTGCATTTAACACAGCGTCAATATAGTTTGAACTAGTATTTTTTACTTGTGTTTCACGTGCTTGTTTTTGGATTGTTGCTTCACGTTTTTCAATACGTTCTTGTAAATCTTTGATTTCTTGTTTTAATTGAGCAGATTCTTTACGCAATGTATCTTGTTTAGTTAATAAATCTTGCGCTTTTGTGTTAATAGCAGAAACTTGACCTTCTAATGCTTCAATTTGTGATTGTGCACTTGCTTGTTGGTTTTGTAAGTCTGCAATTTTTTTGTCTTGTTGTTGTATCTGAGAATCAAAATCGTCCGCCGCGGCAGCGATCGGTGATCCTACGGCAGTTAAAGCGATTGAACTTAGCATTACCGCTGATAATAAACTCTTTTTCACTCTTCATTCCTCCGACTGGCTTAATTTAATAAATATCTAAATATATTTAAGTCTTTCTTAACGATATAAAAATTGTACCATAGCAGTATGTCAACGATATAATAGTTATGTTACAAAAACATTTCAAAATAAAATCTTAAAATGACAAACATGTAAGTTTCAATGATTATTCACAAAATATGACATTTATTTCAGAAATCAGTACAAAAAAAAGAAATTATTCATCACTGAATAATTTCTTGAATGGAAAAACAAAAACTGCGAATAGAATCATCGTTAATAATAAAGTTGGCCCAAGATATCTAGTAATAAAGTAAGTGTTATTTACAGATACTAATTTGAAAATCAATTGTACAGCTAAAGTGAACAACTCATACCCCGTAACAAAAATAATCATACTAAAAAATTCTGTAAAGATATTAAAGTGGATATAAGAACTCATCGAATACATAATAAAGACCATCAGTGGTAATGCCACCGCATAGATCCCGATTACACCGATATAGTAGGTATCAAAGAGTGCTCCAAGGACGACCGTTGTAATCAATAAATACCTTTTAGGAAATTTCATACTGCAAAACAGCAAAGCCAAAATGAGAAAATGGGCACTAGCCATGTATTGCCCATTTGACCACTCGACAAACATTCTAGTCAAATGCCCATCAATCAACATCAATAAGAACAATACAACTGGCAAGTAATATTTCATTGTATCTTTTTTCAGCATAGGTTAATCCTCCACCAGTCGTTGCACGATCGTCACAACTGGCAGATCATACATTCCAGCGTAAGGCTTCACATATACTTCACGATCCAAGCCATAACTATCTGGTTTGGTCTTGATGACTGTTCCGATCGGCAGATCTGCTGGTGAGTTCCCACCTAAGCCAGAAGTTTGAACGACGTCGCCTTCTTTGATATTCGTATCTCCAGTTAATTGTGTCACGACTAACGCTTGCAGTTTTTCGTCATAGTTTTTCAATAATCCAAATGCTTCTCCACTAGAAGAAGATACCCGAACTGGGAAATGATTCGAACTTTCATTTGACGAAGTCAGCAGCTCGATCTTAGAAGAAGTACGATTGACTTCAACTACTCGACCAATTAATCCTTTTTGTGCCATTACCGCCATGTTCACTTCAATGCCATCTTTTGATCCTTTATCAACGATCAACATATCTTGCCAAGTATCTGGTGAGCGTGTAATCACATTCGCCGTTACTTTTTCATAGTTAGTCAATGTTTGATTTAAGTTAAGTTCTTTCTTTAATGCTTCGATTTCTTTTTGGTCATTTTTATTTTTTAATGCTAATTCATCATAACTATCGATTTTCTCTTTTAATCGCTCATTTTCAGAATAAGTCGTGAAAAGATTATGGACTGAATCCACTCCATTTTCGACCCATCTTACGGGCGCAGAGATTGCACGGTCAACAAATGAAACACTGTCATTGACAAAAGACTGGAAGAAATTAGGTTTTCCTTCATTCGCTCGTTGCGCGGCAGTCACACTTAAGATTGTCACCACAATGATAACAATGATTAAGGTAATAATAATATTTTTATTAGGATTGAACTTCTTCACAAAGACACCTCGAATTAATTAGACTCTTATGGTCAATTTTATCACTAATTGAGGCGAAACAAAAGGTATGACACCTCTCTTAAGCTTTTTTTTAGTAAATAATTTGACTTGTCATTTTTAACTATTTCTGTTGTATTTACTCGGTTAGAGCAAACTTAATCTTTACTTTGAATCACTGCGACCATCCCAGTTGAAAAGGAAAAATCAGCCGTATCTGAAACAAATTCATTGCTTGCATAAGAAGTTGCTTGGCTCACATCAGTTGTTTCCAGTTCATACTTGCTCTTTTGGATGGACAGCTCTGTTACAGGCGTCAAACAACAATAGGCCAAATAACGCATTTTATCCATTTTGGTAATCACATGTTTGCCAGGTAAATAGTAGGTGACATGATTTTGACGATCCCAAATAATGATCTTTTGAGCATGTGGTTTAAATCTTGGTTCTAACGGTAGCCAAAGGTTAGCAAGCAGGTGATCCAATCGACCACCAGTTGCGCCAATGATCGTGATTGTTGCTTCTGGATATCGTTCAATGGCTTGACACAACCCCAACTGCGTATCTGTATCATCTTTTTCTGCTGGTGCTTGGATCAGTTCATTCGTTGCTTGTTCAACTTGTTTTTTTTCATCTACCGATAACGAATCAAAGTCACCGATTGCTACATCCAAAGGGAAATTGTTTTGAAGAAGATACCATGCACCACGATCAATGCCTATATAACAGTCATAACTGTTTTGTAGTTCTGGCCAATTTTCAGGAGAACCTCCTGCCACTAATAAAACCTGCATTTATTTCAATGCCTCTTTTAACTGGTTGATTTGACCCACTGGATCTTCTGAGTTATAGATATAAGAACCGGCAACGAAAACATCTGCTCCAGCTTTTTGACAAATTTGTGCGGTTTCAGGAACGATACCGCCATCTACTTCAATGGAATAATGCCAATTATTTTGCTCGCGTAATTCTGATAATTCAGCAATTTTCTCTACCGTTTCTTCAATGAAACTTTGTCCGCCAAATCCTGGGTTAACAGTCATCACTAAGACCTGATCTGCTATCGGTAAAACATGTTTGATCATCGTTATAGGTGTGCCTGGATTAATCACGACTCCTGATTTCACGCCTAGATCTTTCATCATTTGCAATGCTCGATGAATGTGTGGAGTGGCTTCCACATGCACCGTGATGATATCTGCTCCAGCCTTCGCAAACGCCGGAATATATTTTTCCGGGTCAACAATCATCAAATGCACGTCTAGTGGTAACTTAGTAATTGGTCGAATAGCTTGTACGATATTGGGACCAAATGTAATATTTGGAACAAATTGTCCATCCATTACATCTACATGGATGTAATCTGCCCCTCCTTTTTCTACTAGTTCGATGTCTCTTTGTAAATTAGAAAAATCTGCGCTTAAGATAGATGGTGCTATTTTCATTAATGCTTCCTCCTATTTTCGTTTACCTTCTTTTTTAGAATAGATTGGTTTTCGATTTTCGACTTCCTGTAAAAATTGCAAATAGTTCTCATAACGTGTTTGGGCAATCTCACCTGTTTCGACCTGGCGTTTCACCTCGCACCCAGGCTCTTTAGCATGCATGCATTCTCTAAAACGGCAATGGTTCGATGCACTGACAAATTCAGGAAATTGTTTTGGTAATTCAGTCGTTTCGATCGTCAAAAAATCGATCGAGCTGAATCCTGGTGTATCTGCTACTAAACCATCATACAATGGGAGTAATTCCACATGTCTCGTTGTATGTCTCCCACGTCCTAAAGAATCAGAGATTTCCCCCGTTTCTAAGTTTAGATCTGGCGAAATTTGGTTTAAGAGTGTAGATTTTCCAGCACCAGATTGGCCCATAAAAACGGTCAATCGTTCTGGGAAGTAACGAATTAATTCTGCAGTATCTCCAGGATATTTCGGAACAATCACTGGATAACCGATCGTTTCATACGTTTGCTTGATCTCATCGATTTGCTGTTCGTTTGAAGCGAGATCTGTTTTTGTCAAAAATATGACAGGTTCAATGGATTCATATTCTAAAGTCACTAGAAAGCGATCCAATAAATTATAAGAAAAATTTGGTTCTACCAAGCTTGTAACTACGACACCTAAATCGACATTTGCTACCGGTGGACGCACCAGTTGATTTTTACGAGGCATCACTTCTAACAAATAACCATCCGTCTTGTTTTCGCTTTCAAATAGTACTTGGTCACCCACTAACGGAGTGATTTTTCGATTACGAAAATTTCCTCGTCCTCTCGTTTGATAGGTCTCACCGTCTGCGTGTACATAATAA
This sequence comes from Enterococcus sp. AZ077, assembly GCF_051714965.1. Taxonomy (NCBI): domain Bacteria; kingdom Bacillati; phylum Bacillota; class Bacilli; order Lactobacillales; family Enterococcaceae; genus Enterococcus; species Enterococcus sp. AZ077. Next base: position 2,698,362 of record NZ_JBIOSX010000001.1, read on the forward strand.
AACCCACTAATTGCTTTTCTGATTTGTCCTTTGATGTATGCCACCTCCAGTTTTCCTTATTTTACCACAGGAAAGAAAAATCATGTGGCGTTCCTGACAAGAAACTTAGCGAAACTCAATAAAAAATAGCAGAGCACGTTTAGAAACGCTCTGCTATTTTTTATTGTTATTACTATTTGGATGAAGACGACGTGCTTTCTTCTTTAGACGTAGTAGTACTTGAACTTTCTTTGCTGCTTGACGATTCTTTGGTTGAACTTGATGATTCTTTTGATTCTTTGGTTGGTTCTGGTCCTTTTGAATAAATGACATTGACGATCGTTCCTGGAGTGATCGATGCCCCCACGCCAGGAGCTGTTCGGATCACTTTATCTTTTTCTACGGTATCAGAATATTCATAAGACTCATGTCCGATGTATTCTGCGCCAATACTTGATAAATAACTTTGTGCATCACTTTTCGTATAGCCTGAAATATCATTTAATGTTTTCGCATTTGGTCCTTGACTAACGACAAAACTGATATAGCTATTTTCAGTCAATGGTTCACCGTAACTAGGTAATTGGCTAATGATTGAACCAGCTGGAACCGTATCGCTGTAATCATACGTCTCACTGATCCTTTTATAACCATTTGAGCTCAATATCCCACGAACGGTGTCATAATTTTGACCAGTATAATCCCCCATCGTTGGTTGCGCACCTTGGCTCACAACAAATGTGATCTTATCTGTCGTTGGATCGACTTCCGTTCCTTCTTCATCCGACTGGGAAATGATTCGTCCATTTTCTACTTCATCACTGAACTCGTCTTTTTTCTCGATACTATCAGCTGGAAAACCAAGCTTCTTCAATCGGCTACTTACTTCGTCAAAATTCATCCCAGTATAATCATCTAACTTGACTTTTTTCTTACCTGTGCTGACGTAAAGGGTAACTTCACGGTTTTGTTTCACTGTAGTTCCCGCTGCTGGGTCCGTTTTGACAACGTCTCCTTCTTCGATTTGTTCATCAGGGATCTCTTCGGTTTTTGTTGCTACTTCTAATTTAGCTTTTGCTAAAGTATCTCTGGCAGACGCTTCTGATAATCCCGAAACGTCAGGAATTTCGACTTCTCCACGACCTCCAGAAGCAAAAAAGACGGCTGTTCCGATTCCTAATAAGGCTAAGATCACCAATAAAATAATCCACCATTTTTTATGCTTTTTACTCTTTGGATCAGGAACTGTCTCTTCTGCCATCACAGGAGTTTCTTCTGATTTTTCTTTAGGTAATGGCATGGATTTAAATGACTCTGGCATTGGTGTATCTTCTTCTAATGGTGTGATCACTTGAGTTTCTTTGGTCATTGCTTGTGGCACCCATTTGGCTTCATTTGCCCGAGCAGGAGACAGCGCTGTTGCTAAGTCTTCTGACATTTCTTCTGCTGTTTTATATCGATCTGCCGGTTCTTTTGCAGTAGCTTTCAATACCACATTTTCTAAAGCTTGCGGCGTTGTTGGGTCTAGATCCTTGATTGAAGGTAACTCATCTTGGAAATGCTTCAAGGCAATCGTCACTGCAGACTCACCATCAAAAGGAACACTGCCAGTTAATAATTCGTAAAGAATGATCCCTAAGGCATAGATATCTGATTGTTTCGTAGCCATACTTCCTCTAGCTTGTTCAGGAGATAAGTAATGGACAGAGCCTAACATCGTATTCGTTTGTGTGATCGATGTTTCAGATAATGCGATTGCTATACCAAAATCAGTGATTTTGACCACGCCCTCATTATCGATCAAGACATTTTGTGGTTTCAAATCACGATGAATGATTTGGTGCGTATGTGCTAAAGAAATAGCTGATAAAATTTGTTGCATAATATTGACTGCTGTATCATAAGGAACAGGATAATGGGTTTGAATATAGCGTTTCAGGTCCATTCCTTTTACATATTCCATCACGAGATACTGCATGTTGTCTTCTTCTCCAACATCATACACACTAACAATATTAGGATGAACTAGTTCAGTCGCAGCTAGTGCTTCTCGTTGGAATCGTCTAATTGCCGTTTGATCATTTTGGAAATCGAATCGTAACACTTTGACTGCGACATCACGATCTAAAATAAGGTCATGGGCTAGAAAAACATTTGCCATGCCCCCACTACCAATATTTCCAGTGATTTGATAACGACCATTCAACTTTTTGCCTAACTCAATCATGCTACGTCCTCCTTGTATTCGATCAGAAGAACGGTAATATTATCTGCTCCGCCTGCTTCATTTGCAAGTTCGATTAATTCTGTTACCTTGTCGAACAAAGCCCCTTCTTGATTGATAATCGTTCCAATCGTTTCTTCAGATAACATGTTCGTTAACCCATCCGAACACAACAACAAACGATCTTTTAATTGCCAAATATAAGTCGATACATCGACTTCTACAGATCCTGGCATTCCTACAGAACGAGTTAAAATATTTTTTCGTGGGTGGTTCGCTGCCATTTCTTCACTGATTTCTCCAGATTTTACTAGTTCATTCACTAAAGAATGATCTTCTGTCAGTTGAATGATTTTATCTTCACGGATCAAGTAGGCACGGCTATCCCCCACATGAGCAATAGTAAACTGATCTTCTGATAAAGCTGCTGCTACGATCGTCGTTCCCATCCCATTGTATTCTGGTTGCTCTTGGCCACGTTGATAAATACGAGTATTTTCTTCTTGGATCGTTTGGATGAACCATTGCGCTACTTTTTCGTCATCACTTAAACTTAGATTTTCCCAAGCAGTTCCTAAGTTTGTCACTGCCATCTGGCTCGCGATATCACCTGCACGATGACCGCCCATTCCATCTGCCAATACTGCTAGTTTAATTCCAGCTTGATTCGTAAAAACACTCGCATAGTCTTGATTTGTATTACGTCGTCTTCCTACATCTGATTGATATTCAATCTGCATTCTTTCACCTCATTACTTTTTACGCAAACAACAAATGAAAAACCCATCTGTATAGAACTGATGTGGGTATAAAGTCAACATTTTATCTTCGATTGATGATTGTAGCACAGGATCAACTAAAACATCAATCCTTTCAAAATCAGTATGTCGCTGTAAAAATGTTTCAATGACTTCTTGGTTTTCCTCTTTAAGAATCGTACAAGTACTATAAGTTAATATTCCAGAAGATTTTAACACAGATGCACAACTTTCCAAAATCGCCAATTGGATCGCTGGTAAATTAGCTAACTCGCTGGCATTTTTTTTATAACGAATATCCGGTTTTCTTCTCAATAGTCCTAATCCTGAGCAAGGGGCATCAACTAAGATACGATCAAATGTTTCAGCTGAAAATTCCTCTTTCACTTCACGTGCATCCATTTTTTGTGCATAAACAGTTGTAAAAACACCTAAGCGTTCCGCATTTTCTTCGATGAGTTTTACTTTATGTTCATGAACATCCAGTGCTGTAACTTCACCACCACATGTTGGATCTAAAAACGTGGCAATATGCGTTGTTTTTCCTCCTGGTGCCGCACAAGCATCTAAAACATGATGTTCTGGCTCGATTTGCATAGCGGGTGCGACCAGCATCGAACTTTCATCTTGGATCGTCATGACCCCGTCATGGAATAAGGAACTAGATGCTAAATGTCCTTTTTCAGCAATTACCCCATAAGGACTAAGTTTACTTGCTGTCGCTGAAATTTCTTCTGCTTGGAGTGTCTCGATTGCTTGTTCTCTAGGGTATTTTCTGATATCTACTCGACCACTGACGTGACTTGGCTGGTAGAGGGAAAGTCCTAATTTTTCCGTTTCTTCATAACCGATTTGATCAGTCAATCGCTTGGTTAACCAGATCGGTAAACTGATTTTTACGGATAAGCGTTCAATCGGATCACTGATTTGTTCAACATCTGGTTTACCTTGTCGTTGATAATTTCTTAAAACACCATTTACAAATTTCCCAGTACCAGGATTTCCCTTGATCTTAGCAATTTCGACCGCTTCATTTAAAATCGCATGAGCTGGAACTTTATCTAGAAATTCCAACTGATAAACTGACAAATAAAGTAATGTTTTAACCCAATCATCCACTTTTTTTGCTTTTGCTATCAATGGAGCGACATAAAATTCCAGTAAAAGTTGACGACTGATCGTTCCATAAACCAATTCAGTAAACAAGCCAACATCTTTTTGATTTAAATCCCCTTGATTGATCATTTCGTTCAATAATAAATTAGAATAAGCACCGCCCTTGTTTACTCTTTCAAGGGTGATCAGTGCCATATAACGAACAGATTTTTTCATTTTTTTTGGTATTTTTGCCATTATTTCACCTGCTGCCCAATCATTACCTGTTGTCCACTACCATTCAAAAACTCATTGATCGCTTGTTTTCCTTTACCTGCTGGCTGTAATTCTTTGATTGCCAACACCGTTTGTTTACCACAAGCAATCCACAGATTTTTCTTATCTTTTTTGATGATGGTCCCTGGCTCCGCCGTAGTTTTCTCAGCTAACGCTTCTACATTTAAAAGTTTCCAACGGGTTTGTTCGTATGTCGTAAATGCAATCGGCCATGGTCGCATCCCACGGACTTGGTTGTCGATCTCTTCTGCTGTCTTGTTCCAATCAATTGCTTCTTGCTCCCGTGTGATATTTGGCGAAAAAGTTACTTTTGATTCATCTTGTGGACGTGGACTCAAATTTCCATTCAAAATATCAGGTAATGTTTTAAGTAATAGTTGTTTCCCTAATGCACTTAACTTTTCAAACATGGTTCCCACATCGTCTTGTTTAGTGATTGGTAAACTTTCTTGAGCATAAATGCCCCCTGCATCCATCTTTTTGATCATTTCCATGATCGTTACACCGGTTTCTTTTTCCCCGTTGATAATCGAGTAATGAACTGGCGCCCCTCCTCGATATTTTGGCAATAAAGATGCATGTACATTTATAGCTCCGTGAACAGGTGCCTGTAATAATTTTTCTGGTAAAAATTGACCAAATGCAGCTGTGATAATCACATCTGGTTGTAGGGCAATGATTTTTTCCATTTCTTCTGAACCAGAGATTTTTTCAGGTTGTAAAACCAATAAACCGTGTTTCACGGCTGCTTCTTTTACTGGAGTAGGGGTGATGATTTTTTTACGTCCCACAGGGCGATCAGGTTGTGTCACGACTGCGACTACTTCATACCCTTCTTCTAATAAGCCTTCAAGGATCGGTACTGAAAAAGCTGGCGTTCCCATAAATACTAATTTAGTCATCAAGATGTTCCTCCATATACTCTTCTAATTCGGCTTCTGGAATTTGCTCGATCATTTTTTCAACGAATAATATACCGTCTAAATGGTCGATCTCATGCTGAAAGGCACGAGCTAAGTAACCAAAGGCTACTACTTCGATTTCTTCGCCTTCACGATCATAATAGCGAACCGTTACTTCGTCAAACCGTTTGACGGTCCCATAAACATGAGGGATGCTTAAGCAACCTTCTACATCAATGCTTTCTCCCTTTGCATCAATAATTTCTGGATTGATTAATTCAAACTTTTCACCTTCATCTACTTCTACGATTGCAACTCGCTTGTTTTGACCAACTTGTGGAGCGGCAATGCCAATACCGTCGTTAGCAACCATCGTTTCATATAGGTTATCTAGTAAAGTAATTGTTTCATCTGTGATCACATCGATTGGTTGTGCGACACGTTTCAATTTATCATTGGGGTGGATCAATATAGGATAGCGCATGTAAATTCCCTTCTTAAATAAAGTGTAATGGTTCATTATCAATCGCGACAAATAATCCTTGTCGTTGTTCTTTTTGGCTCTGGTCTAAAATATTTTTTAAGATATTCGCTAAATTAGGCTCCTGTTTATATTTAATGATCAACTGGTAATAGTACCGATTTTTCACCCGATTCACTGTACTAGGGGTCGGTCCTAATAACAAGCTTTGATTTCCTAACACTTGCCGTAACTGATTCGCAACCTCAAAAATCTTCTTAGCAGCAACTTGTTCTTCCTCATGGCTGGTCGTGATTTTGACAGTAAAATAATAAGGTGGGTATCCACTACGATGTCGGACGGCCATTTCTTGTTGATAGAATCGCTCATAATTTTGTTCTTTTGCTAATTCAATTGCATAATGTTGCGGATTAAAGGTTTGGATAATCACTTCGCCTGCTTTTTCGGCTCGGCCTGCCCTTCCCGAAACTTGCGTAAGCAATTGGAACGTATGCTCGCTTGAACGAAAATCAGGCAAGTTAAGGGAAGTATCAGCATTCAAAACGCCGACCAACGTCACATCAGGAAAATCCAACCCTTTGGCAATCATTTGCGTCCCCAGTAAGATATTCGCCTTTTTTTGACCGAATTGTTGCAAGATACGTTCATGCGCACCTTTCTTTCTGGTCGTATCAACATCCATACGTAAAACACCAGCTTCTGGGAAAAGGGTCTTTAATTCTTCTTCGACTTTTTGGGTCCCTGTTCCATAGTAACGAATTTTATTCCCTCCACAGTTAGGACAACGGTGTGGGATTGGTTCTTCATGTCCACAGTAATGACAACGCATGGAGTGGGTGTCCATATGAAGGGTCAGAGAAATATCACAATTGGGACAAGGTAAAACAAAACCACAATCCCGACACATCACAAAGGAAGAATATCCTCGCCGATTTAGTAACAGCACAATCTGTTCTTTTTTCGCCAAACGGTCTTGGATTTTTGCTTGTAACTGTTTGGAAAATGTGGACGTATTATGTTGTTGCAATTCTTGTCGCATGTCAACAACTTCAATTGTTGGAAGTTGAGCAGACAAGTTGGCTCTTTGACTCAAATGGAGTAATTCATACAGCCCTTTTTGTGCTCGAGCACGTGATTCAAGAGATGGTGTCGCACTTCCTAGTACTACTGGACAATGATGATAATTTCCACGCCAAATCGCTAGATCTCTGGCATGATAACGTGGCGTTTCATCTTGTTTATAGCTTGATTCATGTTCTTCATCAATGATGATCAATCCGATATTTTCTAAAGGGGCAAAAATTGCCGAGCGGGCGCCAACAACAACCTGGGCTTCATTTCTTTCGATTTTACGCCACTCATCGTATTTTTCTCCCTGAGATAGCCCGCTATGTAAGACAGCTACCGCCTCTCCAAAACGCCCTTTAAAACGCTCTACCATTTGTGGTGTCAAAGCAATTTCAGGAACAAGCATAATCGCTGTTTTATTTTGAGCTAATACCTCAGCAATGGCCTGTAGATAAACTTCTGTTTTTCCACTTCCAGTAATTCCTTCTAATAAAAAAGTGTGACTCTTCTCTTGTTGCCCTGCTTCAACGATACGTTCTACTGCATGTTGTTGTTCTTTATTTAGCTGGAATGCTTGTGTTTGTTCAAACGTGCGATTTTTATAAGGATCACGATAACTTTCTACTTCTTCAAAAGTTAACCAGCCTTTGTCTTTTCCTTGATTCAAAGTTGCCGTGCTGATACCTTTTTCTTTGTAATAACTAATTGGTTCAGCCTTTTTTTGCTCAGATAAGCAAAGCAGAAGTTCTTTTTGTTTCTTCGCATTCGCTCTTAACTTTCCCCACTCTTCCTCAAGCTGGACACTATTCAAATTTGAGCGGATCAAACGAATCGTTTTGACTTTGTTCTTAGTGTGTACTTCATATCTGATATCTACTAACTTGTCTTGACGCCAACGGATCAATTGGGATAAAATGCCCTCTTCTTGCGCTTCTTTCCAGGAGATTTCTGTTCGTCCTTTAAAGAATGCCTGGACGTCCGCCGCTTCACTTACAGGATAGATTTGTTTGTCATAGGATGCTTTCATGACAGCAGGAAGCATCGTTTGTAAGCAAGTGATCTTAAACGCATAAGTGATCGTCTTCATATAATCAGCCAATTGAAGTAGTTCTTGATTAACCACAGGTGCTAAATCTAATACTTGGACAATCGCTTTTAAATTTTTTTGTTCGATGCTATCTTGTACTCGCAAACCTACAACGAACCCTTGAACATGACGGTTGCCGTTACCAAAAGGAACTTCTACTCGCATCCCGACTTGAATCGCCGTTTCTACTTCAGAAGGAACCAGATAGGTGAAAGGCTGATCGGTTTGCATAGTGGGTACATCGACGATAACATCAGCTGTGATTGGCATGGTTTCCTTCCTCCTTTAGTTACTCTATCAAATAGACAAAATCGTTCTTGCCTATTTTACTAGAGATTGCTTGGTTTGTCTTATTTTCTGATGAATCCTTACAAAAAATTAACGGCGCAGCAGCATTCCGCAGAAAAGTCATTCTTATATGCTAAAACGTGATCCTAAAAAGAAGCCGAAATTCCACAAAAATTTGAGAATACAAATTTCGGAAATTTCGGCTTATCCAAAGAATCTAGCACTTTTTATTGGTTTTGCTCTTCACGGATACGTGACTCTAACTCTTGTTGTTCACGATCTTTTTTGGCTTTACGCTCTTCATCTTCCATTCTCAAGCGTTCCCGTTTTAATTCAGGATGAGGATCATTGATCACATTTCCTGCTTCGATTTCTTCTAATGCCTGTCCAACACTTTTTACTGATTCAAATGAATCCATCGTAGGTTGTGCTTTTGCATCTAGCTCGTGTGCACGTTTGCTTGCTAAGATAACTAGAGAATATTTTGAATTTACGCGATCTAACAATGAGTCGATTGAAGGTTTTAACATCATAAGACTACATCTCCTTTAACATTTTGATATATTTGCCGATCACACGGTCGACACGAAAGTGTTCACTGGCAATGATATTTTTGATTCGTTCTACCGCCAGGGGTACCTGGTCATTGACTACGGCATAATCATATAGTGCCATCATTTCAATTTCTTCTTTGGCAACTTTCATTCGTTCTTCGATTACTTCATCTGCATCTGTCCCACGGCCAACGATTCTTGATTTTAATTCGGCTAAATCGGGAGGAGTTAGGAAGATAAATACGCCATCTGGTACTTTTTCTTTGACTTGTTGAGCACCTTGGACTTCGATTTCTAAAAATACATCTTTTCCTTCGTCCAATGTTTTATTGACATAAGACAAAGGTGTTCCATAATAATTCCCTACATATTCAGCATATTCCAGCATTTCTCCGGCTTCGATCATTGCTTCGAATTCTTCTTTGCTTCTAAAGTAGTAATCGACTCCTTCGACTTCTCCTTCACGCATCTTACGAGTAGTCATTGAAATCGAATATTGGAAATCATTATCCTCACTCTCAAAAATTGCTTTTCGCACTGTGCCTTTTCCTACACCTGATGGTCCAGACAACACGATTAATAATCCACGCTCTGACATGACGACGTCCTTTCAACTAGTCTTTTTATACTAACGTTTATTTTGCACTTTTTTTCGACAACTTTCAAGGGCATCTTTGATTATAGCAAAAAAAAGCGCCTTTGACTGGCAAAACCTTTGCTTTTCACTCGGGCTTTTGATGATAGTGATTAACTATCAAGTTCATCCTTCATTCAAAAGTTCAAAAAAAGGTCCCTCTCACCTTACAGGTTCTAACTGAGCAGCATTCTTTTTCAAAAAAATAGTGAGAAGCGCAACATATGGTTGCATCTCTTCTCACTAACATGCCGATTACCGTCGTTTTTAAAAACCCATGTTTGACAAGGTATTGACAACACCCATGATCTCATCTTTTCGAGAGAGTGCTTTTTCAGTTGGGTCTTTCACTTCTTCTGCATCGATTCTCACAATAAATTGACGATTCATCGTCACATAAGTCCCATCGTTAACTAACAATTGGATTTCTTTCTCCGTCACTTGCGCACAGGCATCTTGCCAAGCTTCAAATCCTGCTTTTTCAGAAGGAACATTTCTTTTGATGACCGTTTTCCCACTTAATTCATGAAACGTGATATCATAATAGTTCATTTTTTTCGTCTCCTTGCTATTCAATATTTTGGATCTGTTCTCGGATTTTTTCTAAAATCGTTTTTAACTGGATCACTTGGTTTTTGATTTCAATCGCACTTGATTTTGAACCAATCGTATTGATTTCTCGATTCATTTCTTGGATCAAAAAGTCAAGTTCTCTGCCAACTGGCTGTTTTACTTGAAGTAATTCATCCAATTTGCCGATATGGATCACTAAGCGATCCAATTCTTCATGAATATCTCCTCGCTCTAATAAAATAGCGAGTTCAGTCAGCAATCTTTGTTGATCGACCGTTGCTCCCAAGTAATCTTCTAGTTTCTTTTGATATTTTTCCTGATACTCTTGTTCGTATAACTCAACAAATTGTTGTAAGTCATTTAATACTTGTTTCAGTTCATCACTGTTTTTCTGAATGATCGCCTCTAAGGCTGTCCCTTCTTTTTGGCGACTTTTTTCAATTTCAGCTAGTGCTTCATGGACCGTTTCTAAAACCAAAGCTGTCAGTTCATCCATATTGTTTTCATTTTTTTCTTCAATCACGACAAAAGATTCATTCGTTGTCAAAGTTTCTAATAGACGTCCAATCTGTAATTGCTGTTTCTCTCCATAACGTTGGGTTATTCCTTCAGTTAAGTTCGTCATCAGCTCGTCAATCAAATTCCAATCAACAAAAACTTGTTTTTGATTTTGTCCCAAATACGTCAGATTGATAAAAACTTCGACTCGACCTCGACTTAAATGTTGTTTCATCAATTGGCGAATATCATTTTCGAGATAATTTAACAATTTAGGACTACGTATTTGCATATCTAAAAAGCGTTGATTGACACTTTTGATCTCAACTTCTAATTGATACTCTGCGGTTTCACGGGTGGCTTTACCAAAACCAGTCATACTTTTCATTCAACAGGGTCCTTTCTGTTACATATTTTCGATAGCTTTTTGTAATGCCTCAAATTCTTCATTGGTTAGAGTAAGCCCTTTACCCATTTTCTCATGTTCGGGCGCCCAGTCACGAAGATCGAATTTAGGTGGGCGGCCATTCCAGCTGACTAGGTTCAGCTCTTTTCGCCATCCTTTATTATTTTCAGATAAAACAGCGATCTCTTCTATGATTTCGTAGGAAAATTCTTGTGCCATGGTTGTTCCTCCTTTAGATAAAGTAAATATAAATTCAATAGGGTGTCAAATAACTGCGTATGAAGCTTAGATTGAAGTTGCTCGTTCTTTTTTTGTTTAACTAAATGAGCAATTTCATTGATTTGTTCCTGTTCACTCTTTTGCTTTTTTTGGTATTTTTGGACTCTGCGCCACTCATTACTATTTAATTGTCCGACCTCTCGAATCATTTGATCGAAAAATGAACTTGATTCTTTTTGAATGATCTGTTCGATCAATTCATCTACATCATAAACTTTATTCGGTAAAACGAGCTTTTTTTTGGCTAATAGTTCAAGCATCGCCACCCCGCATGTTTCAATTACTACCCTGTCTTTATATATATTACGCAGAGTTTGCCAAAATTTTGGTTGTTGAACAAAAGTTGTTTCTAGCTGAAGATCATTCACTAGATAGCTTAAAAATTTACGCCAATATTGTTCTGCAAGTTTCGTTGAATAGAACGTATACCAATTCCCCTCAAAATCACCTAACTTTTTTTTCATTTCCAGATAGCCTAATTGGAGATTGAATTGGTTTCTCTGCCGATCAAAAATCAAGAAGGTTCCCAATGACCAATTAGAGCGGCAGAGCCATGGAACAGTCTCTTCTGGTATCGTAATCTTCTTAGTCACTCCGGGACCATCCACATCTACTATTAAGCACTCCGTTGCCCCTTCTTTAATTGCTACATCCACAGGCAAATTATTTCGATAACCACCATCAATATATTTTTGTCCAGCAATGTTTCGATAACTCATAGCGGGATAAAACGAGGCCGAAGCTAGGATCCAATCAGCAATTTCATTGCTTGCCAATTGCTGGATCGGTGTCACCACTTCTTTAAAATCAGGAAGTCGAGTCGAAACGGTAAATAAACGAGGACTTTTCATTTTTAAAATCTTCTCAGCATCTAATTTACTTTTGAGTAACTTTTCCAAAGGGGTGATTGAGGCTCCCCCCTTGATAATTGCTGCTCTCGTCATTTGCCGTGTTTCTTGGATAAACCCTTTCCGTAGATCTTCTGATAATGCAGTTTCTGGTAGCTGTAATACTTGATTCGTTGCGAGGGATTGCCATAAAGAAAGAGCTTGCGATAAATCATCTTGCAAAATCAATACACCGTTTAACGCACCAACTGAAGTTCCCGTAATTACTTCAAAATGAATCTGATGTTCTTTTAACGTTTGCCAAACACCGATTTGATAGGCACCATGAGCGCCACCGCCACCTAATACTAAACCAATATGATAGGTCAGTTTTTTTTGCCAGATTGTCTGAGCCAACTGATTGTCTTGCGTATAACCATGATGAGATAGGAGTGTCTGCCAATATGTCGACAGTGGTTCAATCCATTGAAAAGAACAATATTTTTTGAAATAAAAACGGGAACACCACTCTATCTCTTTAAAAAAAAGCGTCCAACCAGGCATGTCACCCACCACTAGCACATTTTTAATCAGCCATTGTTCACTGGTTCGTTCGGCAATAAAATAAAGGGTATGTTTGTTACCGATCATCCGCCAAGCTTGCCTTTTCTTTGTTGCCAACCAAAAGGCATCACGGCTTTCCTGATGGGTAGCATAAAAGGGTAGCAATTGTTTGGCTCGTTGAAGTGTAGAGTAGAGGACTGTTTTTTCTGAACCGTACACTTGTTGAATCAGCATAATCTTCTCCTTTTTTATTATAACAAGACAAATATATTCTTTTAAAGTATACTATTTTTTTGAGAAATACTAAAATGAATACATTGTTCTTGTAAAAGCTATAACAAAATCCATTCCATCCATTTATACAAAAACAATGAAAATGTCCATGTTTATCACAAAAAAAGTGATTTTGTAATGGAATTTTAAAATAAAAGAAACAAGCTTTTTTTTAATAAATGTTGTAAAATGAAAGTGATAATGAGTGAGAGGAGGAGCATGATGTCTGAGTCAGTTTATGTACATATTGATACTACTAGCAATGCGGTTGTGACTAAGGGGCTGACTATTAGTGATTTTTCAAACAACATCGTGCATTTCCCACAAAATTTATTGTTATTAGATCCTTCAGAAAATGCTGGTGAATACGAATCCCATACTGGGTTGAAAGTGATTCGTGGAACAGAAAATATCCAACGCTTTTTCTCTTCTGCACGTAATCGTAATCATTCGAGTGATTTAAAATGGATCGATTTTAACGACTTAACGATGCTGAAAGAATTAACGCCATTAGAAATTTCAGAATTGTTATATTTTGGACACATGAAGACCCATCTTCACTCACCATTTTTTTATAAATTACAAAATAATTTCGTCTACTTCGATCTTAACGATCAATTAGAACGAATCTATTATCGCTATTTAGATGAATTTTATCGGATCTTTGCCAATAAACTAAGTATCATCTTGTCAAAAAAAATCAATGAGAAAAAATCGTTTTTCAAACGAGATATTCCTGTCGAAAAAATTAGTGTGGAATTACTGAAGAATATGCGTAATTTGATGCAAGAAGGAATCATTTTTTCTTTTGAACAAGGTGGATTGATCGATAACGATTATCATATCCCGATCTACGTCATTGAAGATTATATTTGGAAGCTAAAAGGAACAAGATACCTTGATGAAGAAGCAATTGGCACCTTAGTTTATCATGCAGAAGAAAAACGCTGGGAGCTTGTAGGAGAAGCTGCGGAACTCAACTATACTCCTTTAAGCTGATGCTTGGATGTTCCATCATTTTATACTTATACAAAAAGAGCCTAGACACTTTTATAGTGACTGAGGCTCTTTTCGTTTATTTTTTCCCAATGAACAAAGCTGGAACTGTCCGCCCGATCCCAAGCAAAACAACCATTGTAACAATTCCTGTAGCCAAGGCACTTGCACCATTCATGACTAAAGAAAAGAGCCATGGATTCATTCCCCACAAAGCATAACTTCCCCAAAAAACGACGCCTGCGACAAAATGCCAGAAATATCTAGCACCAACACCAACTAAAGTTCCTAATATAATAGGGGTTGTCATCCCTTTTTTATTGCCCATCGTTAGACTGTTTTGCAGCCTTTTAGCGAACACTCCTGCAAATCCTGCAAAGGTAAAAGCAATCGGATACTCAATCAATACTTGAATGACACTGAGATAATACACTTGTCCTGTTGGAAAATGTAAAATCCCCCAAATAAATCCTGATAAAATCCCTGCCTTCCAGCCTCTTCTTAACGCAAACAATGTCAGTGGAATCTGTCCTAATGAAATCTCAAAGCTACTACCTATTTGAAGAGGAATAAAGGATAACACCATCGCTAGTGCAGCTACAAGTGTCCCCTCAATCCATACTTTATATTTTTTCTCCATAAAAAAACTTCCTCCGTTCATTTGAAATCACAAAGGAGGAAGTAAATACAACATACTTCTACAACTAACGTTACATGACTAACGTCAATTGATCGTCACAATTCCTACGCTCGCATAACCGATACAGGTACGAAGGGTTTAGAAAAACTTCAATCTCAGCCTCATAAGGCTCCCCTTTGTGATACTATTCAATTTTTTAATTCTTATTTTTTTGTTTCAAACAATGGACTAACAGGTTTGTTTTCGTGGATACGTTTAATTGCATCACCCATCAAACCACCGACACTTACTTCATCGATTTTTTCGATCTTACGATCATCTGGCAGATAGATCGAATCTGTTACAACTAAGCGTTCAATCGCAGAATCTTCAATACGCTGTAAAGCTGGTCCAGATAATACTGGATGTGTACATGATGCGTAGACACTTACTGCGCCTGCTTCTTTTAGTGCATTAGCCGCTAAGGTAATCGTCCCTGCTGTATCGATCATATCATCAATCAATACACAAGTTTTTCCTTCTACTTGCCCAATAATATTCATTACTTCTGCTACGTTTGCTTTTGGACGGCGTTTATCAATGATCGCAATTGGTGCTTTTAAAAATTCAGCCAATTTACGCGCACGAGTTACACCACCATGGTCAGGTGATACAACTACTACATCGTCCCCTTTAATCCCTTTTTCTAAGAAATAATTTGCAATCAATGGTGCACCCATCAAGTGATCAACAGGAATATCAAAGAATCCTTGGATTTGGACAGCATGCAAATCAAGCGTCAACATTCTAGTTGCTCCAGCTTTTTGAATCATGTTCGCCACAAGTTTTGCAGTGATTGGTTCTCTGGCACGAGCTTTACGATCTTGACGTGCATATCCATAGTAAGGCATTACTACGTTAATCGTTTTTGCACTGGCACGTTTCAAGGCATCAATCATGATCAGCAATTCCATTAAATTATCATTTACAGGACTACTCGTTGACTGAATAACATAAACATGTGATCCGCGAATACTTTCTTCAATATTCACTTGGATTTCTCCATCACTAAATTGAGTAACCGATGATTTACCCAATTCGACACCGACAGCTGCAGCAATTTTTTCTGCTAACGGGCGATTTGAATTTAACGCAAAAATTTTTAATCTTGGGTCAAAGTAATGTTTTGACATGGGGACCTCCACTTTCTTTTTCACAACTCTAGAATTCTACCTATTAAATACTAGTCATATTTTCTGAATAAATCAAGGGGTTTTACAAAAGTCTTAGTTTAAATAAGGGAGTTTTTTAGCATACTCTTCTTTATTGACCTGTCTTGCACGGGCAATTGCCATAGCATATTCAGGGATATCTTCTGTGATTGTTGACCCTGCAGCTACTGATGTATTTTTAGCAATTTCCACTGGGGCAATGATATTTGCATTAGAACCGATAAAACTATGATCACCAATTGTCGTGCGGTGCTTGTTTTTCCCATCGTAATTCACAAAGACCACGCCACAACCAACATTGATTTCTTCACCTAATGTGGCATCACCGACATAAGTCAAATGACCAACTTTGGTATTTTTACCAATTTCAGCATTTTTGACTTCCACAAAATTACCAATATGGACACCTTCACCAATTTCTGCTTTTGGTCGTAAATGAGCAAATGGTCCCACGTCCGCATGACTTTTCACAAGACTTTTTTCGATCACAGAATGTTCAACTACCACATGATCTTCAATCACACTATCTACGATTCGAGAATGGGCACCGATCACGCAATCTGATCCAATGACGGTTTTACCTTGAAGTTGGACGCCTGCTTCGATCACTGTATCAGAACCAATCTCTACCCCGGCATCAATATAAGTCGTTGCTGGATCAACAAAACTTACACCATTGACCATATGCATTTTGTTGATTCTTTGGCGCATCAATTCATTAGCTTTAGCTAATGCAATACGATCATTGACTCCCATTGATTCGTCAAAGTCTTCTGTCTGATAAGCTGCTACTGTTTTTCCAGCATCTTTGAGGATTTCAATGATATCGGTCAAGTAGTACTCCCCTTGCGCATTGTCTGTTCCTACTTTGTTCAATGCTTCAAACAGAGCTTGATTGTCAAAACAATAAGTTCCTGTATTGATTTCTTGGACCAATGCTTCTTCTGGTGTAGTATCTTTTTGCTCAACGATTTTTTCAACGATCCCAATATGGTCACGAATGATACGACCATATCCAGTTGGATCTTCGGCTTGTGCGGTTAGAATCGTGGCACTCGCATTTTTTCCTTGGTGATACTCAAATAAATTGTTCAATGTTTCAGTGGTTAAAAGCGGTGTGTCGCCACTGATCACCAGTGTCGTGCCTTCTTTCCCTTGTAAAAAAGATGCGGCTTGTAATACTGCATGACCTGTACCAAGTTGTTCTGCTTGCAGAGCGTATTCACTACGTTCACCCAACTGTGCCTTTACTTGCTCAGCGCCATGCCCGACGATCGTGATGATTTGATCTGGATTGGTTTCACTTACTCGATTGATAATATGCTCCACCATCGGTTGTCCTGAAACTGGATGTAAAACTTTATATAATTTTGACTTCATGCGAGTTCCTTTTCCCGCTGCCAAAATGATTGCATAACGTGCGTCCAACTGCGTCACTCCTAATTGTATTTGATGGTTTTAAGTTTAGCCCACTCTACTCAATTTTTCAACCAAGCAGACTATATTTGTAACTAGACCATTTTTATCTTGGGGGTTAAAAAATCAATTAGTCAATCAATAATAGTGAGAGAAAAATAGGGTTATATGAAAAAGGAGAACGAATTTCTCTCATCTAACAGATAACAGCTGGATATCTGATTTGTTGTTGCTGATTGCTGTAGTGTTTCTATCGAAAATAAGCCAAAGAATTCCCAAAATAGGTGAAACTATTTTCGGATTCTCCGGCTTATTTCTCAGAGCTGGACACTTCTGACACAATCTCTTCCAGCTATTATTGATCGGCAAATAGATAAATTTTCAATCTCTAATCTTTGAAATAATTTCCTGGTACAACTGTAATGTTTTTGGTCTTCGTGTCGACATCTTTCACATATAGTAATGAAGTATAATCGTCAATTGCACGATGACCATTAAATTTGGATTCTGCAAAAACGGTGATTCCTACAAGTTCAGATTCAAACTCTTCGATCAAGCTCTTCATTCCATTGACTGTGCCGCCGCCTTTCATAAAATCATCAACGACTAGGACACGAGAACCACGTTTAAGACTTCTTTTTGATAATTCCATCTTTTCGATTCGTTCAGAAGAACCAGAAACATAATTCACACTAACTGTCGATCCTTCTGTGATCTTTGAATCACGGCGTACGATAACAAACGGTGCATTTAAATAATAGGACACAGCTTGCGCGATCGGCACGCCTTTCGTAGCAACTGTCATCACTGCATCGATTTTTTCACCTAAATACTTAGAAGCAATGATTTTTCCAACTTGGCGCAATAATTCGGGCTCACCTAGTAAATCGGATAGATAAACATAACCTCCAGGCAACAAACGATCTTGTTCAGACAATCGTTCAGCTAACGACTCAATGTATTTTTTGGCTTCTTCGTAAGAAATCTCTGGTATAAATAAAACCCCACCAGCGGCACCTGGAATCGTTTCTAGGGTACCATACCCTCGTTCCTTAAATGTTTTTTTGATAATTGCCAAGTCTTCACTGATCGAAGATTTAGCAGATTCATAACGTTCGGCAAAACTTGTCAATGAAATTAATTCGTGAGGATGATCTAATAAATACTGAGTCATATCAACAAGACGTTCACTGCGACGTACTTTCACATATTTCAGCTCCTTTTAAGAAATTATATCGTTTTACATTATATAAGTTTTCATTTAAAAATTCGAGCATTTTGTAAGAAAATAAGTTAAATAGTTCGGTATTTATCTAAATATAAGAAAAAGCAATGAAAATTTTTCGTTTTCATCGCTTTTCTTTTTGATTTTTTATTTATTTTTTCGCTTAATGGAAACAAGCACCCGCTTGAACAAATTGACCACAAGAAACAACACGATAAAGACTAGCGTGATCGTCGCACCCGGTGGCGTATCTAGATAAAAGGAACTTGTTAGTCCCGATAACATGCCGATAAAGCCAACACCGATACTAATGGCAATCACCACATTGAAACTTTTGCCTAAGCGCATACCGATCGCTGCAGGCAGGACCATAATTGCTGAAATCAATAATGCCCCGGCAATTGGGATCATGACAGCAATCGCAACACCCGTGATCACGTTGAACAGCATTGACATACGGTGAACAGGCAGACCATCAACATGGGCGGTATCTTCATCAAAAGTCAGCACGTACATTGGTCGCTTGAACAAAAAGAATAAGAAACCAATATTAACAAATAATACACCCAAAAAGATAACTTGATCCCAAGTAATCGTCACAATCGATCCAAAGAGGTACGATTGGATACTTGTGGCTGAGTTTCCACCACTAAGATTCATCAAAACTAATGCCAGCGCCAGTCCGCCAGCCATTAAGATCGCAATTGAAATTTCTGAGTAAGTACGATAAATCGTACGTAAATATTCTAAAATCACCGCAGCTAATATTACTACGAACATCGTAGTCAACGTTGGATTGATATTCAAAAAGAAACCCAATGCCACCCCTGCCAGTGAAACGTGTGACAGTGTATCTGCCATCAATGATTGTCTTCGGATCACTAAAAAGACACCTAACATTGGAGCAATCCCCGCAATAAAAATGGCTGCTAAAAAAGCTCGTCTCATGAATTCATATGAAAGCAACGCCATGGAGAACCCTCCTTTCTTACCAAACGAATTTGTCGATCTGCATATTGCTTGATATCCTCATGATCATGAGTAATCATCAAAATTGCCTTGCCATGTTCATGGGCACTATGACGCAATAATCGATAAAATTCATTACGAGATTCTTCATCCATCCCCGTTGTCGGTTCATCCAATATAAATAAATCTGGGTCAGTCGCAAAAATACGGGCTAAGCTAATCCGTTGTTTCTGTCCACCGGATAATTCTCCGATCCGTCGATGACGCATCTCCCACATTCCAACAGATTCTAAAGCTCGTTTAACATGCTGATGATCTTTTTCAGAAAGTCGTTTGAACCAACGTCCTCTCGGATAGCGACCGGAACGAACCAATTCTAAGACTGTACTTGGAAAGCCAGCATTAAAAGATGCCACTTGTTGGGGAATATAACCAATACTTAATTTTTGTCCTTCTTGATTTTTTGGGGCGATTTTCACTGTTCCCTTAGAAGGTTTTAACAAGCCTAAGGAAGCTTTGATCAATGTTGATTTTGCTGCACCGTTTTCTCCTGTTAGAATAACGAACTCTCCTGCATCAACGTGATAAGACACATCTTCTAATACAGGTTCTTCATCATAATAAAAAGTCAAATCGGATATTTCGATATAATGCACGCGAAATGCCTCCGTTCTTAATTAATACTTTCTTTTAACGCTTTTAAGTTCTCTTCCATTACCGAAATATAATTTTCACCAGCTTTGATTTGTTCGCTTGTCAAACTCTCTAATGGATTCAATACTTCTAATTTAACACCCGTTTCTTTCGACAATGTTTCCGCCACTTTGGATGATGCATTTTCTTCAAAGTAAATCACTTTGATCTTATTTTTGTTCACAAAATCTTTTAGTTCAGCTAAGCGGCTTGGTGTGGGTTCTTGATCAGGCGTTACCCCTGCAATCGCTTGTTGGTGTAAATCATACTGATTCGCTAAATACGCAAATGCGGCATGTTGCGTCACAAACGTGCGGTTTTTGGCATCTTTGAGTGCATCCGTATATTTTTGGTTCAGGTTTTCTAATTTTTTGATATAAGCATCCGCATTTTTATCAAAAGTTGCCTTTTTATCAGGATACTTTTTCCCAAGCTCTGAAGCAATTGTTTTGACCTCTTTGATTGCTAACACAGGATCTAACCAAATATGTGGATCATACTCATGCGAATGACTTTCAGAAGAAGCTTCTTCATGTTCATGATCATGGTCATGGTCTTCTTCTGCTGATTTCAGACGATCAATTCCTTTAGCTGCTTCAATCATCAATGTTTTATTCGTATCGACAGAATCTTTCAATGAGTCAACAAAAAATTCCATATCTGGACTATTATAAACAAACACATCCGCATCAGCGATTTCTGCTTGTTGTTTTGCACTAGGTTCAAAATCATGCGGTTCCGTCCCAGACGGGATCAACAACTTGACGTTTCCTTCATTTCCAACTACTTCTTTCGTAAATTCATACATCGGATAAAAGGTCGTAACAATCGTTAACTCATTTTTCTTTGAATCCTTTTGGTTCGTACCACCACAAGCCGCTAATAAAAACATCCCTACAGCTAGTGTTAAACCAATCATATATTTTTTCATAAGACTCTCCTTTCGAACAAATCGTAAAATTACGATTTATCAACGGAACTTAATGTATCAGAATAAAAAAATAGAGTCAATAGAAATCCTTCAATTTCTGATTTATACGAACAAATTCAATGTAAACCGTAAAATGAATGATAGTTTGTTCATGTTACTGAGAGCCCAACAAGCTATCTAGTCCATTTTTTCCAATTTCTAAATAGAATAAATAACGTTTAGAGCAGCTAAGCTGCAACCAACTCAAAAAAATCTCAAAACAGCTTCTTCTGTTTTGAGATTTTTTATTCTTCATCTCTTAGCAACAACTAGTTCTGGCCTATTTTACAACGTGCGTACTAAATATACTTCATCACAGAAACCTTTCAGCCCGTTATAGACTCTTTGTGCTCTTGAATAATGTTGACATAAGGCAAAGACTGTCGGTCCGCTTCCGCTCATCAAAGCGGCATCTGCCCCATACTTTAACATGCGTTCTTTGATTTGATGGATAATTGGATGACGTTTGCCGGTAACATCTTCTAAACTATTTCCCATGTATTGAATCATCGTATGGTAATCTTGTTGCTGGATTGCCTCCACTAGTCTAGGAATGTTCTGATGCTGGATTTTTTGCGCATCTACTTCTTTGAAGACGGTCCTAGTCGAAACACTCATTTTAGGTTTCACCAAGATTACCCAACACTGAGGCATTGAAGGGAGAACTTGGACCACTTCTCCTTTGCCGCCAACAAACGCAGTATTACCATAAACACAATAAGGCACATCCGTACCAACTTCCAAACCAATCTCAGCTAATTCTTCCAGAGAACAACCGAGATTCCATAGTTGATTGATCCCTCTCAGTGCAGCTGCACAATCTGTGCTGCCCCCACCCAGTCCAGCTGCAACTGGAATATTTTTTTTCACAAATATTTTTACGCCTTTTTTGATATGATACTTATTCTTAAGCAATGTTGCTGCTTGATAAACGTTATTTCGTTGATCTACTGGCAAAAATGCCTTATTCGTTTCTACGATGATTCGATCCTCAGGTATCTCTTCAAAGAATAAGTGATCTGCTAAATCTACACTCGACATTACCATTTCCAGCTCGTGATACTCATCGGGACGCTTGTACAAGACATCTAATCCCAAATTGATCTTAGCTGGTGCTTTTACTATCAGTTCCATCCTCTCACCCATTCAAAAAGTCTAAGTCGCAAGTATTCTATCACAGAGAAAAATAAAAGTATAGCTCATACGAGTGACGTGTTTACGATCTTAGCGGTTTTCTCAGACCTTTTCTGTCTACAGATAAAACAAACCATCCTTCGACCACATTCATTTTCTCTAGCTACCGTCAATCGCTTTTTCACGTTTTAAACTATGGGTAGCTAAAACACGTCACCAGTTATTCCTCTATTTACGCAATTTACAATTCCGTTAATACTTCTTCTGCAAAACTGATACTTTTTTCTTTTCCCTTCCCAATTAGTATAAACAACTGTAATGTGGCAAATGTAAAACTGCTTCCCTTCATGTAAGCAAAATAGCGACCTTCCCAGCGAGTGACATAGCGCAGTTTTTCTTCATAGGTCGATTGAAAGGAGTAAAAGAAACTACCATAATTATAAACAATATGCATGATGCGCTCTTGAAAGAATGCAAAGTCTGTTTCTCCCACATTTGCTAACGGAGCTAAACCAAGATTTGTCTCAAGATAGCCCTTTTCTTGGTAGACAACAAATAGATTGACTAATAAATAATCGGATAGTTCAGCAGGTTCATCTGGCAATACACGTAATAGATCATAGCCTGCTTGGCTTTCAGATATTGGTTGCTCTGTAATAAATCCGACCACTTTTTGTTCTTTGCGTACCACTCCAACACCGCTGGCTAACAGATAAGATTCGTCAAAACGCCCAACAGAAAAATGCTTTTCTCTCGCACCATGTAACCACTGATCCGAAACCTCGCTCACCGCAGCTAATAATTCCTCAGGTAATTGTTCGTACCAAGTGAAATGATAGCCTTCATTAGTTAGACGCTGGTACTCTAGCTGTTGATTGACCCAAGGCATTTCTTCTGTAGTCAAATCTGCCATTCCCACCTCGCCGACTTTTGTAAAATGAAAACCTAATTCATGCAACATTACCACATATTTTTCTGAGATCTTGTAAAAAGCAATTTGATACCCTAAGCAATCAGCTTTTTGCATAAATTCTGTAATAGCAGGACGAATCATTTTAGGATTGCCAATCGGGTCTCCCAAAACAAAGCATTTATTTCCTTTGATCTGGTAACCAAAGACGACTTGATCCTCTCCATTTTGTTGATAGTAATAATATTTATATCCTGGTAAACGAAGATAATGACTAGCAGATGTCCCCTGATAGACGGTCAACATCTGTTTGAATCTTTCGATTTGTAAATCTGACCCTAACTCATTCGTTTCAGAAGCAAGGTACTGATACAATGCTACTAATGCCAACAGCGAGATCCCTAGACCAATCAAGCCTGAAAACCAAACTTCATCGGATGGGAACAGGAGAAAGCGATCAGCTGTCAATCGATTTACCCAAAAACGTCCACTATGATACCCTGCAATTGCATAGACGATAAATAGAAACCCAAACAAACATAGATCAAAAAGAATGGCACCCCATGAATAAACAAATTTCTTACGGTAAAATTCTTTCCGAGCTAGCCAGACAGCCAGAAGAATCAAGATATACACTAAAATCAATTGCCAAGATAATGTTCGAGTAACTGTGTTAATGATTCCAAAAGCTAATAAAGCAATAGTTGGTAAAAAAGCCTTCTTCACTTTCATTGCTAACGCTCTTCCCAATCCAAGCAATAAGAATCCAATCAATAGATTCAACGTTTGGTCTAAAAAATTAAACGAGAAAGGTAATAAAATCTGAAACAATCGACTGATCGCAGAAAGATTCGTAATCGTAGATAGTAACACCATCATGATCCCTGCAAAATAAACGGCTGTGACCAAAATAAAATGCGCGATTTTTTGAAAGAGCAGTCGTGGTATATTGTCTAAAAAACGATTCACTTTTACTCCAGTATGTGACAGAAATAAAAATAAGCCAACCGCAAAAGGAACCACATAATAAAACAAACGGTAATAAAGTAACCAAACCACTGCAATATCTTGTCGAACAGCTAACTGACTCATACCTAAGATCATCAACACATCAAATGTCCCGACACCCCCAGGAACCATTGTCAACATACCGATTAACGTAGCGATAATAAACATTGGATAAATCGAAAATAAGGAAATATCTACATCCATCAAATAACCAATCGCTAAAAAAACGACCAATGCTCCAGTCCATTGCCCCACAGAAGCTAACAGTAACCCGACTAGACCCTTAGGATAGAATTCCGCAAATAATGTTCTTCTTTTTAAATAAGCAAAGAAAAAAATAGCCGGTGCTATCACACTACCGCCAAGTAACCAAATCCAATAACTTCTAAAAATACTAGTAGTTTGTAGAAAAAAAACATCAATGAATGTTAGAAATGACCATAATGATAAACCAGTCAACATAAATAATGCAACTTTAGAAACGGTAGCAAGTACCATTTTCCGATTTGTTTCTTTTCCATAAAAATTTGCTCTAAGACTAGCTCCAACAATTCCTCCAAAGCCCGCTAAGTTATTAATTGTATTCGTAATAAAAGCAGCTAAGAAAAAATCGTGACGCTTCATTTTAGTTTTCCCTTGTTTTTCCAACACGCGAATCGTCACCCAGTCATACAACAACATTGGCAAAACACCGATCAACCCCACTAAAACCATTAAACACAGCGTAACATAACTTTGTTGTCGCATAGTTTGCCAAATATCTTGCCAACTCATTCCATTTGCAATATTTACGACTTGATTGGCAACGAAAACTATAATAGATCCAAAAAAAATCATTTTTAAAATCAAGCTATGATTTTTCAACCACTGAAATGCCGTATGACTTTTATTTTTCACACTTTACCATCCTTACTTGAAAACTTTCAATTTATAAATCAATGTTAGCTTATTTACCTTATTTTTACCACTTATGCACTAGTTTCACCTGTTTATGTATCTATCCACACGCTTTATTCTTTGCTTGCCCTTCATTGAAAAGAAAGCTATGCTAAAACAAAAGGAGAGGATAACATGAAAATTGGATTCATTGGAACAGGTAATATGGCGCAAGCAATCATTAACGGCTTGATTGAACACGAAACAGTGGCTAAAGAAGATATTTTTGTCTCAAGTGGTCATTTCGAAAATGCACAACGTTTTGCAGAAGCAACTGGTGTAACCGCCTGTCAAACAAATCAAGAAGTCGCAAAACAAGTAGATGTCATTTTACTGGCAGTCAAACCTAAAATCATTGACCAAGTACTGAAGGATTTAAGAAAATATAGTCAGAAATGTCTCTTTATTTCAATTGCTTCAGGAAAATCATTACATGATCTGGAAAAAGCCCTAAATGACCCCGAAGCGAAAATCATTCGTGTCATGCCAAACGTAAACGTTAGTGTGGGTGCAGGTGTCTCTGCTATCTGTAAAAATCATCATGTCACATATGAGGAATTCAAAGAAGCAACGCAAATCTTTGAAGCGATCGGCAGTGTCTATCCACTGGCAGAAGGTGATTTCAGTACGTTTATTGGGTTAGCCGGTAGTTCACCAGCATTTATTTATATGTTGATCGATGCCATGGGTCGTGCGGGTGTCTTTAATGGCTTACCTAAAAAAATGGCAACCGAGATCGCTGCCAAAGCTATTATGGGATCTTGTCAAAAATTCCTAGCAAGTGATGAAAACCCTTGGGAGCTGGTTGACCAGGTTTCTTCCCCTGGCGGAACAACCGTTGCAGGTGTTGTGGCTTTAGAAGAAGCTGGCTTCATTCCTGCTATTATCAAAGGGATCAATACAACGATCGAAAAAGATCGAGAAATGCTGGATAAGAAATAAAACGAATGAGTCTGAAGGAATCTTTTTACTAAAAAAAGTAGGACATTAATCAGATTTTTTCTGATTAATGTCCCAGATTCAGACTCTTCATTCTGAATTATTATTTTTCAATATTCACAATAAAACCTCTGAAACCTTTCATCCGTATATATTTTAGCAACAGCTAGATAAAGAGCCACAACCAAAACTACCACAACCAAGGCTACCCATTGTTCCGCAGATGGTATCTAGCGAAGCATTCAAACTATGTTCGTTGTTTAATACTGCTAATTCTTCAGAAACATTGCCTGCTTTCATTAATAGTCCTACTGCCATTTTCTTCACCTCCTTTCAAGTTGATCAATCATTTTTTATTGTCATCAACTGTTTGTTACACTTATCAATCTATTATTCAATCAGATCCTATCTCTTCATTCGTATTTTCGATTGAAGGATTTATCTATAAATCGAATAAAAGTATGTTTGGTATGTTAGGGTTCTCCAACGCTAACAATCCCAAAATCACCCCGGAAAGACCGGTCATCAAACCAACATCTAGAAACTCGTCTTCTAAACAACTTTCATTAATTGTTCGTTTGTCTAAGTATGCATTCCAATCATCGAGTAAGAACGCATATGACTTTATATTATGATGAATGAAGAAATGACGGTAAAGCCACATATTTCCTAAAAAGCCATGACATAAGCAACTATCTACACGTTCTTTGTTTAATTCTTCTTTTAATCGAGCAAAATATAATAGCTCCTCTGGGCTTTCTCCTTCCATAAGATATCGATGAGTAAGCATTCCTACAAGACCATTACAATAAAAAGTATTTTGCTCAATCCATTTTTCTCCTCTTGTATCAAACCACACACCGTTTTTACGATGTTGGTTTTCAAATAAGGTAACTGCGCCAATCGTTTCTTTTATTTTGGTTACCGAAAATAACTCTTCATAAATCGCTAAAGCATAAAGAATACCTGATGTTCCGTGAGAAAAACCTAAAATAAGTTTCTTTTCTACAGAGGATTCCCAATAACTTCCTTTTCCCTCTGATTCTATTAAATTATTTAATAAATTCTCCACACAAAGTCCAATTAATTTTTTTAATTCTTTATTAGGGCTCTTTTTATAAATATTACAAAAAAGTAGTAATAACCCCGCCGTACCACTCATAATATCCAGAATTTTGTCTTTTTTTATTTTTTGTCCCAGATATTGAAGGATATCTTGCTCAATTGCGATCAGTTTTGATGTTCGCAAGGATGGAGCAATCAAATTAAATAAATAGATATAACCACCTAATCCAGAAAAAACCCCTATATCATAATTTTTTTGATTAGATAAATCAAAATGATCAAGTAAATCATTCAATATTAATAGAAATCTGTTTTTGTAATCAAAATCATTTTTTGTTTTCCATAAATAATAGTAAGTGATTGCTACACCAATTTTCCCATTATACAAACTGTTATTCATTGGCTGCAGTTTTAAACGAATTTTAAAATCTTTGTCTTTTGTTAAATCTTCATAACCGGTATGAAGCCACGTCACCTGCTTATTGTGTACTATCCTTTTACTATGGATGTAAGATTCTAAAGTCTTGATCTCATCATTTTTTTCTCCAATTATAAAAAGATCTTCTAACGTAATATTTTTATCTCCAAAGCTTTTTTGCAAAATATTTAATTGGTAGTTTAAATCTTTCTCACTAAGAGAATGGATCTTTTTTTTCCATAGTGTTAAGAAATCTATACGACTGTTATTCGTAAATGTCATTTTTTTTGAAATGTTAAGTGTATTTGAGTTAAGTTTTGAAAAAACATAAGGGATATCCCCCTCTAGTATGTCCTCAATTTCATAGGTAAGAAATGGTGTAGAACCAAATCTTGCCATTTGAGAATAGACAAATAACAAGCGATCAAACGGTGCTGTCAAGAACCTAGGATGATAACTTAAAGTCGCTATTTTACTGTAAGTTGCTGTTGGTTTTATTAAATGTCGGATAGTAATATCATTTTTATAGCGCTCAACAATATCAATCAGCTCTGATTTTTTATCCAAAAATAGGTGAAATGTTTCTGTAAATCCTTGATAGATCTGTTGCTTATAGTCTAAAAAACGATAATTTTGTCCATGATACATCGGAACATTAGAATATGAATATTTAAATTCATCAGAATTTTCAGTGAATTTAATTTCTAAATCATCTTCTGAAACAATCAATTGTGGTACTGAAAAACGTTGGAATAAGTTTTCATGGCTTCCTAAAGCCGAAATATCATCTTTAAAAAATTCGTTGTACATAGGTACAATTCCAGAATTAAGAACAGAATTAGTCAAAATTTCATGTATCTTATCATTTACAGATAATGCTTCCATACGATCTAAATTGTTAAACAAGCATTCTAAATCAATGAGCATGGGTGAACCACCACTTGCAATTAGATTTTCAAGATGAATATCCGAAGCATTTAAATAGAAAAGAATTGCAATAATTGCCCCCATTTTATAATAGAAATCTTGAACTTCTTCTTCTGATTGACAAGGATCACTTACAATAAATTCTGACCAAGAATACGTTTTACGATTCAATAATTTTATTTGTGCTAGTTGTTTGTTAAAATTATTTTTATTAAATAAAGCAACGCATTCTCCAAATAATAAATCATTGTAATTACTTCGTGGTTTATAAATAATTTTATTCTTTTTACCTGTTATCACGAGTGGAAATTTTCCTGACAGATGCGGATCACCCAAAGAAAATTCAACTCCTATTTCTTGATCAAGTTGAATACTAAACAATTCGTTAATTTCCTTTGAATCATACTCTACATGTTGGATAACTTCAGAAATGTAACAGATTGTTTCTTTGATTTTTTTATCTATTAAATTGAATAAAACAGGAAATCTTTGAAACAAACCTGTGACGTATTTCTCATTAGATAAATAATTTCTAATATAACTTTTCACAGAGAGTTTTTGTGACTGTGACTTTAATAGATTAAAGTCATAAACAATCGTTCGCAAAAGAATCTCATGAATATCTTTGCAAAGGTTTTCATTAATGTTATTGCTAACATTTTTGTATTTTATTAGATTTGGGTACTTCATAAAATATTGCTCAGTTAGCTTTATTGTTACTTGTTGCGAGAATTTTTCAATTGAATCAACTTGTCTCCATTCTTTTAGTTCATTCAACATCTCTTCGTTCTGATCTTTTAGCAGTTTTTTTGAATGAACATACTGTTCCTTAAATTCATTAATATTCTGAAAATGAAAAAATTGTAAAAATTCCTCTTGCATATCTGAAGTCATAAATTCTGCTAAATTGTATTCCAACAACTCATAATTATCCATCTGCTTACCCCACCTCATCTATATTTAGATCATATAGAATCAATTACTTGTGTTTTCAAGAACAAAAACTATATCTTTCTACCCAATAAATCCTAGTAAAAAATTGTACATAAAATTGATTTCAAACTCATAGATCAATATATTACTAGTTTATACAACTTTTATCTCTCGTTAACAAAATGTACAATAATGCAACAAATTTTATTTCCTAACTATTCTTCATCCTAGTTTGATTTTCTAGTAGTCATTAAGAATAATTTTGATCTACTTTAATGATAGAATAATCGTCTCTAGTTAGATTATGCCTACTTCTTATTAAGAAGCTAATTTAGAACTCAAAGTTAACACACCATGTTTATAGCTGCTCAACCTCTTATCAAAATAATGTTAAAACGATCAAGCTTGATTAAATAGTGGTTTAAAACAAAAAAGACGCTACGATTATCCTAACTAATCGTAACGTTCTTTTATTTTTTACTTAGCGTAGTCTGTCGCACGCGTTTCACGAATAACGATGACTTTGATATGCCCTGGATAATCTAATTCTTCTTCAATTCGTTTACGGATATCTCGTACTAAACGAACTGCATCTAAATCAGAGATCTCTTCTGGTTTTACCATAACCCGAACTTCTCGTCCAGCTTGAACAGCAAAACTAGATTCTACTCCGGCAAAGCTATTTGAAATGTTTTCTAAGCTTCTTAAGCGACGAATATAATTTTCCAAGGATTCACTTCTAGCTCCTGGTCGTGCAGCGGATAAGGCATCTGCAGCAGCTACCAAGACAGAAATAACTGACGTTGCTTCAACATCTCCATGATGAGATGCAATCGCATTGATCACTACAGGATTTTCTTTGTATTTAGCAGCTAACTCTGCGCCGATCTCTACGTGAGAACCTTCGATTTCATGATCTAATGCTTTCCCGATATCATGAAGCAAACCAGCTCGTTTAGCTAATTGGATATCTTCGCCTAACTCAGCGGCTAGTATACCTGACAATTTAGCAACCTCTACTGAATGTTTCAAAACATTTTGTCCATAGCTAGTTCTAAAATGAAGACGACCCATGATTTTGATCAAATCTGGATGAAGGGTATGCGCACCAACTTCAAACGCCGCTTCTTCCCCATACTCACGGATTCGTTCATCCATTTCTTTACGCGATTTTTCGACCATTTCTTCGATTCGTGCAGGATGGATCCGTCCATCTTGGATCAGTTTTTCTAAAGTCATCCGAGCGATTTCTCTACGAATTGGATCAAAACCTGAAAGGACCACTGCTTCTGGTGTATCATCAATGATCAAGTCAATTCCAGTCAATGTTTCTAGTGTACGGATATTTCGTCCTTCTCGACCAATGATGCGTCCTTTCATTTCATCATTTGGTAAAGTTACTACGGATACAGTTGTTTCAGATACTTGGTCTGCCGCACAGCGCTGAATCGCTAACGATAAAAGATTTTTGGCTTTACGATCTGCTTCTTCTTTTGCACGTTGTTCCGATTCTTTGACCATTAACGTCAATTCATGATTCAATTCTTCTTCAGTTGATTTCATGATGACATCTTTTGCATCTTCTTTAGATAAACCAGCAATTTTTTCTAATTCTCTTTGTTGTTCTTCAATCAACTTTTCAACGTCTTTTTCTCGCTCTTCAATCAATTGCTGTTTTGAACTAAGTGCTTCTTCTTTGCTTTCAAGTGAGGTCTCACGTTTTTCCAATGAGTCATCCTTACGATTCAACGTTTGTTCACGCTGAATTAAACGATTTTCTTGAGATTTTAATTCTAACTTGCTTTCTCTCAACTCACTCTCCACTTCAGAACGATATTTCTGGTTTTCCTCCTTAGCTTCTAACAATGCTTCTTTTTTTAGAGTTTCTGCTTCTTTCTTTGCACTATCAATAATTCCAGCTGCTGATGATTGAGCACCTGCAATTTCTTTTTCATGACGTGACTTTGCAACCATAAACCCTAAACCAAGACCGACAATTAAACCGATGATAGCGAGGAGAATATTGAATACCATAAAATCCACCTCCATACTATCTTTTTCATTTTTATCATCTATATAACTTTTATGATAAAGTACTCTAAACTTGTTAATATGCTTTATGCATAGGTGTACAAAAACATGCACAAGTTTATTCTAATGTTTGTACCCCGTAGTGTCAACTTTAAATACATAAGAAACGGCTTTCTCGATTTTCATTTAAAGGTCATTTTATGAATAAAAGATAATATTAAATAATAACCAAAACATATTAAGAACAAATAACTTTGCATTAATGAAAATTAAGAACAAAAAATGACTTTTAAGTAACATGTTATCCTTTCATTTAAGTAGAATAGTCCCTTTCTGTCGATGTAGTCAATCACTGCTTAAACATCCCCCATTTTCCATTATGTTTTAGGAGAAAGTATAGTCAAATGACTACTTAAAAGACAAAAAATAAGCCGAAATTTTAAAAAATTTCGGCTTATTAGATTCAATCGACAACATATCAAAGGAAAACACTTTCTCTGAACGACGCGAGTTCTCTCGATGCTCAAACATCCTTTGAATAGTTATTCGATTATTTCTATTCTTACTTCGTCTTATTCCTCTAAAGGAAGTTCTGCTTGCGTTTCTTCGGGTATTTCTACATCTTCACCGATCCCATAAGCCGCTCGGACTAAAGCAGAAACTTCTGCCATCATTTCAGGATGAGTGGACATGTAATTTTTTGCATTCTCACGACCTTGTCCAATACGATCTTCTTTGTAAGAATACCAAGCACCACTTTTATCAACGATATCTTTTTCAACCGCCATATCAAGCAATTCTCCTTCTTGAGAAATTCCTTGCCCATACATCACATCGACTTCAGCAATTTTGAATGGTGGCGCTACTTTATTTTTAACTACTTTGATCTTCGTACGGTTACCAACAATGTCTGTTCCTTGTTTCAATTGTTCCGCACGGCGCACTTCTAAACGAATCGTTGCATAGAATTTTAATGCACGTCCACCAGGTGTGATTTCAGGATTACCGAACATCACTCCAACTTTTTCACGAATTTGGTTAATGAAAATAGCGATCGTTTTGGTTTTATTGATCGACCCAGATAGTTTACGCAATGCTTGTGACATTAATCGAGCTTGTAACCCTACGTGAGAGTCACCCATTTCTCCATCGATTTCAGCACGCGGAACTAAAGCGGCAACCGAATCGACTACTACGATATCTACTGCACCACTTGATACAAGCGCATCAGCGATTTCTAGTCCTTGTTCTCCAGTATCTGGTTGTGAAAGAAGTAATTCGTCAATGTTTACCCCTAATTTTTGAGCATATTGTGGGTCTAAAGCGTGCTCAGCATCGATAAAAGCGGCTGTTCCGCCATTTTTTTGTACTTCAGCGATTGCATGTAAGGCAACGGTTGTCTTACCTGAACTTTCAGGACCATATACTTCAATGATACGTCCTCGTGGGTAACCACCAACACCTAAAGCAACATCTAATGCAAGAGAACCACTTGGGATAGTCGAAACTTGTTGGTCGATTTTTTCGCCAAGTTTCATGATCGAGCCTTTCCCATAGTTCTTTTCAATTTTTTTCAACGCAGCATCTAAGGCTGCTTTACGATCATCTGCCAATACGATAATCCTCCTTATATTCACAAATCAGTGCGACATTTCATTGTACTAATCATATCGTTTTTAATGACAAAAAGCAAGAAAAAACCGAACAAATATTCGCATTTATTTTTTTCTTAATAGTTGTCTTCTAATGAGATCAAATCCTTGCATTACTGCGCTATTCCTTATATGAGAACGGTCTCTGGTAAATTGGTATTTCTGCGAAATGACCTCCCCTTCACTTGTTGCAACCGCGATCCAAACTGTTCCAGCTGGCTGTCCTTCTAAGGTATCTGGTCCAGCCACTCCAGTAAACGAAATCGCATAATCTGTTTTTGCTAAATTACGTGCTTGGATAGCCATTTGTTCTGCACATTCTTGGCTGACGGTTCCATGCTGCTTCAATAGTGCATCATCGATGTGTAAAAATTCTGCTTTAGTTTCTAAAGAATAGGTAATGAAGCCTCCTGGGAAGACTTGAGAAACACCAGAGATCTCTCCCAAAGCTGATTGAAAGGCTCCAGCAGTCAAACTTTCTGCTGCAGTTATTGTTTGGTTTCTTTCCTTTAATAATTCTACGACCACTTTAGGCAATGAATTATCATCACCATATCCATAGAAGTACTCACCTACTCTCGCCAATACTTTTTCTTCCAAAGCAAGTAAGGCTTGGTTTCCTGCATGTTTGTCTTTGGTCTTCACAGTTAATCGTAAAGTGACTTCGTTAGGTTTTGCGTAAGGGGCAATCGTTGGGTTGATCTGTGTTTCAATCAAGTCTTTTAATTCTGTGACTAGTTGGGATTCCCCGATACCGTAAAAACGTAAAACTTTTGAGATCAGCATTTCTTCAGATGGAAAGTTTTGCTCCAATAATGGGCGAGCTTGTTCAATGAACATTGGCTTTAATTCACTCGGTGGTCCAGGTAACAAGAGATAGACATGGTCTGCTGTTTGATAGAACGTACCTAATGCTAAGCCTGTGCGATTAGGTAAAGCAATACCCCCATCGATGATTTGTGATTGTTGTAAATTATTTTCAGTCATTTTACGCTTGGTCGTTTCAAAAAATGCTAACAATTTTTTATAGCCTTCGGTGTTTTGGATCAATTCTTCCCCTAGATGTTTCGCAGTAACTTCTTTCGTCAGGTCGTCTTCTGTCGGTCCCAACCCTCCACATAAAATGATCAAGTCACTTCTGGTTTCTGCTAATTGGAGTAATGATTCTAAGCGGTCGGGATTATCACCAACCACCGTTTGATAATACACATCAATCCCGAGGTCTGCTAACTGTTCGGATAAAAACGTGGCATTCGTGTTGACTACTTGTCCTAGTAAAAGTTCTGTCCCTACTGCTATGATTTCTGATTTCATTTTTTCGCTTCCTTCATTACAACAGACGAATTCTCGTTGGCCTGTTTTGGTCTCTTCTCAATCTCTTTTTATCTACTAATAGTATACGCCATTTGCTAAACGTTTCATTTATCATTTGCTCATTTTCTGATAAAGAGTTTCATCATTTTCATCTTCATCATAAGATAGCTATGCATCTAGCTAGTTTAGAAAAATGGCGATCAAATAAATGATTGAAACGTGAATCAGCATAAATAAATTCGTCTTACCCCAAAATATAAAATGTTATTTTGGGGTAAGACGAATTATCGAAATGGTACATCTTTGTAAGGAATCTTACATCGAACCTTTGAACACACCACTATTTTTCATAAAATAATCAACACCTGAATAAATCGTGAAGATCAAACAAGCATACAGCATGATTTGATCCATCGGTAAATTGATCAGATTAAATGGAATATTATTGATGAATAACAAAATAATAGCCACCATTTGCGTAGCCGTTTTTACTTTTCCTGGCCACGCTGCTGCCATAACTTCCCCATCTTCGACTAACAATAGTCGCAGACCGGTAACAGCTAGTTCTCGACAAACGATAATCGCAACTACCCATCCTGGTGCCTTACCTTGCCCCACCAACATGATAAAAGCGGTCATCACTAACATTTTATCTGCTAATGGATCAGCAAACTTTCCAAAATTGGTGACTAATCCTCTGGCACGAGCAATTTTTCCATCGAGCCAATCGGTAATACTTGCTAAAGCAAAAATAATCGCTCCTACTAATTGCGTCACAGCAAGTGATGTTGTTCCTACGGTTACTTGTCCCCAATCTAAGGGTAATCCGACAACTAAAATAAAAATCGGGATCATACAAATTCTAAGTACAGTTAATTTATTTGGTAAATTCACACTATCGACTCCTTTCTTCCCTATTCTACGTGACTCGTTCTAAACTTTCCACCGATAATGATCAGTTTTTATCAGCAGTCGTGAAAAAAAGATAAGCACCTAAGATGAATCTGCCTTCCCAGGTACTTATCTTGTTTTCTTTTTTCACATCATTCTACTTATAAGCGATTTACTCTGCATACTGTAGTGTCAATGTGACATTTTTAGGATTTTGATTATTCGCTCCTGGATTAACAGGGATTTCTTCCCCGTTTATCTTAACCGTTGCATTACTTGCAGCTCCTAATCGAATCGTTGCATTGGTTGCCGTTTCCGGTAATTGCGTGCTTTGTGTTTCATTTGCTGCTAATGTCCCTTGATAAACATAGGCATTATCCACTAATACACCGATCCAAATTCGGTTAGTCGCTGCAAATTCAAGTGTAACAGGTTTTTTCGCATCCGTAACATTCACTGCGATCGTACTACCTGTGTCTTCACCAGCCGTAATCGCCATCTTTTTCTCTTCTTGTGTTGTTGAAGTGGTTGTCGTACTTGTTGAAGAAGAGGATTCACGCTCTTTCTTAGTGCTAGATGTCGTTTGTGTAATTGCACCGTCAACCGAAACTGAAGTTGCCGTTGTATCAATAATCGGGTCAGATTTTCGATCCTGCCAAGTCATATAACCCACAACAGTAATAATTGCTAAAGCGACTAAACCAAGTAAAATAACCGGTAGACTTGTCCAAAACTTACTTGGATTGGCTTCTTCCTGATGCATCGCTTTTCTCGAACCACTCACTGTTTCTGGTTCAGGACGTGCGACAACTTCTCCAGCTGATAATTTGCTTTTCCCATCAAATACATCAACTAAATGA
This sequence comes from Enterococcus sp. AZ077, assembly GCF_051714965.1. Classification (NCBI taxonomy): domain Bacteria; kingdom Bacillati; phylum Bacillota; class Bacilli; order Lactobacillales; family Enterococcaceae; genus Enterococcus; species Enterococcus sp. AZ077. Next base: position 2,734,287 of record NZ_JBIOSX010000001.1, read on the forward strand.
TCGCCATCTTCACCGACAGCTTCTGCATATTGACGAATAAATGCCCGAACATAAAATTTTCCAGGTAGTTGATCAAAATCATCATTATCGATTGCTTCTAGATAACGTTTTTGAATTTTCGTAATCTGCTGTAATTCATCTAAAGATATTTTCTTATTTAGGCGAGCTTGCCTTAATGTTTCTCCGATGGTTTCAAAAGCCACTCGTTCATCTTCTCCAGTCTTTTTATTCTAACCAGCAATTGTATAAACGCTAGTCGTCTAATTGTTCCTTTTCGTTAAGAATGTAACACGCCATACACCAACGCCCATTTTTTATTCTTTATCTTCTTAAGAATACCATAAACGAAGTTATCTTAGGGTAACATTGAATACACTCTATAACGAAATTTAAGAGTTTAACTACTTTCCCATTCGTCATCTCTACTTCTATATCAGACATTTGGCTGCATATAAAACTCACTGAACGCTTCTTCTTTGATAAAAGAACGACCTACTTTTAATACATCTGCTAATTGAATGGATTCAATAATTTCTGGTAAATCAAATAATGTTTGATCCCCAAATAGGCTTTGCGTGAATTGGTTTGCAATGTATTCCAGTGAATTTAATGTTTGGAAATATTGTCCTAACATCTTTTTCTTCAACAATGTTAGATTTTCTTCAGACAGTTCTTGATCCTCTTCAAAATGCAGAAGAATTTCTTTCACTTTTTCAGCTGCTTTTTCTGGCTGATCCGTGTCTCCGCTAAAGTCAGCAAAATGAAATTCTCGATCTAAACTAAATTCAAAACCGAAGCTGTCATCAATTAAACCATCATTGTACATTTTCAAATAATTTTGAGAAGTATTCCCTAATAACAATTGGAATAAAAGATTGAGAGCGGTCTTGTATCTCAATAATTCCTTCCCTTCTGCTGGTAAAACATCTAGCCCTTTGATTCCCAAGACAAACTTATCTCTAGTGATTGCTGAGCGCATTGAGCTTTTCGCAATAATATCACCATTATTGTCAGGGAAATAACGTTTGATTTTTTGAGCTGGTGGAAAATCCTTAGCATTTTGATTGGTTCGAATCAATTCCATCAACTTTTCCGGCTCTAATTTTCCTACTACGAACAAGACCATATTACTTGGCTGATAAAATGTCCGATAGCAGGTGTATAAATCATCAGCAGTGATTGCTTCAATACTTTCAACTGTGCCAGCTATATCGATATGCAAAGGATGTTCAGGGTATAAATTATTCAAAATGCCAAAAAACATCCGCCAATTTGGATCATCTTCATACATTTGTATTTCTTGTCCTATGATCCCTTTTTCTTTATTAACAGTTTCTTCCGTAAAATAAGGTGCTTGGACAAAATCAAGTAAAGTCGTCAAATTTTTTTCAACTTGATCTGTCGTTGAAAATAAATAACTTGTTTTGGTAAAACTGGTAAACGCGTTAGCTGAGGCCCCTTGTTGTCCAAATAATTGAAAGACATCGCCATCCTCTTTTTCAAACAATTTATGTTCCAAGAAATGGGCAATACCATCTGGAACTTTTATCTTTTTATCTGAACCATATGGAATAAATTCATTATCGATCGAACCGTAATTTGTACTAAATAAACCATATGTCTTATGGTAATCATTTTTAGGTAATAAATAAACAGTCAAACCATTTGGTAATACTTCATGGTACAGTGTTTCGTTGATTTGATCATATTCTGTTTTATTCATTTGTTGTACCTCCGTCTAAAAAGAAAATTGCCTGCAACTCGATTTGTCGAGCTATTTTTTGGATGTCTTCGACCGTTACTTTTTCCATCCGTTTTAACCATTCGTCAGCTGTTAATTTCGTTTCTGGCAACCAATTCTCTAAATAGGCAGTCTCGACAGCTACTTGCGGGGCATCTAATGATAATAGATATTGGTTTCGTAACATGGCCTTAGTTTGTGTCAATTCAAGTTCTGTGACTTCCCCATTTCGTAGACTTTCTAATTGTTCATGGATCAGATGCAATACTTGGTTACGTTTACGTCCATCAATTCCTGTTTGTACACTTAGGAACCCACGAAAAGTATCAATGCTGCTGGAAGCATAGTAAGCTAGGCTCTCTTTTTCACGAACATTCATAAATAATTTAGAGTGTGGGAAACCGCCAAATAATCCATTGAAGACCATCAATGAAAAACGATCCGGTTGGTCATAATAGACATTGGTTTGATAAGCCAGATTTAATTTCGCCTGAGTCACTGGTTCTTCGATCTGTCGCTCTTTGATGATATTTTCTTGCGGTTGGCTATAAAAAATTTCCGGGTGTAATCTTTCTCGCTCTGGAAATGCCCATTCACTAAAAGCTGCTTGGACTTCTGCAGGAGAGACATCTCCCACTACGAAGATATCGATCTGATCTTCTGTGATCATCTGATGATAATAGTCAGCTAACACTTCAGCTGTGAGTTCATCTAGATCTTCGATTGTTCCAAAACTTGGTATTTTCTGCGCCTCCGACTGATCAAAATACAACTCTTGAAGCGCCAGTGAAGCCATCATTTGCTTGTCTTCATTTAAGCTCTCTAAATAAAGTTTCAAATTGTTTTTTTCTAAAGCAAAAGTGGCTGGATCAAATTTTTGCCCCGTAATGTTTGGATAAAAGAGAACTTCTTTCAAAAAAGCAACAGCTTGGTTTAAAATGCTGGTATCGTTGATATACTTGCCATTGACAAAGTTGATGCTAGCATCCAACCAGTGAAGATTGCCTTTTTTTCTCACGGACGTTCCAAAACTAGCACCATAAAGATCCGCCAATTTTGCACTTAACTGAGTCTGGTCAGGATAATTTAAACTGTTCGTTTCTAACAAGCTACTTAAAAGGGAACGTTTCGTGATGACTTCTTTTTTTAAACGCGTAGTAAAGCGAACAAAGATACGAACCGTTTTATATTGTTTTGTTTGCAAGACGTGGAGGTTTACACCCTCTGCCAGTTGATATGTCATAGTACATGCTCCTTTATTAGCAGTTCGTTCTCCGACATGGTTGATTTTATCTTGGAGGATAAAAGAATATGTGGCTACTATTTTTTACTGCTTTAATTCTCTCTTGCATCACTTAAGAGTCACCTTCTAGTATAGCATATAAGTACTTGAACGACAGACCTTAGCCATAAATGCATGTCGTTTTTATATTTTTTTATTCTTCGTTATACTAAGGATAAGTGAGAGGAGGAGAAAAATGATTAAAGAATTTAAAGAGTTTATTATGCGTGGCGACGTATTAGATTTAGCCGTTGGGGTTGTTATCGGGAGTGCATTTACTAGCATTGTCAATCAGATCGTTCAAGGTTTGATCACACCTCTTGTAGGCTGGGTTGTAGCGATGATTACTGGCACGTCTGATTTGGAAGGCGCCCTTTCTATCTTGGACTGGTCACCTACTAAAGGAGTTACGTTTGCTTTCGGCAATGTTATTAGTGCAATCATAACATTTATTATTACAGGGTTTGTCTTATTCTTAGTGGTGAAAGCAGCCAACCACGCTAAAAGATTACGTCCTGAAAAAGAAACAGAAGAAGCACCTGCCAAACCAACTGCTGAAGATTATTTGAGCGACATTCGTGATCTACTTGCACAACAAACAGCAGAAAACAACGGACGACCAACTACACAAGCAACCGTTGATCAGACAACTGAAAAATAAAGACAACTAAATAACACAAAAAAGAACAGCTATCAGTTTTCACTGTAACTGTTCTTTTTTGTATTGCGCTACCTATCGTCATGATCACTTTAGCTCGATTTTTTCATATCGATATGGGGAATGTCATCTTCTAAATAAACATCTGAAATGGCCTCGAATCCAAATGACTCATAAAAAGATTGAAGATAGACTTGCGCCCCAATGACGATCGGTCGTTGCGGGTAATTGGCTTCAATCACTTCCATCGTACGTTGCACGATCTTACGTCCCAACCCTTCTTTACGATGCTCACTATTGACCAACACTCGACCAAAATGAATGGTTCCATCTTCTTCAAAAATACGTGTATAAGCAGAAATTTTCCCTGCTTCATCTTTGAAATACGTATGCCAAGCTTGGCTATCAATTTCATCCACTTCTTGGTAGGGACAATTTTGTTCTACGACAAAAACAGCAATGCGTTCTTTGACAATCTCATAAAATTCTTGAGTGGTCAAATCTGCAAATTTTTTTACATAATGTTCCATTTGAAAGTGCCTCCAATTCTCTTTTTTTCAGCATACCTATTTCCAAACAAAAAAGCAAACGAACCTTATAAAAAACTAGGCTCGCTTGCTTTTTAAACTGCTTCAGTTAAAAATTCAATCTCGACTGTTCGAGTAAGTACATCTGAATAGCTATACGATACTCGTTCAAAAGAATTTTCTTCAGGATCCAAATCAACAACGAATACTGAAGGATAGGTTTCTGTTAAAACGCCTCGGCGTTCTGTTTGACGCTTTCTTCCTGTCTGAGCAACCAGCATGATTGGGCTGCCGATACGACCTTCTAAATCTTTTTTGATTGTAGCTAAAGTTGTTGGCATACAGTTCACCTCATTACCCAATATACCACACTTTATAAAAATTTTCAAGTTTACCATATAAAAAAAAGAAATGCAATAAAAACAAATAAGAAAAACATTAATAATTTTATAAATTATTCCTCATGATAATTTTTGAGATGTTGTTTTATTTTAAATTTCACACGGCTATACGCACTCTTGACTTGTTTGACATCCATCGAAAGTTCCTCTGCCATCCTCTTGAAATCGGTTCCTTGCATATAATAATAAAATATTTTTGCTTCCTTTTTTGAAAATTTGATTTCACAATCTTCAATGGCTTCATTTAACAGTAATCGTTGCATCGCAAGTGGTTCTTGAGTAGTGATTTCTGCTAAAAAGTCCGGACCTTCTGTTTCAACCTTCTGATCAATCGATAATTCATCTTTTTGGTCTCTACGTTTCAAGGCATTTTGTTTTCTTAATAATGAATAAATTTGATTACTGATAATGCTTTTATAATAGCTGCCAAAGCTAACGCCTTTGTTATTTTCATAAGTCTTTAAAGCTTGATATAAGGCGATCCTTGCTTCTTGTTCCCAATCTTCATACACATAATTTCTTAGGTAGTACATATTTTTTAAACGTAACAAAAGTGGAAAATATTTTTGATATAGGATAGCGAATGCTTCTTCATCACCGTCACGTGCGGCGCGCAATAACTCCTCAGACATAAAATAATTCCTCCATCTCTTTCGATTATGGAGGAATCTTACCATCAATCATCCGATTGACTAATCATATAACTATGTTATCTATCTTTTCGCATTAAATCGTCTAACTTTTGGGACAATTTTTCTAATTGTTCTTTACTCCAAGGCGAATTACGACGAAAATTATCAAATTGCATATTTATATTATCTTGTGCAATGTTTTTCTCTGTTTTCTGGATCGTTTTATATAATTCATAGGCAGAAGTCCGCAAAGCCCCTTGTGAAAAGATCATCCATTGCTCGGCTAAGTCACTCGTGGCAACAGTTACTTGCGTTAAACGATCATTTAATTGACCAGCAATACGTTCAATATAGCTATCTGCCGTTTCATCTTCTTTTGTAAAGACGACTTCTAATTGGTATTTCTTATAGTTTTGCTGAATGCCTGGAACCAATTGTGCATCAAAAACAACTATCACTTCAATTCCTTCGTATTTGGCATAATTTGACAAACGATGCAACAAAGCTTCTCTAGCATCCGCCATCTTTTCTTGTTTTTTCAACAAAACGAGTTCTGGCCAAGAACCGATCATGTTATAACCATCAACAATCAGGAGCTGCTTTTTCATCTGATCACTCTCCTTGACGTTGAGAAAAAGCTTGATACATCAACAATCCAGCAGCAACACTCGCATTCAAACTTTGAACGTGACCGACCATTGGAATGGTCAAAAGTTCGTCCATTTCTTTTTTCAATCCAGGACTCATTCCTCGTCCTTCATTACCAATCACTAAAGCAATAGCGCCTTTTGCATTCCATTTTTGGAAATTTGTACCATCCATATCTGTCCCAAAAACCCAAAAACCGGCTTCTTTTAGTTGTTGGACTGCTTGAACAAGATTGGTCACTCGTGCTACAGGTACATGTTCGACTGCTCCAGTAGAGGTTTTTGTAACGATTGGCGTAATGCCTACCGCCCGATGCTTAGGAATGATTACGCCATCTACCCCACTTGCATCCGCTGTTCGTAGGATCGAACCAAAATTGTGAGGATCTTCAATACTATCTAAAATGACAAAGAAAGGTGTTTCTGTTTTTTCTTTGGTTTGCTGAAGAAGCTGGTCTAAAGATAAATATTCATACGGGGTAATCGCTAAAACTACTCCTTGATGTACACCATGATCACTTAAGGTATCTAATTTTTGTTTTGGAACCCATTTAACTGGTACAGCTTGATCTCTAGCAATGTTCTTTAACTCTTCGGTTTTTTCTCCCCGTGAGTCCTCTTGTAAAAATAATTTATTCCCTCTGCCTTGTTGTAAGGCTTCTACTGCTGCATGATGACCAAAGACAAAATTATCTTCGATTGCTTCCTCTTTTTTCTCCCCAACTACAGGTTCATAGGAAGTGTCATAATGGTTTCGCTTTTTTTGCGATTTTTTCTGTGATAAAGCGTTCATTGGCTGTTTCGTTGCTTTTTTACGTTTGTTATAATGACGTTCTTTTTGTTCTCTACCCATTTTTTTCACCGACTTTCTGGATACACCATTCAATTAATTCTTCTAACCGTTCTGTTTGTTTCGTCAAATGCAGATACCCCATCAAAGCTTCAAAACCTGTGGCAATTCGATAAGTTGTGACATCTGCATTTTTTGCACTTGTATGACTTTTGGCATTTCTACCACGACGATAAAAAGTTTCTTCTTCTGGTGTCATCAATTTTTCTTCTAGCATCTCTTTGATCAGATAGGCTTGTGCTTTTGCTGAAACATAATTCGTGGCTGCTTTATGAAGTTTATTCGGTTTAGTCGCCCCTTGTTCGATCAAATAGTCACGAATATAGATCTCATAGATGGCATCCCCTACATAAGCTAAAGCTAGTCCGTTTAATTGTGTATAGTCTTTCATGCTTCTCTTCTCCAACGAGTTCCTTGCGGTGTGTCATCAAGCAAGATCCCTTTTTCTTTTAATTGGTCACGGATTTCGTCACTACGGGCAAAATCACGATTTTTTCTTGCTTGCGTACGTTCTTCGATCAACTGTTCGATCTCTTCATCAAGTAATTCCTCAGATGTAAATAAAATACCAAAAATAGCCAACCATTGGGTAAATAATGCTTCCCCTTTGGCTAGAACATCCGCTGAAACAGTTGTTTTCTCCAAATACGTGTTTAACCATTTTGCCAATTCATAAACGACGGTAATTCCATTCGCAGCATTAAAATCGTCGTCCATTTCTTCAATAAAGCGTTGTTCGATTTGTTCAAGCTCAGCTAAATACTTTGTGTCATCCGCCAGAGATTTTTCTGCTGTTGCTAGGCGGAATTTAAGATTATCAAATGTATTTCTTAAGCGTTGCAAGTTTGTCGCTGCTTCCTTCATCGTTGCCTCACTATAACGAATCGGTCGGCGATATTGAGTTGTTGCCATGAAGAAGCGTAACACTTGTGGATCTACTGTTTGGATCATTTCATGGACAGTAATAAAGTTACCTAATGATTTACTCATTTTCTGATCATCATCGCCAATCGTGACGTAACCATTGTGCATCCAATAATTGGCAAATTTCTTTCCCGTTTTTGCTTCGCTTTGGGCAATCTCATTTTCATGGTGTGGAAACTCTAAATCTTGCCCACCACCATGGATATCAATTGTTTCCCCTAAATGTTTCGTTGCCATAACGGAACATTCGATATGCCATCCTGGACGTCCGGGTCCCCATGGAGAATCCCAAGAGATCTCATTAGGTTTTGCTTTTTTCCATAGTGCAAAATCAAGCGGATCTTCTTTCTGACTTTGTTCTGCTCCCGTCCGTTGACTCGCGCCCACTTCTAACTCATCAATCGATTGATCACTAAGTTGTCCATAGGTTGGAAATTTTCTTGTACGGTAGTAGACATCGCCATTTGATTCATATCCATAACCTTTTTCGATCAATACTTGGATGAAAGAAATAATATCTGACATATGTTCCATCACACGAGGATGCGCAGTAGCTGGCTCCACATTCAACGCCTTGGTATCTTCTTCAAATGCTTGGATAAAACGGTTGGCTACTTCTGGCGCCGTGATCCCTAATTCATTAGCAGCACGAATGATTTTATCATCTACATCAGTGAAATTGGAAACATAATCGACTTGATATCCCCGATATTCAAAGTAGCGTCGAATCGTGTCAAAAGCAATCGTGCTGCGGGCATTTCCAATATGAATATAGTTATAAACAGTCGGACCACACACGTACATACCGACTTTTCCTGCTTGAATCGGTACAAATTCCTCTTTTTGTCTAGTCAATGTATTGTAAATTTTTATCATTCTGATCTCCTCACTTTTTCTCCATTAATCCGTACTACTTTTGCAGGAACCCCCACGGCTGTAGCATAATCTGGAATGTCTTTTAAAACGACTGCACCGGCACCAATCTTCGTATGTTTCCCAATCGTGACCGGTCCTAATATTTGAGCATTGGCAGAAAGCATTGCCCCTTGTTTCACTGTGGGATGCCTTTTGCCCGTTTCTTTACCTGTACCACCTAACGTAACTCCATGAAAAAGAACTACATCATCAGCGACCTCTGCGGTTTCTCCAATCACGATCCCCATCCCATGATCGATAAAAACACCTTGTCCGATCTGGGCTCCAGGATGTATCTCGATTCCTGTTATAAATCGCCAAAATTGTGCATTGATTTTTGCCAGCAAGTAAAGTTTATGCTGATATAAGTAATGTGACACCCGATGCCAAAATAAGGCATGAAACCCTGGATATGTCAAAACGATTTCTAATGTTGAACGAGCAGCCGGGTCATTTTTTTTAGCTGCCTCTACCGCTCGGGCAAACCACCCCATCGTCATCGCTCCTTCCTCTCAATAATTTATGTAGTTCTCTGACAAATAAAGAAGCGCCTTTAACAAGTTTCCTTATTAAAAGACGCTAATTGGCGTGGTTCCACTTTTATTTATAATCAGATATGATTACCTCTAGCTGTTAACGTAAGCTTATACGTTCTCGACTACCTGAAATTCGTCACAAAGAGATGTGTCTATTTCACTCGCCGAAACCACTCCCAGAGGCATTTCAGTAAACATCGATCAGTGACTTCCACCGCCCGTCACCTCTCTTGAGATCAATGATTACTTACTTCTTTCTGTTCATCGTGTTTAGTTGATGACTTGATTTAAATGTGCTAATGATTTTTCACGACCAAGCAATTCGATCGTATCTGGTAATTCTGGTCCGTGCATTTGTCCTGAAACAGCTACTCGGATCGGCATGAAAAGATTTTTACCTTTAACGCCAGTTTCTTTTTGGACAGCTTTGATTGCTGCTTTTACGGTTGGGGCATCCACGACTTCCATTTGTTCTAGTTGTGCTTTAAACGCATTAAGAACAAGTGGAACAGTTTCGCCTGCTAATACTTCTTTAGCCGCATCGTTCAATACAGGATGTTCATTGAAGAATAAGGAAGAAGCTTCTACGATTTCAGCTGCGTAACTCATTTGTGGTTGATACAGACTAACGATTCTTTTGACCCATTCGATCGTTTTTTCATCAGGATTTTCTTGTACTCGACCGTCAGCGATCAAATAAGGCAAGCACATGTCTGTTAACTTATCTAAATCCATTTCTTTCATGTAATGGTTATTCACCCATTGTAATTTCTTCGCATCGAAGGCTGCAGGTGATTTACTCAAACGATTTGGATCAAACATGTTGATCAATTCTTCTTGGTTGAAAATTTCGTCTTCGCCTACTGGTGACCAACCTAATAATGCAATAAAGTTGAACATTGCTTCTGGTAAGTAACCTAATTCACGATACTGTTCGATAAATTGTAAAATCGATTCATCACGTTTACTTAGTTTTTTCCCAGTTTCTGTATTGATGATCAATGTCATGTGACCGAATGTTGGTGGTGTCCAACCAAAAGCTTCATAGATCATCAATTGTTTAGGTGTATTTGCAATATGGTCATCCCCACGTAAGACATGAGTAATCTTCATCATATGATCATCTACAGCTACAGCAAAGTTATATGTTGGCATACCATCACGTTTTTGAATGACATAGTCGCCACCGATATTATCTGATTCAAAAGTGATATCCCCTTTGACCATATCTTTGAACGCATATTCCGTATTACGTGGTACACGGAATCGGATCACTGGTTCAATCCCTTGCGCTTCTTTTTCTGCTTGTTCTTCTGGTGTTAGATTTGCACAAGTACCCGCATAATGAGGCATTTCTCCACGTGCACGTTGTTCTTCACGAGTTGCTTCTAACTCTTCTTCTGTACAGTAACATTTGTATGCCCGATTACTTGCAAGAAGTTGATCAATCAAAGGCTGATAAATTTCTTTTCTTTCAGATTGACGATAAGGACCATATTCTCCAGGATTTTCAGGAGATTCATCCCAATCGATACCTAACCAAGCCAAATTTTCCAATTGGCTCTTTTCACCATCTTCAATGTTTCGTTTTTGGTCTGTGTCCTCAATACGAATAATAAAGTCTCCATCGTTGTGGCGAGCAAATAGATAATTGAACAATGCTGTTCGAGCATTCCCAATATGTAAGTGCCCAGTTGGACTTGGTGCATAGCGTACGCGTACTTTCGTCATTTTCTTCCTCTTCTTTCAAACTAGATTTTAAAATATGAGACAAAACACGAAAAACATGTTCTGTTTTACATCCTCATATTTCTTAAAGGCTTTTTCATTAAAATGAAAGCCACTCAGCACAAATTTTACCTTTAATATGGGAAATAGTAAAGCCAACTGGTTGAATTTCCTTACCAGTTGGCTACTTTTTATACTCATATTCCGATTTTTCTTTCGTTAAGCATGTTTACTTTTTTCAGTTTCTTTTTTATTGTCTTTATTATCGATCCCACGACCTGCATGGGCTGGTTTTGCAAAAATCATCCGCCCGGCAGCTGTTTGTAAGGCACTTGTAACAACCACTTCGATATGTTCGTTCATATAATGCTGTCCATCTTCCACGACCACCATGGTGCCATCATCGAGATAAGCAACCCCTTGTTGACGTTCTGTTCCTGCTTTTACGACTAAAACATTCATGTTTTCACCTGGAATAACTACCGGTTTTACTGCATTCGCTAAAGCATTGATATTCAACACTGGTACATTTTGAAACTCTGAGACTTTATTTAAGTTATAATCATTTGTCACGATGACACCATCTAAAAGTTTCGCTAATTTGATCAATTTGCTGTCCACTTCAGTGATATCTTCAAAATCACCGTCATACATTTCAACAGAGATTCCTTCTTCTTTTTGCAAAGCATTGAGGATATCCAGCCCGCGGCGTCCGCGAACACGTTTTAGGCTATCGCCAGAATCAGCAATATACTGTAATTCATAAAGCACAAAATTCGGAATCATCAGTGTGCCTTCTAAAAAACCAGTTTTGGTGATGTCATAGATTCGTCCATCAATGATCACGCTAGTATCTAAGATCTTGTATTTATGAAAGTTCTCGCCTAATTTTCGTTCCAGTATTTGGCTCTCCACTTGACTAGGTGTTTCTTGTTCCACTTTCTTGTTTCTTGAACCAAAGATTTTTTTCCATTCATCGATTCGAGTGGTTCCCATCCTGAATCCTAAATAGCCTAAAATAACCATTAATAAGATGGGAAGAACACTATTTACAAACGGAATTTTCAAATTATATAGTGGCGTTGAAATAATTACACCTAAAGTTAGCCCGATAATCCCACCAATTGCACCAAACAATAGGTAAGTTAAACTAACCTCACTTAATTTTTCCTCAATTTGCTTGATAACAGCTGAGATATGTTTTGCCAATAGCAAAGACAATAAAAAGAAAATAAGTGCACCTAACAGACTATTGGTAAATGTATTATTCAGCCATCCATTTGTTTGCTGACCAATTGTCTGCCAAGCCATTGGTAAAAAAGAAATACCTAAGCTGGCACCGACAATAATCATCAGCAAGGTGATGACACGTTTTTGCATACTCTTTCCTCCATTTCTTTAATTTTACTATTTTTAACGAAAGACACGTTTTAACGTTTCCGCCAAGGTAGCGACACCTACGACTTCAATGCCAGTCGGAGGATTCCACCCTCCTAGATTGTTCTTTGGCAAATAAACTTTTGTGAAACCCAGCTTTTGTACTTCTTTGACACGCTGTTCAATATGACTGACACGGCGAATTTCGCCCGTCAACCCGATTTCGCCAATAAAACATTCTGTCGGTTGTGTCCCTTTTTCTTTGTAACTGGAAGCAATACTCACAGCAATCGCTAAATCAATGGCTGGTTCATTTAATTTTACCCCACCTGCTGCTTTTAAGTAAGCATCTTGATTCTGCAACAGTAAGCCTGCTCGTTTTTCGAGAACTGCCATGATCAATGATACTCGGTTAAAATCTAAGCCAGTAGTGGTTCGTTTAGCATTTCCATACATTGTTGGTGTTACCAGTGCTTGGATTTCCACTAAAATTGGGCGGGTACCTTCCATCGCCACAACAATCGCTGAGCCTGTTGCTCCTTCTAATCGTTCTTCCAAAAAGATTTGGGAAGGATTCGCAACTTCTTCTAATCCATGTTCATGCATTTCAAATATACCAATTTCATTTGTTGAACCAAATCGATTCTTTACTGCTCTCAAAATACGAAAACTATGATGCTGTTCTCCTTCAAAATACAAAACAGTATCAACCATATGTTCAAGCATACGTGGACCCGCAATCGATCCTTCTTTTGTTACATGTCCTACGATAAAAATCGCAATCCCATTTGTTTTCGCTATTTTCAACAACTCAGCAGTCGTTTCTCTCACTTGACTGACACTCCCTGCTACACTCGTAATATCAGGTTGTGTCATCGTTTGAATCGAATCAATGATCACATAATCTGGTGAAATCTGTTCGATGGCACGGCTAATTTCATTCATATCAGTTTCAGCATATAAGTAAAATTCTGTATTGATTGAGCCCAAACGCTCGGCACGTAATTTAATTTGTTCTGCACTTTCTTCTCCAGAAACATATAATACTTTCCCGCCGATATCAGCTAATTGTTGGGATACTTGTAAAAGTAATGTGGATTTACCGATGCCTGGATCGCCACCAATCAAAATCATTGACCCCGGAACTACGCCCCCACCCAAAACACGATTCAATTCATCTAATTTTGTTTTGACTCGTGGTTCCTTTTTAGGAATCACTTCTGCAATTTTCGTTGGTTTGGCTTTTTCTCCAGTCAAACTTGTTCGTGTTCTACGGTCAGTCGTATCTTGCTCGATTTCCTCGACCATCGTGTTCCATTTCCCGCAATTTGGGCAACGCCCTAAGAATTTAGGCGAAACATAGCCACAATTTTGGCAAACAAACTGGACTTTCGCTTTTTTTGCCATTGTCCCGCCTCCTTTAAATAATTATTTTTGAATTAAATAAACCTTGAGTAGTTATACATCTGATGAACCAAAGCCACCTTTACGGGCCTGTTCTGTTTGGTCTTGATCTGCTTTTAAGAATGGTAAGAAAATTCCTTGTCCAATTCGCTCACCTTTTTTGATGACAACATCCTTCAAACCAAAATTAGTAAATTGGAACATGATATGCCCTTCATTTGCATCATTATTATAGTAATCACTATCAATGACACCTACTCCATTACTTAAAACTAAAAAACGCTTCAACGGATTACTTGAACGATTGGCTAACTGTAAAAATTCATCTTCTCCCATATAGGCTTTGATCCCAGTAGGAACAAGAACTGGTTTTAATTTTTTCTCGTCGACTGTTGTTTCTTCATTTTTCAATACCTCTGAAAGAGCTGTTATCCCTTGTTTTAATCCAGCTTTCCAAATACTTGGAATAACAATATCTTCTGCCGCTTCAAAATCATATCCAGCAGCATGATGAGTTGCTCGTTGAGGTAATTGTATCTTTTGTTGTGCATATGTTGAAATAACTTCAAATCCTCTTTTTCTCACCGAATTTCCTCCCAAAATAGACTATATTTATTTTACCATATTCATGATACCAAAAGGACGACTTAAAAAATTCTTCATTAATTTATGTTAAGATGAATAAAATACTGCTGTCATAAAAAAATAAATTTTATACATGACTTTATGGTGTAAAACAAGTAGAATAGAACGAAATCAAAACGTGTATTTAGTTAGAGGTGTCACATGCGAAAAGAAGTTACAAAAGCCAAACGAATTGTTATTAAAGTGGGAACGAGTACTTTAATCTATCCCAATGGAAACATCAACCTCGCTGCGATTGATCAGCTTGCCTTTGTCTTGTCTGATCTTCGGAATCAAGGGAAAGAAGTCGTATTAGTTTCATCCGGCGCTGTTGGTGTCGGGATGCACAAAATGAATCAAGCTACACGCCCCACAACGATCCCGGAACAACAAGCAATCGCTGCGATCGGGCAGGCAGAATTGATGAACATTTATAATCAACGTTTCAGTGTTTACAATCAGCAAACAGCTCAGATCCTCGTTACTCGGGATGTGATTGACTTTCCTCAAAGTCGAGTCAATGTGATCAACACACTTGAACAGTTATTAGCAATGGGAACCATCCCGATCGTTAATGAAAATGATACTGTAGCAGTCGATGAACTTGAACATACAACGAAATTTGGTGATAATGATCAACTATCTGCGATCGTTACAAAATTGATCACAGCAGATTTATTAATTGTTTTATCTGATATTGACGGATTTTATTCCGCTGATCCTTCAAAAAATCCAGACGCAAAGATGTATCAAACCGTTTCGGTCATTGACGAGTGTTTAATGGCACAAGCGGGTGGTGCTGGCAGCACCTTTGGAACAGGAGGAATGTCTAGTAAGTTACAAGCAGCATTACGTATTTTTGAAGCCAACAGTACAATGATCCTGGCAAACGGAAAAAATCCTACCATTATCTTCGATCTTTTAGCCGGTAAAGAACTTGGAACCTTATTTAAGGAGGAACACGTATGACTGATTTAAATCAACTTGGAAAAAATGCAAAACAAAGCGCCCAAACTCTTGCTTTGATGAGTACAGAACAGAAAAATGACCTTCTCAAACAGATGGCATTGATGCTCAAAAAAAATCAAGGAGCGATACTTGAAGCCAATCAGAAAGATTTAGAGCAAGCAACCGAAAATCAGATGAGCGAAACGATGCTTGACCGCTTACGCTTAACGCCTGAGCGTATCCATGATATGGCTGAAGAAATCAGTAAAATCGCTTCATTAGAGGATCCAATTGGAAAAGTAGAACAAATGTGGAAGAATGCTGATGGGTTACTGATTGGAAAAAAACGTGTCCCACTTGGTGTCATCGGAATCATTTATGAATCTAGACCGAATGTGACGACTGATGCAGCTAGCTTGGCTTTTAAATCAGGGAATGCTGTTATTCTTCGAGGCGGAAAGGAAGCTTTCTTTTCCAATCAATTATTAGTGAAGCTTCTGCAACAAACGTTAACTGATGCTGGCTTGTCTCCTTACGCTGTTCAATTTGTGGACGATACATCTCATGAAACGGCTGCTGAATTAATGAAATTAACAGAGTACTTAGATGTGTTGATTCCTCGAGGCGGCGCAAATTTGATCAGAAGAGTGAAGGAACAAGCCACAGTCCCAATCATTGAGACTGGCACTGGTAACAATCATATTTATATCGATAAAGATGCTCAGTTGACCATGGCAACGAATATCATCGTCAATGCAAAAGCTTCTCGTCCATCTGTTTGTAATGCTGCAGAAACATTGTTGATCCATTCAGAGATTGCCCCTTTCTTTTTACCTGTTATTGAAAAAGCATTAGTAGAACATGGGGTTTCTCTACGTGCAGATACGCGTGCCATGGAATATTTAGAAACTGCAACCCTTGCAGAAAAAGCTGATTGGGATACGGAATATCTAGACTATATTCTGGCTGTGAAAGTCGTTGATTCTTTAGATGAAGCAATCGACCATATCAATCGCCATAATACAAAACATTCTGAAGCCATCGTTACGGATAGTTACCAAGCAAGCCAACGTTTCTTGAACGAAGTGGACGCCGCTGCGGTTTATGTGAATGCCTCAACTCGTTTTACTGACGGAGCTGTTTTTGGTTTTGGTGCTGAAATCGGTATTTCTACTCAGAAATTACATGCTCGAGGTCCGATGGGATTGAATGAACTGACCTCTACGAAATATATCATTTACGGCGAAGGTCAAATCCGCTAAAATGTTTCACACGAAACATTTTAGTCTTCACAATAAAAATATGACAAAATTTTTCTTTATTTTTTGATTCTTGAAAAGTTTTTTAGTTAGAAAGGTTACTTTTATGTTCGAAATTTTCACGATATTTTTAGTATACTTGATTTCTTTAAACATCGCTGCCTTTATAGGAGTGATGATTTTAGCCACTTTTTTCCAAATAAAAAAAAGAAATTTTAATCCCACTCAGGAAAAATGGCAAGTTTATCTTCAAAAAATTGGTCCTAAAGGCATTGTTCAAAGGCTACATGTTAGTTATATGCTCGCTTTAGGCATTTTAGCTGTGATCAATTACAATCTAGCGTTCCACCATTCGATTGCTTATACGATCACTTTATTGATTGCCGGGATTTTCCATTTGTCTTTCAAATATCAATTAAACAAAAATAACTTACCCAAGCGCTTTAACTAGAATGCCTCATAACTACAATGATTGAAATAAGCTATTATCGACTAAAAGAAACGCATTTAGCGTAACTTTAAGTCGATAATAGCTTATTTTAGCCAAGATGATCTTCATTATCGTTAGAAAAAATAGCAAACCCATCGAATGTCTCACCATCATAATATCTTAACAATTCTTCTGTCGACAGATTCATTGTTTTTTCTTTTTCTATTTCCATATCTGTAAGTAGTTGTTCACGATAGGCTTGATACATACTCGCTAGTTTCTGGTGCATGATTTTTCGAGATTCTCCTGTCGCATTGATTACAGGCAGCTCTTTTAGATAACCACCATAAACGGGTCGATCATCCACCAACTCGATGGGAAGTTCAACCAACGTGATACCTACTTCTTTGAAATATTCTTCAATCATCGCTTTTCCTTACTTTTTACTGGCTGTGTCTTATTCTCATCATAACATGATTTATGGCAAAAACAGTGTATTCATTGACCTTTTTCGTTGAAACACATGTTAAAAATAAACCCTCTCACGATATCAGTTACCAGAACTGTAGATCGAACGTCACAAATAACAGAAAAAAAACCTTGAAACACAGTATGTGAAATTCAAGGTTTTATTGATTCGTCATTAACTATTTTTTTCGTTTTTTATTCTTTCTTTCAAAACCTCATTTTTATTGATCTTCATCTGTTACAAAATAATTTTGATGATGGATAATACAAAAGACACTAATTACGACAATGATCGCAGCAAAATAAAAAGCATAACTTTCACCTAGTTTTTCGCCAATGATCCCTGCAATAAATGGCGCTAATGCCCCACCAAAGAAACGAACAAAGCTATAACTTGAAGAAGCCACATTTCTTGGTAAACCTGGTATCTCCATAGCAATCGTTGTCAATAATGTATTGATGATCCCTTGGAAAAAACCTGAAAGTACAATGCTGATTGGCACTAAAATTTGGATAGTTGAACCGGCACCCAGTAACGCCAAACAAATAATAAAGAAAACAAACGCTGCTAAAATCGTTCGGTAAGTAGTGAATTTTTGTTCTAGTACTGGTGCGACAAAAATCGAAGCAATTGCTAATAAAACGCCCCAACCAAAGAAAACAAAACCTACCTCTAACTCACTATACCCCACTAATAAGAATGGTGCATAGGCAAGCAACGTAAAGAAACCAAAATTATATAATAAGGCAATCAGACCAATTGAACGCAATTTGTGATTACTTAATGCCTTGACCCCTTCCCAAAAACCAACCTTCCTTTGTGGTTTTCCTGCCTCTGGAAGAAGAATCGCCAATGCTAAAAAGCCAATAAACATCAACGTAGCTACCCCATAAAAAGGATAACGCCACGAGCCACTTCCTAGTATGCCGCCAACTAATGGTCCAACAGCCATCCCACAGCCTAGTGCTGCTTCATACATCATAATAGCTTTTTCAGTGTTACCCGCTAAAATACTTACAATAGTCGCAAGTGCTGTTGAAACAAATAAAGCATTCCCTACACCCCAACCAGCACGCAATCCGATCAATGTACCAATATCATTGGATAATCCACCTAAGCCAGCAAATACAACAATAATGACCAAACCTGCCATCAATGTTTTTTTCAAACCAATTCGACTCGATAAAAAACCTGTAAACAACATCACTACTCCCGTTACCAACATGTAGCTCGTAAATAATAATGTCGTTTGGGCAGGTGTTGCATCTAATTGAGCAGCAATCGTTTTTAAAATGGGATCTACTAAGCCAACTCCCATAAACGCAAACATACAAGTTGCAGCGACTACTAACGCTGAATTCTTTCCTTTACTTTGTTCCTGTCCTTCCTCTGTTAGTTCTTCTTTGATTTCTATTTGATTCTCCAAATTCCCCATTCCTTTCTCTATCTAGCATCATACATGATTTATTTTACATGTCAATATGCACATGTAAAAACAAAAACAAAAAATATGCTATAATAAGAGAAAATCAGTCAGGAGGTATCGTATGAATACTTTAGCCTATATCTTATTATGCGTTCTTTTGTCTAAACCTCGTTCCGGTTATGAACTAAAACAATTAATCACCATTTTCTGGGAAGCTCACCACAGTCAGATTTACACGACACTGGCTAAATTAGACCAGAAAGGTTATATTTCTGTCATGGAAATCGAAGAACATTCGCAGAAAAAAATTTATACCCTTACCAATGAAGGAAAAGCGATCGTAGAAGAATGGATCAAAGAAGAGACCCCTGCTCCTACTCAAAAAGATGAATTTTTAGCCAAACTGTACGCTTTTTCTACCTTAGATAAAACAACAGCGACGGGTCTTTTATTTACAAGAGAACAACAATTAAACAAAATCATGCAAAAAAACCAAGCAAAACTAGCAGATCTTTCAGTAAATAAAAAAGAGGAATTTGGACGTTATGTCGTTATTCAACGAAGAATTTTACTTTGCCAGCAAGAACTACAATGGTGTACACAGGTTCGTGAAATGATGCAAACATTTTTTGATTAATTGTTCTTAAAAAAAAGAGCATGTGACTGAAGTAGCTCATTCAAAAAATAAACGAAACTTCCTAATAAGCGTATACGCAATTTTAGGCAAGTTCTTTTATCTCTTGATGCTATACAAGTCGCATCCTCTTTTTTTATAATCTAAAAGATCTTTTTAGTTTTGGATCGTGCTTAATACCAATCGAGAGATGGGACCTACGATTAGTAATTGCAAAGGCAATGCAACAATCACATTCATTTTCCATGCGGTAAGGTATGCTGAAAGTAATTGGTCAGGTATTCCCTGCTCAATCACAACACCAAACAACGACATACAGGTAACCATTCCTAGGACCATCAGACAAGAAATCGTTACGATCATTTGAAATTTACTTTCTGAATTTACTGGCAACTTGAAAGCTATTTTTTTCGCAATCACACCAACAATAAAGACATCTAGAATAAACGCCACGATGAATCCTGGAACTAAACCAATCAATAGATTTGAAAAATATAAATCCCCATGAAGCCAGAGATTATACACACTCATTCCTAAGACCATGAGAAAACACATTAGTGATGTAAAAATAATTCCTTCTTTTTTGTTTGTAGGCAACTATACCACTCCTTTAAATTTGTCACGAAAAGTATCGTAGCATATTTCTCATTTTCTCGTAAGTGTTTTTTTTATTACATTCAAAAAAGTCAATCTTCTACTTATCACTTAAATGCAAAAAAAGAGCCTGATTCCAGACTCTTTAAATAGGTGTGAAAACGAATAAACAGTGTTCAACCAGCTACTCTTTGAAATAAGTCCGAATTTTTCAAAACCAAAAAACTGGTTCCAAAAAATCTTTCTTATGGTTATCAGAGCTAAACGATGCTTCACGACCTTTTGTTCACGGTTTTCACTGACTAAACTTTCAGCAATAAACTCAATAAGAAACAGTAAGCAGGTAAGTGTCAACCGTAAAAACCTTATTTTTATACTTCTTGTCACTTGTGAGAATTTACCCTTGTTTTATAAAATTAAAAACGTTGTCTCAACCGCTTTTTACAACTATTGATTCAACAATTCTTCTAGTCCATCTTTTAAAGAGACAAGTGGATGTCCCAAAGCTTGTTCAAAATCTTTTGAGGAAACATCGAGTTGATTATTCTTGATATCTTTTTGAATAGCTGCAAACATTTGTGCAGCAGATTCAGGATAACCAGCCTCCTCTAAATTTTTGATGAACTCATGGTCATTGGTAGCCACGATATCAATAGGTTTGCCTGTCACTTCTTTTAATTCTTTAGCTAGTTCTTTATACGTAATCGGTTGACCCGATAATTCAAGAACTTCTGGAAAGTTCAAGTTCGCTAGTGCTTTTGCTGCAACTTCGGCATATTCTCGTTTTAATGCCCAGCCAGTTTTACCTTCACCTGCTGAATAAATAAAGCGCCCATTCTTTAAGGCAAGTTCAATGAGTGGCCATTCATTTTCTAAGTACCAATTATTACGTAAAAAAGTATGTGCAATTCCAGAATCAGCAATTACTTTCTCTGTAAACTGATGATCTGGCGCTAGAATACTGGTCGAGTGATCGGCATCAGCAAAACTAGTATAAGCAATGTAAGAAACACCAGTTGCTTTTGCGGCCTTCACAACATTTTCATGCTCAGCTTGCCGATTACCAGGTGCACCAGACACAAACAATAAGCGATCAATTCCCTGTAAGGCATTTTTCATAGAAGAATAATCAGCATAATCTCCGAAACGGACATTCCAACCCTTTTCTTCAAGTGTTTTCCCCTTTTCTTCATTCCGCGCCAACACATAGATATTTTCCTGAGGAACGAGCTGTTTTAAGTACTCCATAGCATAGTTACCAAAACCACCAGTTGCTCCAGTAATGAGATAATTCATTCTAACCACTCCTTTTTTCACATTGATAAATTTTTTAAATAAAACCTGTACATTTTTAAGTTACACCATTATCTTAAAGAGTATGTTAAAATAAGTCAAGAATAAACGTCGAAAGGAATGGGATAGTATGAAATATTCTTTACAATTGAGCGATGCGATCCACATCTTAGCCTACATAGCAATTTTTCAAGATAGCGATATGTTATCTAGTGAGATGATTGCGAAAAGTATTGAAACCAGTGCAGCTAATGTCCGTAAAATCATGAGCCGACTAAAAAAAGCGAATTTGATTATTACACAAGTCGGAAAAGCTGCACCTTCTTTAGCTCGTTCTCCTGAAAAAATTTCACTTTTAGATATTTATAAAAGTATTGAAGGAAATACTAATCTCATTCAAGTGGATCCGAAAACAAACCCAAATTGTATCGTTGGTGCGAATATTCAAGAAACATTGACGGCAAGCTATACCCAACTCCAAGCAAAAGTAGAGGAAGAAATGTCACATATCACGTTAGACTCTTTGCTACACAAAATTGCTGTATTAGAAATTGAAAAACACCCTCACAATCACGAAAGAATAAAAAAATTTCTTTAAACAACAATTGGTAATTATTTTACTATAAAAAATATACCTAAAAATAGCCATTTATATTAAAATTAAATAACTTACGTATCAACAAAAAAATACTGTTTTTCATTCATTTATCCGTTAAACTTATTAAGTAAGAATTAATATAAAGGAGGAGATTAGGTGAACAACTGGAAAGAATATTTTTTAGAAACTACAATAGATTTAGGATACTCCTATTTTATTGGGGAACAGGTAAAAAACTTTAAGGTTAAGCAAAAACAGATTACTGCCAACATTACTAGTAATGAAAACTATCATGCAATCATTGACCTCGTTGACCACTTTTATTTAGAAAAAATGGTTTGTAGCTGCCCCTGCTTATCGAACGATCATTGTCCCCATTTAGTAGCCGTTTTATTCGAATACAATAAATACTTACAAAAGAAAGATGCAAATAACAGCGCATATTTGGTTTCCTACGCGGAAGATTCACAAATCCGTCCTTTTTTAAAGATGATTTTAAAGGAAAATGACCACTTAGCAAAACGTTTTCAACAATATATTTATTCAGATGATTCTTTTGATATCAATAAATATCAAGCATACTATGAGAAACAATCTGCTTCCTCGTTGAAGAAAGAACCCGCAGACAAAAAAAGAGGATTGAAAAAAAAGAAACAAATTTTATCTGTTAAACAAATGGAGTACTTAAACTATTCCAAGCAAAAAATTCAACATACAATCCAAGAAAACTGGCACTCCCCTACTATCAGAACACAATATGTTAATTACTTACTTAAAAACAGAATATACAAAGAAGCAGAAAAAGTATTACAGGAGAGTCTGCTTTTGGATCGTCAATCTCCTGATCTCGTTCAACTTCATCGTTATTCTCTAAAAAAACTCTATTATAAATTAGGAAAAAAAGAAGCATACATAAATCAAGTTTTTAAGTTATTGATTGAGAATGATGCATTAGATATGAATCTAGTTCACCAATTGAAAAAAACTTGTTCAAAAGACGAATGGATATCGTTGCGAAACCGTTTGTTCCAAGAATTACATAATCATCAAGACATTGGCTTACTTTATTCACAGGAAAAATGCTATGATCTATTATTGAATCGTGTGTTAGAGACCTCTGGAATCAAAGAAGCTAATCGTTATTTCAATATTTTAAAAAAACAGACTCCCGAAGCACTATTACAGAAATATGAATATGAATTGCGGAAAATAGCCCACACTATGACTACTCGGAATCATTATCATAAACTGGTGAGATATATTGAAGAAATGGCTACTTTACCAAACAGCATGATCTCAGTTCAATTGTTGATCAAAGAATTAAAAGAAAAATACCCGCGAAAAAAAGCAATGATCCAAGAATTAAAATTACTCGAAAAAAAAATGTAACTATTTATTATGCCAACGTTATTTACGAGTGATCCTGAGTTTTTTGCCAAAGACAGAAAAAAATGCTTTAAACTTCAATAATAAGAAGAAGTTTTCAAAAAAAATTACCGTTAAGAGTCTGGGACAAAAAAGGACTTCCCAGACTCTTTTAGGTGTAAAAATGAATAAATGGTGAGCATACCTTCTTACCAAATAGACATTCCAGAATTAATTCCTCGAAATCGCATGAATTTTCGAACACTTGAGAAGCTATTACAAAAAATTCTTCCTTCTGTTGTTGGAGCTAACCCTTGCGCCCGTTCCCTCTTGTTCGGGTACATTATTTTTAGTGCGTTATCATTTTTACCCTCACTCTTCTTCGACAGGAACTACTATGATTTCCAACTTTCCATCCTTTAAACTGTAAAAACTATTTTTATTATTTGGGTTATTTTCTCTTGTAAATGTAAAATCATCAACAAATCCTTGAGTTTGGAGACTCCCATCAAAAAGGATCTGAGAAACATTTTCTTTTACTATTTGAGTCATTCCACCATAAAAATTGCCAGTTTTCGCTAACAGATCAATAAAAATGAATTGAAAACACGAATTTCCTCTATTTAATAACTTGCCCACTTCTCCCGAGAGTAACCCCATTTCTTCCACGAAATCAGCCAGTCCATTAAGAACCACGATTTTTCTCGTTTTTGGCGTGAACCACAGTTCATCCCAGAAATGAGTAAATTTCTCACTTCGTTTTGCGACATCATGCAAGCTAAAATACGAAGTCACTTCGTTTTTTATTTGCTCCAATGTTCCAGAAACATCGATTAAAATAACATTTTCTTCCACATCTATCATTTGTGACAACCACCATGAAAACATCCTCTGCAATTGTACATTGGAAGTAAAAAATAAACCTAGCTGCTTTCCAAGAAAAAATGCAAATGATTCCACCTCAACTGTTTGCTTATTCAAACCTAGATACACCAAGTCTTTTTCTTTATTGCGCACAAACTGACTGAAAATTTTTGTCGTTAACCGTTCGGGCACCATCAGGATTTTTTCAGGACGTTTTCCTACCCAGTCTTGATCTATATTTGTTATTTCTTCTGCCATTTTTTCGAATATTTCTGATTCATTTTGACCATTAGTGGGTAAATAAAATTGTAATATCGTTGGTCGGTCAAGCATCACTTGCCCTCTTCCTTTAATAGGCAACGCAACAATCGCTTCTCTTCCCAGCACTTGTTTGATTTCACTTTCATCATGTAAATACATAAACAGCTTTGTTGCAAATTGACTCATCATATTTAGGCGAATACTCCCGGCACGATTTGCAGATAGAATAAGATAAATCCCTAAACTTGCACCATCTCTTAGTAAATGCACGATTGTTTCATCGATGGAATCTTTTCGTTTATCCTCTATCCCCAAACTCTCGTAGCTATCTAATATAATAAAAATGATCGGTAATTGGATGCTCGTTTTTTCTTGGTATTGGTAGAGATTTGTGGCACCCTTTTCTTTAAACAGTTGTTTTCTCTCCGCCAATGATCGATTGATTCTCACAAACATTTTTTGTCTTTTTTCTTCTTCTTCTAAAGTGACGATGTCAACGACATGTGGCAACTTCTTCAACGGTAAAAGGCCATTAGTACCAAAATCAACTAGATGAAACCATACTTGATTTGGAGTATTTTGTCTTGCAAGACTTAAAACAATTGTTTGTAATAACGTAGATTTTCCATATCCAGAACTAGCGAATACAACGGTATGACTACTTTTCTCGCAATCATAGTAATAATGACTTTGCTTTTGCTCATGAGGTACATCTAACAAGCCTATGGGAACCTTTAATGTATTCCGTTCATTTCCTTTAAAGACAGGCATTACTAACCACGTTGGTAATTCTGGTAACCAAGGTTGTGATGGTTGGCTGAATGTTGATTGTTGAAAAGTTTGTACAATCAACCTTCTGACTGCCTCATATTGCGTAACTATACTGCCCGCTGCTTTCCTCGGATCTTTTTCAGTAGGAGCAAAGAGGACTTCCTTTTGACCAAATTCATTCACAGCAACGATCCGTTCATCTTCAAGAGATTGGTTTGGTGCGTAGGGTGCTTTTGTATAACCACTTTGGAACAATTCATAGACGTCATTTTCTCCTACCTTAAGATAACCCCTCCCTGATCTTGACACATAAGCTGCATCTGTTGTTTGTAAAAGTTCCTTTGAGTCTTGAACACTTGCCATTTTCAATGCCACTTTACTTTTACTATTCGCCTCGATTTGGTCGTTGACTACTCCGGCTGGTTTTTGGGTAGCTAAAATTAAATGGACGCCAAGTGAACGACCAATCCGCGCTACTGAAGTCAGCTCCTCCAAAAATTCTGGCACATTGACTTTTAATTCGGCAAACTCATCGGATACTAGAAAAAGATGAGGCAGCGGCTGATCAGGGTACGCAGAAACGTTCCTTTGTTTTCGTTGTTTGTATAACTGCATATACTCATTGATGTTGTTTACTTCATAGGTCGCAAGTAACCTTTGTCGCTTTTCCAGCTCCGCTTTGATACTGATCAATGCACGGGACGTACCAACTCGGTCTAAATTAGTGATCGCACCCATAAAATGTGGCAACTTACTTACTGTTTGTGCGAGGCCGCCACCTTTCCAATCAATCACTAGAATCCCTACATCTTCAGGAGAAAAATTGATGGCTAATCCCACTAAATAAGTAATCAGAAATTCTGACTTCCCTGAACCAGTCGTGCCACCAATTAAAGCATGAGGTCCATGTGCCTGTTCATGGAGATCCCAGTAGATCCCCTGATTTTTCCTCTGCCAGCCGATCAATGAACGCAATGTCTTACTTGGCTCTGCGTTCAACCAGCGCTTAGAAATCATTAACTCCTCAACAGTCTGAACTTGATATTGCTCTAATAAATTGATTTTTTCTGGCAGATTTTGATTTTCAATTTCTTCATGGAATAAGTTAGCTAAGCGAAAAATTGCTTGTTCAAGTGGATAACTAGTTGGTAAACGATTAGGTGTAAATGGTTGATTAATGTGTTGTTCTTTATGATTGATCAACATAGCAATATCTTGACTTTGATACGCTATTAACGTCGTTACAGTTTCAGGCAACTGATCGATAGATTCCTTCGCCCAAATAACTACGACACCATACCGATTTAATTCTTCCGTTAAAAACTCTCTGATTTCATGCTCCCACAAGCCTTCTTCTGTGATAATTGAAAAAACATAAGTTGGTTTAAAAGCTATCTTCTGATAATCAGCATGTTGTAGTTGCTGCTTCCTTTTAGAAAGGATCTTATAAAATGCACTCAAAACCAACTCTCGATTTTTTAAATTGAATAGGAGCCCTCTTTGTTTAAGTGGAAAGGATCGCAACGTATGATGTGGTAACCAACGCCAATTTTTCCATGTTTTTTCATATTCTTTTTCTTGAAGAAGAGTGATAAACTCAACCTCTTGGTAAGAGTGCAAGACAGAAATTTGAAATAGTAAAGATTGAAGAGCTTCCTGCAAAACATTCGATGGACCGACAAGCCCCACTGACTGAGTTGCTAACGAAATCGCAATAGGTGCGTTCTTTAATTTTTGATAAGGACGAATAAAATCGGATAGAATTTCATCATTCCATTGATCCTCATCCAAATAAGAACTAACAATTTTAAAACTGGATGGACGTTCGCCTATTCCTAAGCAAACGGTTAAAAAATCTTTATCCTTTGGTCGACGTTCATAGATTCTTGGATGACATTCCTTTGTCATTCGTGCTAATTGATTATTAGAAGGATACATGTACTGTAAAACTTCTTTTTGTCTTTGCTGTAACCTGTTTAATTCAAAAGCTTTTTTGATTCTATATTGTTGGATAGTTATTTTTTGTTCACTTTTTTTCGTTTTATTTTCTTTTTATTTAATAAATAATTGATAGTAGAGATACTGGACGTCAATAAATTAAGTCCATACATACCTAGTATCAGAAGCAGGTTTCGATTGCTAAAAAATAGAAACATTCCGCTTAAGATAAATATACCTAAAGACGGGAGAACCAATTTAAAAAAGGATTGTTTCTCCTGAGCTGCTTCGTGTCTCGGTAATCGAACCTCCACTTGTACTTTTGGCTCTTCCAGATAGATTCTAGGGCTTCTTCTAAAAAAGGGGAAGTGCTTAGGATATTCAGGTATATAAGGGACTTCAGAAAGTACCCATGGATTTAATTGGATCGCTTGACCTAAACCGATGATCTGCCACTGCTTTTCCCGCCTTTCGATAATCCACTGATCCACTACGATCTGATCACCTACTTGGAAAGTAAATATACCTTTTGTTACAAGTTGCTGGTTATAATAAACGGGTGCTTTACTAGGATATATACTCAATTGATAGTTATTATCCTGATAATCTATCGCAATTATTGCATCTGATTCAATCATCAAGGCAGAGGTTGTTGCACATGAAATATCAATCAATTGCTTCGGTGGATCGATCCACTTTCTCTGCAATGTTTCATGCTTTAATATCAGAAACCTCGGATCATCTTTGATCGAAGAGTCTGAAAAATTTATATGCTGTTTGATATAACAGATTTTTTTGCCGGCGATCACCAGCTCTTTATCATTTTGAGTAAATACTTCATGAATAAACATCTCCCCAAAATAAAAGAGATCAAAAAGGATGGAAAGACTGATATTCATCTGATTTTCGGTGCATAGTGTCTTATTTTGTGGGATTTTCAGATTTATTCTCTCCTGGCTTTTTGCTATATTGACTAATTTTTTCTTGATAGTCTTTTAGTAATTTTTGCTTTTTTTCACCACTCATTTGATCGTTCATTTTTACTGTCAGATATAACTTAGTATAGACATGCAAAAGATACTGCTCATCTCCAATGTTTTGAGCGATATCCAATGCCTGTTGGAGATTATTTCTGTCAATGTAAATCCAATAAAGCAAACGATTCTCACTTGACTCTTGAGATAATTGATTTAAAATAGCTGTTTTTTCTAATGAAGTTAAATGATCTAATTGAATGACACTAACAGCCACTATATATTTGATACTTTGAGAAAACAAACTGGGGGATACATCTGCTAAAGCCGTTAAAACACCTGCATAATCCTTGGCTATATATTTTGC
This sequence comes from Enterococcus sp. AZ077, assembly GCF_051714965.1. Taxonomy (NCBI): domain Bacteria; kingdom Bacillati; phylum Bacillota; class Bacilli; order Lactobacillales; family Enterococcaceae; genus Enterococcus; species Enterococcus sp. AZ077. The sequence goes on from NZ_JBIOSX010000001.1 coordinate 2,762,724, forward strand.
TTGTGCATCCACGCTCCGTTCTATCTGTGGTAATTGATAAAACGCATAATTTCCTGTTAATAAAGCAAAAAGGATGGTTGACAAGCTGAATAAAAGGCTACCCCATTTAAAAATAAAGTAATTTTTCCTACTGACCACACGTAATTCTGTCGCTCGAATCTCCTTTTGTGTTTCGATTTGGTCGCTAATAATCTGATTGATTTCTGTTACATTTTTTGCTCCATGGAGCAATTTCGACAAGTCATCTGTTAATCCTTCACTTCCTCCATTTAAACTCTCATAACTCAAATTAGGATATAAGATAGCCAGCACCAGTGCCCGATATTGCTTCAGAAAATCATTTTCAGTGACCGTATATGGAGCGATAACTTGCATAAACCCTCGATGTGCAAGAAAAATCTCTTCTCCAAACAGAAACAAATTATCGGGATGAAGCAATGGTTGGATCGGTCCATTCATAAAATCACACAATTGATTGACTTTTTGGGCAAGCAATAATCGTTGGTAAAAATCTAATTTAATCAAAACCTGTGAGAAACACTTCATTTGATTTGTTTTTTTGTATTGAATGATTAATTTTTCTGTAGATAAATAGCTAACGTCACCTGCCAATAAATTTCTTTTAGGTTTTAAAAAAAATGTATATTGTTCGATCTGATCCAGCGCATATTGATTCGCTTGTAGCTGAATTTCCACTCGTTCATCGGTTATTTTAATACCTTCTTTTTCAAATACATCCTTTCCGCTCTTCAATTACTTGTTATCACCACCATTAAGGATACGTGGCTTGATTAACAATTGGTCACCATGACTAATTGGATAATCTGATAAAAGAAATTCTTCATTCAATCGTATTGATTTATTTGTCACTTCTAAATCGAACGCAGCCGGTAGCACGATCGAAGAAACCTGAAGCGCGTTCACAAATAATTCCTTTAAGCGCCTAATGGTTATTTCCCTAGGTATTTGCAAGTCGATCGTTTGCTGTTCGATTTGTAAACAAATATCAATGACTATTCCCTGTTTCATTGAGTTACCCCTTTTTTCATGTATGGCTTATTTTTTACATTCAAAGTCAAGGAATCAAAACAAAAACCAAATGAAAATAGCTAAAAAACAACTGACATTTGCTGTTTTAATGGGTACAAGTCAAACGAAGATTTGTTTTTACTGATAAACGCTATAGCAACCCAAAATTCCGAGCATCTTGACGATCCCGTTCTGAAACGGTATTCGCATAGTTGTTGAGTTGCTCATAAATACTTTCAAATAATTGTGTCATTTGTTTAACGCTACCTTCTAACTGGTGATACTGATCAAGATATGCTTGAAAAGCTTGTCCTTTCCAATTATGAGCAATTTGCTGGTTCATCGTATTTACTTTTCGGATAGCCTCTTGTATTTGGAGCGCTGATTGCTGATAGATCTTCGCTTGTGATTTTAATTGATCAGGCGTAACTGCAATTGGTCCCATTCTTCCATCCTCCTAGCATTTAGTTGGTAAAACTATTACCTTGGTCATGAATAATATACGACAAGTTCTAAAATATTCCGCTAAATCTTTATTTTTATCTGAAAATTTTTCTCGCATAGAAAGACCTATGTAACAAAACAGTGATAAAAAGCCCGACAACCTTTTTGGTCTCGGGCTCATTGCTTTCAATTTTTTCAACTAATGATCGTTTGAAAACAACAATATTGAATTTATATTCGGTTCTTTAATAATCAGACGGTTCAATAGCTTTTGAGATAACTTTTGACCTCTTTTAAAAGCTGTACTTTTCGATAATGACTAACTTTATTCTTATTATCAAATAAAGAATAATGCTGTTTTCTCACGATATTTAATTGCTCACGATAAATAAACGCAGCACTGGCAAGTGCTTGACGACAATCTTCTGTAATAAGAGGAAACATTTCAAATGATTCTTCATATAAGTTTTCAGCCTGCTTAGCCAGTGATTCCCATAAAGCGACTAATTGTGTTTGGGCTTGCTTTTCTTTTAACATGGTAGTTGCCACCCCAAATCTAGTCATGTCTTCTTTTGTCAGGTAGATTCGCCCCATTTGATAATCTTCTCCAACATCTCGTAAAATATTCGTTAACTGCATCGCTTCTCCTAATTTTTTAGCTGGTACAACGATGTCAGCTGGGCGCTCAGTTAAAAGCGGAAGCAACATCAAACCTACACTACCTGCAACGTAATAACAATATTCTTCAAGATCTTTTCTTGTTTCTGGTTGCTTAAAATCAGCATCTTTTCGTTGACCAGTCAGCATATCAAAAAAAGGAGCGGTTACCATGGGGAAATTGTCAAAGACCACTGATAGCGCACGCCAGACTGGATCGTTGGGAACCTTTCCCTCATTAAAATCTAGCAATTGCCGTTCTAACTGTCTCAATCCCGCTTGATTGTTGTCGCGATCAATCAAATCATCTGCACGTCGGCAAAACGCATACACGGCATAGACACTTTGAGCTTTTCGTTTAGGCAACTGTGAGAAAGCCAGGTAAAACGATTTTGAATTTTTCTTGATGATTGATTCACAATAGGCAAAATCTTTTTGGTATTCTTGAAAAGGATCATTGTTAATGGTTATCATCTCTCAACAGCTCCTCTACCGCTAATTTTGCGCTTTGCATAACAATTGGTACCCCTGCGCCAGGATGGGTACTACTCCCACAAAAATATAAATTTTCTGCTGCAGAAAATTTGTTATGCGGGCGGTAATAATTACTTTGTTTCAATGTCGGTTTTAAGCCAAAAGTCGCTCCATTATAAGCATTGAAACGTTCAGAAAAATCTTTGGGCGTGATCAATGTTTCGGATACGATATGCTCATCGATATCCTTAAAAATCGTCTTTTCTTTGAGCAATCGGATGATTTTTTGGCGATAGGCTTGCATCGTTTGTTCCGTCCACTTCTCATATTTTGACAATTCTGGCACTGGTACTAAGACATATAAGCCTTCCTGACCCTCAGGTGCAAGCGAATCATCCATCAATGACGGTCGGTACAAATAAAAAGATGGATCATCTGGTAACTTTCCTCGTTCAAAGAGATCATCAACATTTTGTTTAAAGTCTTCTGCAAAATAAATACTATGCAAGTGTTCCTCTGGGTATTTCTTGTCTAAGCCAAGATACATCAAAAAACAAGAACATGAATATTCAAATTTAGCGATTTTTTTATTTGTATACTTTCCCCGTTTTCTTTCATCAGGAATTAATTCCTTCATCGCATAAGGAAAATCAGCGCCACATACAATAGCATCAGCCATCACTTGTTCTGTCCCGATTCGGATCCCTTTAGCAATCTTATTGTCAATTAGGATTTCATCTACTGATGTTTCGTAAACGATCTTTCCACCTAATTCTTCAAACAATCGAGCCAATGAAGTCGCTAACGTATACATTCCACCTTCAATAAAATAAACACCATAAAATAATTCGATCATTGGAATAATCGTATATAAAGAGGGTCCTTGATAAGGCGATACCCCAATATAAAGTGTTTGAAAAGCCAATGATTTACGCAAACGGTCATCCTTCACAAATTTAGAAATAGACGTATACGCATCGCTGAATGTCCGCAAGCGGATCCCTGCCCATAATGATTTAGGATTATAAAAATCCCAAAAACCACGAAATGATTTCGTGATAAAGGCTTCTTTTGCAATCGTATATCGCTGATAGATATCTGCTAAAAATGCGAAATAACCTTGTGTATCTTCTGGCGAAATGTTTTCCAACGTCTTTGTCAATTCAATTAAATCATTGGAAAACTCGATTGGTTCCTCTTTGTTGAAATACAGTTTTAACATTGGATCAACTTTTTTCATTGGAATGTAGTCATCGGGGTCTTTCCCACAAAATTCAAATACTTCCCGATAAATTTCTGGCATCATCACAATCGTTGGTCCTAAATCAAAGGTAAATCCTGCCGTTTTGATTTGATTCATTTTCCCGCCAACTTGACGATCTTTTTCGTACAGTGTGACTTCATATCCTAGCTTTTGCAACCGAACTGCGGCACTTAATCCAGCTACTCCCGCCCCAATGACAATAATTTTTTTCATGGGATCACCTACTTACCTTTTTTATCACTTGATAAATTTAATGATAACGCAAAATTTATCAAGTGATAAACTAATATGCTCAAAGAGGTTGAGACAAAAGTGTTTAGCATCAAGAAATAAGAAGGAATTTCCGAAAATTGACAAGAAACACAAAAACTAGTTTTTGATGTTGATTGTTACCTACTTGGTGCTTCTCAAATTTTTGGTAAATTTCAGCTTATTTCCGAAGATGCTACTTTTGTCTCATTTGCCATTCAATTTTCTCATTAAATAACTACTTTTACAAAAAAAAGCCCAATGATCACGAAAATTCATTCGGATCATTCGGCATTTTATCTACCTCTGATTTCTTTTATAAGATTCAAAAATACAAACAGAATACAGTATTCTTGAAATTTTCATCGGTTACTCTTGATTAGAAAAAGCATTTAAAAGCGCTCTGACTTCGTCGGTCGATTTAGTATTCATTAATTGAACACGTAAGTCACTTGCGCCCGGAAATCCTTTGACATAGATTTTAAAGAAACGATGTAGCCCAGTCATTGAACGGGGGATTTCTTTGGCATATTGGTCTTGGAGATCTAATTGCAGACGTAAAAGATCAATCAATTCAGTTGCTGAATGTTCCCTTGGTTCTTTTTCAAAAGCAAAAGGATTTTTAAAGATCCCACGACCGATCATAATCCCGTCTACACCATATTTTTCAACTAATTCCAAGCCCGTTTGCCGATCAGGAATGTCGCCATTGATCGTAAGCAACGTTTGTGGCGCAAGTTGATCTCTTAATGCTACGATTTGAGGGATCAACTCCCAATGAGCATCTACTTTACTCATTTCTTTTCTCGTACGTAAATGAACAGAAAGATTGGCGATATCTTGTTTCAATAAATGACTCAACCAACCTTCCAACTCTTCTTGTTCTGTATAGCCGATTCTTGTCTTGACGCTTACAGGTAATCCTCCTGCTTTCGCTGCTTCGATCAGTTCCGCTGCAACTTCCGGACGAAGAATCAAGCCACTCCCTTTCCCACGTTCAGCAACGTTAGGAACCGGACATCCCATATTCAAATCGATCCCTTTAAAACCCATTTCTGCTAGTTCGATACTCATTTGTCTAAAAAATTCTGGTTTATCACCCCAGATATGAGCAACCATCGGCTGTTCATCTTCGGTAAATGTCAAGCGACCTCTGACACTTTCTTTACCATCAGGATGGCAGAAACTATCGGAATTTGTAAATTCTGTAAAAAACACATCGGGCGCTCCTGCCGCCTGCACAACATGTCGAAACACCACATCTGTGACATCCTCCATTGGTGCTAATATAAAAAAGGGCTTCGGTAATTCTGCCCAAAAATTTTCTTTCACTGATAACTCTCCATTTCATTGTAGTTTCGCCATGTAATACTCTTCGTTCACTATTCTAAAAAACAGAGTCATTATACTAGGAATCAACAAAAGAAGCAAAACCACTGCTTCCTTTACTAAAGCAATTTTTGATACGCCAATCGTTCATTGTCTATCTCATCGTCAACATAGACGATACCACGTAACTCAAACCCACAATGAGCCATGATACGTTGCATACTAGTATTCTTTTTGTGCGTATCAACTCTTACTTGTGCCATTCCTAAGGCCTTTGTTTCTGCTTCTGCATACTCAACGAGTCGGTAAGCCAGCTTTTGTCCGCGAAATGCATCAGCTAGTGCAATGCGATGGATTGTTGTATAGGGCGCATCAGCTTTTTCCCAACTTCCTTCAAAGATTTCTTGATAATTTTTATCAGGTGTTTTTTGTAAGGCTAATGTTCCAGCAATGATTCCATCGACTACCAAAACATAAGACCATGTTTTTTCGATATCTTGCCTGATCGTTTCTTCATTTGGATAACCATTTTGCCATTGCGGACTATCAGCGGAAGCTAACAACCGTTTTGCTTCATTAATGATTTTCATGACGGCTGGCACATCAGCTAACGTCGTTTCGCGAAATTCAATTGTCATTCCATATCCCCTTTTTATTTTTCTATACTAGATAAAACACTAAAAACTAAAGTTTAGTTATCATTTTAACATATTATATTTAGTTAATTTAAGAGTAGATCGTCTAAATTTGTATGAGGAAGTCCTTTAATCGAACAAAAAAAGTCTAGGATAAGCATCTATCCTAGACTCAACTATTTCTTGTCTATTACCAAAAATTTGATCAAGTCAATCCGTTTCTGTAGAAAATAGAATAAGTTTTTTTGATCATTCCACAAACTCTAGCTTCTTAACCCTCTACCTTTATTGATTAAATACCAGCATAGTGAATAAAGCACTAAACTAAATAACACAAGAATCGTGATCGAAACCATGATGGGTACATCTGTCGTTCCAAGGAACCCATAACGAAATCCTGAAATCATGTAAACGATCGGATTAACTTTAGAAATTGCCTGCCAGATTGGTGGCAACATAGAGATCGAATAAAAGACACCACCGAGGTATGTCAATGGCTGAAGGACAAAGGTCGGCACGATCGACACATCATCATACGACTGTGCGAAAATACCATTGATCAAACCCGCTAGTGAAAATAAAATCGAGGTCATCAGCAAAGTAACAATCACGATGCCCCAAGAGAAGACATTTAGCGGAACGAAGAATAGCGAAATCATCGTTACCAACGCCCCGACCAAGATACTACGTCCCAGTCCACCAATCACAAATCCCCAAATAATCACATGTGTGGGAACGGGCGCAACTAAAATTTCTTCAATATTTTTCTGGAATTTTTGAGAAAAAAATGAGGACGAAACATTGGAATAAGAACTAGTGATAACGGACATCATGATCAACCCTGGAACAATAAATTCCATGTAGGAAAATCCACCCATATCACCAATACGTCCGCCAATCATTTTCCCAAAGATCACAAAATAAAGTGAGGTGGTAATCACTGGTGGAACCAGTGTTTGGACCCAAATCCGCAAGTAGCGATTGGTTTCCTTGATGGCTAAACTTTTTAAAGCTGTAAAATAAAGACTAAACATTTTTTTCCTCCACATGACCATTTTCTTCCGTGATTTTCAAGAATAATTCTTCTAAGCGATTCGATTTATTTCTCATCGAAAGCACTTTTATCCCTTGTTCACTTAATTGATCAAAGATTCCGTTGACCCCTTGATCCCGTTCTACTTCAACAGCAAGGGTCCGATCATCTTCAAACGTACTAGTGTACCCTTGTAGAACTGGCGCTTGTTCATACGGTGCTAAGTCAAAAATAAACGTTTCAAATTGTAATTTAGAAAGTAATGATTTCATACTTGTATTTTCAATCAATTCACCTGATTGGATAATCCCGATATTCCGACACAACATTTCGGCTTCTTCCAAATAATGAGTCGTTAGAATAATCGTGGTACCTTGTTCATTTAATTCTCGCAAGAACTCCCACATTTCACGTCTTAGTTCAATATCTACACCTGCAGTAGGTTCATCTAAAATCAATAGTTTCGGTTCATGCATCAATGCTCTAGCAATCATCAGTCGCCGTTTCATCCCACCAGAAAGCATGCGTGCACGAACATTTCTTTTTTCCCATAGATTGGATTGCTTAAGGTATTTTTCACTACGCTTGATTGCTTCTTGTCGTGAAACACCATAATATCCTGCTTGATTCACTACGATCTGTTGAACTGTTTCAAAAGGATTAAAATTGAATTCTTGCGGTACTAATCCGATTTGTTGTTTGGCACGAACCAAATCAGTATCCAAGTCATAACCAAACACTTTTACTTCACCAGAAGTTTTATTCACAAGTGAAGTGATGATCCCAATTGTCGTAGATTTCCCCGCACCATTAGGACCAAGCAAGGCATAAAAATCGCCCTCTTCCACCGTTAAATCAATCCCTCGCAACGCTTCAACTCCCGTTGCGTATACTTTTTTTAAATTCTTTATTTCAAGAGCCTGTGTCATTTTTTTAACGATCTCCTTTTTTCCATCTGATTCTCTATTGTAACATGGAATGATTGAAAGAAAATGAATAAAGTTTTCAAAATAAAAATAGAATTTTATGTATTCGAGCATCCAATATAAAATCAATCATTTCATCTTCTTTCGATCAGTTGTTCTACTAAAATAAATCGAATCCTTTTATCCATGTCCAAAAAGGAAGAAAGCATGATTTCTCCATCAGGAAAAGGTACGCTTTCTTCCTTTTTTGCTTTAAAATGAGTTTGCGACAGACCATTCAAGCCTGACATATTAAGTCCGTACGTTTTAGTCAAAAATCTCCCATTTTCGATGTTGATCAAAAAATGTTGCTGCTTCTTTTGCATCCGCAACTAGTTTTTCCGGATAATTTAAGACTTTCAATAATGCAATCGCATTTCTGGTTTTTGCTGGACCTTGCTTTAATTTAAAATCAAAACTGATTCCTTTTTCTGCTGTGACCTGTTCCTCAAAATGGACATTCTCACATTCATTTTTCAAGATCTCAGTCAATTCAATATCGTGAGTTGCCACAAAAGCTAGTGAAGGGTAATCTGCCAACCATCTTACTACTGCTGCAGAAGAAGCAATCCGTTCGATCGTATTGGTTCCCTTTAAAATCTCATCCACAAAACAATAACATCTTTCCCCTTTTTCCACTTGATCTAGTAGACGTTTAATCGATTTGATTTCTGAAACAAAATAACTATCTCCTGCAAACAAGTCATCTTCGATCGCCATAGAAGTCAGTACGTGACCGTGCTGCAAGGTAAACTTTTCTGCGAGGGCTGTTTGGATCGTCTGTGCTAAGATACAATTGATCGCAATACTTTTCACATAAGTAGATTTACCTGAAGCATTCGAGCCCGTCACTAAAATGTTCTGATGCCAATCTACCGGGTTCACTACCGCTTCTTTCAAGAGAGGATGATAGAGGTCTTCTGCCTCTACGCCATTATCCGTAAATTCTGGCTGACAGGTAATAGGCATGTAGGTACGGTAGTTGAGAACTGCAGCCGCTACTTCCATTTCTCCCAATAATTCCCAAACCTTCATTGCCTCTTTCGTTTTTTTCTCTAACCTGCTAATAACAAAGTGATAAGAAATAAACGGCAACATGAACATCATATTGACATAATCAAATAAAATTTCTGCTTCCGACCCACTTTTAACTCGAAAGGAAAACCCAAATTTAGGAATATCTTTTAATGGTTTAACATTTTGCCGTAATTCACCTTGAACCGGTGTAGCAATCTTTGCTACTTGATTCGCTGTTGAGATCGTTGAGACTAGGTAACCCATACTATTAATCTCAGTTTCTAATGTCTGTTTCTTGACTTGATAATAAAGTGTGTTAAAAATCAAACTACCAATCGCTAGATAGATACCTAAGACTTGTCCAAATAATAATAAAATTAAACCAATGATCGGTAAGAGACCTAAAAAAGTATAAAAGCCGACATGTCCGATCTGTTTACTTTGGCCATCCGCTAAATATTGCTTCGTAAAATTACCATCTTTTTTCCCTAGTCGTGCAAATTGATATTGGATTTTTTCTCTTGTTTGAGGGTTTTCTTGGTAAAAAGCAATTAACTTTTCTAATCGCTGATCTTTTCCAAAGTTAAAGCTCCTCAGCCGTTGATATAAAGCTTCTGAACCAATACTAGAGTATGTCAGGTTGATGCCTTCAAAAACTTCAAACATATCCAAATCGTACCACGTCAAGTCATCCACTTCACTTGACCATGAACGAAATTCTTTTTCTGTGAGCCACGCTTCCTTTAAACTTTTTTCTTTATCAAATCGAGGTTGATAAGGCACTCTTCCCCATTTCTGATGGACACTTTCTTTTAATTTTCGACGCGCATTGAAATCTAGAGCAATGAGCAAAACGATCACGCCACAAATCAATAGCACAATAAATGTTTTTTGATCCATACATTTTTCTCCTATTCTGTTTTCCATTGGATAAAGTATAGCATTGTTTGACACCTTTTATGAGCTGAATAATGAAAGTTCAACATAAAATAGCTGTTTATTCATATTTATTCAATTTATTCACTATGTAGCTATATGAAATGAAATTAAAAGAAAAAGCACACTTATTTCCACTAACTTAAAATAGCGCTTACAAAATAATTGTCGTATACTAGAGATAACGAATAGGTGAAACGAAAGGAAGAAAACAAATGGCTACTACTTCGATGAACAATCCTCAAAAACATGCGGAACAAAAAATGAAAACTATTGTCATTTTTGATCTGTCTTTTAATTTTATTTCTACCAATGGTAGTTTGCAAACCCAGTTCTTAGAAATGAAATTAGCGAAGTTTTTAAGAGAAAAAAATCAACCTTGGGCTCTTAAAATATATGAAGCAAGTCAGATAGACGAACACGCCTCGGAAGCAGATATTATTTTACTAACCCCAACGTTTGCCTATGCCAAAGAAGAAATTGAAAAGAAATTCCCTCAGATACCAGTGATAGCTATTTCTAAAGCAGAGTACGGAACAATGGATCTGGATCACTTATGGGAAAAAATAAAAACGGTTCTATAAATAAGGTTGGTCAACTTGCATAAACTTTTTACTCTCTTTCAATTTAATACAAATAAATAGTAAATCAGCTGATTTGAAAACAACCAGCTGATTTTTTGTGGTCTATTTACATGTTTGCTCGTCTAAAGCTCTGTTCCATTAGAGGTTGTTACCCGCTTATACCAATCATAGGAGTCTTTTTTATACCTTTCTAGCGTACCAGAACCATCATTGTTCCGATCAACATAGATAAAACCGTAACGCTTTTTCATCTCCCCTGTTGTAAATGACACGCAATCAATACAACCCCACGGCGTGTAACCCAAAAGCACGACACCATCTTCATTGATCGCCTTTTCCATCTCTTGGATATGACTACGTAAATATTCGATACGGTAAGGATCATGAATCGTGTGATCCGCCTCCAAAACATCAATGGCACCAAACCCATTTTCAACAATAAATAATGGGAGTTCATAACGCTCATAAAAAGCATTCAATGAATAACGGAGACCTTCTGGATCGATCGCCCACCCCCAGTCGGATTCCTTAATAAATGGATTCGTTACGGAGTACGTACTTCCACCACTAACATTCGTTGAAACATCTTGATGGACTTGCGAATCGACCGTATTACTCATGTAGTATGAAAAACCGATATAATCCACTGTACCTTCAGCGAGTGCTTGTCGATCTGCTTCTGTTATATCGATCTGGTACCCTTTACGCTCAAACATTTTAAGGGCATAATTTGGATAGTGTCCACGAACTTGTACATCACAGAAGAACCAACGATCATGCATCATCTGTTGCGCTAAGATTTGATCCGCTGGTCGAGAAGAAAATGGATAAATAGGAACCATCGCAATCATATTCCCAATCTCAAAATCTGGATTAATTGATTTTCCTAGTTTAACCGCCTTAGCAGAAGCAACTAACGTATGATGGCCACAAATGTACATCGCTTCTTCTGGATTTTCATAATCGCCAAAATGAACCCCTGAGTTGGTCCAACCAAAAATATCATTTGAATAGTTCATTTGGTTGTTGATCTCGTTGAATGTCATCCAGTATTTCACCTTATTTTGATAGCGCTCAAATACCACTTCTGCAAACTTAAGAAAGAAATCGATCGTTTGACGATTCATAAATCCACCATATTCTTTGGCAATATGATAGGGCATTTCAAAATGGGACAATGTAATAACCGGTTCAATCCCATATTTCAACAGCTCGTCAAAGACATCATCATAAAATTGAAGACCTTCTTCATTAGGTTCCAGCTCATCTCCATTTGGAAAAATACGTGACCAAGCAATCGATGTACGAAAACATTTGAACCCAAGATCAGCAAACAGTGCAATATCTTCTTTATAGCGATGGTAAAAATCAATCCCTACATGATTGGGATAATAATTACCTTCCACAACTCCATCTGTAATTACTCGAGGTACACCATGTGAGCCAGCTGTCATCACGTCAGCCACCGAAAGCCCTTTTGACGTTCCAATTACACCACCTTCAAATTGATGGGCTGCTAATGCACCGCCCCATAAAAAATTCTCTGGAAAAGCCATCCTATCCGCTCCTTTTTCATCTCAAATTTATTTCAATTGCTTTAGTAAACGAAGTTAGAACACCACCAAATGCACACTTGTCAGGAAAAACTTTAGTGACAAGCGCATCAGGTATCGTTTTCCAATCAATGATATCAACGAAAGTATACTCCAAGCATCTAAGTATCTTTCTTGAATCAAAAATACAAACGCTTTCAATTGGTTGTAAGAGGAAAATGAATGAAACATGTTCGTCATTTATTATACCGTAGAACGTCTGATAAAAGTAATTTACGTGCCCCATGAATCACAAACTTCCGAAAAAAATCAGTTGGTTGCCAAGTAACAAAAGTCCTCCCCCACATCAAAATTAGCGAAATTTAATAGTAGATATAAGTGAAAAGAGTTTCCATAATGAACAATCAACAAGGTAGTTTAGCTTTTCTCCACTTCTTTAATTAATAATAACAACTTTTTGACTATTCAGTCAGCAGTCTACATTTCTGTGTTCTTTAGACATGACAATTGTCATGTCCAACTGATGACATCCATGACTGTTTTACAACTCAAAAAATAGCTAAGATAACATCAGCAGGAGGAAAGAATATGAATCCAATAATCGATGTACAAAACTTATCGAAGGTGTATAACCGGACAACCGTTTTAGATAATATCTCATTTCAGATTGCACCCGGAGAGACTGTCGCACTATTAGGAGAAAATGGTGCAGGAAAATCCACTCTGATCAATCTACTTAACCAATTGATTCAACCAAATTCAGGGACTACTTATGTGATGGGAACCCAAGATATCAGGAAAGTCCGTGACAAAGTCGGTGTAATGTTGCAACAAAACTTGTCACTCGAACGAGTCACCGTCAAAGAGTGTTTAAATCTTGCTCGTAGTTACTATCACAACCCATTATCTTATGAAGCCTTGATTCGCTTAGCCAACTTAAAAGAAAAGGAGAAGTGTTACTTAGATCAATTGTCTGGCGGACAAAAACGTCGGTTGACTTTTGCAACAACTATGGCAGGAAACCCTCAACTAATTTTTTTAGATGAGCCGACTGCTGGAATGGATAGTAATAGTCGACAATCATTCTGGGAAAGTATTGACCGTTTGAAGCAAAATGGAAAGACTTTTTTTATCACTAACCATTATCTGGAGGAACTAGATCAGATTGCAGATCGAATCCTTATTTTAAAAGATACTAGGTTAGTATACGATGGTACCTTGAAATCATTGCGGAAAAAAAGTGGTCATATAACCATCCAATTTACCACTCCATTACCAAAAGAAACATTCACATCCATTTCAGCTGTTAAAGAATGTTTAAAAACTAATCAGCAGCTTCAATTAATAACTGATGAGCCAAACGTAGTGATGGAAGCTTTAATTCCTTATCTTAATCAATTAGACGAATTAGCCATTCAGCAAAATTCGTTGGCTTCTTTATTTCAAAAAGTAATTGGAGGTAGCGGTAAATGAAAAAATTCTTGTTTCAAGTTCAAATCAACTATAAACGCATCGTATTTCGTAACTTGCGCTTCCTCTTATTCAGTATCGCCATGCCAACAGGCTTTTACCTTATATTTACTCAGGTAATAACACAACCAGCAGCTTCGAAAACATGGAATATCGCTTATATGATTAGTATGATGGTGTATAGCTCATTGATTAGTTCTGTTATGACAGTCGCACATACTCTGTTAGAAGATCATACTAGAAAGTTCGATTTATTTGTAGCACTACGTCCAGGTTCAAAATCACAATATTATCTATCGATGTTAATCGTCTTTCTATCGTTAAATATACTTTCGATTTTGGCACTAATAATGACTGGAATTTTAGTAAATCAGCTAACAATTAATTGGTTTCATTTAATAGGTCTTTTATTCCTCGTTCCATTGTTATCATTCCCACTTATATTGATTGGAATGATCATCTCTCTATTAGGTTCAGATAACGTAGTAAATTTGCTTAGTAATCTCATCGTTTTTCCCATGGCAATTTTAAGCGGACTATGGTGGCCACTTAGCATAATGCCCCCATGGGTACAAAAGGTTGGACACTGGCTACCAACTTATCAAACAGCTGTAATTTTAAGAAGATTTATCAATTATCAACGTTTTAATTTTGTTAGTTTTGGGGTACTCTTAGTTTGGACGATTATTTTATTCGTACTGTTCAAAGTAGTCGTCTTTTTTCAAAGTAAAAGTGAGGTTTCTACCATATGAGTTTTTTCGAAAAGCACATATTTTTCCCAAAACGATTCGGCATTGCACCTTATTTCTGGTTAGTATTTTTAATACCGACGATCTATTCATTGTTCCCCCTTAATTCTTGGTTTGACTGGTTATTTATATTACTTTTAGTTATTTTTTTAAAAGCTTACCGAGATGGCTATGAAGTTCATAAATTTTTAACATGGGACGTTTTCCTTCAATTATTGATTGCCTGCTTATTTGGTATCTTTCAAAAAAATGGATATCTCTTTATTTTCGTTGCCTGGGAGATTGGCTCCCTGCCAGTAACCAAACGTTTATTCTATCATTATTTGACTGGTTATTATGTAAGCGTCATGATTAGTCTTGGCGCTATGTTGTGGACCACTCGTTTCACCCATTCATCCAGTTACATTAATGTAGGTATCACTATCATAGCTGCTATTATTACACCACTAGCAGCTAAGTCGGTAGGGGAATCTTATCGGAGGATCTATCGCCTCAACCAACAAAATAAACGTTTAGAAGCAGTTGTGCGCCAAAATGAACGAGATCGTATTGCTCGTGATCTCCATGATCATTTAGGCCAAGCGTTTTCCATCATTTCATTAAAGGCTGAATTAGCGGAGAAATTAATAGCAATTGATTCACGCCAAGCAACCAATGAATTACATGATATTGCTGAGACTTCCCGAAAAAACTTATCATTAGTTCGTGGGATCGTTTCAAATTTACAAGAGCGGACAATTGCCCAAACGATGCTAGAAGAAGAAAAAAATTTAGTTCTTACCAATATTCAGCTTCATTCTGTAGGAGAGGAACTAGCCGAAAAATGGCCGACGAACATTCAACATACAGTATCCGCAGTTATTAAAGAAGCCATCACAAATATGATTCGTCACAGCAAAGCTAGTATTGCGATGATTGATTTTACCGAGAATATAGACACCTATTTTATTACCATTCAAGATAATGGACAAGGATTCACTCAACTAAAATCAACCGGCTATGGAATCAGCGGAATGAAAGAACGGATTCAAACTGAAAAAGGACAGTTGACGATCACTGGAACACAAGGAGTAAAGATTGTCATTTCGTTGCCTAAGGAGAATGAGCATGATTAAATTGTATTTGGCAGAGGATCAACAATTATTGAACACTGCATTAACGATGATTTTGAATC
The DNA here is from genome assembly GCF_051714965.1 of Enterococcus sp. AZ077. NCBI lineage: Bacteria > Bacillati > Bacillota > Bacilli > Lactobacillales > Enterococcaceae > Enterococcus > Enterococcus sp. AZ077. Next base: position 2,778,286 of record NZ_JBIOSX010000001.1, read on the forward strand.
TTGAAACAGATTTTGAAGTTATTGGTTCTGCAACAGATGGTGATACGGCATTATCTGACATCATCAAATTGAAACCAAATATCGTTTTATTAGACATTGAAATGCCTAAGTTGACTGGCTTGGAAATTGCTAAGCAGCTTCGTTTATTAAAACAGGATGTGAGAATTATGGTTCTGACTACCTTTGCGCAAGAACACTATTTTCAGCAAGCTTTACAGAACAATGTCAACGGTTATATGCTAAAAGATAGTCCCAGTGAAGAACTTATTCGTTCGATCCGCTCAATCATGGCGGGTGATACGATTTTTTCACCTGGATTGGTTATTCAATCATTCATTACTCAAAAAAACCCTTTAACCCCAAGAGAGCTTGAAATTTTAACGTTGTTAAAAACCGGTATCAGCACCCAACAAATTGCCCAAACTCTATTTTTAAGTGAGGGAACTGTACGCAACTACATCTCTGCTATTCTAAGCAAAACAGCATCACGTTCACGAATTGAAGCGATAAATTTTGCAATAAAGCAAGGATGGATTTAAATAACAATAAATTAAGATCACTGAGAAGAACGCCTTAAGCAAGGTCTTCCCAATGATCTTATTTACCGATCAGATAACTGGCTATACTTTTTCTAAACTAAATAGTTTTTGTTTCCCTATAGTATTCTCTATGATGAATTTTAGTAGTTTAACCAAAAAAACGGAATGAACTAACTATTATCTTTCGTATTAATTTTTATAGGTGTGATCATTCAATTAGTTTCCCAAATGTTTGTTTCTTATTACTTTTCTATTCACCCATTACTAAAATATGACATTTTCGATTTCTAACACGGTTTTGATCAAAATCAATGAAATAAATCGAGCCGACAGCTCCTGTCATTAATGTTTCCTCTTTGACAATGAAATTTTCACTTGCTCCGAAGAATGATGCTCGGATATGTGCATCTCCATTTAAAATCGTTCCAGCATCACCAGCATAGTCTGGATCATCTAAGGACAGCAAGAAATCAAGATGCTTCGGACCAGGATAACGATAATCGGTATTTTCCGTTAATTCTCGAGGAATGATCCGATCAAGAATCCGATTTAAATCAACCTGCAAAAATTCATCCCCATTAAAATCCAAATCGTGCATGAATTCCTCAAAAATAACTGAACAAGTAGTATGTGGCGACTGAACAAGACAAATGCCATTTTTTATCCCACTTTTTGCCACAATTTCTTTTACTTGTTCGGTAATATTATGATACGTCACTCGCTGTCCATTTGAAGTCAAAACAAGTTGCTCAGTATAAGTTATCATTTTGTCGATTGCTCCTTTTTCCATTTACTTACTTCTTCAATCATCGCTTTCAATGTGTCCACAGGATCTTTGGCACAAACAATCCCGCTGGTTCCACCCGTTGCATCAGCCCCCGAATCAAGTGCTTTGCGAACATCTGCTACCGTTGAAATCCCTGCTGCCTGCAGAACAAAAATTTCAGGATCCATCTTGCGTACAGCTTCATTGGTTTGAATCATATAAGAAATGTCACTTGCTTGACCTGTACCTATTAATTCCGTAGGCTCACAAACCATCACATCAGGTTTCAAGGAAGCTACGAGCTTCGCCTCTTCTAAAGAATTTGCACAAACAATAGTCAATAGACCAAGTTCCTTTGCTCGCTTGACGGCATCGCACAGCTCACTAACCGATAAAGGACGTTCTGCGTGATTAAGAAAGGTCGCTTCTGCTCCAGCCGCTACAACGCCTTCAGGTAAAACGTGTCCCATCCCTCTACCAGGGACTATCCCATCGATATGTTGAACACTCACAATCAACTGCGTTGTCTCTTCCTTAATCAGCCGAACATCAACATGTTGACAAGTAAAAATGATATCGATGTCGTATGCTGCAGCTAATTGATCCGCTGTTTTTGCTAGTTCCAATGCCTGTTCACCATACAAATAAGATTTAGGATTAACCACAAAAAATGGTTTTCTTACTGTTCTCATGAGAACCCTCCTCTATTTTGTTGCAAATACTTCGTAATAATGCGATAACGTATCCGCAATCGCTTGGTTCGCTAATCGTTTAAGTGTAAAATAATCCTCAGGTTTTTCTTCGTTAATTACATCCATTGCTGCTGTGATAAAATCAGTAAAGATATTAATTTTATTGATCCCTGAAACAGCACATTTGTGGAGATTTTCATCACCAGATGATGAGCCCCCATGCAACACTAATGGAATTGAAACTTCATTTTTAATTTCTTCCAACCGCTCAAAGCTGATTTTCGGTGTTCCTTTGTATTGCCCATGAGCCGTGCCTATCGAAACTGCCAATGAATCGACGCCGGTTTCTTTCGCAAAACGTGCTGCTTCCTCCACTTCGGTATAAATGGTGTCCGTGGTTTCCTTAAATTCATAACTATTTCCCGTTCCCACGTGTCCAATCTCAGCCTCTACCACAACGCCTCTTTCATGAGCATATTCCGCAACCGCCTTTGAACGACGAATATTTGTTTCAATCTCATCCTGCGAAGCATCTATCATCACAGAAGTGAACCCAAGCTCGATTGCTTGCTTGATGATTTCTTCATCTTGTCCATGATCCAAATGAAGTGCTACTGGCACACTTGCTTTTTTGGCTAAATATGTTGCAATTAATGCTGCTTCTTCAAGAGGACATTCTTCAATATGCGCTTGTGCAAAGGCTAAAATTAATGGCTTTTGCATTTTTTCTGCAACCTCTACAAAGGTTCTTGCAGAATCTAAATCAAAAAAGTTTGCTGCCGGAATCGCATAGTTTTCTTTTTGCGCTTTTTCAAACATCTCTTTCGTTGTAACTAACATTTGATTACCTTCTTTTCAAGTATTTTTTAGGCTTTAATCTTCGCTTCAATTTCGTCAAACAACCCATCAATGCCAATTCCGGTTAATAAAGGAAGCCCCATAATTACTTTATCTTTAATGTTGTCAGGAACCACGGTCGTACTGACCACAATATCGTAGTCATCAATTTTGCCAATCTCATCAGCAACTTTTGATTGATATAGTTTCACTTCATTTTCGAGTCCTTTTGATTTCAACCATTCTTTTACTTTTCCTGTTACCACTGTTGAAGTAGCCACACCTGTTCCGCACATAATTAATAATTTTTTCATCTGTCATCTCTCCTATTTTGTATTAAGCTTCAGTTTGTTTAGCTGCTCTTTTAGGTAAAATGCGATTCACGTAGAATAGTAAACCTGTAATAATCAGACCAATTCCGACTAGGGCAAAGTAACCAAATAGTTTTGCACCACCCACGTATAGAAGTGTTGTCCACAGTCCACCTTCTGCCATCGCAGTTACTGATGAATGTCCTTGTAAATCAAAGTTTGCCGCTTGTGCTGCTTTTGTTAAAAATGGTGCCACCCATGAAGTGATGTATAAAATGGTGACCATGTAGATCGTCCCACCTAAGATTGTTCGAATAATGTTTCCACCAAAGACAGCTGCCATCAAACAAACTAAGAATGGAATAGTTGCCAAATCACCGAAAGGCAAGGTTGTGTTACCTGGTAAAATTACTGCTAATAAAATCGTGATTGGGACTAAGATTAACGAAGAAGACAATACAGCTGGGTGCCCTACTGACAATGCGGCATCCATCCCGATATATAATTCTCTTCCTGGGAAACGTTTTTGAACAAATGAATTTGCTGATTCTGAAATAGGTGTTAAGCCTTCCATTAAAAGTGCCACCATTTTAGGCATTAAGACCATTACAGCACCAGTTTTCACCGCTAATTGACCGATTCCCGCAACATCATATCCAGCTAAAATTCCCATAACCAAACCAATTAAAAAGCCCATGACTGTTGAATCACCAAAGATGCCAAACCGTTTTTGAATCGTCTCTGGATCTGCATGCCAATCTTTCAATCCTGGAATCCTATCGAATAACCAATTTAAAGGTAAGGCAAAAACAAACCCAGGTGCTGCTGTTCCGTGTGGGAAGGTAATATTTGGAAATCCATAGAATTTATTGATGATTGGTCCTAAAATATCGCCAAACAATAAAATCATCATTGTATAAATAACCGTTGCCAACATGCCCATTGCAAAGTCATTCGTTACTGCGTAGACAAGTGAAGCAACAAATGCTGCATGCCAGATATTCCAAATATCAACATTCAGTGTTTTTGTTAAGCCAACAATAATTAATAACACATTGACTACGATAGCTACTGGAATCGCCAAACTACCTAAAACGGTTCCATAAGAAATCGCAGCTGCTGCCGGCCAACCAACGTCAATGGTTGTTAAGTTTAGTCCAAAACGTTCAACCATCGCTTGTGCTGCTGGTCCTAAGCTATTGGTCAATAAATCGATAACTAAATTCAACCCGACAAATCCAACACCAACCGTTAATGCTGAAATAAAAGCCTTACTCGGTTTCGTTCCTAAAATCAAACCAAAAACAAAAATTAAGATTGGCAATACAACGATTGATCCGAGATCAACAAATTTTTGTAATAAATCTAACATAATGCTCCCCCTCAAAATGGTTATTAAACGAATCCTTCTTTTTCAATAATTTGATAATACTCCTCAGTATTATTTACAGCTCGAAGCTTTTGAACCACCTCTTTTTTTTGAAACATCGTAATTAACTTCTGTAACATTTCTAACTGTGCATGTGGTTCTTTCAACGCCAACATGAAGATCAAGCTGACTGAAATTTCCTTATCTGCAGTTCCCATTTCATAAAAAGTTACTGGTGTTTTCAATGACATAAATGCAATTTGAGAATCATTCACGTGTTCTGCATCCGTATGTGGAATAGCAATCCCAACATCATTGATTAATAAGCCAGTAGGAAACACTTCTTCTCTTTTCAGTACATTCTCTGCAAACGAATCCTTCACTAAACCTGTTTGATATAGACAAGTTGCAATAATTGATAAAGCTTCCTTCTGACTCTTTACCTCAGATTGAAATAATGCAATTTTCTTTCCAAAATAACTCGTCATCTTACTTCCTCTTTCCTATAATTTCGTTAATAATCTCATTCCTTGTTTCATTACTTGCAATACTTTTTATTCTCTCAGGTGAGACAAAGACATCATAAAGTAGTGCAATCATATTTTTCACTTGAATCATATCTTCTTCTGCAATCGCTAAGAATAAAACAACCCTTATATCCACATCTCCCCAAGTAATTTTGTTTTTTAGAGTGATAATAGAAATTTTTGTTTTGACTACATATTTAGGATTTGCATGTGGGATGGCTACGCCTGATGAAAGTCCGGTAGCTCCTAGTTTTTCTCTTTGAAGTACAACCTCAAGAAAATTATCCTTTACTAATTGTTCTTCTTTATATTTCTCAGTGATGAAAGAAAGTACAGATTCTCTACTATCAAAATCTTGATTCAAAAACATCCAACCATCCTTCAAATATTTCTTTAAAATCGTTTTATCCGGTGCAATGGATGGTAAAAATGTATTGTCTTGTTGATTCAAGGTAAGAAGATGACGATTAATCAATGCAATTTCTTCTTTCGTTGGTAATGGTCGAACATAAATAATCGGCGTTTGATACTCATTTTCCAATTTGACTGTTGAAATAATCAAATCGACACTATCTAAGTTGTAATCCTGCAACTTTTGAACATCAATCACTTCATAGACTACGGTGCTAGGAGAACTATGACGAATACGCTGAAATAATAATTGCGAAGTTCCCAATCCAGTTGGACAAATAAGAAAAACATGCTTCGTATTCACAATTTTTTCAAAAGCTAACTGAAAATGAATAGTCAAAAAAGTAATTTCATCATCCGTTACTCTGATCCCCATTGCTTTTTCCAATTTTGGAATACAGTAAGTTGTTAGCGTATACATTGTGCTGTATTGCCGAATGATATCCTCTTTTAAAGGATTTTTAATGGTAATCCCCATTTGCAACCGATAAACCATTGGCTCAATATGCGCAAATAGTGATTGAAGTAGCTGTCCATCTTGCTCCAAATCTTTCTCAACCAGTGTCGACATATCTTGAATGAATTGTTTGGTGGTCTCCATGATTTGTTGACTATGGGTTGCCAGATTCACAAACGGTCTCACTCCATGTCCCATAAACAACGAACAAATAAAGTAAAGATCATTTATCGTAAAGGAACAATTCAATTCATCTTTGACCCCATTTGAAAAATCTAGTGCCACCATATATAATTCCATTTTCTTTATTTCGACAAACAAAGGATTTTTATTCGTTTGTGAATGGTAGCCATGCTTCACTCGACCAATCAAAGTTAACAACGAAAGTTTGAGTGAATGGACAATATAATTTGTTGGTTGCTGTTTAGACTGTTGGTAAAAATTCTTTACAAAATCATCCACAAACTGAACCATCGCTTGATCAAAAACAAAGTGATATTGACATTTTTCATTCCCTACACCGATGTTTTTTTCAAAATAATTGACAAATGTCCGCTGGATCAACTCTTCAGGTGTTTTTTGTGTGTCTATTACATGATTTGAAGTAATCCTAATCCCAGCTAACCGACAATATTTGATGATTTCCTCATAGTCCTTACGCAAAGTTGCAATACTGACAAAAAACTTTTTTTCAAAATACTCATATCTTTTTTTATTCGTTTTAAAAATTAGATTGGCGAATAAGTACACTCTCCGATAATTTGAACTATACTTTACCTCTGTTGACATGGCTTCTTTACTAGTGATAAATATTTTGGCATCATTTTTTTTAGTTGACGTTCCAATTAGGTAGATCCCAATGCGAGGTTTTTTTTCAATTTTTAACTCAAAACGATTCAAGAACTGTCCAAGCTTCTGAATATCTTGATAAATTGTTTTATTCGAAACATTGAGTTTTTCACTAAAGAAACTTGCTGGTTGAAAATTCTCCTCCTCTAAAAGTAATTCAATTAACTGACTCTCGCGCTTTGATAACATCCATCATCACCTCAGAAAACGTTTTCCTTGTCTATATCATAGAGTTTTTCTCCCTAAAGATAAATACGTAATCTGTTCCACATTAAAGTGGAACAGATTATTATGACCCTATACTTTTTGATGTTGGTGAGACTCACGACAACTTTTTTATGATTCAAAATGAAAAAAGACACTCTCCAAAATTTGGAAAGTGTCTGAAACGTTGATATATAGAATTCTTAACGTTTTGGAAACTGTGATTCTTTACGAGCTTTCTTAAGAGCTAGTTCTGTAGCAGAGATTTTGAAGGGAATGGATAGCAATAGATTGAGCAACTCTTCAACAAGTACGGTTTTAATGGATTTCACCACATTTTAAGACCTTCGTACCTAAAGACGTACCCAAAAAATATGCGTGAATCAAAAAGACTATTTTATAACAATTTCTCACCCATAAAATTTAAGTTCACTTCCTAATGCACAATATGCTATACTCACTTTGGCAACTTGCCCCCAAGGGGGTGATTCCATTGGAAAAATTAATATCGCTAGTTATTGCACCTATCTTTGTAGGTTTAGTTATTCAACTAATTTCTCACTGGTTAGATGAGAAAGACAATGACTAATAGCAAGTTGCTTCTAACCCACACATTCGAAGTCGCAACGATTGTAAAAGAAAACCACTCTATTCGCCGTAGAGTGGTTTTTGTGTTCCATTGGTAAAAATTAATATCACTTCGCACCATCATCATATCAAGAATAATCCAAAAAATCAAATTGTCCTTACTAACTTATTTATTTTATATACTCTTCTGATTTTCTTCAGTGGTTAGATAATTTGTAAAATAATTAAACACTATTTATTGCACTGATAATATTCATTTTATTAAATAGATACTTTAAAAATACTATCTGCGTATACAATTATAGAAACAAGTAATTACATCTATCATTATTTATATACTCCAAACATTCCTAAGATAACTACTAAATTATCGATCTATCCACTTATAAAAAATTTGAACAACGATTAGCAGAAGTAAAAAATGCTAAATGAATAGCATGTTTAAAAAGCTAGTACCCATTTCCATACCCAAAAGTACAAAAAAGACACTCTCCAAAATTTGGAAAGGGATGGATAACCCTTTAATAACAATTCCTCACCCATAAAATTTAAATTCACTTTCTAATACACAATATGCTATACTCACTTTGGCAACTTGCCCTCAAAGGGGGTGTGCTTTATTGGAAAAAATAGTAGCCTAGGTCATTGCGCCTATTTTTGTAGGTAACGTTATCAAACTTTTTTCTTACTGGTTAGATGAGACAGACAATGACTAATAGTAAGTTGCTTCTAGCCCACTCATTCGTAGTCGCAACGGATGAAAAAGAAAACCACTCTATTCGCAGTAGAGTGGTTTTTGTGCTTTATTGATAAAAATAGTATTGCTTCGCGTAATTAACATATCAAAAAGAATGTAAAAAATCAAATTGTCTATATTAAAGGATTCGGTACTCATAAGTAGTAGCCTATTAACGCCTCAAAAAAAGATAATTTTTTTTACAGGGTTCAACTTGTATAATTATTGAAAGATCAAATAATACACCAGTCAATATAACTTGTCCTGGCGCTAAATTAGGAATACTCTCTTTGGAAACACTATCTAATGAAGACATTGTTTTATCCAATAAATGCAAATCATTGTCGTTCCCAAAAGTACAAAAAAAGACACTCTCCAAAATTTGGAAAGTGTCTGAAACGTTGATATAATAGAATTCTTAACGTTTTGAGAACTGTGAAGCTTTACGAGCTTTCTTAAGACCTGGTTTTTTACGTTCAACCATACGTGCGTCACGAGTAAGTAAGCCAGCACGTTTAAGAGCTAGACGGAAGTCAGGATCAACTTCTAGCAATGCACGAGCGATACCATGACGGATAGCTCCTGATTGTCCAGCGTAGCCTCCACCGTTTACGTTAACAAATACGTCATAAGCGCCTTTTGTTTCAGTAACAGCGAAAGGTTGATTGATTACTTCACGCAAGTCAGCATGTGGAATGTATTCTTCAACATCTTTTTTGTTTACAGTAATTTTACCAGTTCCTGGTACTAAACGTACACGAGCAACTGCATTTTTACGACGGCCTGTGCCGATATATTGAACTTGTGCCAATGAAATTCCCTCCTATTAGATTAAGTTTGTAATGTCTAAAACTTCTGGTTGTTGTGCTGCATGTGGATGCTCAGCTCCAGCGTATACATTCAATTTTGTAAATTGTTTGCGGCCTAAAGTATTTTTAGGAAGCATTCCTTTTACAGAAGTTTCGATCAAACGACGAGAATTTTTAGCACGCAATTCGCCAGCAGTGATTGATTTCAATCCTCCTGGGTAGTTGCTGTGACGGTAATAAATTTTATCAGTCGCTTTTTTACCTGTTAATTTCACTTTATCTGCATTGATTACGATGACGAAATCGCCAGTGTCCAAATGAGGTGTGAAAGTTGGTTTATTTTTACCACGTAGTACAGATGCAACAACTGTTGAAAGACGTCCCAATGGAACATCAGTTGCGTCTACTACATACCATTTACGTTCTACTTCGCCTGGTTTGGCCATATATGTTGTACGCACGTTAGTTTCCTCCAATTTAAGTTCTGATGTTTGACATACACTTCGAGTTTCCGGGGCTCTTTGTGGGGCAAACAATACCATTTAACATATTACCTGCTAATCCCCTTAATGTCAACGTTTTTTCTTAGCAATCCGAAACTTTCGTTTTTATTGCACGTATCCTTGTGATTCCCTCGTGCTCTTTTAGAACGAAGAACGTTTCTTTCTCTTCTAAAATAAAAACTGCAAGGAAAATGACTTCCCTCGCAGTTTTTCTACTATTATATAACATCATCAGCTGATGATCATTTTACGCATCGATTTCTGGTGCTTTTCCTAAATGAGCTTGGATCATCCAGATACGTTTTTCAGTCGCTGTTTTGAATTCGATAAAGATATCTTGTGTTGGGTCGTCGCCTTCCTCACCAGCTACTTCAATTCCTTTTTGGTAAAGGTCTGCCAAATAGCGGTAACCTTTCACAAGAATTTCCAAGCGTTCTGGAATAGTCCGATCCCAATTGCCTACTTCGTCAGGAATATTGGTGTTGTCTGCAAATTCACGTAAGGTTGAATAAGGAGAACCATCTAGTGTGATCAAACGCTCTGAGATTTCATCTAATTGTTCATTCAAGTCATCCATAAATTCATCCATCATTGGGTGCAATGTCAAGAAACCTGGTCCACGCATATACCAATGTGTTTGGTGAACAACAACAGACATTTGACTCAAGTCTGCAACTAATTGATTTAATACTTCTTTTGTTTGTGGAAATTTCATTTTCTTTTCTCCTCCTAACTTTTGTCTACAATAAAAGCATAGTAAACTTTGAGACAAAAGTACAATAAAACCAATTAGTTGAGAACGATTTTCATCCTATCATTTCTTAGAAAAGACTTTCTATTGCTTTAGTCGTTTTTTCTAGTTCTTACACTATTCCTCTCTTATTCCGTCATTCTACTTTTTCATCCTATTTTTCATTCATAGTACTTAAAGTTTGACGTAAATGTGCTAAAGGCTGATAAGTTGCCGCTACTTGTTTTTGTGTTTCAACAAAAATCGGAAAGATTTTTTGATATGTCTCTTTGACCGTTTGTTGAACTGGTACTTGTGAAGCAAGCTGTACTTTTTCTATAGCTTCGCTTAAGTCAGTGATCTTCCCGATACTTTGCCACCCTAAGAAAACGGCTCCTAAAGCGGAGGCTTCAGACACCGCCGGGAAAATGAGCGGATACCCCAAAACGTCAGCCATTAATTGGCGAAAGACAGGCGATTGTGAGAATCCGCCTGTAGCTCTGATTTCTGTTAATTGATCTTTTGAACAAACTCCTGTCAAAATCCTTTTTAAATTGAAACAAATTCCTTCTAGAATAGCTCGCATCATTTCTTTTTCCGTGTGGTCTCTTTGCAAACCTAAAAAACTCCCAGAAGCTTCTGCCTCCCATAGAGGGGCTCGTTCTCCTAATAAATAGGGCTGAAAGAGTAATCCGTTCGCTCCTGGTGGGACAAACGTAATTGCTGAGAAAAGAGCATCGTAAGGATTTTCACCTTGGTCAATAGCTGCTTGTGTTACTTCTTGCATCAAAGTTTGACTTGCCCAATCAAAAATCCCCGCACCATTACTTGTTGCGCCACCGACTACCCAGTGTGTACGATCCAGTACATAACAGAAGGTTTCCATCTCTGGATGTAGTTGTGGTTTGTCTGTAATAAATCTTAATGCCCCACTGGTTCCGACTGTTAACGCAGCTACCTTTTCGCCAAAAGCTCCTAGCCCCAAATTAGATAAAGGACCATCAGCACCACCTAAAACAAATGATATATCATTTTCTAATCCTAGGATTTCTTGCATTTCTTTTGATAATCCATTGAGTATCATGGTTGACGGCATCACTTCAGGTAGTTGTTCTTGAGTGATTGATAAGTAATTTAACGCTTCTTCTGCCCATTTGAATTGATGGATATCAAAATAACCTGTGCCTGAGGCTGTACTGTAGTCACAGACTAGTTGCCCAAACAAACGGTAAAAGATATATTCTTTTATGCTAACATAGTATGCCACTTGCTTCGTTAGTTCTGGTTGGGTTTCGTTCAACCAATGGATTTTAACTAGTGGCGTCATTGGGTGGATCGGCGTGCCTGTCTGTTGATAGAAGTGAAACCCTAGTTGGCTGTTTTTTAGTTTTTCAGCCTGTACCTTCGCACGATTATCTGCCCAAGTGATCATACGGGTCAAAGGGTGTTTATTATCATCTAACAGAATCAAACTGTGCATCGCTGATGAAAATGCAATCACTTCTATAGTTGTCGACTTCGGTAACTGTTTGACGACTTCTTTGATTACTGTACATACACCGTGGAAGATCAATTCTGGGTCTTGTTCTGCCATTCCTGGTGCTTCTTGGATCATTGGATTAAGGAAATAAGCTGAAGCGATGACTTCAGCTCGCTCGTTGAATGCCACTGCTTTTGTTTGTGTCGTACCGATATCGACTCCGATCGAAATCTTCATTTTGTCACCTCTACTAAAAATAAATAAAATGGTTGTTATTGGCGTATCTTTCTTTAAAAGGAGGCCCTCGCTATGTTTCTCTATTTTATCATTGGTTGTTGCATTGGTTCGTTCTTATGCTTAGTGGCACAACGCCTACCACAAGGACACTCTATTATTTACCCACGGTCTCATTGTGTCAACTGTCAGCATGTATTGGCTTGGTATGAACTGGTCCCATTGCTTTCCATCTGTTACCAACGTTTTCGTTGTCGAAACTGTCGCAGCAAGCTTTCACCGATTTATTTTATAGCAGAATGTATCGGTGGTTGTTTATCTGTTTGGCTATTTTATTTTTCACAGCGCCCAGACGGGTTACTTATTTTTTGGTTTTTGTCAGCCTTTTTACTCTCGTTAATGGATAGTTTTTATTTGATGATCGAGGGAAGAACGCTTTATTTTATCTGGTTTATCTTATGGATGACTTGGTTGATCAAAGGAGAATTTCAATGGCTTAGTTTTGCTGTTTTATTCTTGATCAGTTTTTTCCTTACTCGTTACGGGAGTGAATTTTTAGGTTTAGGTGATGCTTTATTACTTTTAAGCTGGAGTGGCGGTCTAACTCTCAATCAACTGATGCAACTCCTCTTTCTTGCTAGTTTATTGGGATTACTTTTTTTCTTTATTTTTCTCTCTCACGATAAAAAATCTAAAAGAGTACCTTTTGTGCCTTTTTTGAGTGTCGCACTTTTTCTCCTTCATGTGTGGTAATTTAGTTGTCTATTTATTGGTTATCAACGATGTGAGTCTTTTAACTGATGATGATTAATGATTTGACGGACTTCGCTTATTTGCCTCATTACGTACGCTTTTGATAGCTTAGTATCTTTTCTGCTTGCTGTCATTCAACAAACGATAATGAACCTTGATTTATAAAAAAATGGATCAACCAGATGGTCGATCCATTGACACTTAGATAACTTTAAAAATCACTAAATTCACAGCAAGCCAAAGCATAGCCAGCTTTTATCCCTAACTGAAATTCTTCAAAATGCAATGTGTCTTATTTTCCAGACCAATGTTTTCGTAAAAAACTCCCTCGTCCAGAGCCTTCTCGGTAAAGATTATAGTGGACTTTGTTCTTCTTATAATAGTCTTGATGATACTCCTCAGCGGGATAAAATTCACTTCGGGGTTCGATTTTTGTGACAATCGGACGATCGAATCGACCACTTTCTTGTAGTTGTTTCTTTGATGCTTCAGCGATTTCACGTTCTTCTTCATTGCTATAATAAATGACCGGTCGATAAGAGTCTCCGCGATCAGCAAATTGACCGAAAGCATCCGTTGGGTCTGTTTGTTGCCAGTAGATTTCGACTAACTGTTCATAAGAAACCAGAGACGGATCATACTCGATTTCTACCGCTTCCGTATGACCTGTCGTTCCTGTGGTTACTTGTTCATAGGTAGGATTTGGGACATGTCCTCCCGTATAGCCAGAGGTTACTGCTATGATTCCTGGCTGTGTTTCAAAAGGTTTGACCATGCACCAAAAACAACCACCTGCAAAAACTGCTTTTTTCGTCATATAAAATCCCCCTTTGTCTTTCATCATACCTTGATTTATAAAAGGGTGATACTGTTTTGCTTACCTTCGAAACGAATAAACAAAGAATCGATACTCCTATACTTACCTGCTTGCTTTATTAAGATAGAGTATTGCAACATTTTCTTTTTTACTAATCTTTTCATTGATTTGATTTTTTTATCCATCTATTTAAAAGTATATACAATACTCCAAAGAAATACTCATTTTACCCCCTCCCGGTATTTTCATCGATTTTCCCTATTTTCATTCTCTTTTGTGGATAACTTTCTTTTTCGTCTCAACTGTTTTTTCCACAAGAGAGAATAAAACGGTTTTTCTTTTTCCTTGTGGATAGTTCTTTTATATTATACTTTTCCACAGATTTTGAATTAACAACCGCTAAAATTTTTAACTTCAGGGGGACACGTTATGTCAAAAAACTAATTTCACTGATAAAATTCAACAAATTTTACCAAGTAAGTCAGTAAAGAATTCTGGTACGCTAGTAGATCAAGACAACCCAAAAAATCTACTTGAAAAATTGATTCTCAATACCACACATCCTTCGTCCTCACATTCCCAACTACAAGAAGAAGTTTTTATACTTCAAGCTCAACAAGCACTCGCATCATTTACTGAAACGTTTGGTTCAAACTCGATTATGTATCGTTTATTATCTGAAAAAATCTCAACCCATCCGCTCCTACATAGCAGTTTTACCTGAACGATGAACAAACCTGATCTAGCATAGCAACCTTTAGCAAGTTTTGCTAAGCAATTCAATGATTCATGGACCTATTTTTCTAGAAGTACAAAAATAAGAAAAAATGCTCGTCTGTAATGAACAAATTCTCAATTTCGTTTGTTTCTATCAACTTTAGCACGACAAAAAAACAGAGCTAAGATGTTCATCTTAGCTCTGTTTGGTGTCACATTATTTTGTTTGTTCATTCATTGCATCTTCTGCAGCCATTTGTGCTTCGATGTCTGAAATACTATAAACATTTTCACTTGCAACACCGACTTCTTTTGGTTCCATGTTACGGTAACGAGCCATACCAGTACCAGCTGGGATGATTTTACCGATGATAACATTTTCTTTCAAACCAAGAAGAGGATCTTTTTTGCCTCGGATCGCAGCATCAGTCAAGACACGAGTTGTTTCTTGGAAGGATGCAGCAGATAAGAAGCTGTTTGTTTCTAATGATGCTTTGGTAATACCTAGTAGGACTGGGCGAGATGTTGCAGGTACGCCTCCAGCTACCAATGTATTGTAGTTTTGGTCTTTGAAGTCAGCAATATCCATCAATGTACCTGGTAAGATATCTGTATCACCTGGATCCATTACACGGACTTTACGTAACATTTGTCGAACCATTACTTCGATATGTTTATCGCCGATTTCTACCCCTTGCATACGGTATACACGTTGTACTTCACGCAGCAAGTAGTTTTCAACTGATAATACATCACGAACTTGTAACAATTGTTTAGGATCGATTGAACCTTCCGTTAATGGCGCACCACGGTGGATCATATCGCCTTCAGCGACTTTCATACGTGCTGTATAAGGAACAGTATACGTACGTGTGTCGGTTTTCCCTTTGATTGTTACTTCTTTTGTACGAGTTGAAGCATCTTCTGAGATATCGATGACGTCACCAGTTACTTCGGTGATCACTGCTTGCCCTTTAGGATTACGTGCTTCAAAAATTTCTTGGACACGAGGAAGACCTTGAGTGATATCGTCTCCGGCTACCCCACCGGTATGGAAGGTACGCATTGTCAACTGAGTACCTGGTTCTCCGATTGATTGAGCGGCGATCGTACCAACTGCTTCACCAACTTCAACGTCAGATCCAGTTGCCAAGTTACGTCCATAACAGTGTTTGCAGACACCATGTTTTGTGTTACATGTGAAGACAGAACGGATCGTGACAGTTTCCACACCTGCATCCACGATTTTTTTTGCAATATCTTCTGAAATCAATTGGTTACCAGCGATGATCAATTCGTTCGTTTCTGGATCACGTACTTCTTTACGTGTGTAACGACCGATCAAACGATCTTCTAATGATTCAATGATTTCGTTTCCTTCACGAATCGCTTGGATTTCAAGACCGCGGTCTGTTCCACAATCTTCTTCACGAATAATAACGTCTTGGGCAACGTCAACTAAACGACGAGTCAAGTAACCTGAATCGGCTGTCTTCAAGGCAGTATCGGTCATCCCTTTACGAGCCCCGTGAGTAGAGATAAACATTTCTAAGACAGAAAGTCCTTCACGGAAGTTTGAGATGATCGGTAATTCCATGATTCGACCATTCGGAGCAGCCATCAGTCCACGCATACCAGCAAGCTGAGTAAAGTTGGAGATGTTACCACGGGCTCCAGAGTCAGACATCATGAAGATTGGGTTTTTCGCTTCTAACCCTTCCATCAGTTTTTGTTGGATGCTATCTTTAGCAGCATTCCAAACAGCGATTACTCGTTCATAACGTTCGTCATCAGTAATCAATCCACGACGGAATTGTTTTGTAATTGTTTCAACTTGTTTATGGGCATTTTCGATGATTCCTTGTTTTTCATTCAGTACACTGATATCTGCGATACCTACTGTGATACCAGCATGTGTAGAATGTTTATACCCTAAGTCTTTCATTCGGTCAAGCATCTTAGAAGTTTCAGTTACTTTGAAACGTTTGAAGACTTCCGCAATGATATTTCCTAGATTTTTCTTCTTGAATGGTAAGACTAATTCTTGCTCTTTGATATGCGCAGGAATATCTGTACCTGCTTCAACAAAATATTTATCCGGTGTTTGTACCGTTAAGTTGAAGTCTGTTGGTTCATTCAAGTAAGGGAACTCTGGAGGCATGATCTCATTAAAGATGATCTTACCAACGGTTGTAATCATCGTACGTTCTTTTTGCCAGTCAGTAAATGGTTTTTCACCTAATGAATTAGGGTTCACACCGATACGTGAGTGTAAATGAACGTAGCCGTTACGCCATGCGATCACAGCTTCGTTTTGGTCACGGAAGACCATTCCTTCGCCTTCACGACCTTCTTCTTCCATTGTTAGGTAGTAGTTACCTAAAACCATATCTTGGGAAGGTGTTACAACTGGTTTACCGTCTTTTGGATTCAAAATATTTTGAGCAGCTAGCATCAACATACGAGCTTCCGCTTGTGCTTCTTCGTTCAATGGTACGTGAACGGCCATTTGGTCTCCATCAAAGTCGGCATTATAAGCTTCACATACAAGTGGGTGCAAACGAATCGCACGACCTTGTACTAAAACAGGTTCAAATGCTTGGATACCAAGTCTGTGTAGCGTAGGTGCTCGGTTAAGTAGTACTGGGTGTTCTTTGATTACGTCTTCCAAGACATCCCAAACTTCGTCTTCTTGACGTTCGATTTTACGTTTCGCATTTTTGATGTTAGAAGCTAGTTCACGTTGAACCAATTCACGCATCACAAATGGTTTAAATAGTTCGATCGCCATTTCTTTTGGCAACCCACATTGATACATTTTCAAGAAAGGTCCTACAACGATAACGGAACGTCCTGAATAGTCAACACGTTTACCAAGTAAGTTTTGACGGAAACGACCTTGTTTCCCTTTCAACATGTGAGAAAGAGATTTCAATGGACGGTTACCTGGTCCAGTAACTGGACGGCCACGACGACCATTATCGATCAACGCATCAACAGCTTCTTGTAACATCCGTTTTTCGTTTTGGACGATGATTCCTGGAGCATTCAAATCTAACAAGCGTTTCAAACGATTATTACGGTTGATTACTCGACGATAAAGATCATTTAAGTCACTTGTTGCAAAACGTCCACCTTCTAATTGCACCATTGGTCGTAAATCTGGTGGAATAACTGGAATAACGTCCATAACCATCCAACTTGGTTCATTTCCTGAAGCACGGAAAGCTTCTAAAATGTCCAAACGGCGGATCGCACGAGTCCGTTTTTGCCCTTGAGCAGATTTCAATTCTTCTTTCAATTCAGCTGCTTCAGCATCTAAATCAACACTGTCTAGTAATTGTTTGATTGCTTCTGCACCCATTGCTGCTTGGAATTCTTGTCCATATTGTTCACGTTTTTCGCGGTATTCACGTTCTGTCAACAATTGTTTTTTCTCTAAGTTGGTATTTCCTGGTTCGATAACCACATATGAAGCAAAATAAATGATTTCTTCTAAGGCACGAGGACTCATGTCTAAAACAAGTCCCATACGAGAAGGAATTCCTTTAAAGTACCAGATATGTGAAACAGGTGCTGCTAATTCAATGTGACCCATACGTTCGCGACGTACTTTTGAACGTGTCACTTCAACACCGCATCGGTCACAAACGATTCCTTTATAACGGATACGTTTGTATTTTCCGCAGGCACATTCCCAGTCTTTCGTAGGACCAAAAATCCGCTCACAGAACAACCCTTCGCGTTCAGGTTTTAAGGTACGATAGTTAATCGTCTCAGGTTTTTTTACTTCACCATAAGACCAGCTTCTGATTTTTTCGGGAGAAGCCAAACCTATTTGCATACTTTCGAATTTATTTACATCGATCAAAAGGGGTTCCCTCCATTTCGTTTAATGGCAAAACCGCAAGGCGGCTGATCATCGACCGCCTTACAGCTCATAGACCGGATTAGTCTAAGTTATCTTCTGCGGTTTCAAAGTTTTGGATGATATCTTGTCTTTCATCTTCCACTTGTTCAGCAGCTTTCTTTTCTAATTCTTTGGCTGTTTGCTGTTCAGCAAATTTTGTCAAAGCATCTACAGTGATCAAATCATCATCTTCGTCATCCATATCACGGAGTTCGATTTCAGAATCTTTGATATCCAAGACACGCATGTCTAATCCTAGTGATTGTAATTCTTTTACTAATACTCGGAATGATTCTGGTACACCTGGTTTTGGAATTGGTTCGCCTTTGACGATCGCTTCATAAGTTTTCACACGACCAACTACATCATCTGATTTGTATGTCAAGATTTCTTGTAAGGTATAAGCGGCACCGTAAGCTTCCAAAGCCCAAACTTCCATTTCACCAAAACGTTGTCCACCAAATTGTGCTTTACCACCCAATGGTTGTTGTGTAACCAATGAGTAAGGTCCGATTGAACGAGCATGCAATTTATCATCGACCATGTGAGCAAGTTTGATCATGTACATGACACCGACAGACACTCGGCCGTCAAATGGTTCACCTGTACGTCCGTCATAAAGGATGGTTTTCGCATCGCTGGCCATACCAGCTTCACGAACCGTTTCCCAAACGTCCTCATCACTTGCACCATCAAATACTGGTGTTGCAACATGGATACCTAACTGACGAGCAGCCATCCCTAAATGCAATTCCAATACTTGTCCGATATTCATCCGTGATGGCACCCCTAAAGGATTCAACATGATATCGATTGGTGTTCCATCTGGTAAGAATGGCATATCTTCTTCCGGCATGATACGGGATACAACCCCTTTATTACCATGACGTCCGGCCATCTTATCTCCTTCATGGATTTTACGTTTTTGAACGATATACACACGTACAAGCATGTTTACGCCTGGTGATAATTCATCGCCGGCTTCACGAGTAAAGATTTTTACGTCGTGGACGATCCCGCCACCACCGTGTGGTACACGTAATGAAGTATCACGGACTTCACGAGCTTTTTCACCAAAGATCGCATGTAAAAGACGTTCTTCAGCGGATAATTCGGTTACCCCTTTTGGTGTTACTTTACCAACTAGCAAGTCACCATCTTGGACTTCCGCACCGATACGGATAATACCCATCTCGTCTAGATCTTTCAAAGCATCTTCCCCAACGTTAGGGATTTCACGAGTGATTTCTTCAGGTCCTAATTTTGTATCACGAGCTTCTGATTCATATTCTTCGATGTGGATCGAAGTATAGACATCGTCTTTCACAAGACGGCGGCTCATGATGATCGCATCTTCATAGTTGTAACCTTCCCAAGTCATGAAACCAACTAAAACGTTTTGTCCTAGCGCCATTTCACCTTGTTCCATTGAAGGTCCATCTGCTAAAGTATCGCCTTTTTCAACTTTTTCGCCTAAATGAACGATTGGGCGTTGGTTGTAGCTTGTTCCTGAGTTTGAACGACGGAATTTTGTTACAGCGTATTTATCTAATGCACCGTTGTCACGACGAACACGAATCTCAGAGGCATCCACAAATTCAACGACACCATCATGTTTACATAGCAAAGCAGCTCCTGAGTCATGAGCTGATTTATATTCCATACCAGTACCAACCCATGGTGCTTGTGGATTGATCAATGGCACTGCTTGACGCTGCATGTTGGCACCCATCAAGGCACGGTTGGAGTCATCGTTTTCCAAGAAAGGAATACATGCTGTCGCTACCGCAACTACTTGTTTAGGTGATACGTCCATATAATCGACTTTATCGATTGAAACTTCTAAGTTTTCACTTTGAGCACGAGCCATAACAACGTCTTGTGCAAAAGTACCATCTTCATTTAATGGGCTATTTGCTTGGGCAACGATGTAGTGGTCTTCGATGTCAGCTGTTAGATAGTCGATTTGATCCGTTACACGACCAGTTTCACGATCAACACGACGGTAAGGAGTTTCGATAAATCCAAATTTATTAACTTTCGCATAGCTAGATAAACTATTGATCAACCCGATATTTGGTCCTTCAGGCGTTTCAATCGGACACATACGGCCATAGTGAGAATAGTGAACGTCACGAACTTCATAACCAGCTCGGTCACGAGTCAAACCACCAGGTCCTAAGGCTGAAAGACGACGTTTGTGTGTCAATTCCCCAAGTGGGTTCGTTTGATCCATGAACTGAGACAACTGAGAAGAACCGAAGAATTCTTTGATACTTGCAACCACTGGACGGATGTTGATCAATTGTTGTGGTGTCAATGTTTCTGTATCTTGGATCGACATTCTTTCACGTACGACACGTTCCATCCGAGCTAAACCGATACGGAATTGGTTTTGCAGTAATTCACCGACTGAACGGATACGACGGTTTCCTAAGTGGTCGATATCGTCCACGTTGCCGATCCCTTCCATCAAGTTTAAGAAATAACTCATTGATGCGATGATGTCTGCCGGACGAACAGTTTTCACAGCTGATTCTGGATAACCGTTACCGATCACATTCACTTCACGTTCTGGATCTTTTGGTGAAAAGACTTTGATCACTTGAACAGTCATTGGATCAGTCACAACACCATCTTCTGATGGATAGTAAGTCACTGAATTCAATCCATTATCAATGAAAGGTGCTAATGTTTCCATCACTTGGTGAGTCAACACAGTTCCTTTTTCAACGATGATTTCACCAGTTTCTGGATCAACCAATGTTTCTGCTAATGTTAAGTTCAATAGACGTGTTTTCAAGTCTAATTTTTTATTTACTTTATAACGACCAACGTTGGCTAAGTCGTAGCGTTTTGGATCGAAGAAACGAGCATTCAATAAGTTCCGAGAACTATCGGCTGTCTTAGGCTCGCCTGGACGTAGACGTTCGTAAACGTCTTTTAATCCTTCTTCTGTTCTTGAATCACTTGCATTTTTGTGCAAGTCTTTTTCAACTGTATTGCGTAACGTTTCACTGTCACCAAAGATTTCAAAGATGGTATCATCTGATCCAAATCCTAGGGCACGAACTAACACAGTCAAAGGAATCTTACGGGTACGATCAATACGTACGTAAGAAATATCTTTTGCATCAGTTTCCATTTCTAACCATGCACCACGGTTCGGGATCACAGTTGAACCGAAACCTTCTTTTCCGTTTTTGTCTACTTTTCCATGGAAGTACACACCAGGTGAACGCACTAACTGAGAAACGATTACTCGTTCTGCTCCGTTGATAATGAATGTTCCTTGTTCAGTCATTAATGGGAAATCACCGAAGAAGACTTCTTGCGCTTTGATTTCACCTGTCTCACGGTTTGTTAGACGTAACGTTACATGTAATGGTGCAGAGTAATTTGCATCATGTGCGCGTGCTTCTGCTACCGTATACTTAGGTTCTTTCAATTCATAATCCACAAATTCCAAAGATAGATTGCCATTGAAGTCATCAATTGGCAAAATGTCTTCAAACATTTCTCTTAGTCCTTCATCTAGGAACCATTGGTAAGAGTCTGTTTGAATTTCGATCAAATTTGGTAATTCCAACACTTCACTGATTCGTGCGAAACTTCTACGTTCGCGATGTTTTCCGTACTTTACTACGTGTCCAGCCAAGCTCTTCACCCCTCTAAAATGTCATTCAAAAAGACTACCCGATCAATTGTTACAATAATATTAAAAATATTATATTTAGATAACAATAGACATTTTTTGCGGCTTTTAGGCAAAAAAAAACCAAAAATAGAGCATTCTTTTGAAACCATTTCTTCATGCGCTTCTATTTTTGTTTCCTTATTATAAAGCCGAAACGGACAATATTTCGTTTCTGCCTTTACTTCATCAGATAGTTTTTGCAACTTCATATATTACACTCTTTTTTCATAAAAGTCAACACTTCCTGGCGTTTCCCTCCTCTTTTCATCATTTTTTCTTAAACTTTTCTTACTATAATATATCGAATAAACATTCACGGATTTTGAGAATTTTCTGAATGTTCGTCTTGACAATCCCCTTACATCTCGGCTATACTTAGGAAAATTTATTATTTGTGGAGGATTTATTTATGCAAAAACCGAATATACAACTTATCCCGACACAATTGAATAACTTTTACTTTAGCTACTTTAGATAGGTTTGTATTCATGAATTATGGATACAAACACCAAACAACTGGTTTGTATCTATGATGGCTAAAGAACTTTGTATTACGCAAAAGCCACGTAGACATTACGTTAAGTGGCTAAGCGAAAAGTACAAAGTAATCACGATTTCTTACTTACATACTCTTTCGATACTCAATCCATTTAGACGTTTTGTCTAAATGGATTTTTTGTTTTCAAAATTGAAGGAGGAAAAAGAAATGAAAAAAAATTTATTGATCGGATTAGGCGCAACATTATTACTAGCACTTGGTGGATGTGGAACTGCAAATAGTTCCTCAGCAAAATCGGATGACTCGAAAACAATCGGTGTTTTACAACTGGTTCAACACAATTCATTAGATGCTACATACAAAGGGTTCAAAGAAGGGCTAGCAGAAAATGGCTATAAAGAAGGCGACAATTTAACAATCAACTATCAAAATGCGCAAAACAATCAAGACAATCTAAAAAGTATGAGTGAAAAATTAGTAAAGGATCAACCCGACTTATTATTAGGGATTGCAACTCCAGCTGCGCAATCACTCCTTAATGAAACAACTACGATTCCTATTACAGTGACGGCAGTTACCGACTTAGAAAAAGCACATTTAGTTTCCTCTAATGACAAACCTGGCGGTAATGTGACTGGTACGACGGATATGGTACCAATCGAAAAACAAATCGAGCTATTATTACAGATCGTGCCAAAAGCAAAAACGATCGGAATCATGTACAACAACGGGGAAGCAAATTCCAAAATCCAAGGAGACCTAGCCGAGAAAACATTGAAAAAAGCCGGGGTGAAAGTCAAAGTATTGACGGCAAACTCCACCAATGATGTTCAACAAGTGACAAAAAGTTTAGCCAAAGGTGTCGACGGTATCTACATCCCAACGGATAATACATTCGCCAGTGCTGCTAGCGTTATCGGTGAAGTAGCCAAAGAAACAAAAACACCGATCGTTGCTGGTTCCGTGGATCAAGTCAAAGAAGGTGGCTTAGCGACTGTTGGGATTGATTATGAAGAATTAGGACGACAAACAGGTGAAATGGCTGCCAAAATCTTAGCTGGCAAAAAACCGAGTGAATTACCGGTTGAATCAGCAGATGATCTTTCCTTATATGTCAATAAAGACATGGCAAAAGCCCTTGGGATCGATCCAACAACAATCAAAGAGACTGAATAATTTTACAGGAGGACAATCATGACTAATTTAATAAGTATCTTTTTATCTTCTGCTTCACAAGGCGTGCTTTGGGCACTGCTGGCAATCGGTGTCTTCCTTACTTTTCGTATTCTAGATATCGCTGATTTAACAGCTGAAGGCAGTTTCCCTTTAGGTGCTGGGATTGCTGCTGTCAGTATCACTAATGGACTTTCCCCGATCGTTGCTTGCCTCTTAGGATTTTTAGGAGGCGCAGCAGCTGGCTTAGTTTCAGGACTGCTCCATACCAAACTTAAAATTCCGGCACTTCTAGCTGGAATCATCACGATGACTGGCTTATATTCCGTTACCTCACGGATCATGGGCGCACCTAATCTTTCTTTGTTAGGACAAAAAAACGTCTTTACATGGGCAGAATCACTCGGTGTTTCAAAAGAAAATGCTGTATTGATTGCTGGCTTACTTGTCGGATTGATCGTTGTCACGTTGCTTGTTTTATTTTTACGGACAGAAACGGGGTTGGCGATTCGAGCGACTGGCGATAATTTAGCAATGAGTGAAGCAAACGGCATCAACACCGATACGATGAAAATCATTGGGTATATGATTTCAAATGGCTGTATTGCTTTATCTGGTTCGTTGCTTGCACAAAACAATGGCTTTGCTGATTTAAACTCTGGGATCGGTACGATCGTGATTGGCTTGGCTTCAATCATCATCGCTGAAGTCCTCTTTCGAAACCAACCATTGCTTCTTCGATTATTGACAATTATTTTAGGCGCCGTGATCTATCGTTTTATCTTAGCGTTAGTTTTTGAGTTGAACGTTCAACCAAGCGATTCAAAATTAGCTTCTGCACTTGTTCTGGTTATCTGTTTATCTTTTCCACAAATCCAACAAAAATTAAAGTTACCTAAGCGTACGAAAGCAAAAGGAGGATCTATCAATGACTGATGTTTTAACACTTCAATCTATCCACCATACGTTTGAAAAAGGAAGCATCAATGAAAACCATGTGCTAAAAGGAGTTAATCTCTCGTTGAAACAAGGTGATTTCGTAACAATTATTGGCGGAAATGGTGCAGGTAAATCGACACTATTGAACAGTATTGCTGGTTCTTTTCCAGTGGATCAAGGGAAGATTTTATTGAATGGCAAAGATATCACCAAAAAGTCAGTGGTTGCTCGCTCCAAAGAAATCAGTCGTGTCTTTCAAGACCCTAAATTAGGCACTGCTGTCCGATTGACGGTGGAAGAAAATTTAGCACTAGCAATGAAACGTGGTAAAAAACGAGGCTTTTTCCGAGGAGTCAAGCCGCAAGATCGTTCCTTTTTCAAGGAACATCTCGCACGCTTGAATCTTGGGTTAGAAAATCGTTTGACCACTGAAATCGGCTTGCTTTCTGGAGGACAGCGTCAAGCGATCACTTTATTAATGGCTACTTTACAACGTCCTGAATTGATTTTATTAGATGAACATACTGCAGCCCTCGACCCGGCAACTTCAAAAACAGTGATGGAACTCACGGACAAATTAATTAGTGAACAGCACTTGACGGCTTTCATGGTCACCCATGATATGGAAGATGCCATCCGCTATGGAAATCGATTGATCATGCTACACCAAGGGCAAATCGTCGTGGATATTCAACAGGCAGAAAAACAACATTTGACTGTCCCTCAGCTACTAGAAATGTTCAAACAAAATAGTGGCGCTGCATTGAAAGACGACCAAGTACTTTTAAGTTAGCAATCATCTGCTGTCGCTTCCACAACAACTGACAAATTTCTCATTTGTTTTCTGCTTTCTTATTGATACAATACTACATGAAAGGAGTTGCAATGGATGACGACAAAAGACAAAGTACTCCAACTATTAAAAGAATCTCCTGATTTTTTATCAGGTGAAAAAATGGCACAGCAATTACAAGTGTCACGTACCAGTATTTGGAAAGCAATCAAAGAATTAGAAAAAACAGGTTATCATTTTGAGCATCAAGCTAAGGGGTACCGTTATCTTCCTTCTGATGTGTTAGATGCCCAAGAAATTCGCCAAGCATTAGAACCTTGGATACCAGATTTGACGGTGTCGGTACAAGAACGATCAGAATCTACGATGAAAGATGCTAAGCTTGCGGCAACCAAAGAAATCGGACCCGCTCTTTTTATCGCCGATACCCAAGAACAGGCACACGGCCGATTTGGACGCCCTTTTTTTGCAGCCCCTGGACAAGGCATTTATATGAGCTTATTGATCCATCCCAATCAACGATTTGATGAATTGCCCCAATATACAGTTATTGCAGCAAGTGCATGCGTGAAAGCCATTCAAGAATTGACTAAAAAAGATCCTTCGATCAAATGGGTCAATGATCTTTATTTAAATGGAAAAAAAATTAGCGGGATTTTATCTGAAGCAATCAGTGACATGGAAACTGGCGGGATCAGTTCGATCATTATTGGCATTGGTCTAAATTTTTCCATCCCGCAAAAACAGTTTCCTGAAGCCATTCAAAAGAAAGCAACGTCTCTTTTCCCTGATGGTCATAAATCCATCACACGGAATCAATTGATTAGTCAAATTTGGAAAAATTTCTTTTACTATCTTTCAGAACCCACAGACGAATACTTAACACTTTATCGTGAAAAGTCTTTCGTTCTTGGAAAAAAAGTACAATTTACCCAAAAAGGGCAACATTATACTGGGATTGCTAAAGAAATCGGAGAACATGGAGAGTTGATCGTACAAGTAGAAGACCAATTTCTCACTCTTTTTTCTGGCGAAATTAGTTTAACCTCCATTGAGTAAGTCAAAAAGAAAGGGATGGGCAAAAATGCCCATCCCTTTCTTCATCAATGGTGGTTCCTTTTTTATGTGATCTCGCAGAATACTTCATAGCCCCTTCATTTAGCGAGTTGTAAAATGAAGTTGTTATTCTATGTGCTATTGCTGTTCATAACAAAAATGCTACACAATTTTTAAACCTCTATGTGCTTTTTTATACAACTGCAATATCATTGATCTGATGTATCGAATGTTTCAATCAAAAGCCACAGACAAACTTCCACCTATAAAAGGTTTGTTTTTCTGATGCTATTCTGTCATATAAGTATGACTTCTACTTATTGTCGCTTCCCCAATATATAATGTTTCATTAAACGGATTTCCCCAAAATCTTGTTCAATCAAACATGCTACTTCTTGATCCATACACAACAACACTTTTTCTTTCCCAGCTCTCCTCCTTTTCTCTTTCTGGTTCTATCTTACCTTATTCTTTAAGGTCTGTGTTATTTTGTATGGTATTGCAACATTTTTGATTTTATTATGTACAAAAAGGACTTACAAACACGCTTCTTTGTTTACACGATAAAATTTTAACTGATTAGATGAAAGATATTCTACATTCAGCTTAAATTTTTTGACAACAAGTGTCCTAATTAGAAATTTATCCGCCGTGGTTAACGGTTTTTGACATTCTTTTTCAATATCTTCAAATGAGAAATGATTTTTTTTACTGATCATTCGGGTTAAAATCTTATTTACATCTACTCTGGTTAAATCCGTTGTTAATCGTTTTTTCACTCAACATCTTCCTTTCTAATTGTATTTCTTCACTAGTGAATATAACATATTTTTAGTCTTGGTCCAGAACAATTATTTTCAAAATTAGGAAAGATTGTTTCGCAAAATAGTTGTTTTAATGAATAATACACGTTAAAATTTCTTTTTTTCACTCTTACCTTTTGGATTTGTCATCCAGTTATAAAAAAACCGATTTCCTAAATAGAAAACCGGCTGAATGTTATTTAAAATTTATTCGTCGTTTCCCCCAAAACTACGAATAGTCAGTTAAAGATTGTAACCTATAGTCTGATCCCTCCTTTTATACAGATAGCGACTTTCTGTGTATACAAAGTCTCACTTATAAGTACATGCCTAAAGTTAAGTAAATTTCAGACTGCAACAGCAAAGTCCTCTGATTTCACTGGCATCTATTATTAGCATACTTTCTTCTCAATACTCTTTGACAACTATTTTTTCTAAAAATAAAAAAAATTGGTAAAATTAAAGAATAAACTTTAGACCGATCTTCCAAATAAAGAAGTAATACAAATTGTTGGAAAAAAGCCAAAAGAAGTAAAGTGATTGAAATAGATCCAATATTTTTCTAAAATAAAAAAGAGACTGAGCCAAAACTTTCCTCAATCTCTTCTGGTGGTATATCTAAAAACGAATAAACGGCGTTCAAGAAGCAACTCCTCAACAATAAGGTTCTCAAGTTCAACCATCACATGCCTACTCTTTTTACTTCTTGATTCTTGAAATAGAATATGCCATTGTAGCGGCTGATTTCCGATATTTTTCTTTAATTTTCCCTATCTAAAATCAACTCAGTAACTGACAAAAGAATCTCACGTGTATCAAAGGCTGTATCAGGGAGCTTACTAATTTCCTTTAAGGCTTTTTTTGTGTAATCTTCCGCTAATTTTTTGGCTTTTGTCACACCATTGACTTCTCTGACAATCTGACGAACACTTTCTGCTTCCTCTTGTGTCAACTCAGTTTTTTTATCCAAGTATGCAATCAATTCTGCTTTTTTATCTGTTTGTAATGCGTAAATCAATGGTAGAGAATACACGCCTTGACGCATATCTTCTAATACTGGTTTACCGATATCGACCGCATCTTTCGTGTAATCCAGGATATCGTCAATGATCTGAAACGCCATCCCGACAGCTAAACCGATTGAACCTGCTTTTCGAGCAAACCGTTCATTCATTCCACTTTCATAAGCTCCGACTGAACAACTTAATTGAAAGAGTTCGGCCGTTTTCCCTGAGATGTTTTCTAAATACTCCGGCACAGTTAAATGATAATTGTAACGGTCGTCCATTTGTCCAAGCTCACCATCTAATACTTTTTCCATACTCCGAGAATTAGATTGTAAGCTCTTTAGCGAATTAGAATAATTTGAAAGTAATTTGAAACAGCAAACAAATAAATAGTCTCCTGCATAAACGGCTACCGTATTCCCAAATCGACCACGTAAATTAGGCTGACCACGTCGAACATCTGCCTCATCAACGATATCATCATGGATCAATGTAGCGGTATGAAGCATTTCGATCGAAGCAGCTAGCGCAATCGCCTTTTCACGATCTTGTTCTGGACCAAATTGAGAAAAGAGCAATTGATAGGCAGGTCTTAGCAGTTTACCTCCCGCATGAATCGTCTCTTTGATTGCTTGTTCGACTGGCTTGTTCTTTAAGCGGACAACATCTTCCATCTTTTTCAACGTCTCGTTTAATTCGTTTTTCAAAGTTGGATACTCACTCCACATTGGATGTAGCTTCATAAAAAAACTCCTTGTATAACCATTATTTTTTCAAAAAAAGCGGTTGCCATTTCTCTTTTTGTTCTTTCTCATAGTCTCTTTGAAAAAGTTGTAATGTACGTACATGTTGCAACAAATAATTGGCTGCAATCCCGATCGCAATTCCAGACAGAATACCTAAGAAAGATAGAATCGGCAGATATAACATGACTGTCCATGATTGAGCAATGAACGAAGCCATCACTAGTTGTCCGACATTATGCATAAAGC
Organism: Enterococcus sp. AZ077; assembly: GCF_051714965.1. Lineage (NCBI taxonomy): Bacteria > Bacillati > Bacillota > Bacilli > Lactobacillales > Enterococcaceae > Enterococcus > Enterococcus sp. AZ077. The sequence goes on from NZ_JBIOSX010000001.1 coordinate 2,807,484, forward strand.
CACCTGTTGCACTGATTCCAATAATGCTGACTCGCTTAGGACCTAACTGTTTCACTAACAGCATTCCTACATAGCTGAGTAACGCGCCGCTCATACTATAAAGAAAGGTAGAGATCGTCCCACCTAACAAAGTTGTTAAAAATAGGCGAAGCCATAACAATAAAAAACTATCCCGTTTTTTCATCGTAAAAATCGCTACAATGGTAATCAAATTAGCAAGTCCTAACTTTGCTCCAGGAGCAAATGAAAAAGGATATGGGATCATGTTCTCAATTAATCCAATGATGACTCCTTGCGCCACTAGTAAAGATATATAAATCATTTTTTGTAATTTTGTCATGGTGTGGATAGCCTAATAGATCAGACCATCTTTGTCACTCCCATCTGTTGACCGAACCTCGATCACTAATTTATGAGGCAAGCAAACAATCGTTTCGCCATTCTTAGAAGCCCACCCTCGTCTCACACAAATCTGATCGCCACAATCTGCTTCTTTTATGCGTATCTTGTCGCCATCAACTTCGATTAAATTATAATCACCATGTGGATCTTCATAAGTATACGTATATTTTTTACTCCCAGCTACTAATGGGAAGGTTTTGATTTCATCACCATCAACGCGTAGTACAGCTTCTTTATCAGGAGCTACATTGTCTTGTTGATAACTAAATACGATGATGGGTAAAAAAGAAAGAGCAATCAAAAGAACGATAATGAAAATATCCCAAGGTTTAAGCAAACTTTTCTTGATAAATTCTTTCATCTTTTCGCACGCCTCCTCTTGCTGAACTGTTCTCCAATTTTAGCATGAAACAAAAGAAAGTCCTAGGTTTCCCTAGAACTTTCTTCAATCAGCCATTATTCTCAAATTGTTCAGTTTAAGCTCTAGGCTAATTTTTTATTTTGATCCATATCGGGATTTAGGTCTCCCATACCACCAATTGCCTAGTGTTTTTTGTAACCATGGAATCACCCAGCGATCAAGACCAATTGCACGACCTGAACCGTTCATCAATGCAAAAGCAACAAAGATAAACCAGATGTTTACCCAGTAGAACATTCCAGATAGACAGAAAGTAATCACTAAAACAATGGTCGTTGCACTACATAACCAGGTAAATAAACCAGCAATCAAAGCGAGTGCTAAAGCAATTTCAAAGAATACCATGAATTTTTGGAAAAACATTGCTACATCATTATTTGGCATGATCACTTGCATCATTTTCGTGAACCAGTCTGGTGATTTTTCAATCACGGCCATAGGCTGTTCACCATAAGCATAACTTAGACCAAAGTGAGTAGCTTGTGTCGCAGCTTCTCCTGCACCACTGGTTGCTGCACCAGTAGCTGCTGTTGTTGCTTCGCCAGCAGCGGAAGCCCCACTTGCTACATCGGTCACATTGTATTCCCAAGTCCAAGGGAACACGCTGTTACCTGTAAACCATGAACCTTCACCAAACCAAGTACCTGGTTTCAACACTTGCCCATCACCAACAATTTTTTTGAAGGCTTCGATAAACCAAACCAGACCATAGAACACTCGTAAAGGCACACTCCATAAGACATTTCCATAACGGGAAGAATGGCCACGTGTCACATTACGATCGTCTTTGATATGGAAGAATTCGTGCATCATGTATTGGAACATATAATAGCCAGAACGAATATCAAAGAAATATTTCAAATTGACGATGTGTTTCATCACAATCGCTAAGAAACCACTTAAATGGATCTTATCAAATAAATTGGCAACGCCCCATTTGGCACCGATCGATACCATGAAACCTTGATAGTTTCCTTTAAACTTATGCTTTTCGCCGCCTTTGATGGCAGCTACGATATTGGCTGCTGCTGTATGACCTGTTTGTTCAGCTGCTTGAACGATTTGTGGCGTTGGTGTTCCAGGAAATTCTTCATAGAAAACCAAGTCTCCGATAATATAGATGTTTTTATCTTCATATCCTTTTGCCTGCATATATTCATTCGCTACCAAACGTTGACCACGAGCGGACTCTAAGCCGAAATCAGCAGCATCAGAAGTTCCTTTGACACCAGCTGTCCAGATCAATGTGTGGGTAGGAATCTGACGACCATCTTTTAACTTGATATGGTCTTTCGCTACTTCCACGATTGGTGCATTCAATAGTAGTTCTACTTTATGTTTCTTTAAATAGCGCTCTGCTTTGGCTGCATCATTACGATCCAGCATATTTAAAATCGTCGGCATTGCTTCTACAACCATCAGTGTAATTTCACTTGGGTCTAATTTGTAGTCTTTTGCCAAACGGTTTTTCCAATCAATCAATTCACCAATCATTTCGATTCCGGTGAACCCTGAACCACAGACCACAAACGTCAGCATTGCTTTACGTAACGCATCGTTAGGTTCTAAAGCTGCTTTTGCCACGGTACGTTCAATGTGTTCACGTATTTTAACTGAATCTTCAAATGACCATAAGGTAAAGCCGTTTTCTTTTACTCCAGGAGTCCCAAAGTCATTTGGTTCTCCCCCCATTCCCAAGATCAACTGATCGAATGGGTAAGTGCCTAATTTTGTTTTCACAACTTTTTGTTCTTTATCGATACCAGTGACCGTATCTGTCACTAATTGAACATTTTTTTGTCGAGCAAACAAGTGCTGTAGATCATATTGGATTGCTTCTGGTTCAACCCGTCCACCTGCAACTTCGTGTAATTCTGTCATCATCGTGTGGTACGAATGACGATCAATCAAAGTGATTGTCACATCTTCTTTTTTAAGTTTTTTTGCCAAGTATTTTGTTGCTGATACCCCGGCATAACCTGCACCCACAACGACAATATTTTGCTTTGTCATTGTTCATCCGCTCCTTATTGGTAATCCTTTATTTGAAATGATTAACATTTGTATTAGTTTGCTACCTATTACACAATCTTTATACATTATATAGATGTTATTCCCTTTTGTCTAACTCATTTTCATTATTTTTAAAAATTTGTGGTTAAGCTCTTTTTCACGAAATTTACAGAAAGAAAACGGTTTAAAGATTACACTAGTTATTTGACGAAAACGGTTGACTTATGGCTGATTTTCATTAGAATGTATAATGAATCACAAAGAATATTGTGTACTAAAAAAGGAAACGGTGGGAGTAAAATGAAGAAAAAACGTTTTATTACTGGATTTGCTGTATTAGCTTTTTCAGCTTTAATGTTAGGTGCTTGTGGTGCGGATGATAACGGAAGCTCTAACAGCTCAACAGAAGCTTCAACTGCTAAGACATCAGAAACAAAAACAACTGAAAGCTCAGCACAAATCGTTGCTGGCGGCGAGTTACAAGATGGTACTTATAAATTAGAAGAAAAAAATTACTCTAACGGTTATCGTGCAGTCTTCGAAATGGTTGTCAAAGATGGCAAAATCACTGAATCTAAATATGACAACATCAACGAAAATGGCGAGTCTAAAACCAAAGATACAGAATACAACAAAAACATGGAAGCAAAAGCTGGTACTAGCCCAGAAAAATTCATTCCACAATTGAATGAACAATTAGTCGAAGCACAAAGCGCAAGTGGAGTTGAAGTTGTTACTGGTGCAACTCATTCTTCAGAAAGCTTCCAAAACTATGCACAACAATTGATCCAAGCTGCTCAAGCTGGTAATACTGATACAATTGAAATCAATAACGGTGCAGATCTTCAAGATGGCACATACAAATTAGAAGAGAAAAACTATTCTAATGGTTACCGTGTCCAATTTGAAATGACAGTCGCTGATGGTAAAGTATCTGAATCTAAATTTGACTATGTCGACAAAGACGGCAACTCAAAACAAGACGATGCAGACTACAACAAAAATATGAAAGCAAAAAGTGGTACTTCTCCAGAGACATACATTCCTGAATTGAATGATGAACTTGTCAAAGCGATGGGCGAAGAAGATGGTTCACCTGCAGATGTTGAAGTTGTCACTGGTGCGACTCACAGCTCACATTCATTTGTAATGTATGCACAACAATTAGTGAATGCTGCTGAAAAAGGCGACACTCAAACCATTCAAGTTGACAATATCGTAACAAAATAAATTTTCTATAATTATCCGTGGAAGAGACGATTGCACAAGTTGTTTCTTTGAGATCCAAGCCGAGATGTCCAAAATTTTTCTTTGAAAAATTTTTGTGATGTTTCGGCTTATTTCTCAAAGTACACTTTTTGATTTCTCAGCAACCGTCCCTTCCACTAATGAAATGAGGAAACACATGTTAAAGAAACGATTACTCTCTTTCGTAGCCTTTTTAAGTTTGTTCACGTTAGCAGCTTGCAGCACAGCGACGAAACAAACGACCTCTGAGAGCAAAACGACCACCAAAATTTTACAAGAACCTTATTCTGATGAACAGTTCTTATTAGGGACTTATGTTCGGATTCGAATCTATGATGAAGGCAAAGAAGCAGCATTAAAACCTGCCTTTGCTCGGGTCAAAGAACTAGGTGATAAAATCACGATCAATCAGGAGGGTTCCGAAATCGACGCAGTGAACCAACAAGCGGGTATCAAGCCAGTAAAGGTTTCTGATGATATCTACACGTTACTAAAACGTGCTTATGAATATAGTCAAGATTCACAAGGTGGTTTTGACATGGCAATCGGTGCTATTACTCAATTATGGCGTATTGGGTTTGACGATGCGAGAAAACCGGCCCAAGAAGAAATCGATCAAGCATTAAAGCTGGTTGATTACCATAAAATTGAGCTGAACGATAAAGACAAAACTGTTTATCTGAAAGAAAAAGGCATGATCATCGATCTTGGAGCCATTGCTAAAGGCTATATCACAGATGAAGTTGTCAAAGTGTTAAAACAGCAAGGTGTAACGACTGCTATCGTTGACTTAGGTGGAAATGTCTATGTTTTAGGTCATAGCCCACGTGGTGAAGATCAAGACTGGACAGTTGGTATCCAAGATCCGAATCTAGCACGTGGTTCTGTTTTAGGGACGATCAAAGAACGGAACAAAACATTAGTGACTTCTGGCATCTATGAGCGTTATTTAGAAGTAGATGGTAAAAAATATCATCATCTATTTGATCCAGATACTGGTTATCCTTTTGACAATGATATCGCTAGTGTCACAATCATCACAGATAAATCGATTGATGGCGATGGCTTGTCGACAGCTGTCTTCTCAATGGGTGTGAAAAAAGGATTGGAATACGTCGAAAGTGAACTGAATGATGGAACGGAAGCCATTTTTGTTACCAAAGAAAACAAAGTATACGTGACCGATCCGATCAAAGATACTTTCGTTTTGGACAAAGATTCTAAATATACGATGGGCAATCGTTCTGAATTGAAATAAGGAGTATAAACTATGACACTAAAGATCTTTTTAGAAGTAGTAGAACTACGAACAAAAGTGGCTAGTGTATTTCCTTTTGCGATAGGGGTTTTATTCTCTATCGCTTTTTTTCATGAAATACATTGGCTTAATACAGGGTTGTTTTTTATTGGTATGTTGGTTTTTGATTTAGCAACTACAGCAATCAACAACTATATGGACTACCAAAAAGCCCATTCGAAAACTTATAAATACCAAGAAAACGTAATTGGACGAACTGGCATCTCACCAAAACTGATCCAAAAAATGATCCTAGGAATGATTTTCTTTGTCTTACTGATTGGTGTAATCCTAACCGCCAGAACTGGGATCTTATTGTTATTGATGGGCGCTACTTGTTGCTTTATTGGCATTTTTTATACCTTTGGGCCCATTCCCTTATCACGAATGCCATTAGGGGAAATTTTCAGCGGTGTAACAATGGGGTTGGGAATTTTTGCCATGGTCATTTATATCAATACTTACAGTACGAAAGTATTTGACCTGATTCTTTCCTTTCAAACAGGAACCTTCCGTTTAGAAGGAAATATTTGGAGTATCTTGACGATCATCCTAGCTTCACTCCCCTTGGTTTTTACGATTGCCAATATCATGTTAGCTAATAACCTACGGGACTTAGAAAGGGATATCGAAAATCATCGCTATACTTTAGTTTTTTATATTGGGCGTCCCATTGGACAATTGTTGTTCCAGTTATTGATGTATGCTTGTTATCTGGTCGTCTTGATTGGACTATTGAGCCATGTCTACCAGTGGCCTATCTTGTTGACTTTTCTCACATTACCAACGATCTATCGTAACTTGCAACAATTCAAACAATCCTTGCCTCACCCCATCAGTTTTAGCTATGCCATCAAAAATATGATCTTGTTCAACAGTAGTTATGCATTGGGCTTACTTTGCAGTATTCTGTTGTCTTATGTTTAGAGATCCATTGATTTTTCAAATAAAAATAAGACCCATGAAGTCAATGAAAAGCTGTGACTTCATGGGTTAATTTTAAGTTATCTTAGAATGCTAATCTTTTACCTTACAGGTGCTTGCAAAAGCTGTCCCTGTAAACCTTTCGTTAGTGTATTGCCGCCGTTTATTCGTTGGTTTTGTGCAGTTAGTATTTTAGCCTGTGGTATTGCATGTTTCGTAAGATCAGTAAGCTTACTTAGTTCTCCTTTACGAGACATGGTATTACCGACGTCAAGTGCGCTCACTCCCTTTTTAGCATTTTGAGCCTGTATCTTTGCATCTATTAAATGATTTTTATAATCTACTCTTGCAACTGGATCAATCGAACTCTTGAATTTGATATGACTATTGACTCGATCTTCAATTACCTTAGTAGTATCTCTAGTTATGAGGTCTTCTAATGCTAACTTATTAAATGTTTTTAGTGGTCGTTGGAGCAATTCTCTTTGCCTAGCTTCTGGCGTAATACCTCTCGCTTTATCAATCATTCGCCCAACCCAGCCTCTTTTTTTCGGACCGTTTAATTTAAGTAATGGAGAGTTTTGGTTTTTTAGTGCCTCTACTACCGCTGGATTCCCTGCACATAGTTGCGTAACGAAAGCTCTCTGATTAGTTGTATCTTTTAGAGTGGCTTGATAAACTTTTCTTGCATTTGGATCAATCGAACCCAAGAATCTGTTCTCACTTAGGACTTTATCACGAATGACCTCATTCTCATTCATGAGTGGTTTTAATAGGTTCTTATCAAATTTATGAAGTGGTTGTTGAAGTAGTTTATCTTTCCATTTATTTTGCCTAGCTTCTGGCGTAATACCTCTCACTTTATCAATTATTCGCCCAATCAACCCTCTCTTTTTCGGTTCGATTAATTTAGCTAGTTTAGGATCTGCTTTTATTATTTTTTCTATTTCACTACCGTTTTTTCCTTCACATAGTTGAGTAAGAAAAGCTCGTTGTTGATTCTCTTTCCGTTTATTCCATAATTTTTTCCCAGCTCGACCTACGCGTATTAGCGTTCTTCCAATAAAAAGTGTCGCAGTAACAGCCCATCTTGGCATCTTTTTAAAGAGTCTTTCGGTATAATCTAGTTCTCTTTCCGTTCCCGGTTCCATCATATTTTATCACCTCCTTCTTATTTTTCATCTGAATCAGACATTCTTTTTCGTTGCTTCTTCACGTGTGGTCCCATCTTGAGTGGGAGATACCGCTTCGTATTCTTTCTCGTATATCGTAATCCAATTAAATGAACCAGGGTCGCCTCTTAGGGCATATTTCGAGCCTTTTTCTCCAATAGAGAAAGAAACTTCTTCTTTTCTACCGTTATCGTCGATTTTCGTGATGACAAATACTGCACCGTCTTGATCTGGGTTGACGGTGACAACACGATAATCATAAGTGAGCTCATTGACCGTTTTGTCTTCTTCGATTTTTTTCTGGATTAACTTACCGTCTTTAAATTCTAATGTAAATGTTCGATCGGTATTCGTATTTTCCCATGCGCCTTGTTGTAAGACGTCTAACCAAGCTTGTGAAATCACTTGTTGGGCTGCTTCTGCTTGTTCGGTGATTTCTTCTTCCATTTTGACTTTAACTTCTTCATTTGGATAGAAGTAGATTTCTTCTTTATCTTCTTTTAAATAAAAGATTGTACTTCCCATACGTGATTGTAATTTGAGTTTTTTCATGGTTCCTTCTTTATCTTCTAGCACTAAATACCCGTTATCGACTAAGTAATATTTACCAGCTGCTAGCCAAGAAGAAGCACGATAGGTCCCGTCGGTTTTTAATTCTAGTACCATTTCGTCACTTCGATTGGAGTACCATTTACCACTATAAGTAGTGGCACTGTATTCTCCTAATCGTTCCTTACTTTCCGCTGTTTCTTCTGTCTGACCTTTTTTAGTCGTCTCTTCCCGATTGGCTGTGTTTGAGAACAATGAATAGCTTGTCAAACCCAAGACCACAACGAAAAAAACTGTTACCCCTATTAAAAAATTTCTACCTGTTTTGGTTTCTAAAAAATTTTTGATCATATTTTTTCCTAAAAATAAAGATTTTCGTTATTTTTAGGAATTACTCACCACCTTTACTTTTCACGAATTGACTGATGAATCATTAACTAGCTAGTCGAAAGATTAAGGCACCCCATATCCAGAGATTGCTGAATGATCGAGTGTATAGGTTCTTCTTCGAACCATATTTTCTGAATTACCTTCAATTACTTGAATCGTATTTCCACCTGTAAATTCGACGATCCCCACTTGGTCTTTCCCCGTTTTATTACCTTTCCAATCAAAGAAAATCAAATCCCCTGGTTGCGGGATATAGCCTATATCAGTGGCTTTGAATTTATTATTCTTTTTGTACCAATTGAACATATCTAACGGTCTTACAGTATTCGGTACACGACCTTGACTGAGATATCCTGCTTGTTCTGCTACCCAAGTAACAAAGATCGCAGACCATTCCATTCGGCTCTCATAGCCAGCCCACTCCCAATATTTATTGCCATTTAACGTACCGATTTCTTTAGTTGCCACCTCTACCAACTTGCCAGTAGAGTTTGAGAGGTTGTAAGAAATTAAGCGTGCATAGAACATATCACCAAATGCGTAACGCCAGTTATAGCCAAGGTCTAAAGCCACGCCCTTATTATAAGAAACAACTTCCCCATTACTTCTTTCTTGCGCATAAGCTTTGCTATGCTCAAATGTATATTTACTATCTGTACGGATCAACTCGTCCAAATAGTCTTCCCCATAATTGTAAGCTTGGATCGCTGCTAAGTTACCTAATTGATACATTTGTGCTTTTCTTATTAAATTTGCAAAATAAGCTACACCTAATTCAATTGACTTTTCTGGGTTGATCGTTTGATTCAAATTTTGTGCTTTAGCAATTCCCATAATATCCGGAACGGTTTCACCATCCCCACCACTTTCTACCCAGATTATAGATAGTATGACATTGGTAAATGATTCAATGTTCTGTTTTTTTGCTTCTGTTACTACTTTTTCTCGCCATTGAACCACTTTTTCAGGTGGATAAATAAGCTCACCTTGCGATTGTTCTCGATCATACTGACTTAATTTCGTACGATTTCCATAAACCAAATTTTCAATAAAAATTGTCGGATTGATTTCTGGATTGCGGTAGAGGAAGATTCGTTTTTCTTTCATGATCATCAATAAATTACCGTCAAATTTGTCACTTGTGTAACCAATCAAATCTCCGCTTTCTAAAGAAGCTCCTTCACGTATGATCGGCGTCACATTAATATAATAAGCTTGGTATTTCCCTGTTTCCGTTTTGATACTTGTTGTCGTTTGCTTTTTCCCATTTAGATCTCGAGCCGTACGTGTACTGATCTCTGTTACCTTCTCGTTTGATGTGGCATAGATAGGCGTTTGTGGTTTCGCATCAATGATTATTTCATCATTCATATTGGCATCGTCCCGACCGCGATAACCATAATTACCTATAACAGAAGCATACGAAACTTTCCCTAAAGGATTATCCATAAAAATCTTATCCTGAAAACGATCGATTTCTAACACAGGATAATATTTATCGATTTCATCTTGTGAGAATGCTGAGATCGTTCCTATCACTTTATTGTTTGAATAGAGTTCGATTTGAGGATCTAAATCAAGAAATTCAGCAATCGTTTGTACTTTGACATTCAGCGTGACGCTGTCTTTGTCTTTTTCTTCTTTGTCTTCTTCTTCTTTGTCTTTGTCTTTAACTTTTTCTTCTGTATCTTTATCTTCTTCAAATTCGACTTTGTATGTAAAAGTGCCATCATGGATTGCGCGAAGTTCATCTTCTACTTTTGCAATCTTAACTGGCTCTTCCTCCATTGGTGAATACTTATCTTTAAACTGGGCATAAAAAGACATATATAATGGAGGACTCATGGATGTTTGGTCTTTTAGTCGTTTCAGATAATTAGGAAGCGCACTATTTTTAATATTATAATTTTCATATTTGGCATTTAAGTAATAGATATAGTTATCCCCATTTGAAGCAAACGAAAATTGTTCCGGATCGGCAACCATTCCATTCACTTCAAAATAAACTTCATCATGTTCTTCAACTAATTGATTGTAACGATTATAAACATCTCTATTTTTAGAGGCATCCAAATAGGAAATATACTCAAATGCTTCAGCGATCGCCATATCTTCTGTTTTCAATGTGAACAAGGCGACAATAAAAGTCCAAATCGCTAAAACAACCGAGATTACCACGAGAATGATCGCTAGTATAACGATAACTATCGCGATGATCAATAGCGCTTTGATTGTAATCACTAAAAAAATCAGCGTAATGAGGATCCCGATAATCGTTAGATCGCCCTTTTCATCTCGCCCACCAAGCATTTTCATAGCCGCTTCTTTTGCTTGCCCTTTTGGTGACAGCTTTTGAGCCATATCTAAAAATTTTGGCGCTGATTTTGCTTTACCTAGAAAATTCTTGAAGAAACCACCCTTTTTACCAACGCCTTTTGTAGGATTTACATAGACAACTTCCGTGTTTTTACCCTTACCAAAAATATTGTACCATTTTTTTTTGGTGGATTTCACTGAATCTTGAGGTGCAAATCCTTTTTGATCTTTGTAAGCAGTGTAGCTGTAAGGGGTACTATCCTTAGAAGAACGAGCAACCAAATTGCCTTTTTTTGTTTCTTCTGCTACTTTTTTTAACTGTTCTTTTTTTAGCTGTTTCTTTTGCACATTCACTTTTGGTTGATCTGTCGACTGTTTTGTTCCCAGGATATTATTCTGACTTTTTGAATCAGCACGTAATTCCTGTCGCACTTTTTTTTGATCATTTTTGCGTTTTATGCCTAAAACTTTACGGAACCTATTTTTAGCTAATACGACGGTTTTATTTCCAAATTCTTCAACGTCTCGTTTTATTTTTGAAATTTGTTTCTTAGTCAGTTTAATCTTTTGTTTCCCTTGTTTAATGACTCTTTTTTAAACGAGATTTTTTTTAATGATTGGTAGTTTATCATTTCTATGGACGATTATCGTTACTTTAATTGTCTGATTGTTTTTAAGGATCGCTTTTGTTAGTTCTGAACTTTTTTTTTGGTCTTTGATGAGACCTTTGGTTTTTTCTAATCCTGTGCTGATAATACTATTTTGTGATTCCTGCTGTTCGTTATTGGGTTCATTCAAATCGGGCACTGTGACGTATCCTTTCTGATTCCATTTTCGTTTTAGTCTTCACCAGGTTTGGTTGACATCATCTTATACAACTGCGTATCTTTCGGAAAATGATCATAAAAAGGTAAAGTTGTATCGCCAAATACCATCAGTCCATAACCTTCTGGTGAATTCACAACAAATTTTTCTTGTTCTTCTGAGATATCAAATAACCGGACTAATTGTGAACGGTCAGATTTTGCTTGATTGAGCATCATGACGAAATCACTATTTGAAAGCATCCGCCGTGCAAGGTCCGAAAGTAAAAGCGTCTCCACATTCTGTGTAATCCCAGTTGGAATTGCCCCCCACTTTCTGGCACGACTCCATAATTCAAAGAAATAATTTTCAGAATACTCATTTGTAAACAGTAATTGCATTTCGTCGATATACAACCAGGTCCGAACGCCTCTTTCCCGGTTGGTGGTGATCCGATTCCAGACTTGGTCCAACACGATCAACATCCCCATTGTTTTGAGCTGTTTCCCTAAATCTTTGATATCATAGACAACGAGCCGTTTGGTAATATCGACATTTGTTTCAGAGGAGAATACTGACAAACTTCCTTCGATATAAATTTCCAAGTCCGTCCTCAATTGGTGCGCTTCTTCTTCCTCTTGCTCTTGTAAGATGTGATAGAAATCTACAAAAGTTGGCATCCGATCGCTAACTGTTTCATACGTTCGACGACATACACGGTCGATCAACGTTTTCTGGGTAGAGGTTAGCCCCAATGCGCCGCCAATGATCAAGTCGAACAATGAAATCAAAAACTCCGACTTTAAAACAACCGGGTCACTGTCATCTCCATAGTTTTCGTTGATATCCATTGGATTGATCGTGGTAGCGGAATCACTAGCGATCTTGATAATCTCACCATTGAAATTTTTACCGATAACGGAATACTCACGTTCAGGATCAATAATGATGACTTCATCTTCGGCATCACGCAATAGTACATTTACGATCTCACGCTTCACCGAGAAACTTTTACCAGAACCAGGAGTTCCTAGAACAAATCCATTGGGTGCTTTTAATAATTTCCGGTCAAGAGATAAAATATTCTTTGAAATAGCATTTACGCCATAATATTTCCCATTTTCTTGAATTAGATCTGAAATAGTAAATGGCACAAATATCGCAGTGCTGGCAGTCGTTAGTGTTCGATCCAATGGCAATATATTATTTCCTAAAGGTAAGGTTGCATTCAGCCCAGCCTCTTGCATAAATTCTAACTCGATGATCTTAAATCCAAATTGTCGACCAATAGAAGATACCTCGTCATGTACTTCTGTTAATTTTTCAACTGTTGGGGCATGGAAATGGATACTTCCAGTCATCGAATAAAGCTTTTGACCCTTGTTCTGTAAATCATCAACTAAATTTTTCGCTTCTGTTAGCGAATAAGTCAAATCATAGGAAAGCATTTCAAAATCGTAGCCATTTTGTAGGGCTTTTTTCTGTTCATCCACTTTTTGTTGTTCCATAAAAGCTAATTTGGTCTTCACTAAGTCAAATGCTTCATCTTGCTCAAGTGGCTTGATATGTAATGTAATCACCAACTCTTGAGGGATTTCTAACAGTTCAAAAATAAAAGTATCTGCTAGTTCCGATGGATATTCTTGCAAATAAACGGTTTTGGCATAATGATCATCCATTTTCAAGTAGTTTTTGTTTTGTTTCAGTTCAATCACTTCTGGTAGGATATCCTCAATTTCTGGTTCTTCCTTATCGCTTTTTGTTAATAAAATATCAGACAAAATTGTCAACATCTGTTTTTTCTCAAGACGGTTGATCCTACTACCTAATCGACTCGCAAACATTGCAAAGCGATCTACAACCATTTCCAACTCTTTATGAGCAAGTTTTTCTGTTTGATGTTGCTGGATGAAGGTAAACAAAATCCGTTTCTTATAGCCATTTTTTTCTTCATCCAGTTTTCTGGAAATAACATCATTCATTTCTACGCGATAAGGGTCTAAAAAATCATTCTTTTCTTGGTAGTAGAGAATTGATTGCAATTCACTCAACGGTCGTTTCTTTTTGTAGACAGTTAACTGTAGCTGGGTTTTACTACTTAAAGAATTAAGGAAATCACAATATTGCGAGAAAATCTCAATCTGATTCTCTTCTGATGAAAGCTGATAGTTGATATCTTCTAATTCGACTGTGATGGAGTACGTATTATCATCCAGTTGACAAACACCGCTGGGAAAAATTGTTTTAAAGTAAAAAGTATCGCGCAAAAAATCCACATCTTGTGGATTTTTTTTCTGTTGTTTCTTTATATTTTTAGAAGTCTTCTTTAAATTTTTATGATTATTCTTAATTTTTGACTTTAATTTCATCATCGTTCTTGTCCGCCTAATTCTTTACTTTCTGACATGTCTTGCTGACCATCATTCTTTTTTCGTTTCTTTTTTCTAGTTCCTGTCGAAATATGGTATTTAAAAAATTGCTTAACATAAACTTCAAATGATAAGCCATTTCGTTTGAACCATCCAAAAGACACGATTGGAATAGAGGCAATGATCATCAACCAACTGATGATTTCGATTGGCATTTTTAACCATGCAATGAATATCAGTGCGATCGCGACATTTACCCCGCCAGCAATACAAAGACACAATAATTGTTTTAGATTCATTCCTGCTATTACTTTTTCTTTGTATTCTTTGATATCTTTTGGAACTTTTACTTCTATTGCCATATCTCCCCTCCTTATGATGCAGATATTAGTGTTTTGGCCCATCCTTTAGTTTTATTGATAGCTAGTAAGATTCCAATCATATAGATCGTTAATCCTAAAATAATCCCAAACATATGGGTGCCAACGTCTTCCATTATTCTCATGAATAGCATTGGATATGTAACTAAAACCAGGGCGATAAAGGTTGACTGCAACCCCGTGGCGGCAAAATTTTTAAAGAAGCCTTTGGTCATAGCAGAAAATTCTTGGCTTGGTAGAGCCCCCATCGGAATTGGTGCCATCGCGCTAAAAATATAAAGCTCCATAAATCGTAAATAAATCGTTACCTGAATCAACGTCCGTACAACAAGTGACACTAAAAATAGAATGAACATAATTAATAGCACAGCGATTTGTGACCAGAAATCTAGATCGTTTACCGCCTGTTCTACTCTTGCTGCTACATTCGCTACAGTTTTTTCGTCACCTACTTGTAAAATTTTATACGTTAAATTAGAAGTAATCACTATGATTCCGTCTAACAAAACTTGGATTTTTAAAATAACCACATAACAAATCGCAAATTTAATAAATGATTTGATGATCATTTCAAACCCAAGCATTGGTGCTCCTCCAGCTCCCTCAACCTTAAGTGAAATTTTTTGAAATTCCAAAAGAATAAAGATGGCTAAAATAGACAATGAAAGCGGAATAACAACTAGTTCCTGTAAATCTACTACTAATTTATATGCATCATACATGTATCCTGATAGATTCTTACTCAGAGTGTATTTTAAATCATCTCCATTCAAATAAAACATGATTTGATTAAAGAGCCACATTATCGCTGATGTCATAAATTAAATCCTGCTTTCAGTGTATTATTGTAAAAGTGAAGAGAAATCAAATTGAGTTGCGAACCAGCCTGCAGCAACTAAAATCAATCCACCACCGACAATTTGCCAAATTCCTTGCTGTAATTGCGGACCATTTTTATCTTTTAATGCACCAGCTAAAATGACCGTTCCCCAAATTAGCCAAAGACCTCCACCTACTAAAGTGAAGTTTGATACTAAACTAAAAACTTTTTCTAATAAAGCTGCATCTTTCATTTAAACATTTCCCCTTTTTTGAGTTATTTATTATTTGTTACTACTTTTAGTATATGGTAATTTTTCAACCGATGTTTGCCAGTTATTTCTAAGTTGAGAAATTTTAGAAACTCCCTCTCTCAAATTTTATAATTGACTAATTTAGTCAATATATGTAAGAGGTCCTTATCAAAAAGCAGACTAGCTGAGAAGAATAGTTACTCTAAAAAATTTTAAAATTCGTTATTTTGGACACAATAGATTGATTCATCTACAAAACTTGGAACATCTATCCATTTTTTTCAAATAAATGCACAGCGCTTAAGAATTGATTCCTGAAAATAAGTCGAAAAATCAAAAATGCTCAAAATAACAAGAAGCCACTTTTGGATTCACCATGATTTCCGAGTGCCAGACAGTCCCTATATCATCTTCTACTAGTTTCACTCAGCATCATTGACAAGGATTAAATTCCTATTACATATGTATGTTACGTAGTGGAAGGTGTAGAGAGATTACGTTCATACATATATGAGTCTGTCACATCCCCTAATTTTTTATAGTTTTTATGTTTGACAATGTCATATTTTTCAGACAGGAAAGGATTTGCTCCACGTATTTTTAAAATACATTGTTGCCCTTTCAAACTGGCTACTTCATCGGGGTCCATCAAATTACGCCCCAACTTTTGGAAACTTTCATTGAATGATCCATTTGAGCCTTTAGTGACACTGATATTTCTTTGTTCGATCGTTTCTTTACCTAAAAGTTTAGAAATATATTCATGCGTACTTTGTTCCATCCCACCTAAATATAAAAAGACGTCACTCGTACCGATGATGGTTTCCCAAGTGTCTTTATACAACGTTTTTAACTGACTAATATTTTGTAAGATCACATTTGTTGAGATTTCTCGACTTCGAATAACCGAAATAACTTTCTCAAAATCCGGAATTTGACCAATATTGGCAAATTCATCTAGAATACAGCGAACGTGACATGGTAAGCGTCCTTTATAAATATTATCTGCTTTGTAGACCAGCATATCAAAGAGCTGTTGGTACATCATACTGGCTAAGAAGTTAAAACTGGTATCTGTATCTGGCAATAAGATGTACAAAATCGTTTTCCGATCCCCAATGGTGTCCAATTCTAATGTATCTTTAGAGACCAAGTCTTTGATACTAGGAATATCAAACGGAGACAATCTTACCCCTAAACTAACTAAAATACTCTTGGTCGTCTTATCCCCTGATAGTTTGAAAATTTTATATTGCGCAACCGCGAAGTTTGTTGGATCTTTCTCTTCTAACTCATTGAACAGCACGTCTAAAGGACTGACGAATCCAGGAACATTTTCGTCAATATCTGCTAGACGTACCAATTCAATCACATTTCCTAATGTGCGATCTTCTTCAACGACTTCTTGGATCAAATAGCTAAAAATTGCCATTAATAAAGCAGTCTCTGCCTTTTCCCAGAAATCATCGCCACCTTTTTTATCAGGGTTTGAAGTGTTTTTAATCAAATTATTTACGATTTTTAGAATATCGTCTTCCGTTCTTATGTATTTAAATGGATTGTAGTGATGGGTGTCACGCCGATTGATCAAATCAAAGACTTTGATATTGTAACCCGCTTCCTCAAACATTTTTCCTGTTTCCATCAATAACAATCCTTTGGAATCACTGACTACATAGGAAGAATGCATTTGCATCAGATTCGGTTTTACATAAAATCGCGTCTTACCACTACCGGCTCCTCCAACCACAACGACATTTTTGTTACGGTTAAAATTATCTTTACCAGTAATTTTCATTCGTCCTGACAGGGATAAACTCTCTGTTTTAGTCAATATGATATTAAAACTCTTTTTCTTCGCCAAAAATGGTTTGATATCTCGAAATTTCCCCCATTTTGCACTTCCATATTCTTCATTTGGGCGTACTTTTTTTTCATCAAACGTTTTGTATAATACTAGTAATCCATAAGAAAGAACAAAAGCGAGCCCTCCCAGTAATGACTTTACGTTAAATGAGAATTGGAAGGAAAAACTAGCTATTTCATCAACTGCGTGAAGAAAAGATCTAGCTATTTTTTCCACAAATGTTACGGTTGTATTTTGATCAATCGTAAATAAAAAAAATGTACGATTCCCTATATACATTAATGTACTCACCACAACTACGTGGACTACCCATAAAACATATTGAGACTTTTTCAAGTGGTTGTTCATCCCTTTCGTTACTTAATTTGAATATAGCGTTTATGTGATATTATCACTAACGTCCGTAGCCCTCCGAGCGCTGGTGATCATTTTTACTGCTCACTGATGCTCGTCCACTAGATTGTTTTGCATTAGTTGGATTATTCAGCACTCTACTAACAGAATCCCTTAATCTTACTTTGTCAGTTTCTGTCTGTTTATTCAAAGTAGAAATGGAAGATATACTCGTCCGAGCTGATTCTTGTTCTTGCGTTTTTTGGCTCGTCTGCGTTTTCTGTTTTTCAGCTGTTTGCTTTTCATTGTCTATCTGAGCCACTCGTGCTACTCGCGTATTAAAATCAGGGGTAAGAGAGTGGTGCTGTCCTAGTTCTTGCACTTTAGCTGAGCGTTCGGTAAATAACTGTTCACGCTTCGCATTTTCTCGATTAGCTAATCGATTTTGCAGGGGTTTCAATAAGTATTTATCAGCAACCCACACACCTAGCAACGTAAAAAGGGCAGGAACTGCTATAGCTGCTACTGAAGCAATAAGTGTACCAGAAATCGCTGGAAGAGCTGCGGTTAACAGTAAAGGTAAGCCGAAAGTAGCTAACCCAACAAATAGGGCGACTCCAATTAACGTTTTCACTTTATTTCTCCATAAACGTTTGGCGAAATTGGTTGTCGTCATCAATGCCGCATTTTTTACTCGAGTAGCAAACGGCAACCGCTGTCCGTTAGCATCCAACCCTTTTTTCAGATTTTGGTTTTCTTCTGATGAACGCTTTTCAGAATGGGCAATATCGAATGTTTCTTTTATTTTCTTTCCGATTGGAACAAAGGTTTTAGCGTTAAGATTACTTAATTTTTCCTTACCAAATTTATATGGTCTAGCCACTACTTTACCGACTGGTTTTAAAGGTCGACCAATTGTTCTAGCTGTCGAGCGCACAGATTTTCCGATGGATTTAAAAGGTCTAGCAATTGTTTTTGATCCTTTTTCTAGCGCTGCCACTGTCTTAGGAAATCTTTCCTTAGCAAATCGCTGGACTCTCTTGGAAGTACGTGGAATGATTTTAGGTACGGCATTTACTAAACGTTGACCGACATAACTACCAATAATCACGCCTCTTAACCAGTTGACTACAGCGGATCCGTGTAATATTTGTGTGCCAGTAGGCATTAGCGGAAGAGCGCCAGCCATCGCACTAAAAAACGCCATCGGTGCAACCCACAGTACTTGTCTTGCTAAAAACAAATAAAATGAAGGGCGGGTCAGCACCTGATACCATTTCTTTTTAAGATCTTTATAAGTAATTTCTTTTAACTCTTCGGCTTTTCCTTGCAATTCTGCCGTATCTTGCTTAACATTTTCGAGTTCCTTAGCTAGCACCTGAGGATCCTTTGGCTGTATCTCTTCTAAAAATTCAGCTAATTTTTTTTCATCGCCAAGAATTGTCTTTAAACCTTCACATAGTGTTTTATTTTTAGTAAGATCGATTTCTATCTTAGATCTTGCTGCTTTAGACTTCTTCGATTGATCAAGGAAAAAATTATTGTACGGTCCATATTTTTTTAATTCTTCATCGTGCTTTATCTTTTGTTCGACAAACGCGACCTGAGATCGTAATCTTTCTACGTATGCTAACTTTAGATCCTCAACCGAAACTGATTTTTTCACACTATCTGTTTCATCTAATGTACTGTTGACGTTTTCCGGCATAGAAGTTTGGTTCATGTCACCTTCTGATACTGAACGTAAATCTGTGGAATCCTTTGGTAGTGGAACTTGATTTGTAAGATTATTTATTTCTGAATCGCTATTGGGTGTAGACGGTTGGTCTAAGGAATCTCCTGGTGTTAAAACTTGGTTTGTAAAACTGCTTAATTCTGGAAATTTATTGAGTTCAGCAGTTTGATTTGTAATTTCCTTTGATAAACTAACTTTACCATTAACATAACGCAATTTAACTCTTGGTATAAGAATTCGGTCAAATTGGTCAAAACTGTGACTTGGTATAGACTGTTCCGTCATTACTCCGGGAGCCGAATTTCTACGAACTAACTTGTCATGATTCTTTAAATCTTGAGTTGTAGATAATGATGATAGTACACGTTCTGAATTGGTTAAATTCCGTAACTTTCCAATGTAACGCAATGGAATATCATTTTCAAACCTTTGAAATTTGTCAAATTGTGTATCATCAAATGGTTTTTTCTCTGGATCTAACTCAAAATCTGATAATTTTAAATGCCGTTCATGAAGACTGTCATCATACATGGGTGAAGATGTTTCTCGATCTTCTGAACGTAATGGAGATTCAGATGGCATAGTGAGTTCTGGTGCACTATTTCGGCGACCTTTATCTGTTTGTTCTCTATGTACTTCATGTAATGTGTGACTAACTGATCTAGATCTTGCTATTCTATTTGGTCTACGCTCCTCTTGTTGGCTAAGTCCATGAATAAAATTTGCTTTAGGACCTTTCCGGAGCACGAGGGAGTCTTTTTCTTCTATATTATTAAATTTATGGATTAGATTTTTCACATGGCCAGGGCCAGGTCTATTATTTGCCGAATCCTTTTCTGATGCACTATTTGCGAGACTATTAGTAGCTTGAATTTCAGGCTTAGCTTGCTTTCGCAAATCGTCTTCTGATCGATTGAAAGAATTATTCGTTTGTTGCTTGTTTCCTTGTGGTAGATTACTTACATTTTTATTAGGTGTTTTTACTGATACTGTTTGGTCGGGTTTTGACTCTCCATTCTTTTCAAACGTCGAAACTATTTCTGATACATTACTTAGGCGATTGATAGATTTAGTTTCAGATTCAGGATCAGGTTTTGCTTGATCTCGCAAATCGTCTTCTGATCGATTGAAAGAATTATTCGTTTGCTGCTTATTTCCGTTTGGGTTAGACACTTCTTGTTGGCTATGTCCTTGAGCGAATGTTATTCTAGGACCTTTCTGGAGCTCGGGAGAGGTTTCTTTGTTGCTATTAAATTGATTGATTATACTTTGCACATCGCCACTGACAGGTCTATTATTTGCCGAATCCTTTTCTGATGCACCATTTGAGAGACTATTAGTAGCTTGAATTTCAGGCTTAGCTTGTTTTCGCAAACCAACTTCTGATTCATCGAGAGAATGATTCGTTTGCTGCTCGTTCTCTTTTGATAGATTACTATTACTTAGGTGATTGATAGGTTCAGGTTTTACTTGTTCTCGTAAATCGTCTTCTGATCGATTAAAAGAATTATTCGTTTGCTGCTTATTTCCGTTTGGGTTAGACACTTCTTGTTGGCTATGTCCTTGAGCGAATGTTATTCTAGGACCTTTCTGAAGCTCGTGAGAGTCTTTTTTTTCGCTATTAAATTTATCGATTAGCCCTCGCACATTGCCACTGTAAGGTCTAGCATTTGCCGAATCCTTTTCTGATGCACCATTTGGGAGACTATTAGTAGCTTGAATTTCAGGCTTAGCTTGCTTTCGCAAACCGACTTCTGGTTCATCGAGAGAATGATTCGTTTGCTGCTCGTTCTCTTTTGATAGATTACTATTACTTAGGCGATTGATAGATTTAGGTTCAGGTTTTACTTGATCTCGCAAATCGTCTTCTGATCGATTGAAAGAATTATTCGTTTGCTGCTTGTTTCCTTTTGATAGATTACTTCCATTTTTATTAGGTGTTTTTACTGATACTGTTTGGTCGGGTTTTGACTCTCCATTCTTTTCAAACGTTGCAACCCTTTCTGATACATTCATTTGGTCTTGATTTTGTTCTAATACACTCCCCCTATCCTGTCTTTTTTTCCTCCTTATAGTGGCTGTCTCTACGAGAACTTTTTTCGCCTTGTCTTTTCTGTTCTCTACTTCCTCCCTCGTAATATCAACTGCAGTAGCTTTTGCATACCTCTCTTCCAAAGTATCCGTTTTTATTATTTCAAAATTCTCAGTTCTCATGAATTCTTTAACAAGCTTCTTAATTTTATCAACAATCTTAGCGTCTGTTATTGTTTGATCTGTTATTGTTTGGTCTCTTACCTTATCTGACGCATTTGGCGGATCTAGCGTATTTGACGTATTTGACATCTCTTGCATCATTTTTTTATTTTTCTGACTAACATTATTTAATTCATTTAATTTTTTGTTACAATCTGCTACTTCGTTTCGTTTGTGCTGCTTAAGCCCAGTAAGTTTTTGTTTCGATTGACTGATCTCACTAGCTAATATTTCGGCCAGATCTTTATTCTCAAAGTACTTCGTTTTTTCATCTTTTGCGATGGCTCCAAGATAATCATTACTTTCATGACTATTATTAGATAAAAAAACGTCCTTTGTTTCTAATTCTTCTATTGTGGCCTTATCCCTTTCATGCTTTACGATCTTCGTTTCTTGTTCCTTTTCTAATACATTAATTTTTTGTTGAAGTTGCTCCCCGCTGATTTTTCCCTCGGCGTGTTCGATTCTTGCTTCATACTCAGTTTTTTCACTTTGTAATTCAAACACTTTACGATCCCCAGCCATCCGTCGAAGTACTTCAAATTTAAAGTCATCTAACATATCTTGCACTTTTAAAAGTGCAGTCTTTTCTCCATGATTCTCTTGGATTGACTTTTCACAAAGAGTAAAGACATTTTCTTTTTTGACAGAAAACGACGATGCTTCTTTGATAAACTCTGACTTTAAATTAGATTTATTTTGCCATTCACCGGTTTCGTTCTCCAATATATTCTTTCTTACCAAGTAGTTCATTCCTCCTCCATCCTTCTTGGATCATTCTACTAGATCTATTCTAATTGCATAATAGCGCAATTTATTAAATCTGATGTGCAATTTCACTACGACCGTTGTTTATTTGGAAACCATTTGTTAGACTATTTTTAGTATCTATACTGGTTTTTACTGCTCCCGTAATGGCATCTTTCATACTCTTTTTGTCATCTACTTGTTTATCTGATACACCCACAGAATTTTGTTGTTGCGCTACTAACCAAATTGGTTGTAATTTTGGAACTTGTTTATCAATTGGTTGTAATTCTGGAACTTGTTCATCTTTAAGTAATGGGACCTTATCTGTTTCTTGGTTTAGGTCTGGTTTTTCTTTGGCTAATAACTTTCTTTCTTGCCGTTTATTCCATTTTTTCTTAAGAACTTTATATCCTTTTCGAAGGTTAACTCCAGTCCATTTTACTCCTATCCAAAGCTTATCCCCAGTCCACTTCGCTACTTCCCAAGTCAATTTTAATAATTTCACAGTCAAAAATCCCAAGCCCCCAAATAGACAACATAAAAGAAACAACATACTACGATCTTCAGAATCCATCACTTTTTCCTCCTTTAAATTTTTTTATTTTTTTGTTTATTTTAATCATACCTGACTTTCTTGCTAGCTCTATCCTATTTTTTCCAAAAAATAAAAAAAGATGGCACTCGTAAAAGTTGTCCTTAGGAAGAATATAAACACGCCTCAAAATTCGACCAAAAAATTGGCGTTGGCACTTTTGAAATTTTTAAAATATCCGCATTGATTCGTTCAAAATTCAGGGAGAGATCTGTTAGTATCAAGTCATATTGATTCAACACCTGGTAATCAATTGAAAAAACATCTTGTTCATAAATATCAATCTGCTTAAAAAAAGGATACTTGTTTAAAATAATATTTTTATAAAGTAAAGCTACACCAATTTCCTGTGTACTTAAAACCAAAATTGACTTTTCTTTCACTTGTGGTTCGATCATATGTACTAATTGATTGGAAGAAATAAGTAATTCCAAAAATAAGTCTTTATGTAATAATTCACTTTTTTCAATAAAGCTCAGTTCTGCAACTTCTAGCGAATGATGATACGCTTGCCAAATCTTAGGATTGTTTTGCATCACTTTTTGATAAAATATATCCGCATAACTGACTTTAAAGATCATTAATTCTTTATAAAAATTGATAAAGTCAGATAAGTAGTCGATTGTCCTTTTACTGACCGATCCTTCAATATTAAGTAAATAATAAAAATGAGTAAGAAAAGTTTCAATTTTCTTAGGCATGATTGTCTGGCGATTAGTATCTGTTGTAAAGAGCAAACCGAAATAGGAACTTAAGACATTTGCTACATTATTTCTAGTTACATTAAACTTATATTTTTGACTCATCAACGTTGTAAAGACTGTATCTTTTTGAATTACTGTTAAAAGCTCAGTGACAACCATTTCTTTATTCTCCAACTCATCTTCCGGTACAAAGTGTTTGTGACCTATACGAATGATCGAAAGAAAAATGTAATACACCGAATAAATAATTTTAGGAGCACTAGCCGTTTTATTTTGTGCTTTGAGACACCTACGTATTAATTGATAGATAGAATCAAAATAAGCAAACTCTTGTATTCGATACATCTCTTTAAACATACATGCAAATAAACGTCTAATTTCCGTTTCATTGCCAACTACCATTAATTTTGCTTGTAAATCGATCTGAATATTTATGGTCTCTGTATAAAAATAATTGTTTATTTTTGACACAATCCTGCGAATACTTGTTTTACTCAAAAATAAAGATTGAGAAATTTCAGTTAGTGTTGGTTCGTATATGACTATGTATTTTAGTATTTTGACATTAATTGAATTATTCAGTATTTTAACAAAAATATCATCTAAATTGACATTGTTCGGTATCGTCAAACTCACTTCTTTGTGATTATTTACCTCAATATGAACAGGAAAATAGGAATCATTGAAGTGTTCAATATCAGCAATTAGTGTTTTATCGGTAATTGTCAGCTTCCTTGCTAGTTTGTTAAGATTGGAAGATCTAGTATTTAACAAATAAAGTAAGGTAACTTGTCTTTCTAATTGCTTTTCAAGTAACCCCATAAGTACAAAACTCCCTTCTATTAAACATCATGTAAGAGTATCGTACAGTCAATTCCTTTAATTTCCCGTATGTTTTTTTCTAGTTTTAGAAATTTAAGTTCTCAAAAATATTTGAATTGTGTTAAAATATAAAATTTAAAAATCCAATCATATAGAATATATTTATTCCATTTTTTAAATAACAATAACTAAATACAATAATAACCAATGTAACAAATAACCATGAACGATTTACTATAAAGTTAACAAAAAACAAGTATAGAAATTTATAAAAAAAACACTAACATAACAAAAATATATGATAAAATAATTTATATACCATAAGAGAAAGGTGGGAGGAAGCGATTTCTAAGATTTTGAAATCCAAAATGATGATGAAAGAACTTAATATACTGGAAAAAACTTCAGAAAGACAAGTCAAGTTAGCATTACTTCTGGGTATGTCATCAATTGAGTGCAACACGCTAACAAAGCAATTAAATGTGACAAAAAAAACATTATTAAGTGACATTGTTTTTTTTAACCACACCTATTCACCTGTTGTCGTTAAAATTGATCAGTATCAAATCATAACATTAAAAATGCCTAATGATATGAATCTGGAAGACTTAATCAAAAAAATACTAAATCATTCTACGAACGTTCAAATCTTAAAAACGATTTTTATCAATGAGCCTGTTTTGTCAAAACTCGCTGAAACATTATTTTTAAGTGAAACCAGTATTCGGCGAATTATTTTTAAAATCAATGAATATTTTTCTGAAAGAAACTGGCCAATCATGATCAAAGTTGCTTCTCAGTTACAAATTACAGGTGACGAAAGTTTTATACGGCATTTTTTTTGTAGCATGTTTCGTGAAATTTATACCCCGCAGCAACTACCACATTTTGACTATATATTTGACTTGTTACAACGTTATCATAATAAAAACCATACGTTTTCTTCAGTAAGTACATATAAGTTAATTTTAAATAGTTATTATTTTTATACGTCCATTATTCGTATCGGACAACGACACATAATTGATTACCCTTTAAAAAAAGAAACCGAAAGTGAACGATTATTTTTTGACTTATTGACAAAAAGTACCGTTCTTTGTTCGATCATTGAAAAGAAATATAATTTTAGTATTACAAAGTCAAATGTCCATAACCTATTAAGTTCATATAGTCATTTATATTTTTTTAATTCAAAAAATGATGAATTAATGGAGCAAAAGAAATTACAAAATTTAGTTCATAGTTTTTATCATTATATGGGCATAGATATTACCTTATCTCCTAATGACATACAAAGACTAAATGACTTTATCCATTTTAATGAACGATTGCAATCCTTTAAGACGACATACATAGATCTTTTGTCACAAACATTTATCAAAGAATCAGAAAAACTATTATCAGCTTATGAAAAGTCAATCGAACAAGCCGGTTTGACTGAAATCAAAGAAAACCAATTGCTTTATGAAGAATTATTTTTAGAACTGATTACATTATCTCCACAATTATTATCAACACTCCTTCCTTATAAAAAACATTTATCCATCGTCATTGTTTCTTATCAGGAAGAACGGATTTTGTCTTTCTATAAACAACTGCTGTTAAAAAAATTTCCGTCGTTATATAAAATTGATATGTATCAAGAAAATATTTTCTCTGTTGATTATGTGAAAATCAATCAATATGACCTAATTTTAACTGATATCGAGCTAAATCAAACGAAGATCTCGACTAATATGTTAAAAATATCAAAAATTCCCACTTCTGCTTTTTGGAGCAACCTAAAAGAACTTCTTTATGCATAAGGGAGTTACATCATTGCTCGTTTAACATCGGTATCACAGCATAAAAATATAGTGCGACCTGAAGTTAGTCTAAAAACTAACTTTGGACTCGCACTATAGTTATACTTTCTATCGCATAGTAACAAACTCTTCTGCACCAGTTGGATGGATAGCGACCGTATCATCAAAATCTGCTTTTGTCGCGCCCATTTTAATTGCAACAGCAAAACCTTGTAACATTTCATCGACACCAATACCAATTGCATGTAAGCCAATGATTTTTTCTTCTTCTCCTACGCAAATCAATTTCATTTCACATTTTTGTCGATAGTCATTCAATGCAAAATACATAGGTGTAAATCGTGAACGATAAACTTTGATCTGATCACTTCCATAGGTAGCCAATGCTTCATCTTCTGTTACACCGATCGTTGCAATTGGTGGATGGGTAAATACAACTGTTGGTACTAAGTGATAGTCTAGATAAGAATTTTCTTTCCCATTAAATAGCCGTTCAGATAAACGGCGACCTGCAGCAATTGCCACTGGTGTCAAATCAATTTTACCGATCACATCTCCCACCGCAAAAATATGTGGATCTGTGGTATTTTGATATTTATCAACTTTTATAAAACCACGTTCATCTAATTTTACTTGGGTATTTTCTAATCCTAATTGATCGGTATTAGGCACTCGACCACCTGCGAACAATACACAATCACCAGAGAGTCGTTCACCATTTTCAAATACAACTGTATACTCATTGTCGTTTTTGATGATTTCTTTAGCTATATGTCCAGCGTAAGTTTTGATCCCAGCTTCTTGATACATCTCAACTAAGTTATCAGATAGCATTTTATCAAAAGTTCGTAATGGACGTTCTTTTCGATACGCCCACAT
This sequence comes from Enterococcus sp. AZ077, assembly GCF_051714965.1. Taxonomy (NCBI): domain Bacteria; kingdom Bacillati; phylum Bacillota; class Bacilli; order Lactobacillales; family Enterococcaceae; genus Enterococcus; species Enterococcus sp. AZ077. Next base: position 2,834,582 of record NZ_JBIOSX010000001.1, read on the forward strand.
TACCTCACTACCTAGCCCGTGTAAAACACCAGAAAGTTCTGCGGCAATATAACCTGCTCCTAAAACAATTGTCCGTGTTGGCAATTCTGTCATCTCAAAGAAGCCATTTGAATCAATTGCATATTCGCCACCAGGGATCGTCATTTTGCTAGGCTTACCACCAGTTGCAATCAGAATTTTTGTTGCTTGATAGGTTTCCCCATTTACTTCCACGGTTTGACTGTCTATAAAGGTAGCATATCCTTTAATTGCATCCACTTGATTACTATCCAAGCCACGTTGATACGCACCATGTAAAAAGTCAATATATTTCTCACGCTTTTCAACTAACTCTCTAAAATCTACTTTTTTTACATCTGCTTGAATCCCATAACTTGAAGCATCTCGTTCCATTGTTTCTAAAATCGTGCTGGCTTGCCACATCACCTTTTTGGGTACACAACCAACATTCACACAAGTCCCACCAAGTTCATTTCCTTCAATTAATAAAACTTTTGCACCGTGCATTCCGGCACGATTCGCAGAGGCGATCCCTCCAGAACCACCACCGACAACTATATAATCATACGTTTTCATGCTATGCCTCCTAATTTAAGAAGATGCTTGCTTTTCTTCTTACTTTGGATAAATTTTCAAGAAAAATTTCTTCTCTACTCTTTTTATCCTTACAAAAAATAAGTTTAACACGTTTAAACAGATAATATAACTTTGATGCTTTATTTTTATTGGATTGATTAGCGTATGCTTTTATTTTCTTTTCCGAATCATATCTCCTGGTTTTACAGGTTGTGTCACTGGCATAGTTAAAATCATCATCGGATTTGGTGCCCGGTCAATGGATTCATCTTCTTCATTGTACATTACCTCAACCGTTTGGCTAAAATGAGTGAATCCTGGACCATAAAATTCGATCTCATCTCCCACAGAAAATAGATTTCGTTGACGGATCGTTGCAATTTTGGTTTTTTCATCATAAGACATTACTTCACCTACAAATTTATAAACAGGGATCTTACGACGTTCCCCAAATAATTGTTCATTTTCTGTTGGTGTATTGTAATAAAATCCTGTAGCAAGTTCCCGTTGTGCCACTTTCCATAACTCATCAATCCACTCTTGCTTGCAGACATAATTTTCAGGGTCTTCCATATAACTGTCGACCGCAGCTTTATAAACATTAGAAACTGTAGATACATAGTGAATTGATTTCATTCTTCCTTCAATCTTAAAGCTATCTACCCCATTTTCAATCAATTCCGGGATATGCTCGATCATCGACATATCTACTGCACTCATTGAAAATTCTTCTTCTATTTCGCCGTTTTCTGTCAGATGATTTCTTTCTTGGCCAAAAGGCATATCAAATAATCCATATTTCCAACGACAAGATTGTGAACAGCCCCCACGATTAGCATCACGCATTGACATGTGATTAGATAAGGTACAACGGCCAGAATAAGAAATACACATCGCACCATGGATAAAGGCTTCAATTTCCACATCCGTATTTTTACGAATCTCAGCCACTTCTTCCATAGAAACTTCACGAGCTAAAACGACACGCTCTAATCCTTCTTCTTTCCAAAATTCAAGAGTTTCAAAGTTAGTGGCAGATGCTTGTGTCGATAAATGGATCGGTAAGCCCGGTGCTTCTGTCGCACATATTTCAATCAGCGCTGGATCTGAAACAATTACGGCAGAAATTCCGACATCACGTAATTGACGGAAAAATTCTCCAGCACCTTCTTCATTTCCTTCATGTGTCACCATATTTGCAGCAACATATACTTTTGCGTTATGTGCTTTTGCAAAAGCTACGCCTTCAGCCATCTCTTCATAGGTAAAGTTACCTGCGCGACTTCTTAGTCCATAAGCATTTCCGCCAATATAGACTGCATCTGCGCCATAATGAATCGCTGTCTTTAATTTTTCAAGTGTCCCAGCTGGAGCTAAGACTTCGGGTCGTTTCAATTTTCTTTTTGTTGTCATTTTTTCTCGTCATACTCCTTACTTGATGGCTTCAGGATCAATATAGAAGAAGCCAGTATCTAATTCACGATTTTGAGGATGTAATTCACTTATCTTTTTGCTTAATTTTTCAGCACTTTCCTCATTCCAAGTACCTGCAAGGATTTGTTCTTTCGCTTCCACAAATGCTTTGGTAATTTTTACAAAATTTTCTCCTGGGGTAAATAAACCATCAAGTTTCCATGTACGGAACTGATGTTGATACAATAACCCTAATTCTTTTGACAGGTTGATGTCATTGCTGGCAAAAATATGGGTCCCATGAGTGTCTTCATAGATGGAATAATGTGTGTCGTCTTTCTTAGGTTCTGAAATAAACAATCCCCGATCACGATCTACTCGCTCTTCTTGTTTGGTAAAATGATAATAATTTTGCAATAAAGGACGTTTTGATTGATGAATGCAAGTAGCACCATACACTAGAATTTCTACCGGAACATTTAGTTTTTCTTCCATGGCTTTCATTTCTTCAAAAGGAACTTCTCTAGCTAAAACAGCTCCAACAGCTCCTCTTTTCGCCCAAAAATTGATTTGTCTAGCACTAGTAACTAACGTTTCTGCATCAAAAATGTAGGGAATACGCCATTCTGGATGTTTCTTCATGGTGTATATGATACCTGTATCACCTACTGTCAGTTGATCTACCCCAATTTCTTTCAGGAATTGTAGATATTCAGGTACTTTTTTCATTTTTTCAGGATGAATAATCCCATTCATCGCAATATTTACTTTTTTACCATATGTGTGCGCCAATTCAACTAATTGACGTTGTTCTTCTCTTGTAAACGACGCAGGTAATCGCAAACCAAATAGTTCCTCGCCAAAATACAAAGTATCTGTTCCTGCTTCAAGTAATTCTTTTGCTTGTTCAAAAGTTTCTACCGTAGTTATGATTTCGATCATCATTTCCTCCTCCTACAACTCCATAATAGTAGCATAGCTTAAAAAAGTTGCCAACACTTCTTACATTTATTGGTGGATTTTTGAATTTAAATTCACAAGAAAAAAAGTTAAAAAAAATAAAAAAGTGAGAGCCTTTTGCCCATAACCTTCAATCGTTATGTGGAACAAAATTCTCTCACTTCTTTTTTAACTCCTATGATTCAACTACATACTTTTTTGGAAGACGTACATTCAAAGTGATTTTTCCTTTGGAGGCTCCCACTGTCACTTGATCGCCTAAATGGATTTCTCCACCTAATAATGCTTCACTTAAACGATCTTCTATTTCTTTTTGCAACGCTCTTCGTATTGGACGAGCGCCATATTCAGGATCAAAACCAGCTTTTCCGATCACATCTATTGCTGCCGGAGTGATCTTCACTTGGATATCCTGTTCTTTCAAACGTTTGACGATTGCTCGACTCATAATTTGAACAATGGAGTGGATTTCATCCTTGCTTAATGAATGGAAGACAACTGTTTCATCTATCCGGTTCAAGAACTCTGGACGGAATGTTTTCTTTAATTCTTCTAAAATACGCTTTTGCATGGCTTTATGATCTTTGGTAATGTCTTGGACATTGAAGCCAACGTTTTTTTCTTCTCGAATTTGGGTTGCACCAATATTGGAAGTCATAATCATGATCGTATTTCTAAAATCAACTTTCCGACCTTTAGAGTCTGTTAAATGTCCATCGTCTAGTACTTGTAATAACAGATTAAATACATCTGGATGGGCTTTTTCTACTTCATCTAATAAGATGACAGAGTAGGGCTTTTGTCGAATTTTTTCTGTTAATTGTCCACCTTCATCATACCCAACATAGCCCGGAGGTGACCCAATCAACCGACTCGTGCTGTATTTTTCCATAAATTCAGACATATCAACCCGAATCAAGGAATTCTCGTCCCCAAACATCACTTCCGATAAAGCTTTGGCAAGTTCCGTTTTACCAACTCCTGTAGGTCCTAAGAACATAAAGGAGCCAATTGGTCGATTTGGATCTTTTAACCCACTACGAGCCCGACGAATTGCTCTTGATACTGCTTTGACTGCTTCATCTTGTCCAACAACACGTTCATGTAAAAGTGCTTCTAATTCCAATAAACGCTGACTTTCTTTCTTTTCCAGTTGTTGTAATGGAACACCTGTCCATTCAGAAACGACTGTGGCTACATCTTCTTCAGTCACACGATCAGCATAACCATTTTCCTGCTTTTCTTCTAGTATCAATAGTTTTACTAATTTTTTGTGTAATGCTTTTTCTTGTCTTCGCAATTGTGCTGCTATTTCAAAGTCTTGTTTTTGGATTGCTCGTTCTTTTTCTTTGACTAATTGTTCGATTTCCAACTTAATTACTGTAGATTCCGAAAGATCATCTGTTTGATCTAAGCGTACCTTAGCAGCTGACTCATCAATCAAATCGATTGCTTTGTCAGGTAATTGACGAGAAGTGATATAGCGTACAGAAAGATGAACCGCAGCTCTTATCGCATCATCAGTGATTTCTACACCATGATGCTCTTCATATCTTGAACGAAGACCACGTAAAATCTCTTCTGCTTCTTCAGGTGTCGGTTCATCTACTTGAATTCGAGCAAAGCGTCGTTCAAGGGCAGAATCTTTTTCAATGTACTTTTGATATTCATCTAACGTTGTAGCACCAATTGTCTGTAATTCTCCACGAGCTAAAGCAGGTTTCAAAATATTAGATGCATCAATTGCCCCTTCTGCACCACCGGCACCGATCAAGGTATGCAACTCATCAATAAATAAAATGACTTGACCGTCGTTATAGATTTCGTCAATCACCTTTTTCATACGGTCTTCAAATTCTCCACGGTATTTTGTTCCCGCTACTAAAGACCCCATGTCTAACATCATCAAGCGTTTTTCTTGCATCTCATCAGGAACTTCACCCATCACGATTTTTTGGGCTAAACCTTCAGCAATCGCTGTCTTACCAACACCAGGTTCTCCTACTAATACAGGATTGTTTTTAGTTCGGCGACTAAGTATTTGAATCAAGCGTTTTACTTCTCTTGAACGCCCAACAACTGGGTCAAGTTTTCCGTCTCTCGCTAACTTCGTCAAATCTCTTGCTAAAGAATCTAACGTTGGAGTACCTTTTACCATTTGACGCTTTTCTTGTGGGTTTTTACGACGGATACTATTATTACGACTATCATTTTTTATGCCCATTTTTTGTTTCAAAGATTGTCGGACTTTCGTTAAACTGATCCCCAAATTGATCATCATCCGAGTAGCCATGATACTTTCATCTCTTAGCATACTCAATAAGATATGTTCCGTTCCCACTTTTTGAGCACCCATTTTTCTTACTTCACTATTTGCCAATGCAAAAATTTGTTTCATGCGTGGCGAATAAGGTAAAAAGGTTCCTTGAGGATATGAAGTCATTGTACCGTAGCCAATCAAATGCTCAAT
>NZ_JBIOSX010000001.1:2845000-2869321 GCF_051714965.1 Enterococcus sp. AZ077
CCAGCCGCACCTTCCGATACGGCTACCTTGTTACGACTTCACCCCAATCATCTATCCCACCTTAGGCGGCTGGCTCCAAAAGGTTACCTCACCGACTTCGGGTGTTACAAACTCTCGTGGTGTGACGGGCGGTGTGTACAAGGCCCGGGAACGTATTCACCGCGGCGTGCTGATCCGCGATTACTAGCGATTCCGGCTTCATGTAGGCGAGTTGCAGCCTACAATCCGAACTGAGAGAAGCTTTAAGAGATTAGCTTAGCCTCGCGACTTTGCGACTCGTTGTACTTCCCATTGTAGCACGTGTGTAGCCCAGGTCATAAGGGGCATGATGATTTGACGTCATCCCCACCTTCCTCCGGTTTGTCACCGGCAGTCTTGCTAGAGTGCCCAACTAAATGATGGCAACTAACAATAAGGGTTGCGCTCGTTGCGGGACTTAACCCAACATCTCACGACACGAGCTGACGACAACCATGCACCACCTGTCACTTTGCCCCCGAAGGGGAAGCTCTATCTCTAGAGTGGTCAAAGGATGTCAAGACCTGGTAAGGTTCTTCGCGTTGCTTCGAATTAAACCACATGCTCCACCGCTTGTGCGGGCCCCCGTCAATTCCTTTGAGTTTCAACCTTGCGGTCGTACTCCCCAGGCGGAGTGCTTAATGCGTTAGCTGCAGCACTGAAGGGCGGAAACCCTCCAACACTTAGCACTCATCGTTTACGGCGTGGACTACCAGGGTATCTAATCCTGTTTGCTCCCCACGCTTTCGAGCCTCAGCGTCAGTTACAGACCAGAGAGCCGCCTTCGCCACTGGTGTTCCTCCATATATCTACGCATTTCACCGCTACACATGGAATTCCACTCTCCTCTTCTGCACTCAAGTCTCCCAGTTTCCAATGACCCTCCCCGGTTGAGCCGGGGGCTTTCACATCAGACTTAAGAAACCGCCTGCGCTCGCTTTACGCCCAATAAATCCGGACAACGCTTGCCACCTACGTATTACCGCGGCTGCTGGCACGTAGTTAGCCGTGGCTTTCTGGTTAGATACCGTCAAGGGATGAACAGTTACTCTCATCCTTGTTCTTCTCTAACAACAGAGTTTTACGATCCGAAAACCTTCTTCACTCACGCGGCGTTGCTCGGTCAGACTTTCGTCCATTGCCGAAGATTCCCTACTGCTGCCTCCCGTAGGAGTTTGGGCCGTGTCTCAGTCCCAATGTGGCCGATCACCCTCTCAGGTCGGCTATGCATCGTCGCCTTGGTGAGCCGTTACCTCACCAACTAGCTAATGCACCGCGGGTCCATCCATCAGCGACACCCGAAAGCGCCTTTCAAATCAAAACCATGCGGTTTCGATTGTTATACGGTATTAGCACCTGTTTCCAAGTGTTATCCCCTTCTGATGGGCAGGTTACCCACGTGTTACTCACCCGTTCGCCACTCCTCTTTTTCCGGTGGAGCAAGCTCCGGTGGAAAAAGAAGCGTTCGACTTGCATGTATTAGGCACGCCGCCAGCGTTCGTCCTGAGCCAGGATCAAACTCTCATAAAAAGTTCGAACAATCTTACGATTGTTAAGCTCAATTGTTTGCTAGCATATTGCTTGCTTGTTAAAAATGTTTGTTGTCTTGAATCAATCAAGACGCCCTACACATTTGGTTTGTCTTTGCTTTGTTCAGTTTTCAAAGGTCTACTTGATTAAATGCTAATCAGTTGAGATTGCCGTAGCAACTTTTATATCATATCAGAGCGACGTTTGTTTGTCAACTCTTTTTTTAAAAGTTTTTTTGACTTCGTTTTTTAGAAGTGTTTCAGCAACTCATTTATCATAACTCGTCGTTTGTTATTTGTCAACAACTTTTTTGAAGTTTTTTTCGATAGAATCAAGCTTCGTAAGCTGTCGTTTTTTTACGACTCAGTTATCTTATCATGGTGCGATCCCTCTGTCAACAGTTTATTTCAACTATTTTCACTAGCGATCTTTGCTCTTTCGAACAAATAATAATATACCAACAGCAAAAATAAAAGTCAATAAGAAAAAAGCTGTTTTATCAACATTTTTAGCGTAATCGATCGTTCTAATCCTATAAGTGAAAAACGTTCGCTTTTAACCTGTTTTTCATTAATGATAGCCTTCTCAGCACTGTGATTGTTCAGTTTTCTATTAATGAGCCACTTCACTTAGCTCTTACCTTCTAAAATTTTCCTTAACAAAGTGTTGCTTTTATCTATTTAGACATTTTTTTGCTAGAATGAATAGTAAATAGTATCATTCTAACTCTGGAGGAACAATCTATGAAAATATTAATTGCTGATGATGATAAAGAAATTGTTGAATTACTAAGTATTTATGTTCACAATGAAGGATATGAAGCTGTTAAGGCTTATGATGGGAAAGAAGCATTATCAAAGATTCGAACGATACCTGATATTGAGTTATTGATTTTGGATATTATGATGCCTGAAATGGATGGCATGCAGGTCGTTAAAGAATTACGAAAGGAATCGCAAATCCCGATTATCATGTTGACAGCAAAAACAACCGATATGGATAAAATTAAAGGGCTTGTTGCTGGTGCTGATGATTATGTTACAAAACCATTTAATCCTTTAGAAGTTATGGCACGCGTAAAATCTTTGCTTCGTCGAACAAAAATGCAAATCACACCGGATCAACCGGATATATTAGAAGTAAACTCTTTGATTATTAACAAAGATTCCCATGAAGTAAAAACAATTGATGGGAAAGAGATTCAGCTCACAGCATTAGAATTTGGGATTCTATACTTATTAGCAAGTCATCCTAATCGTGTGTTCAGTGCAGATGAAATCTTTGAGCGTGTATGGAAACAAGAAAGTATTGTTTCCGCAAAAACTGTTATGGTCCATGTTAGTCATTTGAGAGATAAGATCGAAGAAGCAACTGGTGGAGAAAAAGTCATTCAAACCGTTTGGGGAGTGGGCTATAAAATTGATGCAAGATAAAAAAAGAGGAACAGAAAAACGGCGGCGAATCAATCTAACTTCTAAGGAAATCAGTGAGTTATTAGCAGAAGGTATTATCACCGTGATTCTCCTTCTACTATTAAATGTTGCGATTTTGGTTGTCCTTACTTCAATAATTAGTAGTTCCCCTTCATTGACTAATGCGATTTGGGATTCAAAAAATATTTTTGCTCAACGATTGAATAGTGATTTATTTTGGAACGGCCGAAATTTTCTGATTCCCCTTTTCTTTCTTTTAGATATCGGCGTATTATACTGGCGGTTGATCCGTCGCTACCGACAAATGCAACTACGTCATATTATTAGCGAGCTTCACTATATCGCTAATGGTAATTATGACCATCGAATCCCTTTTGAATTAACAGGTGATCTTAGTCGTGTAGTAACAAGCATTAATGGTTTAGTCGATAGTACAGTAGCTGCGATCGAAGATGAACGGAAAATTGAAAAATCAAAAGATGAATTGATTACTAATGTGAGTCACGATATCCGTACCCCTTTAACCTCTATTATTGGTTACTTAGGATTAATCGAAGATGGCCAGTATCAAACAAAAGAGGATCTTTTGAAGTATACCCATACAGCTTATATCAAAGCAAAACAAATGAAATTACTAGTGGATGATCTTTTTGAGTATACTAAAGTCAGACAACCAGCTGTTCCGGTCAATTTTTCGGCTTTTGATCTGATCCAGCTAATTGAACAACTAGCTGCTGATTTTGAATTAGAAGCCTCAAAAAAGCATATCCAAATCCTTGTATCATCACAGGTTCCATCATTAACTATGGATGGGGACACTGAAAAACTAGTTCGTGTCTTTAATAATTTACTGACGAATGCTTTAAAATACGGCAAAGGCGCTACAAAAATTGTCATTGAAGTCGAAAAAGTTGGCTCAGAAGTCGTTGCGACAGTAAAAAACAATGGAGCTATGATTCCTCGAGAATCAATTGATAATCTTTTTGACCGCTTTTACCGAGTAGAAGAGTCTCGTTCACAAGAAACCGGTGGGACAGGTTTAGGTTTAGCCATTGCTCAAAGTATCGTTGCTTTACATGGTGGTTATATTTATGCTAAATCTGATAAACACTGGACTTCATTCATCATGCATCTTCCAATAAAAAGAAATGAAAAATTACCAATCAAAAGTCAGGAACATATTGACGAAAATTAAAATATCCGATATTCTTATTACAATCATTTCTATATATCATATCTATATAGCACAGAACCCAGTACATTTTATTTTTTTCAAGAGAGCTGATGGATGGTGTAAATCAGCAAAAAATAAGTTGGAAGTTCCAGTTCTTTGATGTGTACCTTTCGAAATAAGAAAGGTCGGCAAAACAGCCGTTATCTGTTAACAAGAGCAGCATATTTATATGTTGAACTCGGGTGGTACCGCGAATGTTAGACCGATTCGTCCCAAGATAATTGAGGGATGGATTGGTCTTTTTTTTATTATATTTAAGGAGGAATTGCAATGTTAGATGTAAAAATGATGCGTCAAAATTTTGATTATGTTCAAGAAAAATTAATGACTCGTGGGGTCAAAAAAGAAACCTTAGCTGAATTTATGGAATTAGATGAAAGTCGTCGAAAATTACTTGTTAAAACGGAAGAATTAAAAAAATATCGTAATGATGTTTCAGCAGAAATTGCGCAATTAAAACGGAACAAAGAAGATGCAACAGCTAAAATCAATGAAATGAAAGAAGTTGGGGGCAACATTAAAGCCCTTGATGAAGAAGTAGCGCAAGTAGATGAAAAGTTACATCAAATTGCGACTACCTTACCAAATTTACCAGATGATTCTGTACCTGTTGGAAAAGACGAAGAGGACAACGTGGAAGTTCGTCGTTGGAACACGCCTCGTAATTTTTCATTTGAACCGAAACCACATTGGGAAATCGCTGAAAACTTAGGTATCTTAGACTTTGAAAGAGGGGCAAAAGTTTCTGGAAGTCGTTTTGTTTACTATAAAGGATTAGGCGCTCGCTTAGAACGTGCCGTTTATAACTTTATGCTAGATCAACACATCTATGAACATGACTATACAGAAATGATTACTCCTTATATCGTAAATAGTCGGGCTATGTTCGGAACTGGGCAATTTCCTAAGTTTAAAGAAGATGTTTTCCAATTAGAAGATACAGATTTGACATTGATCCCAACAGCGGAAGTTCCATTAACAAACTATTACAACGATGAGATCTTAGATGGACAAGATTTACCGATTTATTTCACTGCTCTTAGTCCCGCATTTCGTTCGGAAGCAGGGAGTGCCGGCCGTGATACTCGAGGATTGATTCGTTTACACCAATTTAACAAAGTAGAAATGGTCAAATTCTCTGATGCAGAACATTCTTATGATGAGCTAGAAAAAATGACAGCCGATGCTGAAGATATTCTACAAAAATTACATTTACCTTACCGTGTAGTAGCATTATCTACTGGAGATATGGGCTTCTCTGCTGCCAAAACATATGACTTAGAAGTATGGATCCCTGCACAAGAAACATATCGTGAAATCAGCTCATGTTCAAACTGTGAAGATTTCCAAGCACGACGCGCAATGATTCGTTACCGTGATGCAGACGGAAAAATCCACTATGCTCATACACTGAATGGTTCAGGACTTGCAGTCGGCCGAACTGTCGCAGCGATCCTTGAAAACTACCAAAATGAAGATGGATCAGTGACTGTTCCAGAAGTATTAGTTCCTTACATGGGAAATTTAAAAGTGATAAAGTAGACCACCTTGTCTTATTTATATAAAGAGGTCATGAAATAAGCGGTCAGCTCCTCGCTTATTGTTGAGGAGTTGCTTCTTGAACGCCGTTTATTCGTTTTTAGAGATACTAGAAGAGCCTGAGACAAGTTTTGTCCCAGGCTCACTAATCTTAATATGTTTATTTTCTTTTTAAAAAGGACTATTGCCCCACTCTCTTCTTGTTCAGAAGTTCTGTAATTTACCGGCTTTTTTATAATTTTCTTATAATTATAGAGGTATTATGCCCACCAAAGCCAAAACCATTTGAAAGAATAATATTTGCTTGATGATGAATTTTATTATTGGGAATATAATTCAAATCACAATCTTCATCGGGTTCTGTCAGGTTAATAGTTGGTGGTAAAATATTATACTCCATCGCTTTCAAGCTAATCACTGCTTCAATGCCTCCTGCTGCACCTAATAGATGTCCTGTTGAGGACTTTGTAGAGCTAATCAATAATTGTTCAGCATGCTTTCCAAAAACCTTTTTGATTGCTCGACTTTCACTAATATCTCCAACTTTAGTACCTGTTGCATGCGCATTTATATAATCAATTTCATTTGCACTAATTTTCCCCATTTCAAGTGCTTTTTGGATGGCACGACTGGCTCCTTCTGAATGAGGTGTAGTCATATGATAAGCATCTGAAGTCATCCCGTATCCGATAATTTCACCTAAAATTTTCGCTCCGCGTGATCTTGCATGTTCGAATTCTTCTAAAAAAACGATCCCAGCTCCTTCCGACATGACAAAGCCATCCCTATTTTTGTCAAAAGGTTTCGAAGCTAAATTCGGTTGCTCATTCCTCGTAGATAAAGCTTGCATTTGGTTGTACCCAGCAAAAGCAATAGGTACAATCGAAGCTTCTGCTCCACCTGCAAGTATTGCTTCACTTAGCCCATATTTAATTCTAAGAAATGCTTCTCCTATCGCTTGATTTCCCGAAGCACAAGCTGAAATAGGACACAAAGTCACATCTTTAAATCCAGTCTTAATTGATACGAAACCTCCCGCTATATTGCCTATTGACTTAGGAACTACTAAAGGAGAAACACGATTACTTCCTTTCTTTTCCATAATGTTTTGATTTTCAATTAAAGAGTGAATACCACCTATTCCTGTACCAATCATAACGCCACATTTTTCCAAATCAAAATCCTTATGATCAAAACTCGCTTCAGATAGCGCTTGCATAGAACTGATTACTGAAAAATGAGTGAAACGATCTGTTCTCTTGATCTCTTTTTGATTAAGATACTGGTCAATCGCATAATCAGAAATAACTCCACCAATCCTTGTTTCTAAATTACTAAATTCCTCTGCTTCTATCTTTTTTATCCCAGAAATACCATTACTCACATTTGTCCATAACTCTTCTGCATTTTTTCCAGAAGAAGAGATAGTTCCCCTTCCAGTTATAACTACTCTTTTTATCATCTTATAAACTCCTTACTATCATAAAATAACAAAATATAAATATAACTCAGATATATTCTAACATATTAAAAAATCTTAACTACATAGTAATTTAACTAAAAAAAACAAAAATTTGTTATTAAAACATAATTTTTTTAATAAATTTATCGTAAAAAATACTTATTAGCTCCTTAACCGCTCAACTTCACAGTGGTTTAAATTTATACAACAGCAGCTTAGTGGTCACTCTTATTTGGATATTGAGCAAAAACAACATAGTCAGACGAAAAAAAGTCATCAATCTTAAAATTTAGAAAAACAAATTTTAAGATTGACGACTTTTTTACTTTAAAAACAATGCTCTAAGTATTCTACTTATTTCGAATATTCACTTGACTCCTAAAGCGGAATATGTTGAGTCTTTTTCCCTTAATTGATTAAGATTCTACTGAATAGTTAGGTGCTTCTTTTGTGATTTGGACATCATGTGGATGGGATTCTTTCAACCCATTGCCACTCATTTGGATGAATTGTGCTTCGTCACGCAATTGTTTCAAGTTGCCTGCCCCAACATAACCCATACCAGATTTTAATCCACCGATCATTTGGAAGATAATATCCGCAACGCTTCCTTTGTAGGCCACACGTCCTTCGATTCCTTCTGGTACTAATTTATTCGCTTCATTGACGCTACCTTGGAAATAACGATCTTTTGAACCTTTTTCCATTGCGCCCAATGAACCCATACCACGATAAGTTTTAAAACGTCGTCCTTGGAAAATCTCAAATTCACCTGGAGATTCATCTGTACCGGCCAACATACTACCTAACATGACGGCATGTCCTCCAGCAGCTAATGCTTTGACGATATCACCTGAATATTTGATTCCGCCATCAGCAATAATTGCTTTGCCATATTGTCGTGCGACAGAAGCAGCATCATAAATCGCTGTTAATTGTGGTACACCTACACCGGCAACCACACGTGTTGTACAAATTGATCCTGGTCCGATACCGACTTTTACGACATCCACACCCGCATCATATAATGCTTTTGTTGCTTCCGCTGTCGCTACGTTACCGGCAATCAAAGTAGCATCTTTAAAGGTAGAACGAATTTCTTGGATTTTACGAATCACTCCAGCGCTATGACCATGTGCTGTATCAATAACGATCGCATCTGCTCCTGCTTCCAACAAGGCACCTGCACGCTCAAATGTATCACTTGTAACACCGACAGCAGCAGCTACAAGTAGACGTCCATGTTCATCTTTGGCAGCGTTGGGAAATTCAATCACTTTTTCAATATCTTTGATTGTGATCAATCCACTTAAACAACCATCGTTGTCAACGATAGGTAATTTTTCAATTTTATGTTTTTGCAATATTTTTTCTGCGTCTTTTAGAGAAGTACCGACTGGGGCTGTTACTAAGTTTTCTTTGGTCATCACATCATTGATTTCCATATGATAATCAGTTACAAAGCGCATGTCACGGTTCGTAATAATACCAACAAGTTTTCTGTTTTCTAAAGTCTCAACGATCGGTACACCGCTAATTCGATATTTGCTCATCAATTCTTCTGCATCTGCTACAAGATGTTGCGGTGTTAAGAAAAATGGATCAATGATCACACCACTTTCAGAACGTTTGACTTTGCGCACTTCGTCTGCTTGTTGACTAATTGTCATATTTTTATGAATAACACCTAATCCACCTTGTCTAGCCATCGCAATAGCCATCTTACTATCAGTTACAGTGTCCATACTTGCACTGATGATCGGGATATTCAACTTAATATTTTTTGCTAATTGTACACTCATATCCACTTCGTTTGGTAACACGTGACTTTCTGCTGGTATCAGTAAGACATCATCGAAAGTAAACCCTTTTTTCGTGAACTTTGTTTCCCAGTTGGACATTTTTAGTACCACTCCTCTAGTTTTTAGTTTATCTATTAAAATAATCGATTTTTTCTATTAAGTCAACCGTCTTCCCATAATCCGGACTGTTTCTAAGAATATCCTTATTATAAGCGCTTCCATCACAAGCCATATATGGTTAATAACGAGAAACTCTTTTAAGAGAAGCTACTGATTAAATTTACCAAGTTTCTCAAATCTTTGTTCTTTCTGTTTTAACCATTTCTCCATAAAAAATGAGAGACCACTATTCAAAACAAACAACTGTTTCAAATAATGATCCCTCATCATTGATATACATCGAATCGTTCTTTAACGAATTATCTTCTAGGTACAGATAAACTTCCAACAATTCCATATTTTTTCTTCATGTAATAACGCAAAGCTAGTGCAGCAGCCCCAATAATGATGATAACTACTGGATCTAACAACGGATTCAGTACTGGAGGAAGAAGTGTGGTAGCGGAAAAGGCAACCACCCAGACCAATGTAGTTCCAGTTAAGATCAACAATGTTTTACCCATACCTGGTTTTTTACTACGATCTGCTCCCGGGTACTCATATTGATAAATGTATTTATACATCAGGTAAAATACCCAACCACCAACAGCTGATCCAAAGACCAAAGTTGTGATTCCATAAGCTGGCGTTGTTCCACGTGAAAACAATCCGGTAATAGCAATCATGATACTCAACAAACCTAATAACAGGAATGTATTGTCTAGCCACATCAATAGTGGTTTAGAATTTACCTTTGCTTCAACTGGTTTGTTGATAATTGCTTCAGTTCTTTCAGAGACAGTTCCAAATAATTGTCTGGCTGTTTTTCCACCTTTTTGTTCAGACACTAAGGTTGGAAGGATGTCATGAAGTGCTTTTACCTTTTCCTCTTCGGATAGATTAGCTGCTTCTAAAGATTTTTTTAAGTCAAAAATATATTGTTGGTTTCTTTTAGTTAATTTTTCTTCTAATTGATTGTTTTCTTTTACAATTTCACGTAATTGTTCTGATTCCATGATCTAAATAGTCCTCCTTAGCCGCTACTTTAACGGTTGTCACAAAAGACATTCTAACATACTATACGTATCGTTTGATAGCCCTTTTATACATTAAAACGGAATAACATAACGTCGCCATCTTGGACTACATAGTCTTTACCTTCTAGACGAACACGGCCAGCTTCTTTGGCAGCATGCATATTTCCATAATGATCTAGATCTTCAAAAGAAACAGTTTCCGCACGGATAAATCCACGCTCAAAGTCTGAATGGATAATCCCAGCTGCTTGAGGTGCTTTGATGCCTTTTTTAAATGTCCAAGCCCGAACTTCTTGTTCTCCTGCTGTAAAGTACGTAGCTAATCCTAGCAAATCATAAGCTGCACGAATTAATTGATCTAATCCAGACTCTTCAATTCCTAAAGCTTCTAAGAATTCTGCTTTATCTTCTTCGTCTAGTTCAGCAATTTCTTCCTCTGCACGTGCGCTGACTACGATAACTTCTGCATTTTCTTCGGCAGCAAAATTACGTACAGCTTGAACGTAGTGATTCGTATCGCTATCTGCTACTTCATCTTCTGCAACGTTTGCTACATATAAGATTGGTTTGGTAGTCAATAAAAACAATGATTTAACGATTTTTTGTTCTTCGTCCGTAAATTCGATAGAGCGAGCTGAACGTCCTTCTTCTAAGACTGGCTTGATTTTATCTAAAACAGCTAATTCAGCAACTGCATCTTTGTCTTTCGTTTTTGCGATTTTTGCTACTCGAGTATAGCGTTTAGTGATCGATTCCAGATCTGCCAATACTAATTCTAGATTGATCGTATCAATATCCGCTAATGGGTCAACTCGTCCTTCAACATGTGTGATGTTGTCATCATCGAAACAACGGACCACATGACAAATCGCATCAACTTGGCGGATATGACTTAGAAATTGATTTCCCAAGCCTTCCCCTTTACTTGCACCTTTAACGATTCCTGCAATATCCGTAAATTCAAATGTTGTTGGCACGGTTTTTTTAGGATGAACAAGTTCAGTTAAGCGTTGTAAACGCCAATCGGGAACTTCTACCATTCCTACATTCGGATCAATGGTTGCAAAAGGATAGTTCGCTGCTTCTGCTCCAGCTTTGGTGATTGCGTTAAATAAAGTTGATTTACCGACATTGGGTAATCCAACAATTCCAGCAGTTAATGCCATAGATTTATTCACTCTTTCTCTGCATTTTTTTCAAGTACTTTTTTTAATTTTTTCTCAAATTCTCGACGAGTCATCATAACGATGTGCCCGCAATTGACGCATTTGATTTTGATGTCCGCTCCCATGCGGATGATTTCCCAACGGTTGGTCTGACAAGCATGAGGTTTTTTCATTTCAACAATATCATGTAAGTCGTACATAAAAGTCCCCTCCTTTAGTCATTTCTCTTAAGAACGGTTCCCACGTCTTTTTTGATATTCATATAGTGATCGTAAAAATTAAGGTTGATTGGTCTGAATTGAACGCTTCTTTCCTATTACTTATTCTTCATCGAATTGAATATTAAGGATATCAAGGATTCTTGTCAAATCATTTTGCGAAAGGTACTCAATTTCAATCTTTCCTTTACCGTCTTTTTCTTGGATAGCAACACTTGTACCAAACTTATCCATCAAGCGGTCTTCACTTTCACGTATATAATAAGGCTTTTCTTTTGCTAATCGAGGGATTTTCTTTTTTTCTTTCCCATCGTTTTGATTTAATTGCGAAACAATTTGTTCCAACTGACGAACCGTTAGATTTTCCATAACTGCTCGATTCGCTAATTTTAGAATCAAACTTTTGTTTTTTAGACCTAATAAGGTACGAGCTTGTCCCATCGATAATCGTTGATCTTGGACCATTTCCTTCACTAAATCAGGTAACGTTAACAGACGGAGATAGTTTGCGATATATGGACGACTTTTACCTAAGCGTTTCGCCACTTCTGCTTGCGTAAGTTTAAGATTTTTCATCAGCATATCATAGGCTTCAGCTTCTTCTAATGGATTCAAGTCTTCACGTTGCAAGTTTTCCAAAACAGCGACTTGCATCATTGCTTCTTCATCAAAGTCACGAACAATTGCAGGGATGGTCGCTTTTTCTGCTAACTTAGAAGCTCGGAAACGACGTTCACCAGCAATGATTTCATATCCTTTTACTGCCGAACGACGGACGATAATCGGTTGAAACACGCCTGATTGCTCAATGGAGTTTGCCAATTCTTGAAGCGAGACTTCTTCAAATGTTTTACGTGGTTGATAAGGGTTAGGGCGTAATTCGTTTAGTGGTAATTGCACAACTGTTTCATCTTCAACATCCACAGTTTCTAAATTCTCTAAATCTTGAAATAACGCATCGATCCCTCGTCCTAATCCTTTACTTTTCTTCACGGTTAACCACTTCCTTTGCCAATGCTTGGTAAACTTCAGCTCCTCTAGAACGTGGATCATAATCAATGATCGGCATTCCATGACTTGGCGCTTCTGAAAGACGAATATTTCTTGGAATAATCGTTTCATAGACCTTCTCACGGAAATACTTTCGGACTTCTTCCACGACTTCATTTCCTAAGTTCGTACGTGCATCATACATTGTAAGTAAGACGCCTTCAATCTCCAATTCTGGATTGAAATGCTTTTGAACTAAACGAACTGTATTGAGTAATTGACTCAATCCTTCCAATGCATAATATTCACATTGCACTGGGATCAGAATAGAATCGCTGGCTGTAAATGAATTAATAGTCAAATGACCTAATGAAGGTGGGCAATCAATCAGAATATAATCATATTGATCGTTCACTTCGGCTAAAGAACCTTTCAAGCGAGACTCTCTGGCCATCATTGAAGTTAATTCGATTTCTGCTCCTGCTAATTGAAGAGTGGCAGGCACAATACTCAAATTTTCATGTTCGGTAACAAGAGTTGCTTCGGCAATCGGTAGCTCATTGACTAAGACATCATAAATATCTTGAGTAACATCTGGTTTTCGAATACCGACACCACTTGTGGCATTGCCTTGTGCATCCATATCCACTAACAAGACTCTTTTACCAAGACTAGCTAAGCAAGCACCTAAGTTAACAGTGGTCGTCGTTTTACCTACGCCACCTTTTTGGTTTGCAACAGATATTATTTGTGCCATCTCTTCTCCTCCTACTTGATTGGTTGCTTATTTGGCATACCAGGTTTTCTTGGGTATTTTTTCGGGGTGACTTTCTTCTTTTGGATTACCAAAATATGTCGCTTGTCAGATATTTTCGGTAATTCTATCGCATCTTCTTTGATAAACTTTCCCCCTAAGATTGCGATCGCATGCTTGGCTTCTATTAGTTCTTCTTCGCTTTTTGCGGCTTTCAGCGCATAAAAGTATCCTTCTTGTTTCACTAGAGGCAAACATAGTTCTGCTAAAACATTCAATCTTGCTACAGCGCGAGCAGTCACTAAGTCAAATGAAGCTCGGAATTGAGGATTTTGACCAAATGTCTCGGCACGATCGTGATGAAGTGCCGCTGTGATACCAAGTTCTTTTGTTAATTCCGTTAAGAAGTTGATTCGTTTATTCAGTGAATCAACGATCGTGATCTGTAAGTTAGGAAACGCAATTTTCAGTGGGATACTCGGAAAACCTGCGCCTGAACCTACGTCGCAAAGTGAAAGAGGCTGAGAAAAGTCCACCTCAAAAGCTAACGTTAATGAATCATAGAAATGCTTCAAATAAACGTCATTTTTTTCCGTGATGGCTGTTAAATTCATTTTTTCGTTCCACTCAACTAACCACTGATAGTAACGTTCAAATTGACTCATTTGTTGATCAGATAAATGGATGTCTTTATCTGCCAATGCTTGACGAAATTCTTCTGGTGTCATAATTAATCCTTTCATTGTGAAACAGCAATTGTTTCACGAAATCTCTTTTTACTTTAACGCAAAATGAATCGAGTTGCAATCTTTCTACCGGTAAATTTATAGGAGGTTTTAAAAAATTAAAAAGGAAGCACTAGGAAGTACACATCCTTCTATATGTAAGTAATTAAAAAAAAAATAAATGCCTTAACTAGGTTATCTCTAATTTTTAACGCTAGTTGATTTTTTATTCAAATTTAAACAAAAAATGAACACATATCAAATGTATGGGTTGAAAAAATCAGCTCGTCTTTGATCCTCACTTCAAAAACGAACTGGCTTTTTTTTGTATATACTTTTATTTATTATTTTGTCTCTAATTTTCTCCGCACAACATTGAGATAGTGCTGTAACCCAACGGTCATGACCCATGCAGCACCTAAACCAATAAAACTTCCGATAACGATTCCCAAAAAGCGATATTCGATCAAGGATATCAAGTAGGCCCCACGAATTAGTGTCGATAACATCAGTGCCATCGGATTAAGAAAAATGTTGGCAACCGCATAATTTCTAGCAACCAAAAATTGTGAGATACCGTAAAGAAAAGTGATCAGAAAAATCGTTTGTAACTGAGTAAATGGTACAAAGGATAAAACAGCCGACACACATAAGCCCCCCATGGAACCAATCAAATATTGTACTTGCCGATGTTTCATTGCATCCAAATTCTCAGCTAAAAGAATAGAAGCACAAGAAAGAGTTAACCAGTAAGGATTGTGCAACTGCAATCCGTGACTAATATAGACGGAAAGAAATAAAGCAACACTGTAGAAAACAGAATCAATAATCACTAACGGTTCTTCTTGGAATCTCTCTTTTAAAGAGATTTGTTCAATGGCTTGTTCTGGACGTGAATCAAGTAACTTGGTGATAACTGCAGCGATCAATGAAAACATGACCCCCATGAAAAAATAAAGAGAAACCATTGGCAAATGATCAATCGGTAACTGCATACTTGTTCCCATCGCCGAAAGCATCGCAAAAAATAAGCCACCTGGTTTTGAAATATGGAACAACCGCAAAATAAACCGGCTGGCAAAAGCCACTACAGCTACAGCAAAAGGTTCCAACCATAAAACATAGGTTGATAACATTCCTAATACAAAGGCAAATAAAAGTCCACAACCAATGAAAAACATGCGCTTAATTAAATGTTTCATGGGTATATTTTGATAATAGAAAAAAGTAAAGATCCCTAATGAAGAAAAACTTGAAATCAAGAAATTCTGGTTTATGTATCCTAACCATAGTACGATAAAAATCAATAGCATAAGGTTCATGATACGAAATGGGTTATCTTGAATCTTATTAAAACGAAAATAAGTTTTGAACAACCAATCGCTCCTTTCTTCTATCTTTATTTAGATGTTGAGGCTCCAATGTTTCGCTCTCGTTTCTATCAACATCATTTAGTATAACAACAATTTCTTTATTTTTCATAAAAAATTAAGTGGGGGTTGAGACAAAAGTGTTTAACATCGAGAAAGAAGAAAGAATTTCCAGAAATTGACAGAAAACACAAACACTAGTTTTTGCTGTTGATTGTTACCTACTTGATACTTCTCAAATTTTTGGCTCAATCTATAAATAGGAGGGACTCGAGACTTACGAGGTAATTTCCCATCAATTCTAGCTCAACCTATCCAATTGAATTGTGTCCTGAAAAAAGTAGATTTACGCCATCAAAAAATGGACAAAAAGCAAAATACTTCCTATCCATTGATGGTGCTAAGATTTCTCTTTACTGGTATCGTTGCTAAAAAGACGAAAAAACTATCTTCTAGAGATTCCAACAGGAGTATCTAGCTCTAAGAAATAAGCCGGAGAATCCAAAAATAGTTCCTCCTATTTTTGGAAATCTTCGGCTAATTTTCCAATGGAGCTACTTCTGGAACACCGTGAATCAGAGGTTTTCCACTTTCGCAATCTTCCCTTGTTCGATGTAGACCATCAAAATACTTAGATCAGCGGGGTTTACACCACTGATACGGCTAGCTTGAGCAATGGTTTCTGGTTGGATTTTTTGTAGTTTTTGTTTTGCTTCTGTAGCCAATCCATTAATTGCTGCGTAGTCGATATTTTCTGGTATTTTTTTGGCTTCCATTCGTTTTAATTTTTCTACTTTTTCAAGTGCTTTTTTAATGTATCCTTCGTACTTGATCTGAATTTCAACTTGTTCAATTTCTTTCGCTGTCAATGCTTCATTTTCCGGAATAAACAACATTAAATCGCTGTAGCTAATTTCAGGTCGCTTCAAAAAGTCACTCGCTAAAACCCCGTCTTTTAATGGCGCAGCATTGATAGTTGCCAAAAATGCTTGGACTTCTTCTGTCGGTTTGATCCGGACAGTCATCAAACGTTTAATTTCTGCTTCAACAGCAGCTTTCTTTTTCAGATAAGCTTGGTATTGGTCTTCTTTGACTAAACCTACTTGGTGTCCCATCTCCGTCAAACGTAGATCTGCATTGTCATGACGCAATAATAAACGATATTCAGCACGTGAAGTGAGCAAGCGATAAGGTTCATTGGTTCCTTTAGTCACTAGGTCATCAATCATAACACCAATATAACCGTCACTGCGTTTGATGATCAAAGGCTCTTTTCCTTGGACTTTGAGCGCTGCATTGATTCCAGCAATCAGCCCTTGGCCCGCTGCTTCTTCATAACCACTAGTCCCATTCGTTTGACCTGCAGTATAAAGGTTTTCGATGACTTTCGTTTCGAGCGTTGGACGTAATTGATGGGGTTCGACAACGTCATATTCGATCGCATATCCCGTACGCATCATTTCAACGTTTTCCAGTCCTGCGATAGAGTGTAGCATATCCACTTGGACATCTTCTGGTAATGAAGTCGATAATCCTTGAACGTATACTTCTTCCGTATGCAAGCCTTCTGGTTCTAAAAACAATTGATGTCTTGGTTTATCTGCAAAACGTACGATCTTATCTTCAATCGATGGACAATAGCGAGCGCCCACACCTTCAACGATTCCAGTAAACATCGGTGCACGATGCAAGTTATCACGTATGATTTTATGAGTCGTTTCACCGGTATAAGTCAACCAGCAAGATTCTTGTTCTAAGTTGTACGCACTATCTGGCGTGCTAAAACTAAAATGATTTGGTTCTTTATCGCCAGGTTGCTCTTCAGTCACTGAATAATCAATCGTACTTGATTTAACCCGAGGAGGTGTTCCTGTTTTGAAACGATCAATCGCAAAACCTAATTCTTTTAGATTATTAGCTAATCCAACAGAAGGCTGTGAATTATTTGGTCCAGATGAATACTTCAATTCTCCAATGATGATCTCGCCTCGTAAAGCTGTACCAGCAGTAATAACAACAGCTTTTGCTTGGTAGCAAGCGCCAGTTGATGTCACCACACCTCGACAAACACCCTCTTCGACGATTAATTCTTCGACGATTCCTTGACGCAACGTCAAATTAGGTTCTTTTTCTATTGTGTGCTTCATTTCTGCGGAATAAGCATGCTTGTCTGCTTGCGCTCTTAAAGCACGCACAGCAGGCCCTTTTCCTGTGTTTAACATTCTCATTTGAATGTACGTTTTATCGATATTTTTACCCATTTCGCCACCAAGAGCATCGATTTCTCTCACTACGACACCTTTTGCTGGTCCTCCGACTGAAGGGTTACATGGCATGAACGCTACCATGTCTAGGTTGATAGTTAGTAATAACGTTTTTGAGCCCATTCTGGCTGCAGCCAACGCTGCTTCTGAACCAGCATGTCCTGCCCCTACAACGATGACGTCATAAGTATCTGCTTGATAATGATTCAAGTACATTTCCTCCTTTTATTTTCCTAAACAGAATTGACTGAATAATTGAGTGATTAATTCATCTTGTACACTGTCTCCAACGACTTCCCCTAAGTAGTCCCAACAGCGTGTCATATCGATTTGAACAAGATCTACAGGCATCCCTGCTTCAATCCCAGCAACTACTTCTGCTAATGAAATTGATGCTTTTTCAAGTAGAGCAATATGTCTGGTATTTGATACATACGTAGCATCTCTTTCACCGGTTTGCCCACCAAAGAATAAGTCAGCGATAGCTGTTTCTAATTGATCTAAACCATCATTTTTAGCCACAGAAACGGCAAACACCGGTTCATCTTCTAACCACTGATCAAGTTCTTCTTTTTCTAACTTTTGCGGCAAATCTGTTTTATTTAAAAGTACAATCCGTTTCAAACCCTTAGTGGCTTCTAAAAGCTGCTCGTCTTCTCTGGTCAGTGGCTCACTTTGATTCAAAACCAATAAAATCAAATCCGATTCAGATAATGCTTTTCGACTTCTTTCTACACCGATCTGTTCCACGAGATCTTCTGTTTCGCGGATTCCAGCTGTATCAATTAATTTCAATGGTACACCACGAACGTTCACGTATTCTTCAATGACATCTCGTGTCGTTCCAGCAATATCTGTTACAATTGCTTTTTCTTCTCGCAATAAGTGATTCAACAAGCTTGATTTTCCGACATTTGGACGACCAATGATAGCTGTACTTAATCCTTCACGCAAGACTTTTCCTTGTTTCGATGTAGCAAGTAAAGCTTGGATCCTTTGTTGGATCATCGTCGCTTTTTCAAGCAATAATCGTGTAGTCAATTCTTCCACATCATCGTATTCAGGATAATCGATATTGACTTCTACTTGTGCTAATGTTTCTAAGATCTCTTGTCTTAATGAACGAATCAACGAAGAAAGATTGCCATCTAATTGATTTAAAGCTAAGCCCATTGCTTTGTCCGTTTTCGCCCGAATTAAATCCATCACGGCTTCTGCTTGAGAAAGATCTACACGACCATTTAAGAAAGCTCTTTTTGTAAATTCTCCAGGTTCAGCTAGTCTTGCTCCTTCTCGTAATAGCAGTTGTAAAATTTGATTTACGACTACGATCCCACCATGACAATTGATTTCAACGACATCTTCACGAGTAAATGTTTTAGGTGCTAACATAACAGAAACCATCACTTCATCAATGATCTGTTCATTCTTCGGATCAGTAATATGCCCATAATGAATCGTATGACTAGGTACTTCCAATAAGCTTTTCTTGCCACAACGATAGACTTTATCTGCTAACGCTACCGCTTGGTCTCCACTAAGTCGAACAATACTGATTGCTCCTTCTCCTGGTGGGGTAGAAATTGCAGCAATCGTATCAAATTCTAAAGTAATTTCAGCCATTTTTTCACTCCCTTTTTAATTTTACGCACAAAAAAAGTGCCCACTTCACCCTTTACAATAAATGGTGAACTTCGCACTTTGACTGCTTGTCCATGATTAAATTCTGAACATAGGTTATCATATTTAGTTACAAGACACAAGTATTGAAAATAGAGAACTCTGACAACTTCTGCTTTTTTACAATATCGTAAAAATTTTTTTCATTTATACATTCATTCTGATTTGAGGATATTGTACATTCTTTTTATTTCATCCTTTGTATCGTCGCGATCCTTTTCACGACTATTCAACATAAAAAATAGCCATTCAAAACAAATCGCTATCTCATCTCAGTTCTACAAAAAAACACACGAAGGCTAACCTCCATGTGCTTTTTCTATCAAAGTAAGACTACTTAAGCATCGTATACTCCGATAAGAATGATTTCTAATAAAATATACTTTGTTTAAAAAAGTTTGTCAATGTGATTCCTAAAAAGAACCACGCATATCAACCATTAAATTTTGTTTTTCTCAATATAACTGATCTTCTATGTATGATTGAATGAATTTTCAACTATAGGATAAAAAGACATTTATTTTATCCCTATTCAGGAGGGTTTACCTCTATCTTTCCATTCCAGAGCTTAATCTTTCCAATCCAGAGTTTGGTCTTTCTGTTTTTTTCTTTTTTGAAACTTTTTTATTTATAGTATTAATTCTTTTCTTAGCTTCAGGACTAGATTTTGATTCATTTTTATTTACAGCAGCAACTTTTCTCAGGTATTCTTCACCCGTTTTTCTATTATGTAACTCGTTTTTAACATCTTCCTGATTTATAAGAAACTGGTTTGTAAGCACGTCTCCAACTTTTTCTCCAGCTTCATTTACAACATCTATTAACAACTCTTTTTTTACTATTTTCATTCTTGGCGTCTCTTGCGCCAATTCTTTTTTATTTTTAAGAAAAAACGCGTAATTCTGATCAAGTAAATCACTATAACTCTGGTTCTTGACCTCATCTTTAGCAACTTTTAGCAGCATTTCATCCATACCCTCAATTTGTTTACATTGATCATACTCTTTGTCTTTAATAATTGCCTTAGTTTTATAACCTAGTGTATATTTGAATGCTAATCCTATATTTTTTACGATACATGCCCCTGTCATTTGTGACCTTGCAACATAATTTTCAAACTTACATTCTGATGCATGATGATGAAGCTCTTTTAACGGAAATTCTGTTGTCTTATGAAAAAACAAATTATATTTATCTTGAAAAAAGCTTCCAAAGCTCACACCTTCTTTTCGGGACAAACTGAAAAAATCTCGCCATTTGGGAGCAAATCTTCCTATACGAACAGCTTTTGAAATGGCTTCTATGTTTTCTTTTGATTCTTCAAACTCATATACATAGATTGATTTTAATTGTTTGGTATCCAGATCTACCCACAATTTTTCTACTTCTGCGAAACTCTCTACAAATTCTGCTTTATCCTGCTTACTAACGCCTTTCCAAATGTTTAATTTCTCTTTATCGGAAAAATCATTCCAGTCTTCCCATTGATAAAACGACGCTATTTTATTTAAATGCTCAAGAGAAATTTTTCCATCAACATTTGGCGCTTCATTAGGTACAAGTTGACCTCCTTTATTACAAACGCGCACTTTAATTTTATCGTCTTCTTTTTGAATAAGCAGGCTGACACTATGACTATCGTCTATTCCTCGGTTATACACGATTGGTATAACTAAAAAACTATCCGGATCATTATTTACTAAGTCTTTCATGCATGGCTTAAAATATTTGTTATCATAACTACATCCTATACTACCGTTTAAAGAGTTTATTAAGTTCTTTCGTTCTCTACCATTTTCTGTAAACTGTTCAGGATTTTTTTCAACTACCTTTTTATACAAATACATATACTCTATAAGGTTATCATATTTTACTCCAACCTTATTATCCAGCATATTGGAAGTCCAATTCCATTTTTGATTAAAGACATGCGACATTTCTGCAATATACTTTTGTTCATTTTTTACATATTTTTCACGAGCTTTTTCGATATCTTTTATCATTTTTTTTCTTTTTTTCTCTTCCATTTTTCCCTTCCTTTCCCCCCAGTCGTATTCACAGTAACATAGATTATTTTGGAGAAAGAAACTTTTTTTTAGAAAACAGAGAAAAAAAGATTTCTTGCAAAACACAACAAAAATAAAGTAGCGAAAAAGGAATCAGTTTACTTTTTCGCTACTTCATTGATTTAAACTTCTCTTATTTATCAAGCATTATTTCATTAACAAGCATTTGTTAATGAAGCAAACTCTTTTAGTGTTTATAATCGTTTTTTTACAGGTTCTACTACTAGATAACGATAAGGCTCGTCTCCTTCAGAATGAGTTTTCACATATTCATTCTTGCTTAATGCCGCATGGATTTGTTTTCTCTCAAATGCCGGCATTGGTTCTAAGAAGACTGGTTGACCGGATTTAATTGCTTTTTCGGCAGTACGATCTGCTAAGCGTTGAATGATTTCTTGTCTTTTTTCACGATAATTACCAACGTTTACTACTACAGATAGTTTATTTTTAGCAATACGGTGAATGAAAACTTGTGCTAAATACTGTAAAGCATTTAATGTTTTGCCGTGTTTGCCAATTAAAATCCCTTGTTTTTGTGTATCTAATTGAAAAACGACGGTATTTGCTTCGCGGGTCATTTTTACTAAAGCTGGCGCATCTAATTGCTTGGTAATATCCGTGAGATAGACTGCTAATTCCGTTAAAGCTGCTTCATCGCCTAATTCACTGGTTTCTACTTCTTCTGGTTGGTCTTCTGTGAAGACTTCAATGGTTTCAGTTTCTTCTATCGTTTTTTCTAAAGGTTCTTCTAAAACTTCTTCTACCGTTTCTTCAATTGCTTCTGAAACAGTTTCACTAATTGAAGGTTCGATCTTAAGACGAGCATTCTTACGCCCGATCCCCAGAAATCCTTTCTTACCTTCATCTAGTATCTCAATTTCAACTTGCTCTTTATCCAATCCTAAATCGTTTAAACCAAGTTGGATTGCTTCATCAATTGTCGCAGCTTCATAAATCGGCATTAGCATTCCCTCCCTTATTTTTTACGTTTTTTCTTCGGACTCATGGCTTTTTTCAACGCACGTTCTTTTTCACGAATACGTTGAGCTTCTTCTTCTCGCTCTTTTCTAATCTTAAATGGATTATTGATTAGTAATGTTTGAACGACTTGGAAAGCATTAGATATTACCCAATATAATGAAAGACCACTTGCTAAGTTGACCCCCATAACTAAGATCATCACAGGCATCACAAAATTCATGATCTTCATTGATGCATTTGATTCAATTTGACTCATGCTACTTAGATACGTACTTGCAAAAGTAAATACCGCAGCAAGGATCGGTAAAATAAAGGTTGGATCTGCTGTTCCTAGATTTAACCATAAAAAGTTTCCTTGTTTTAATTCAGGCACACGTGAAATCGATTGCCATAACGCCATCAAAATCGGCATCTGTACTAACAACGGTAAACAACCAGCATATGGGTTCACATTATTTTCCGCATATAAACGTTGTTGCGCTTCACGTAACTTACTTTGTGTCTCAGGATCTTTTGAACTATATTCTTGTTGTAGTGCTTTTAATTTTGGTTGAAGTTCTTGGGTTTTTCGCATACTCTTGGTTTGAAAATGCATCAACGGCATCAAGATCACACGAATGATCAAAGTGAATAAAATAATCCCAATCCCTGCATTTCCAAATGACAATGCCTTGATCGCTTCTGCAAAATAATAAACGATGTAGCGATCCCAAATTCCTGTGCTTTGTGCACTTACTTCTCCAGTTCCACAACCGGATAAGACAACGACTAGACTGATAATGCCTGCCATCAAAAGTAAACGTTTGTATTTCTTCACTTACTCTTTTCCTCTCTATCGATTATTTTTGCAAGTTTTAAGACATGGACTAGATTGGAACGAATCTCATCGTAAGTTAGTCCCTTGACACTTGGTCTTGCAATCACGATAAAATCCAATTCCGGATCGATCTGTTCTTTTACAGAATAGACCGTCGCACGAATCTTACGTTTTACCTCATTGCGACATACTGCATTGCCCACTTTTTTACCTACTGAAAGCCCGACACGAAAATGTGGCTGGTCTTTTTTTTCTAAGCGGTAAACGACAAATTTACGATTAGCAAATGACGTTCCTGTATGGAATACGTTTTGAAACTCTCGTTCTTTTTTGACTCGATACGCTTTTCTCATTCGTTTTCTTTCCTTTTCTATCTTTCACTTACGTCCATAATCATAACATATTTCTCTTTATTCTTTCAGCTTTTCCCTAAAAAAGGGCATAAAAAAAACCACTGAAACCCCAGTGGCTTAAGCTGAAAGAACTTTTCTTCCTTTACGGCGACGGCTTGCTAAAACACGACGGCCATTTTTAGTACTCATACGTTTACGGAATCCGTGAACTTTTTGACGTTTACGTTTATTTGGTTGGTATGTTCTTTTCATGTATTCCACCTCCAAAATTTCTTATCTACTGTTAAAACACAGACATACTTTGATAGTATAACGACAATCAAGGTAATTTGTCAATATAAAATGAAAGGAAACTTCTGGATTTATGCATTCTATTTTTCCACAGTTTAGTTTTTTTTCGTGTGATTCGTTTGTGGAAAAAGTTATACACAAGATTTATCCACAATTATTTTTTAGGGTTTTTTACACAGAATAAACACCTGTAAAAAAAGTAATCCACAAACAGTCATTTATCTGTGAATTGAATGCTTAACTCCTTGATAAACAAAGATTTTTTATCCACAACCTACCTGGGATTTCTGTCTTTAAAACACACTTATCCACCTGTTGATTAGTGATGTGGATAAGTATTTTTCCTCGTTGTGATTTTTTTGTTTTTTTCTCTCTTAATTTTGTGGATAATCTCAAATAAAAAATTTTTTCTGCTCTTTCTGTGGAAAACTATATGAAAAAATGATAAATTAGTACTAGTTATTCACTTTTTAATGAAGGAGGAAGCCTTAT
>NZ_JBIOSX010000002.1:0-143988 GCF_051714965.1 Enterococcus sp. AZ077
TACGATAGGTAGTTCTTTAATGACATTAGCCCTTCTTATCACAGGATTTGCTAGTTCATTTGGAAAATGGTACATGCGATTGCTATCATTACCAGCGTTGATCCTTGCTGGGGCAACGATTTGGGTTTGCCAATCGAAAGCAGCATTATACGCGCTGGTTATCTTCATTATCTTAGAAATTTTACCTAAGAAGATTTTTCGAAACACACACTTGTCCTTTTGGATGTATGCAGCAGTTTCAGTTTTAGCTTTACCGATTTCCTATTTTGCTGCAATGTCAGACAAAGTTCACTTATTTACAGGACGAGAAGAAATTTGGCGCAAATTCTATGAAATATTAGGCGAAAAAACAGGACAAATATTTGTAGGGATGAAACCTTTCTTTTTCCATAGAGGAAATCAGATTCTAGGTAATCATAATACGTATCACGCACTCGTCAATCACTATGGATTGATTGGTTTTGTTCTATCGATTATTCTTTTGCTTAGTTTCTTATGGTTGCTCGTAAGAAAATGTGAGCTGACAAATGGACAACTAACATTCTTGTGGGCTTTTTTAGCGATCATGTGTCAATCATTCATGGAAGAAACATTAACTACAATCAGTTGGGTACCAATTGTGTTCTTAATGTTAGCAATGGCTACACACCAATATAAAACCACCAGATAAATGAAATAGAATAGTAATAAGAGAAAACACTTTTTCGTTGTGAAAAAGTGTTTTTTGTTTTGTCTGAAAGGAGGCAGATGGATGAAAAAATGGTTATTTGGTTTTTTAGGAGTCGATTTAATCGTCTTTTGCAGTGTGTTTGGCTATGTTAGCTACCAAAAACATGAAGGAGAGGTGTTTAAGCAAAATATAGAAAAAAAGATGCACGTAGATCAAATCAATGCACATGCAAAGAGTTATAAGGAGGATGCAACGAACGTCAATAATGATATGTCTTTGGGGCAAATGTTGTCCATACAAAAAGAAGCAATCGAAATGGGCGTCAATAAACAAGTATTTGCACAAATTCAGATTCCTGAACTTGGTTTAGCATTGCTGATTTTTAAAGGGGCAAATCAATACACTTTGAGTCTTGGAGCGGCTACTTATTTTTATGAAGATGCCGAAATGGGCAAAGGAAACTATGTCCTAGCAGGTCATAACATGGAAATGCCAGGTGTTTTATTTTCTGATATTCAAAAGTTGTCATTAGGGGAGGTGATGGACTTAGTTAGTAACGATGGCGTCTATCGTTACAAGGTAACGCGTAAATTTATCGTACCTGAGTACTTTAAATTAATCGATGGCGTTCCTGAAGAGAACTCTTTCTTGTCTTTGCCAAAGAAAGGAGAGAAACCCTTATTAACGTTGTTTACTTGTGTTTATACGTCACAAGGAAAAGAAAGATACGTGGTACAGGGAGAGCTACAATAACAAGGTTTTAATCAACGCAAGTCGTTGAAATATGAAATGAGGAGATAAAAAAATGGCAATAAATCGGTATGTAAAAAAAGCTGGAATGCTTGTTGGAATGTTAGGAATCATTGCAAGCTGCTTTCAGGGGTATCAAGCACATGCAGAAGATGTCACGCAAAAAACGCCACCAGAGAAGGTCAATATCACGGTTCATAAATTAATGTACGATCAAGGAACGCAATTGAATGTTGATATTGACGGGATCAAAAACGATGGTTATACGCACGATCAATATCCTACAGGTGTAACGAAATACAACAAGGCAGATTATGGTGATGTTGAGTTTACGTTAGGAAATATTACGGATCAAGTATTACCGACTGAAGATTCTGATCTAACCAACGCGAAAGTGGATGAAATCGTTAAAGATGTAGAAGACAAGGGATCTAACAGTGAATACGTCAAGAATGCAACCAACAAAATTACTTCAGCTGTAGATGAAAATGGTGAGATCACTTTTGCTGATCAACCAGCCTATGTTAATTCCAAAGGGAATGTATATGTGGTTTATGAAAGTAAATCCGCTGCTGGATTAGTCACACAAAAAGCAAAACCAATGGTTGTGATTGCGCCAATGACTGATAATACAGGTTCAGGTTTTTTAAAAGACATTCACTTATATCCTAAAAATATTGTTTCTAAGTTGAGTTTTGAATTAACGAAATTTGGTGACGATGGCACAGCTCAAAGCAAACAAACACCTTTAAAAGGGGCAAAATTTGAGTTATACAAGGGCGAACCTGGAAAAGGAACAAAATTAGGAGATCTTGTATCGGATGATCAAGGAAAGCTGACTACTACTGATTTGACGTTAGGAAAATACTATTTTGTGGAAGTTCCTTCAGAAGTTGTAGTGGGATCAGATAAAGAACCAACAGCAGATCAATATTTATTAGGCGCAGACGCTCGCAACGATGCGCACAATAAATTAACCTTTGAAATTACGAATGATGGCGTGACAAGTGACTTAAAAGCTTCATACGTAAACTATAAAGCACCAGTGATCGATAAAACAGTAACAAATGGAACAGGACAAGAACATTCTTTCCAAATTGGTGACGCAGTAAATTATCAAGGAACGATTCATATCCCAACAGACATTGCAGGCGGAGCAGACGGTATCACAGTAAACGGCGTGAAAAGCGAAACTTCTCCTTACAGTGTATTTAAATGGGGGGATGTAGCAGGACAAGGACTTTCTTATGTCGCTGCTAAAGCAAATATCAAAGTAACAAATAAAGATGGATCTGTGGTATTAAAAGAAAATACAGATTATAAAATCCAAAATTCAGAAAATGGCTTTGTGATCGATTTTATCGTGAATAATGGCCAAGTAAGTGATACTGTCGCAAGTTTACACGGACAAGATCTTCAAATGACTTATAACATGTATGTAAATGACAGCGCAGCTGTTGCCAATCCATTAACAAATAGCGTGGATTTCGTTTATAACAACAATCCATTTAATCAGGAAGAACACCACGAAAAAACGAAAGCTGACGTTGTGACTTATGGCGCAAAATTCTTAAAAGTCGATAGCGGACTATTTGGAACAGGAATCAAAGCAACACCGCTTGAAGGCGCAGAATTTGCTGCTAAAAACGCAGAAGGAAAATATTATGGTGGATTAGTTGATACGGATAAAGACGGTGTCAAAGAAGCAGTATGGGTGGACGATGTAGCAAATGCAGCGATCCTAAAATCAGATAAAGAAGGTCACTTTGAAATCACTGGTTTAACTGAAGGTGAATATTCACTGGAAGAAACAAAAGCGCCTGAAAACTATCAAAAATTAACGAAAGAGATCTCTTTCAAAGTAGACAAAGATTCATACAAAGAAGAAAACCGAATCACGATCAAAAACAATCAAAAAGCTTCCGTACCAATGACCGGTAGCAACGGTTTTCAAACGTATGTATTAATCTCTTGCTTGTTGCTAGGAGCAGGGGCACTTTCTGCAGTTGTTTACTTTAAGAAGAAAGCCTAGAAGGATCAAAACCAATGATTATCAGGAAGCCTAAGAAAAAGCGAATCATGGGTAAATGGATCATTGCTTTCTGGTTACTTTCAGCTGTAGGTGTCTTACTTTTGATGCCTGCTGAAGCGAGCGTGGCGAAATACCAACAAAATCAGCAGATTGCCGCAATCGATCGAACAGGAACGGCAGCAGAAACGGATTCTTCTTTGGATGTTGCTAAGATTGAGTTAGGCGATCCCGTTGGTATTCTTAAAATTCCAAGTATTTCTTTAAAACTACCAATTTATGACGGAACGTCCGACAAAATTTTAGAAAATGGTGTAGGTATTACGGAAGGAACTGGTGATATTACAGGAGGAAACGGTAAAAATCCTTTAATCGCAGGTCATAGTGGACTTTACAAAGATAATCTTTTTGATGATTTACCTTCAGTAAAAAAAGGAGAAAAGTTTTATATCAAAGTTGATGGTGAGCAGCACGCTTATCAAATCGATCGGATTGAGGAAGTGCAAAAAGACAAACTACAAAGAAACTTTGTCACTTACTTAGAACCAAATCCCAATGAAGATCGAGTAACGCTAATGACATGTACGCCTAAGGGAATCAACACACACCGTTTTCTAGTGTATGGGAAACGAGTAACCTTTACAAAATCAGAATTAAAAGATGAAGAAAATAAGAAACAAAAATTATCTTGGAAATGGCTTTTAGGAAGTACTGTTTTTCTTTCAGTCATGATTATTGGTTCGCTATTTGTTTATAAAAAGAAAAAATAAAGGAGGGTAACCAACATGAGAAATAGAAAATGGCTATTTGTTTGTGCAGCCGCTCTTTTTTCTTTCACTGCCTACACACAGTTGACGGTTGCAGACAGTCAAGAAAGCACGGATAGCACAGAACAAACGATGCAAACGTCAGATAGCAGCACGATTCAAAGCAGCGATGAAACCGTCGATTCGTCAACAGTTGATTCTTCAGAAGAACCTAAAATTGCTGAGGACGATCAAATAGTCAAACAGACCATTCACGTTCAAAAGATTATTTCTTCCGAACAATTAGACAACCAGGGGCAAAAGCTTGAAAAACAAGAAGGAGTAAATGGCGCGAAGTTTTCTGTTTATGATGTATCGGACATTTTACAAAAGATGGATGTTAAGGATCTCTCAACTGATCAAATTGAATCCCAATTAAAAGATCGAGTGAAAAAACTGTCCAGTGATCAATTGAAGCTAGTTTCTAATGGAGAAACAAAGACAATTGATCAACAAACAGGTGTCTTTGAATTCTCGGTAGAAGTACAGGCAAATCAGAAACAAGCTTATTATATTGTCAATGAATCAAGTCCTGAAAACATTTCTAATAGCGAGGATATTTTGCTATTAACACCTGTTTCTGATAAAAACGGTGAATTCTTAAAGGATGTGTGGATTTATCCTAAATCAGAAGCTTCGCAACCTAAAGAAGAAGTTAAAAAAATCGTTTCTACTGGCGTAAAGAAAAACTTCTTTGAGAATTGTTGGGATTTTGTTACTCACTTGTTTTCTAGAGATTAAGGAAGAAATAAGATGAAACTGATCAAATTATTATTATTCAATCTTTCTTGTTTAACCGCAGTCTTTTTGTACTGCGGTTTATTATTTTCTCAACTATCTATTTTGCCAAGCTACCAACTATACCTAATGAGGATTTTAAACATACCAGCTGCTTCCATGCCGCTAGATATTATGGAAAAGCTCATTAGGAATCCATTATTTACTACGATCAATTTGATCGTTATTGTCGGAATTTCACTAGTCATTTATAAAAAAGAGGGGATGAAGGGATGAATTTTAAACACTCGTGGACAAGACGGTTAAAATATGTTTTTCCCATAATGATGATGTTAGGTACATTGTTTGGGTTAAAAACAGCCAATGTCTTTGCTGAAAAAGTTATTGTCGATCCGTCAAATCCAATCCAGAACGTAAAGAATAATTTTATTATTCCAAAAGATGTACCTAATACAAAAACAAATATTACTGTAAGCGGAGCGTCCAAAGTTTACAAATATCATGTTGATGCCAACAAAGGTGGTTTTACAGACGACTACGTAGGATTAGTGGAGGGAAACAAAAATATACGCTATCCTTCTTTCCAAAAAGAATACGGTGAAACAAACCTTGTTTTAGAAGGCGTAACAACCAACACCAAAGTCAATATTGACTATGGAAAAATCGGTACGTATAACGGGAAAAAAGTCAATATCAAGCTAGTTTTATCTAATATTCACTTATACTCGGATACGTTGCCGTGGAATCTACTAGATAATAACTATACAAAAACTCATTTTCGAGACGATAGCTATAAAAATACGAATGGTGCAATGAGTAAATCTAAAAAAAGAACAGTACTTTGGATCTCAGACAATCTTTTCTCAGGAATTGTTTACCATTCAACACAAATGAATGTGCAGTTAGTAGCCACATATGAGGACGGTAACCCCGTTCAATTTTCAGGAGACACGTTTATCAGTTTTAACTCTTTGAACCCTGCAGGAGGAAAAAGCACGGATCTTAAAGGAGAATATGCCCACTATGACAAAATGAATACGACAGATTGGTATGTCAGAAAAGATACGGTTCTTTCAGAATTTAAATCTTTCTACAACAATCTGAACGTGGTAGGTGGCCACCCAGGAGGAAGCTCTAAGCTGACACAAGCGGATAATGATTTCAATAATTTGCATGATAAATTAGGAGATCCGAAGTTTGGTCAAGGTACTGTGTCCTTTAAAATATCTGAAGCAAATCCGATGTTTGTGATTGGTTCTTCTAATGTTCAAACCTGGTTTACTTTATCTTCTGCGACAATCTTTAGTGTTGTTCCTGATCAACCTGAAAAAACAGGGGTTGATAAAAATGGAAATAACGTGAACGATAAAATGTTGCAAGTAGGAGACACGATTCAATATCGAATCAAACAGAAGGTGAATCGATTAGGAGTGGATTTACTAGCGGTTTACGATCGATTTGAGTTAATCGATAATTTACCAAAAGAAGTAGATTACGTCGATGCACACGTTGAAAGTGGTACAAATAAAAAGTTCGATATCTCTGGTGAAGTAATCTATGACAAAACAAAACACCAGGTAAAATATGCAGCGAAAGCTGATACATTAAAAAACCGAATGAAGTATAACGGCGAAACTTACGAATTAGTGATCAACGTAAAAGTTAATGAATTGGCCAATCAAAATAGTGTAGCCAAAAATCAGGGAACGTCGATCATTAATAAAGTAGAAAAGGATACAAATATCATTACCGTTTATTTCCCTAAAATTCCAGTGAAAGAAGTACAACAAAATGGAAAAGATGTAAACGGACGAAATGACGGTAAGAAGGGTACGCCGACAGCTCCTTTAAACGCAGGATCTGAAGTACAATATCTAGTCACACAAAAATGGCACACAAAAGGCGTAGACGCTGTGTCAGATCACTACAAGCAATTTAGTATTCAAGATCCAATTGAAGCTCGTTTGACATACAAAGAAGGTTCTGCGCAAGTGATCGATAAGAGTACAGAAAAAGATATTACTTCTGAAGGCACACTAACCTATGATAGCAATTCAAGAACGCTGAAGTGGGAAGCTTCCGCTGACTTCTTAAGTAACAATCTTTTAGACGGACGAGAAATTCAACTGATATTTACAGCTAGAACCCCACTACAATCAGAAAAAAATATTGATAACCAAGCCGTAGTAGCAGTAGATAATGTTTCTAATAAAACAAACGTTGTGACAATTGGTGTTGATCCTAACTTGCCACAAGTTATTGTTCCTAAAACAGGTTCTACACATTTAGTAACAACTTTAGTGGTCAGCTTACTATTACTTGTGTTAGCTACTTTTAGTTATGTGGTTCTTAAGTTTAATTAATAAAAAAACAAGGCTGAAAATCAGCCTTGTTTTTTTATTTGAAAATTGGATTGGCACTAATAAATACGTTGTCTGAAGAAAGTGATCCGTCTGCAGAAACTTCATAAGCATGGGATAAACCAACGATGCTTTGATTGTTGTAAAGCAAGTTTGCGTTATGAGCAGGGCTGTCTTTCCACATAATCATGGCATTCACTGCTCCCGTATCTGAAAGAATATCGTCAACGTAAAGGTAGAAACTATTGATATTTTCTCCTTTACCGCCATAGCAACCTAAACTTTCTAAGAGATCTTGGAAAGTACCGCCACCAGGTCGATAATGACTGAAGCTTACTTGTAATTCTTTTGCACGAATATCTGCAGCTTTTTGTACGACGTCGTTAAATTGCATTGGAGCAACACCGTTTTGTTGACGGTAGCTATTTAACCAAGCAAGTTCTTTTTGACGCACATAATTGTTTAAATCACTTAATGAGATATTTTTGTATTTGAAAGTGATTGTTCGATTTTGGTCAACATTATTAATTATACGTTGTCCATTTTTATCAACGGCAACAGATGAATCGTCATTTCTACACAAGAAGTAGTTTTGATCGGTCATATTTTTCCAAGGAGTTGAGAAATTGTCTCCCTCGTAAACCGTTTGTGTTTCAGTAGATAAAACAGCGTTGGTGTCAACGTTTATATGGTTCACAGTGACGTTATATTGATGAGTATAGGCAAAATTGATTCCTTGGTTGCTTGTAACGTTGTTTAAAGTCACAGTGTTGCTAGAGCTTTCTCTAGGGTCAAGAACAAAATTAGTGAACGTAGGTGCTTCAATTGTGATGCTTTGTCCATAAACGACGGGATAACTCTTACTGTAATTATAGAGTTCTTGGATATTTGGATCAGTATCAGTGACTTTATTTGGACGAGCTTTCACTTCAACTAGAAAGACTTCGTCATAGTAAAAAGTAAATGTGGTATTTGTGTTAATCGTTTGTGTTTGTGTTTCATTCCCATTTACTTTGTACTGTGGTGCTTCAAAGTTAGTCAAGTCGGTTCTAGCTTTTGCAGTGTAACTTGTACCAGCTTTTACTGAGACATGTTCTTCTTTTAGCAGTGTTCCAGTTTGTCGATTCATATGACGGACGGTTACCGCATATTCTGAAGGTTTAGGTTTGTGTTGCAACCCTTTAAACGCTGAATCAAGGCTATTTTTAGCGTTGTTAACTTGTGTTTGAGAAGATTTAGAATCGTCTAGTACTTTTTTAGCATTATTCAAGGCATTTTGGAAGTTATTCCAAGAAGCATCTGTAAAGTCATCTTTAGCTGTAGTCTTTACTTTATTGTATAAGGATTGAAGTTCTGATTTATTAACTGTTGGGGTCGGTTTTTTCTTCAATCCTTTAAATGCTACGTCTAAACTATTTTTTGCATTATCAACTTGTTTTTGTGTAGCATTTGAATCATTTAGAACTTTTTTAGCATTGTTTAGAGCACTTTGAAAAGTGTTCCAGGTACTATCTGTGTAATTGTCTTTCTTTGTACCTTTAACTGAAGTATATAGGGCTTCTAAAGTAGATTTGTTTACTGTAGGTTTTGAATCATCAGCACCGTACCAACCAACACCTTCATACTTCCAACCATAGTTCTTAGTTAGCCATTGGACTTCTTTCCAACTGGCAGTGTAATGGTGTGAACCGCTTGTAACACCTTTAAGGAATAAACGATAAATCGGGTGATTGTTTTTGGGAGCTGATCGCCAGGCAGGCCCTTCATAAGTCCAGCCGTAGTTCTTAGTTAGCCACTTTACTTCATCCCAGCTAGCAGTGTAGTGGTGATCATGTAACCCTTTGTTATAAAGGCGGTAAACTAGGTAACCACCACTTGTTGGAGCTTCCCATGCAGGCCCTTCATAATTACCCCACTTAATCTTTACCAGGTGATCGCGTTCTTTTTTGCTAGAGGTGTAGAAATGTTCATGATTATTAGGATTGTAAAGGCGATACATGACGTTAGTTGATGCAGCGTCAACAGATCCAGCAAGAGCAAGTGTGGCAGCAAATGTTCCAATAGCTATAATAGTTTTTGGGTTTAATAATTTCATGTTTTCAACTCCTAAATTTAATTAAAATTGTTTACATGATCATTGTATATCGGTAAACCGATATAGTCAACAAAAAAATAAGAAAAGCCTCGTTAAAATGTGGCTTTTCTTATTTTATTCCTTACTAGATCTAGTAGTATCAATGGTTTTTTCAGCTAATTTATTTAATTTCGCAGCATTTAAGAATCTCATATTATCTATACTAGAGCGCTTATTGGCGAGGTCACTGACGGTAGTTAAAGGTACGCCAGATTCTATGGATATAGAACGAACTGATTTACCACTATCAAACAGCAACCATTCGATTTTCTTTTTATCAGCGTACATTGCAATGCTCCCTCTTGATTTTTTCTCTATTATATCTCTTTTTTGTAATAAATCACAATATCAAGAGAAAAAGTTTCTATAGAAAGGTGGGAAATTATGAGTATCCGTTCCCCGTGTACCAGAATGTGGTTTGTTGCTACTTTCGTTATTTGATATACTAAAAATAAACGACGAAAGAAGGAATAAAATGAAGAAAAAGCAACTAGGGTTTGTTTCTATGTTTGCAATATTTTTTATTATTTTAAGTGGATGTTCAAGTAACAAGAAATCTGAAGCTAAAGAAGATAATAGTTTATTGCAGCCAGGGACTGTTTGGAAAGAAGAAGTAGGAGGTCTTGTTCATAATTTAAAAATTATAGACGATACTACTTGGGAATACTCTGAAAGTGTATGGCATCCAGATCCTGTACAAATAACAGTTAAGAGACAAAAAGACTATGAAGGTTTAGAAAGATATAAAATAGTAGATTCTGCAGGCGTAAAACAATTTATAAATAAACCTGATTCTTTATTTATTGTCGTTCCTTACGAGAAGGATGGCGTAAAAAAAATGGTTTTTCTTGGATCTAGTAAGGACGAAAAGCGAACGAAAGAGAAATTGATTCATGAT
This sequence comes from Enterococcus sp. AZ077, assembly GCF_051714965.1. Classification (NCBI taxonomy): domain Bacteria; kingdom Bacillati; phylum Bacillota; class Bacilli; order Lactobacillales; family Enterococcaceae; genus Enterococcus; species Enterococcus sp. AZ077. The sequence continues at coordinate 10,386 of NZ_JBIOSX010000002.1, forward strand.
GGATCACAATCAAATAAATACAAATTACAAAAGACTAGCGAATGATTGCTAGTCTTTTTATTTATCCTGAAGGAGGAATCACAGTGGCAAAAGCCAAAACGCCATTTGAAAAAGCCGCGTCTAAAATATTAGAACGTCGTGGTGTTTCTGAAGCACAGTGGAAACAAGAAGTCCTTGAAAAAGCACAATTTGACCTATTAAGAGGAAAAGATAAGGACTTGGAAGGATATATCTATCAACGTGAACGCGAAAAACTTGTTTTCGATGAAATTATTAAACATTAAAAGGAGCGAACAATCTTATGTTTGAATCAATCACAATGAATTTTTTAACACAACCGAAAGTAGTAGCTGCGGTTGATATTTTTAGAGCATTACAAGGTGCAGCTACAAGCTTAAAAAACAATCTGATGATTTTTGCGGCTGTTGCGGCCGTTGCCTCTATTGTTCTTGGAGGTATTTTCTTCTTCTTTGGGCGAAGAGGAGCTGAAAACGGGAAGATGCACGTCGGTTATGTATTGATGGGGGTAGGAGTTATATTGGCTGCCGCCTCTATTGTGGTTTCGTTATTCGGAATGTTTGGACAAACCCCACAGGGACTATAAAAACAAAATGAAGGAGTAAAAAGTACGTGGCTACTTTTTACTCCTTTTTTATGAAAGGAGAATACTCATGTACTTTATGATTGCAGGCAATATCAAAAAAGATAAAGAGTTAATAAAAAAAGCAACGAAAGAAGTAGGAAAGCGGACTTCTTTTTTACCAAAAACAATTAAATATTCGGTCATTGAGACAGAAGAACAACTACATGCACTAGGAAAAGTATTGGAACAAGAAAAGCAATCTTCTGTTAAGTTGACTCTCACGTTACATGACACAGAAGGAAAAATAGAGAAAGCTGGTACAGAATATGTTTTTGGCCCGCTGGATTATCAAATTTCAGAAGGGTTCTATCCTACATTGATGGATCTAATTCGTCTTGATATATTTAAAGAAACAGATGAAAACATGAGTGTGGAAGAATCTTATCGAAACGAAAAATTGCTTCAAGTTTTAGAAGAAGAATTAGAAAATGACCAACTGAAAGTTAGTCAAGTGAGTGAAGGAGAAGCAAACGAAGAAGTACCATGGGAACGACCAATCTTTCCAAAGAAGGAATCAAAAGAAAAAGAGCCAGTGAATGTTGACGAACAAGCTGATATTCCGACTCAGAAATCGATATTTGAGGAAGAGAACGAGGTAATGGATCAATTGGATGGAGATCCCTTTGAAGAAACAATGGAAGAGACGACCAAAGTAGAGATTGATCCAGTCGAAGCGAATGAAGAGCCAACATGGACTGAAGGGGATTCTCAGGAATATATTGAACCACTTATCAGTGAAGAAGTAGAGAAAAACGAAACAGAGATACAAAAGGCAACTGTATTTGATTATATTTTGGATCAATATCCGCCAGAGTATGAATGGATGAAAGAAAAAAATAAATTATTTTTAAATGAGCTTTATTCGAAATATCAATTACCCCAAACCTATCAAGCATTTTTAGAGAGTAAAGAAGAATTAATCTCACAAGGGAAAGGTACACTTTTAGAACAGTTAGAGTCTGTTCAATCAACCAATTGGCATGAGCTTGCACAAGAAGATTTATTAGCTACTTTTGAAGAACGCCAACAGGAAACAGACCAAGAAATAAATGAGTATGCGACGGAACAGTCGTCGAATTGGGAGAGAGCAAAAGAGGAACTAAATAAAGAAGAACAGCGAGTGATTGAAGAAGAAGTACAAAGAATCAAAGAGCGGTACGAAAAGAAACGCGACAATGCGTATTCCTTATGTGTAGAAAAGATCAACAATTTTACTCAGACGAATCAAGAAGCGCTATCAAAAGAAAAAGAAAACTTGTTAAAAGAACGCATAAGAGAACGAAAAGAAGAATTTTATCGAGGTTTGCGTACAGACAAGCTAAAGATTAGTAAAGAATTAAATGAGCAACTGAATAAGCTCTATCAAACAACGACTGAAGTTCTTACGGAAAAACATGAGCAGATCCAGCAAGAATTGCAAGTACAAATTCCAAAATGGAAAAAAGAGTATGAAATTCAACAACAAGAATTGAAAGAACAAGAAGAAAAACAACGGCAAAAAGAAAAAGAGCGCGAACAATTAGAATTAAAAAAACGGGAACAGGATCTTGCGGAACAACAAATGGCGATAGAAAAACAACGGTTAAAGCAAGAAAAGGAAAAAGAAGTAGCTGCTCGTAAGGAACGTCAAGAACAAATGGATACATTGCGACAAGCCCAATTAAATTATCTAGCACACCCTCAACCAGTATCTACTGTTCAAACGCCAGTGGACAACAACCAAGCAAATTTAACTCCTTCACCACAGCGTTCCTTTAACGGATGGATGGTGGGATGTATTGCAAGTTTAAGCTTGCTTCTAGGTGGAGGAACAGTATTTGCTTTTAATCATATCAATCAATCTTCACAGGCTGATTCTGTAGCCACAACAGCATCAATCAAGGAAGAAGCCCAGGAACAAGCAAGAAAAGAGTATGAACAACAATTAGAAGAATTATTGAATCGTACCAATCAGTCAACAACAGATTCAAGTGTGGAAAACAGCAAAGAGAGTGATTCTAGTAAGACCAAAGATGGATCAAGCGATTCAACTGTACACTCAAACTCTTCCGAAAATTCAGAATCAAATGAGGTGAAATAATGCGTGTTAGAGAAACAACGAGACGAAAAGACAAACGATTCAATTTAGAAAAGAATAGGTATCTTTCTCATTTCTATCGCTATACTCCTTCAGGAGAAGAGCTACCAGAAAAACATGACAAACGTCTTTCTCAAAAGATTTTTTATAGTGGCTTAGCTTATCTTCCTTTAAACTATGTTGTTACAAGAATACCAGAAGCATTTCATCGATTTGAGATTATTCCAGGAAGTTTACAAGGAGTGAATCTTTTTCAGTTACAAGAAATGCCGCAGTTATTCCATTTTGATTCAGATGGTTTCTGGAATCCTTTGACTCCAGCCACAAGCTTGGGTACACGCTTAGTTGTTTCTACCGTTTGTTTGGTACCAGCTGTACTCATGGGCTTAAAAATAGACATGTGGTTTCGTCCTCTAGCAGATGGGCAAAAAGGAGATAACCGATTAAAAACGTTAAAGGAAATCCAACAAATTTATCCGCAAATACCAGAATCAAAGCGAGGTTTTCCTGGTTATGGCGGAATACCAATTACTCATTATAAAAAGTACTGGTATATTCAGACGGATACCGTCAATACCTGTATTGTCGGTACTTCTCGATCAGGGAAGGGGCAGATCGAAGTATTGGCGACGATTGACAACCTTTCTCGTGCAGAAAGACAAAGTTCAATGGTTGTTAATGATCCAAAAACTGAATTGTATGTGGCTAGCAAAGATGAGTTGGAAGCCAGAGGTTATGATGTGTATGCTTTTAATATCACTGACCCGTTACAGTCAATGAGTGATAATCCATTGGCGCTCATTGTAAAATACTGGAAACGAGGAGACATAGATACTGCAACACAGTTAACCAATACTTTCACGAATACGATTTATTATGATGCCAACGCTTCAGACAATAAATATTTTAACGAAAATGCGCAGAAAGCTGTCAATGCGCTTATTTTTGCGTTGTTAGAACAAGCGGATCAAACAGGGGATTATTCCAAATTAACCCCCAATAATCTCGTTGAGCTTCTTTCTGAGATTGGCGGTTTTAATTATTATCCAGATCCAGACAATGAATTCAAACAGCTCAATGCTTTAGATGAATTCATGAATCAGTTACCACCTGGAAATCTAGCGAAAAAGCAATACGGGGCAACAAAAATTGGTTCTGATAAGGCAAAAGGGAATATTTTATCGACGGCAATCACAGGATTGAATCCATTTACCCTAACGAAAATTGCGAAAATGACCTCTCAATCAACCATTGATTATAAATCGGTTGGATTTCCAAAATATTTAGATTTGAAATTACATGAAAGTCTTTTAAATCAACGAGTCGTAGTGGAATTTTATCATAAAGGAAGGAAATTTCATGAGGAACGTGTAAAAGTTGGTTATAGAGGTTTTTGTGAAATCAACTTTGATTGTCATTTAGAGCAAGGGGATCATGTTTGCTTAAAATATGACCATCAAGGAAAAGAATATGTGGCCTGGTATGAATTCTCTCAAAAAGTATTGAAAGACGAAGAGGGGAATATCGTTTATCGAAAAAAACGAGGAGAAACCCATTTGCCAGAATTAGAAAAAGAAGCCATTCTAACATTAGATGAGGATAAAAGTAACTTATTAGTAGAGTCTATTCGGATGCACTATACCGATAAACCAATGGCTATTTTTATGCTCACACCTGATTATGATCCATCTAACCATATCATTGTTAGTATTTTTCTTAGTCAGTTATACAAAGAATTATCTACGCAATGTGTTAAGACTAAAGGAGATAAATGTCACCGTAGGATTCATTTTATATTAGATGAATTTGGGAATATGCCACCAATGGATAACATGGAAGGAATCATGACAGTCACAGCTGGTCGAAACATGTTGTGGGATCTGTTTATTCAATCCTATCAGCAACTTTATGCGAAGTATGGGGAGCAAAACGCAGCGATTATCAAAGAAAATTGTCAGACACATATTTATATTATGTCGACAGATGATAATACCATCGAAGAATTTTCTAAAAAAGTGGGGAATAAAACTGTTGAACAGGAAAATAGTACGATCAATGCGTTAGGTATGAATACTCATATCAATCGTAATGTTGATTCAGATCGTATCTTAACTCCTGAAAGAATCTCTACTTTTTTAGAAGGAGAAACGATTGTACTTGCTCCTTTAAAACGGCAAGATTTGAAAGGGCATAAAATACGGCCGTATCCTATTTTTAATCATGGGGAAACGAATCTTCCTTATGCTTATCAATACATTGAAGATTTTAATCCATCGTGGGATATCAATGATATAGATATACATTGCACACATGCGGACCTCGATTTGAAGGCTTTGCAGATTGATTATGATTACTTCCTACCAGATGAAGATGCTAGAAATCTCTATCATGGACTGCATGATCAATTAGAAGAAAAAAACGAAGAAAATATGTTTTATAAAATCGTTCAATCTCTTGAGAATGAGACGGCTAAAAAATTATTAATTCAATTTTACGAAGAACAAGCAACGGATCGTCTTCAAGAATATGTTGAAAAGTTGATCAAAAATGAAGAAATTTCTGAAATGATTGGGAAACGGTTGTTATTGGAATCTGAAAAGGTGGTGAAAGAATGATCATTGGAGGAATTTTTTCTGGCATTACCGACTGGTGGTCTGGTTTATTTGGAGAAGGTGATGCAAATCCTAAAGTCGTGACGAAAGTATTACAAGAGTATAGTAATTATCTGCAATATCAAGATGTGTTCAGTTGGATTTGTAATACTTTTTTGTGGGGGCTGATTAAAGGATTATATAATCTCAACACATTGCTAGAAAAAACAATTTATCAAAGTTTTGATTTAAAAGACTTATTGAACGCTGCTGGTGTGAATGAACTGTTTCAAAGTTTGATTAGTAAGGTATTAGCTCTTTTTTGTGTCGTCACATTAATTTATTTAGGCTTGAAATTTTTTATGAGTAAACACCCACCAAAAATCAAAAATATCTTGGTGAATTTAGTCATGGCCATGATTTTGATTTTTGGTGGTAGTTCTTTAATCGATGAAGGGCTAAATATCAGTAAAAGTTTTTACGGAGACGTCACTGCAGCAAACAAATCAGATAAAACTGGTTCACCTGCTTTTCAAATTATTCAAAATAATGTGATCGATGTAAGTACATTACTAGCGACTGACCCGAATAAAGTAGAATCCCTACCAACAGACAAAAGAAATGCCTTGACTGCTAAAAATTTTAAAACAGCGAATATCAATGGAATTATTACTCCTGACCAAGCTAAAGACATGGCGAATAAAGATAAGAGTGGGCTATCAGACATACAAAAGAATCGATTAAGAGCGTTGCAATATCGATTGGAACTGGATGATAATGGGAAAGAAATTCCTGTGGAGATTAGTGATGAAGGGTTAGCAAAATATGTCTATACTTCAGGGTATCGTCGATACATTAGTAGTCCAGGGATTATTTTAGCTGGTGAATCTTCTTTGTCGGTTGCCTATTTATTTATCTTGTTTACGATTATTACTTGTATTATTGAGCTGGTATTTAAAAAATTCTATTTAGTAATTGCCGCGTCAACGGACTTTGAGACAGGCCAACGGATGAAAAGTGCGATAGAAGATATTTCTCAATCCTTCTTGTTATTGGCGTTTACGATTTTAGAATTACGAATCTATACATTAATGCTTTCAGGTATCGGTGATTTGCATGCGGCAGGAAAAATCAATGGATTTTTGTATGTCGTTGCTTTAATTGTATTGACCATTGCGCTATTCAAAGGCTCTCAATCAGTTACGAAAATTTTCGGTGTTGATACAAGTCTGAAAAACGGCAGCAATTCTCTTCTTAGCATGTTTGCCTTAGGAAATATTGCGAAAAATGTGGGTAGTGGTGCTAAAAACCTTGCAAGTGCTGGTAAGAGTGGTTTAAGCAATTTAAATGATATTCGTAAAAATGGATTTGGCAATCGAAAAGATGTTACCCCTGATAACGGGGAAGAACAATCAGACGATAAAGCTACAACTGTACCTAATAGTAAGAAAACAGTTTCCGAAATGTTCGGGAAAGCGAAAAATGGTGTTTCTAAAGCCGCAGAAGGTCTTGGTTACGTCAATGAACGTGGGTTAAAAGGAACAGCTGAAGATCTTACAGAAAAAGCCAAAGACACCTTAGAAGAGAAATTAGACGGCACGAGAGCTAAAGAATTGGCTGAAGCTGTGAAGAATCCATCCGAAGCACTAGAAAAACAAAAAGAAAAAGCTTCAGAAGTCAAAGAAGGACTAAAAGATGCGTATGGTGAAGGACAAGTCAATGCAGCAGTAAAAGCTAATACAACAACCGAAAAAGAAAATCAAGAAGGTGCAGCGATTCCTTCAGCCAAAGATCACCAAGATGAGTTACATTCTAACGAAAATTCAGAAGAACAAAATGGTCAATTACCAAAAACAGATCCAGAACAATATCGTTATAAATCTAACATTAATTCTGAAAATGAAAAGCGTATTTCAGATTTACCAAAACGAAATCAAGAAGTACAAACGGATGAGGATTCCATCGATCTGCCAAATGATAATGGAATCGAAGTTGGAACTGAAAAATCAACGAAAATTGGTTTGCCTAAGACACAAAATTTACCAATGAAAGATAGTCGTTTGAATCAATTCAAGGAGAATGACCAAAGCTTTGTTCACCAATCAACTGCAGGTACTGTTCAAATGAAACCAAGTCGTTTGCCTGAAAATGGAAATCTGACAACTGTTTCTTACAATTTATCTGATAGCACTGAGGCAGCAAATCTTTCCGTTCAAAATATCGTTTCAGGGGAAGCTGCACCACAGCCTATTCAAAAAGTTCACACGGGTTACAAGCCAGCAAATGTGGCATTTACTGCACCAACAAAAATAAATGTGACAAGAGAAACTAAAAACAGGAACAATGAATTGAAAGAACAACTATTGAAGAATATCAAGCAATAAAAGGCCTCTTTAAGGGCTTTTTTTCTTCATAAAACAAGTTATGTTAAAATGGAAAGGAGAAAATTGTGGAGGATATTTTTATGGCTACGTTTATAACTGCATTAGGAGCAATCCTAACGATTTTTGCGGCGACTATAAAAGGATTTAAAGATACGGGGAGTTTACAAAAAGATCATCAGTCTATTTTAAAAAAACAAGAAGAACATGCTCAAAGTATTATTGGACATCTTTCGGAAGGATTCACTTATTTGAAAGATGCTATGCCCACATTCACAGTAAAATTAACGGAGTTATTTCATTCTGTTGAGCAAATATCGTCAGAATTGAAAGAGCAAAGACAACAAAAAGATCGTCAACTTGGCTCACTTAATTTTAGGCAAGAAACGATACAAGAATCATTGGAGAATTTAAATCGATTAAACGATGAAATGCAACGAGTTCATTTGGAAAATGAAGAATTACGTGCACAAAATTATGATTTAATTCAAAAGAAAAGAAATCTGGAACAGAAAATTGTTGAATTAAAAGAAGAAAATCGTCAATTGAATTATCAATTACGACGAGGAAAAAATCGTTCTCGTGATTTAGGAAATGAATTATAGTTGTAATATTTAGAAAAACGCTGTGAGAAATCACAGTGTTTTTTGTTTCTAAAAATAAAGAATATAAGGGGTATGGTTATATTATGGATAAATATATTCATATGAAAAATCCACCAAGATTTAGTGGAGAATGGAAGTTTTTCGCATTTTTCTTTATCGATCTATTAACACTTGGTGGTTGCTTTTTTTGGGCAAAAATGGTCAATAATCTTGTCCATTTACCACTATTTTTTGCCCTTCTGAATTATGGATTATGGCTTGCGATAGGCTTAGTGATTGTTTGGCGTTCCTATAATAATCCAGGTCAAAGGCAGATTTTTGCGATTATCGAGTCTATTTTTTTTACGGATAAAAATCATTATCATGCCTTAGATCCCAACAGAAATTATCATGGTACGTATAAGGAGGATGAATAAATGCGAGTCAAAGGACAAAATTCAGTTGATAAGAAATCCATTTTGCAGTTTGGAAAACCAGAAGAACGATCGATCTTGGATTTATTTCCTTATAAATCCTGTACAGAAGAGGGAGTCTTAGTTACTAAAGAAGATCATTTTCAACGCTATTATCGTGTAGTTTCTACAGACGTGGAAGGATTAAACGAACAAGAGAAACTAGAACGAATGAATCAGTTGACCACCGTCATGCGTACGTATGTGCCAACAATTAAGTTAGTTAGTTTGACCACAGAGACGGATCTAACGGAACAAATCGTGCAAAAGCGGCAGTTATTAGATAAGAATCGTATGGAACAATCCTTAGGAAGAAATCTACAGCGATTAAGAAAATATGAAAAGAAATTAGTAGAGGAAATCCAGGAATTGAAACGAGCAGAACAAGAACGTCCTGACTTAAGCTTCTTTTTCGTCATTGAAGGAAAGACAATCAAGGATTTACAAACCAGAAACCGTCAGTTAATGCGATCTAGTGGCATTTTAGGGTTAAAACCACTCTACAAAAAAGAATTGATCAAGATTCTTTATCGAATGAATAACATGAATGACGAATAGAATATTTAAAGAGGGATTAAATCTATGATTCAAGATTATAAACGAATACAAAAAGTATTATCTGACATTGGTGTAAATGTTACAGTACAACAAGCTAAAGATATTTGCGAATACTATTCTAAATGTTATATGTCAACCGAACTCCCTACGGAAGATAGGACTCTTTATTTAAAAGTCGTTCACATTATTAAAAATCTGAAACCAATCGGTTACGTAGACAAACGTCCAGCTTATTTTAATAGGATTGCAGATCAAATAGATATTAACACCTCTAAAATAGCGCTGGAAAAAATGCTATTTTTGCAAAATCTAATCTACTATGAAATTCCTAATAATGAACCATCGTACAAAAGAAAGGTCTATTTTGAATACGCAAATACCTATATTTTAGGACTGAATATTCAACCAGAAGAGCGGAGAATTATTTTTTACCCTTGGTATAAAGGAAAAGAAATGTTGTCTGAGGGAATGATTGAAAATATCTTGATTTTACTAGAATGTCTTTGGTTAGGACTGAAGGCATATGTAGATATATATTATGGAGAATTCCAAGAATATAAAATTGAAAGATACTATCCTTTATCTAATGAACAATATGAATGATGAGTAGGAATGGAGAAGAGAGAATGAAATATCCGTTGATATGGTTAGAAAAAGATGTTCCGAAAGAAGAGACCACTAGAAAATTTCCTCACACGTTAAGCCTGGGTAAGTTGGGAAAAGGGCACTCTTTTAACCAAGTAGAGAATCAAAAAAGAAGAGGTGATTGTACATGTTAGAAGCGATTAAAACAGCTTTTTCACCACAAAATGATCAAAAAGTACTTGATCCATTAAAGCAACTAGGAAATCGGGAAATAGAAATTTTAAAATCCAAAGGGTATGATTTAGATTTTTTAAAACAAGTGATGCCACAAGGTGGATTAAATTTCGATGAAGAGTATGTGACCTATGGAAATGGTTATTCACGATGTGTGACAGTTTATCACTACACAAAAAATCCAACGCTTTTTTGGTTGGCCAATCTCATGAACAATCCTCATACAGTGGCCACACTAGATGTTAGCACAGATGAAAAGCAAAAAGTGATTGATCAAATCAATCGCGCATTAGATGAATTAAATGATCGATCAGATAACGAACGAAAAGCGACTGACCGAAATAAAAGCGCAGAAGAATACCTGGAACTAGCGGAATATGCCCGTAAATTGACTTCTAATGGGGAAATTTCTAAGCAAGTCAAAGTGAGAGTACATGTTTATGGAAACACGATTCAAGAAGTAGATGAAAGAGCGCAGGAACTGATTGAAAATTTAAAAGGGATGGATTATCGTGCAGTGACCTATCTGCATAAAACCAAACGAGATTGGCAATCGATGTTTACCATGTTCGATGAACAAGCTGAATGGTTCGGAAATATCAAAGGGCAATCATTACCATCGTTAAACATTGGCGGAGGTTTCCCGTTCCACCACCAAACGCTAAAAGATCCAGGAGGTACACAATATGGGGAAACCATGACAGGCGGCCCATTTGTCTGGAATGCGACGTATAAAAATAGTGTACGGTTGTCTACTAATACCTTGCTTCTAGGAATGATGGGAGCTGGTAAATCAACCGTTCTTAAAATGATCGCGGAAGCCCATTTAGCTGCAGGAGACTTTATTTGGGGCTTTGAAAAGGGAAAAGACTTTATTCCTTTCTTAAAGGAATATAACGGTATTATGGTGCGTTTAGACGGATCTGACGGAATGATCAATCCTTTAGAGATATTTGCCACACGAACGTATGATGAAGCATCCAGTTTATATGACGATGGATCAGTCAAAGATTTGAAGATCAATGAAGCAGCGTCCTATCAAACGCACTTAGACAAAGTGGTTTATCAGGTACAGCTAGTGAGTCCTCAGCTAAAAGGAACGATGAAAGCAGAATTTAAGACCTATTTAAATCGTTTTTATGAAGAGTATGGAACAGTACCACGCGGATTTACTTCCTCAAATTCGCGTTCAAATACTGAGACGCAAGTCACAGGGAAAGATCCAGAAGCTTATCCGACGTTCAAAGAATTTTTAGACTTTTTAGGACAACTGGAATTACCAGGTGCTTCCCAAGAGAAAAAGAATCGAAAAGAAGAAATGGAATCCATCGTAGAATCCTTATGTGAGACGTATGGCATGATTTTTGATGGTCATAGTACGATTCGACACCTTGACCAACAACAGTTGGTCTTTTTTGACATTGACTCTATTACAGGCTTAGATCGAGGGGTACAACAATGTCAAATGTACATGGCGATGACGTTGATTTGGAATCAGGCATTGATTCAAGGGCGAAGACAACGACGCTTAATTAAAGAAAAACAAATGGAAGAACAAGACTTCAAACGCTTCTTGGCGATGATTGATGAGTGTCATAATGCGATTAATCCAGATTTTATTGAAACGGTAAATTATGTCACAAACTTTCAACGAGAAATGCGTAAAGTAGAAGCAATGACTGTTTTAGCTACACAATCCCCACAAGAAATGGTGCCAGAAAATATGTCTTCTGATAACTTCTCGAAACTGAAGAAAGTCTTTGAATTTTCTTCTACGAAGATCTTTATGCGTATGGATGAATCTATTTTACGTCATATAGAAGGATTAGTTGGTAAATCAATGACGAACTCAGAATTAGAATCCATTCCTCAACAAAATCAAGGAGACGCTGTGATCAATTTTGGCTCAAAAGAAACCATTCGTGTTCATTTTAGTCCGAACAAACGTCAATTAAATTTGTTTGATGGAGGAAAATAATGGAAAACCAAAATGAAAGTTTAATCAAGCAGTATGTTAAGCGTCGTGCAAAGCGACGCTTATTTTTGTGGTTGTTTGGTACTTCTGCAGGTTTGATTACTATTTTGATTACTGTGTTCGTGACCCTTTTTCTAATACTTGCGGCGGGTTCGATTGATAATTCGGATTCAGATTCAAGCAGTGGCGGCGAAGCTTTTACAGGAGAATATTCGGAAGGCTTACCGATTTATAAAGAAATCAAAGGGAGAGGCCCATTTTCATATGAAATTGCGCAATATGCGGTAGGAGCAGCAGTGAAATATAAATTATTACCAAGTGTGATCCTTTCGCAATACGGTTACGAATCAGCATTTGGTACATCGGCGTCCGCAAGAAATGATCTCAATTATTTTGGGCTTACGTGGTTCGATGGTTGTCTATTTCCTAAAGGAACTCCAAGAGGAATTGGTGGCAGTGAAGGGGGCTGGTATATGAAGTTTCCTAATTCTAAAGCCACGTTCTCCTTTTATGGCTTTATGGTTGCCACACAGTCTAATTTCAATGCTTGTGTAGGAAATAAAAGCCCTGGCGCAAGCTTATTGATTTTAGGACGAGGTGGTTATGCCGCTGCAGGAATTACTGAAGATAGTGCGTATTATAAAAATTGTATGTCTATTATTAATAAAAATAAATTAACAGAATATGATGAATTTGCGATCAAACATTGGGGTGAAGGTTGTAATAATAACGGAATAATAACTGGTGAGTGGACGAACCCATTCCCTGGCAGCAGTTTAGATAAAAATTCCTTTAGCGGTGGGCAATTGTTTGGAACGAATCCAGGAGGAGAGTTCCGACCAAATGGTTTCCATGATGGATTAGATTTTGGTTCAGTCGATCATCCAGAAAGTGAAATTCACGCGGTGCATGGAGGAAAAGTCGTGTACGTTGGCAATCCTGGTATTTCAGGGTTAGGGGCATGTGTGATTGTGATTAATTACGACGGGTTGAATATGGTGTATCAAGAATTTGCGAATAGTACAGGAAATTCTCGTGTGAAGGTTGGTGATCAAGTGAAAGTTGGTCAAGTAATCGGGATACGAGATACCGCACACTTGCATTTAGGATTTACGCGAATGGATTGGCGTCAAGCACAAGGTCACGCATTCATTGATGATGGTACATGGATCGATCCATTACCATTTTTAAACAGCAGTAAAAAATAATTTAGGAGAAAAAATATGGAAAATAAAACGTTAAAAATCGTCTTAACAGCTGCAATTAGCATTAGTTTAATCGGCAATATCGCGTTGTTTTGGCAGCTGAAAGAGGAACAAGAGATAAATACCTATAAAATTGAAGAAGTGGCTAAAAACGCGTCTGAGAAGCTCAAAAAAAATTCCTCTGAGGCACAGGTGAAGATCGACAAGTTAAATCAAACCATCAATGAGAAAAACCAAGAAATCGATCAGCTGAAGCAACAAGATGGCACAAAAGCAAAAGAGGAAGTCACTGAAGCACAAAGAAAGACGGCAGAAGAGTTCGGTCAATTGGCCATTGATAAATCATTAAGCAGAAATGAATTAACGGAAAAACTAAAAAATGTCGCAACCCAAGAAGTGATCGACAAATTAAGTCCTGCAGCCGATGATCACCAACATGATGATTACGGAAGTTACCCCTTTACATTAGGTGACGTGCAAACTTACGCTCAAACAAGCAGTGTAAAAGAGGAACAAAACTTTGTGGTATTTGTTGATTATACAATCGGAAATCCCCAATTCAAAGATGTCAAGCCACAAAAAATAAAAGGTGGGCTGACTGTCACTGAAAAACAAGTCGATGGGCAATGGAAAGTCACAGACTTTAGTTATTTCACTCGATAGGAGGAGAAAAATGAGTAAGAAGAAAAAGCCAAGAGAACGTTTTAGAAGACGAAAAAGTTATCTTCAATGGCTGGGAATCTTTATGATTCTCGGCTTTTTAATCCTTGCTAGTCCGATTTATACGCATCAAAAGGTAGATATACCAGATGAAGTAAGCAAGAACGCATTTTTAAACACGAAGGAACTGACGATGGTTTCAAAAGAAAAAGGAGCGAACCAGCAATTAGTTTTTGAATTTGCGATCGACGATGAAGATCAGAGCTTATTAAAAGAACTCGCTAATCTTAATTATCGTGTAGAAGTAAAGACAGCTAAAGGGGATTATCAAGCAATAAAGGCCAAAGTGATCAAAGTTTCTGATGATTATTTTGCAGTGAAGCTATCGCATGTACCAGAAGAATATATCGCTATGCGTTTAACCATTATTCCTGAAAAAATTGATCCAAAGGTGGATATGCAAGAACCTCAAGATCTGATTTTTTATGTTCACGAAGATAAGATCAAAGATCACGTGAAAGATGAAGATTATGAACAACATGCGATCAATTACAAAGTGAAAGGATACAAGAAAGAACAAAAAGCGGCACAAAAACAAATTGAATCCTTCCAAGCAACCATTGATTTGAATGAAGAATTAGTGAAGAAACTAAAAGATCAATTGCCATATCAAGTCGCAGACGATCAGGAAAATACTGAAAATAAGATTAATGGTTACCAGCAAGAAATTGAAACATCGAAAACGCAAATGAAAGATCAAGAAGAGATCATTCAAAAACTTCAAGAAAAAATTGATCGTATGACAAAAGAAAATATTTAGAAGAATAGGTGGAGTAAAAGAAATGAAGCGAGCGAACTTGGTCGGCAAAGATACTTTCGCTGAGCAGAAAGTATTGATTAAAGCCTATCTCAAAGTTGTAAAAGCTAAAGAAATATGTCAAGAAGTGAATTTATCTAACACAACAATATCTGAGTTGAAGAATGGTAGAAAGAGTTTAGATACCTTAAAATTCAGATCATTTGAAGCTTTGTATTTAGCTGCAAAAAAATACTTTACAGCTGATAGCAAATAAAAACACAGGAGGATTTTATGTGAAAAAAGTATATGAAAAATGTTTATGGATCAGCTATATCACCTTAGGTATAGCTGCTTTTTTATTTGGTTTAGCTGTTATCGTCGGTACAATTTTTCTTTGGTTTACCAATGAAGATTTATCATTTAATTGGTTCATGAGTCTACTGTCGTTTATTATGTTGATCTTTTTATGTTTAGAAATCCGCGAATTCATGTCTTCTCATTGTCAAGATAAGAGGAAAGAGTTTAGGGAAGAAATCGAAATGAAATCGGACGACTGGGTTGAACACACCTGGCTTCCTCTGAAAAGAAATAGCAAGCGAAAAGAATTTTGGATTCTACAATTATGGCCATTAGGTAAACTTTGTAGCTATTTGGCTCGTTTTATACTTGATTTAATCATTTACTCGATTGTAGTATTTGGAACGGCTTATTACTTATTAAATGATCCCAATAGGATTGCAGCATCAGACATTTTTACAGTGCTAATGACGTTGATTTTTGTCATGCTATTTACTATTTTCACTCAAATAGCCATGCAATTTACCAGGCAAAAATTAACAGCAGGACGACTTTTCAAAAGTCTACTCGATTTGATTATTGTAAATGCAATTCTAGCGACTTTAATAAAACAAATTGAACAAGCTGGAAGAACAACAAAAGGAGTGAAGAATTTTTTAATGACATTTGTTCACTTTGTAAATGGACATATGTATTTGTTTGTAGTGGGTATTGTTCTCTTTTTGGTAGGGTATGTATCCACGAAACTTATTAAACGTTCAATTGAAAAAGAAATTGAGATTGACCTGATTCCGACACTTCTTGGTTATGAGTACTATGTTGATTTTGGAAGATATGACGAATTGATCAATACAGATATTGTTCACACGAGTATCCATGAAGCTACCGTTAAGGGCATCAGAACTACGTTAAAAGATAGCCAAGAGAGGAAAGTAATTGACCGAAGAAAAGAGGTCTTCAATTTTTATGAAGTCGAAGCAAGTCTAAGATATGGCTTTGGAAAATTGTCGTTAGATGGAAAAAATATTCCACAAAACAAACCATACATTGGCTGGAAAAGTGATGCTTTAGAAGTATCTAAAAAGCTTTCTATGGAAGAAGATGAGCTTCAATGAATCCGATCAATTTGAACCATTTATTTGAAGATATCAGTCATCATTTTCAACAATTTTCAATTGAAGATAATGATGAATTGATGGGATTATTCCAAATAGAACAAGAATACGACTATTTGACATTTATTTGTCGTGAAGGAAGAATCATTGATCCCAAAGAATCAAAAATCATTTCCCATTTAAGACGATTCAAAAATTATATCAGTAAAAATAAAGAAACTATTTCAGAAATAAAATTTGACGGAACAACAAATTTAGAATATTTAGTAAGAGTCACCTATCAAAGAAACCGCCGACTGATTGAAGATGATCAGGGAGTTTTAATATGTGCTGGTGAAGAATACGATAGTCTCAAATTTACTCAGTTAAAATTTGAAAGTATTGGTCGTTCTATTTATTTTGAGTTACGACCATTTTATATCCGATATAATGATTTTCAACATTTGTTTTTACAAGATGAACCAAATGGATTAACCATTCTAGAACGAAGAGGGAAGAAACAAATTACATTATCCTACGAGAGACCCCTCACATTCATGGATGGTTCATGTGAATCTATTTTTCAAAAAATCAATCCGTTTATTAAAGAAATGATGAAAGAAAAAGATTCCTTACCTTTCACTTGGGCCGAGATTATAGAAGCAAAAAATAAATATGAATTATTGTGTAAGAAGTATCCGTCAAAAAAATTTACTAAGAAGGTAAATAAATATCCTCTACGTCATACTTATGCGCTGATTAAGTTAAAACCAAGAGTAACCAGAAAACAGTTTAGAAGAATAGAAGCTGCAATCGAACAGGAAGACATTGATGTTTTTCCTTCAGAAAGATTTGATTTTATAAGGAAGAACAGCCGTGAATTCGTAAAATCTTTATTAATTAGTTATGTTCAAAACTGTATTTTACCAAGTTTTGCAACGATTATTCTATCTGATTTAATGGACATGAGTTTTTATTTAAATCAGAAATTAGAATTTAATTTTAAAACAGAACGAGGATTATTAAGACAGCATAATCAAATTGTTGAAGAATATAATTTGAAACAAGCTAAAAGATTAAAGACATTCAAATTGAAACAACATGGTAAATACAGATTGCTCGTCAAACATTTACAAAATCATCCTCACTTTAATTTGATTAAAACAAATAAAGAACTCTTTATGGAAGGATCAACTATGCACCATTGTGTATATAATTACTTAGAAAAAATACAAAGAGGTGGTTCAACTATTTGGAAATATGAACGGCAGAAGCATCGTTATACAGTTGAAATAGAGAAAAGAAAGTATGGCAATTATGAAGTGTACAGTGCTATGGAAAATACGATTCATTGCCAGATAAACAAGAACTTGATGAGATCAAAAAGGTTGTTAGGGCTATTCCGTACAAATAAAAGTTTATATAAGACATCAGTTTATTTTGATTGAAAAAAGAAAAAATGTAGAAAGTTGTCTGTGAAAAAAGTGTATGCTATACTGATGATGCAAACACATAAAACATTTAACACTCAAAAAGAGCCCTAGCAGTTGCAGCTGCGTAAGGCTCTTTTCTTTATTCACTATTAACCGAATAATGAACAGGCTAGCTGTCTTTATCATGTTTAGAATCTAACCATTTGTTAATGAGATGGGAGAAAACATTAACCACGATTCTAACACAAACATCAAGCACATAAAACATTTAACACTCCTCCTTTCTGGCTGAAGATTTCAACCAAACAGGAAGACAGCGTATCAATTATAGCATACACTTTTTCTTAAATTCATTTTTCATATGACAAAATATTTCCTTCTAATCGACAAAGTTAGAAGGATTTTTTATTGTCTAAATACACAAATAACCTTAATTTTTAAAGAGCATAAGGAAACGTGGGAACACTTTTTAAAAAAAGTGTTCCAATAGGCTGTGCCTATTACGTTTCTCTAAAACAAAAGTGGGTACAAAATATTCGATTTATGGATAGTGTATGGATAGTAAAACAGCTATACATGGATAGCATATGGATAGACTCCATAGACTATCCATACTTTTTTCGGAGGGTGAAAATGGAAATTAAAGAGATTAAAGTAAGAGGTATTAATAAAAAATATGTTCAAGAAATTGATCGTAGATGCGTAGAATTAACAGAACAAACTGGTCAAAAATGGAGTCGAAATGATTATCTAAAACTATTGATTGAAAACGACTTTGAACGTCCTTTAATGGACTACAAGAAAGATCAATTTGATCGTTTATTGGAAAAATTTACAGATGTTCAGCTGCATAATACAAAAGTTTTGGAAGCATACACGAACGAGGTCAAGAACTTAATTGAAATATTAATCGCACATTAGGAAGGAGATAATGTTCTATGGTTAAAGCGATAGAAAAGCATATTACATTTTATGAAGCGCACGATGAAGTTTTAAAAAATATTATGGAAACTCAGCCTACGGTAAAAAACTATTCTGAAGCCATTCGATTTTTATGTATGAATTACGATCCAGAAATTGAAAAAAATAATAATATGACGAACGCAAAGTTGAACGCAATGGGAAAGGAAATTTCTATTTTAACAGAAATGGTTTCAGAGTTTGCGGATCTTCATTTGAAAGATACAGGAATACTAATTGGTACAAATTCAACTGTCTATCAAGAAGCAAAAGAGCGTGTGGAAGGGAAAATAAAAGCGAATCAAACGAAGAAGTATTCTCCTAAAATCAAGAAATCAATAAATGAATCTGTTCATGCCAGAGTAGACCCGTTTGATCCAACAAAGTTTTTAAAAAGATAAAAAGTAGAAGGGGAACATGATGAATAAATCGCCTGCAGTCATTCTCACTTGTCAATTTACCTTGCCCAATAAAAAATCTTTTTCAACATACATTGATTATATGACAAGAGAAAAAGCGCTGGAAGAAAAGGAACGACGCACGCCCGACGAAGAACAGGAACTGCAACGAATCAAGAATGCTTTAGAGGATTTTTATATTCCTGAAGGAGAAACTTTTTCGGAGAATAAGACGGGTAAAGAATTCAGTGAAACGTCGAATGAAGCTCAATCTTTGATGGGAAATGGAATCAACTTTGACAAGTTAGAGGAACAAGATTTTACCAAATATCTTTCTTATATGACCCGTCACTATGCGTTAGAACAAAAGAAAGAACTGACGCAAAGTGAACAAAAAGAATACCAACGCTTGAACCAAGCAATAAAAAAATATCAAACAGAGCCACACAAAAAAGCTTCAGGAAACCTTCCTGGAGTTTTTTCTATGGCTTCAGACGAAGTGAAAGGAAGTGATCTGAAGGAGATTAAGCAAATCTTCCAAAGAGGACAACAAAAAGGCTCAATCATTTATCAAGATGTTGTCTCTCATGATAATTCGTACCTTGAAAAAATAGGATTGTACGATCCCAAAACAGATACTTTAGATGAAGAAGGATTAAAAGTAGCTGGAAGAAAAATGATGGAGACATTATTCGAGAAAGAGCAACTGAACGAAACAGGCTACTGGATGGCAACGATTCACCGCAATACCAAACATATCCATATTCATTTTGCAGTTGTTGAAAAAGAAAATACGCGTAAACCTTACACGGAGGTTGAAAATGGTGTGAGTTATATCGTACCGAAAGGTAAGAGAAGACAAGCAACATTAGACGCAATGAAGACCAATTATGTACATGAGTTAGAACGTTTTTCTTATGAAAAGGATCGAATGATTGGTATGGAGAAACGAAATTTATTGACGCGGAAAAGTGATTTGCGTAACACCTTAACAAAAGTGGTAAAAGAGCCAGCGCGTTACGATCGACACGCAATGAACTTATTAAATGAAGTATATAAAACCCTACCTGACAAACGTTCGGAATGGAATTACGGGGATGAAAAACGAACCAAACTTTCACCATACACAAGAGAGAAACTCGATGAGTTAACCAAATATGTTTTAACAAAAGAACCTGAATACCAAGAATATATACAGATTTCAAAAGCATTGAAAGAAGAAGCAAAAAGTCTTTATGGGGAAAGCAAGAGAGAATCAAAGGATGCAGAAAAAAACGCCCTCTTTGATTTAAAAAAGCGCACAGGAAATGCCATCCTAACAGAACTGAAGAGACAAGATAGTCAAATAAAACCATTAATAGAAGGTGTCGATCAGATGCAATCTATTTACAATGAACGATCCTTTCGAACACTTAAACAGTTGCCAACAAATGAATACAAGTATAGTTACGAAGAATTCATGAAGCGAAGGAAACAATTCCAACAAAGAGTTGTCACGCAACGGAGTTTGCGTCAATTAAATCGAACGATTAATGCCCATGAAGAAAAATACCACGCAAGTAAAGCATACGAAGAGCAACAACGAAGAATTCAAATGGAACAAGAAAGACAGTAGGAGGAATAGCAATGAAACGATATTTAAATCAGTGGAAAGTCATAGAAGGATCACTAAAAGAAGAACGAATCGAACAACTTCCCGACTGCTTAGAAAAAGAGCATTTGTTTCAGATAAGAGAAATGTTGAGCATCGAACGGTTTGACCCAGATCAATTTTTAGTCGTTGAGTATCCAGCTACTGGCGTATACTGTTGTAATCATGTGAACGGTGAAAAATATTTTATTATTCAAGAATATGAAGGCAAGTTAGCGCCTTATTATACTACTTGGGAAATGAATGAAGAGGGGATCAATAACTTTCCATGTAAAAGCATAAAAGAGTCTATTTCACTCACAGAGTGTTAGTTATTAAGTGAAAAAAAAGAGTCCTGAACGTAATTGTCCAGGACTCTTTTTTGCAATGAATTGTTTTCCGCCAATTCATTGAATGGTGCGATTTGCGACTACATTATATCAAAAGAAAGAGAAGGGAGGAAGCAGAAATGGTTCATTCAACGATTGGAGTTGTTGTTGAAAAAAGCAGAGATAATCTCGTTTTTGTGACAGAAATTCAAACGGGCAGAGCTTTTGTCGTCACAGACAAAGCGGCAAAAGCTTATCAAAGTGGCAATATTTTAACGTTAAATCTGACTACGAAGACGTTCGTTGATGCAGCAGAAGATTATCCATTTGTTTAGGAGGAAAGAACATGGCAGAAGAAAAAGAACCACTAGACAATAGTTGTTTGGGAAAATCCAAAAGAAAATTAGTACGATTGCAAAATGAATTAAATGAACAAATCGAAAAGATGTTTGAACACCAAAAAATGACGAACGGTCAACCAATGAACGACAAGAGGAATGGCCGTTCATGGTTTAACCAGCAAGAACGAATCGAAAATAAAGTCCAAAGTCTGAGAGAAGAGATCAAGCAACAAGAAAAACAGGTAGAAAAACTTGAAAGACAAGAAGAGCTAAAGGAAATGGGCTATAACAAGTACGGCGGCCTGGATATGACAATCGAAAATATTCCAAGAATCAAAGAAGAAATCGAACGCTTTGAAAAAGGTGAATCGACTTTTTCAGCCGCTACGATCCGAAAATACCAACGGAAATTGGAAACATTAGAACAGCTGAAAGAAAGATCAGAAAAAGGAAAAGAAAATCTTCTTCCTGAAGTACAAGCAATTATTGACAGCGGACGAGTGACGCAATGGAAAAAAAATCCAACCATTTATTTTTTGAAAGGCTATCGAAAAGTTGCTTTAGAACTGAATGAAAACGGGGGATTTGAGGAATCAAAAAAATACCAAGCCACGTCGGAAGAGGAAAAAGCAGCTGTTCGTGAATTACTTGAAGAGGCTGCGCCAACTGATTCTTTGAAGGAGAAAGAAAACGATCATTTCTATCGAGTAGAATTCAACGAAAATGATCCAGAAAAAGGATTGAAAAGTTATGGTGGGGAGATCGTAACATTAGAATTGATCGATCAACTCAAAACGTTGGATAACCAATACGCCGCAGAAGCAGGTTATTATAAATTCTATTTTGAAGAAGTGAAGAACGGAGAAGTAGTCGATCAGATCCGAATGGATCTAGGGGATGGCGTCAACAGTAATCAACCCATCTATTTAGAGTTAGCAAAATTGTGCGAACAAGTACCTGAGAAGGAACAAAAACAATCGGTCAAAAATGAACCTGTTTCAAAAGAACAAATGCAGTCGAAAGAAACAAAAACAAAACAAAAGGGCTATCAAAAACGAACGGCAGAAGAGATTAAACAAGAAGTTAAATCCCTTTCGCAACAGGCACTGGATGCGGTGAAAAAGCATACCCATTCTCCTGAAGACGTCAAAGAACTTTTGAACTTTATGTCTCGTTTTCCAGAACGATCCTTTAGAAATCAATTATTGATTGAGGAACAATTTCCAGGTGCAACGACTTGTTTAGGTCGTGCCACGTTGAAAAAAGAAGGAATCTATATCAAAAAAGGGGAACAAGGGAACAAGATCTTTGTCAGAAAAACGGTCAAAGGATTTTATGAGAAAGGACGTGGCTTTGTTCGAGAAACAGAAGCTACACCAGAAGATAAAAAACGAATTGAAAGTGGTCAAATCGAAGTGATCAAAAAACCTTACTACACGATTGAAAAAGTGTTTGATATCACACAAACACAGTTAAAACCTGAAGACTATCCGAAAATCTTTCCGAACCGTGTCTTTGATTTTCAATTGGATAAAAAAGGACAGTCAGAACTTCAAGCTGGGATTCAAGCGGTAGCCAACAATATTGGAATACAAATTCGAGATATGACAGAAAGTGAAGTCTATCAAAGAGAATTAGGACAAGCACGTGGGGCGTATGTTCGTAACGAATTTACTGGTGAAGAAGAAATCGTCATGAATACTCGAAATACTCCTACGCAACATTTAGCTACAAGTATTCATGAATTAGTCCATGCAAGAATGCACAAATTTTCAGAATTAGATACCGCAACTAAAGAATTGCAGGCAGAAATGACTTCTTATATTGTGTGCAAACATTTTGGAATGGACACGTCGGAGAAAGCTATTCCTTATATTGCAGCATGGACGAAGAATGGTCAGACGTTGGATGATAAGGAAGCTGCGGAACGTGGGAAAATCATGAATGATGTCAGCCGTGTCGCAAATGAATTCATTCAAACCATTTCTAATGAAATCAATCAATACAGAGAAAGAGAACCAGAGATCCAACCAGCAGAAGTGAAGCAGGAGCATAAAAATACTGTAGAAACGGCAGAACAAAAGAATATTGTGCCTGTTGGTTCACTTTGGATCGACAAGAAAGACGGGAAAGTCCTGGAAGAAGATACAGGCCGAACGTTACATTTGAAGGATGCGGCGTTTATTGAAGATCCGCAGCATAATCAAGTGATTCTAAAAGGGAAAAGTTATGGGAAAGAGATCCAAACGGCTTTACCTTCAGAAGAATTTGCGCTAGGAAATCAATTCCGATTTTCACTAGAAACTGTATCAGAAGTGGCCAAACGAAAAAATGAAATCTATTATGAACAACAAATGTCACAAAAAGAACGAGTATAAAACAAGCAAGAAAGACTATCTGAAAAATGGATAGTCTTTTTTCTTTTGGGAGGTTTGAAAATGACAGAGAAAAAAATGAGTCTTATTGATCGATGTAAACAGATCGATATAGTGGATTTTGCTCGAAACAATGGAATGGCTGTAGTCAATAAAGGACGAGACTATCGCTTAGAAGACCATGATTCTTTTGTTTTTGATCGAAGAAAACAGCGATTTTATTGGAACAGTCAAGGTATTGGTGGGGATATTATTGAATTGACTCAATTGTTTTTTATTGACGATTCTATTCAAAACCCAAAGCAACGTTTTAAAGCAGCGCTAGATTATATTATAAAGGACGAAAATAAGGTGGAACGGGTGGAAAATCTTCACTTTGAAACACAAGAATATAAGCACCACCCAATTGATTATCGACCATTGACAGAAAAAGGACGAAGTTACTTAAAAGAACAACGAAAATTCCCTGAATGGTTGATTGATTACGGAGAACAATAAGGGTTGATCCTGGAAATGAAGCCACGCAATGAACGAAAAAATTATATTGTGCAAGATGATCGCTTAGACTATGCGATCGTTTTTCCCTGGAAAGACCGTCATACAGACCAAATATTAGGGGCAACTTATCAAGGGACTATCGTAGACTATGAACGTTTTGGAAAACGGGGTGTTGACAAACGAATAGATATAAATCCTACGCCTAATCACGGGTTTAATGTTCTTCTTGGATCTCCTAAGAATCTGAAATTTTTTGAGAGTCCCATTGATTTACTTAGTTACGCTGCTTTAAATCGCGAGACGATCAAAGACACGTGGCTTGTTTCTATGGATGGACTGAAGGATGCAGTAGTGGGGCACTATGTTCGAGAAGCGGTGACAGAATTGGCGCCGAAAGAAGAATTTCCAGAATCGATTGAGATTTGTGTGGATAATGATCGAGCTGGACACGTATTCTGGGATAAGGTACACCGACTTGGTGTGTCGAATCCATTTACAGGAAAAGCGGTGTATTTTGAACCGAATCTTCCCAACGATTGGCAAGTACCGAGAGAATATCAAACAATCTATGAAGAAGTAGGGAAAGAAATGAGAGTTGCGCCTGAAGCAATCATGGCTATTCATAAAATCGAAAACAACCTAACGGATACTAACCAAATCGTATCGTTCGGTGAAATCCAGGGAGTATTTGCCAAAAAACTTGCGCCAAAAGAGAAAGCCCAATCTATTGTTGTAAAGGAAAAATATATAGAAGCAGCTCAGCAGCTAAAATCGTGTGAAAAATCTGATGGAACATACGATTTTGATCGTTTTTATCGTGGAAAAGGGAAAATTAATGAACAAATTCAATTTTCATTGAAGGCCAAACACTATTTTGAAGGTTATAAAAATCATGAACACGAATTTGTTTCTGAAGTGAAAAAAGATTGGAATGATCAATTGAAGCATGAGATCCAGCAACAAGCAATCAGAAAGCAAAAACGTGCGATGTTGTTTCAACAAGGCAGACAACAAGAAAGGGAGTGAAATCGTCACGATGAAAACCGTTATTTTAGCAGAAAAACCGTCACAAGCGAAGGCTTATGCCGATAGCTTTTCTAAAGCTACCCGAAAAGACGGGTATTTTGAAATCCAAGATCGGTTGTTTCCAGGAGAAACTGTGATCACGTATGGTTTTGGTCATTTAGTCGAGTTAGATTCGCCCGATATGTACGATGAAAAATGGAAACAATGGTCATTAGCGCATTTGCCTATTTTCCCAAATCAATACCACTATCACGTTCCTAAAGATAAGAAAAAGCAGTTTAATGTCGTCAAACGCCAGCTGCAGTCAGCTGATACAGTTGTGATCGCGACTGATAGCGATCGTGAAGGGGAGCTGATTGCCTGGTCAATCATTCAACAAGCAGGCGCCGATCAAGGAAAAACCTTTAAAAGACTTTGGATCAACTCCTTAGAAAAAGAAGCCATTTATCAGGGATTCCAACAGTTACGAGACGCAGAAGAGACCTATCCAAAATTTGAAGAAGCACAAGCACGTCAGATCGCCGATTGATTAATTGGGATGAATGGTAGCCCACTGTATAGTTTACTCTTGCAGCAAAAAGGCATACCAGGATGTTTTTCCTTAGGCAGAGTCCAAACCCCAACGCTTTACATGATTTATCAATTGCAGGAAAAGATTAGAAACTTCAAGAAAGAACCATATTTTGAGGGAAAAGCCCAAGTAATCACTCAAAGTGGCACATTTGATGCAAAGCTTGATCCGAATGAAACCCAAGCGACGCAAGAAGCATTTGAAGCTTATTTAAAAGACAAAGGTGTTCAATTGGGAAAACAGCCAGGCATGATTCGCCAAGTTGAAACCGAGAAAAAAAGCGCGGCAAGTCCACGTCTTTTTTCTTTATCCAGCCTTCAGTCTAAAATGAATCAGCTTATGAAAGCTAGTGCCAAAGACACTTTGGAAGCCATGCAAGGGTTGTATGAAGGGAAATATCTAAGCTATCCGCGAACAGACACCCCTTATATTACGGAAGGGGAATATGCGTATCTGTTGGATCATTTAGATGAATACAAGCATTTTTTAAAGGCCGAATCAATCCCAACCCCTATTCATACGCCGAATAGTCGGTATGTGAATAACAAGAAAGTCCAGGAACATTACGCGATCATTCCTACAAAAACGGTTATGACAGCAGCGGATTTTGAACAACTAAGTCCACTGTAGCAGGCTATTTATGAACAAGTGTTAAAAACAACGGTGGCCATGTTTGCGGAAAAGTATACCTATGAAGAAACAACGATCTTGACGCAAGTTCAGCAGCTTCAGTTAAAGGCAATCGGAAAAGTGCCGGTAGATCTAGGTTGGAAGAAGTTATTTGGCAAAGAGAGCGACGGAAAAGAGAAGGAAGAAGAACCGCTACTTCCTAAAGTGATAAAAGGAGAAATGGTGACGGTAGATCTACAAGTCCTTGAGAAAGAAACCAAGCCACCACAACCTTATACCGAAGGTACGTTGATCACTGCGATGAAAACAGCTGGGAAAACCGTGGATAGTGAAGAAGCGCAATCCATATTGAAAGAAGTGGAAGGAATCGGTACAGAAGCGACACGGGCGAATATTATTGAAACCTTGAAACAAAAGGAATATATCAAGGTAGAGAAAAATAAGCTCGTGGTGACGAATAAAGGGATTTTGCTTTGCCAAGCCGTGGAAAAAGAGCCGCTGCTTACGAGCGCCGAAATGACCGCCAAATGGGAAAGCTACTTGTTAAAGATCGGTGAACGAAAAGGAACACAAACCACTTTTCTAGCCAATATCCAAAAATTTGTCTCTCACTTATTGGAAGTCGTCCCAGGGCAAATCCAAACCACTGATTTTGGATCGACGTTACAAGAAGTGAAAGCAGCCAGTGAAAAGCAAGAAGCCGCGCGTCATTTAGGAACTTGTCCAAAATGCCAGGAACAAGAAGTCTTACTCTATCAAAAGGTGGCAGCTTGTACGTCTGAAGCCTGTGATTTTAAATTATGGACAACGATTGCCAAGAAGAAACTCACAGCGACACAGCTGAAGGAGATCATTCAAAAAGGCCGAACAAGCCAACCAGTGAAAGGATTAAAAGGACAAAAGGGTTCGTTTGAAGCAACGATCGTTTTAAAAGAAGATTTCACCACAGGGTTTGAGTTTTCTGAAAAGAAAAAAACGAACTATAAGAAAAGAACACGACGCACTACAAAATAATGGAGGGGTTATCTTATGCGAAATACCACACACAAACAACAAGAAATCGAAAATCAAAAAGCCAAAATTCGTTCAGAACAAGAGAAATTACGTGCCAACAAACGAAGACTGCAGCAATTAAAGAACCAGCAACGGATTCAAAAAGAAATCGAATTAGATCGATAAAATCTTCCTGATTGTTGTATACGTATAAACTTATGTTATACTATATTTATAAGTTTATACGTATACAAAGGAGGGAGAAAATGACAAAAGCAATGGTATATAAGCTACTAGAAGAATTTAATGGAACTTTGGCTTTGAAGGATGCTAAAAAAGCGGGCATTTCTCCTGTTACGATCAAACGTATGGTAGATCGAGGGGAGCTGGATCGAGAGTATCCAGGCTTTTTCACCTTACCTGGTCAATTTCCTGATGAATTGTTTATGGCGCAAAAAAAATATGAACGCGGCATTATTTCGCATATCACCGCGTTGGATTTATATGATTTAACGGATATGATCCCTAGACAGATCGATCTAACCGTACCTTACGGTTATCACGTTTCTGAAAAGGGGTTGAAGGAATTCGCGGTTGAGTTACACTATTCAAAAGCGGAATGGTATGAATTAGGCAAGATCGAAATAAAGAGTCGCTATGGGAATCCTGTTATAGCTTATGATCCAGAAAGAACCTTGTGTGACATTTGGAATCCCTGGTATAACGTTGAGGATGAAATCAAAGTAAAAGCAATCAAAAACTACATGGAGTCGGACAGAAAAAATCTTAGAAAATTGAATGAGTATCGACGAATTTTGCCTACAGATAAAACGATGCGCTCTTATATTATGGCTTTAAATTAAAGGAGAATACACATGACACCTACGCAATTAAAAGCAAAAGTGAAGAATATTTCTAGAGAAAAAGAAGTTGATCCGCAGCTTGTTTTAAGACATTTTATGATGGAAAAATTCTTGGAAAAAATCTCAGAGTCTCCTTATCGTGAAAATTTTGTGTTAAAAGGCGGCTTCTTAATTGGCTCAAAGTATGGCATTGAAAATCGTACAACCAAAGACATTGATACGACTTTACGGGAAATGAAAGTAACCAAAGAAACATTAACAACGGTTCTAAACGATATTTTTTCAACGCCGACGAAAGAAGGCATTCAATTTGAGATTCAAGGAATGAAAGAAACGAGAGAAGCCGATTACTATCCAGGATTTAGCTTACGTGTGCTGGCACATTTGGAAAATATGCGGCCAGATTTTAAGGTAGATGTGACTACAGGTGACTCGATCTATCCTGCAACGATCACTCATAGTCATAAATTGATGTTTGAAGATCGAACGATTCCTTTGGAATCTTATCCTACAGAACAAATTATTGCCGAAAAATTAAGTGCAACCTTTGATTTTTTTACAGATAATTCGAGAGGAAAAGATTTTTATGATCTCTATACTATTCCTAAAATGGAAAAGATCGATGAGAAGACCTTGAAAGATAGTGTGAGAAATACATTTACACGTCGAGGAAAAACTGATCCGTTAAAGATTTATTACGAAAAGGATATGGATGTACTGAAAAATAGTCATGAGCTAAAAGATACCTGGAAGAAATATCAAAAAAGCAATCCTTATGCTGCGTCGATCACGTACGAAGAGACAATGGATTCGATTAGTAATTTGATGGAAAAAGTGATTCACGTCGAAGAAAAAGAGCGAAAAATAGCTTATCAAAGACACCAACAGATGAACAGAGAAATGGAGAGATAAAAATGATCAATAATGTAACTTTAGTAGGACGGTTAACCAAAGATCCAGATTTACGTTATACCGCAAGTGGCACAGCAGTGGCTACTTTTACCCTAGCCGTTAATCGTAATTTCACGAATCAAAACGGCAATCGAGAAGCTGATTTTATCAATTGCGTGATTTGGCGCAAACCAGCAGAAACGATGGCGACATTAGCTAAAAAAGGCAGCTTGATCGGCGTTGTCGGACGGATTCAAACACGGACTTATGACAACCAGCAAGGACAACGTGTGTATGTGACAGAAGTTGTGGCCGATAATTTCCAACTATTAGAAAGCAAAGCAGCGACAGAAAGCCGTGCGCACGCTGATCAATCGTCCACCAGTCCAAGCACCACCACTTTTGAACAACGGGATATAGCGACGCCTAACAACAATGGATTGAACGCTTCACAGAATCCATTTGGTGGACAATCAATCGATATTAGCGATGATGATCTACCGTTTTAAGTAGCATTTTCTATTGGTTGCATTTGCTACGGTTTATGTTATAATTTAGTCAACAAAAAGAATTTTCAATCTATAACCAAAAACCACTAGCTGGCGGGCTAGTGGTTTTCTTTTACGTTTCTATTATAAGAATTAACGGGTAGGCTTACTGTCTTTCTTGGTAAATTTACAATCAAGCCATTTGCAGATATAGTGCGCGGCTACTTCTGCCATGATTGCAAAAACAAAATCAAAAAGAATTTTCAAACCTATAACCTCCTCCCCTTGCCAGATTAGGCCGGGGTAGCAGACAGCAAGACTATTATAGCATAATTGAAATATCCAAATGATTGGATTTTTGCTATAATTTTAGCGAGGTGATTGTGATGAACAAATATGTTGGTTTGCTTGATAAAATCCGAGTAATAAAAACGCAACCGTTATTGGTTCGCTTTACTTTACAAACGATTCATGAATCGATTAATTGTGTAGTTGCAGATATTGAAATTATCGATAAATTGCTAATTATGGATGATGGAAAATACAATATTGCCGTCACAGGTCACTTCAATAAACGAAATCAGCTGGTTATTGCTAGCATGTATGTTAGAAATCCCGATCATTTTACGCGATCGATGGGCATATAAAAAAAGAAGAGTTGCAATCCTAATGTAGGACTGCAACTCTTTTTGTTTTACATAGAAACAAGAAAAATGAAAAGGCCTTTTTAGGAAGTCGCAAGCGCCTTCTCAATTGAAAAACCTCTCTTTCACTCCAACCGCCACCGCCGTTCGAGAAGAAAGTGAACGCTGCACGTTCACTAAGATATGGTGTCTTGCAAAGCAAGACAAAATAGAAAAAACTTCCTCTCACCAAAAGGTTCGTTCCTGTTCGTTATCTCTTTATTGATTTGCCAGACCGGCAACAAGTTGCCTTTTATCACCAAAAAGCGACAAGGACAAGGGTAAATGGCACGCTGCGCGCCCTTGTCCTTGTCGCTTTTAGTTGATTCATTCTGGCCAACAAATCAATAAAGAAAGAACTAACGAAAGGAAGTAAACCCTTTCCTAAGAGGAGGCAGAATCAATCATGCGAAAGAAATTTGATTATTGGGGTGTTCCCTTCAGCGAATTATTCCCAAACTATCATGCACCACATACTGTCAAATGCGATTGTGGACAAAGAGCGAAATGTATCAAAAGCTATCGTTTGTATCAATGTCCAACATGCGGAAAAAAATACACCTTGTCTTATGGCGATTATATTTTGATTGATGAGAAAGGAAAGAAACGCTGATGAAAACACAACATAAATTATTGACTGTAAAAGAAGTCGTTCAAATTTTGGTGGACAAAGAAGTCATTTCTGAAAAAGTAGCAGAAGCTTTACTTATTCCGCGGTACTGGACGATAGAAACCCCTTTAGTAGAGGATGCACCGACTATGCTATTTGAAGACCTAGTGAAGATTGCAGGATATGAACTGCATTATCAAGAAAACTTGGAAACTTATGAAAACGAATATTGGTTAACCAAATTAGAGAACTAAAAAGGAGAAAAAATATGGCTCAAAATTACTATGACGAATTTGTCAAATTACCTTTGGATAAAATGGCACAAAAAATGGAGGATATGACATTCCTATACAAAGAAACACGTGTCCCTAAAAAACATTATAAAGAAAAATTGTCAGTCGCAGTGGAAGAAATGATTGAATCAGGTGTCGAAATGAATCTCATTGCGACGTACTATCGAACACTGGAAGAACTGAAAAAACAAAATGCAAAATGGTTTTTCCAAGCCTTACTATGCTTGGAAGTAGGTGTCAAACCAAGCACTATTAAACCTTCTGAATATCAAGCTTTAGAACTAACGTATGCGAAATTTGTCGAAACGAAAAAAGCCAAGACTGTTTCAAGTGAATGGTTAGATTATTTTGAAAATATCAATAAGTATGGCGCCTATTACACCATGAAAAAGGAGGACAACGAAAATGAATAAGGTGATTTATCAACTAACAACGGAAGATGTGTCACACTTTTTAACAAACAAAGAACATTTGAATGAAGTAATCAGACGGATTCAAAAAGACTTTAGTTGTATGGAAGAAATGAAGTACTTTATTCAAAGAGTCGAAGAACAATTGTATTTGGAAAGTGAAACGAGTCAAACGAAGGTCACAGTCAGCAATAATTATTTAGACGTGTATAAACGTCGTCCTGAAACGGTAAAAAAAGGAACGGAGCTTCTACGACTAGAAACAGAAAAATACATCATGAATGTTTACCTAGAAAGGAGTGAGCTGGTCGAAAACTTTGTCAGCTACACGATTTGCAGGAAACACTATTACTCAGAATCAGAATATTATTCAATTTTTGAGAGCATGGAATTAATGGAAGAAGAAATGGAAGAGCTAAACAGCAAAAATGCGACGATAGACGATTATTACCTTGTATTTACTAGATTTTTGACGTGTGGAACGGAATCTATCGTGTTAATTGGAATGGATTATGAACTCGCTGTACCCGAAGCATTTTTGAGGGAATATGTAGAAGAAGTAGATAACCTAGGCGACGACTGGTACACGACTTTAACTGATTTTTTAGATACCTACACTTACGACGATACAGAAGAAATCCAAAATGAACTTGACCGTAAACGAATGCCATATCAACGATTTGAAAGGAAAAAAAGGCAATAATCATTTATACCGAAAAGTGAGAATGTGTGAAATAAGGACAAAAAAACCTAGTAACTAAGGGAATGGTTCTTATTTCGCACCAATCGCTCCAACCGCCCCCGCCGCTTAGGTGGTGCGAAATAAGCGGGCAACACCCGATAACCTAAGAGAAAGAAGGAGATCCATATGAATAAAATCATTCCTCTATTGTTAGTCCTATTTGTTGGCGAAATACTTATGCGCCATGCTGCAGCTGTGCATTTAAACTTCGTAGTATTCTTAGGAATACTGATATTTTGTTTGATCTTTTGGCGCTTTGTGTTAGCCCTTGTGAGTCTAATATTCAAGTTGATTGCAGCCATATTTTTCATAGGATTATTTCGATGAAAGGAGAGAGTACTAATGCCAATTGCAATAGGAAATAAACGGTTACCCGTGACATTAGATGAAAAGAGACAAAAAGAATTGCAGCAACTAAAGCAGAAGTACGGAAAAAGTGAATCTAAGATTATGTGTATTGCGTTAGATCTATTGATCGCGCAAGAAAAAGCAGGATTTGATGTACCAGCACTCAAAAAGTGACGTCACTTTTCATTTGAAGAAACAAAAGTGATAGCACTTAATTGTTCCTACTATTTAGAATATTTTCTATGTCCTTTTTATTCCATTTTGTATCAATAACTATGAAATCTTTAAAGTATCCAGTAGAGATTATTTTTAGATCAATTTTTTTCTTACCTGATTCTAAAGATTTTGTTTTCTTAAACATATTATGATTTCCTTTCGACTATTTTCATATAAATGTTAACATAGTTTATGGATTCATGGAATGTTAATCTAATTTAATAGAAAAGGATAATTAAGTATATACGTTTTTCTTATGTATGTTATACTATGTATATACAGAAAGAGGTGTCTACTATGGAAATGTTACCTATAAAAAAATGGGGAAATAGTAATGGCCTTAGATTGCCAAAGTATATTATGGAATATCTTGGAATTCATACAGAAGACAAAGTGAAGATAATACAAGAAGAAGTAAACGGTCAGAAGCGGCTAATTATCGAAGCGGCTAATATAGAAAATGAATTAACAATTGAACAGTTATTTGAAAATTACACTGATGAAAGAAATCATGTGACGATTCAAAATTTAGGTGAAGCAGTAGGTAATGAAAAATGGTGAGAAAACCTAGACAAGGCGATATTCTATTATTGAATACAGCACCTCGATCTGGACACGAACAGACAGGTAAAAGACCTTATATTGTTTTAAGTCATGATATTATTGCGGATTATAGTAACGTTGTTACAGTTGCTCCAATTTCTAGTACAACTAGAAACTATCCGCTATATGTAAATATAAACTCAGAATATGAAATGAAGACAACAGGAAAAGTATTATTAGATCAACTAACGACAATTGATTATGAAGCCAGAGAGTGTATTTTTTTGGAAAAAGCGCATGATAGTTTAGTTGAGGAGTTATTGATGAAAGTTAGAACAGTTTTTCAAAAAGTAAGCAAATAAAATAGAAACAGCAGCATGATCAACTATTCGTGATTGACCATGCTGTCTTTTTTTATTCTATATACGGTTTGTCTCGTAACATTGTAGTCTTTTGCAATCTTAGCGATCGCAACACCTTTTTTTAGATCCTCAACGATGTTTTTATAAACAAGACGACGTTGGGGATCTTTTGTATCTGCACTATAGAGTTTAGGACGTCCTTTGTAAACACCATTCGCTTTTGCAATCTTAATTCCTTGTGCCTGACGTCGTTTAGATTCTGTACGTTCCTGTTCGGCAATCATGGCCAATATCTGAATGATCAAATCTTTGATGAATTTATCCAGGAGAGGATTTCCAATTGCTTCAGCCATGATTGGTAAACTAGTGATGATTAGTTGCACATTTTTCTTTTTGAGGTAATTGACTGAGTCAATGATTTCGTCATAATTTCTGCCTAATCGATCGATGGCTTCGATAATAAAAATATCTTGTTCACGGACAAAATCTAAAGCTTCCTGGAAAATCGGTCGATGAGTAATCGTTGCGCCAGATTGTTTCTCAATGAAAATTTTTTCAGCACCAAATTTTTTCATTTCTTCAATTTGACGTTGTTCATTTTGATCAATCGATGACACTCGAATATACGCAATTTTCAAATTTTTCCCTACTTTTCTAAACTATTTAAAATACACCCTAATCACACACTAGGAAACCAGTATTTTCAATGTTATATCAGTGTCTATTTAGGGTACACTCAAAACAGACATAATTTTTTCTTATAAAATTAATCTGTCATTTTTATATTTAAATGGCACAAATTTTTGAATTTTAATTATATCTATCTCTAATACTAGCGAAAAAATAAAAGGTAAACAATTTTTTATTCAAGGATTGTTTATGGGGTGTGTATTTTGGATAAAGTATACGTTAATTAGTCCGTGGATAGGTTTTTTTGTTTTTTTCGGAATATATTATCTATTAAAGAAAGACTATCAACAAGCAATTAAAGCAGTGATTTGTAGTCTATTAGGATTTTTATTAGTGAGTATTCCAATTATTTTGTATTTTATAATTAACAATGCTTTACATGAAATGTATTTTGTTTATTTTAAGTTTAACATGATGCTATATCCTCAATTAGTTGATCAAGGGAATAATATAAATATATTTAGTCGTTTTTTTAATACATTGAAGATATTTGCTACATTAATGTGGCAAAACAAAATTATTATATCTATCTTAATTATAGGATCTGCCTATCTTTTATTTACCAAGGCAGTCTTTAAGCAA
The DNA here is from genome assembly GCF_051714965.1 of Enterococcus sp. AZ077. NCBI lineage: Bacteria > Bacillati > Bacillota > Bacilli > Lactobacillales > Enterococcaceae > Enterococcus > Enterococcus sp. AZ077. Next base: position 45,447 of record NZ_JBIOSX010000002.1, read on the forward strand.
ATTATTTTTAAAGTATTATGGATATTTATATTTGTATGTACTAATTATTTTATTTTCTATGGTGGTATACCACTGAACTACTATATTCTGTTAGATTTAGTCGTATTACTGGTTGGATTTTTAGGATTTTGTGTTTTATTAAGAGACTTAATAATTCGATATAAATTTCAAAGGCCTGTTGTAACTAATTTTCTATTATCAAGTGTTATTATTTTGGGAATTGTATTAATGATTAATTCAAATGATACTTTTAGAGATATGAGATTTTTTACTGATCGGCCAAGTATACAAATAAAAAATGCTGAAAATACAAATCCAAATGCTAAAGTTCCTGCCCAGCTCGAGTTTGCTAAGTATTTAACAGGAAAGAAAAATGTAACTCTGTTAAATTATCAATTTGTTGATTATGGATTTTCAGTAATCCCAAATATTGTTCCAAATGTTAAGTATTTTATGAATATAAATATCCCATACAACGTTTATCAAGAAAGTATGGATCAACAAAATAAATATGTAGAAGAAAAGAAAACGGATTATATAGTTGCTGGTCTCAAGCTGAACGAAGATGTAAACAAATTTGGAACCCCGTGGTTACACTGGAACTATCACCCGATCGCTGTTCATGTCCAAGATCGTGAAGGGAATATTTTAAAATATGTGCTTTATGAAAAAAACAAAAAATAAATTACTAACTCAGGTGTCACTTTTCTTTTTAAATGGCAAAAATTTCAATCTTTAAATGGCGAAAAACAAAGAGCGTGAGACCCTATCTGTCATTTTTATATTTAATTGGCACAGTTTTTTCTAATTATTTGTCATATTCATAGTCAACTATAGCTACAAAAGCAACTAATTTTGGAGATAGATTGAGATATTTAAAAATCTATCATGAAAAATTAGTTGCTTTTGTCACTTAGCGCTGAAAATTTATGCCATTTATCTAGAAAAATGACAGTTAGGATATGTGATAATGGTTCATTTTATAATTTGAGTTTTGACAAAGCTATTCGTACAAGTAAAATGATAATAGCTTTAACATGTGTTAGGACAGAAAACCAATATGTGCCACAGTCATTATTAGCGTTAAATGGGACAACCAATAAAAACTTATCTAAATCTTTATTAGAATCTCACGAAGTTGTAAAAATCGAGAAAGTAAAAATAGGCACAAATGATATTAGCAAAACTATTTTCGAGAAGACAGTATAAAAAGGTCAAAAAATTTGACCTTTATTTTTTACGTATTTTCTTACTTTTCGTTTTTTTTCTTTTAATTACAATAAAAAGAAAAATTAGCTATCTTGATAATTTTAACTTTTGGATATATTTTTTACATGTAAAGTGCAATTCGGAATTGTCTTTATTATTTTATTTGTTTTTTGTTTTTGTAAAAAATTAGAAAAGGAGAGGTTCAAAAATGAAAAAAACAAATATCTTATTGGGTAGTGTTTTAATAGCTTCATTGGTAAATGGTGGAAGTGTATTTGCAGATACAACGGGTACGGGATCTCAGGCTGATCCAAACAGTGCAAGTACTACAGTTACGACAACATTAACTGTCCCTCATACAAATACCCCTAAAGCTCCTACGGATCCTGCTGATCCTACCAATGGTCTAAATGAACAAGGAACTGTTAATGGAGAAGATGGAAATCTTGGAATCGCTTATTATCCAAAAGCTTTTAATTTTTCTGGTCAATTAGGAGCAAGTGAATTAAATTTATCAGATGTTGGAGAAAATAATAGCTCACATAATGCAACATATAATATTGGTGTAAAAGATAACACTCATACAAATAATCAATGGATTTTGACTGCACAATTAACATGGACAAAAGGCAACTTACCAGGGGCAGAAATCAAACTAGCTAATATGAATGGTACAGTAATGCAAAATAATAATAATGGTACAGATAATTTTGATACAAATAATTTAGTATCTCAAGCTCCGCAAGTTGTTACTGGTGAAAGTAATGTATCTATTGGTCAAGTGGCAACACCAATTATGTCTAAATCAAATACAACTGTAGGTATTGGAACTTATGATTATAAACTAGGTGATTTAGGTGCGTTAAAACTTAATATTCCTAATGCAACTAGTTTACAGGCTGGTGATTATTCTGGAACAGTAACATGGAATTTAGCAGTCACTCCTGGAACCGCTGTTGCTACTGATTAATATTGGTAATGTTGGGGTAATTATTAATAGGTAAATTAATTCATTAGAATGTTAGTTTACCTATTAATATACATGTAAATTCGTTGATCGTGATGAATATCAAATGAGTGGCTATTAATTCTGATAAGAAATTTTTTCAAGTATTTATATGAATGAAGGCAATGTAATATTGATGTAACAAGGCTGATAAATATAAGAAGGATGGAATAAAATGAAACGAGCGATTGGTATTACAATATTAATCTTATCTATCTTTTTCTGTGGTGGAACCATTGCTTATGGGGAAGAAGGGATTGGTGGATTTACCATCGAAGGTGTGCCAAATGCTCATCAATTGGATTCCTCTGTTGGCTATTTTTATTTGAAAGAAAACCCGGAAGAAAAAGATGAAATCAAAGTGAAGTTGATCAATGAATCTTCAAAGGAAAAAACATTAGAAATTAAAGTAACCGATGCAAATACGAATCCTAATGGGATCATTGATTATACGGGCATGATTAAAAATCACAAGTTGTTGAAGACACCATTAACACAAATTGTTAAGGCCAATCAGTCAGAAGTGAAAGTTCCTGCAAATAGTACGAAAGAAACAACATTAACTGTAACGATGCCTAAAGATCGATTTGAAGGAATCGTGTTGGGAGGAATTGTTGTTTCTGAAAAAAAAGATGAAGAAAAAAGTAAACAAACGGTCTCTGTTGAAAATACGTATAGTTACACTTTAGGTGTAGTATTGACGAATGAAACAGAAAATCAAATGAAGAAATATATTTCAGTCGAACTAGAAGATGTTGGGCCGATTCTTTATGATGGTCGTCGAATTATTCAAGCAGATATTTTAAATCCGAACCCTTATATATTTCCAGATTCGAAAGTAGAAGGACAGATCATCGATCAGAAAACAAAAGAAGTGGTACGAATGAAAGAACAAAAAAATGTCAGTATAGCCCCTTTCTCTGTTTTCCCGTTTCAATTTGACTGGGTAAAAGAAGACTTAAAACCTGGCAAATATCTATTTAAGGGAGTAGTGACCGGTGATAAAAAAGAATGGAAGTTTGAAAAAGAATTTGAGATTACGGAAGAACAGGCCGATAAAATTAATCAAGAATCTGTCTTTCAAATCCAAATTCCGAAATGGGTAAGTATTGGCTCACTTGTGTTTGCTTTATTGGCCTTCATGATGATAGTTTTCTTACTTCTAAGAAGTAGAAAGAGAGGAAAATAAAATGAAACATAAGAAATTTAAGATGATACTTCTTCTGTTTTTAGGCGTTTTCTTTCTACAATCCTCTACGATGGTTTTTGCAGATATGGCAGACTCAAAAGAAACGGATGTAGCTGTGGAGTTATGGGAAACGATTGCACCTGATAAAGCTTTACCGGGAGAAGATTCCCCTATAAAGAATCAACCGGATAGTTCTAACATCGTTAAAGAAAAAAGCGGTATTTTTCCACAAACAGGAGAAATCATGAGTAATGGGTATTCCTGGATAGGAGTTGTGATCGTTTTATTTGCTGGTACTCTCTATTATTTAAAAAAGATAGCGAAGGGGAGAAACTAAATGTATATCTATCCGATGGTTTACATGACTTTAGGAATCATTTTTCTAATAGTGAGTCTATATCTTTTTTTAAAAGACTATAAAAAAGTAGTTCAGCAACAGTTGGAAAAACGATTGCTTTTTTTGAATATATTTAGTTTACTGTGTGCATTGGGAACAATGGGCATGAGTATTATCTATTTTTTCGTTATCAATAATCAATTATAGGAATATTGAAGGGAAGAAGGTGAGAGGATTGAAACGATTAATAAATGGACTTTTTTGTTCTGTGCTTGTATTGGGATTAGCTAGTAATAGCGGTGTATCAAGTAGTCATGCAGAAGAAAATGTGGTTACTTCTGATCCTACTAATTTATCTGAATCTTTAGAGTCTGATAATCAAAGTGAACAATCATCTGAGCCTTCAGGCAGTACAGAAAATGAAGAGAACATAGTTTCAGATGAAAAATCTTCTGAAATGATAGATCAGATATCGGATCAAAATAACGAAAACAATGATATTTCAGAAAAAAAATCGAGTGATTCAACTGAGCAATCTTCTGTTTCTTCTAAAAAGCAATTGGCTAAATCTAATTTAGCAGTAGCTCAAACAGGAAGTGGAGAATCATTTCCAATAAATGATTGTACGTATGTTAATAATAAAGATGGATCAATCACATTAACCGGTTATCATGGAACGAAAACAGATTTAGTTATTCCGTCTAAAATTAGTTTTAATGGTCAAGAGGTTAATGTGAAAGTTAAATTTTTAAACACCAATATTAATGCTTTGTTTCCTACTAATGTACACAGTGTTACCTTTAGATCGGTGAATGGGACCAAAGTACAGTTAGAAAATAATACTCCTGGAGGGGTGAATCTAAATCATTTATTTGCGATATCTAATGTAGTGTATCCTAATTTAACCAGTCTAGATTTTTCTGGATTAGATATGAGTAACGTTATTTCTATGTATTCAACTTTTAATGGTAGTTTTATTCCTAGTTTAAAAACGATTAATTTTGGAGATAATACACTATCTAATGTAACAACTATGGAGCTAGCATTTTCTAATTTAAATAGCTTAGAAACGATTCAACAACATTGGACTTTTGGAAAATTAACAACTATGTATCAGATGATTTGGATGTCTGAAAATAATACCAGTCAGTTGACCTCTATAGGAGATACCAGTCAATGGAACACATCGACTGTCACAAATATGCAAGAAGTATTTTTAAATTGTGTCAAATTGAAAAGGTTGAATCTAAGTACTTGGAATGTTTCTAATGTAACGACTATGAACTCGATGTTTTTTAATTGTCGAGGATTAGAATCTATCGAAAATACAGGAAATTGGAATATTTCTAATGTAAAGGATTTTAAAGGAATGTTTTTTAATTGTGTTTCTCTCGATACAATACACATGGATAATTGGCAGATAGCTGAAGATGCGCAATTAGGTAGTATATCTCCTGATTTTGATAATCCTATGTTTTACTTATATAGTCGTGGGTATGATCCTTTACCCGCACTAATTATTGCTTCAGATAAAAAATTATTGAATTATTCTTATGCAGAAGCAGGGTATAAACCAAAGTGTGAAATTCGAATTAACGCAAATACTGGTAATGTAGCTAAGAATCCATATTGGGATAGACAAAATGATAAAAATACAGATTTAAGTTACTACTTTTATCAAATAGCAATCCCTACATCAACATATACAGAACTAGAACAGTTATCAGGATCAGAGCTACAATCTAAAATAAGAGAATGGCTAGAGGATAATGTCCCAACAAAAGCAGATTTTGCCTTAAAAGGATGGGCTCCAACTGATCCATCATTTAATCAAAAAATTGAACAAGTTACAGATTTTTCAACATTCATGTCTAGTCAAGCAGAATTTAAAGCAGAATGGGTCAGCGATAAATTTGATACTTCTTCAGATAATACAAAACTTGATCCCGCTGGAAGTTTAGGTCTTGCCTACTATCCTACAACCTTTACGCTTGATTCAGCGGAACTTCAATCATCTGGGCAACAAGAAATACCAATCCCAAAAACAACTAGTTTTAATGTTGGTGTAAAGGATCGTACACGAACTCAAGATGAGTGGTATGTGACGGCACAATTAATTTGGGATAAGATTCAAATTCCTAATGCTTATATTCAAGCGACTAATAGTAATGGGACAGTTATGCAAAATATAAGCACCGGATCAGGGAATTATGATCCAATAACAGATTTGCAGTCTCTTCAAGGAAGCGGCATTACAGGAATGGCAAATTATAAAATTACTACTATGCCAAATACTATTATGGAAAGTAGTGGAAGTACTGTGAATAATGGTGTCTATGATTATGATCTTGGGGATTTAAAATTAGTGATACCAGATGTTTCTCAAGTACGAGCAGGAACTTATTCTGGTCAAGTAGAATGGAATTTGATCAATGGGCCTGCGTAACATTTTTTATAAAAGAATGAAACACGCAGTAATTCGGCTTTTTAGTCAGTATTATTGCGTGTTTTTCTAACTTAATTTCTTGTGAAAAAATTAAACTAAAAATAGGAGAAAGGCAAAATGAATGTTTACAAAAAAAGATCAGAAGAAAGAGTTGTAAAATATACTTTGAGAAAATTATCTCAAGGATTATTTTCTGTTGCGATTGGCTCATTTATTTTTATCAGTCAGCCGAATACACTGGTTTCAGCGGATGCAATTAGTGAAACTTCCTCTATTTTTCATCCATTAAAGAATGAAGTAAAAATAGAGCTGATACCTATATTGTCAAAGGATCTTTCCAATGTACAAAAAGAAACTATGACAAAAGAATTACCCAAAGTCAATATTTATGAGAATCAAAAATATTACATGGTTTATTCAGAAAAAGAAGAGCGTAAAGCAAGTGTTCTTCCACAAACGAATGAGCTAGAAACATTAAAATATGTTTATTTAGGAACAGGAATATTTTTATTTAGCTGGGCGCTTTTAGCGAAAAAAGCGAAAAAAAATAAATTCTTACTTAGTTTATTAATCAGTAGTTCATTAAGCAGCATTCCTATTGTCGCTAAAGCAGAAGAGGTTACTCTCAATTTAGACCATTATAATCAGACGATCTATCTAGAAAAAGGCCAAAAGTTACCAATTATTTCTACGGAGATTCCTGGATATAAATTTTTAGGTTATGTATTGATTGACGAGAAGTCAGCATCTTCTGATAAAAAACAACCTGTAGAACAAATAATTGAAAAAGGAACGAAAGTTCCAGTACCCGTAACAGAAGAAAAAGAAGAGACGCTAACTGAAGTTATGCCATATACAACAAAAACTATAGATAATCCAGAACTGGAAGAAGGAATTACAAAAGTCAAAACAGCAGGAGAAAATGGAATAAGAAGTATCGTATACAAAGTAACTTATGATGCGACAGGAAAAGAAATTAACCGAGTAGAAGTAAGTGAAACAGTCACAAAAGCACCTGTAGAAGAAGTAATCGAACGGGGAACAAAACCGAAGGTTACAACAACAGAAAAAGATGAAACGGTGACAGAAGTAATTCCATATACAACAAAAACTGTAGATAATCCAGAACTAGAAGAAGGAATTACAAAAGTCAAAACAGCAGGAGAAAATGGAATAAGAAGTATCGTATACAAAGTAACTTATGATGCGACAGGAAAAGAAATTAACCGAGTAGAAGTAAGTGAAACAGTCACAAAAGCACCTGTAGAAGAAGTAATCGAACGGGGAACAAAACCGAAGGTTACAACAACAGAAAAAGATGAAACGGTGACAGAAGTAATTCCATATACAACAAAAACTGTAGATAATCCAGAACTAGAAGAAGGAATTACAAAAGTCAAAACAGCAGGAGAAAATGGAATAAGAAGTATCGTATACAAAGTAACTTATGATGCGACAGGAAAAGAAATTAACCGAGTAGAAGTAAGTGAAACAGTCACAAAAGCACCTGTAGAAGAAGTAATCGAACGGGGAACAAAACCGAAGGTTACAACAACAGAAAAAGATGAAACGGTGACAGAAGTAATCCCATATACAACAAAAACTGTAGATAATCCAGAACTAGAAGAAGGAATTACAAAAGTCAAAACAGCAGGAGAAAATGGAATAAGAAGTATCGTATACAAAGTAACTTATGATGCGACAGGAAAAGAAATTAACCGAGTAGAAGTAAGTGAAACAGTCACAAAAGCACCTGTAGAAGAAGTAATCGAACGGGGAACAAAACCGAAGGTTACAACAACAGAAAAAGATGAAACGGTGACAGAAGTAATTCCATATACAACAAAAACTATAGATAATCCAGAACTGGAAGAAGGAATTACAAAAGTCAAAACAGCAGGAGAAAATGGAATAAGAAGTATCGTATACAAAGTAACTTATGATGCGACAGGAAAAGAAATTAACCGAGTAGAAGTAAGTGAAACAGTCACAAAAGCACCTGTAGAAGAAGTAATCGAACGGGGAACAAAACCGAAGGTTACAACAACAGAAAAAGATGAAACGGTGACAGAAGTAATTCCATATACAACAAAAACTATAGATAATCCAGAACTGGAAGAAGGAATTACAAAAGTCAAAACAGCAGGAGAAAATGGAATAAGAAGTATCGTATACAAAGTAACTTATGATGCGACAGGAAAAGAAATTAACCGAGTAGAAGTAAGTGAAACAGTCACAAAAGCACCTGTAGAAGAAGTAATCGAACGGGGAACAAAACCGAAGGTTACAACAACAGAAAAAGATGAAACGGTGACAGAAGTAATTCCATATACAACAAAAACTGTAGATAATCCAGAACTAGAAGAAGGAATTACAAAAGTCAAAACAGCAGGAGAAAATGGAATAAGAAGTATCGTATACAAAGTAACTTATGATGCGACAGGAAAAGAAATTAACCGAGTAGAAGTAAGTGAAACAGTCACAAAAGCACCTGTAGAAGAAGTAATCGAACGGGGAACAAAACCGAAGGTTACAACAACAGAAAAAGATGAAACGGTGACAGAAGTAATTCCATATACAACAAAAACTGTAGATAATCCAGAACTAGAAGAAGGAATTACAAAAGTCAAAACAGCAGGAGAAAATGGAATAAGAAGTATCGTATACAAAGTAACTTATGATGCGACAGGAAAAGAAATTAACCGAGTAGAAGTAAGTGAAACAGTCACAAAAGCACCTGTAGAAGAAGTAATCGAACGGGGAACAAAACCGAAGGTTACAACAACAGAAAAAGATGAAACGGTGACAGAAGTAATTCCATATACAACAAAAACTGTAGATAATCCAGAACTAGAAGAAGGAATTACAAAAGTCAAAACAGCAGGAGAAAATGGAATAAGAAGTATCGTATACAAAGTAACTTATGATGCGACAGGAAAAGAAATTAACCGAGTAGAAGTAAGTGAAACAGTCACAAAAGCACCTGTAGAAGAAGTAATCGAACGGGGAACGAAAAAAGTAAAAATAGATAAAAATAAACTAGAAACAGTTATTGATCAGGCAAAGACGTATCAAGAAAACCAATACACAACAGCTAGTTGGGATGTACTAAGAAAAGCATTATCATCCGCAGAACAAACATTTAATGATACAAATTCAACTCAAGAACAAGTAGACCAAGCTGTAAGCACTCTACAAGCAAGTATTAAACAGTTGGAGAAAAAACCTGTAAACAAAGAACAATTGAAACAGTTGATTGACCAGGCAAAAACGTATCAAGAAAATCAACATACAACAGCTAGTTGGACTGCATTCAAGAAAGTATTATCATCTGTGGAACAAACATTTAATGATACAAATTCAACTCAAGAACAAGTAGATCAAGCTGTTACCGAGTTACAACAAAGTATTCAAAAGTTAGAAATAAAGACAGTAGATAAAAATGCATTACAAAAGCTTATAGATCAAGTAAATAAGTTAGAAGCAGATTCTTATACTACAGATAGTTGGTCACAATTGGATGCGAACTTACAGAATGCTACACAAATTATGGAAAACCTGCAAGCAACACAAGAAGAAGTAGACAAAGCAGTGACTGAGTTGCAACAAGCTATTAATCAATTGAAGAAAAAAGAAGAAGTTCCTGTTGTTAAATTGGCTTCTATTGATGAAAATGTTGATCAAAAAACAGCAACCATTCATTATGAGATAACAGATACAGATAATACGCTACAATCAATTCAAGTAAAAGTATATCAAAATCAAGCTTTAAAAGAAGAACAAACTGTTGATTTAAGAACACATTTAGTAGTACTAAATAACCTTGCTTATAATACTCCATATACTTTAGAGACAATTTATACGTATAAGATCAATCAAGAATCAATCAATAATGTTCAAAAGGAAAAAGAAACAATTGAATTAGTGCCTAAAAAATTAGAGATCACTAACTTCAATTCATTAAAACTCTTCAAAGTTAATGATAATGGCTCTCTGACAAATATTATTGGCTTAAAAGAAGTACCACAAGATTTAGCTAATTATATTGTTCAAATCAACTCAGTAAACAATAAAGATATTCTATTACCGGTTCATGAGATTCAAGAAGTCACTGAAAATGGGGAAGCAAAATACAAAGTGACCCTTTCATATCCGGAATTGGTTACCTATGACTCAACCACGAATGATTTTATTGAAAACTATGCGTTTTATATTAATAAAATTATACCAAAAGAAAATGTTTATACGACGTTTAGTGAGTTAGTAAATGCAATAAACAATAATCCAAGTGGTACATTTACAATTGGTGCAGATCTTTCTGCTTCAGAAGTAGTAGCAAACGGAGATAGTTATATTACAGAAGCCTTTACTGGAACACTAGAAAGTGAAACTGGAAAAGTTTATACGATATATAATCTGAATAAACCACTATTCAATGCTATTAATAACGGTACAGTTAAAAATATTCATTTAGTTGACGTATCTATAACTGGAAATCAAAGTGATGTTGGTTCTTTGGCAAAAACTGCAGACCATACGACAATTGAAAATGTTCATGCGATTGGTAAAATTTCTTCTATTGTTAATGCAGGAGGATTATTATATAAAGCTGATAATACTACTATGAATGATTCATCATTTACGGGTGAAATCAAAGTAACAGGTACAAATAATTATGCCTTAGGTGGTTTAGTTGGATTATTTTTAAATTCAATTATGAGAACTAGTTACGCTGATGTAAATATTTATTCAACAACTAACCATACTGAACATATAGTTGGTGGTTTAGTAGCACGAGCTGGAGATAATAGTCAAATTTATAAATCTTATGCTGCAGGAGAAATTTATAATTCTGGCAAGGGTGGATCAGTAGGTGGTATTTTAGGAAGTGCATGGTGGAATGGAAGATTAACTGATGTCATATCTTTTGTTAAAGTTAATAATGGAAGTATTATTCATGGAAATAATAACTATACGTATGCTCCATTTAATAATGTATATTTTGTTCAAGGAGTAGCTAAAGGAAATAGTTATACTAATTCTAGTTCGATTACAGAGGAACGCGCGAAAGAGCTGATTAATCAATGGGGAATAAAGACAGTTGAGTTAACTCAAGCTGCTACTATGACAGATTATAGCTATTTATATGGTTATCAAAAAGAGCGAGAAACTGCTTATCGAAATATGGAAAAACTCATTCCTTTATATGATCGATATACGATATTACGTTACGGTAACTTAGTAGATCCAAGTAGTAAACTCTATACTACGCCAGTGTTATCTGTGACACCAGCAAAAGATCATCAAGTAATTACAGATATTTTTGAACAATTGTCAGAAATCAATCAGTTGTTGGTTCATTATTCTGATAGTACGGCGGAGTGGCTAGCTTTATCTAATGAATCTAGCTTTAAGAATACGAAATTAGTAGAATTTCAACTAGGAAATAATCTCATTTATACGCCAATGCAATTCCAAAATAATTTTGAATCTCTATTGAATCAACTAAAAACAAATTTTGATGGAATTGAATTCCTATCTACAGATATGCTTCAAAAATTTGGGTTCATGTGGACAGAGGAAGAAGTACAAAAAGCACAAGAACAGGCAATCACTAATTATGAAAAAGATAGTAAAAATCCTCCGTTGACTGATGAGAAGAAACAAGAATTACGTATGCAAGCAGAAAAAGATCTTCAAGAGTCTAAATACAATAAACTAAGAGATATGTATCTATGGGAATCCTTTGATGCAATCAAAAAGAACCTGAATCAAGAATTACGTTCGATCTTGGTGAATAGTACAGTTATTGATATGGAATCAACTGGTATTTCTAACTACTTATTTAACAAATTAAAAGACCAAGCTCAAAATTTACTTTTAGGATTAACATATGTCAATCGTCTCTATAATATTAATTATGGTGATGTGAATACGAAAGAGTTGGCGATGTATCGGACCGATTTTTATGGTTCTATGGTTGATAACTTAGATTGGTTGATTTCTTTCGGAAATATGAGTTATGAAAGCCTGCAAGTTAAAAATAACTACAGTACCTTTGGGACACAATTCTCAACGGTAACTGGAAAAACGAATTTGATCGATTACTTGGATTATAATCGTCAGTTATTTACACCTAACATGGATGAAAATGACTGGTTTAAAGCGGCTACAAAAGCCTTTGTGTATGAAGCACCGTCGAAAGAAGTACCGGGTGCGGAAGTGAAGATTTATCCTCGATTAAAAGGAAAATATCGAGCAGAATACCGTAACTTTATCTTACCATTATTGAATTTGACTTCGAATAATGTATTTGTAGTAACAAATATGTCAACGATTACTTTTGGGTTATATGAACGTTATATCGATGAAGCGTTGAAGAAAACACCAGATGAGTATGCGAAAAAGGTAAAAGAATTCGAAAAAACATTGGTTCATTATGGTGATTTGTGGGCAGGTTACTATGATACTTGGTATCGGATTGTGGATGATAAAGTAAAAAGTCAGCTATACACACGAGATATTCCAGTCTGGGATGGGTACTGGATCATTGATAATACTCAAGATGGTTATTGGAAGAATCGTTGGGTTGGAAGATATGATATCAGTGTTCCTGCAATGGTTGAATTCTTTGGAGCTATTGGAAAATGGTATAATCCTAATGGAACTGGTGCATATGCAAATGGTAATTTAGTACATTTTGTTGTAGATGCAGTCGTATCTGATTATGGGACTTCCACATTGACACACGAAATGACGCATAACTTTGATGGGGGAATTTACTTTAATGGGTATGGTCGTCGTGATGGAGAATATGCGGAAAACTTTGCGATGGGCTTATTACAATCGCCATATACAAAAGATTCTTCTGTTTATGGATTGAATCTGGTTTATGAATGGCCTGAAAATAGTCTACGTTCTCAAAATTATAATCCATTGATTTTCCAAAATGATCAAGATTTATATGATTATATGCATGGTGTATTTGATGTTACGTATTTGTTGGATTATGTAGAAGCTGAGGTTACGCTAAGTCAATCTAAGGAGGATCAAAAGCTACTCTATCGTAAACTTATTTTTGATAATGGTTCTGATAAAGTTGTAGATTTTACCGAAGAAGAATGGAAACAAATGAATCTAAAAACTGTCAATGATTTGATTGATAATAGCGTAGTATCTAAACGTTATTATGGTGGTGCTAATGTTGGAAACAATGCATATTATCAAATTTCAATGTATGCGCCAATCTACTCTGCATTACAAAATAGTAACGGTGCTTCTGGAGGAATCATCTTTAGAAAAACAGCCTATGAACTGTTAGCCGCAAAAGGTTGGACAGAAGGTTTTGTGGCATATGTATCTAATCAGTACAAAGAACAAGCTAAAGCAGAAGGAAAAACTTTCTCTGATGTATTTATCATTGAGAAAATTTTTGGAGATAAATACGAAAACTATGCAGCATTCAAGAAAGCTATGTTTAAGGAACGGAGTGATAAGAAAAATCAAATTAAATCGATTACCGTGCAATGGAATAACTCAACGCATGTAATTAATAACTATATTGATTTGCAAGCGTTATTTATGGAAGCTTTGCAGTATGATTTGTTATTAATCAAAAATAATCAAAATCCAAGATATATGGATAATTTGAAAGCTAAGATCATGCAGAGCTATCATTTATTAACGAATGATTTTAAAGAATCTATTTTCAAATAAAAGAATGTACCATTTCCTTTTTAGGGAATGGTACATTTAACTATTTTTTATAGGGGAAATACGTATGAAGCAGATTACTAAAAGACTAGAAACATCTTTAACTACTTTGTTGACTAGAAAATCTTTTGAATCTATTACGATTAGTGAGTTAGCTTATAACGCTAAAGTTTCGAGAAGAACGTTTTATCTTTATTTTAAGGATAAACATGAATTTATTTTATTTATCGTTGATAGACACCTGCAAAAATGAAAGAAGCATCTATTAAAGATCGTCAAACTCTATTGAAATCTACTCAATTTTCCAAAAACTTAGAAACTATTTTATACTCTAATGAAGCTTTCTTTTATGTTGCTACTTACGTAGGTGAACATCGATTGATTTTATCTGGCTTAACGTCTAAGAACAGTACACATGCGTTTTATGATCAATTGTATCGGATAATGATTGAAGAATTTCATGAACGAATAAAAATATTTAATGGAAGTTATATCTATAGTATTCCGATTAAATATATTGATCAGTATTATAAAAGATTGTTTTAACCTTGATTTCTTCTTGCTCTAATCTTGTTCTTGAATCAAGGTTTCTAACTTTTTTAATATGCGTTCTCTGCTCTTAAACAAATAACTTCTTCTTCAAGAGACTCGTCTTTAAGTTTTTTTAGGAATATTTAGCTTGGAATTCATACTAATTTTTCTGCTTCTTTTTTGGCTCTCAAGTGAAGAAGCACCGCCTTCTTCATATTGCTCTATCCATTTACTTAGAGTTCTATTTAAACCGATATTAAATTTTTTTGCGGTTTCTTGGATAGAAAGACCATTTGTTTCCATATATTCTATAACATCAATTTTAAATTTTGTAGTGTAGCTTTTGCCACCTCCAACCATGATAGTTATAAATCCTTATCCAATGTCTAACCAGTGTACGATTTATTTGATATTTATGTGCAAGATATTTGTATCCGTTTTCGTTATTTAAATAATCTGAAACTACTTTTTTCTTAAAATCAAATGTATATATCTGCAAAAAAAAACCCCCTTTTAATTAGATTTCTAGTCTAATTAAAAGGGGGGCACATCATTTAAGGGGCTAGCGAATTGCGAGCCATTCTAGGGGTTTTTACTTTTCTATTTTAGATTAATAAAAATAATTTTAAAGAAGTTTATTTTATCTATTTAAATCAATCAAGATTTCTTTAAAATTATTATCTATATTTGTATAAGATATATAGTATATATTTGGAAAAATCGTATTATTATTTTTCAATCTCTCATCACAAATTATAATGTTATTCTTAAATTGTAAAGGAATATCCTCCAATGAATAATATATATTATCTAGTAAAATTCTATTAGAAGATAGTAGGTACTCTTGGATTTTTTTTCTATAGATTAAATATATATTTATATTTTTAGAGACTACTATAATCATTTGTTTCTTCTGATTGATTATGGATATAAGTTCTATGCTAATTCTATTTAGTTCTTCTTTAGAAAATTTAAATTCTTTGTCACTAAAACTCTTTATCCAGTTATTAGTAATATTTAGAAATTTATTTAGAAATATTTCATGAGTATTTTTCTGATAGATAGGGCTGGATAGAAGGAATTCCTGCTCTGAGAAAAATAGTGGAGTTATAAATCTTAAAATAGAGCTTTGTATTATTGTATCATTGATATTGTTAACTTTAAGATTTATATCTAAAGCAATTAATAAATCAGGTATTTGAGGATTGGTTTCAATCATTTTATTCATCAATAAAAGATGGTCTTTTTCAAATAAAACATAATTGTTTACATTAAATGAGATCATTCTAAATACAATGGATAAAAAAGCGATTTCATGATCATCTAACTCAATACCTATAGTTGATATAATACGTTTTATTTCCAAAAACATTAAACTGGATTTAAGAAACTTTAAGTATTTATCGCTAATAAAAATAGGATTATTTTCATGTCGTTCTATAGCTAAATAGATACCTCCCAGAAATAAGCGCTTTTCTAATTTATTCATTTTTATATTAAATGGTATTTCAATATTATCATATATAGATATATTAAAAGGTACTTCAATCCTTAATAAAATTTCAAGAAAAGAATAGCGGTAGTATAGTTCACTTTTAATAGCTTTTCTATTTTCAAAATAAGCATTAACTCTTTTTTTTAGATGATAAGCCTTTGTTAATGAAATATATTCTAAGTCAGCTATATCATAGTAACTGTATTCAATGTTTTTTAATTTTAAAGTACAGAGCTTCAAAAAAATTGAATCCCTATAGATTAGTTCTGCCACATCAAAATATTCTGTATCTTTTTTAAAATATATTCTATATATTGGACCTTTGTGATAGATTTGATTGATATACTTGCTACACGTATTGCAAATAAAACTAAAATCTCTTTTAAATGTATCTATAGTGAAAGGTATTTCAAGTATATTCAGATTTATTTCAGTAAAATAGAAAAAATATTTTAAAGTTTCTGTCTTTCTGATTATGTCTTTTTCAATATACTCTTTTATCATAAATATTCTCCTCCAATGTCGTATATGCTCATATTTTTAGTTAAATTATATTAATATATTACAATAAAAAGATTTATTTTTTATTATTTTATCTTTTGAAATTAAATTTTTAAAAAAAGTGTGCATATTGAATTTTTATTGATCATATGATATTTTTTCTGTGACTTATATTAAGTAAATAATCTTCAATAGGAAAAGTGAAGTGATTAATATCGTGTAGCGAATGTAAGATTAGTCAATGAGTATTTTAAGTTTTATTGATTATATGATAAAGAAATAATACAGAAATATTGAAATTGTGAGGAGAGAATTATGAAGAATTATTCTGTTTTTTTGAAAGAAAATGAATATTTTCGATATTTTGAAGAAAAGTATAATAATAAATTATTTTCTCAAAAATATCCTTTAATCTCTAAGAGAATGAAGATTCTATGTGAATCAATTAAAGAAAAAATTTACAATGTTGAACCAAGTAATTTTTTTCGTATACATGCAGAAGTATTAGGACTAGATGCACAATTACAAATTCTGTTATCATTTGTAGATACTGTTCAGCACGATGAAGATTTTTCTGAAGCAATGATTTTGAAATACTCAAAGGAAGACTATACTGTTTTTATGAAGGAATTTTGTGAAATGGATGTAAATGATATTGTCAATCATTCACTATATTTTTCGGTAATTTAGTTTTATCCTTTTGTATACTTAATTTAGCTTATCTAAATATCAATGTATTTTTTGGTAATTAAACATTAAGGTAATTTGAATTTAGTACTGCATGGAATCTGACTTTAATAAAAAAGACTTGCATTTGTACCCCCAAAAAAAAATTAGATTTTTTTGAGGAGGTATTTTTTATGGATAAATATCCTTTTGAGCTTAGATTAAAGATGATTTGTGATTATTTGGATGGTAAAGGCGGAAGTGATTATATGCCAAAGAAGTATTCCGTTAAGGCTTTGTCACAAGTTAAGCACTTGATCAATATCTATCAAGAATTTGGTGAAGAGAGCCTAGTAAGAAAGTGTCAAAATAAAAAATATTCTGTTCAATTTAAGCTGAATAAGATTAGAGTTATATCAAACAAGTGAGCTATCCTATCGTGAAGTTGCCAACACACTTAACATGAACAATCTTAATTTATTTATGGAAGTTTGTCTACTTTTGTCTACTTCTGCTCAAAGAAACGGTAATACATGATTATTAACGAAGAAAAACGATGGATTGGAGGAGCTACTACTGCAGATATTAACCTTGTATTTGTGAAAGATACATCAGATAATAAATTAAATGTTTTATTATTCCAGGAAATACTGAAGGAAAGATTGCTCTCAGAGTAGTTCAAAATGGTCATATCTATTTAAATAATGTAGAAGTAAGTGATGAAGCAAGATTAGAAGCATATTAATGGCTTTAAATATGTTTCTAGAATTCTAAGAGATACACGAGCTGATATTGCGCATGTAGCAATAGGAATGCTAGCAGGTTTATTAGAAGTAGCTTTGGCTTATGTTAAAGAGCGCAATCAATTTGGAAAAAAGTTTGCTGCATTTCAATTAGTTCGAGAAAAATTAGCTATTATACAAGATAATTTATAAGATTGGCAGAATTACAAGAAAAAGATAAATTTTAAAATTATAGAAGAAAGCTCTACTTTAGATAAAATGCATTAAGATTAAAAAAAGTTTCATTGGTAAGAGAAATGGTTGGTGGAAATGGAATATATTTAACAAGGCTTTGTTTTTTTCTTCTCTTTTCTTCTTTTAAATAAGGAAAGATTTTTTTATAAAGGATCTGATAGAATTCGTTTGATTGCTTATCCACAGTAGATTCATAACTATTTGTCACTTTACGCCAGATGAAACTGAACGTTTTGGCATCTACTTTGGTTTTTGTAACTTAAAATCATATTTTGATGGTTAATTTCAAAATCGGACTTTTTTTTCTTAATGACTGTAATTAGTTTCGTGCACAAAGCGTGCGAAACAAGAAACCCGCGTGTTTCTATGCGTGGAAGAAGTAGCTTTAGCGATAAAAAACTCCTTTCGATATACTAGTGAGTGGCTACCAACCGCTCATCAGATCGAAAAGAGTTTTTTCATGTCATATGAGAAAGTAATGAGTCAGCGTACTGATTTTCTAAATAAGTTATTAAAAACCACGATATTATTTGTATGGAAGACTTAAATACACAAGGTATGTTTCGTAATCATAAATTAGCGAAAAGTATTTCTGATGTTTCTTGGTTAAGTTTTGTGACTAATTTACAATGAAAGACTAATTGGTATGGAGCGGAAATTATCAAAGTTGATAAATATTTTCTGGTTAGTCAAATTTGCTCAAAATACGGACATAAAGACGGCAAGAAATCTCTCGAAATTCGAGAATGGATTTGTCCTATTTGTTATGCTCATCATGACCGAGATATCAATGCAAGTATCAATATTCTGAACGAAGGTCTATGACTAAAACAATTAGCACAGATCCAATAAAGAACTGTAGGAACTATGGGGTATGGTAAATACAAGACATCGCTATTAGTGACAAAAATAATCTATCAAGTATGCTCTTTTTCCAAGAAGATTCCACTTCAAGCATTAAAAATCGCTAGCTTTAGCTAAGTGGTCAGTAATTCATAAATGATATTTCCTACCCTTACATAAATAAATTCCATTTTTGAAAGAAAATATTTTCGTGGTTAATATCTAACTAATTTTAGATAAGGCATATAACAATTTCTTTTGTAATAAATCTATTGGATTTCCTCATTTCAAAAATTAGTTAAAATATACAATTAATAATAAAAAAAATAAATTAGATAATCTATTCTTTATTTGACTGATAGTGTAAAATATTTTGTGTAAATAGAAAAAAGGAAGTCCCTTCTGTAGAATAGAGTTACCACAACACATTCACAGAAAAGAGGACTTCCATATGCACGATTTTACTACAGAAATTCTAAAGACTCTAGCGAACAAAGGCGATTTGAATGAATTATTCCGTGTCCATTTGGAAAAAGCTGTCAATACGCTTCTCAAAACGGAGTTAACGGCTTTCCTCGATTACGAAAAGTACGATCGCATTGGTTTTAACACGGGTAATTCTCATAACGGCTCCTATGACCGTACGGTCAAGACCGAGTATGGGGAACTTCATATCCAGATTCCGCGCGACCGCAACGGCGAGTTCAAGCAACAGACTGTTCCTGCTTATAGACGGACGAATGATACCTTAGAGGAGACCGTCATTCACCTCTTCCGAAAAGGTATTACCATGTCGGAAATCGCAGACTTGATTGAGAAAATGTATGGGCATCACTACACGCCCCAAACCATGTCCAACATGACTAAAGTGCTGACTGAAGAAGTAAATGCATTTAAAGTTAGAACTCTAAATGATAAGTATGTCGCTATTTTCATGGATGCTACTTATATTCCTTTAAAACGGCAAACCGTCTCCAAAGAAGCAATCTATATTGCCATTGGTATACGAGAAGACGGCACTAAAGAAGTACTAAGTTATGCAATTGCCCCGACTGAATCGACCTACGTTTGGAATGAGTTGTTACAGGACATTTTTTTTCGTATTTGATATATAAATTTCTTTTTTTAATAATTTATTATTTAATCGTTAAGACAACTATACTGTTCTTTTTGTTTTTTTACAAACACAACAATATTTAAGAGAGAGAAATAAAGAACGTGAGTAATTTTAACATTGTTTGGAGATTTCATAATAGTGAAAAAAATTGAAATTTCACAGTTATGAGTTTATTAAATAATAAGGAGGAAAAACAATGGATAGAAGTACAAAAAAACTATCTTTGATGAGCTTTTTTGCTATAACTGCCTCAATGGTCATGACAGTTTATGAGTATCCGACATTTGCAACATCAAAGATGAATCTAGTTTTTTATTTACTAGTTGGGGGCTTTCTTTGGTTTATTCCTGTGGCACTTTGTTCTGCGGAAATGGCTACTGTGAAAGGATGGGAAAAAGGTGGACTTTATACGTGGGTCTCAAAAACTTTAGGAAGAAAATGGGGATTTGCTGCTATTTTCTTCCAATGGTTCCAAATTACAGTAGGTTTTATCACAATGATTTACTTTATTATAGGAGCACTATCTTATGCACTTAATTGGCCAGCTTTAAATACGAATGTTTGGTTAAAATTGATTGGAACATTAGTAATTTTTTGGTTAATAACAATTTCACAATTTGCTGGGACAAAAAATACTGCTAAAATTGCAAAATTAGGTTTTTTTGTCGGAATATTAGCGACTGGAATGCTTCTCTTTGTTTTAAGTATTCTTTATATTATGCAGGGAAATCCAGTAAAAGTTTCTTTTGGGGCAGATGCTTGGCTTCCAGATTTTACTAAAGTAAATACGTTAGTGGTTTTTGTTTCATTTATTTTAGCATATGCAGGGGTTGAGTCGTCTGCTAGTCATGTGAAAGATATGGAGAATCCTGGGAAAAATTATCCTAAGGCTATTTTGATATTAGTAATTTCGACAATTATTTTAGATACATTGGGTGGTGCTACAGTTGCTGCAACAATCCCACAAGACCAGTTATCACTAGATACAGGAGTAATCCAAGCGTATTCTTATTTAATTCACCATTTTGGTGGAGGAGCAGTACTTATTCGTATCATTGCAGTCATTATTTGTTTAGGTGTTGTTGCTGAAATTGCCACATGGGTAGTTGGCCCGTCGACTGCTATGCTTGAAGCAGCTGAAAATGGACTGCTACCAAAACAAATGGCAAAAGTTAATAAATATAATGTACCTACCAATATCGTATTAATTCAAGGAATAATCGTTTCTATCTGGGCAGTTGTACTAACATTAGGAGGAGGGGGAGCTAATCTTTCGTTCTTTGTTGCAATGGCTTTGACAGTATGTATTTATCTTGTATCTTATGTTCTTTTATTTATTTCTTACATCAAATTAGTGAAAGAAAAGGAAGATTTAGCAAGATCATACCAAATTCCTGGTGGAAAGAAAGTAAAAATTGGTGTAGCAATTATAGGATTACTTGTTTCAGTTTTTGCATTCTTTATATCGTTTTTTCCACCTAACGATATCGGTTATGGTAAAGGAGGAACGTATTTAGCTATCTTAATTATTAGCTGGTTAATTATTTTAGTTATCCCTTTTGGGATTTATAAAACATTTGATGAAAAAGGAAATAACAGAAAAATCTAAGAAATCAGTGCTTTTTAGGAGGAGAGAAAAATGTTATTCAGTAAAAAAAATAGATATGAAGCACAATATTTGGAACCTATTTTCGGAAATGAAGCGATGGACGAAGCGATTCCTATGTATAAACTGCCAAAAGGCTCGCTGATTCCTCGAGATGCTTATCAATTGGTAAAAGATCAATTAATTGATGAAGGTGTGTCAAGACAAAATCTCGCTACATTTTGTCAAACATACATGGAACCAGAAGCTGCAAAAATCATGTGTGAAACATTGGACAAAAATGCAATAGATAAAACTGAATATCCACGTACAGCAGAGATCGAAAATCGGTGTGTTAACATCATTGCTGACTTATGGAATGTTCCAGATGAATCTGATTTTATAGGTACCTCGACTGTAGGTTCGAGTGAAGCTTGTATGTTGGGGGGATTAGCATTAAAATTTGCATGGCGTAATCGTGTAAAAAAACTTGGTTTAGATATCAATAAACAAAAACCTAACTTAGTAATTTCTTCTGCATATCAAGTCGTTTGGGAAAAATTCTGTGTTTATTGGGATATTGAAATGCGCACAATCCCGATTGATGAAGAACATGGGAGTATCAATATAGACACTGTAACCGATTATTTTGATGAATATACGATTGGCGTAGTAGGTATCTTAGGAATCACTTATACAGGAAAATATGACGATATAAAGGCATTAGATAAAAAAATAGAGGAATATAACAAACAGACTGACTACAAGGTATATATTCATGTAGATGCTGCCAGTGGTGGATTATTTGTACCATTTATGGAACCAGAACTTGAATGGGATTTCCGTTTGAAAAATGTACGTTCAATTAGCACTTCTGGACATAAATATGGATTGGTATATCCTGGTGTTGGTTGGGTTATCTGGAAAGAAAAAGATTTTTTACCAGAGGAATTAGTCTTCAAAGTTAGTTATCTTGGAGGAGAAATGCCAACAATGGCAATCAATTTCTCAAGAAGTGCAAGTCAGATAATAGGACAATATTACACATTTATCCGTAATGGGTTTGAAGGTTATCGATCAATTCATAAAAAAACCAGTGATGTAGCAAAATATTTAGCAAAAGAAATTGATAAAATGGGTTATTTTGATATTTATAATGACGGTTCACAATTACCAATTATTTGCTATAAATTGAAGAAAGATGTTTCTATCTCTTGGAATTTATATGATCTAACCGATCAATTTGCAATGAAGGGGTGGCAAGTCCCTACTTATCCGTTACCTGATAATCTATCAAATATTAATATCCAACGTTTTGTTTGTCGAGCAGACTTAAGTATGCAAATGGCCATAGATTTAATTCAAGATATGAAGACTGGTATTGATTACTTAAATCAAAGATCTATACGGAAAGAATCCCCTGATATTACTTATGGATTTTCCCACTAAATTTCAACAGATAAGTTATTATTTACCTCCTTTAAATTGTTTAAGTGAAGTGCACCTCAAAAGTTAGACTAAAAATCTAATTTAGAGGGGTGCTTTTTTTGAGGAAATACACACTGGAATTTAAGGAAAAGTGGATAGTCTTGTTTTAGCGAATACAAAAATTAATCTAGACAAGGCGTTCAATAATTTTTTCCGTGATGAATATGTCGTCGTTCAAAAGAAAAAAATGGTTCAAAGTTGCACAATCAACAATCAGAATGGAACAATTGTTTTGATTGATAATAAATACGTCAAAGTTTCTAAATTGAAGTTTTTAGTTAAAATTAAGCTTTATAGATAATCTAAAGGTTTGATCACAATCTCACGTCATTCAAGTGGCAAATACTTTGTTTCGTTGCTGCGTGAAGAAGAAGTTGTTGAGTTAAAAAAACAATTATGCAATTAATATTTACTTATGTATTATTGACGTTGCCATTCTTTCAAATGATCAAAAGATTGATAACAATAAATTCACATCAAAAATGGAAAAGAAACTAAAACATGAACAACATAAATTGCTAGACGTACGTTATTGGCTAAAAATAAAGGTGTCAATCTTTTTGAAGCTAAAAATAGAAATGCATAGTAGTTCGATTATACGAAAAAGTAATGAAGCAACGTACCGATTTTCTGAATAAGTTGAATACAGAAATCATCAAAAATCAGGATAGATAAAATGAAGAACCGTAGGAGTAGAGATTGGTAAATAAGAGACACCATTGCTAGTGAAAAAATAAGCTATCAAGTATGCTGTTTTCCCAAGAATCTCTCATTTCAAGTTTTAAAAACCGATAGGTTTAGCTGAGTGATGAGATGAGTAGTTCACTGTAGTCACCAATCCCCTGTAGTCTAATAGTATAAGCCTAGAAAAAATTTTAAATTTTTTTAGAAATTAAATTAATTTTTAAAAATCTAGGAACTGAGCTTTTAATTATTTATAATTTTTTAGTCATTTAAAATAGGAGGAAGTATTTTGAAAAAAATGATCTATATTATTATAGGAGTCATTACGGTAATCTTTATTTGTATTGGGTCAATGACTATCGCTAAAAATGATGAAAAGAAAGAAACAACAGAAATTATAACAACAGAAAAGAAATCTGCTCAAGAAGTAAAATCAGTATATGATAAATTAACAATAGGAACAGGTTTGGAGAATGTAAATAAAATATTAGGTTCTCCGTTATATACGGAATCTTCTACAGATCATTCGGGAAATTCTGAAACCATTTATACTTGGGGAAGTAGTAAGAACGGAGAATTAGGTGCTAAGTTAACTGTTGGTACAGAAAACAACAATGTTGTCGAAAAATCAGTATCTGGATTATATGTTTCTTATGATAAAGAAAAAGTAGTTTCTTCTAAAGTATTTGGAGAAATTCAAATGAATAAGGATTTATCAAAGGAAAAAGCTATTAAAAAATTTGGCAAACCGAATGCTATTGCGGAATATAAAAATTCAAATGGTGAAAATATTCAAACATTGACGTGGGAAACAAATACTACTGGACCATTAGGATCTTATTTTGTCATCACATTTACGAATGATATTGCTACTTCTAAAAATGAAGTTGGATTAGTGTAAGCCAATTTTAAATAGCCAAGTTTAATAGAAAGTTTAATTAAAACACTGAAAGCTATCTATGATGAATTGCCCAAACAGTTTAAAAAGAGATATTTCAGATATTCATTGATGAGAACTGACATTAGATACAATAAAAAAGAGCACCTCAAATTTAGTAAAATAAATTTGGAGGTGTTTTTGTCATGGAAAAAATGGTTATCACTAAAGAAGTGAACTACTCAGCACTTAGCTAAACCTAACGGTTTCGGGGACATTGGACATAGCGATCAAGCTAAGAGGCAATTGGTACCCCCAGACAGAAGAAAAGATTGCGCTTTCTTGTAGAATTGATACAATTATCTAAAAGGACGTGTGCTTTTATGAATCCACCTATTGAACTTGTTAGCGCTGAATATGAATTTCCCAAAGGGGTACATGACGCTCTAGCGCATTGTCTTCTCTATTTGGAATTCTTTGCTTCTAAATCAGTTTGTGCGTATGATATTCAGACATGTGAAGTAAAATTAATTCGGAAAATCCGGAAGAAACTTGATCAAGTCGTTCACCAGGAACTATTGTCGATGGAAATAGAAATCCTTCAACAGAATAGTCGAATTTTACCTGCAGTCGATCATTGTTCGCAACAGCTTGAGACGCTCCTCCAAAAGACAAATCCACTTGGTGAGAACGTCCGATTTGGCAGTATAGGCATTGACGGGATTGCCCAAACTAACGCAGATGATGCACTGTACTTACAAGAGGAACAATCCATAGTAGAGCGCTACCGACAGTTGTTCTTGAAAAGGAATGATCCGTCAGTCGAACTGGATCCTTATAAATGGTAAGTAAAAAAAGCAGGAGCCAAGATAGCTCTTTTCAGGCACTCGCTGAAATATTTTATCGAATAATTGATCGAAACAGGATCAACTAGTTAGCTTATGAAACAGGGTTCTGCCAACGATGGAGTATGGTCCAAGGGGACGATTTTTTCTCAACGTGTGTTTTCTTTGTCAATTCAATCGCTAAAGAAACACTGGTTGATTTGTCGGTCTACTTAGAAAAACAAGGATAGATCAGTATCAGCCCGCAGGGCTTACATGAACGCTTTAATGAACGGATCGTTTCTTTTCTTGAGCAGTTTTTGAAGCAGTTGATCCAAACAGATGCCTCGAAAGAAACCACATTATTGAATGAGGATTCTGTTTTTAAACGCATACGGATTATCGATTCTACCGCATTTATTTTAGATTCGTCGTTTGTCGATGAATTCCCAGGTTCTGGTGGAACCAGACATACTGTGGGAGCTAAAATTCAATTGGAGTATGACTTGATCAGCGGTCGAATTTTGGAAAACTACCTAGGCGCAGAACGAGAAGGTGACAAACAGTTTAGTGATACACATCTAGCAAAAATAATTCCTGGAGATTTGTGTATTCGAGACTTAGGTTACTTTGATTTGAGTGAATACCAATCAATTCAAGCTGCTGGAGGTTTTTATATCACCTGAGTAAAGACAACCACTCGTTTATTTGTAAAAAATCCTAATCCAGAGTCTTTTAAAAAAGCAAGTAAACAGAAAAAGCACAGTCAATATTTACCGCTTTCTTTAGAAGGATTCGTTGATACTTTACAACCAGGAGAAACAATTGAATTTCCAGAAGTCTATTGCGGCAAAGGACACTACCTTGGGGCTCGAGCAATCATTCGTTGTTTAACAAATAAAGAACTAAAACATCGACAACAACAGATAGAAAAATTGGTAAAAAGCGCAAACCACTAAGTGATCGCAGCAAGAAAATCAAGCGGTTAAATATTTATATCACGAATTGTCCGGTAGTCCATGTCCCAATGGACATGGTACATGAGGTATATTCCTTACGCTGGCAGATAGAACTTCTTTTTAAAGTTTGGAAATCGGTCTTCAAAATTAATAAAATAAAAAAATAAATAGTCACCGATTAAAATGCCATATCTATAGCAAATTGATTGCCCTATGGCTGACGATGACAACGATGTACAAGATGAGAAAACTATTGTACGAAAAGCAAAAGAAAGAGTTAAGTGAATCAAAAACCATGCATGTGTTAATACACTATCTACCAGATTTCTGTCAGGTTTTCAGGGGTGACCTTATAGCGATTGAAAACTTATTAGACCGTATTTTTAATCTGTTAAAAAGAAACGCTTTGAAGTCTCGAAGAGGGACAAAAAAGACAAGTATGGATATCCTTAGTCCCTTTATCAGGTAAAAAAATTTAAAAGTCATGAAGCTTATTTAGTGTATGCTTTTTTTAGAAAATGTGACAAAGTCCGAGAAATTCTTTAAATAAAACTATAATGTATCCTTATATTTTGCCTTAGCTTGATGGCTATGTCCAGTGACCCCTTTACTTAAAAATTGTATATATTGTGAATTGAAGCCTACTTTGTATATTTATTTCCAGAAAGTCATTGGAGTAAATATTCTAGATAATTATACTCGGCCCAACAGGGTATAACCTGTTGGGCTTTCTGTTTAGCTGTTAGAAACTTAAATTAGCAAATGAGATTGAAGTTTAGCAATAAAAATAAAAGGGATGTGTTAGAAACTTAATAGTTTTTGATATATGATTAAATTCGCGGTATAATAGGATTTGTAGTGTTTCATAAACTTATGTCAAAAAGTTAAGGGGATTTTCCATGATTTTAGAGAATAAATTGGGTTTGACCAATCAAGTTGAGTTGGCCAAAGCTGAAGAGAAAATCAGTAAGCAAAAAGCAAAAGAATTATACGATTCTGGAAAAATAAATGAAATCGAAGTCGGTACGTTTAAAGGCTTATCTGAAATTCATGATTTTCTCTTTTCAGAGATTTATGATTTTGCAGGAAAAATTCGGACGGCCAATGTCGCAAAAGGAAATTTTCGTTTCGCACCGGTCATGTACCTGGAACATTCGTTAAAGCATATTGATCAAATGCCACAAACTTCTTTTGAAGAGATTATTAATAAATACGTGGAGATGAATATCGCTCACCCTTTTCGTGAAGGGAATGGACGAAGTACTAGAATTTGGCTAGATCTCATTTTAAAGGAAGAATTGCAAAAAGTTGTTGACTGGAACTTGATCGATAAAACAGACTATCTTTCTGCAATGGAGCGAAGTCCCATAAACGATTTGGAGATACGGTATCTAATTTCCAATGCCCTGACTGATCAAATCGACGATCGCGAGTTATATATGAAAGGAATCGATGTCAGCTATTTTTATGAAGGATACTCTGAGTATACGATAGATGATTTGTAAGAGCAGGTGGGTTAAATGACAAAATATGGCTATGCACGTGTCTCAACTGCTTCTCAAAGTAAAAAGGAGCAGATCCAACAGCTGCTTGAGAACGGTGTTGAGAAGAAGAATATTTTTTCTGAAAAATTTACAGGTACGAAACGAGATCGACCGAAGTTTAATCAGCTGTTAGCTGGTCTGAAGCCTGGAGACGAAATCGTTGTTACGAAACTTGATCGATTCGCCCGTAATACAAGAGAAGCACTAGAGATCATTGAACCTTTACTCGATGATAACGTCACGATTAAGGTATTGAATCTAGGAACGATCGAAAATACGTCAATGGGTCGAATGGTTACACGCACGTTGTTGAGTGTAGCTGAAATGGAACGTGATATGATTGTAGAACGTACTCAGGAAGGAAAATTGTTTGCGAAAAAGAATAATCCTAATTTTAAAGAGGGACGTCCGAAAGCAACAATCACACCAAAGAAGAGGCACGCATATGAATTGATTACTTCCGGTAAATCGTACAAAGAAGTGGAAGCCATAACGGGGTTCAGTCGTAGTACACTTTTTAGAATTAAGAAACAAATAGAAGGCAGTGATTAGAAGATTGATAAAATGAATATAAAAATCTCTTTCAATTT
Source organism: Enterococcus sp. AZ077 (assembly GCF_051714965.1). Taxonomy (NCBI): domain Bacteria; kingdom Bacillati; phylum Bacillota; class Bacilli; order Lactobacillales; family Enterococcaceae; genus Enterococcus; species Enterococcus sp. AZ077. The sequence continues at coordinate 74,028 of NZ_JBIOSX010000002.1, forward strand.
AAATGAATCGTTGTTTATACGAACATTCTAAGGTCAAGTTCGCTCATTAAGAAATATCATTGGTCGAACAAAGCGTCATATTAGCTACGAATAGAGATATTTTTAGGAAGAATCGAAGAAAATGAAAGAACAACAATTAGGCTATACTTTTTGGGGACGTCCATTATACGGATTAGAACGAAGAACAGCTGTATCGATCGATTGTGCTCGTGGTGAGTTGATTCAGCAAAATACTCAAACGAAACAATATCATTGTAAAAATTGTGGGAATTGTTACCAATTCATTGACCAAGACTTCCAATTGCTAAACGAAAAAAATAAGTAGGTCTATGAAAGTCAGACAAATAGTCTGACTTTTTTGCTATTTTAGAATGTTCCCTTTTACAAATGCAAACGTATGTTTGTACAATCGAATTGAAATGGGGTAGAACAAAATGTTTGATTACTCAAATGGGCCAGTCAATGATTACTTTTTGATCGATATAAAAAATTTTTATGGTGTGAAACGTTTCTAACTGAAAAGGTTAGGCACACAAGTAGTTCTTGTGGAGAACTGATGATTTGAGGAGTGAAATGATGGTGTAACGACCTGAAGCGCTCCCTCTGATACTCCGATTGGCAAATCTGTTGATTAGAATAAGAATTTGTCAAAAGCTAGGTAAAGCCGGCTGAGAGTTACCGTAGTTGCATTGTTGCAATCAAAAGCTGTCCAGCGGTGGATAGTGTAACCTATAAGTCGGGAGTCCAAAAATTACTCATGGTGAGAATGTGCAATTGTACTGACAAATTCGCGAATATACGAATCTATAGGCTTGGGGTGCAGAAATGTATCTTGCCCGCACAAAAGATATTGTGACATAGGGTGCGACTTGCGGTTTAGTAAGAATCGTAGATATGAATAACCGTGCAGTGTTAAGGGCACTGGAAAGTCGCAGGTTTAGAGTGAGCACCTAAAAGTAAATGTACGGATAAAATCATTGGAACGTTGAAAGCTAGTGACGTGGAGGACTAATCTCCTTTGAAGCGGTTGAGACGAAGAATAATAAGCTCATTCACACTAGTGAGAGTAGTGGCACAGTACCTATGAATCAGTAATAATAAGCTGTGGAGGGATAGCCACAAGTCAATTGGTTTTACTAACAGTTATGATACAATCTATACAAAGAAAGTTGCGATAATCACATTTTCAATAACCTTATGGAAATTGTAACTTCGCCGAATAATATCTTACTAGCGTATAGAAATATTAAAGGAAACTCTGGGAGTGTATCTCCGGGCGTTGATAATAGAAATATTGATGATTTAAAAGAAATACCTAATACGGATTTTATCAGAATCGTGCAAGACAAATTTTCAGAATATAAACCACAACCAGTTAAAAGGGTAGAAATCCCAAAACCAAATGGAAAAACTCGCCCACTTGGTATCCCAACTATTTGGGACAGAATCGTACAACAATGTCTATTACAAGTTCTAGAACCTATTATGGAAGCAAAATTTCATGATAAGAATTATGGGTTCCGTCCTAATCGGTCGGCACACCATGCATTCGCTCAAGCAGTACGCTTAGCACAAGTGTCTAAACTTACTTTTGTAGTAGATATAGATATTGAGGGATTCTTTGACAACGTAAACCATTCAAAGCTTATCAAACAGCTCTGGACATTAGGAGTCCAAGATAAGTGGCTTTTAGGTGTTATTAGGGCAATGCTTAAAGCGCCCATCATTCATAAGGATGGGCGAATTGATCACCCTAAGAAAGGAACTCCGCAAAGCGGAATCCTTTCCCCTCTTCTCGCAAATGTTGTGTTAAATGAATTAGACTGGTGGATATCATCACAGTGGGAAACCCACCCTACAAGGCATAATTATGATTGGTATAATGCCGAGAAAGGTTACTGGAATAAAGGAAATAAATATCGAGCGTGGCGTGGTTCAAAACTAAAAGAAATTTATCTCGTAAGATATGCCGACGACTTCAAAATCTTCTGCAGAAAACGTAACGATGCGGACAATATATTTATAGCCACCAAATTGTGGCTAAAAGAGCGTCTGAAACTCGACATTAGCCCAGAAAAATCAAAAGTGGTTAATCTAAAGAAAAAGAAATCCGAGTTCCTCGGTTTCACTATGAAATTGGTTCGCAAAAGAAAGACCTTTGTCATAGAAACGCACATGTGTCCTAAAGCCATGAAAAAAGTATTTGATAATCTAGCAAAACAAATAAAGGTAATTCAGCACACCCTTACCAAAGAGGACTTACAAAAACAACTAGTGAAATACAACTCGATGGTGATAGGGATTCATCAATATTACAAAAAGGCTACCCACATTAGTGTGGATTGCCCGAAAATTAACCAACGTATAATGGTTATCATTAAAAATCGACTGGACGTTAAGAAAAATGGATCTCCGCCTAGTGATTTCGTTAAGAAAAACTATGCACGTTCAAAACAGCTAAGATGGATCAATGGCTATCCTATGATTCCTTTAGGATTCGTTAAACACAGCCATACATCACTACCCAAAATGGGAATTTGCAAGTACACGCCCGAAGGACGTGTGCTAATACACAAGTATCTTACCTTTCCAATCGATATTATCAACCAACTCATGAATATGAATAATCCGAATGAAAGCACTGAATTTAGGGATAATCGTGTCTCTAAGTACTCCGTACAACGAGGCAGGTGCCGAGTAACAAAAGAAGTTTTGGAGCTAGCAGATATTTATTGTCACCGTATCATACCTAAAAATCTTGGTGGAAAAGATAACTTCCAAAATCTAGTTATCATTCACTAAAATATTCATCAACTTATTCATGAGAATGATAAAACGAGAGCTTCATTTCTCATGACAAAGATGAGGATTACAGGCGCTCAGCTTGAGATAATTAACCAGTTCCGGAAAAAAGTGAAAAATTGTGAATTGTTGCTGAATTTATAACTGTATGATATCTGTTAGTAGACATTGATGGAACGCCGTATGCGGTGAAAGTCGCATGTACGGTGTGGAGTGGGGGAAAATCCGGAGACTATATCAAAGGATTACCTATCGCTATCAAGTGTCGAATGTATAGAAAGGGATTTAGATCCATTAACGACTGAATTAGTCGTGATGAGTCGAGCGGACAATACAGGATCAAGGCTTATTTTAGCTTCTTCACCAGCTGCAAAGGAAAAATATGGAATCTCTAATGTCAGCCGGCCGCGAGATCTACCGCAGCCTTATCCTAAAACGTTACATGTCGTTCCGCCACGTATGAACCTGTACATTAAACGAAACATGCAGGTAAACAATATTTTCAGAAGGTATGTAGCAGACGAAGATCTATTGATCTATTTACGACTGAAGGAACATGAAGTCAAAGAAGAAAGAAGTTGGCTCAAATGATCCAGGAGAGCATTAAAGAAGAGCTAGGATTGATTGCTACGATGGGAATTGGTGATAATCCTTTATTGGCAAAACTAGCTTTAGACAACGAAGCAAAGCAAAATGAAGATTTTATTGCTGAATGGACGTATCAAAATGTTCCTGAGAAAGTATGGAATATTCCTGAAATGACGGACTTTTGGGGCATTGGCTCTCGAATGAAAAAAAGGCTCAACAAAATGGGTATCATGAGTATTAAAGATTTAGCTAATTGGAATCCATACAATATTAAGAGCCGTTTAGGTGTGATTGGTTTACAGCTGTACTTTCATGCTAATGGGATCGATCGAACAGATATAGCGATCCCGCCAGAACCAACCAAAGAGAAATCCTATGGTAATTCACAAGTGTTACCACGAGATTATACCAAGAAGGAAGAAATCAAGCTTATCGTAAAAGAAATGGCGGAACAAGTAGCAATCCGTATTAGACAACACCACTGTAAAACAGGTTGTGTTCATTTACACATTGGAACTTCGATCTTAGAAACGAGACCAGGGTTTTCACACTAAATGAAAATTCCTAACACAGACAATACAAGAGAGCTGCAGAATTACTGTCTTTTCTTATTTGATAAGTATTACGAAGGACAAGAAGTCCGACATGTTGGTATTACCTATAGTAAGCTAGTTTATACTGATTCGCTTCAATTGGATTTGTTTAGTGATCCACAAAAGCAGATTGATGAAGAAAAACTAGATAAAATTAGGCAGAAGTATGGTTTTACGTCGATTGTACATGCTTCTTCGATGGTAGAAGGCGCTCGAAGTATTACTAGAAGTACATTGGTTGGTGGATATGCAGGAGGCAATGGGGGCTTAAAAATGATTGATTATAGCGATCGAGGACGGTTGAAATGGGCTGGATTTTACTTATCAGATCATACCGAGGAAATTGACGCCGAAAATGAACAACGAGCTAATAGAAACTTAGCAAAAGAACAAATGAAAACTGAAGAGATTTCAAAAATACTGAAGACAGCAATAATGAAAAATAGAACTATCTGTATCCAAAAAGAAGAGCGTGACATGGATGATTATTATCCGGAGGTCATTGTAGGTAAGATCTTAGGTGGGGATGGACTTGGTATCTATGTAGGTGAGGATAAAGTTCACTACGATGAAATACGCCATATTGAATTTTACCAGGAACAAAAATGGAGTCATTTAAAATGAATATAATCCAGCAATATGAGCTAAAATATATAATATTTGAACAGCTATTAGAAGATAGTTGGGGCTAAGGTCAATGTTTGATAAATGAAGTTGGTATTGAATGCTTCTGCTTCTATGTTGAAGCTGCGGCAGGATATCATGATTTTCGGTTTTATATTTTTCCTTTTACTTCTCTTAAGTATAATAAAATAAGGTGAAAGTTACAAATATAGTAAATTTTTTATTGAAGAGAATTTTTTTATTTGATAAAATGATTCAGGAAGGGATGGAACTTTCAACAATTGACGTAAATGGTGAACCTTGTACAGGAAAAGTAGTTTGTTTTCGAAAGAATACGTTTATTATTGAGCATGAAACCGATTATGGTATTGAACGATATTTAATCTCAAAAAGAAAATTTCGGAAAGAAGGTCATACTTTTCCTCGATATGATGGGAAAGGTGATTTTAATAATCATACTATCTTGTAAGTAGAGGTGAGAAAAGATAATGATTCAACTGTATATTAATTACTGGAAAAATAGTTTTAAGTACAAAGAAACCGTTAGCATAAATGAGTTTTTGACAGCATTTATTTTCAATTTGATTATTCTTGCGGTCATTTTGTTAATGGGGATATTTGTTCCGGTCACATGGGAAAATGTATTAGTGGATTTTTGGTATATAGTCATGTACTTGATGATTATTCCAACTATCTCTTTAATTATTCGTATGGTAAGAAAACTTGTAAAAAAATAGTTTAACGAATTTTTCTTTTGGTGTTCTTCTGTCTTGTTAGAAACAGAAGAATTTTTTTATTTTTTCAAACGGAAATATTGAATGCGTTTTTTATTCGATATAATTTTCTTATGAGAAGAATTTATTTAGGAGGAAAAAATGAAACGATATCTTTATCTATTGACAAGTTTTAGTGTACTAATGAGTGTTAGTATGGGAGCAAATGTATCTAAAGCAGAGGAAATAAACACAGAAAATTCGACAATTGTGACTGAATCAACGACGAGTTCTACTGAAGATACACAAGTGACTAGTGAGACACAATCTGTCATAGAAACAACTACTACTGACGAGACAAGTAATGTAGAACTGGATAGATATCAATAAAGTAGACATAAAAAGAGAAGATACTTAAAGATTTTCAAAGTAAAGAGCCTCCTTTTCAGTTGGTGTAAGCATATCTAATGTTCCATGAGGACGTTTGGTGTTATAGAATCCTTCAATATAAGCGAAACAAGCCAACCGTACTTCTTCGATTGAATGAAATGAACAGCGGTTTAATTCTTCTTTTTTCATATATTTAAAAAAAGCTTCGATGACGGCGTTATCCCACGGATAACCTGGTTTAGAAAGAGAATGGACAATCGGATGATTCTCTATAAACTTTCTAAATTCTAAAGAGGTATATTGAGACCCTTGATCTGTATGAAAAAGAACAGGACTCATTAAATTTCGAGAATGAAGTGCTTTATCCACTGTTTGAATGGCTAGGTTTGTATTAATCGTTGGTCCTACAGTCCAAGCAATTACTTTTCTAGAAAATAAATCTAAAACGACACACAAATACGCAAATGTTTTCTTACCGATGGGGATATAAGAAAAATCACTCGTCCAAACTTGATTGGGTGCTGGTAGATTGAACGCTTGGTTTAGATGATTTGGACGTGTCAAAGAAACCTTGTTTTTTCTTTTTTTGAAAACAGGTTTTACTGTAGACATTTTTGGTAGGTTCATTGATTTCATCAAGCGATAAACGCGACCAATACTAATCGAAATGCCATAATCACGCAAAAGGATCCGTTGGATCTTTGCAGCGCCAAGACGTTTTTGAGAAGAAGTATAAATTTCTAAAATCATTTTTCTTAGGTGTTGATTTTCTTTTGTTCTTGGGACTACTTTTCCAGAAAAGCGTTTGTAATAAGTGGAACGATTGACTTTGAGTACACGACAGAGTGTAACAATACTGTGTTCATATCGAAGAATGTGTATGGCTTTTAATCGTTCGTCGAGCGAGGCGTGAATATGGCAATCGCTTTTTTTAGGATTAAATTTTCCTCCTCGAGCTGCGCATTTCGTTTTTGTAGCTGTTTGATCTGACGAGCCGTAAGGATCGTGTCATCATCAATTTTTACTTCAGAATATTGTTTGACCCAACGAGCAATTGAAGAAAGAGCAATGCCGTACTCTTTAGATAAAGCATGTTGAGTTTTACCACTTTCGTGAAGTTTCACAATGGATTTTTTAAACTCTTCATCAAATTTACGTGGTGATTTTCTGTTGTTTCCCATATTAAAAAGTCCTTTCAAAATTTGTGTCTATTTATTTAAGAGTATACAAAAAAATGTGTCCACTTTATTAGGATACATGCAAATAAGACCAGATCTTATGAAGAGTAATACCCAATATATAAAAGAAAAACCTAAAGATTGTGACTACATCATCATAAGTGAAGCAAATAAAACAGTATTTCTGATAGAACTTAAAAGCTCAGCTCAGACTTCTCCTGCAAAAGAAATTATTGAACAAATTGATGGTGGATATAAGTAGTTAGAACATCTTAGTTTTCTAACAAAATATGATTTTATTGAATTCAGTTATAAAATTATTAAGGTATGTTGTAAATTTGAGGCAAGACAAGATCGTAAAAATCTTTTTAAACCTAATGAATATGGTATTTATAATATGAATGGTCCAAAATTAGACTTAAGAGAGTTGTATAGAAGGTGTAACGATCTATAAATTCAAATCTTTTTTAATTCTATATATTGTTTGTCTAGTAACGTTATAATTCTTTGTAATCTTTGAAATAGAGATGCCTTCATTCAAGTCCTTAACGATGTTTTCATAAACTAAACGTCGTTGAGGATTTTTTGTATCTGCACTATAAAGTTTTGGACGACCTTTATAAACTCCATTTGCTTTCACAATTTTAATGCCTTGCGCCTGGCGTCGTTTAGATTCGGTACGCTCTTGTTCAGCGATCATGGCCAAAATTTGTATGATCAGATCCTTAATGAATTTATCCAGGAGAGGGTTACCAATTGCTTCAGCCATGATCGGTAGACTGGTGATGATTAGCTGTACGTTTTTCTTCTTTAGGTAATTGACTGAAGCGATGATCTCGTCGTAATTTCTTCCAAGTCGATCAATAGCTTCCACAATAAAAATGTCTTGATCTCGGACGAAATCCAATGTTTCTTGGAAAACAGGTCGATGAGTAATCGTTGCGCCCGATTGTTTCTCGATGAAAATTCTCTCTGCACCGAATTTTTTCATTTCTTCAATCTGGCGTTGTTCATTTTGATCGATGGATGAGACACGTATGTATGCAACTCTCAAAATTTTTACCTACTTTCTGCAACTATTTAAAATACATCCTAATCATACACGATAAAACCAGATGTCATTTTTCTTTTTAAATGACGAATATTTTATTTAATAAATGGCAAAAAATCACCTTAGAAAAAAGAGTTCAGTAGTTAGAAACCTTTTTTCTAAGGTGATCTGGTAACATTTTATCTAATTCTTCTTCTGAAAAAAATTGCTCTTCTTCAGATTTTAGTGCTTTTAGTGCTTTTAGTGCTAATTTATAACTTTTACTATCTGTTTTTGGAGTATTTATATAGATTTCATGGGTTGCGTTCATTAATTTATCTCTTTCATTTGTGATATTATTAATGCTCAAACGATTTAAATCTGTTAGTAAACTTATATATTTTTCTCTAATTAACCATAATTTATCAGCAATAATTTGATGATTTTTAGCTTCTTCAGCAAGATTAAAATTTTTAAAGTATAAATTCAATCCAAGAGAAATTGTAGAACATAGACCAGCAATAATTGTTGAAATATGATTAGTAGTAATGATAGTCCCCAAAAATCCTCCAGTAGTAACAGCTGATAATCCTATCTGAACACATTTTAAACGTTTATTTTTAGAAATGATTCTATCTGCTTGTTTTAAATGAGTCGTATAAGTATAAGTTACTCGACCATAAGCTTCACGTAGTTGAATTTCTAAACACTTTTTTTCTTCTTCCATATTATCCCCCACAACTCTTTATAAAGCTATTTTTTTAAAACTTTTTCAAGGCATACAATGCTATTTTCTGTATCAACAAATTGATTACTTCCAGGAGAATATAAATTTAAAAAGCCAAATATATTATGTGAATTAAAGTAATTTAATAAAGTTTTTTCGTATTCTCCTGAATTTACAACTTGCCCATTATTATTGTCTACATATTTCCAGCTCCCTATAGCTTCATAAACAAAACTATCAATGACTATTCCTGAAAGGTGATAGCTTTTAAATTCTGTATCTCTTACATGACGAAAATGCTTACAAGTATCGTATAACAAATTATTACTTTGGATATTTTTTAGTTTCATAGCTTCCTGCTCTTTTTTAGGATTAGTAGCCTTCCAGTTTCCACCCATATTTGAATCTGGATAGATAAATCCTTTTGAATTTCCAAAATAATCTTTGTCATTAAATGCTGGTACTATTTCAAACTTAATTCCATCATGAAAATTTATTTTAACAATTTGTCCATCAGCTCTAATATCACTACTTGGTAATATCTCTAGAATTGTTTTTCGTATAACTTGTAATAATCTAGATGGTCCATTTGACGAATAACTCTTAAATCTATCCAATTCTGACATTGGTAATTCAACTAATATATCTATATCACTAGTGCTTATTGCAGTTCCTCTTCCATAAGATCCTACATATAAGCTGTGAGCAGAATCGCTTTCAGAATTCCAAAATGCTCTATTTATTGCTTTAGTAATTCTATGATATCTTGTGGCTATTCGTTGACGTTTATATAGTGGGATAGAATAAAAATTAGATTTTTGAATTAATAATCCCATGTTTATCATCTTCCCTTTAAATGTATTCTTCTATTCTATAATATCGTAAAATTAGTATTTCAATCAATCATTATAAGTAGTGTACAGAAAATCCGCCGTTTCTGGACACTTTATTTTTTAGCTTTATTTTATAAAAAATCAATTCATTTTATGTTCATAAACCCATAACAAAATCTATGTTCAGTTAAACTATGTAGATAAAGTTATGTTACGATGAAATTAATGAAGGAGTGATTTTTTTGAAAATAGGGTACGCACGAGTATCTACCGGTTTACAAAATTTAGATTTACAAGAGGATAGTTTAAACAAATTTGGTTGTGAAAAAATTTTTACTGATCATATGAGTGGGGCAAAAAGTAATCGACCAGGATTAGAAATGGCGCTCGATTTTATTCGTTCTGGAGATACACTTGTCATTTGGCGTTTAGATCGTCTGGGAAGAAATATGGAAGATTTGATTTCAATCGTCAATCGATTGAATGAACGTGGTGTGAGTTTTCATAGTCTTCAAGAAAATATCACGATGGATAAATCCAGTTCGACTGGTCAAGTTATGTTTCATCTATTCGCGGCGTTCACAGAATTTGAACGTAATCTGATTTTAGAGCGTTCAGCTGCTGGACGTGCTGCTGCACGAGAAAGAGAACGATTTGGTGGTCGTCCTGAAAAGTTAACTGAACAAGACTTGGAATTACTGAAGACTTTAGTAGATAGTGGAACACCGATTAAGAAAATTGCGGAACGATGGAATGTTTCTAGAACAACAATTTATCGTTACTTAGATAAACTGGAGGGAAAATAAAGAATGATGAAAACAAAAACTGTGAAAGTGGATGAAAAAACGTCTTTAGAAATAGTCACTTCTAAAGATTTCAGGGATTTTATAATTATTGATGTAAGCTGGAACAAAAAAGATATAGAAAAAGTTTTAACATAATTAAGCAGAAGTTAATAATAATCATGCTCTTTTATAAAAAGAAGGTATTGATGGCAATATTTGTTTTGAATGAAATGGTACAATGATTAGGATAAAAATAATTGGAATTGATGGATACCAACTTACAAAAGTGTTAGGGAAATTCTTTTGTTTTAACGTTTACAAAGCTATACCAATAGCTATATAGTTTCTACATAAAAGAAGTTCGTTAAAGTTTTAGTCTGTTGTAGTATGATTAGTATTGGGTTTACAGCATTAGGAACAAATATAGACGCTGCTACGTATTACGGAAATGGTGTGTATTGTAATAAGCAAAAATGTTGGGTAAATTGGGGACAAGCTTGGTCAGAAGGGGTTAAACGTTGGGGAGATAATTTGTTTGGTAGTTTTAGTGGAGGAAGGATTTAAATGATTGATATTGATGAAACAAAAAAAATAATTCATGAATTATATAATAGTTTAAAGAAGCGTGATGAGACCAAAGCTATATTAGATATTACAGATGTTTTGTTGCAAGTCTATAAAAAAATAGATAGCGAAAAATATCCAGAAATATTAATAAACAAATTGGTGAATTATATCTATATTGTTGGCTTTGACAATAAAATTCATTTTTTAGGAAATGATGAAAAGTTATTAATAGAATTGGGAGATATATCTAAAAAGGCTGGAATTAACAGTAAATATAAAGCTAATTTTACAGATAAATCTCAATTCTATAGTTATTCTGAAAAAGTACCTATTAGATAATTATATTTCTCCATTCAATTGAATAGTTGAAAAATTCAATTGAATGGAGAAATATAATATGATTTAAAGAAGCTAATATATGATGAAATTGCGGTTGATCCATATAAAGGTGAACAAAAAACTGGAGATTTATCAGGTATTTGGTCTAATGGTTTTAGATATGCAGTACAATTTATAGAGTGGCTTATGAAATCAGGGAAAATAAGGTGATTCCAGTATTGTTACGTGGAACACATGAAAATTTTTATGAACCGTTGAAGAAAATTATTTAGGTCGTTCTTCTTTAGAACGACTCAGACTGTAGCCAAAAGAGTATATATATCTTTTGGCTATTTTCTTATCTATGCTGTAAAAATAAAGAAAATATCACTTGAGCAACAAAAAATCCTACAATAAAAAAATTACTACTAAAATAGATTTTCCTAGTTTTAACCAAATGTTATTTTTTTCATATTATTTCCCCGTAAATTATAAAAATTTTTTGAAAAAAATGTGAAGTTACTTTATTGTTGAGAGATTTTTGTTAGAATGAAGGAGGATAATGATAAGTGAATAACAATTGTGATAATCAGGTGTCTCCTGACTTAAAAGAAAGCGTTTGGTAAGTAGAAGATCATACGCTGTGTGAAGAATGTTCAGAAGAACTATTTTTCAAAATGAAGGATAACTATCATGAATTTTCTTTAAGTATATCTGTTGTTTTAAATTGTTTGTTTATTGCAGAAAAAGAAGGATATGTTCCTAGGTTACCAGATTATTGGTGGGTTCAAATTCGACAAAAGATTCCTGCAGAAACTATATTGAATAAAGGAAAGGAAGAAAATTTGTAGATGAAGAAAACGAGTAAATTATTGTCTGCTTTATTGTTATTAGGTCAAGTTGTTGGTTATACTCCATCTGTTTTAGCAGATGAAAAACCATCAAATGTAGCGACAGAACAATCAACGACAGTGAATACTGACAATTCTACAACTGATAGTACAGATACGACTAAGGAAGAAACCACAACTGATTCTTCCATTGAACGATCTGAGCAAAAACCAAGTGAATCAACCGATCAAACGACAGACTCTACGACAGATAGTTCACAAACAACAGAATCTAAACCAGAAACAACTACTCCTGGTACGACAGACTCTAGTCAACCAGAAAATAATACGCAAGAACCTACTAAGCCTTCAGAAACGAAGCCTGTGGAACAGCAAACCACAAAACCAAGTGAATCAGTGAATCAAGAAGTGACACAGCCAACAAAACCTGCGGAAGTCACTCCTTCACAATCAGTTTCGAAACAGCCTTCAACCACTGGACAAAATGCACAACCAAAAGCAGAAACAAAGGCACAAGCTCAACCAACTGTGCAAGAAGAGTCAAAAGCTTATCGTCAAGCACCAACTGCGCCCATTCAAGAATTAGTCCCTTCTAGCAAAAAGGATAACGAAGGAAACATTTATTTTGAAAAAGACGAATCAGGCGAAACATTTATTCGAAAAATTGGCGAATCTGCTCGTAAAATCGGACAAGAAAATGATTTGTATGCTTCCGTCATGATTGCCCAAGCGATTTTAGAATCGGCTAGTGGTCAAAGTCAGTTAGCACAAGCACCAAATTACAACTTGTTTGGAATCAAAGGCACACATAACGGAAAAGGCGTCTCTTTTGCGACACAAGAAGATTTAGGTAATGGGACACTTTATACTACTCAGGCAACTTTCAGACAGTATGAGAACTATGAGGATAGCTTAAATGACTATGCTCAACTATTAAAAGAGGGTTTAACAGGAAATAGCCATTTCTACGATGGAGTTTGGAAGACCAATGCAAAAACATATCAAGAAGCAACGAAGTTTCTAACAGGTCGTTATGCGACAGACACTAGCTACGATAAAAAATTAAATGGGTTAATCGAAACCTATGACTTAACCAAGTATGATAAAGAAGTAGCGGGCCCACAACTAAACAAAAAAGGGTATGTCGTTCCATTAAAGAATTACACGATTTCTAGTCCGTTTGGTACTCGTGGGGGAGAATTTCATCGAGGATTAGATTTAGCAGCGCCACAAGGTGAGCCAATCTATGCCAGCAAGGCAGGAACGGTCGTTAAAGCAGAGTTTCACCCATCATGGGGCAATGTTGTAGCTATCGAGCACGAAGACGGTACAACGGCTTTATATGCGCACCAACAAGAATATCAAGTCAAAGTGGGTGACAAAGTAAAACAAGGGCAGATTATTGGTTATGTTGGTTCAACAGGAAACAGTACAGGCAGTCACTTACATTTTGAATTGTGCCTAAATCATAGTTTAAACCAATCACAATTGGTTGATCCAGAAACAGTCTTATTCTGATGAATAAGGCTGTTTTTTAAGCTCTATATCATTTAATTGATATTTAAGAAAATAAATAAATTGTAGTGAGAGAGCAGTTATACCTATAGCCACACATTCAAGTAACCATGATTTTCTTTCTTCCAATTGTGTTAGAAGGCTTGTATCATCAAAAGATAACATATCAGTAAATTGTAGAAGTAATGTGAAAAAAAGCAATACATGAGTAAAAAAGTCTTTTGAAATATCTAGTATCTTATAGACTGAAATAATATTTATTTTACTTAAATGTACTAAAGTGAGTCCGATAGCGTGAGTAATTATAGATAAAACAAAACTAATAATAATTATTGTGCTAATTGTTAGTGATTCAGATTTTATAGGAAGTATAAGAGTAATGAAATGGCACGTCAAGAGGCTGAAGAATCAGAAGAAACGACCAATTCAGATGATTTAAATTCTTATTCATCTGGAAATGAAGAGGCTCATTTATCAGCTAATAATGAAAAAGAGACTGGTTTTAATCAAGATTCTGACGATCCAAAATCTCCTAAAACTGAAGAAAAGCCAAAACGAACGATTTCTGCGAAGTCTGACCGATTAAATCAAGAATTGTCTCAACATAAGAAAAATAATCCATAAAAACAAGCAACTAAAAATAAAGTATTTGGCTATGGAAAAGAAGATCCTAGACGTTATCATTCTTCGTCCTTGATGAGTAAACGTCGAGATGCTTATGATCTCGGAAAAGATTATGGGCAGTATCGCCAACAAAAACGAAGAATAAAAAGTGAACTTAAAGAATCTAAAAAAGACGCAAAGAAAGAAGAATAAGTGATTATATTGGTATTTGATGAAGAACTCTATTTCTCAATAGGGTTCTTCAATTTTTACTGATAAATGAAAGGAAGGAACAAACATGTTTACTCGACCTAACCGAATTACGGATACGATGCGTGTCGGAGGTGTTTATACTTTAATGGATACCGCTGTATTTTATGGATGTTGCGGTTACCAATGAAACCAAGTCAAAAGAATATTACAACGCTTATTGACCTTGTGAACTACTCACCACTTAGCTAAACCTGACGGTTCTTAACGCTTGAAGTGGGAGCTTCTTGGGAATAGAGCATACTTGATAGCTTATTTTTTTACTAACAGCGGTGTCTCTTATTGACCAAGCTATCCCCGTAGTTCCTACGGTTCTTGTTTATTTGATCTAAGCCAGTCCTATAGAATGTAGCCTTAGACCTTCGGCCAGGATATTGATGCTAGCGTTGATATCTCGGTCATGATGAGCATGACAAATAGGACAAGTCCATTCTCGAATTTTAAGAGATTTCTTGCCGTCTTCATGTCCACAATTCGAACAGATTTGACTAGATGGGAACCACTTATCCACTTTGATAATTTTCCGACCGTACCAGTCAGCTTTGTATTGTAATTTAGTCACAAAACTAGACCAAGAAACATCCGAAATACTTTTTGCTAGTTTATGATTACGCAACATACCTTTTGTGTTTAAGTCTTCAATACAGATAATATCGTGATTTTTGATTATTTCTGTACTCAACTTATTCAGAAAATCAGTACGTTGATTCATTACTTTTTCATGCAATCGTGCTACTTTACGTTTTTGTTTTTGATAATTGCTAGCTTCAAACAGATTGATACCTTTTTGTTTAGCTAATAAGGCACGTCTTGACAACTTACGTTGTTCACGTTTAAGTTTCTTTGCCATCTTTGACGTGAATTTATTGTTATCAATCTTTTGACTATCAGAAAGAATTGCAAAATCAGTTATACCAAGGTCAATTCCAATAGCGGAATTAGTTTTAGGAAGCTCAGCTATTTCTTCTTTACACAATAAGGAAATATAATATTTACCGCTAGAATGACGTGATATTGTAGCGGATTTAATCAGACCTTTAGGTTGTCTATGGAGTGTAATTTTAACTAATGACTTCAACTTAGGAAGTTTGACGAATTTATTATCAATCAAAGCGATTGTTCCATTTTGATTGTTAGTCGTATAGCTTTGAACTGGATTTTCTTGCTTTTGAAACGAGGAAATCCGACGGATTTATCGCGAAAGAAGTTCTTGTACGCCTTATCTAGGTTGAGTTGTGCATTCGCTAAAGCAAGACTATCCACTTCTTTCAAGAACGGAAAATCTTGCTTATATTTTGCAGGCGTTGGAAAACTCATTTTTTTAGAGGAATCTTTCCTAGTTTCTTTATAAGCTTTCATTCGGTCATCAAGCATTAGATTGTAGACCTTACGGACACAGCCAAAAGACTTAGCAAAGAAAGTCTCTTGTTCTTCTGTTGGATAGATTCTAAATTTATATGCTTTTAGTCGCTCCATAAAGCTCACCTGTTTTCTATTTATGATTGTTTCCTTGATTTTGAATATACTTCTTAATCACATCAATTGGTGCTCCACCAGTTGTCAAAAGACAAAAACTTTTTGACCAGAACATTTCTTTCCAAAGAAATTGTTTGATTCTTGGATAATTGCGCTTTATCAAACGTGAACTAGCACTTTTATAGACATTGACAAATTTTGTCAATTCTGTTTTTGGTTGAGCTTTGAACATAATATGAACCTGGTCTTTATCATGATTCCACTCAACTAAAGTGATGTGATACGATTCTGAGATTCTTTCAAAAGTCGCTTTAGCGTAGTTAGATATTTCATTATCAATTACTTGTCTACGATATTTCGTTACTAAAACAAGGTGGTAATAAAGAAGAAATACTGAATGGTTATTTGTATCTAATTCCATGTTATATCAACTCATTTCTTGTATAGACTGATTGTAACATGGGACAAAATAAAGAGGCAATACGCCTTAGTTGTCGGTCTTCGAGTTACCAACGGTAACCCTCATACCGAACGGCATTCATCACCCACCTATAGAGGATGGGCGACTTCTGCCTAATTCTGTTAAACATAGGATTCTCCTTTCAAAATAGTAGTAGCTTATAGCTAAGAAAATTTTAGAAAGGGATAGGTAATTTTACAATAGATTAGGGAAAAATTATAAGTTGGAATTTAATGACAGGTACGACAGAACACCAATTATTCAATGGGAGAAAACGAATGAACATTTCTATGTAGATGTATTTTTTAAGTTAAAAAGAAGGAGATTTTAAATTTAAAATTTCCATACAACAAAATGACTTTTTAGCTTAGATAAATCCTATAAAATAGGTATTTAGGATAAGTAATAATTATTGATCAGTTTTCAGAGCATTGCGTCTATATTTTGTGTTTCTTATAATTTCGTTGAAAATAATTAATTTGAAAGGAAGTTTTCAATGAAACGAACAAGTATGATAGCAAGTATTGCAATTATTTTGACTTCGTTACTTAGTTCAGGAGGTGTCTATGCGGCAGAACCAACACAAACAGCTGATCCAGCAAGTGCATCAACACCAGTCACGGCCGATTTAACGACACCGCAACAAATGACGCCTAAGCCACCTTCTGATCCTAATAATCCTGATATCACATAGAATGAACCAGTTGGTGGTGGAGTTACAGGTGAAGAAGGAAATTTAGGGATTGCGTACTTTCCTAAAGGATTTTCTTTCACAGGGAATCTAGGACCTACTGAGTTAACACTTAATGATTCGAGAAGTAATACTAGTAGTGATAAAACTACTTACAATATCGGTGTAAAAGATAATACGCGCCAAAATAATTCTTGGACATTAACTGCACAATTGCAGTGGAGTAACAGTGAATTGCCAGGTTCTGAAATTACAGTAACGAATCCAGATCAAGGAAAAGTAAAACTAAATCAAAATGATGGCATATCTAATTTCCAAAATGAAGATTTAGTATCACAAAATGATGTTCAAGGCACTGATTCAAACACAGTTGTTATTAGTAATAGTCCAACTACTATTATGAAAAAAGGTAAAGTTACAGTAGGTAAAGGAACTTATGATTATAGTTTAGGTAATGTAGGTACTTTGAAGTTGATGATTCTTAATGCGACTGATTTGGTTGCGAAACAATATAGCGGAAATGTAAATTGGAATTTACAAATTTCGCCAGACACTTCAAGCTCTAGTGTCGATTAATTCAATGATAAGATGACAGTATCTATTTTTCACTTCTTGAAACATAGATACGCATTCATAAAAGGAAAATGTTATCGCATATTGTTTATGTGATCTACCCACACGTATTTTTATATGCGATAACATCTTTCCTTTTCGCAGACTGTTCTTGGAGCAGTCTGTTTTTGTATTAAAATTAACTGATGGTTATATATTGTAAGAATAAATTATTTTATGTAAATATAAATTTACTGAATTTTGCAAATAAAAGAGATGGGGATTAAATTTTAATTTTATAAAGGCGAAATAATTGATTAATTATAATATACGTTGTATCTTTTATACGTAATGCGCATTATATTTTTTTGTATTCATGTTTTATTTTTATCGAAATGAAAAACAAAAAGGGAGTGTATAGAAAATGAAAAAGCAAAGTATCTTATTTAGTAGTATTGTAATGGTAGGTGTTTTAGCTAATAATGAAACGGTATTTTCGGATCAAATAGCTGATCCAAACAGTGCGGAAACTCCTGTAAGCGCTACCTTAAATGCGAATGATCCTGGAACTCCTAATCCACCTACTGATCCTACTGATCCTGATAACGGAGGGAATGAACCGACTCATGGAGGTGTAATAGGAGAAGAAGGAAAATTAGGAATTGCTTATTATCCTAAAGCGTTTGCCTTTTCTGGAAATTTAGGACAAGCCACTTTATCATTAAATGATCGTAGTGATTCAATGTCTTCTAATGCAACCTATAATATTGGTATAAAAGATGCAACCCGTCAAAATAATCAATGGACATTGTCTGCCCAATTAAACTGGACGAATGATGAACTTCCTGGATCAACGATCACTTTAAACAATTCAACGGGAACAGTGATGCAAAATACAAATAATGGGACAGATCCTTTCCAAACCAATCAGTTAGTTGCCCAAACAGATGTTATTGGAAATTCAAATGTAACTATTTCTACAGGTGGAACGACTGAAATTATGAAAAAAGAACAAGGAACAGTCGGAAAAGGAACCTATGATTATCGTTTGGGAACATTAGGGAGTCTTCAATTGACTATTCCTAATGCCACAAATTTAGAGGCAAAAACATATAATGGAACAGTCGATTGGAATTTATTAGTTACACCTTAGAAAGTTATATTTTTGAATTTTAATTTATAAATTACAGTTATCTCTTTCTCTTGAAAAGACGGATAATAGTGTGTTTATTGATTAGTGACGATATAGGAAGAGAATTTTTTCTAGTTTTTAGTTACTAAAAAGGATAGATTAATAGTGTTCACGTGAATACCTTAATAATGAAAAGGATGGTATGGAAATGAAACGAGCGATTGGCATGACAATACTTATCTTATCTATCTTTTTCTGTGGGGGAGTCATTGCGTATGGGGAAGAAGGGATTGGTGGATTTACCATTGAAGGCGTGCCAAATGCTCATCAATTAGATTCTTCTGTTGGCTATTTTTACTTGAAAGAAGATCCTGGAGAAAAAGATGAAATCAAAGTGAAGTTGATCAATGAATCGTCAAAAGAAAAAACATTAGAAATTAAAGTAACTGATGCCAATACAAATCCTAACGGCATCATTGATTATACTGGAATGATTGAAAATCATGCGTTGTTGAAGACACCCTTAACACAACTTGTTAAGGCGAATCAATCAGAAGTGAAAGTGCCTGCAAATAGTACCAAAGAAACAACATTGAGTGTAATGATGCCTAAAGACAGATTTGAAGGAATCGTCTTGGGAGGAATTGTTGTTTCTGAAAAAAAAGATGAAGAAGAAAGTAAACAAACGGTTTCTGTTGAAAATACGTATAGTTATACTTTGGGCGTAGTATTGACGAATGAAACAGAAAATCAAATGAAACAGTATATTTCAGTCGAATTAGAAGATGTTGGCCCTATTCTTTATGATGGTCGTCGAATTATTCAAGCAGACATTTTAAACCCTAATCCTTACATATTCCCAGATTCGAAAGTAGAAGGACAGATCATCGATCAGAAAACAAAAGAAGTAGTGCGAACAAAAGAACAAGAAAATGTGAGCATAGCACCGCTCTCTGTTTTTCCATTTCAATTTGATTGGGTAAAAGAAGATTTAAAACCTGGGAAATATCTATTTAAGGGTGTAGTGACTGGTGAGGAAAAAGAGTGGAAGTTTGAAAAAGAATTTGAGATCACGGAAGAACAGGCCAAAAAAATCAATCAAGAATCCGTCTTTCAAATCCAAATTCCGAAATGGGTAAGTATTGGTTCACTTGTATTTGCATTATTGGCTTTCATGACGATACTTTTCTTGCTTATAAGAAGTAGAAGGGGAGGGAACTAAAATGAAACATAAGAAATTTACGATGATACTTCTTTTGTTTTTAGGTGTTTTCCTTCTACAATCCTCTACGATGGTTTTTGCGGCAATGACAGACTCAAAAGAAACAGATGTAGCAGTGGAATTACGGGAAACGATTGCCCCCGATAAAGATTTACCAGGAGTAGAAAATATATCGGCTGAATCGGAAATTGTTCCAAAAAGGCGTGGTGTTTTACCAAAGACAGGAGAAATCATGAATCATGGATATTCTTGGCTAGGAGTTGGTTTGGTTATACTTGGTAGTACTCTTTATTATTCAAAAAAGATAGTAAAGGGGAGAGATTAGATGTATACCTATCCGATAATTTATTTGACGTTGGGAAGTATTTTCTTAATAGTAAGCATATATCTGTTTTTAAAAGACTATAAAAAAGTAGTCCAGCAACAGATAGAAAAACGATTCCTTTTTTTGAATATCTTTAGTATACTGTGTGCATTAGGAACAATGATCATGAGCGTAATCTACTTTTTTGTCATCAATAATCAATTATAGGAATATTGAATGGAAGAAGGTGAAAGACTTGAAACGATTAGTAAGTGGACTACTTTGTTCTGTGCTTGTATTTGGATTAGTTAATAACCATGGTGTTTTAAATAGTCATGCAGAAGAAAATGTAGTTACTTCTGAATCTTTGGAATCTGATAATCAAGTAGAACAATCATCTACAATGATAGATTCAGAAACAGAAGAAGACGTTTCTGAATTTGTTCCTAATACATCAAAGGAAGAAACAGTATCGGATAATCAGACAAATTCTTCAAATAGTACAGATAATTCTAAAGAAGAATCAACTACTAATGATACTGAGCAATTGCCTAACTCAAGTATTATGGCTATACAAGAGGGATTTGATTTAGAGGAATGGGAATATCAAGAGAACGAGAATGAGATAATTTTAATAAGTCATAAAGGTACTGCAGAGGAAATTGTAATTCCAGGAGAAATTAATGTGAACAATATAGGAAAACATGTTGTTTTGCAAAATTTATCTGTAGATACAGTTGGAAATCCGATTTCTTTAACAATACAAGAAATTAATGGGAAAAAAGTGGGGTTACAAAGTACAAATTTAATGGCAGCTTTTTATTTAGCTAGGCTTCGTACGTTAGATTTCAGTGGATTGGATACCTCAAATGTAACGAATATGGCACAGATGTTTTATCAAAGCGATTTACAAAGCGCAAATTTTTTAGGTATGGATACATCTAATGTGACAGATATGTCTCAGATGTTTACCTATACTGATCTGACTAATTTCCAGCAGGATTTTAATACTTCGAACGTAACAGATATGCACAATATGTTTGCGGGACTTTCTTCTTCCCCTAAACAATTAGAGGTAAATAATTTTGATATGTCAAATGTTACTAATGTTAGGCGAATGTTTGCAGCTATTCCTAGTATTTTATACTATGATTTATCGAATTGGCATTTTGGAAAAACTGATGTAAATTTTGACCAAATGTTTGCCACATTTGGTGCTAGTGCTTACAAACCATTATTAGTCGTGACAACTGATAGTCAATTACTAGCACAAAATTTTAATTACGATTCAGGAAGTACTTCTACGCCTGCAACAAGATATCGTTCGCCAGCGGGACCATATTTTGATGGTGGATCAGCTTATAATGAGTCTGATTCTATCGGACTATTTTCGAATGGTTATCGATTTCAACGTTTCTTTACAGATTTTTTTGTTCAGCCAGATGATCCTAAATTAGATTTGAATAGGTTAAAAGAATTTATTATAAATCAGGAACAAACTATTCCTATATTAACACCAGCTGCAGCCTATGATTTTACTGGTTATACTTTAAATAGTGGAGGAATAGATACACAAGATGCTACTCAGATAACAGATTTATTTAATAATATTTATACCGCACAATGGTTAAATCAAAAGATAAATAGTAGTGGAGACAATCAAAATTTTACTCCTAATAGTAGTTTATTAGGTTTTGCCTATCTGCCTAAAGCATTTGATATGGGAACTGTTACGTTACAATCTGGTGGCCGTCAAGAAATTCCTTTAAAGAAAACAGAAAGTTTAAATATTGGGGTTAAGGACCGTACAAATTCATATAATGAATGGACAGTTACAGCAACATTTAATTGGACTAGTGGAATGGAAATTTCAGATGCTTACATTCAGGCGAATAATCAGTCAGGAACAATTATGGATAATTGGAATACTGGGGATTACGCTTATAACCCAAGTACAGATTTACATCCTCTAAGCAGTAATGATGTTACTGGGATACCTGACTTTGAGTTGCAAGTGAATCAAACAGTGGTAGTCATGTCAACGAATACAACAACGAGAAAAAATGGTGTTTATGACTATGATTTAGGAAATGCAGTTTTAGTTATTCCTGATGTTTCTCAAGTAGTTACGGGTACGTATTTGGGAGAAATACATTGGAATCTAATAAATGGGCCATCTTAGTAATAGTCTAATAAAAATGAAACGTACTATAATTCTAAAATTGCTGTGTTCTAGTATGGTTTCCCTATTTTAGAAAGAAAAATAATATAGATGTAGAAGATATTACCAACGTGATGATCTATCCTTGCACCAATGGAAAAATAGAAGCGAAAAATACTAGCATAAAGACAATGAAACGAGTATTCCACGAATTCAAATCATTTGAGAACAGTAAAATTTTTTTGATTAATTAAGATGATATAATAAAAAAGCTGAGCTAGATTTGATTTTTCTCAATTTATTAGTCCTTATTGAAAAACGGCTTAAACAAAAAGATACCGCTAATGAAAATTAATTAGCGGTATCTTTTGGTTCTACAATATTTAGTGTTGGTGGAAAATCTACGGATTTTCTACTGACACTTTTTTTGTAAAAAAAGATAGAAAAAGAGATAGCCTAACTGGTAGAATTTAGTCGTCTAAAACAAAACCAAACCAAGAAAGGATATCTCCATGGATCATTGTACTAGAAAATTGTTAGGTTTAACAGATGAAAATTTATTCTTCGAAGAAGAATGGTTAGAGACAGTAGAAGAAGAGGGGTTTCGCATCAATCTTATCCATGACAAACTTAGCTATATACCAAGCCATTGCCGTAAATGTGGCATCAAAAATGAAGGACAAATCATCAAGAATGGCTCACACAAAACAAAAGTTCAACTTTTGCCTTATCGAGACACCAAAACAGAATTACGCTTGGTACGTACGCGCTTTTACTGTAAAGAATGTCAGTCGACATTCAATGCTCAGACAAACTTGGTGGATGAAAACTGCTATCTTTCAAAAGAATTAAAGGTTCAAATTGCCTTGGAGCTGGCCAAGAATACAACAAGAAAAGAAATTGCCGATCGCTATTTTGTCTCTGACGTAACCGTTCTGCGTGTCCTACACACCTGTTTAAAAACGTATCATCCTCGTTTTGATACGTTACCTTCGGTCCTTTGTTTTGATGAGTTCAAATCAATGAAGTCCTGCAGCGGAAAAATGAGTTTTGTCTTTATGAATGGGCAGACCCAACAATTGATCGGCGTATTGGAGAATCGTCGCCTTGCATTCTTAAAACCATATTTCCTTAAATTCACCCGAAAAGCACGAGCGAACGTGAAATACGTCGTGATGGATATGAATGCCCCTTATTTTGAACTTGTAAAGGCGGTCTTCCCAAACGCAAAAATCGTGACCGATCGCTTTCACATTGTCCAACAAATCACTCGTGCGTTAAACCAGTTGCGAATTAAAACAATGAACAGCTTTCAAAAAACGGAACCGACAAAGTATCGACGATTGAAGCGATTCTGGAAATTGCTCCTTAAGCATGCCTATGATCTGGATAGTTCCAATTATCAATATGATCGATCCTTTCGTAGACCAATGACGCAAAAAGCGATCGTCGATGAACTTTTGAGTTATGACGAACAATTAACAAGGGCTTACGAGACTTGTCAGCTCCTCCTCTATCACTTTAAACACAAGGACAGCCAAAGCTTTTTCGATACGATCAATAGCTTAGATCAACGCCTCCCACAATGGTTTTGTAAGAAGCTGACGTTTTTAAATAAATACAAATTAGGGATTCAATATGCTTTAAAAACCAGGTATAGTAATGGGGCATTAGAAGGAACAAACAACAAGATAAAAGTGATAAAACGAGTAGCCTACGGCTATCGAAATTTCCAGAACTTTCGAGCAAGAATTTATCTCATTCAAGGCTTAATCTTCCAAGTAAAACAAAAACCAGTTAAGCAATCTGCCTAACTGGTTATGACTAAATTTTCAGTTGTATCTTTCTCTACCAACACTAAATGTCGAAGAGCCTATCTTTTTGTTAGCTATTTACAGATGTAAAGTACTAAGTAGGATTGAATAAATGAATTGGATTTATATATTAAATATAACATGATACTATTACTAAATACAGCTATACTTGTTTTAATTATTCGTATTATTTCTATTTTTTTCCTAAAAATAGTGAATAAAATAGCCGTGACAAAAATTTAGGAGAATGTTAAAGTAACTATACATCAAAAATTGAGTATCACTATTTAATTAAGACTGTCCTCATTATTTCAAATGGTGCTTCTGGAGGAATCGTCTTTGGAAAAATAGCTTTTGAGTTGTTAGCCGTAAAAGGTTAGACAGAAGGTTTTGTACCATATGTATCTAACAAATACAAAGAACAAGCTAAAACAGAAAATGAAATATTCTCCGATGAATTTATCATTGAGAAAATATTTGATGGTGAGTATAAAGATTATGCAGCATTCAAAAAAATTATGTTTAAAGAACGGAGTGATAAGAAAAATCAAATTAAATCAATAACCGTGCAATGGAATGGTCAAAATAATGTAATAAATAATTACAATGATTTACGATCATTATTTGATATAGCTATAATAAATGACTTGATGTTAGCACAATCAAATAAAAATATGCATTATATGGATGATTTGAAAGCTAAGATCATGCAGGCTTATCATTTGTTAACGAATGATTTTAACGAATCTATTTTCAAATAAAATAATGTACCATTTCCTTTTGGGGGAATGGTACATTTAACTATTTTATATTCAAGTACAGCTTATATAGCTACACACATAGATGAATATCGATAAATTTTATTCAGTTTAATACATTTCAAATAAATATGTCATAAGAATTTGAGCATTTTGATATGTAGAATAAAATATAGTCTCTTATATTAACTTTTTAAAAATTTTTATTATAAGGAGATGTAGTATGTTTTTTGCGAGTAAATTAAATAAAAGTGGAAATAATAAAGAATTTAGCATAAAAAAATTGTCTATCGGAATAGTGTCAGTCTGTATGATAATTTGTTGTAATTTACTAATAGTTAATCCCATCCAAGTACAAGCGAATGAACCAACTACTATTTTAGAATCTCTAGAGAAAAGTAGTGTTAATGGAAAGCAAGAGAATCAAACATTTTCTATTTTTGATAGTAACAGTTTTAGAACAGCGTTGACTAACTCTAAAGACGGAGATATTCTGTATTTTACGCAAAGCTTTCAGGAAATAAACGAAGATCCAATTATAATTAATAAACAAGTTATTCTTGAAGGAAATAATCAAACGATTACAACACGTGCTCCCCGTATCTTATTAAATAATGATGTTATAATTAAAAACCTTACCATTGGATTACAACAAAATATGCATAGTGGAATTTTTGTAAATGGATACTCTTTAACATTAGAGAATGTATCCTCAGCTAATGAAATTGCAACTCCATTAAATATTTATGGTGGGGCATATAGCTCTACGATTACAGATAATCGAGAAGCAACGATTTTACTAAAAGGTTCAAAAGTAATTAATGGCTCGATTTATTCAGGAGGATATGGTCAACAATCTTCTCCAGGAAAAACGACTATTGTTCTTGGAGAAGATATTACTAGCAAAATGGATACTATTTATGCTTCGGGTGTTGATTTTTCAAATTATGATCCCAATGATTGGTTTAGTCATTTAGGCATTAGTAGTGGATCAAATATATATGTTCCGCTTCAAGATAGTAATAATGTAAGAACTATTGTACAGCTCCATAATACGAAAAATATTTATAATGCTATAGAGGGAAATGGAGTAACCGAACTCCAATTATTGGATAATAAATATGGTTTTTTTGATTTACGTAGTTCGAATCTTGATAAAATTTCTATTTTAAAGGGAAAATACTCTCCATTAAATCCAGAAGTTATCAAAAATGTTTCATTTTATCTTGCTAAAGATACCTTATTAGATTTAACAAGATCATCAGCATTTGAGGATACTATTATTCGTGAATTAGAATCTGACAATGGGAAAATTTCTATGTTAAATTATGGAACACTTATTTTAGATTCTATAGAAAATAAATCCAAAGTGCTGGTCTCTACTAATAATTCAATAAATGAGGATTATTTTAAAATAGTTATTAAATCAGGTGGACAAAAGAACCAATTCATTTTAGAAGATAAAGATTATCAATTAAAATATAATAAAGATAATAATACTTTTACAGCAGTTGATATTTTTTCAATTGAAGTAGAAAATACTGAAGCAGAAGCTACAGAAGAAATCTCACAAACAGCTGATTTAGCAAGTGCATCAACACCAGTCACGGTAGATTTGACTACACCGAATACACCAACGCCTAAACCACCTTCAGATCCTACTGATCCTGATATCACAGGGAATAACCCAAGCGATGGTGGAGTTACAGGTGAAAGTGGAAACTTAGGAATTGCATATTATCCAAAATCCTTTGCATTTACTGGTAAATTAGGAACAGATACCTTAAATTTAACTGATTCAGGAAGCAATTTTTCAGGTGGTAATGTTACCTACAATATTGGAGCAAAAGATAATACGCGCCAAAATAATTCCTGGACATTAACTGCACAATTGCAGTGGAGTAACAGTGAATTGCCAGGTTCTGAAATTACAGTAACGAATCCAGATCAAGGAAAAGTAAAACTAAATCAAAATGATGGCATATCTAATTTCCAAAATGAAGATTTAGTATCACAAAATGATGTTCAAGGCACTGATTCAAACACAGTTGTTATTAGTAATAGTCCAACTACTATTATGAAAAAAGGTAAAGTTACAGTAGGTAAAGGAACTTATGATTATAGTTTAGGTAATGTAGGTACTTTGAAGTTGATGATTCTTAATGCGACTGATTTGGTTGCGAAACAATATAGCGGAAATGTAAATTGGAATTTACAAATTTCGCCAGACACTTCAAGCTCTAGTGTCGATTAATTCAATGATAAGATGACAGTATCTATTTTTCACTTCTTGAAACATAGATACGCATTCATAAAAGGAAAATGTTATCGCATATTGTTTATGTGATCTACCCATACATATTTTTATATGCGATAACATCTTTTCTTTTCGCAGCCTGTTTATTGAACAGATTGTTTTTTATTATAAAATAGTAATAAATTGAAAAATAATTATTTGTATTGGATAGAGACAATCTGCAAAGGAGGATAAGTAATGATTATTGATACGGATAAAATACAAGCGTTACTAGATGATGAGAGTATTTCTGATACCTATATCGAAAAAGAAACAACTCTAATACAAATTAGACAATATCGAACTGGGAAGAAAAAGATAGGAAACATGACCTTAAATATGGCTATGGAGATGCAATCCTTATATGAGTATATACAAAAAGAGAAAAGATCAGGCAATATAAAAGGTCTTGAAAAAGCAGTTAGTGATTTTAACAAATGTCAAAGTGCTGCAGTCGTATATTTTAATAAAAAAGAATGGAAGATATGGACAACCATCTATGACGATCTCGGACTACATGATGATTATATGGATGAAAACATTGTGATACTTTTACAAAAAGGTACATGTGATATTTTAACTCGTTATGACAAGACAACGATAAATGATTTAGAATTATTATGTAAAATAGAGTTGGCACTTAGTTAAGTGTACCATATATGGATAAGAAAAAGGGTTTTTGGAAAAAGTGAAACTAAGCAAAAATAATTGCACGGATGGACTTTTGTCACAGGCTATTTCTCAGCAGTAGGTGACGGTCACTACTTTTTTATTGTACTTTTATTGTTTTGATAAATGAGATAAGATGGCTTGTTGGTAGAAGAACTTTTTAAAATGAAATCAGGAAGTATCTCTTATTTACACGATTAAACTTAAGTAAATATAACATTAAGATATACCCGTGGTGCTAGTTAATTTTTTCCTAGAGGAAAATGTCTAAATATGTTGGTAAATCAACAAAAAAACGCATATAGTAGTCTCAAAACTCCCAAGAAATGAGGACTACATATGCGTTCATCAAAATATACTGAACATTATACAGATACTTTTATAACATTCAAGGAAATTATGAGAACTGTTTCTAACATATACCACAATTGTGTACCAGATAAGATTAAAAACCGAAGAAATACTGATCAACTGAAGCAACGCGATACAGTGATTATTGCTTGTGTTATATGGGGCATAATTAATGGCTATACTAGCCAAAGAGCCACGTATAGAGCGGTTTGTTCCGTCTTATTTCCTAATGGTGACTTTCCTAGTAGGAGTCGATTCACTCGCTTAAGTTCAAACTTAGCTTACACTATCAAGATTATTCGATACTTTTTCATCAAGAAGCTCACCAAAGGTGAACTAGTCGGAATTATAGATAGTTTTCCTAGTCCATTATGTAAACCAGTTAGAAATAGACAAGCAAAACTATTGAATCAAATAGCCAAAGTTGGCTATAACTCAACAAAAAAATCTTATTTTTATGGTCTTAAAATTCATATGATCGTTACTAAGACTGGCTTTCCGATTACTTACTCAATCACGAATCCAGGTGTCCATGACGTGAAAGTGTTAGAGATTTTATCGGAAGAAGCGAATCTTCCCAATATCCTAGGGGACAAAGGATATATTAGCCATAAAATCCATGAAAAGCTTGCCGTTAAGGGCATTACTATATCCGTTCCGCCACGTAAAAACATGGATAAATCAGAAAAACTAGACCACAGCTTACTTGGAAAACAAAGAAAAACAGTTGAGACTGTTTTTTCTTCCTTAGAAAAATTAGGTTGTCAAAATTTCAACTCACATTCTGTTAAAGGGCTAGAGAGTAGATTTGAAAGCATATTACTGGCTTACAGTGTTCTATTAAGTCGAGCACAACGACGTTTTGAAGGAACTTTGAGAATTCTTTAGGATATTAAAATTAACTAGCACCACGGGTTTAAGATATATATGATTATAGAGGAGGATAAAAAAGAAACCATCAATGAATCATAATTGAGGCTCTATACTTTTTGATGTAAAAACATAGAAAAGACACCCTGAAATCCTTTAGAATTAATTTGGCTAACCAATTCATAAGAGGATTCAAGATGTCTTATACTCAGCTTATCAAAGATACCCTAAATATTCTAGACCTAACTATCTATTTCGAGGAAAATTGTTTAACCAAAGAAAGATATAAAGGGCAAATTTGCTTGATTTACAAAGGTACTCTTCAATACACGCCCGAAGAGTGTCCTCATTGTCTTTGTGTCGTCCCCTCTAAGATTATTCGTTGGGGGACGATAACCGTCCGGTTGTTATTAAATGAAGTGTCTGAATATCGGACTTATCTGGAATTGAAGAAACAACGATTTAAATGTAAGACTTGCCAACGCACCTTCGTAGCGGATAGCTCTGTCGCTGAGAAACACTGTTTTATTAGTCAAAAAGTTTGTTGGTCTGTCGTTACTCGCTTAAAAGAGAATACTTCGATGACGGAAATTGCTCGTCAGAAAAATATTTCCACTTCTTCGGTTTATCGTGTCATGAAGAGATTTTACCGCCCATTGAACCCTTTCAAACAGACTTTACCAAAGATCTTATGCTTTGATGAATTCAAATCAGTTCGAAGTGTCGCAAGTGCCATGAGTTTTATTATGATGGATGGACAAAGGCACGAACTACTAGACATTGTTGAAAATCGACGATTGCCTTATTTAGAACGCTATTTTTCTCGGTTTTCTTTAGCGACTCGAAAAGTCGTTGAATTCATTGTTATTGATATGTATGCGCCTTATGTTTCATTGGTTAAAAAGCTTTTCCCAAATGCTCAGTTGATTATTGATCGTTTCCATATTGTCCAACATATAGGCAGAACTTTTTTAAACCATCGAGCGAAGGAAACCAATGCACGACTCAAAAGTACTTCTCAATATCAACGTGGGCTTGGTAGAAAAATGAAACGTTATTGGAAACTCCTGCAAAAAGAAGAAGCAAAGTTGAACGATGAAAAACGGGTTTGGCGTGCCAGTTTCAGAGATTACTTAACTGAAAGTGAGATTCTCGACCGATTGTTAGCTACTTGTCCCAATCTACGACAAGGCTATCAGTTATACCAAGATGTTCTTTATGCAGTAAAGAAAAGAGATCATTCTCTATTTGAGGACTGTTTATCCAGAGAAGTCAGCCAGTTACCTGAAACTTATGCAACAACTTTGCGAACATTTAAAAAGTTTCTGCCACAGATCCCAAATGCCGTCCGCTACAGTTATTCAAATGGACCACTAGAATGTTTAAACAACCCTATTAAAGTATTAAAACGCAATGCTTATGGGTTTCGAAATTTTTATAATTTCAAACGACGGATCATGATTCGACACGGTAAAACCATTTTAACCAAATAAAAAGAACAGAAGAATACTTTTTTCTTTCTGTCTCAATTATTCTAAGATTTCTCTTTACCAACATCATTTGACAAAGAGCCGGCTTCGACTTAGATTTATTACAAATATTATTAAATTAATACTATTTTACGTTATTTTGTTTTTTGTGTAACTTTTAAAAATACCTATGAAAATAAAAACGATTAATTATTATCTTAATTTATGTTTTATTTACTTTTGAATTGTGAATTACCCTAGTCAAGAAAATAAGTTATGATATGATTATGTAGGGGAAACTTGTTTACAAATATTTCTGTGAATATATTAGTCTAATTATGTTTTTTTGTAAAGAGCTGTCATTTTTATGTAAGTGAATTATATCTTAATTTATCTATCATCCATACTTAGGAGTGAATCTATGGAAAAGCCATTCATCAAGTCATTGACTACTGTGGTGGTAGGTGCAGGTGCTATTGCGATCTGTTTGTTTGGATACCATATCAATAATCAGCGGCAACATCAGCAACGGATCAATTATGCAGAATCTGCCATCACCAATCAAAAAGACACCTTGACTTCTTTATCAAAAGAAGTAGACAAGCTGTATAGTACAAAAGAAAAAATTTTTCTAAACCCTGAAATAACAGAAGAAACAATCAAAAGTTTGTCAAATAAGCTATCCTCTGTCAAACTTTCAGCAGATGATTACGACATCAAAGAATCAGAATTGCCTAAAGAAGCTGTTGCAATCCAAGATGAGAAGAAAGCAATCGTGACACAGTTAGATAGTGCAGAATCAAAACTGAAGATCCAGACAGCTGTCAACGATTTATTTACTAAAAATGTATCAAACTGGCAGCAAGCTGTAGACGATGTCGTCATCAAAGAAAAGGTGACAAGTTCAGATGTCGCTCGTGTACGTGAAAATATGAGCTTTTTTAAAGATAGTCCTTGGAAAACGGTTGTTATGCAATATCTAGGATTCGCTGATACTCAGATCGCGCAAGTCACGCAACTAGATCAGTTATTCGATACGATGTTGAAGGATGGTCAAGTGAGTGCCACCGCTACTTACGATCAATATTTGACGGTGCTTAGTCAAATAGAGCAGATCCGGAATGAAAAAATACGCGCAGCATACGCAACAAAAGCACAAACTGTTGCTCAGCAAATAGGCTATAGCAATATAAGCTATTGACAGTTAAAACGTTGATTCAAGCAAGGTTAGCAAACGGAGGACACTATGGCAAGACGAAGAAGAAAATCAAGAGGGAAAAAAATATTTCTGATTATTTTAGCAGTTCTTATCGTATTAGTATTAGCAATTGTAGGAGTAGGAGCAAAATTATATCTGGATCTCTCACATTCTATTGAGAAAACTTACGAATCAGTGGAACGAACCCAAGGAGAACGAACGAAACCAGTTGATCTGGACAAACAAGAATCTTTCTCTGTTCTATTGATGGGGATTGATACTGGAGATTTAGGTCGGGTCGATCAAGGAAGATCAGATACGATGATGGTTGCCACAGTCAGTCCTGAAGATAAACAGACAACGATCGTCAGCATTCCTCGAGATACGTATGTCGACATCGTAGGTCGTGACACAAAAGACAAGATCAACCACGCTTACGCATTCGGCGGAGCTGCCATGGCGATGGATACCGTACAAAAATATGTAGACATCCCAATCGATCACTATGTCTCTATCGATATGAAAGGGCTAAAAGAACTTGTTGATGCAGTTGGTGGTATCGAAGTCAATAATGACCTCACTTTCTCACAAGATGGCTATGACTTTACAATCGGTAAAATCACATTGAACGGGGATCAGGCATTATCTTATTCTCGTATGCGTTATGAAGATCCAAATGGTGACTATGGTAGACAAGAGCGCCAAAGAAAGATCGTAGAAGGCGTAGCGAAAAAAGTATTGAGTTTAAACGGTGTCAGCAACTATCAATCCGTTTTGAATGCTCTAGAGTCGAATATGAAAACAGACATGAGCTTTGATGAAATGAAAAAAATCGCTTTAGATTATCGGGAGGCATTTGGTACGATCAAGCAAGATCAGCTGCAAGGAGAAGGCTTCATGCAAGATAATATCTCCTATCAAAAAGTCAGCGATCAAGAACTTGATCGTATGAAAAAAGAATTAAAAGATCAAATGAATCTAGAGAATAAATAGGAAAGTGGAGAAAAAATGGAAGAGACAATCAGCTTGAAAGAAATTTTTGAAACATTACGCAAACACTTGGTAACAATCATCATCTCAATGTTTGCTGGCTTGGCCATCTCAGGAATCGTAACATTTTTCATCTTGACACCAAAATACAGTTCACAAGCACAATTGATCGTGACACTGCCACAATCAGACACTGCAAATGTCAATGATGTCAATACGAACCTGCAAATGATCAATACGTATAAAGATATGATCATTAGTGATCTAGTGCTAAATGAAGTCAAAGATCGTTTAGAAACAGAAGACAATGTGAAAATGACCGCTGGACAAATCAAAGATGCGATCTCCGTCAATCAGTCACAAAATTCACAAATGTTCTCGATCCAGGCAATAAGCACGAATGCAGTGACTGCTCAACAGATCGCTAATACAACTTCACAAGTTTTCCAAGAGAACGCAAAAGACGTGATGAATGTCGATAAAATCTCGATTATTTCAGGTGCAGTTGCCAATACGACACCTGTTTCGCCAAATAATAAATTGAATCTAGTGATTGGCTTAGTGTTAGGAATGATGGTAGGCGTAGGTCTGGCATTCTTATTCGAATTACTTGATCGGACAGTGAAAGATGAAAAATATGTGACGGATACATTAGGATTCCCAATCTTAGGAACAGTTCCAGAAATGTCAGCGAAAGAATTGAACTCTGGTATCCGTAAAAAAGGAACAGCTCCTGCACGACCAAAAGCTACAAACGATAAAACAGCCCCATCACGCAGAAGCCGCTCAAGAGTCTAGGAGGAAGAAAAATGGCACGAACACAGAAACAAAAAGCAGCACAAACTCATGCAGTCAGTTTGATCACATTAACAAACCCATCTTCACCAATCGCCGAACAATATCGTACGATCCGGACGAATATCCAGTTTGCCTCCGCAGCTGGTCAGCAAATCAAAACGATTGTCGTGACTTCATCAGGTCCTGGAGAAGGGAAATCCACCACTGCAGCAAACATTGCAGTCGTTTTTGCTAAATCAGGTCAACGAGTTCTACTAGTCGATGCAGATTTACGTAAACCCGTCGTCTATAAGACATTCCAGCTGAACAATGCCAGTGGATTAAGTACAGCACTTAGTTCATCAGGAAGTGTAGCAGATGTGATCCAACGAACGCCAGTCGAGAACTTGTCGATTTTGCCTAGTGGACCTAAGCCACCCAACCCATCAGAATTGTTAAGCTCGCCAAGAATGGATCAGATCCTATCCGAAGCAAGACAGTTATTTGACGTGGTGATATTCGATATGCCACCAGTAGTAGCCGTAACAGATGCACAGATCATGTCTTCAAAAACGGATGGCACTTTATTGGTCGTACGTGAAAATATGTCACGTAAAGAATCCTTGACTAAAGCAAAAGAACTGCTGGAGATGGTACAAGCACGAGTTTTAGGTGTTGTATACAACGGAGCAGAACATAGCAAAGATGCTGGTTATTACTACGGAAATTAAGGACTAAGAAGAGAGGAGACAAGAGAAATGATCGATCTACATTGCCATATCCTACCAGGAATCGATGACGGGGCAGAAAACTTAGAAGCAAGTATTGCAATGGCTGAAAAAGCGATTCAGCAAGGCATTACGCATATTTTATGCACACCACACCACAATAATGGAAAATACAGCAATGAAAAATCACAAGTCATTTCTCTAGTCGCTTCGTTACAAGCCGAATTAGAGAAAAGACAGTTGCCTTTGACGTTATTGGAAGGACAAGAAGTACGTATTACCGGAACGCTCATCGAAGACATCCACCGAGATGAAATTTTATTTACAGATTTAGATGATACATATCTTCTGATCGAATTTCCGACACTGGAAGTGCCGTTATATGCAGAACGGCTTTTTTTCGAGTTGTTAGAACTAGGAAAGACACCAGTGATCGTCCATCCAGAACGTAACGCGCATTTTCGTAAAGACCCGAATCATTTGCTTCCATTCCTAGATATGGGATGTTTGGCCCAACTTACTGCGCCAAGTTATGTTGGTGTATTTGGCAAAGATATCCAGAAAACAGCCAAAACGATGGTCAAACATAATCTTGTGCAGATGGCTGCTTCTGATGCCCATGGGGTCTCTAAGCGCACCTTTTACTTAAAAGAGTGCTATGAGCAGATTGCCAAGGACTTTAGTAAGGAAAAAGTAGTACATATGAAACAAGTCGCAAAGGATCTGATCAACGGGGATGAAATCAGTTATCCAATCTATGAAGAGGTAAAAAAGAAGAAGTTTGGTTTATTTTAGGGGGAGTGTAAGGTGTTTGTATTAACAAGAAGAAGAAAAATTGCCACATTGGTTTTTGTGGACAGTTTGTTATTGATCGCTGCAAATATTGCAGCAGCTAAATTCATGAAGCCGTTTGTAGCTATACCAATGGACCTTATTTTAATCTCTATCGGTTTGTCGATTGGTTTTTATTTATTTTATGGTAGTTTATTCAAAGTTTTCATTCGGATCAATCGCTATACAAATTTAAGAGAGATCATTGCAATTTTTAGTTCACTATCTGCAAGTGCTGCCTCAAGTATCCTCATACTGCTGTTCATTAATCGGCGATACAGTTTACGGTTAGTTATCTTTGCTTATCTGCTTTCGCTCTTATTGATCATCGGTAGCCGATTGATCTGGCGTATCTACATCGAAACAAAAAATATGAGATACGTATCAGCAGATTCTGCTAAAAATACATTGATTGTTGGTGCTGGCGAAGGCGGGCGTATTTTATACAACAGCTTTCTTGGATCCAAAACGGCTCAAGATATCCACGTTGTCGGGTTCGTAGATGATGATCCAAATAAAAGAAATACGTATCTTTCAGGAAAAAAAGTATTAGGTGCATTAAAAGATATTCCGGAATTGATTGAAAAATATGACATTCAAATGGTAACGATCGCTATCCCTTCCTTATCAAGAAAAAAATTACGAAGAATCTTCGAGTTAGTCGAATCCGCTTGTGTGAAAGTCAACACGATGCCTTCTATAGAAGAACTTGCTTCAGGAAAAATTAGCGTATCAAAATTAAAAACAATTGACGTAGTGGATTTACTGGGAAGAGATGAGGTAAAGCTGGATATTGAATCCATCAAAGATCAGATCACAGACAAAGTCATTCTTGTAACCGGCGCAGGAGGATCGATCGGTTCAGAAATCTGTCGGCAAATCATTCAATTCAATCCTGCAAAGCTATTGCTTTTAGGACATGGGGAGAACTCGATCTACTTGATTGACCGTGAGTTACGCACGCATCATCAAAATTGTCCTACAGAAATCGTACCGATCATCGCAGATATCCAAGATCGCGAGAAAATCAATGAAATCATGGAACAATATCATCCAGATATCGTCTACCATGCAGCTGCTCATAAACATGTACCACTGATGGAATATAATCCAAAAGAAGCAGTCAAAAACAATATTTTCGGTACAAAAAATGTAGCAGAAGCAGCTAAAGCAGCAAAAGTGAAAAACTTCGTCATGGTATCGACAGATAAAGCTAACAATCCTCCAAATGTCATGGGTTCAACAAAACGAATCGCTGAAATGATCGTGACTGGATTGAATGAAGAAGGCTGTACGAAATTCTCAGCTGTCAGATTTGGGAATGTCCTTGGTTCTCGCGGTAGTGTGATTCCAGTATTCAGAGAACAAATTGCTCAAGGTGGTCCAATCACTGTAACAGACTTTCGTATGACCCGATACTTCATGACGATTCCTGAAGCGAGTCGTTTAGTTATTCAATCTGGCGCATTAGCAAAAGGTGGCGAAATTTTTATTCTAGATATGAGTGAACCAGTGAAGATTGTAGACCTAGCGAAAAACATGATCCGATTGATCGGGTATAGCGAAGACGAAATCGAAATCATTGAAACAGGTATCCGTCCAGGGGAAAAACTATATGAAGAACTATTGTTGGATAAGGAAAGAAATGATGAAGCAGTTTATGAGAAAATCTTTGTAGGAAACATCAAAGGCTACTCAATACAAAAAGTGATGGATTTTGTTAAGAGCCTGCCGCAAGACGATGAACAATTGGCTAAAGACATTGTCACTTTTGCAAATGCTTCAAATAAGTAGGGGGAGTAAAGTGAAAGCAATTATTGTAGGAGCAGGTGGATTTGGCAAAGAGATTGCTTTTCTATTACAAAGTATCTCTAGATATGAATTGATTGGTTTTGTCGATGATTCGTTAAAAATGCAAAATCAAGAATTATTGGGAAAACCTGTATTAGGAACAATAGACTCATTAATAGAATTAGAAGAAGAGACTGTTATTTTTATGGGAATTGCTTCGCCAGATATCAAGGAGAAAATATATCAAAAGATAAATAAAAATAATAAACTGATTTTCCCTAATTTAGTTGCACCAAGTGCACTAGTGGGCATAAATGTTCAGTTAGGGATTGGCAATATTTTGATGCCCTATACGACTTACACTGCTGACGTAGTTTTAGGAAATTTCAATATGATCAATATCGGCTCTACTATCGGACATGATGCTCAAATCGGTAATTATAATTCAATTTTTCCAAGTGTAAATATTTCAGGACATGTTATATTAGGAGATAAAAATGAAATTGGAGTAGGTACTAAAATAATACAAAATCTAAGAATTGGAAATATGAATATTATAGGTGCAGGAAGTGTAGTAATAAAAAATATTAATAATAATACTAAAAATGTTGGTGTGCCTACCAAAGTAATAGAAAGATGGGATTAAGTTGGAAAATAAACGAATATTATTAGCATCTCCTCATATGAGTGAGGAAGGATATGAACAAGAGTATGTAAAAGAAGCATTTGATACAAATTGGGTTGCTCCTTTAGGTGCGAACGTGAATGGTTTTGAGAAAGAATTAGCAAAATACGTGGGAGCTAGTCATGCTGCCGCATTGTCTTCTGGAACATCAGCTATACATTTAGCTTTGAAAGCGGCTGGGGTCGGTAAAGATGACATAGTGATTTGTCAGTCCTTGACGTTCTCAGCTACTGCTAATCCAATTCTCTATCAAGGAGCTATACCTGTATTTGTTGATAGTGATTACGAAACTTGGAATATGAAACCTGAACATTTGCGAACAGCACTAGAAAAATATCCCAACACAAAGGCTGTATTAGTAGTACATTTGTACGGTTTATCAGCTAATTTAGACGAAATTACTAAAATATGCAAAGAATATGATGTTACTCTAATTGAAGATGCTGCAGAATCATTAGGAACAACATATAAAGGAAAATATACTGGTACATTTGGCGACTATGGAATTTATTCTTTTAATGGAAATAAAATAATCACAACTTCAGGTGGCGGAATGCTTGTATCCAATGACAAAGAAAAGGTGGAAAAAGTGAGATTTTGGGCTACGCAATCTCGTGAGAAGGCACGCCATTATCAACACAATGAAATTGGCTATAATTATCGAATGAGCAATATCGTTGCAGGTATCGGTCGAGGACAATTGAAAGTTTTAAATGAAAGAATTGAGAAAAAACGATATATTCATAGTTTTTATAAAGAAGAATTGTCTAAATTGTCAAATATACAATTCATGCCAGAAAATAATTGGAATGAACCGAACTATTGGTTAAGCGTCATAACAATAAAGGGGATAAATACGAATCATCTTATTGATGAGTTAGATAAAAATAACATAGAAGCCCGCCCAGTATGGAAACCTATGCATTTACAACCTGTTTTCAAAAATTATGATTATATTGGCGATGATGTAGCAGAAACTTTATTTGACTTAGGAGTATGTTTACCATCAAATACAAAGATGACAGATGAAGATTTAAAATATGTAGTATCTACGATTAAAAGAGTGATCAATGATGCGTAAAAAAACTTTCTATCAGCTTTTTGGGAAAAGAATTTTAGATATCCTATTGTCAGGCATTGCTCTCATCGTTTTATCGCCGATAATCTTAATTGTAGGTTTTTTAGTAAGAATTAAACTTGGTTCTCCAATTATCTTCAAACAAGAACGACCAGGAAAAAGTGAAAAAATTTTTTCCATGTATAAATTTCGTACAATGACTGACGAAAGAGACCACAATGGAGAATATTTACCTGATGAAATTCGACTAACTAAATTTGGGAAAATACTTAGAGCAACAAGTCTAGATGAGCTACCAGAACTTTGGAATATTTTGAAGGGTGATATGTCGATCGTAGGACCTCGTCCATTATTAGTGGAATATTTGCCACTATATAGTGAGAAGCAACGGAAAAGACACAACGTAAGACCAGGATTAACTGGACTAGCTCAGGTCAATGGAAGAAATGCGATTAGTTGGGAAGAAAAGTTTGATTTAGATGTTTATTATGTTGATAAAATTAGTTTCTTTAATGATCTTATTATTATAATTCAGACATGTAAAAAAGTAATTAAGAAAGAGAATATTAATACAATTAATAACAATATACCAGAAAAATTTAAAGGGAGTTAAATATAGTATGCCATTAAATATTTTATTTCTTACGCTTTTAGATTTTCAAAGTTTAGAAGAAAGCAATATCTATACTGATTTGATGTCTGAATTTGTAAAAAATAATCACAATGTGTCCATTGTGTCTCCAACAGAAAGAAAAAAAAGAATAAAAACTCATTTGATCGAGATAAATGATAAATGTGAAATCTTAAAATTAAGAATAGGAAATATTCAAAAGACTAATTTAATTGAAAAAGGTTTTTCTACTATACAAATAGAGAGAAAATTTATATCAGGCATTAATCAATATTTTTCAAACAAAAAATTTGATCTGGTTATTTATTCTACTCCGCCAGTAACTTTTGCTAAAGTGGTGAAGTTTATAAAAAAAAGGGATAATTGTAAAAGTTATCTTTTACTAAAAGACATATTTCCACAAAATGCAGTTGATTTAAATCAACTCTCTAAAAATACTTATATATATAAGTATTTTAGAAAAAAAGAAGTTTCTCTATATGAAGTATCTGATTATATAGGAACAATGTCAGAACAAAATTCTCAATATATAAGAAAACATAATAAAATTGATGAGCAAATTTTAGAAGTCAATCCTAATTCAATTAGAATAAACGAAAATAAAATTGGATCCCCTCTAGACAAAGAGGAAATAAGAAATTTATATAAAATTCCTAAAGAAAAAACTATAATGTTATATGGAGGAAACCTAGGGAAACCTCAAGGTATCGACTTTCTTTTAAATATTATAAGTAGCCTAGAAAAAGATAACAAAATTTTTTTGTTGATTATTGGGTCAGGAACAGAATATGGGCGTATAAGAAAACATATAAATACTAATAATATAAAAAATACAATTCTAATTGATAGTTTATCTAAAAACGAATATAAAAAAGTTGAATCCATTGCGGACATAGGATTGGTATTTCTAGATAAAAAATTTACTATCCCCAATATACCTTCTAGAATATTAGGATATATGGAGTCAAAAAAACCTATTTTAGCTGCTGTAGACAAGCATACTGATTTAAATGAAATGATAAAGACTGGAAAATTTGGATATTGTTCTGAACATGGAGATTTAAACGCATTTCTAAATAATATGGAGCGATTAAAGGATGAAAAAATAAGAAACGAATTAGGTAAAAATGCTTTTATTTATTTGAAAAATAATTTTGATGTAAAAAGAAGTTATTCTATAATTATGAATCATTTTGAATTATAAAAAGGAGAAATTTAAATGTTCAAAGATAAAATTTTATTAATCACAGGTGGCACTGGTTCTTTTGGGAACGCAGTGATGAAACGTTTTTTAGATTCAGATATCAAAGAAATACGTATTTTTTCTCGTGACGAGAAAAAACAAGACGATATGCGGAAAAAATACAATAATGACAAATTGAAGTTTTACATTGGAGATGTTCGGGACATCAACAGTGTCAAAAATGCGATGTATGGCGTTGATTATGTTTTCCATGCAGCAGCGCTTAAACAAGTACCTTCTTGCGAATTTTTCCCAATGGAAGCTGTAAAAACAAATATCATGGGAACGGATAATGTCGTAACTGCAGCAATCGAAATGGGGATTCAAAAAGTTATTTGCTTGTCTACTGATAAAGCTGCGTATCCAATCAATGCTATGGGGATTTCCAAGGCTATGATGGAAAAAGTGTTTGTTGCTAAAGCAAGAACCGTTACTGACGAACGCACGATGATTTGTGGCACACGCTATGGAAATGTAATGGCTTCTAGAGGATCAGTTATTCCATTATTCATTGACCAAATAAAAAGTGGTAAACCATTAACAGTGACAGATCCTGGCATGACAAGATTTTTGATGAGTTTGGAAGAAGCTGTAGAATTGGTTGTTTTTGCTTTCCAAAACGCAAAAGCAGGGGATATCATGGTTCAAAAATCACCAGCTTCTACTGTTGGCGACCTAGCACAAGCAGTCAAAGAATTATTCCATGTAGACAATGAGATTCATATTATCGGAACACGACATGGCGAAAAGCGTTATGAAACACTACTGACAAAAGAAGAATACTTAGTTGCTCAAGATATGGGTGATTTCTACCGTGTCCCTGCAGACACACGTGATTTGAATTATGACAAGTATTTCGTTGAAGGAAGCAAAGAGCTGACACAAGAAGGAGAATACAATTCAGATAATACACAACGTTTATCTGTAGAACAAATCAAAGAAAGACTTCTTGAACTGGACTATGTAAGAAAAGAATTGAAAGAGTGGCAAAATCAATGAATATTTTAGTAACTGGGTCAAATGGTTTTATTGGAAAAAATTTAGTTGCTGAATTAAAAAATGAAAGATTCACAGATATTCTTAGTTTTGATAGAGATACGCCTGTACATTTATTGGATGAATATTGTGAAAAAGCAGACTTTGTTTTTCATTTAGCTGGAGTGAACAGACCAAAAGACGATGCTGAATTCATGACAGGAAATTTTGGTTTTACTTCAGAATTGCTAGAAAAACTAAAAGAACATGGCAATACATGTCCTGTTATGATTTCCTCTTCTATCCAAGCAGAACTTAATAATTCTTATGGAAAGAGCAAAAAAGCCGGAGAAGATCTATTAAAGAAATACCAAAAAGAAACAGGAGCACCTGTATATATTTATCGTTTCTCAAACTTATACGGTAAGTGGTCGCAACCAAATTATAATACAGTTGTAGCCACATTTTGTTACAAAATCGCAAGGGACGAAGAAGTTACGGTAAATGATCCGTCTGCTGTCATAGAGCTTTGTTATATCGATGATGTCGTGAAGGAACTACTCCATTGTCTGAACGGACAACCTTATACAGAAAATGGGTATTGTGCTGTTCGTGAAACGGATGAAGTAACGGTCGGCGAATTAAAAGAACTAATTACATCTTTCAAAAATAGTCGAACGAATTTGAGTGTTCCAAATCTTGCGAGAAGAGTAGAAAAAAATCTGTACAGTACGTACTTAAGTTTCTTACCAGAAGACGAATTTTCTTATTTTCTAAAAATGAACGTAGACAATCGAGGATCGTTTACTGAATTTTTAAGAACAAAAGACCGCGGTCAAGTATCTGTCAATATTTCCAAACCGGGAATCACTAAAGGAAACCATTGGCATCATACAAAAAATGAAAAATTCTTAGTAGTAAGCGGAGAAGGTGTAATCCGTTTTAGAAAAGTAGACTCAAATGAAATAATCGAGTATTTTGTTTCAGGAGAAAAATTGGAAGTAGTTGATATTCCAGTAGGTTATACGCACAATATCGAGAATCTGGGATCAACGGATATGGTGACAGTGATGTGGGTAAATGAGCCATTTGATCCAGAACATCCTGATACTTATTATGTGGAGGTTTAAACAATGAAAAAATTAAAAATGATGACAGTAATAGGAACGCGGCCAGAAATCATTCGTTTGTCTGCTGTTATCAATCGTTTGGATCAATCAGAAGCAATCGAACATATTTTAGTACACACTGGACAAAACTATGACTATGAATTAAATGAAGTATTCTTCGAAGACTTCAAGCTAAAGAAACCCGATTATTTTCTAAATGCAGCAACTGGAACAGCAATTGAAACAGTTGGAAATATTTTGATCAAGATCGATCCAATTTTGGAAGAAGTAAAACCAGATGCATTCTTAGTATTAGGAGATACAAATAGCTGTTTATGTGCAATTGCAGCCAAACGTCGCCATATTCCCATTTTCCATATGGAGGCAGGAAATCGCTGTTTCGATCAACGAGTACCGGAAGAAACAAATCGTAAGATCGTTGATCATACAGCAGATATTAATCTAACCTATAGCGATATCGCGAGAGAATATCTCTTACGTGAAGGATTACCAGCTGATCGTGTAATCAAAACAGGAAGTCCGATGTTTGAAGTTCTCAATTCAAGAAAAGAGGACATCCAACATTCCGATGTCCTTAATCGCTTAGGGTTGAAAGAAGGACAATATTTTGTCGTTTCTGCT
Organism: Enterococcus sp. AZ077; assembly: GCF_051714965.1. Lineage (NCBI taxonomy): Bacteria > Bacillati > Bacillota > Bacilli > Lactobacillales > Enterococcaceae > Enterococcus > Enterococcus sp. AZ077. Next base: position 117,318 of record NZ_JBIOSX010000002.1, read on the forward strand.
CACCGCGAAGAAAATATCAGCTCAGAAACAAATTTCTTGAACCTGATAGATAGCTTGAATACGATTGCTGAAACTTACCAATTGCCAGTCATTATCAGTACACATCCGCGGACAATGAAGATGATCGAAGCAAAGGGGATCAAATTCCACGAGCTGATCCAAACAATGAAACCGATGGGATTCAATGATTACAATAAATTACAAATCAATGCAAAAGCTGTACTAAGCGACAGCGGAACGATCAGCGAAGAATCTTCCATTTTGAACTTCAAAGCATTGAACATCCGTCAAGCACATGAACGACCAGAAGCAATGGAAGAAGCAAGTGTCATGATGGTAGGATTAGAAAAAGAAAGAATTATGCAAGGGCTGGAAGTATTGGAAACACAGCAAAAAGATACTTTGCGACACGTCGCAGATTATTCAATGCCAAATGTTTCGGAAAAAGTATTGCGGATCATCCTTTCATATACAGACTATGTGAATAGAGTGGTGTGGGGAAGATGAAGAAAAAAATATTGATATTAGCCGAGGGATACTTTCCAGCACAAAAATACGGTGGACCACCAGTTAGTATATTAAACTTTTGTCATTTATTAAAAGATAAGTATAACTTTTATATCGTCACGCGTGACAATGATATTAATGAAAATGAAAGGTTGGAAGGTATTACAGAAGGCTGGAATAATAGAGAAGAAGCACAAGTTATGTATTTAAATAGAAAAAAGAAATTTAAAAAAAATATAGAAGATATAATTAAAGAAATAAATCCTGATTTAATATATATAAATAGTTTTTTCGATTATAACTTAATGAGTGCAGTTTTTTCAAAAAAAAATAATATACCTTTGCTAATTGCCCCTAGAGGACAGTTATTAGAGGGTGCTAGGAGTAATAAACCAATTAGAAAAAAAGTTTATATAGAACTTTTTAAATTAAAAAGTATATTCCATAAACATATATATTTTCAATCAACAAGTGACGAAGAAGAGTCAATTCTAAAAAAAATATTTGCGTCAAAAAATATAATATCATTTACGAATATTCCAAGTATAAGTAAGATGGGTAGCAAGAAAAACAAACAAGAAGAAAGTTTGAATTTAGTTTTTTTATCTAGAATTGTTCCGAAAAAAAACTTAGACTATGCAATTGAAATTTTAAAAACACTTGATGAAGAAGTATCTTTAGATATTTTTGGACCGATAGAAGATAAGAATTATTGGGAGTTTTGTCAAAAAAAGATAGCAAATCTACCAGCTAATGTTACAGTTAGTTATAAAGGAAGTCTAAAGCATGAAGATATTGATAAGGTATTTAGGAATTACGATGCCTTTTTATTCCCAACTAAAAGTGAAAATTATGGACATGTTATTTCAGAATCGTTAACAAATGGATGCCCCGTCATAATTAGTGATCGAACTCCTTGGAACGACATAGAAAACGGTAAAGAAGGTTATGTCTGTTCTTTAGAGAATATTGAAGAATTTAGAAAAGCGATAAAATTATTATATAAATTATCTAGTAAAGAATATCAAGAAATGCAAAAAAATATAAAAAAATTTATAGATTCTAGGGTTGATTTTTCAATATTAAAAGAAGATATTTCTTCTAAACTAGAAAAAACTATGAGTAATAATTAGAAGTTACTTTATATGTCGATAAATGCAATAAAAAAGATAATATTTTAACTATTTAACTATTTTTTATATTGAGAAAAAACAATATATTTTTATATTTACATTTTTAATAATCCTACTGGTTTTATTTTCGAATTATTTATTAGCAAGAAATACTGGTATAATTTCTTATATTGATCAATTATCTAGTTATCTTTTAAGTATCTGGCGGGAAATATTAAAATATAAAGATCCTTTGTATTTTCTCATTGGTGGTTATTTACAATCACACAAACAATATCAAGTTATAACTAACGCTTACGTGAAAGTGTTCGGAAATTATGGTCTAATTGGTTTAATTTGTTGGTGTCTAACTCTTTTAAATTTTTCTGTTAACAAAAGAGTATCTACAAAATTTGATAAATACAAAACAGCTGCAATATGTGCTTACTTAGTCTACTATTTATTTGAAAGCGGAATGCAAAATATTGTTAATATTTCAAGTTTCTTTTTCTGGTTTACATTATGTGTAGGTAAGATGAGTTCTAAAGGCAATTAGGGGAGTGTGCACTTAATTATGAATATCTCAGTTTTTGGTCTCGGTTATGTTGGCTTAGCCAACGCTTTATTACTTAGCCAGCACGAAAATGTTAAAGCATATGATATCGTTGAGGAAAAGATCGATATGCTAAGAAACAGACAATCACCTTTAGAGGATAAAGAAGTTTATGAATTTCTCGAACGGGATGATTTAAATGTGGAATTTACTAAAGATTTCGAGGATGCTGTACTTTTTGGTGATTATTTGATCATTGCTACACCGACAGATTACGACGAAAAGAAAAATTACTTTAATACTTCAACCGTTGAAGATGTTATTGAAAAAGCCCTAATCATTCGACCAGATGCAACTTTTATTATCAAGTCAACTGTTCCTGTGGGATATACATTAGAATTAAAAGCAAAATTTAAAACAGAAAATATTATTTTCTCTCCAGAGTTCTTAAGAGAAGGAAAGGCATTGTATGATAACTTACATCCTTCTCGAATAGTTGTAGGAGAGTGTTCTGATAGAGGGCAAGAAATAGCAGATATGTTTGAACGGAATGCTTTAGATAATGATGTGTCAGTTCTGTTGACACATCCTACTGAAGCGGAAGCAATCAAGTTGTTTTCAAATACTTATCTTGCTTTACGCGTTGCATACTTTAATGAGTTAGATACTTATGCTGAATCTCGAGGATTGAACACAAAACAAATCATTGAGGGTGTAGGGTTAGATCCTCGAATTGGCTCTCACTATAATAATCCCTCATTTGGTTACGGAGGATATTGTTTGCCTAAAGATACAAAGCAGCTAAGAGCAAACTATGAAAATGTTCCAAGCAATATCATCAATGCAATTGTAGATGCAAATACGACAAGAAAAGATTTTATTGCAGAACAAATTTTAGCGAAAAAACCTAAAACTGTAGGAATCTATCGTTTAACGATGAAAGCTAATTCAGATAATTTCCGTTATTCATCAATTCAAGGTGTTATGAAACGGATCAAAGCAAAAGGAATCGAAGTAGTTGTTTATGAACCAACATTAGATGCGGAAGATTTCTTTAATTCTAAAGTGGTTAAAAACTTTGAAGAATTCAAGAATATATCAGATGTGATTGTGTCAAATCGTATGGAGCCAGCTTTAGCTGAAGTGAAAGAAAAGGTTTATACGAGAGATATTTTTAGACGGGATTAAACCATGAAAAATATAGCTAGAAATTTTTTTTATCAGAGTTTGTTTCAAATTACTAAAATCATTATCCCTATAATTACTATTCCAATAGTATCGAATGCGTTAGGTCCAAGTGGAATTGGTATTTATAATTATACTTTTTCAATTGCTCAATATTTTGTTTTAGTTGCAGGATTAGGGGTTGCTATTTATGGGAATAGAGAAATTACTTTAACACTTAATAGAAATAAAGAAGAATTATCAAAAGTCTTTTGGGAAATACTGATGTTTAAAGCAATGACAACTATTTCTGTTCTTATGCTTTATTTTGCTTTAACTTTCTTCTTAGAAAATAAACTTTATTTATTGATACAATCCTTGACGATTATAGCCGTATTTTTTGATGTTTCGTGGTTTTTTATGGGGATTGAAGATTTTAAAAAAACTAGTATTTCTAATTTATTAGTACAAATTGTTACGTTTGTTTTAATTGTTTTCTTTATAAAAAATGAAAAAGATGCATTAAAATATACACTTATTCAAGCGTTAGGTTTAGTATGTTCGCAAATAAGTGTTTGGTTGTTTATTCCTAAATATATTCATTTTGTAAAAGTAAGTATAAGAAATAGTTTTAATCACCTAAAGGGATCATTCGAATATTTTATACCGCAAATAGCTATTATGTTGTATACAAATTTGAATAAAACGCTTTTAGGATTTACGATGGGTAGCCTGGCGGTTGGCTATTTCACTAACTCATTGCAATTGAATACCGTTTTTATAACCATTATAACTACGTTAGACTTAGTGTTATTACCTCATATGACTAGCTTTTTCGCAAAAGAGAATGTGACTAGAATCGTTCGAATGATGGAGAAAACCATACACTTACAATTATATTTTTCAATACCCATTATGTTTGGTATGCTAACTGTTTATGACAAATTAGTGCCGTGGTTTTTTGGAGAAAAATTTATATACATCAATAATGTTATTCCTTATTTTTCAGCTCTAATAGTAATTATTCCGTTAGGTATGTCAATTTCCAGACAATATTTAATGCCGATAGGGCACGTCAAGGAATATAACAAATCAGTAATTGTTGGTGCCATCATCAATATCATAGCCAATTTAATATTGTTACCAACTATTGGTTTTTTTGGTGTAGTTTTTTCGAATATTTTAGCAGAATGCTTTGTAACTTTTGTAAGAACCAAATCTTTTCTAAAAAGTACAGATTTTAAATTCGAATATCGTAAAATTGGAATCTTTTTGCTAGGCGGAATGCTTATGTGTATAGTAACACGTTATTTAACAAGCAATTTATCAAGTAGTATTTTGACTAATGTTATACAGTTTGTTATTGCTTTGCCTATCTATTTAATGATTACTACTCTATTTAAGGCAAATCCATTTCTTGATTTATTAAGGAAAAAATAGTTTTTATAAGTAAATTGATAAATTAGATTTTTATTAAGGAGGTTATTATACTTTATGCTTTTTTTTATAACATTTTTACTATTGTTAATATTAATAATTCCGTTAGTAAAGTTCAGAAAAACAGGAAAAGACTTGTTTAGTCCAATAACGATTGCATTTTTTTTTCTAATTATCACGACTGTGCCTTATCTATTTTCTATTGCAAACGATGTCTATATCATTCATCCACAAGTATTGCGAGAAATTGGCATACAAAATATTCCTAAAGCAATAATGTATTTTGTTATAATTTTGTTGATTGGCGCATTTTCTTTATATTTTGGTATGAAAGTGCCTATGATAAAAAAATTATCAAACTTACCCAGACTTCCTAAATCAGAAAACAAAAAAAGATATACTGTAGGTACTTTGTTATCTTTTTTTGTTGGTATGTTAGGATATTTAACTTTTTTGAGAGGTGTGGGTGGATTTAGTGTTTTAACATCAAATCTTAGTATTAGAACTCAAATGACGGCTGGAAATGGATATCTTTTGTCATTAACAACAACTTCATTAACTCTTTCTGTTGTTTGCTATATATATACTTTCAAATATAAGAGATCATTTATTAAATATTTATTTTTATTGTTATTAATTTTATTTGTAGGTTTCCTCTTAACATCTTTGGGAGGAAGAAAACAAACACTTCAGTTAATTACGTTTAGTTTGATTTCTTGGCATTATGGAGTAAAAAGGTTTAAAAAAATACCTAAAAAGATATGGTTATTAATTCCTATCCTAGTGATTTATATTGTTGGGATTCCTATTTTAAGAAGTCCTGACGGAATAGAAACACTTCTAAATAATCCTAAATATTTAGCGGCCGAAGTGAAGGATAACATTGGAAAATCTACAAAAGAGATAAGTTATATTGATACCTACTTATTTATAACTAATCATTTTGACGTTAATAACATATGGCTAGGAAGCAGTTTTAAAGATTTACTATCTGCTCCAATACCTAGTTCTATTATGCCTAATAAGCCGCCTATTGATGAAGGGGTCTATATAAGGACAATTGCAGAAGGATCTAGTAATATCAAACCATCAATGCCATTTAAAGAATTGTTCCCATCATCGTGGCCTCCAGAAACAATTGGTACTATGTACATGAACTTTTGGATTCCAGGTGTAATAATAGGAATGTTTCTTCTAGGAGCAATATACAAAGTCGCTTATCTCTATATGAAAAAATGTGGCTTTAACGCACATTCGGTAATGGTTTATTGTTATATTTTATTAAATTTTCATTTAAGTAATTTAAGGATAATTCAAACTATTACGAGTATCTTTGTTATCTCTGCTTTCTTTTTTGTAATTTTAGGTTTCAGCATAAAAGAGCGAAAAAGAAAAGTGGTGTCTAGTCAATATATAGAGTAAACCCGAATTGCTAGTTAATTTTTTATGTGAAACACCCACAATTTTACAGGGACGACGTAGCAGTCTTGTTTTAGTTTTTCACTAATTTGGTAAAAACTATGTTTAAAGTTTTGACGTAATTTAGGCAGATGTTGCTAATCTTCTGATGTGATTCCAAAAGTTATATTAGAAATCTAATTAAAAGGAATACTTTTTTAAGGGAAAATACATTTATTTTAAGAAAAAAGTAGTTTCAGATTATTTAAATAACGAATGCGGCTACAAATATATTGCACGTAAATGTCAAATAAATCGTACACTAGTTAGACATTGGGCAAGTATTTATAATTATCATGGTTAAAGATGGCGATAGTTATACTACAAAATTTAAACTCGATGTTATAGAGTATATGGAAACAAATGGTTTTTCTATCCAAGAAACTGCCAAAAAATTTAATATCGGTTCGAATGGAACTGTAATAAATGGATAGAGAAATATGAAGAAGGCGTTTTTCTTCACTTGAGAGTCAAAAAAGAGGCAAAAAACTAGTATAAATTCTAAACCAAACACGCCTAAAAGACTTAAGAATGAGACTTTTGAAGAAGAAGTTATTTGTTTAAGGTCAGAGAACACATATTTAAAAAAGTTATCAAACTTGATTCGAGTACCATATTTGAGCAAGAAGAAATCAAGATCAAAGCAATCATTCAGTTCAAAAAAAGAATTCAAATTGAATTTATTACTGTCAATTTTACAATTAGCAAAGTCAACTTATTATTAATGGGTAAAAAAATAAAGAAAACAGATAAATATAGCAAAATTAAGCAAGAAATTACAGCGATGGTAAAAGAGTCCAGAGGCTATTACGGTTAACATAGAGTCCTGTAATGCTAAAAATGAAATGATATACAGTTAATCATAAAACTGTGAGAAAATTAGGCTTTTTGTCAATAAGGACTGATGAGTTGTGCAAAATCAATCTGGATCAGAATGAATCTCATTCTGTCTCAGATTTTTTGTTATTTTACTTGAATTAATTGTTTGAATAAAAAGATTCTAATTCTCATGTTCTCAAATGATCTAAATCCGTAGGATACGCATTTTTTGTCTTTATATGGGTATTCTTCGCTTCTATTTTCTCATTGGAGTAAGGGTAGATCATCGCATTAGTAATGCCTTTTTTATATTTGTTTAATGAAAGAATCACTTTTTTAAAGAGTTTATCCAATGATGCTAGTAATGTGTCAATTAACTCGAAAAAGGCAGTAAAATCTTTTGTTTCAAAGGCAGCCAACAATTCCTGATTGATAGACTTCATAACTTTCACGCAAGTGTTTATCAATTGAGAGCAGATAGTCTAGACGTCTGATTCGGTCACATATTTCCATTGGAAGAGCGAAAATTGTCTAAGAGAAGTATAGTTGCTTTTTGTTTCTTTCTTCAAAATAATACGCCAGTATTTTTTTAATTCATGATAATCTTTCATTGCTTTAGAATCGTTTTTCTTTAACCGGTTCATTGTTTGGATTTGTTTTGAGTAGCAATACCAAATATCATATAACCATTTTTTATTATCCCATTTGTTTATTTATTTTGTAGTATTTTTAGCCATACTAAAGTACACGATAGATTTTATCTAAAATGGAAAATGAGACTAATAAATTATAGCAGCGAGATACGTAAAGCATTTTTTAACAGTTTTTCTAGCAATTGTTATCAATTGTAAATCAAATACCCTCAATTCTCCCCCATACCCAATACATAGGCGTCAAGCAAGATTCTCGCGATGATCTGGAGAGGCAAACGCGACCGTACTTCATAATCAGGGAAATAAGAACCTTCTGATTTGAAACCTACGAGATTGATCTCGCAATAGTCTTTCAGTGTAGAGGAATAATTGGCTGTAACTAGAATCGAACCAATCCCTGCATCATAGCAATTCTTTGCGGCGGTGACGAGTTCTTTTGTCTCGCCGTTCAAAGAAACAAAAATAACGCTGTCTTTCTTAGTCAGTTTCTGACTGATGCTTTTGATAATTTCTGGATCAGTATGCATTTGACAATTTTTTCCTGTTAATTGAAGTTTTACCAGCATTTCTTGGTCAATCATTTCTGAAAATCCTCGGGTAAAGACAAAAACCCGGTCAGCAAATTTGATTCTTTGTATCGCATCCTCAATATTTCCGATTTCCAACATATTGATCGTACGTACCACTTCTTGTTCATTTTTTAGAATGGCTCGGCGGATACCTTTGTCTACTTTATCTAAGAAAGAAAAATTGATGTTCTTGTTTTCTCCTTCTTTTAGATGATGCTTAAACGAAGTAAACCCTTCATAGCCTTTCTTTTTCATTGTCCGCACAATGGTGGCTGTTGAGACATTTGCTTGTTCACTTAGTTTCACGATGGAGTAGTTAGGGATCTCTAGGATGTGGTGTTCGATAAAGTTCCAGAGGTACTGTTCTGTTTCACTTAATTTGTGATCCATATTCTTTCCTTCTTTCACCAAAAGTTAGTTAAAAAATAGGCTCTTTGTCAAATGATGTTGGTAAAGAGAAATCTTAGAATAGTTTGGGGCAGAAATAAGAAAAACTTCTTTCTGTTCTTTTTATTTGGTTAAAATAGTTTTACCGTGTCGAATCATGATCCGTCGTTTGAAATGATAAAAATTTCGAAACCCATAAGCATTGCGTTTTAATATTTTAATATGGTTGTTTAAACATTCTAGTGGTCCGTTTGAATAACTGTAGCGGAGGGCATTTGGGATCTGTGGCAGAAACTTTTTAAATGTTCGCAAAGTTGTTGCATAAGTTTCAGGTAACTGGCTGACTTCTCTGGATAAACAGTCCTCAAATAGAGAATGATCTCTTTTCTTTACTGCATAAAGAACATCTTGGTATAACTGATAGCCTTGTCGTAGATTGGGACAAGTAGCTAACAATCGGTCGAGAATCTCACTTTCAGTTAAGTAATCTCTGAAACTGGCACGCCAAACCCGTTTTTCATCGTTCAACTTTGCTTCTTCTTTTTGTAGGAGTTTCCAATAACGTTTCATTTTTTACCAAGCTGTCACTTTTCTATTTAAATGGCAAAAATTTTTAGTAATAAATGACAAAAGCTACCAATTTTTTGGTAGCTTTTTATATACCTACCACTAAACTATCTCTTGCTGCTTCGACAACTTCTACAGTAATCTTATCCATTTGATTGATTCTTAAAATACGATCAATCTGTGCAAATAAACGATGAATAAGCCTAAAATTTCATTTTGTAATTTTAATGATAGTTGTGATAGCCTCATAATCAGAAAAATCTTCTAACTTAATATCAATTCCTAAGTCTGACCATTTGTATTCCAAAATATGATGTGTTTCATCCTTACTAAGGTTATCAAATTCATGCGCAAATCCTATGCGAGAGTAAAGTTGCGGATAACGAGACAACCTTTTTTCAATACCAGGCATACCGATAAGAACCATTGCCAGATCATTTCTATCATAAATATCTCTTAGCTGTTCTAAATGCTGAAGCTTTAAACGATCAATTTCATCGACAATAATTAAATCAATTGCTTCATAGGTTTTAGGCACAGAAGGATATTCTTGATTGTATTTTAATACCATATGCATTGCTTTAGTCAGACCTATTCTACTAGTTATTGTGTTAATATCAGAACTGACACGAGACATCTTTTCAGCTGGTGCAGTATAAAAAACTTTATTTACACTTAATATTTCATCTGTTGCATTTTTTCCAATATCATCAGCACGATGATAGGCAATTTGCTTTTCTATATTATCCCAGTTACAGTAATACCTTGAAGATAATGTTTTACCTACGCCAGGAGCACCATAGCAAATTCCAATATACTTATATTTAATACATGCGTCACAAAATTCAGCAAATCGTTTATATTCTTTTGTTTCAATAAAGGTTTTATTCATTATAGTACCTCTTTAAAGCTGATTTCTTAGGTGGGTTAGTTATTTCTTCATACTTTTTCTCTTCAATTAATAATTCTACAGAACTTGGTACTTGTATCTTTTGTTTTAATAATTTTTTTCGTTTATTTCTAGCAAAAATTAAATCATCCATATTGATTTCATAATTTGAAATATCTGGAGAAATGGCATTACAAAGAAACCGATTCTTATAAAATACTCTAATTTCTGCCAAATCATTTGGCGTATAACGGATTAAAACAGGTTCTCCAACAAACGCAGATAAATTAGGATTAGTATATCGTAATCCTTGGAAATGAATTCCATCAGAGTGGACTTTTCGAGTTTTGGGAATTTCTAATAACAATAAATATATAAACTTAGCTGTGACAAACTCGATTGACATTGCCGATCAATTCTTAAAGACCACTTCAATACCTACTACGATTCTTGGAGGAACTTTAAATAGAGAAAGCCGTTCAGTTACTGGTGGATACCCAATCTGGGAATTAACTAAGTATCGGTTTGATAGTTCTTTCTTAAGTTGTGCGGGTATAAATAATCAGGGAATCTATTATGCCCATGAAGAAGATATCGCAATGAAACAGGCAGTTAGAGAGAAAAGTAATAAAGTCGTATTACTATGTGATCATACAAAAATTAATTTATCACACAATTACCTTGTCTACTCGTTTGAAGAAATTGATTATTTGATAACTGATAAAAAAATTCCTGAAGAATTAGTCGTTAGAATAGGAAAGAGCAAAATCATCTACACAAAGGAGAATAGCTATGATTAAAACGATATTATTTGATGTTGATGGAACGATTATTGATACAGAATATGTTATGACATATTCTCTGCAAAAAACATTGCGTGAAGAATTAGAGAAGGAAATCCCGATTAAAGAATTACATTATATTTTAGGTATTCCTGGAAGAGAAGCTATTAAAAAGTTTGTAAATACTGAAGAAGAAGAGGAAACTCTCTTATCAAAATGGGGTGAAAACGTACTTTTATTAGCAGACAATGCCCAAGTTTTTCCGCATATAGAAGAAACATTACAGACATTGCATGTAAAAGGAATTCAATTAGGACTTGTCACATCTAAAACAAAAGAAGAAATGAAAAATGAGTTTGATCGATTTAATTTAAATCTATATTTTGATATACAAATTACAGCTTCAGATACTAAGTTGCATAAACCTTTTCCGGATCCCATACAAAAGGCAATTGATGAATTGGGCATAAAAAAAGCAGAAACGATTTATATTGGTGATTCATTATATGACATGCAAAGTGCGAAAGCTTGTGGGATAGCATTTGGTTTAGCTAAATGGGGAGCCAAAAATATAGAAAAATTTCAAAGTATAGATATAATTATTGATTCTCCTCAAGAAATACTTGATTTGTTAGAAAAATAGACAAAGAGCGTGAGATAAGGATAGGGTCTCACGCTCTTTGTTTTTCGCCATTTAAAGATTGAAATTTTTGCCATTTAAAAAGAAAAGTGACATCAATTTTTCACTTCAAAGGAGTTTTTTAAATAAAATTGGTTAAAACTTGGAGCTGCGTTTTTTTATATGAGGAAAATTTCAAGCGCTAGCAGAGTATAATTTTACTATTCAAACGCAAGTGTATAGAAAATTATAGTTTTCTATATAGTTAGATTTTTATAAGTTATATCTGGATCAATAAGAACTATGGAGTATTTAATTGTAATGGTCCACCAATATGTGGAGAAATATACTAAATTGAAATTTTCAGTTATGGTATAATGTTTATGCTGTCTGCTACCCCGGCCTATTCTGGCAAGGGGAGGAGGTTGTATAATGAATTACCTTTTCGATATGTTTTTTGCAATTGTAGCAAAAGTAATCGCGCATTACATCTGTAAATGGCTTGATTGCAAAATTATTGCCAAAAAAGACAGTAAGCCTACCGGTTAATCTGAAAAGAACGTAAAAGAAAACCACTAGCCTGCCAGCTAGTGGTTTTTGGTGTATAATGAATTATCTTTTCGTTAAAACAATTATACCATATCTATTAATAATTACAATCAACTAAATACAATAGATAAAGTTTGTTTTTTGCAATTGCGACAGAAGTAGCAGCCCCTACATCTGTAAATAGCTTGATTGCAGAATTGTCAAAAAAGACAGTAAGCCTATCCGTTGATCTGAAAAGAACGTAAAAGAAAGCCACTGGCTCGACCGCTAGTGACCTTCGGTCGTAATATGAACCTGTTTTTAATAATTTTATCATAGCATATATTCTGTTAATTGTAATCAGGCAAATACTTATTTGTAAACTTACAAACAAGTGCAATTTTCAAGTCTACTCTTTTAAATAGCTATAGCAAAACAAGTTAATAAATTACCCCTCAACATCTGCTTAGATTTTTAGGCTAAATTATGTGTTCTTTGGTTATTGCTCTCCCCTTCTTACTCTCTTAAACACTTAACTAGTTACATTCACTTATTTTCAATTATTTAATTATATAGAAAGAACAATCTTTCTATATAATTAAATAAAAAAACTCTAAAAGATTTTTTTGGAGGATCAATCTTATTTAGATAAATTCAACTTTTAATTCTTTCCCCATAGCATGAGCAATTGCTGATAGCTTCTCAAAAGATACGTTATCCCCACGTTCAATTCGAGCGATAGTTGCTTGAGTGGTCTCTGCACGTTCAGCTAGTTCAACTTGTGTTAGTCCCGCCTCTTCTCTTGCTTTATATAGTGCTATAGCAGTTTGCAGTTTCTCCCCTTCACTCTGATAAGCTTCTGCAAAGGCGGTATCTTTTTTCATATCTTTAATTAAATCATCTATCTTCATTTTCAAACCATTCCTTTCTTAATTCCTTTGCATGATCTATTTCTTTTTTGGGCGTTTTTTCTGACTTTTTTGTAAAACCATGTGTGATTACATATCGCCCATTTTCAACATGAAAATATAACCCTCTTTGAATATTTGAACCAACTTTACTTCTCAATTCATATAAATTGGTATCTATTTTTTTAACCCATTTTAAACGTTGTGCGACTAACAGGCCATTTACTTCTGTTTCTTTGATAGTTCTTAATAATTTTGCACGATCTTTAATAGGCAAAGCGGTAACCCACTCTAAAAATTCATCATGTCCATTTGGTCGTTTATAAGTTTCGAATTCTATCTTCTCCATGCACTTATTATATCATATATTTTATTTATTTCGATTTTTGTGTATAAATTAATTGACAAGCAGCTTTCTAATTGGTATAGTCCGATTATAGAGTTACTTCTCTCCCCTACTCTTTGAAAGGATGAATATAATGAAAAATACGGAAATATATATAAAAATAGATGAAATATTGCTTCATATGCCAGCTTATATAAAAGATTTTGTTCAGGAACGTGAGGATAAAGATCAATCTCCTCGTACAACGCTAGAATACTTGAAAAATTATAAACTCTTTTATAATTGGTTATTGGGCGAAGCTATTGTTGCTGATACTTCTATCGCATCAATAAAGCAATTAACAGCCTATGATTTAAATCTATATAAGTCCCACTTGAAGCGTCGCGCAAAAGAAAATGTCAAAAAAGAATCCACTAAATCTCAACTTGAAGACAATAATAACTTGGGCTTATCGATCCCTACTATTAACCGAAACATCACGGCACTAAAAGTTTTGTTTAAGTACCTTTCTACGAGCTCGAATAATCCTTTAGGAAAGCCATATTTAGAAAAAAATCCTATGGACCAAGTATCTACTATTGCAGATAAAACAACTTTAGCTGCACGTGCAAATGCTATAGAGAAAAAATTATTTTTAGAAGATGATACGCAAAACTATTTGGATTATATCGCAGTGGATTATAAGAACACTTTGAGTAAAAGAGCGTTAGTTTATTATCAAAGAGATATTGAAAGAGATCTTGCCATAAATGCTCTTATTTTAGGGTCTGGATTGAGATTATCAGAAGTTGTAAATATTAATTTGGAAGATCTATCTTTAGAGAAGAACAATGTCGTAGTGACTAGAAAAGGAAATAAAAGAGATGCTGTGAATATAGCAGCTTTTGCTATGGAATACATAGCAAATTATTTAGCCATTCGAAAAGAACGGTATAAAGCTTCAGACGATGAAAAAGCCTTTTTCCTAACAATCTATCAAGGAGAAGCAAAACGAATCTCAGGGATTGCTATAGAAAGAATGGTAGCAAAATATTCGAAAGGCTTCAGGGTCCAAGTCAGTCCCCACAAACTACGTCATACGTTGGCCACTAGACTCTATCAACAAACCAATTCTTTAGTACTTACGGCACAACAATTAGGACACTCTAGTACTAATACAACAACTTTGTATACCCATATAGACAACGCAGCTACGATTGATGCTTTGAACGCTTTATAGATGTAGTAAACAAGTATAATAATGAAGCTTGCCTCTAAAATTAGACAAAAACCTAACTTTAGAGACAAGCTTTACTACCGTTTTTATATTACTAAACTACCAGTTGCCAATCAGAATAACTGATATAAAATCTCTTAAATAAAGCTTGAAAAATCAAGAAAAAAATTGTGATTGTTAAAATACTATGCAATTAATAAACCAGTCCACAATACTAACATAATAAAAGGAGAAGTATTCTTATTTCCCTCAACAATAAATGAAGACTTTTTTATTGTTAATAGTTTATTTTTCGATTATTGGATATGAGACTCGCATTCAGAAACCATAGAAAAAAATGTATATGTTTTAAATATAAGATGAGCGTTATAACTTGTGACTGTAAGTTATTTGTTATTTAAAGTTAGGGACAGTGCCAATTGTTTTAATTTCAAAGGCTTTTTTTATATCTTCTAAATTAGAAGATATTTGTTTATCAATATGGACTATATTACCTTTTTTATATTTTCTTATATTGTCTTTAGCTAAAACATTAAATACATATCTTTGAAATTGTATCGAGTTAGCAGGATTTAATTTAAACTGAGGAACTTTCACCACAGCTGATTCAAAACATTTGTCACACTTTTTTATTTTTTTACCTTTGTAAAAATATTCGATTGAATAATCTATTTGACACGACTCATTTGGTAGGATATGTATGTCAATGTTTTTCATCTGTTTCATAGGTATTTCAAAATCCAAAGTATTAAAAACATATAATTCTCTGTAATTATTTACATCTAACTCTACTAAATTTGTCTTTGGAATAATAGAACCTCCGCCCATTCCTCCATAATAATCATTATCAACTACAATATTTTGTTCTATCTCTGGTATTCTATTATAAATGTTACTAAAAGTTTTAAATACTTCCAAAAATTCAGTTATCTTCATTCATCTTACCTTCTAAGTTTTCATTATAGTTATTTAATTATACACGAAAAAACTAATATCTAAATTATCCTCCCAATTTAAATCCACGCAACGAAGCACCTATCTCATCTTCGGTAATTCCGATATATCTTTTTGTAATTGCTTGAGAACTGTGATTGAAAATGAACATTAAGGTAGCAATGTCTTTCGTTCTCTTATAATAATGATACCCGAAAGTTTTTCGTAAAGTGTGTGTCCCTATATCTGTTCTTTCTAGCTTCTTGGCTACATCAGCATAGATTTGATACACGCGATCTCTAGTGATATGCCCTCCCTGCTGCCTGCTTGGAAACAACCATTCATGATTTTCTTTTCCTTCAGTGTAAATTGAAATTTCTTCTCTTAAATTATCTATAAAAATTGGCTTTCTCTTCCCTGTTTTTTGTTCGACAATTACAGGCTTATCTATTCCACAAATGTCCCCTACCCTAAGTTTTATAATATCAGACATTCGCAAACCATTATTTATCCCAAATAGAAACAAAAAGCTATCACGTTCAGCGTAAGTTGTTCTTCGTAGCCAGAATTGAAAATCTTGAATCTCTTCCATCGTTCGCAGCGGTTGAACATTATAGTTCAAATTGTTCACCTTCTTAAAAATATTCTGAGTTCTTTATTTTAGTTATATATTAGCATAATCATAAACTGATAGATACTAAGATTTAAAAGTCAATAAAATCAATGATATGAGTTTATGATTTTATATCATTTCAGTAACTCAGAATATTCTGGAAATAATAAGCAAAAAAAGTATTTTTTCTCAGGAGCATTCTGAGCGCGTTTCAGATTTTTTTTGAGGAATTACCCAAATAAGGCCTTAAAATGCACGTAGATAAATTGAGATTTTAGTCAGCATTCTAATGGTTAAATTTGCTACTTTTATTATAGAGTAAACATTTAAGTAGATTTGTCGTAATTGCAAAAAAGTTTTATAGTGATGCTTCCCTATTTATAAATCAGTTTCTATATTATCTATTAGGTCGTTCTAATAGTAATATATTATGTTACTGTTACTTAAATATTTTTATTGATCCAATACAAAAACAAATAACATACTACCTTAATGCGCAATTAAGGTAGTATGTTATTTTGGTTTGGAATACAATTCTAGATACTGTATGTGAAAAGATTGGGACGGCAAATAGCATAAAGCTCAGGAAGGTGGCGATGTTTTAAATATTATTGGTAAGAGATAATGTACTACTTTAATCAATAAGATACTACCATAATTACGAATTAAAGTAGTAGTTTATTAGTGTTCGTGGTATAATTTCAATTATTCTGATTGAAAATCAAATAGATATTTTAGCTATGTCTATAAATTTTACCATGTATATTAATAGCAATGTTGTTAGTTTTAAATATTTAAAGAGATAGAGAATATTAAATTATGTGGCATATAAAAGACCATATGTAACGATAGGACGCTCTAAATATTAGGTTAACATACATAATATACTACCCTAATCTACAATTAAGGTAGTACATTATGTACGTTATATAGAACTTTAAAAGAGGTTTAAAAACCTTGATATACAGCGGAAAGAGCTTTTTGCATATAAAAAAATAAGATACTACCACAATTATTGATCATGGTAGTACATTATTAATGTTTGTAGTTCATTCCCCAACTATCATGTAGGAATGTTTCAGTCTCTTGTTCGATTTCTTCTACTGTGCGAATGATAGTACCATCTGTGTCTATTTCAGGAATTGTAGGTTTCTTTTCTCTAAACAATTCAATATCACGCATAACATTATTAAAAAGATCTTGTTTATCTTCTTGTGTCAAATGCTGCTTGATATACTCATCAAGTGCTTTTCTTAATAACTCATCCCTAGTAAGATTTGTTTCATATTTTTCGACCATTACTCTAGAGGTAGCATTCAGTAGTGGTGATAGTTTCAGTGGCATTTGAGCAGAAAATGAACGATCAAATTTTCTTATCGGGGCCCCTACCCCTTTTGATTTTTTTGGAGAAACTGTTTTTTTGGTTGATCTTTTTGGTGATTGAACAGAATCTGTAACGTTGACTTTTTGGGCTTCAATAGTTTCTTTACTAGCAACAATGGCACTTTCACCAGCAGTTGTTGAATCAACGGAATTTTTTTTTGATTCTTTTCTTGCAGCATTTCCAGCTCGTATCTTATTTAAACCTTTATTTGGCTTAAAGATACCTAGATCTTTTATATCAGCCATTGGATCCCCCTCCTACTCGTACCAAGTTTCATGTTCAACAAGTTCATCATATATATTGATAAAAAGTTCATGAGAACGTCTATCCCACTGTTTTAGCTTACCAGCTTTAGTCAACTCCATAGTTATTCCTGATCCATCATAACGTTTTAATCTTGCATTTTTAAGTACTACATTTTTTAATAGATGATCTCCGTAAATTTTTTGAGCCTGTGCATACATTTCTTGATCTACGGCATCTCCACTCTCAAGCATAAAAGGAATGACTCCAGCAACCTTTAAAGTTGTGTCAAATTCATCAACAAAGAAGTCCATGTATTCTAAGTATTGCATAGCATTTCGCATAGATTTTACTTGTGTTTGCAAGACAACAATCGCGAAGTCAGCTATATACATTGCGGATTTACTATAAACAGAAATTGAAGGAGGTACGTCCAGATAAATCACGTCAAATTTTTCTAATAAAGGTGCCAATCTTTTTTCCATGTAAAGAAGTTTATCTGAAGAATCTGAAAACTGGTCTTTGATCCAATCATCGTAAAGTTCAAAACTCATATCAGCTGGTAATATATATAGATTATCTACTACTTTATATACAGCTTTTTCTGGATCAACGCGAGTATCATTGTCTACTACCTTATCCCAGTTGACTTTCCCATTTTCTTCCAATCCTAGTTCTAGAGGAGGCGTTCCAACAAGAACGTCAGTAATTGTATATTGATAATCTAACGGTTCACCATCTCCACCACCATCCTCAACTGGAAAATTCATATGGGTTAAACTCATAACATCTGATGTATTCCCTTGCATATCCAAATCGATGATTAATGTTTTTTGTTTTTTTGCCACGGCAGATTCAAAACCTAACATTTGGGCGCAAGTGCTTTTTCCAACGCCACCTTTAAAGTTACCAATTACAAATTTTTTGGACAATCTCTATCACTCCTTTATCTATTATCTACTACCTTTTTTAATATTATAACATACTACTTTAATTAAATCTATAAAATATGATACGTACTACCTTATTATTTTTAAATTATAAAATATATAAAGAAAGCTTATTTCAAGACATAAATCTGTAATAATTTAATAAATAAAGGTCATAAATAATAGTAATTTGTTTATCTACTACCTTTTTAGTATTTGGAATCAAATGATCAGTTATACTTTAATGAATTAATAAAAAGCATATGTTTCCTAAAAGGATAAATATATATATATCAAGTATGTCATAATATTTTGTCGCCTATCCTACAGTTTTGCGACTGAATGGAGGTGTAACTTGCGCTTAAAAATATCATTTGTCCCCTTCTTGTAGGGTTGTTAGTAGCAACGTACGATTATTGGCTGAATAATCGTAACAAGAAGTAAAACCACAAAAGGCGACATCAGCTCACAAAAAAGCCCCTAGAGAATCCCACTTCTCTAGGGTCTTCGTGCAACTTGTGCTTATATCATTTGTACGTTTATTATACCACATGCTAATAAAATTAGCTAATTTTATTAGCTAACATAAATTCTATTAAAAACAGATCTTAATTAGATGTATGTTTTATGAATCTCCTAATTTTATATTTCTGACCTTTTAAACATTAATAGTATATTTCAGAGGTCACGCGTTGCAAAGAATGAATAGATAAAAATTGACACTCTACTTCTAAAGTGATAATAGTATCAAAGTAATAAACGACTAGTGTAATTTTTCATAAACATCTATTATATACTACCTAATATTTACAAAAAATTTTTTGGTAGTAATTAATTTTGTTCCTTACTAAATAAAGGTAGTAATTAATGTTTATTAAAGGTAGTACATTATAAAACATTATTTTAATTGTAGTAGTATATAATAGATTAAATTAGTAGTACGCAATTATAATAAAGGTAGTATTTAATAGGTAATAAAGGTAGTATATTATACTATTATTAAAGGTAGTACTTAATTGTAAAAATAGTATTTTATTTATTAACTACAAAAAACAAGTAGCTACATTATATATGTAACCGTATTATTTAGAAAATATATGTGAAACATATGTGAAAAAATAAATACCTACTACGTTAATTAATAGGAGAATTAACGTAGTAGGTATTCTATATTTAAAGTAGTAGGTAATTGCTATTTGAACACATTTTGGTAGTAGATATTACAATACAAAGGTAGTACATAATTAATTTAATATGTTAGAAAGAGTAGTACATTAATGTATATTAAGGTAGTAACTAATATATAAATAGAATTAATTAAGGTAGTAACTATTTTTTTTTAAGAAGAAAAATACTTGTACATAATGTTATCTTCCTCTATTCTTAATATAAATATAAAAAGAAAAGTGATATGTGGTTAAGAAGAATAACTTGCTATAGGTCAAGAAGAAGCTTTTTGAAAAAATATAAAAGAATATCTTGAGCTATTTAGATGAAACGAATTTATTAGATACTTAAAAAAACAAAGGCACTCAAAAAACTATTTACAAAGCATTATAACAAGTGCTATCGTTATAGATAAGAACAATTATAAAAAACAAAAAAAGAGACGGAAATAGTTGATTTTACCAGAATCAATTATTTCTGAATCACATGGATAAGACATGTGTTCACGCTCGTCTCAAGAATATGTAAGTAGCTACCGACTACTTATATTAAAAGTTGATCGGAATACCTTTTCCGATTGTCTTTATTCTATCAAAAAATGACGAGCAACTCAACAGAAGAACGTTTATTTAGTGTATTTAAATTAAATATTCTTAAACACTGAGGAGAGAACACATATTATGGCTGAGATTAAAGCTAAATTGTGTTCTCTTTTTGTTTGGGAAAGGACGTTACAATCGATGTTGAGCGAAATTTATTCAGCTATTCTTAAAAATGGCTTACGTACATACAAATATCGAAACAGCACCATGAAACCTGTAGATTATATTGATTCTAGCAGAAATGGTGCTATCTTTGCGTACCGTAGTAAACAATTAATGAATGGTGGACGTGGTATGGTAATTACGTCTGAAGAAGCGATTTTTGAAAACGAACAAAAGCTAACGCATTGGACACCTAATGTGTATCGTTATGGGACATATGCGGATGAGTATCGAACAGTGGTTAAAGGCCATTCTGAGAAAAACTTAAGCCAAATCAACACATTTCTAGTTGATATCGATTCAAAAGAGAATCATCAAGGCGAAATTATTTTAGCCTGCCTAGATCAAGTGGGTTACATGCCAACGCTAATTTTAGAATCTGAACATGGTTATCAAATCTATTTTGTATTAAAGACACCAGGTTATGTTACAAAGAAAAGCAATTTCAAGGTAATTGATGTAGCAAAAAAAATCTCCAAAACGATTCGTCTACAGTTGGCTGAAAAATTATCTGGAGTGGATCTAGGATGTAACCATTTCGGAATTGCTCGATTCCCACAAGAAAATAATGTTGTTTTTCAAGAAATGAACTATCAGTATTCTTTTGCTGATTGGATTCAATGGTCGATGAAGCTTGAATCAGATCAAAAAACAAAAGAAGATCGAGAACGAAAACTAATTGTCTTTCCTGAGAAAAAAGAAATTCGTCAAGTAGATGAACCGTGGTTCGATATGTTACTTCATAAAGCAAACATTATCGGCGGAGAAGGACGTCTTGGTCGAAATAACGTGATTTTCACACTCTCTTTAGCTTATTACTCTTCAGGCTATGCACTGGATACCTGCGAATACAATATGTTCGCATTCAATGAACGGTTACAAGAACCGCTACCTGAAGCAGAATTAGTAAAAATTGTACGCAGTGCTTATTCTGGTAACTATCAGGCAGCAAGTAGAGAATTCATTATTGAATTGTGTCAGCAATGGGTTTCACCAACCCTAAAAAATAATGACCTGTTCATTCAACGGCGTGGCTGGTGGAAATTTAAAAAACCACGAGATCAAAGAAAATATAGTCATAAAAATGAATGGAAAGAAGATTTATTGGCTTATCTAAGCGAAAAAATTCTTGCTAGTGAGCCTTATTTGAGTCTGTCAAAAAAAGAGTTGGCTTCAGAACTAAACATGCCTAAGCGAACACTTGATAAAATCTTAAACGAGTTACGAGAGGAAAATAAAGTCTTCTACAAAGTAACGCGAGGAAGAAATGGCGGAATGATCATTGCTGCAGTCAAAACGTTGTTCACGAGGGTTATTCAACTAAGTAAAGAAATGAGATTAGCTTATTCGACAAGGATCACAGAGGTGTTCGGACTAAATGGGAGCTTAGTAGAAGAGACATTTAGCCAATTATCAGAGCCCTTAACTCCTCTTAAAGAAGTGCCTCTTTTTGAAGTAGATACGGGTTAAAAAATAAAAGGTGCAAATTGCCTTATACAATATATCTATGATACTTTTGTGGGTGTTGCTGCCTTTGCCTAGCTACGTGTAGGTGGTATACTTATCACTGCGTATGCAGTTTTGTGTGGCTTGGAGGACTTACTATGTTGATAAAAAATTATGTCTATTCACATCCAGTTAATGTGTTTATCATTGGTCGTTTGGGATTATCTGTAGAATTGTTTTGTGAACTTTATGGTTTTAAGCAGGGGACGTTGTCTTCTTGGGTTACTAGGGAAAAAACAGTTGCTACTTTGCCGATTGAGTTTCTTCATGCGTTGTCATTAGCTTGTGGGGAGACTATGGATCAGGTATATGATTGCTTGTGTGTGTTAGAGCAAGAATATGTTGAGTTTAAAAAGGCTAATAAACCAAAGAAAAGGAAAAAGTATATTCAGAAATAGTTTTTATTTACTTAATGTTGAGGAAGGTATTCCTGCTAAGTTTAAGAAAAAATCAAAAGCAGCGTTTGAAGACTTACTAACAGTTCGAACGGAAAAATGGCTAGAGTAGTTTATATAAAATGCTCATGTTCCTAAAAAAGACGGTCAATATCAAATTAGAATTTTTTTATAATTCTAATTTGATTACAAATATTACAAAGTAATAGTTGTTGTTTCGGAATTTTAAGATTAAAAGTTTATGATAAAAATCACAAACGTAGGTTTTAAAGTCATAAACGTAAGGTTGACTGATTGTTTTTGGCTTAAAAAAAAATAGGGAACTAGTGTTTGCATATGAGTTTTTTTGAGTTATAATAATTCATGAAGAGAGGTAATTAAATTATTTACGCAAGCTGAAAAGCCTGATATTACTTCTTTTCAGGCAGTGCTGCTAATATTCATTTACATTTTTTTGTATAATTTTAGTTGTTTTAAATTTAATTGTCTGCTATGCTTGTGATGAATTGATTTTCGTTCTGCACTTTTGGACGATCAATTGGGACAATTGAAAATACAAAAAAAAGAAAGGACCTGTGAGACTCGGAAGGCTGGTAACCTTCGTCGACGTCCACAGGTGGCATTAAGACTTGCCCCTTAATGCGTTTACCTTTCAGTGTTACGGTACTACCCGCAACGGACTTTAGTATAACAGATATTCAAAAGTGATACCACTTTTTTGGCTTTATTAAGGTTAAAAATACGTGATATTATGATGGATTATGTCAAGGTATAATGTTATAAAAATGTCTGTGTGGTTCTTTGCCGTATGACGAACGCTGAAATTAGAGGGAACGCATGTTTGGATGCGTTCCTTCTTTTTTGTTTGTCATGAACGAAAATCAATTCTCTATTTTTGACAAATAACAAGAAAAACTTGTTAAAAATATTTAAAGTAAGTGGGTGGATTATTTTATGTCATATACAGGAATTTTGAGTCTCGAAGATATTTGTCACTACGGTAAACGGTGTACTGCTACAGAGAAAATCACGAAGAAACTATCAACTGGCCAAAATAAAACCGTTGTGCAGTGTAAGAAATATATAATCCAAAAAGACAAAGTCTCAGAGGAAATGATTTATTACGTTGGTAAACAAAAGCAAATAATTTTAAAAGATCCTATCCCTTTAAAAGAGCTATATCCAGAAATCAAACATGTTTATGACCAAAACGGTGTACTGATTGGTCGAAGAAAAAATGGAGTCTTGCGTTGTACCGCAAAAGGGATGGGGCGTTTAATCAGCTGAATTGATCATTCTCATAACTTGTATTTTATCGTTTTTCGCTTGCTTGAAAATATTGTCGAGACTTCTAGAGGAACTTAGAATCACTAGAAAAATAAGGAGTAGACTTGATCTATCAACAATTCCTTTCGGGGAGTGACGGGGTAGGTTTTTACGATTGGTAACGTAAAAAATTGGTCAATCGAGTAAATGCCCTTGTTTGGATAGTGGTGAAATGAATTTGTGTAAATAATATGCACAGAGTAAACAAGAGGGAATTTAGAAGTTAGACAAGTTAGAATAGCGCCTAGATTAATCATGAGCAGCTACTAAGGGATCTAGGCTTTGACGCAAACTCATGGAATAAGGAGTAGGTCTTCTCGTAATGGGGAGGACGCACAAGAAATTGTGTCGTGTGCTGCAGTACATGTAGATACTTGCGAGGACGTTGGTCATTGGATCAATCGAGCATTTACCGATTTCTACTAGGGTTTCTCGTTTCGGACGCCATAAACGAGTCGATATTTTTTATGTATTTTTAAGTAAACGAAAAACGATAAAATATGAACGAGTCCTGAATAAAGTGAAAAAATTGATATAAAACATAGAGAAAATGAAATTTACGTAATGGAGGAATGACAAATGAAAATTATGATCCGAATATACGATTGGGCACACATACTATTAAGGTTTCTTTCCAACGTTGGGATTACAAAGGTTTTGTGACGTTTAGAAGAGGCGGAAATTGTAAAGGATTAGATGTTATAGCATTAGACGAGGATGATTTATACGATCAAAAATTGACTGATAATCCAATTGGATTCGGCTTGCTACCTGAAGATGATGAAGGTAATGAATGGTTTAAAATGACGCTTACGAATGATAATGGAGACGAATTATCTGTTGAAGATACTTGGTTATATTTGAGTGATTATATTGTCAGCGTTGAAATCATTGAATTTGTAGCGGATAAAGAAGAATAAAAACTGGAGGAATAAATTTTACAGATAAAGGCTTAGAAGGAGTCACGACGAATAATAAAAAGGTAATATTACCTTAGGCATTGAGTAAGGAATTTATTTAGGAGGAAAATTAGATGGCGCGACCAGTTTTAGAGGCGATGGATATGGATACTTTGACAAAAGGAAGGTATGTACAGCTGTTAGCTCGTGGTTATTCACCTAAAGATGTATTCAAATCCCTGTCTAAAGGAACAGATATGGAAAAAGAAAGATTACGAAAAGAATTCGATTATTGGAGAACCCATAATGGAATCAAGGATTTGAAACCAGCACGGCCAGTAATTAAACGAAAGAAAAAGATAACCCAAGACTGAAGTGTAGAGCGTATGTGATCATAGGCTTTTTTATTTTTGCAAAAAACAAGGAAGATAGGAAAACTCATGAATTATGAAGAAATCAAAAACAGAAAAAAAGTGTCGAAAGAAATGGAAGAAAAGTTGCTAAAAACGATGAAACAAAAACATCTTAAAAGATTATCTGTCATGCAATATATCAATGACATGCAGATAACAGGAAAGGAAAAAGCCTGCTTGTTGGGGTCAATGAAAAATTTTGAACAGTTGAGGCGAACTTATGTAAAAACAAGTTCCAATTGCCAACTATTATTAGAAGTTTCTTGACGATTATGATATGAAAATGATCGATTATGATGTGGCATTGTTATTGAATAAAAAGAATAGTAAAATTTAACGTGGTTTATCTTGGTTAGATGTAGGTAAATTAATTTAAATATAGAAGGTAGATAGATGAATAAAAACAATAAAACTTTATTTAATCCTTACGTGGGCGTAATCATTGTTTTTCTACTTTTTAGTTATTTTGTTTATCAAGGTTATCAAAAGGATAAAATCGCTGAAAGAGTAGATAGTGTAACAAAAACAATCCATATTCAGGAACAGGCTAAAACCTATCAAGATAATTTGACCAGTTTAACGGATATTTCTAAGAGACAACTGATTACTAATCAAAAACAGGCATTAGAAAAGGATCTCAAAGGTGAAATTGCTGGAAAATTTGTTTTTTCTTCTACAGGATTTATTCTCCCTGTTTTTCAAGGAGCGAATAGCGACACGCTTAGTTTAGGAGTAGCTTCTACTTATTATCCAGATACTGAAATGGGAAATGGAAATTATATTCTTGCTGGTTATAACGTAGATACACCAAGTGTTTTATTATCCGATATGACTGATTTATCTGAAGGAGAAGAAATTGATCTAATCGATGCTCATTACAAGTATCAGTATGAAGTCTCCAAAAGAGGAAAAATTTCTGATTACAGCCAGGTAGTTCAATCTAAGGAAAACAATTCCTTTTTATCCTTGCCAAAAGCAGGTAAAAAACCACTACTCACACTGTTAGCCTTTCAAGCAAATAATATGAAAAAGTGCGATGTGATCCAGTGTGAATTAGTCAATGTAGAAAAAATCAATAAATAAGGGAAGTGAGTCACATTCAAGAACTTGTAGAAAAATTGATCAATAAAATGAGTGCCATTTTTCTGTTACTGTTGGTATCCATTCTATATTTAATATGGACGGTGGGGTTAAATCCTCCTACGATATTATTTATTTATGATAATGCTGCACAGTTAGTGACGTTTTTCGTAGGCTGTTTGTTTCTTTTGAATCTGTACAAGGTAAAGAGAAACGATCTATTCTTCATTGCAGCAGGCATTCTTTTTTACCTTTTCTTTTCTTTTTTTAGAAGCTACCGAGGAGATACTTTCTATGGTGATCTGATCGTTCCGACAATTATTGCTATTATTTTGATTGTAAAATGGACGGAATTTACTGTAATTGATCGTAGCTTGTATCTTGTAGTATTCTATGTCTTTTTACTCGTAACGGTTTATCGAGTATTTACTGAGATACCAGTACCAGAAGGACAAAGTATTTGGAATCCCTCGAACAAATTATCAGATATTTGGATCAATACAAA